>JAKLJI010000009.1 GCA_023151275.1 Bacteroidia bacterium | reverse complement strand
GTAAGTGAGGATGCAGCAAAGTTTGTGATGAAGATAGTGGGGGAGCGCTTTGAAACTTGCGGACTGGAATTACATCCTGAGAAAAGCAAATTGGTTCAGACCGAAACCCGCAAGGGTCAAACAAGAAACATGAGCTATGGAAGTAGTTTTGATTTTCTTGGTCATCGGTTCAGCAAAGAAATGGTAAAGGTGAAGGGAAAAGATGCGGGCATGAAATTGCTGTATCAGGCAAGCGTAGCCCCCAAGGCACGCAAGCGAATGATGCTGCAATTGAAGTATGAAAAGCTACACAGGCGAACCCAAAAGATAGAGCAATTGGCCGACTTACTAAATGAAAAAGTAAGGGGTTGGATAGTCTATTTTGGGAAGTTTGCGCATAGCAGCATGCTTGAGATTTATGCTCACATTAACTTTAGGTTGGTAAAGTGGTGCAAGAAAAAGTACAAGAAGTTTACAGGTGCTGCTATCACTTGGCTCAGGCGAAAGTGGAAGGAAAAGCCCAACTTATTTGCACACTGGCAACAAACAACTTGGTTTTGCTATCCATTCACTAGGAAGCGTTATTCTTAAAAAGGTAAAGACATTACTGAAGAGCCCTCGTCAAAGGACGAGGCAAGCTGTGTGAATAGAGAGGTTCAAGCACGGTTCTGTGAGAACGTTGGGGTGAAATTCCCCGGCGTTACTCGATTAGCGGTTCGGGCTTCTTTTCTGTCCATCGTTGTCATTTTGTTTCTAATGATTTTTCGGTTAAATATTTCATTAAGTTAGTCGCTGATGTCAATGCTGGACTTGCCAATGGGTCGTTAAATAAAACGTCAATTGGTCCTTCACCAAAATAAAGTCCGTCTGATGCTAGAAATGTAATTCTCACATTTCCTTTTGTTGGTGCAGGACGTCTTGGTTTATCCCAAGCACCAATTTGATTAACGATGTTTTGACTTTTTAAAAATAAATCTTTGGTTAGTTCATTTGACTTCTCGTCTGTCGTTTCCCAAATTATTATTTTTTCTGTCTGATTAATGTAACGTGCAGTTCCATCACTAAATGAAGCCAAAACATCAAGTCCATTATCAAGTCCAACTTCTACAATTACAGCAAGTAGTTCTTTCTTGCTTGGTTTATGTCCAATTGCGAGTTGTCTGTTATATGCCAAAACTTTCATTCTTGATTCAGAAGTGCTGTCATCAATTACCTTTTGCAAGTCTGTTCCTGAGCTTGATTCAGAGAATAAAATGTCCCACGGATAAGGATTTGGCTCTTTTGAATTTGCTTTATACAAATCAAGTTTGTCGCAGAACAACAAATTGTAGATTTGATTTGTCGCAGTGTCTTTATACGGGTTAGTTGAAGTGTTTACTTGTTCAGATGATTTTTTGAAAAAACTAAATAGTCCCATTGTCAATATTGTTATTGTCGTTAATGTTAGTCCTGCGATTATGATTTTTTTTGTCCGTGTCATTTTGTTTGGTGGTCGTCATAGCCTGACCGCTAACTTATTTATTTGCGCAACTCAGTTGCGTCTATTTGCCTAGATGCGCAATCCATTTGATCCAATGGGCTTTGGATCTTCTTGCCTCCTTTGTGGGTGATAGGGGTGCATATTTCGGTAGTTTTAATGGAGCTATGTCCTAGCAACTCTTGTATGTACCGGATAGCTGTGCCTTTTTTCAGGAGCTGGGTGGCGAAACTAGGTCTTAAGGTATGAGTCGTTGCCAAGGGGTTTATTCCTGTGTCTTTTATCGCTTTCCGAAGTATGGCCTGTACGTTTCTTGCAGCATAGGTTCCACCTTCAACTCCTTCAATAGGCCAATACTTAGGCTTATATTCCTTTAAATAGGTTTTAAACTGGGTAGTCATCCTATCTGCTAAGATAGTGATTCTGTCTTTTTTCCCTTTACCCGAATGTATAAATATTTCTTTTTGTACAACCCGGAATAGGAAACAGTCCATTTATTATTGCCCAGAATGCCTGTGAAATTGGGCCTGAACTCAGTTACGCTCAGGCACCATAAAAGAGAATTATGCCGTGCTCACTAAACTGCCAATTTCTTTGGCCTTTGGGCCTTCATTACGATGTGCTATTGCATAATCTGGGTTCAAGGTTGATATCATCATTGCGCAATTGAATGTGTTCATTAAGCCGCAATCAGGCAGAGTAAATCAACATACTTTATGGCGTTTTGACTATACTTGTTAAGTGTAGGTTTTTCGATTAACTTCCAAACCGCTGTTTTCTCATCTTCTCCTAATTCAAGCTTGCCAGGCAATTCCTCTTGTACGGTTTCAATTACTTGTTTTTCGCTTTGGATTACTACCTCTAAATTAGCCAATTGGGTTCTTAAGTGTTGGCGGGCTTTTTTTTCATACGGCACTCTTCAGCCGGTTTCTTTATGATAAGCCTCTCCTTTGATATCCCTAATTCGGGAGGAAAGTCCATCAACTTAGGCTTCTGGTTTTATTTGAATCCAGGATTTGTTTTGTCCTACACTATGACTGAGAAGATTTCGGTTTGCCATTGCGTGATATTTTTATAGTGCGCAACTTCTGTATTTGCGAGTGGCTCATCGTCGATAAACCTTTATTAAGGTTTAAAAACGATTTTTAATAAAGTAGATTGTTCAATCTCAGACCCTAATAAAACGATTACCGAGTAGTTTTTCTGGAGGATTACCCAAGGTGAAATTGAATTGCATTCCATATGCCTTTAGGAACAAAATAAGGGGTATAAGATAAGGAGCCGCAACCTTTACCCTGCCTTTAGGTACAGAATGAGGTTTGGAGCCTTGTGCATAGGTTTTGTTTTTGGTATGGGCAACGCCCCTTTGCGAAAGGGACAGCAACGGATAGCCCACAGACTGAGAAAGCTGCTGCTGTTGCGGGGGCAAAGCGACCAAAGGAAGCTCTTGCATCCCGCTTACAGCAGTGCTTTATTCAGGCGAGGACTAGGAGTGGATGGCCCGGCCTGCCCGCTCTCAATTTCGAATGAGTGAAAAATTTTCCCGGGCAGGCTCGCCCACCTAAGCAAGAATTTTAAGAATTTGTTTATTTGGTTTCTTAGGGAAGCAATAAACTGCTATCGCCATAACTCAAAAAGCGGTACTTGTTGTGAAGGGCTTCCTGGTAAATGGTTTTCCAATTTTTGCCTACCAATGCGGCTACCAATAGCAAGAGTGTGCTTTGGGGTTGGTGGAAATTGGTGATGAGTCCGGTGATGATTTTGTATTGGTAAGGCGGTGCAATAAGCAAGCCTGTTTTTCCTGCTATGCCTGTTTGTCCGCGCTTGCGCAGGCGTTTGCTTAGGTTCTTTAGCACCATATCGGCGGGCAATGCGGGAATTAACTCGTAAGGATCCCACTGGCGTACATGAAAATCGTCGATGGCGGTTAATCCCATTTCTACGCGAAGTGCATGCCAATACAGGCTTTCCAGACTTCGGCAGCTGGTTGTTCCTACTGCAATAATGGGCTGTTTGTTTTCGAGTCGCTTGCACAATTCATCCACCACATCCAGGTGAATCATGAGCGTTTCTTCGTGCATGGCATGTCCCTGAAGTGTAGGTGCGCTTACCGGTTTAAAGGTTCCTGCTCCAACATGCAGGGTGATTTCGCGGGTACTATGCCCTTTCCTGGCAAGCGATTCCATTACCGCCGGGGTAAAGTGCAGTCCGGCTGTGGGTGCGGCTACCGAGCCTTCGTTGCGGGCAAATATGGTTTGGTAGTTTTGCTCATCGCTCGATTCGGTTTCGCGGTTTAAATAGGGTGGAATGGGTAAGGTGCCTGCTTGTTCAAGTACTTCCGAAAAGGGGAAATTTCCTGTCCAGCTAAATTGCACCCTGGCGCCTTCTTCGTTGCGTTCTATCAACTGAGCTTCCAATTCCAGGGCTTGTCCGTTGATGTGCAAATCCCGCTTCAGGATATCGCCTTTCCAGCGTTTCAGGTTTCCAACCATGCAATTCCAGGTGCAGCTTTGGTGCTGGTGGAAGCAGTCGTAATAATTGGCAGGCTGGGCAGGGTCCAGAATAAAGATTTCGATAAAGGCCCCGCTTTCTTTCCTGAAAATCATGCGGGCATGAATTACCCGGGTATCATTAAATACCAAACAGGAATTTTGAGGCAATAGCTCGGGAAGGTTTTTGAAGCTATGGTGTTCAATGTTTCCCTTTTTGTAGTAAAGCAGTTTGCTGGCATCGCGTTGTGCAAGCGGATAGCGAGCTATGTTTTCATCGGGCAGTTCGTAGCTGAACTCCGCAATGGATATGTGTTTTGGGTTTTCGGGCAGATTAGACACCTTTGAAATCAGGTTTACGTTTTTCGATGAAGGCTTTCATGCCTTCCTTCTGATCTTCAGACGTAAATGTGAGGTAAAAGTTTTTACGCTCAAAAAATAATCCTTCCTGCAAGCCGGTTTCAAAGGCTTTGAGCACACTTTCTTTGGCCAAACGGATGGAGATTGGACTCATGGCTGCGACTTCTTTGGCCAGTTTAAAGGCTTCGTCTAGGTAAAGTTCATCGGGCACAACGCGGTTGATAAGTCCGGCTGCATGGGCTTCCTGGGCCGAGATAAATTTTCCGGTAAGCACCATTTCCATGGCCAATGCTTTGCCAACAGCACGTGTAAGGCGTTGGGTTCCGCCTGCTCCGGGCATTATACCAATTTTTATTTCTGGTTGTCCAAACTTGGCCGATTCTGAGGCTACAATCATATCGCAAAGCATGGCCAGTTCGCAGCCACCACCCAATGCAAATCCGGAAACAGCGGCAATAACCGGTTTAGAGGTTTTACGAATTTGATCCCAGGTTTCAAATTGGTCAATTTTGATGAGGTCGACAGGAGTACGCGATTCCATTTGTTTGATGTCGGCACCGGCAGCAAAGGCCTGTTCATTTCCGGTGATGATAATGCAACGCACCGCATCGTTTTGGTCGAGCGACTGCAAGGCACTTTTCAATTCCAGCATCAATTGCAGGTTCAAGGCGTTCAGTTCTTTGGGACGATTCAGGCGGATTAGGGCAATATGGGGTTGAGCTTGTTCGTCAACCAAAATAAATTCGTAGTTCATTGGTAAAAAATTTGCAGCGAAAATAGGAAAAGGAGGTTAATCGCAAAATGCGAGGGGCTAGGTAGCCCCAACTAAATTTTTAGTTTTGCTGGTTCTATCAGCCGGCTATTGCTGCTCTTTGGAATCTTGTATTTTAGGGCATTGCAAAAGCTTAATACCCACAATCCTCAGATTGTCTCTATTTTTTGTTGATTTGCAGTATGCAAAAAAAGTGGATTCTCTTTCTTGCCGCCGCTTGCTTATTAGGAGCAACTGTGGCAAAGCCCAAGCAGCCCAAGCGCATTGTGTTTTTAATTGGCGATGGTATGGGACTTACCCAGATATCTGGAGCAATGGCGCATTATACCGGAAGAAATGCCTTTGAACGTTTTCCGGTAATTGGTTTGTCAAAAACGGCATCATCAGACAATTGGGTAACCGATAGCGGGGCAGGAGCAACCGTTTTCTCCATTGGCAAAAAAACATTCAATGGAGCCATTGGTGTGGATAGTCTTGGCAAGGAATCGCCCAATCTATTTGAATTAATAAAGCCACTTGGATGGCGAACCGGTGTGGTTGCAACCTCAAGTGTTACCCATGCAACTCCGGCTTCCTTTTATGCCCATGTTCCTTCCCGCAAATCAGAAGATGCCATTGCCGATTTTCTGAGTCGTGGTACCTGCGATGTGGCCATAGGTGGTGGTATCAAGTTTTTTAAAAACCGTGCCGATAAACGCGATTTGTTTGCTGAACTTCAGACCAAGGGATTTACGTGCATAGCCAATACAGAACTGCAAACAGTTGCCGCTCCCAAACTGATTTACGTCTGCGATTCAAATGGCATGAAAACCATGCAACAGGGCCGAGGCGATTTTCTGGCCAAGGCAACGCGACTTGCACAAAGCAATTTGCTTCTCGATAATAAAAAGAAAAATTATTTCCTCATGGTTGAAGGCTCTCAAATTGATTGGGGTGGACACGACAATCTTTTCGAGTACATGAAAGCCGAATTAATTGATTTTAATGAGGTAATTAATCAGGTGCTCGACGAGGCCATTCGAGATGGAAATACATTGGTGGTGGTAACTGCCGACCATGAAACAGGTGGATTAAGTTTAATTGAAAATAAAGAAAATAAATCCACCTTCAAGGTGCATTATTCAACAGGTGGACATTCGGGTGTTATGGTTCCTGTATTTGCCTATGGACCGGGAGCGGAGTTGTTTTCGGGAATTTACGAGAACACTGAAATTTTTCACAAATTCTGCAAATTAATGGGCCTTAAAAAATGAAGCAGGTATTGTTAATTCTTGCCGCAATTGCAGCGCTTGTATTTGTGATGTATAAACTAGTTCCCCGATTGAGTAAATCGTATTCTCAAGAAAAATTAATTAAGTTGTTACTTTTTTTGGTAGCTGCAGGCTATTTGGCCATTGATTTTTACCTCAAAGAAAAATACATGTATTTACTCATTTTAGGTTTGGGCAGTTTCGGATTTATAAGCTTGTTGAAGGCTGCCAAACGAAAAGACCAATCGGGTAATTCATAATAAATTTTGTGGCTTGCCTGCAATGCCGCCATGCCGTTTTCAAAACGAAGAATCGTAAAAATAATAATTCCATTTCTTGGGTAATAAGTGGCGGCAATTGGCAGGCCGGGCTGTTGCTGCTAGCTTTTGGATGTATCGGCAGCGGCTTTTGTGGCTTTGCCGGGCTTCCGGGGTCGCCGGCACGCGCACAAATCCGCAAGCCGCTCCACCAAAAGGCTATCCGCGTCCATCCCTAAGCCTGCGTTTTCAAATCAAAAGGGATGTAGGTGGTTGAAATTACTGCCCAAAATGCCTTTGAAATTGGGCGTAAACTTAGTTTCTCTCATTCACCATAACAGTGCATTATGCCATGCTCGTGAAAAGCCAATTTCATTGGCCTTTTGGCCCTCATGACGAAGTTCAAATGCATAATCCGGATTATATTCAATTTGCAGCATTTAGCGTTACTGCAACAACAAGTTTGATAGAAAAAAAAATCTATTTAAAGTCAAGACTCCGCGCGTAATTTCCTATATCAAGTTTCCCTAGATTTTACAGATTTGTTTGGAGCCGTAATAATCTACGCGAGCTCAACATGAAAGCTTACTTTAGCACCCAAAGCTTCGAAAACTTTTAGTATGGTTTCAAAGCGTGCATTTTTTACACTGTTTTCAATTTTGGAGATTTGTGCTTTTTGAACGCCTACAAGTTCGCCGAGTTGTTCCTGGGTTAAATTGCGTTCCTGTCGGGCGTTTTTTATGGCTTGTCCCAGGAGGTCAATTCGTAATTCATTTTCAAATTGGTCACGTTTTGCGCTTCCAATTTTACCAATATGCTTGTCAAGCAGAGTGTCAAGTGAAACTGTTTTGAATTTATCAGACATGGCTATTTCTTTTTGTGTTCGAGGTATTGTTTCCTAATTTCTTCAGCTTTTTTAATTTCTTTTTGAGGTGTTTTTTGCGTCTTTTTTAGTATCCCATGCGTAGCGATTACAAAGGTATCCTTGTTGTCTTTTTTATCCCAAAATGCAAATAATCTGTAAGCTTTATTGTTGTATAGGGTCCTGAATTCCCAAATGATTTCATTTACTTTCTTCAAAAGCTCATTGTCGTTTACGAACTGAGATTTTTTTAAATTGTAGTAAATCTTTTCCCTTGACTTGGAATCTAAATTTTCAAGGAAATCAATTGCTTCAGCTAATAATTCTATTTCAAAATTCGGCTTCATTTTATAGTCGTTTACAAAGTTAAAGGTTTCCTGTATGGGAAACAAGTGGGTTGTTTAAATTTTCTATAAATAGACGTTGTCGTTTATTACGCTTCTTGTTTCTTAACAAGTAGAATCATCATTGGGATGCAATCGTAATCCATTTCTCCAGGCGTTCCCCAAATTCATCAACCAATACCAGGTGGTAAGTGCCTGCTTCGGGTTGAATGGCCAATTGATGAATTTCCCGGGTTTCTCCAATGAAATCGCCATTTAAGTTCCAATAGATTTTGGAGCTGTTTCTGCGATGTGCGGCTTGTAAGACTACCTTTTGTTTTTTACCGTCCAAATTTCTCGGTAGGTAAATGGTTGAGCCATTTTTTGGATAAATTAAATCCATATTTTTTACCTGCTCGTTGTTGCTGCAATCACTCCGAAACGGAGGTAAAACCTGGTAGGTTGGGTCCAAATTTTTGTAATACCATTCCATAGCAGGAGGCAATACAAACCAGTTTTTTTGTACGCGTAACCCGGGCTGTTCACAATCGGCATTTACCCTGAATTTTAAATCGGAGCTGAGTTGAATTTTTAGATGATAGGGACAAACCGGAGCATGCTTGCCCGCCTGACATACCCAGATGGTATCCCTTTGTTCGCAATTGGGTCCGGCCAGAAATCCGCTTTTTTTACAGGCAATAACTTCCTGCATTTGGTCATACGGTTTCACAAACCAATTGGCATAAGGCAATTCCCGGAAAACATCAAATAATAGGGGAGCCGCAATTTGAAGGCCTATCAAAGCAGATTTTCCTTCGCCATCTGCATTTCCTGCCCATACAGCCACCAGGTATTTGGAGTCAAAACCAATGGCCCATGCATCGCGATTGCCAAAGCTCGTGCCCGTTTTCCATGCAATCTTACGAGAGGATGAAAAGCGTTGCCAGAGCAATTCATCACCTGGTCGCATCAATTCTTTCATGGCATCCACCATTAAATAAATTGAACCTGCACCCAAGCCATTTACTTCTTTTAGAGGTTCTCCTAAATTGCGCGTGCCTTGCAAGCTAACTGCTGGAGCGGCAATATCCTTTTCAAAGTACCTGCTGCTATTCCGCGTAAAATGATTCAATCTTCGTGCCAATGAAGCATACATGCCGGCAAGCTGCCACATGGAATTTTCTCCACCTCCCAGAATAAGCGAAAGTCCATAATGGTCGGCCGGTTTGCTAAGTCCTTTTAATCCCAATTCCTTCAATAAACTATGCAAACGTTCATAGCGGTATTGTTGCAACATGCGCACCGCGGGAATATTTAATGACCTGGCCAGGGCCTCGTCTGCTGCAACAGCGCCGCTGTGGCTTAGGTCGAAGTTCTTGGGTTGATAGCCGGAAATTTCAGTGGGTATATCGGCCACTAGGGAATGTGGAAGCAGGAGTCCATCTTCTTGCATGGCAGCATACAATACAGGCTTCAAGGTTGAGCCTGGACTTCGCATGGAAGGAATCATATCCACATACGAATCGGCCTCTGATTTATGGGGTTGATACACATTGCCTACATAAGCAAGCACTTCATTTTTCTCAATATCCAAAACCAAAAGTGCGCCATTCAGAATGCCATTGGCTTCCCATTGCGGATAATGAATAGCAAGTTTTTGTAAGCACCTTTCTTGAAGTGTTGCATCCAGGCTGGTTTGGAAAAATCCCTTTACCGCATCCTTCTCGGCTGGTATTTTCCCTTCGAGTAAACTGGTGAGCAGGTGCGGTGCATTTTCCGGTAAAGGATGCGGTTCTGCGGGCAAAGGCTCAAGACATGCCAATTGATAATCTGATTCAGACAAAAGGCCTTTCTGTTTTAATTTGTACAAGAGCTGGTTTCGCTTTTTGAGGAATAGCCTTGTGTTTTTTCCCGGCCTAACCAAAGAGGGACTATTGGGAAGTACTGCAAGAGCACAGCATTGGGCCTGACTTAGCAAGGATGCATCTTTACCAAAGTATCGCCAGGCAGCAGCATCAATGCCAACCACATTGCCTCCAAAAGGAGCCTGTCTGCACCAGGTATCCAATATCTTTTCTTTTCCCCAAACAAGTTCAAGCCTCAAGGCCAAAACAGACTCCATTATTTTCTGATAGAGCGTTCTGTTTTGCCTGCGTGAGATGCGCACCAATTGCATGCTTAGTGTAGATGCGCCACTTTTGGTTGGTTTACCTTGAATACGATTAAGTAGTGCTTTAGCCACACGTAGTGGGTCTATCCCGGGATGGTAATAAAAGCGTTTGTCTTCAAAGTGTAGCAATGCGGTTTTAAATCCTTCCGGAACTTTTTTTCCGGGTGGGAAACGCCATTGACCATCGGAGGCAATGCGTGCCTGAAGTAATTTTCCATTCCGGTCGAGCAATACACCGGAATAGGTATCCGGAAAGAGTTTACCGGTAGTAAAATTCCAGAACAACAAAGAAAAGACCATCCAAATCAGGAGAAAGGACAGTCTTTTCTTTTCGGTTTTATTTAGCTTGAAATCAGCGGGCATTAACCTCAACCCAGCGACCTTTGGTTCTTGAATAAATGCGACCATCGTACATGGCTTCACAATTGCTTGCAGGCAGGTAGTATTTACCCGGATAGCTGGCATGCAAATCAAGCTTAAACAAAAGTGTTTTTCCAGCAGGAATAGCGAAGTAACTCATCACCCTGTCATCACGAATATCTTGGTAACGAGGCTTGGTAAAGGTGCTCAACAACTCTTCCATGCGTGGATTTCTAATTTCCCATCCGGCAGGGAATACTTGGGTTAGCGCCATTTGGTCAAACAATTGGTCAGTTGGATTGGTAATGGAAACCAAAACCTGAAAATCGGTTCCCTGCGTAATGTTTTTAATGTCGATGGGTTCACCTGTTTTGGTATAATACTTGATATCCATTTTTAGGTTCCGCTCGCCAGCCTCTTCCTCGCCAATATCCAGTTGTCCTCTGCTAACCACGCGAACATAAGTCATTGCTTTGGAGTTGTTTCTCAGACTTAGGTTTCCATCGGGTTTCAGTTTACGACTCATCATTGATTTTTGGGTAAACTCCTGAATGGATTTGCCATCATGAGTCCAGGTAAAATCAAGTCCTTTGCCATCGCGGGTTCTTCCACTGTATTTGGCAATGGCCATTAGCGAATAGGCTGTAGTTTGAGTGCTCATCCAGTTGTTTTTACCCAATTCACGGGCAAGTGATTCCATAACGGGGAAGGCTTTTTGTTTTTGACCTGCCATGAGATAGGTTTCCAGAATCATGGCTTTGTCACGCTCAGCAGAACCAAAATTGTAGCCCAATTCGGTGTACAATTCAATGCCCGCATCAAGCCCATTGATTAATTCATCTCCAGTTGCTTTTTGACCTTGCAAGTAATAGGCCGAGGCCAGACGGTAACGAGCTTGCTTGGTAAGTTTTGAATCGCCACGCAATTTATTCATAGCCGATAGATTGGCTTTCCCGGCCAATGCAAGGGTGTATAGGCGATACGCTTGATCCAAATCAGAATAAGTATAGGAAGTTTTATCCCATTCTTCGGCTAATTGATTTTGATAAGCCGACCATTTTTCTATCATGTCGTAGGGTAGGGTATAGCCCAGGTTTTGAGCTTCAAGCAGGAAATGTCCGGCATAACTAGTGGCCCAGTTATCGATTTGGGTTTCGCCCGGCCAATAAGCAAAGCCACCATTTCCCAGTTGGAAGCTTTTTAGTTTGCTAATTGCTGCCTTCACATTGGCATCAATTTGGTTCAACAAGCCGGGATTTAAATCAGCAAGCTGCGGAACAAACAATTGGCCAAAGGCTGCGGATGTAGTTTGTTCAAGGCAACCGTGTGGGTATTGAATGAGGTATCTCAAACGCTGTTCAAGGTTAATGGCCGGGATTGATGAAATCTCAAGCACAGCAGATTTGGTGCCAGGCATTCCTTTCGATTTGTAGCTTAACTCAGCAGCTTCACCTCCTTGCAGAAGCCTTTCTACTACCTCGGTTTGGTAGGGATTTGGGTTGCGAATTTCCAATTCAATTTCTTGGGAAATGCGTTGTCCATTGCCACTTGCACTAACAATTATTTTGGCTACACCGAGCTGTTTTCCGGCTTTAATTTTGAAGAAGCTCATGTCTTCACCGGGCTTTGAAAAGTTGATGTTTTTGGAATTGCCACCAATCAATTCAATCAGGTTATTGGTACTAACTTGCAAAGCAACAGCGTTAATTCCACCTTCATTCACAAAAACCTGAACAGGTAAGCGGAACTCTTCCCCCGGGGCAATTACTCTAGGTAGCGCAGCTTGAACCATTACCCCCGATTTTACCGGAACCGCTTTTTCTGCATTGCCATAAGCACCTTTATAACCGGCAACTACCATCACTTTAACAGAGCCAATGTAATTATCGATTTTTATGCTGTGGCTTGCAGATTTGCCGGCTTCGAGATGGAATGGACCAATAAATTCGACAACAGGTTTAAAGCGATTGGCTTTGTTTTGCGCTGCTTTTCTGTTAATGCCTTCATCACCACCAATACTCAGAATGCGGTTCACATCCATACCAAATGCTCCCATTACATAATCGTACATGTCCCAGGTTTTTACACCAAGGGCTTCTCGCGAAAAGAAGCGCGAATGAGGATCTGGTGTTTTGTAACGTGTCAGGTCAAGCAATCCTTCATCAACAATAGCTAGTGTATAGGTCATGGCTCTTCCCAATTCTTCTGAAACTTTAATGGTACTTTGTTGTCCTGGCCTGAACACTTCAGCACAAGAAATAACCGGTTTAAGCAAGGTTTGAGGGTCAACCACTTCAATGGGTACCAAACCAAAGAGGCGAATAGGAAGATCGTTTTTCACTTGTGCATGAGGTTGCAACAATGTGATATGCACAAATGCATTGGGCAGCATGTCTTTGGTTACCGGAAAACTAAAGGCATTATCCCCTTCCTTCATCGAAATCCAATACGAAGCAACGGCCTTTGAACCAGTCTCTATACTAATTAAGGCACGACCACCTTTTGCTCCGGGAATGCTAAGCTTGCATACATCACCAACTTTGTATTGTTTCTTGTCGGTATTGAAGCTCAACATGGAGGCTTCAACCGGATTGTCTCTTTGGTCGCGGCCGGCCCATCCCGGCCAATCGCAATAGAAAATACTTGAAGTACTGTGGCCTTCACCATCTTCTATTTTGATGAGGTAGCGTCCCCATTCCGGATAATTGATGCGGAATGGGAAATTGCCTTTGCCGTTGATTAGTGTAACCTCAGCTTCTTGTAAGGATTCACGGTCTTCAAAATCGTTGTACATAAACGCGTCATCCGGACCTTTTTCCCACCACCAACGCCAGCTTATTTTAAACAAACGAGCTTTTACCGTTTGCGCTCCTTTTACCAAGTTACCATCGCGGTTAACCAATACAATTGTAGCACGGTGAGTGGTATCAGTAAGTAACATGCCACGTGCTTTATCGCCTCTAGGTAAGCGCACTCCCACATAGCGCTGATACCTGTGAAAAGGTACGGCATATTTATCAATGGAGTAACCACCACCATCTTCAAATACACGGGTGGTGAAATTGGCATTCATCAAACCGGCAGAATTGTTTTCAAGGCTTAAGCTGTAATTGATATTGGCTTCTCCATTGCCATTCAGATTGCCATCAAAAATGGTTTTAGTTTCGGTGTTAAACCTTCGTGTCTTATCTTCAAAATTAAAATCCGGAAATTGGTTGAATGTGGTTGCAACCTGATACAGTCCCATTTCTACACTGGCTCGTAAACCGCTTGCAGTAGCTCCATGCAGCCATCGTGATTTAAGTTTGAATTGAATGGATTCATCTGCGCTCAAGGATTTACCCGGGAAATCCAATTCTATTTTAAGTCGGTTGGGAACAACTGTTTCTATTTTCAATTGCTTGCTAAATACTGCTGCTCCAACTTTTACACGCGCTGTCCAATTTCCGGTAATGGCTTCATCATCGGTTTTGGTACGCAAATCATAGAAACCATTGAGTGCAGCAGTTTTTGTGAAACGTTTATAAACCCTACCTGCAGGATCAAGCAGTTCAAGGGTTGCTGGAAGCGTTTGTGAGTATTGGTTGTACTTGTCTTCTAAAATCAAGTTGATGTAAATGGAATCTCCAGGGCGCCAAACTCCACGTTCCGCATAAATAAAGCCTTTCAAGCCTTTTTGAATTTCTTCACCGGCAATATCATAATGGCTTAGGCTTAGTGCAGAACCATCATCAATTTTGAGGTAAGCTTTTTGAGTGCCCAAACTTGCAATGACCAGAAATCCTTTTCCGGAAGATTGAATCGTAGTCTCTCCATTGTCATTGGTTTTTCCAATTCCTAAACGTTGCCTTTGTAAATTAATTAATTCAACCTGAACATTCGGCAAAGGTTGAGCAGTTCGGATATCATTGCAGGAGATAAGGTAATCGTTGTTTTTTCCTTTCCTCACCAACAAGCCGATATTGGAAGCGAAATAGTTTTTTTCAGCCCAACGCTGCGCAGTATAATAGGAAGAATGGCAGGGATTGTCGCGTTGTTCCCAATCGTAGTTTGAATAGTCAAATTCTTCGGCCATATCCCAGTAGCTGCTTTCCATCGGGGCGTTGTCGTCTGAATTTTCACCCTCCTCTTCACCACTATTCTCTTGTTCATCAGTGGGGCAATCCAAAATGGAATAGGCCCTTTTGAAGGTAATTTTTACCTGATAAATTGCACCGGGTTCAGGTTGGATAATATCATCTAATTTTAAAGCGAAGCGGTGTTTTTTTCTCAGGTCAATGATATTTGATTTCCCCAACAGGATTTTCTTTTTCATCACCTTTCTTCCAACACGTTGCAATTCATAATTGGTGGAGTAGGAGTTCACTTGGAAGAACTGTGCTACGTTGTTTTCAAAAATTCGGGTAATCGTAACATCAACGGCCTTTAGTGCAATGGCTTCAAAGGGGATAAGCAGATTGCTGCTTGCTGGCATAATTACCCCTTTGCCCACAAAATTTACTTCAGGTCTCAAAGTTCCATAAGTTATTGTACCCCTATAGGTAGTATTGAAGGGGTGACCAGCTGCATTTTTTAAGCCCGGATTTATTTGAATCAGGTAATTGCTGCCGGCCTCACCTGCAAAATAGATACGAATTTGGTTGTGGTAAGCAGCAAATCGCAAATCACCAATTGCCTGGTTGCTATTGGTTGATTTTAATTCAACCAATCCTCTAAGGTCCTGTTGATAGGAAATAGGGTCTGAAAACATTACGGAGATGTAGCTTTCATCACCGGGCTCCATTTTTACATCAATCACTTTGAACTCACCAATGGCAGGAACATACAGTTTATCGGCGCCATCATAATCGGCATCAATGGCTTTTCCATTCCATTTTATTTCAACCTCAGAACTCTTACTTCCTCGTTCAATGCCTTCGATGCTAAAGCGATGCTTTACTTTATCATCCAAATGCTCCCATTTTATCTGCAAGGTTCTTCCTTGTTGCTCGGCAGTGATGCATTTTTCAACCAATGCAGGGTCCTCTTTGTCTGAACAAAGCATAAAGCCTTTTGCCCGCATCTGTTTCATGTTTCGGCTGTCGGAGGATTCTAGGAATAGGTTATTTACCGAGAAGGCTGTGCCGATCACATGAAATTCAAATTTGAATTCTTCCAGGTTTTCAGGCACCATCAAAAGTTTTCCCAACTTGAATTCTACTTCGTATGACTTGCCGGGTTTAAGCGCTTTATCAGGAATAAATTCAAGTGTGCTTTCATCCAACCAGCGTGTTGTTCCTGAAACTGCCGGTGAAAACGAGAACAGCTTTTCAAGTTTTGCATCCTTGAGGGAATCGCCAAGGTTGCGGGTAAATTGAATACGAATGGCAGATGCTTTTGAAATGGTTCCACTCGTAAAACCGGAAATGTAACGGGCAAACTCCGGATTGAAGTTGATGCCATCGTTGTTGCTAGCGCGGCTAATGATGAAAAAAGCCAGACCTGAAATCAACAATAAGCCAAGGGTAAATCGCCCAATAAGAGATTTAGTAGGTAGAGACATAGGTTGATTGAAATTTTAGTAGCTCAATCTAGGCAAAAAAATCAGAGCATAGTTGCTGTTTTTTATCAATTTTCGACCTATTGTTTGGATAGCTTGGGTAATCCGGGGCTACTCAATTCACTGGTGATTTCAAGTTGATCCCTCCTTACCTGGCTGTTCCGTCATGAAGTTTAGGAATTCCCCAAATTCGACGTCAAAACAGCGGGTGTTTCCTTTTTAGTAAAGAAAATGCAAGTTAAAGTCCTCAGGATTAACTTTATTTCCGCTTAATTTTTGATGAATGGTACGGGAATGATGGGTTCATCGTTTAACTTGCCAAAAAAAGCGCTATGACACATCTGTTCATTCTCTTTCAGTTTTTGTTTGTTCCTCTTTTCAGTGGAAACCCATTTCTGATTGGCGGTCCTATGTTAATGCAGCAAACTCTTACCGAGGAACAAAAGATTAACGAGCTCATTAACTATGTTGAGAAGTCGAATGCAATGTTTATTCGTAACGGCTCGGAATACGCTTCCAAAGATGCAGCAGACCATTTGCGCATGAAGCGTAAAAAAGCAGGTAGCAGAATAAAAACTGCCCGCGAATTTGTAAGTGAGATTGCCAGCAAATCAAGCATGACAGGTGAAGCCTATAAAATTAGGTTCAAGAATGGCAAAGAGTTATTGGTTAAGGATGTTTTGTTGCTTGAATTGAAGAAAATTGAAAGTCGCCCTATGGGTTGGTTACGCAACAATTCCAATGTAACCATCAAACAAACCTGCTAGTTTAGCTTTGCATCAAAATTCCTGATTTGTTTATCAGGCTAACCGTTTCACAATTTTCTTCTGCAATGCTACCCGATTCAACTATGAATTTATGTTCATAAACGGAACCGTCTAAAAAACAACTGAACCAGTATTGATTGGTAAGCTGCAGTAATTCTTCCGGAATTAATTCAATTTTACGATAACTAAGTGGTTCAACTTTGTCCAGAAAATGCCTGAGTTGCGAGGTTTTTCTTTCTTCCCCATCAATCAAGCCCCATCCTTGTGAGCTAATTAATACGCCTTCCAATTCTTTAGTCGAATAATTTACCAAGTAGGCATTCCAGCCCGGAGTCCCGTCTTCTGTAGCTTCGCGAATAATTGCAAGGCCTATGCCATCAATGGATTCAAATTGAATATCCTTTAACATGTGGTTCTAAATAATGGATGCAAAATAGACCAATAAACAGGTTTGCGCAAAAACCAAAAGTCAAAATCGGAATTAGTCGTTAATAGAACGCCTTTCTCTACCACGGCGATTGCCGGAGAAGCGGAATTCTTTGTGGCATTCGCGGATGGCCAAGACCAAGTCGTAGTCGTTTGAATTCAAAATAAAATAATTGGGAAGATTGCAGAATTTCTTGAATTCAGGAATAACACTTTCTTCAAGTCCTGTTGCGCGAACAATCAAATCGTTTGTGTATTTAACGTCAACTGCTTCTTGTTCCCGGTACAATTGAATCAAGTGCCTTAGTTTTTGGTATTCTTGAAGTTTCTTGTTTCCACCGGCTAACAATTCGGTTAATATGCTGCCGCTACTACCGCCAATCCACGAATCAATATGCTGGTAATCGTTGAGAATCGGACTTCGTTTCATAATCATTGCACCAACTCTTGCCAAGCTATCCCGTTTACGGCGTTGGTAGTTTACATCAACCTCTTTGAGTTTGTAGGCAATGGGTTTTAACCTTACCTTAATGGGTTCACGATGGTCTTTTTCAATGAATTTCCGAACGGGTAACTCAAGTGTTTGGTAGCCAATAACTGAAAAACTCAGGGTGTCATTCAATTCAACCTGAATCCCAAATGCACCATAACGATTGCTTATGTAGCGTTTCCCATTTACCTTGTTCAGGATATTGGCAAGAGGAATTGTATTGCTTGTATCGGCACCAATGACAAACCCTTTTAGGAATAATCCGGGAACTGGCTTGGTTTCCTGAGAAAAACCTCGGAAAGCCAGTACTAAGATTCCTACAAAAAACAGGGTGCATTTATTCATTGGCTGCAAAGAAAAGAGATTATTTGGTAGGGGAAAGGCCCGGAGTTTCAATTTTGGGTAAACCTGAAGAATTTGGTTGAACGGCGTTGTATTTTGTTTGACATGATTTTAGAAAAATGGCCAATTCATAATCGCTTTTGGTAAGGATAAAGCTGGAAGGAGGCTTACAGAATTGCCGGATTATGGCGGCTGAGTCAGCAGGGCAAGCACATATCAGTTGAATAAATTGCAGGCTGAATCGCTCATCAGCTCGCATTTCTAATTGGTAGAGGGCTTGCAGTCGTTTGAGTTTTTCCATTTCCTTTCCTTTATCGCTCAGCTTGTACCATATTGAGGTAATTAACCCTTCAAGGACAAGTCCATTGCTAAACTCCAATTTTGGTTTAGCCGGAAATTGAGTATATCGCTTAAAATCATTCAATAAGCTATCTGATTTCATGTTATGAGCAAACCTGAGGGCCAAAGAATCTGATTTCCTGCGAACACGGGCTTCGGGTAAATTGTAAGCAATGGGTTGAAGTTGAATGGTAATTCGATGAACTAAATCGTTTTTGTTGATTCTAATTCTGAAGGATTGATAACCAATATGGGAAATTTTGAGCGTGTCTCCCTCACTGCAAGTCAGCATAAATGCACCTTTGTCGTTGCTAAACGTGCGGGCACCAGATTTCAGATTTTCGATACTCGCTCTTCGGATTCCCTGGTTGAATGAATCTGTTATGAAGCCTTTAAGGATAGATTGTTGGGACTTGGAATGGAAACCAAAACAAAGAAGAATGATGGTCAATAAAAGAATCCTTCGCCAATCATTAAAAAGGGCAGGTTTAAAATCCTTGCTATATTTCACGACTGAAGGCACTTATCTTTGTTGGCTTACATGAAAAATCTGGTTCTAAAAAGTGGGCGCGAGCGCTCGTTGGTAAATCGTCATCCGTGGGTGTTTTCGGGAGCTGTAAAGCAATTGCCTAAAGCAGAAAACGGTGAAATTGTAAAGGTTGTAACCAATCATGGCGATTGCCTTGGGTATGGTTTTTTCTCGCCTGATTCACAAATCACCTGCCGTGTTTTTGAATTTACCGCCAACGAAATTACATTGGATTCCCATTTTTGGAAGTCAAAATTGCAATCCGCTTTTCACTTGCGTCAGCGTTTAATACGTTTTGAGCATACCGATTGTTACCGTTTGATACATGCTGAAGGTGATTTTTTTCCAGGAATCATTGTTGATATTTACGGACCTGTTGCAGTTGTGCAGCTCCTAATCAAAGGTACTGAACGCATTTCAGCCTTTATTTTTGAAGGGCTCAAAGAGCTTGGTTACGAATACATTTATTTGAAAACCAAACAGAATACTCAGCTACTCGAACAAGTAGAACAAGGTTCAAGATGGTTGGATGCTGCATGTCCAATGCCTATTCGGGTTAAGGAGAACGGGGTGTTGATGGAGGTAAATGTGGAAACCGGACAGAAAACAGGATTTTTTCTTGATCAACGCGAGAATAGACGCATTGTAGGGAATTATTCTGCCGGTAAGAAAGTGTTGAATACCTTTTCTTATTCAGGCGGATTTAGCTTGTATGCACTTCGGGCTGGAGCAGAATTGGTGCATTCTGTTGATAGCTCCAAAGAAGCTATTGCCTTATGTGATGCCAATGTTAATCTCAATCAGTATGGCGGGACGCATGAATCGTATGTTGAAGATGTATTTGATTTTTTGAAACGTGCTGCCTCCGATTTTTACGATATCATCATTTTAGATCCACCGGCATTTGCCAAACACGCGCGGGCTGTTGACAATGCTGCAAGAGGGTATAAGAATTTGAACCTAATTGGGTTTCAGAAAATACGGAAAGGCGGACTCATTTTCACCTACAGCTGTTCTCAGCATGTCGACAAGGACCTGTTCCGTAAAATTGTGTTTTCAGCAGCGGCTGACTCCGGTCGGAATGTTCGCATCCTTCAGCAATTGTCTCAACCCGAGGACCATCCAATCAATATTTACCATCCGGAAGGTGAGTATCTAAAAGGCCTGTTGTTGGAAGTGGAATAGTTCCAATAATGAGAATTTGATTCAATTTGGGATTAATTTTTGCTTGATAGATTTCTTTATTGTTTGATTATCAGTTGTTTGTTGTTTTGGCACTTTTCTGGTTATAGTAATGTAAACCATGAAAATAGTACTGAAATATATCTGGACATTGATGATCGTTCCGCCGCTCATGTTTTTGAAAGGCGATTTGTCATTTCATACCATGTTGGATGTACATGGCATTCAGCCTACAGAGCTGATTGAAAAGAAAATGGAATCGGCGATTGGTGGAAAAGAAGTATATGAATTGATTGTGCCCGTTAAGGTAAAAAGTAATGAGCCTAGCTTTACCGGAGAGGGATTAATGATTAATTTATACGATGAAAATTACCGGTTTATTCAGCGTTCACAGGTTATTAAAGGACAAATTCTGTTTCGGCTGGTAGGAGATAATGCAAAGCCGAAATCATTCATACTTGTTTCGCCTGAAACTTTGGATGAAATAAAAGTTCAAAAAAATGAGGCCACTAAACCCATCTTAGAACTCAACTTTGATAAGGCAAGTTAGGCCTTTTGATATGCACTAAAATTCATTTTGCTTGATAGAAAGGGCTGCAGAATCATCTGCGGCCTTTTTCATGTCCAAAGGTTTTCAACGTTCCTTGTCAATGCTAGTGGGAAAAGATAAATTGCCGGCATGGCAAGCGATAATTTAGCAGAGTACCACAAAATCATCCAAGACATGAAAGCAGGAAAATATGCCCCTATCTATCTGCTTCATGGAGAAGAGCCTTATTTTATTGACCAAATTCAGGAGTATGCTGAGCAACATGCTTTGAATGAAATGGAAAAAGCCTTTAACCTCACCGTTTTGTATGCGCAAGATGTAGAACCCGGACAGGTGGTTGATGCAGCGCGACGTTTTCCCATGATGGCAAACCGGCAGGTGATCATTGTGAAAGAAGCTCAGAATTGGAGGAAAATGGACGATTTGGAGCATTACTTTGAAAAACCTGTTCCAAGTACCGTTTTGGTGATTTGCCATAAAAACAAAAAGGTGAACGGGAATTTGCGCATCGCTAAACTTGCCAAGAAACATATATTCTTTGAGTCGCGGAAATTGTACGAAGACCAGGAATTACCAGCATGGATTATGCAATTGGTTGCCTCAAAAGGATATAAGATTTCTGAGCAAAATGCGGCTATGATGGCTGAATTTATTGGTTCGGATTTATCGAGAGTAAGCAACGAGCTTGAGAAAATTTTACTCAACAAGGAAGGTGATAAAGAGATAACACAAGCTGAGATTGAAAAGCAGGTTGGTATCAGTAAGGAATTCAGCATTTTTGAATTGATTTCCAGTTTGGCTTCTAAAAATGCGAGGAAGGTTTTCTTTATCAATCATCACATGAGTACTCGGAAAGACTTCAGCATTATTCCTGCATTGGCCATGATGAATACCTTTTTTAGTAAAGGAATTCAGTTGAAGCAAGCAGGTGTGAAGGATAGCAAAAGCATGATTTCGTATGGAATTTACCCCAGGCAGGCTAGAGACTATGAGCGATTGTTAAATTTTTACACACTTGCAGATTTGGAACGGATTATAGGCATTTTGTTAGAGTATGACTTGAAATCCAAGGGAGTAGAATCGAGTGCAGTTGGCGATGATGAGCTCATGAAGGAAATGCTATTCCGAATTTTAGAGCCAGGGGTTTAGCCATTTATACAAAAATTGTAAGGTTTATATAACCCAGGTTTGATTTCTCAATGAATTTTATACTTTTGGAAAAACATCATTTTAACCAATAACCCGCTATGAAGAAAATTTACACAGTTGCATTATGTGCATTGTCTTCAGTAGCATTTGCCCAGAAGCCTTTAATTACTTCGGGTTCGAATGTTACCAGACAAGCTGAGCGTACTCACGACCTAACATTGCCAAGTCCAGCAAGGACAGCAGGTTCAAGTCAGTTTTCCTCCAAATCATTAGGCAAAAAAGCATTTGCCACCAAAATTGGAGAAACCATGAATGACCAGCAAACCAATGCTTCTATTTATCGTCGTTTGATTCTGCATAGTGATGGCAAGCTTTCAGCAACTTGGACAACCAGTGCTGATGCTGCTCCTTATGCTACACGTGGTGCAGGATTCAATTCTTTTGATGGCACGACTTGGGGTCCAGTTAGCAGCACCCGTATTGAGCCAGAACGTTGCGGATTCCCTTCTATCGAATACAGTCCGAATACCAACGAAGTAATTGTTATGTCGCATATTGTTAAAGCAGGAACGGGCAATGCCGGTGGTCTTCGCTTTAACCGCAAAACCGGAACTACCGGTGGTACTTGGAATTCATCTGTTGTACTGGATACCGTTGAATCCCTACCTGGCGTTTTATGGCCAAGAACAGCAGTTTCTGGCGATAACTTGTATGTATTTGCATCATACACCGATTCATCGGCTAATCAACCTGGTCGCGTAGTTATGGATGGTATCCGCACTCCACAAGTATTTTCGCATTACAAATTCAGCACCAATACTTGGGTTGCAAAAAATATCCTGCTTCCTGGTTATGAAAAAGACCGTGTTTACAGCGGTGGTGGCGACAATTATAGCATTGATGCCAAAGGTGATAATGTTGCTGTATTGATTGGTGGGTTAACTGATGACCTTGCATTGTGGAAATCAACTGATGCTGGTCTTACCTGGACAAAAACCATTATCGATTCATTCCCTGTAGGTGCTTATGATTACAAAACCTTGGTTGATACTACCTATACCAACGATGGTGGTGTTAACGTAGTTCTTGATAACAACGGTAAAGCACATTGCTTCTGGGGTAAGGCTCGCGTATTGGATGCTAACATCGACGATAACTCGATTACCTACTATCCAGGACAAAATGCAATTCTTTACTGGCAAGAAGGTTGGGACGTATCTGAAGCAACAGAGATTGCGGGTATGCCTGACGAAAACAATAACGGAGACCTTGACTTGGCGTCTGCTTGGAATGATGCAGGTGCACGTTATGGTAACCATTCAATTGCTACCATGCCTTATGCAACCGTATCAAGCAATGGTGTAATTTATTTGATTTTCTCTGCTTTGACAGAAGATGATATTTCTGCTGATAGCAAAAACTACCGCGATGTTTACATGGTTCACTCAAAAGATGGCGGCAATACCTGGAGCGGAATTTTGAACTGTACTTCATTCTTAGGTTTCAACCAAGAGCAAATCTTTGCTTCTCTTGCTAAGGACGTTGATGGTTATGTGCACATGACTTTCCTTCAGAAATCTTCTATTGGTCGTTATGATGCTACCAACAACCCTGGTGCAGTTGGTCCTTATGATGTTGTTTACATGAAAATTGACACTGCCAGCATTCACAACGGTTCAATCACTTCATTGAATAAGTTCAATAACGAGTTGTTTACTGTTGGTCAGAACTATCCAAACCCATTGAACGATTTCACTACTATTCCTGTTAACTTCAAACAGAACAGCGATGTTGTAGTTCGTGTAATGGATTTGAATGGCAAAGAAGTAATGGTAAAAGAATTCACGAATACACCTGCAGGTGCCAGCCAATTGGAATTGAACCTTAGCAATTTGAATACCGGTGTTTACTTGTATTCAGTTGAAGCGGAAGGTTTCAAAACCACTCGCCGCTTGATGGTGAACTAATCAAAACTAACCTCAAAGAAAAAGCTGCTTCGGGAAACTGGAGCAGCTTTTTTTTTATCTCAATTTTTGGAAGAAGTAGTTGAATGATTTGAGGTTTTATTGCGTTTTCGATTCAGACGGATTTGAGGTTTGGGATATTTCAGATACGCTATTTCCTCAACTGGATTACATTTTGAGCCCTGTGATTTCAAAACCAACCTAGGATTACTCGGAATATGTAGTTGATTATCTTTTACTGCCCAGAATGCCTTTAGAATTGGGAGTATCTTTGGTTTTCTTGTTCGCCATAACAGTGCATGAGCGTTGCATTTATTATGGCTTTCGGCTCAGGTTACGAAGTTCAAACTCATAATTAGGTTTAGGTATGAAATTTTGCGTGAGTGGGCGGAGTGGATACCCCGGAGGCTGAACGGCCAGAGCATGCAACAAGGTGGAGGCGACCGGCAGCGAGCCCGCCAGCTTGTTAGCAGGCACGGACGGTTCAGGCGAGGAGTAGGAACGGAGAACGCGGTTGCTTTGCCGGGACAAATTTAGGGATGTTGTGTACTTTTGAATGGCAAAGCAACACGCCCAAAACAGGCGTTTTGATTTTCAGGAATTATACTCCCAAGGCCACTGGTTGCTGTTTCTCTTTTTCCGATTGTAGGGATTGAAATTCTGCAAATGCGGGGTGATAGGTTGCATATCCACCAGACAAATTGAAGGTTTCAAGAAAGCCATGTTGGGTTAAAATGCGTTGCGCAAGGTAACCTCGTAATCCACTTTGGCAGTAAATAAAAATGGGCTCATTGGGATTGAGTTCATGCATGCGCGAACGCAAATCATCGAGGGGAATATTTTGAGCATGTTGCAATGCGCCATGACTAAACTCCTCTGGAGTTCTTACATCAATAAGTAGTCCTTTTGGTAATCCCTCTTCTGGAAAATAATTCCAGATTCGGTGTTTGCCTTTGAGGATATTTTCTGCAACAAATCCAGCCATATTAATGGGGTCTTTAGCGGATGAAAAAGGAGGCGCATAAGCTTGTTCAAACTCAGTCAAATGCCTAATTGTGCCCTGGTTTTTGATGATTTCGGAAAGTACATCAATGCGTTTATCAACTCCTTCTCCTCCCACAATTTGAGCACCCAATACGCGACCATTATCGGGTGAAAAAGCCAGCTGGATATTCATTTGCCTGGCCCCGGGAAAGTAACCAGCATGCGAGCCACTTCGTGTATAGCTTACCACATGTGGAATGCCAGCAGCTTTGAGGTGTTTGGAGGCCATGCCTGTTGTTGCAACGGTTTGATTAAACACCTTAACAATAGCAGTATTTATTGAGCCGGAGTAGGGAGATTTATTTCCATCAACCATGTTATCCGCTGCAAGTCGGCCTTGTTTATTTGCAGGACCGGCCAGGTAGGTATTCATGGAGATGCCGGTAATTGGGTTTATGAATTCAATGGCATCGCCAACGGCATAGATATCGGGATTGGAGGTTTGGAGGAACTCGTTTACCAGAATGCCACGGGCATTTCCAATGGCTAAGCCCGCTTCTGAAGCCAGTTTGGTTTCAGGTTTTACGCCAATGGAAAGAAGAACCAAATCGAGTTCAAGGCTTTTTCCGCTGTTCAATTCAACACGAAGGGGATGATCAGTACCCGCATCAAAACGCTGCACGGCTTGACCAAGATAGAGTTGAACACCTTCTTTTCTTAAGGTTTCTTGCACCTGTGCAGCCATGGTATAATCAAGCGGAGCCATAACCTGGTTTCCCATTTCGATAAGGCTTACTTCTTTGCCCAGGTGCCTGAGGTTTTCTGCCATTTCGAGGCCAATAAATCCGGCACCAACAACGGCTACTTTTCTTACTGATTTTTCATTCACATAAGCCTTGATGAAATCGGTATCTCTTACATTTCTCAAGGTGAAAATGCCCTCCCTATTAATACCCGGTAAAGGAGGACGAATAGCATCAGCACCCGGAGAGAGCAGGAGTTTATCGTAGGATACATTGTATTCTTCACCTGTGATTAGGTTTCGTGCAAGAATTGATTTTTGGGTTGGATTGATGGAGAGCACTTCTGTTTTCACTCTAACATCAATATTGAAACGTTGCCTGAAAGCCTCAGCAGTTTGGACGAACAAGTCGTCGCGATTTTTAATAACAGAGCCAATGTAATACGGCAGTCCGCAATTGGCGTAACTCACATGGCTTCCGCGTTCAAAAAGGATAATTTCTGCATGTTCGTCGTTTCTTCTAAGTCTTGCAGCAGCGCTGGCTCCACCAGCAACGGCTCCGATGATGAGGTATCTCATGGTGAGGCAAAAGTATGTTGTTGAAAGCGCATGGGATGTAACAGTTATTACAGAGAAAATTGATCACGGTCTTTTTTTGAAAAGGAAAAATAGGAGAATAACTAGTAGTATTGTTTTATGAATAGGATTCGCATTTTGGTTGTTGAAGATGAATTTATCATAGCAAGCAATCTGAAAAACATGTTAGAGGACCTGGGATATGAATGTATAGAACCAGCAGGGACATACAAAAGTGCGCTACAGAAAATTGACGAGGAGACGCCTGATTTGGTAATTCTAGATATTAATCTTGAAGGTCGTAATGAAGGAATTCAACTAGGTAAATATAATACTCCCCAAAATTTGGACCAGCAGTTTAATTGAAAAAAAGCTAATTTAAACCACTGGAAAAATGAAAAGGACAAAACGATCATTCACCTCAGCCTTCAAAGCAGAAGTTGCAATTGAGGCTATTAAAGAGCGGGAGTCATTGAGCGAACTTGCCCGCAGATTTAAAATTCATGCTAACATGATTAGCAAATGGAAACAAGAGTTTTTGGAGAAGTCTTCTGGGGTATTTGACCAAAAAGGTCACAACAAGGAAACCGAAGAGGAAAAGATGCGCCTGTATGCCAAAATTGGGCAGCTGGAAGTGGAGCGAGACTGGTTAAAAAAAATTTCAAAACAGGCCGGTCTTTGAGCGAAATACGGTCTTTTATTAAGCCGACAAAGCAGCTTAGTATGCGCAAACAGTGTGAGCTTTTGGAAATCTGCCGAAGTAGCTTGTTTTACAAACCCAAGGGAGAGTCGGAGGAGAATTTGCTGATTATGAGAAAAATAGACGAGCACCATCTTGATCAACCAACCTATGGAGTTCTCCAGATGGAGGACTACCTACGCTCGGAGGGTTATCAAATAAATGAAAAGCGTGTTCGACGATTGATGCGAAAAATGGCTATTTATCCGATTTACCCTGGTCCAAATCTGAGCAAACTGGGAAAAGCGGAGTACATAAGGCCTTATTTGCTGAGACATCTTAACATTGAAAGAGTAAATCAAGTGTGGGAGATAGATATTACCTACATACCGATGCAAAAGGGATTTCTGTACCTAACAGCCATAATTGATGTTTATAGCCGCTTTGTTGTGGGTTGGGAGCTTAGTAATAGCCTTGAGGCAGAAACGTGCATAAACGTCATGAAAACGGCCGTTTCAAAATACGGCTACCCAGAAATAATCAATTCGGATCAGGGTTCACAATTCACAAGTGCAAAATGGATAGATTTTTTTGAAGGAACATCAACGAGAATCAGTATGGATGGAAAAGGCAGAGCATTGGACAATATTTACAAAGAGAGATTGTGGAGAACTGTAAAAAGAGACTATGTATACTTGCACCCGTCCCTGGATGGAAATGAATTATTCAAGGGGCTGAAAAACTTCTTTGAAAACTACAATTACAGAAAGACTCATCAAGGAATAAACAGAAAGACCCCTGCTTCTCTTTACGAGATGGCTTCTTAGTTTATCCACATGTTCTGTTGATACCAAAAGAAAAAAGAACCAAAAAAGAAAATTCAACTATAACAATAATATTTTTGGTCTAAAGAATTGGGAGTAGAATACTGAGCTTGATTCTAAACCTGAGATTCAATCAACTGCGGCATGTGGTATTTTATTCTTCGAGTCAAAATCGTTCACCTTAGACAACCAAGACAAATGGTTAATCCGAAAATGGCTAGGTGATGTTAAGGCTCAGCAAATCAAAATATACGCCTACACAGATGCCTACGGTGAACTGATTTACAATAAGGAATTAGCAAAGAAAAGAGCAAAGGCAGTCCTTCGTTATTTAAGGGAATTGGGTTTTGCGGCTGAAATAAGTTTGGTCGTACAAGGTCCCATACAAGATGCAACCGGTGAACAAGCTTCACTTGGAAGGAGGGTAGAACTTTCAGTGAATTAAGGCTTTTTCATGAAGTAGTTGCTAATTTGGAAAAACCTCGGCAATTTGTCGGGGTTTTCCGTTTATGGACCAAATGATAAACCTATTCCGAGTAAACCAAGAAGACGCTGAGCGTATTCGAAGTTCTGCTAATCCGCCGCATTGGCATTCGGATTATGAAGAACTTATTTTGGGTTTTTCAGGGAGTATCAACCATTTTATTGATTCAGAAATTCAGCAGTTGCAAGCACCATTTGTGGTGTTTGTGAGTAAGAAAAAAATACATCGGATTGAGCCGCTTCTAGGGTCGGAAGATTGTTTGTTGTATGTAATCAGATTCAAATCAGAGCTCCTGTCAGAGTCCTTGTTCAGGCTTTATACTTCCTACCATGGCTATGCGAACCTGGTTTGGAAAAGCCAAGCTAAGGTTGGAAAATTAAAAGTCCTTGTTGAAGTCTTAGCAGAGGAACTTAGCGCTGAGCAAGTGGATTTAGCCATTTGCAGGAGTTTGTTACAAACGATTTTTGATTTTATTGAACGTGAGCGCAAATTGGTTTACCCTGAATTGAAAACTGAATTGACCGGTCACAATCAAAGTTTTGGTCAGTTTTTACGCCTGCTTGAAGAGGGGTATAAAAGGCCTTTAGGGGTTGAAGATTATGCCTCACAATTGTTTATGAGTAGCCGCAACCTGAATATTATCTGCAGGCAATTGATGCAACAAAGTGCGGGTGAGTTAATTGAGAATCGTAAGTTGATGGAGGCGGACAATTTGTTGTTGAACACGGAATTAAGCATTGCCGAAATTGCTTGTGAGCTTGGGTATTCTGAACCCGCTTATTTTTCAAAAGTTTTTAAACGCAAGAAAGGGCAGAAGCCATTGGAGTATAGAAAAGAAATGCGTAAGCAGCTTTCCTGAAATTCCAGTTTTTTTTCCGTTTTGTATGATTGAGCTCAAGCTTAAAGTCGGAACTTTGACCTATCCAAAAGACCTTCATCTATGGACCGAAAACAATTTATTAAATCCATGGCTTTATTGCCACTAACAACAAGTGCTATGACATTAAAAGAATTGGAAAATATGGGTAAGGCATTTGGACCAAGCCAGCGCATGCCTGTATTATTTTTGGGCCATGGCAGTCCGATGAATGCCATTGAAGAAAATGAATTTGTAACCGGATTTAGAAATGTAGCAAAGCAAATTCCTAAGCCACAGGCTATCTTGTGCATAAGTGCACATTGGGAAACGCGAGGTACTTACGTTACCGGTTTGCAGAGTCCTCCAACTATTCATGATTTCGGCGGATTTCCAAAAGCTTTGTTTGAAGTTCAATATCCTGCAAGTGGAAGTCCTGAACTTGCCAAAATGACCCAGGAAATAGTCAAATCTACATCGGTTGGGATTGATCAGCAATGGGGATTTGACCATGGCGCCTGGTCGGTTGTTAAGCACCTGTATCCTAAAGCTGATGTGCCAATGATTCAAATGAGCATTGATTATACCAAAGATGCAAGGTACCATTATGCATTGGCCAAAGAATTGTCTTCGCTTCGCAATAAAGGTGTTTTGATTATCGGCAGTGGCAATATGGTTCACAACCTTCGTATGATTAGTTGGGAACATATGAACACCGATAATTATGCATTTGATTGGACATTGGAAGCCTCATCCAAAATGCGAAAATGGATTCTTGAGGGCAATCACGAAGAACTGATTTCGTATGCTAAACAAGGTAGACCTTTTCAGTTGGCCATTCCAAC
Source organism: Bacteroidia bacterium (assembly GCA_023151275.1). Taxonomy (GTDB): domain Bacteria; phylum Bacteroidota; class Bacteroidia; order UKL13-3; family UKL13-3; genus CAISCU01. The sequence continues at coordinate 89,650 of JAKLJI010000009.1, read as the reverse complement.
TCCCGAACATTATTTTCCCTTGATGTATGTATTGGGTTTGAAGGATAAGGCAGATAAAGTGGCCTTGTTCAACGATAAAGCTGTTGCAGGTTCGCTTACTATGACTTCCGTTTCACTCCATGCTTAATACATTTTGGATTCTTATGCTGATTAACATGCTTGGACAATCGGATAGAAAAGAGATTAAAACCTTAACCTGTTTGGTAAAGGAGCCCAAGCTAATTCATGCACAAACACCCGTGGTTATTCTCCTGCATGGATTGAGAAGCAATGAGCAGGATTTGTTTACCTTGTCGAACCAATTGCCCGAAGCTTTTATTGTAGTTTCTGCGCGTGCTCCCATTCAATTGGGAGATGAACAATATGCCTGGTATGAAGTTGATTTTTCAACAGGAAAACCGGTATTCAATATTCAACAAGAGCAACGAAGTCGTAACCTACTGTTTAAGCTGATTGAAGAATTGCGCGAAGTTTATAAGTTAAAAGGCAATCATGTTGTACTTGCGGGTTTTAGTCAGGGAGGTATATTGAGTTACAATTGCGGCATTCAAAAGCCTGAAATGTTTCGTGGTATCGGCATTTTTAGTGGGCGATTACAGGAAGAAATTCGTGTTGGTGTTACAAGCAAAGCCCTTCAGAAATTTCCTATTTTTATTGCCCACGGAAATCAGGATAATGTTCTGCCAATTGATTATGCAAAAGATGCAAAACGTTGGTTGCAGGAGCATGGTGCACTGGTTAATTACTATGAATTCAATGCAGGTCATACGATAACAGCTTTGGAAATTCAACACTTTAACCAGTGGTTGGATAGTATAGAAGCTGTCAAAAAATGAAAGAGGCCTGCTAAATAAGCAGACCTCAATCATTGGAAACAAGGAAATTCAGGTCTTACGGAAGAATTACTTTGTTAATCACGTGAACTACTCCATTTGTTGCCTGAATATCGGCTGTTTGAACTGAGATATCAGTTGTTTTGCCACCGCTAAATTTTACGCCCATTGAGGTATTGAATGTGAGTGAAACTGCTTCATTCAGTGTTTTTACTGGTGTTCCATTTGGAATTTGATTTGATCTTACCTGTGTGCTTAATGCATGTGCAGTAAGGATTGGTGTTAATGCCGCTTTATCTGTGGCATTCAAATCGAATGAAATGTCGGTAAATGCCTGGTTAATTGGAGCGAATACAGTAAACGTGCCTTCGCCTTCAAAAGTACCATCCAATTCGGCTTTTACCAGGGCTCCAACCAAGGTGCTAAAGTTTGGATTGTTTATTGCGATATCGGTAATGGTTGGTGGAATAAGTACATTATCTACAATGTGAATCACGCCATTGCTGGCAGAAACATCTGCTGTACTTACATTGATGCTGTTGTTAATTTTTACGGGGTTGGTTCCAATTTGAATGGAAACACCATTTCCACTTACTGTGAAGAGTGAAGGTACATAACCATTGCTGAGTTGGGTGGATAGCACCTTTGTTCCTAAGGCATGGTACAGAACCACATTTTTCAGTTCTTCGATATCAGCTGGGTCTGTTATCGCATTGATGGCAGCAGCTGTAAGTCCTAATTTGGAGAAGGCATCATTAGTTGGAGCAAATACGGTAAATGTTCCGGTGCCGCTCAATGTAGTTTGAAGGCCAGCTTTTTCAATTGCGGCTGCAAGTGTGCTGAAGCGAGCATCATCTTTGGCAATCTGGTAGATGCTTTTTGCAGTTGGAGTTGAAGGGGTTGATGTTTCCTCATCTTTTTTGCATGAGGTTGAGAAAATGGCGCTAAAACCCGCCACAAGAATCATGGCTTTGAACAGTTGTTTTTTCATGTGTTTTAAAATTTGATTGATAGACTTAGTGCAAAGGCATGAGTTGCCTGAATGGTTCATGAAAAACTCTTGTCGTGACAAATTTCTTACAGTGTAAGCTGAAATTGTGTCAAAATTTTTTGCGGATGAACAATGGGAAAGCTATCCTGTTATGCAAAATTGGCTATGGCTATTGGCTATAGCTATGGCGGGGTTTTATGGAAATGGATATTATTTGGAGAAGTCGCGGCTATGGCTATTAGCTATAGCTATGGCTTGGATTTATGGAAATGGATATCCAAGCGGGAGTCTGAGGCTATGGTGGGGTTTTATCAAAACGGATTGTAATCCGAGAAGCAGCGGCTCTTAGTAAACTTCTTCAAATCCTTAACGGAATTACCAGCTATACCTAAAAGCCATCGCCATAGTAAAATCGCTCCAAATCGTTCACAAATTCCTAGCCATCGCCAATAGCCATGGCCATAGCTAAATTTAGGGGCAAAAAAAAAGTCAGCATTGCTGCTGACTTTTTGTACCCGGAGCCGGGGTCGAACCGGCACGAGGGTTGAGCTCACTGGTGTTTGAGACCAGCGCGTCTACCAATTCCGCCATCCGGGCATGGTTTCCGTGTTGGAAACGGGACTGCAAAAATAGATTTAATCTTGGGAAATCCAAATTTAATGATCAGCAGTTTTTGATTTTGAGAATAAACTCTTGATTTTCACCGCAGGAACCCAAATTTTTGATAAGGCATATTTTAGCGGATTGTCTTTTTGAACATGCCAAACTGTTGTTCTGGGTGCTTCCATGTGCTGGTTATGCAGGGTGTAAGCATAAGCTGCAATACTTGTTCTGTAGGTTCCTTCCGGAAAATTAATGGGGTCGTATCCATGCAGGGTGTAGCTTCTGCAATGCATAATGGCTAATCGGTTGAATGGAACGTCAACTTCAGTTTTTTCTCCTGTTCTACCATCTTCCAGGCGAAGTTCACCACCATATTCCTTTTTCCATTCTTTGTTCATGTAGAGCAACAAATTCAGGTTGCGGTACCAATCTTCGTGCAAGGGATGGTAGTTAAAGTCGGCATGCATATCCAGAAAACTTCCTTTTCTACCTTGGTGAATTCCCCCGCCGTAGAAGGTTTGGTCGATGAAAATTTCTTCATTGGTAATGTAAGAAATCAATTCACCAAATTTTGGATTGGTTAGATCATCGTACAATTCCTTGAATACTCCACCGAGTTCCCAAAACTTACTCTTTTCGTATTTCTCCTTAGCAAAAACGTAATCAGCAGAAGGCGTTTCAATGTTGGGAATGTTTCTGTACAGTTCTATCAATTTTGCTTCATCACAAATTCCATCAATTCCGATATGCGGAAATGGTTTTGCAGTTAGAAACTGTTCGCGAAATTTTTCTTTGTTGGCTTCCAGGTAATCAAAACGTATCATGGGTTCAATGTTTGGTGGCAAATTGCTTTGGATTCAAACCTAAAAAAATGACTTGTATCAAGCAATAAACCGATTATGGTCAGTTTGTGGTTTCAAATTTAGCTCATTTTCTTATATTGCCTATATGCGCTTTTTTATCCTGCTTATTGTCCTTGGCCTGGTAAATACCACTTTTGCCCAGATCCCAAATGGAGTTTCCCTTAATTTTTCATTGGGAACTCAAAACTCAACCCTTATTCGAAATTTTAAGGGAGAAACGGCAACTTCCCAAATTTCACAACAAACCTTTGAATTTTCTGTTGGTTCAAGCTTGTTTAAAAAGGGAACTCTTATGGGACTGAATTTAAGTTATGCGGGCTCATTGAATGAAAGTTCTTCCAGTTCTAAGTCTAGTGCAAATTCCATTGGTTTTAATATGCCTTTGGGGCGTTATTTTGATTTAGGTAAAGGATTTGGTTACAGTTTCGATATCAGGCCGGGCTATTTGTACCGGGTAACCCAAATCGATTTTTCCGGATTTAGCAGCAGAATAAGTGAGCACGAGCTTTCTTCCTATGCAGGAATGGGCATTTGGTGGATGCCGGTTCCAAAAATTGGGTTTGAATTAAAGTACAACCTAATAGCTTTCCGCCATGCATGGACCGGTTCTTTGGAGGAAAGTGCCGGTTTTGGCAATTCCCAACATGAACAAAATACCAGTTTTGTTATTTACTCACCCGGTAATATTCAGCCTGGAGCATTTGTATTATCAGCCTTTTACCTAATCAGAAAATGAAAAAGTTGTTTTTCTTATTCATACTCATGCCATTTTCTGTTTTAGCACAAAGCTTGGATGCTTACCGATTCATAGAAAGCAATGGCTACCTCAATTACCAAAGGTCGTTGGCCGAGTCTCCGGTAACTCAAACTTTTGGAACTTTTTCTAAAAATCTGAATGTAAATGGTTTTGTTAATTTTGGGGTAGGTAAATTTCTTAGTCCTACCAAAGCAAGGTCTTTTGGCTTATCCTATATTCTTTCTAAATCCGATTATTTGAATCAAGATTTTGATTCCCTAAATCAAAACGTTCAAGCCGAATCCAATACCCGTTATTCGAGTCATTCCTTTCATTTGTATAATGCCACCTCTTGGTATAAGCCGCTTTATAAGAAAATTGGATATTTCTACAGGCTATACACCAGTGCCGGATTTGGTTTAAATTCAAGTTATAATTATTCTCTAATTAATAATTCTGAATTTAAGTACAATAATCCAGATCGATTTAATGTGCAAGTAACCGGTTCTTTTTTTGCCGGATTGCAGGTTCGTGCCTCTGAGCTTTTACTTTGTACACTTGGATTCCGGATGATTCATGTTGGCCTATCTTATGGACAATATTCAAATTCGGAAAACGGTAAAGAAGTAATTAACCGTTCTATTCGCTATGATATTTCTTCAAGTTTAAGACCTGCGGTTGGCTTGGGAAATGCCAATATCGGAATCATCTGGTTGTTTAAGAATTGATATGTGGGTTTGTTCAAAAATCTGCTCGAATGGATTTTATTTAGAATGAAGTTGATTCTGAATAGTTTTTCATCTGAATCCTGACTATCAATTCAGGTTAATCCTCCCGATGGGGCCCAAACAACAAACCCATCACAGTCTCCTTCCTTCAAGTAGTCTCCACACCTCGTTGGGTACCGTATAACCTAAAAATTGTAAATCTATTTATACTTTTCTTTGTTTTGTAGTTCAATGAAACAACGCGATTCCCTTATTTATTTGATTGTCTGGATTTTTCTTTCGTTTCTTCCAAATTCTGCCCAATCTCAAACTCGCTATTCTGTTTCCGGTTATGTTAAAGATTCAACAACCGGAGAAACCTTGATTGGAGCAGCCGTGCGTATTGCCAATTCCAATCGGGGAGCGGTTACCAATTCGTATGGTTTTTTTTCTTTGAATCTGAATGAGAATGAAAACGAACTCCATATTTCTTACTTGGGCTATGATTCAAAAACAATAAAGTTTAAACCCGGTAAAGAAATTCGACTTAACATTTCCCTGAGTCCGGTAGGTTTAAAAGGGCGTGAGGTGGTGATTACAGGCGAGCGTTCGGATAAGAATATTCGAAGTACTGAGATGAGCCGCATTGAGCTCTCAGGCGAAAAAATCAAACAATTGCCAGTTATATTTGGTGAGCCTGATGTATTAAAAGCCATCACTCTTTTACCGGGAATTAAAAGTGGAGGAGAAGCGAGTACCGGATTTTATGTGCGTGGTGGCGGACCCGACCAAAATCTGATTTTGATGGATGAGGCTGTGGTTTACAATCCCTCTCATTTATTCGGATTTCTTTCTGTATTTAATTCGGATGCGGTCAAAAACATTGATATTATCAAAGGCGGAATGCCAGCCAATTATGGAGGGCGTTTGTCTTCCATTTTAAATGTAAACATGCGTGAAGGCAATAATCAACAATACAAAACCAGCGGTGGAGTTGGTTTGATTTCTTCTCGGTTAACCTTTGAAGGACCGCTTCAAAAAGGAAAAAGTAGCTTTTTGGTATCTGGCAGAAGGACATATATCGACGTGCTTGCGAAGCCCTTTATTCCATCGCGCTTATCGGGGAATAGTTATTATTTCTACGACATGAATGTGAAAGGAAATGTTATTCTTGGAGAGAAAGACCGTTTGTTTATTTCGGGTTATTTTGGAAGGGATATTTTGAATTTTCAAAGTCCACAAAACAAGGATGTGTTTTTTGATTTTGGATGGGGAAATAGCACAGCCACCCTGCGGTGGAACCATGTGTTTAGTCCAAAGTTGTTTTCGAATACCAGCCTTATTTTTAACCGTTATGATTTGTTCAATGATTTTACGTTTGGGACAAATGGATTCAATGTGCGAAGTTCCGTACAAGATTGGAACCTGAAATCGGATTTTACCTGGTTTCCAAGGGAAAATCACCAAGTGAAGTTTGGCTTGAATTATACCTATCATACCTTCCAACCAGGCATATTGAGCGGTAGTTTAGGAAGCACAAGTATCAATCAAGCCATTAATAAACAATTCGCACATGAATATGCCGCTTATATTTTGGATGAATGGCAGGTTAATCAGCGCTTAATCATTAATGCAGGTTTGCGTTTGGTGGCCTTTCAATTGGTTGGTCCCTATACCCAAGCCGTATTTGATAATGAAACACAATTGGCAACTGGTGAATCTAAAGTATATAAGCCCGGGGAAACCATTGCCTTTTATCCGCGATTGGAGCCCAGGTTGAGTGGAACTTATTTGTTGAATAGTGAATCATCCATCAAAGGTTCATTTACCCAAACCTATCAGTTTTTACATTTGGCAACTACCAGTGGAGCGCAGTTTCCACTTGATTTATGGGTTCCAAGTTCAGCCCGTGTTAAACCTCAATTGGCTTATCAATATGCCCTTGGGTATTTTAGAAACTTCAAGCAAGATGCTTATGAATCGTCGGTTGAAGTGTATTACAAACCCATGTATAACCAAATCGAATTCCGTCCGGGAGCGCAATTGTTTTTCAATCAAAATCTGGAGAATGAAATGGTATTTGGAGAAGGTTTAAGTTATGGTGCAGAGTTTTTTCTGAGAAAAAAAGCTGGAGATTTAACGGGTTGGGTGGGCTATACCTGGAGTCGCACCACACGCCAATTTGATGCCTTGAACAATGGTCAGCCTTATTTTTTTAGGTACGATAGAACCCATGATATTTCCTTGTTGCTTGCCTATCAAATCAATCCCAAATGGTCGGCGAATTTTGTTTTTGTCTTTGGAACAGGCAATGCTGTTACGCTTCCTGTGGGAAGGTACACCTATCGCTTTGGTGTGAATCCGCAAGAGCAAAGACCTGAGTTTGCTATTGTTGATGTGTATGGAAAAGTGAATGATTATCGCTTGCCTGCCTATCACCGAGCTGATATTTCATTTACTTACCTGGCAAAGAAAACGGAGAAATGGGAGAGCAGTTGGAATTTCAGCATTTACAATGTTTATAACCGTGCAAATCCTTATTTTATATACTTCTATCCGGATATTGAAAAGCAAGAAGTAAAAGCTTTCATGGTGTACCTGTTTCCAATTTTGCCATCTGTTCAATGGAATTTTAAATTTTGAGTATGAGAAGTTTTGCAATCGCTCTATTTGGATTATTGGCACTTAGCTCTTGTGAAAAGGAAATAAGTATTAACGTTCCTCCAGTTGCTTCAGAATTGGTTGTGGAGGCAAGTATTAACCAAGCAATTCCTACCTTGAATTATGTGTTTATCAATAGAACCATTGATTATTTTAATCCGCAATTGAACCTGAACGGATTGAATGATGCGGAGGTTTATATTACTGAAGGAAGTATTCAGGGGACTGATACTTTATATTCCGGAACCCGCTGGAAATTCTCACTTCTGTCGGATTCCTTGTTGCCGGGTGTATATGCCAATCTCACTTTCACAGGTAAAGAAAATACACCTTACAAATTAGACATTAGTATGCCTGATGGCAAGAAGGTAAGCGGTACAACTTTTATTGGAAAACCACCTGTAATTGATAGTATGCAGTATTGGTTTCAGATTGAAGGCAAAGACACCAATTCCTTTTTTTGGATGCAATGGTTTGATGGTCCTGAACAAAACAATTATCGGATGGCCATATACAACAATGTAGATTCCTTGTTATTGGGTTGGGGTGCAGCCCAGCGCTTTTACACATTCGACGATGAATTGATAAACAATGCCATGCGACCTTTCAGAAGTTTGCGTCCCTATTCGTATGGAGACACCCTTAACATTTACCTAAGTTCAATTGGAAGGAGAGAATACCTGTTTTGGGAGAGTTTTGGAAGTGCTGCAAACAATGGTGGTCCCTTTGCAACGCCCATTGCAGTTAAGAGCAATATTTCAGGTGCAATTGGTAGCTTTACGGGTTACGCCATTGAGCGCAAAAGGATTGTTTTGCGTTATCCGAAGTAGGCAGTGGGGTTTTGTTTAAAACTAGGAACAAGGCCCTTGTTGAATTACCAAACCCGAAGTCTGAAATGCTCTTTGGCTTGACCTTTTTTGAAGAATACCAAGCCAATAAAAAACAGGTTGATGCTTACTGTTACCTGGTCATGGCTTATGATTTCTTCCCAAGCTTTTTTCATGCCTTTGCTCCAATATAAATCATCAAAAACGAGTATGCTTTTTTCGTGGCAATGGGGCAATAATTGCTTGAAATAGTTTACGGTTGCCTCGTAAGCATGGTTGCCATCGATGTAGCAAAAATCCACCTGTTGCATTTCCTGAAGAACAGGCTCAAGTTGATCTTCAAATGTCCCGTATCTAAACTCCACCACATCGTTTAGTTGGCAATGTTGAATGGTTTCGTTTGCAATTTCAATTACAGGTTTACACGCATCAATACTGATTAATTCCCCCGCTTTATTTTGTTTAAGTGCTGATGCCAAATAAGCAGATGTTATTCCCAAGGAGCTTCCTAATTCAATGCAGTTTTTGGGTTTCAGTTCCCGAATCAGGTGAAACAGAATGCGTGCAATACGTGCCGGTTTGAGGTGGTTTTTCGCAATCTGATTGATGCGCATGGAACGAACAGCACCTTTCTCTGCGGCAGATGCACCAAAATCGGTGAAGGTGATTTCCTTGTTATTGTTTTGGTATTTCCTTCTGATTTGTTCAATGGCTGCAAAACTTTCATCGTGAGGAATTTCCTTTTTGATGCAGGAATTGTACAAGCCAAAAACAAATGGGGAATGCAACACATCAATCCAAGTGGAGATGCGGTAATGGCGGATAAGCTGACTTAAGTAATGAATGGCTGACAAACGGCTTTTCAAAAAAAGTGCCGGTAATAATACCGGCACCGAATGATTTATTGAGCGTTTTGTTTCAAATCGCGAAGAACTTTGAGTTTTTCTTCCAGGCCTTTGATGTGTTTTTGAGCGATTTCAATTTTGCTGTGAATTTGCTCAGCCATGGGATTTTTACCATTACCTGATTTGAAGAAACCAAGGTTGTTGTCCCAAGTTTCGATGTCTTTTTTCAGGTTACGGATACGTTCCAATAGCACTTTCTCCTCGCGCTGTAATTTTTGATTGCCATTTGGAGAGCTGGCAAGCATTTCAAAATTCTCACGGTCGCGCTCCTGGCGCATATCGCGGTTCAGCTGCTTGTATTTGCCATACAGTTTATCCAGCAACTCGTTGTATTGTTTGTTGATGGCATCTTTTTGTCCCATTGGAACAAAGCCGATAGCATTCCATTCCGATTGAATTTGTTTCATTTCAGGGAATGCATTTTCAACTTCAGTGTTCAACAGGTTTTCAAGACGAGCAATTAATGCTTTTTTCGCCTCAAGGTTTTGGGTTTGTTCTTCCTTTACACTTGCATAGCGTTCGGCTTTTTTGGCAAAGAAGCTATCGCATGCGGTTCGGAAACGTTTCCAAACGGCATCGTTTACTTTATCCGGAGCAGGACCAATTTTTTTCCAATCTTCCTGCAATTTTTTCAGCTCTTCAGTTTGTTTGGCCCAATCAATTGGGTTGGCTGAAATGCTTTCAGCGCGTTCGCACAATACCTCTTTTGCTTTTAAGTTGGCATTGCGCTCTGCGTGCATGGTTTTGAAGAACTGGTTTTTGTTCGAATAAAACGTATTGCGGGCTTCACGGAATTCATTCCAAATTGAATCGCGAACAGCCATTGGAACATGCCCAATTTTTTTCCATTGTTCCATCAATTCATTGGAGAAGGTGCTTTTTTCCATCCATTCTTTGGTGCGGACGGTTTTGAAAGCAGAAAGTTCCTTAGCCTTGGCTAACAATTCTTTTTTTGCCTCCAAATTGGCATGGCGTTCGGCCTCTATTTCGGCACTGCGGGATTTGATAAGGTCGTAAACCTTATCAACTTCGGCTTTGAAACGATTCCAAATGTCTTCAGAAGCATCTTTGGCAACAGGACCAATATTTCTCCATTCTTCCTGGAATTTTTTTACCGAAATCAGCATTTTTTTGATGCTGGTTTCTTCTGCCAAAAGTCTGCTTACTTGGGCAAGTAATTCAATTTTATGGTCGAGATTTTTTGCACGGTCTAAGTCTTTCAGTTCATTGTAGATTGAAAGACGGTCGTAGAAAATATCTAAAAGTATGCGGTAGCGCTCCCAGAGCGGCTCAATATGTTCTTTAGGAACATGCTTAATTTTTTTCCATTCGGATTGCAGTTCTCTAATCTTGGCCAAACTACCTTCTGATTCTTCGGTTTCGTTCAGTTTTTTTATTTCATCGAGGATGGCTTCCTTTTTGCGCAGGTTGGCCATTTTTTCCTCTTCCTGTTTCCTTTTGGCTTCTTCTTTTTTCTGTTTCAAGCCACGGAATGCTTCATTAAATTTTTCACGGGTTCCATCTCCGCGGAACTCAAAATTGTCTTTTTCGCCGCCATCTTCCAAAAATTTACTTAAAGCTGTTGCTTGTTCTTCCTGCAAATGGTGTTCGAGAACCGGACGGATTGCTTTCAAAACTGAAATGGCTTCGTCTACTTCTTTTTCGGCAGCAGCTTTTAAAGCAGCTTGCAACAAATCCTCTTTCGGAAGACTTGAAAAATCGGGAAGTTCTTCAACAACATCCAATTCGTGTTCTGTTTCATCCGTGTGATTGTCAATTGTTTCAAGTGTAATTTCCGAGCTAATTGCAGCAGGTTCTGTAGTTGCAGGTTCTGTAGCCTCAACACTTGAAGATTCAACAACCGGTACATCTTGTACTTCAGTTTCCGGGTTCACATTTTCCAACTCCTGATTCATCATTGGTAAGTTTGATTCGTTAAAAGGACGTCAAAGGTATGGATTAAAAGGATATTTTTGCCCTTGAAATTCTTGAAAATAATTGCTTTATGGAGCTAAAACTTGTTGAATGTCCGCGCGATGCCATGCAAGGCTTGCATGAATTCATTCCTACTGCAGAAAAGGCAGCCTATTTGAATCTGCTTTTGAAAGCCGGTTTTCACACCTTGGACTTCGGCAGCTTTGTGTCTCCAAAGGCAATTCCGCAGCTTCGGGATACCGTTGAAGTATTGAATTTGCTAGATCTTTCGCAAACTCAAACCCAATTGTTGGCGATTGTGGCCAATAGCCGGGGCGCTGATGATGCTTCAAAATTTGACGAAATTGCCTACCTGGGATTTCCATTTAGCATTTCAGAAACCTTTCAGCAAAGAAATACCAATAGTTCCATTCAGGATTCGCTTAAAACGGTTGAGACGATTCAGGAAATCTGCGTAAAATCCGGTAAAAAGGCGGTGATTTATCTTTCGATGGGCTTTGGAAATCCTTACGGTGACCCATGGGATGCTGAAATTACGGCAAGCTGGGCGCGTAAGTTGCAGCAAATGGGAGTTGAAATCCTTTCCCTCAGTGATACCATTGGGATTGCCAATCCGGAAAGTATATCCTATTTGTTCTCGAATTTGATACCCGAACTGCCGGGGGTTGAATTTGGGGCGCATTTGCATACCACTCCGGATACTTGGCGCGAGAAGGTTGAAGCCGCTTATGCCGCAGGATGCCGCAGGTTTGATGGTGCCATCAAAGGTTTTGGTGGCTGTCCGATGGCTGCAGATAAACTCACCGGCAATATGCCCACGGAGCAGATGTTAAGTTGGTTTGATGAAATGAAAATTCCAACTGGGGTTGATGCAAAAGCATTTGTTGAAGCCATGCAGGCCGCGGTTCCTGTATTTTCGAGAGGTTAGAAAGAGAACTTAATTGGTAGGAAGTTCTCTATCCACAAAATACATATCGAGTTCACCTTTTGCTTTTACTGAGATTTTTCCGCGGTATGTGCAGGAAAACATGGAATTGATTTTTTGCCAAGTTGCCATACTGATGTTCACTTTTCCCGGTTCCGCCGCGCTTTCCATTCGGCTAGCGGTATTCACGGTATCTCCCCAGATATCGTAAGCAAATTTTTTAATCCCCACAATTCCGGCAACTACGGGTCCGGTATGGATGCCAATGCGAATTTGGAAAGGTTCTTTTCCAAGTGCTTTTCGTTTGAGGCTGTACTCTTTAATAAACTCCTGCATTTCCAAGCCAGCCCTTACTACATCCTCTGCGTGGGTTTTGTTTGAAACCGGCAAACCACCGGCACACATGTAGCTATCACCAATGGTTTTGATTTTTTCGACACCGTATTTTTCGGTGATTTTATCGAAAGCCATAAAGCAGGTATTGATTTCTTCTACCAATTCTAAGGCACTCATTTTTGAAGACCAACCCGTAAAATCCTTAAAATCGGTAAATAGTACTGTAACCTCATCAAAATGTCTGGCATCAGATGTGCCTGTACTTTTGAGTTCCTCTGCAACTTCCCGAGGTAGAATGTTCAATAAAAGTGTATCAGATTGTTCTTTGGCTTTTTCGATTTCGGCAACCTGCAAGCGTATTTTCTCTTCAGCTTCCTTTCTGCGAACAACTTCTTTTTTAAACCGATAATTCCACAATACTAAGCCTAGAAGCAGTAATCCACTCCCGGAATAAATTAGAATCCAGGGGACAGGCCAATTTTGATACAATGAAAGGAAGCCAAGGAGAACAAAATTCATACCCAGGAAATCAATACTACTAAGTAGAAGAATTTCCCATTTGTATTGGCTATATTCTTTCCATTTGAGGTATTTTAAGTGCAGCTCTAGTGGAGCAAAGGCGAAACAATAGAAGAAGACGGCTATTACTCGTTCGAAATTGGTGCCTGGAAATTGTTTGAACTCGGATAGGATTGAGAACGCAAAAAGGGAAATTGAAAAAATCAGGAATCCATTTTTTGCTTTGTATTGATTTTTGAGTGATGAATTGATAGTTTTTAGAGCGATGAATACGAATAGGATAGCAATTCCAAGGACAAATAATACGATAGAAAAATGTTTGGTTTCAAATGGAATTGATATTCCAAACAAGCCAAATACAAAAAGGCTGCTGCGTAAAATCCATTTTAATTTTGAGGAGCTTGTTTGCACGGCATTGGGGAGATTTAAACTTCAATATAGGTTAATCTTTTGAAATACTAGTTTTCAGTACATTGTAAAAATTTTGATGGTTGAATTGCTAGGATTTTGAGGTAACATTAGCCATATCGGCGATTAATTGGTATTGCTCGAGTTTCTGAAATTTATGAGTGAATTTTGCTTTAGGGATGGGAGCGGATACCCCGCAAAGGCTTTAAGCGCCGGCTGTTTGTTGAGGGAAGCGACCACAGGAAGCTCTCCCTTCAACACGTACAGCCGGCAGCTTGAAGCCTGCGGAGTAGGAGTGTACAGCCTGCCCTTTTGGGGCCAGATGCATTTGGATGATTTGGGATATTTGCGGCCCCAAAAGGAAAGCCCACAAAAACGAATTATTCCGGAGAGGAATTGAGAATAGTGAAAAAAAATGGCCACCAATTGGCGACCATTTTTCAAATTAATCAGGACAAGTTTCTGAGTATTTTATTTTTCCGGAATCGTAATCCTGAATAAAATCTTTTAATTGTTCAACACCAATTCGTTTGGCAATTATCTTTTTGTTTTGGTCCATTAAGAATAAGACCGGGGTTGAATAAATGTCGTAGAAATTTCTAAAATTGGTCTCGTTGGTTGGGTCGTACACATTTACCCATTTGAATTTTTTATCTCTCAGGTATTTTACCCAATCGTTGGCATCAGGAGTAACGGAAACGCTAAATACATCGAAATAATTTTGCTTTTTATTGGCATTTAATTCTTCGTATAATTTAACCAATTTAGGCATTTCCTCCTTGCATTTTCCGCAATTTGCATCCCAGAAAATTAACAAGGTGTATTTTCCTTTCATATTATACAGGGAATGATAAATACCATTGGTATCAATCATGTTCAGGTTTTTTCCATTTACACCAATGAGGTTGTAGCGCAATTTATCTGCCCGATCTTTCATTTTGAAGAGTAGGGTTTCATCAATCCAAAATGCTTTTCCTTTGGCGTAATAATTATCAACCATGTGCACAAAAACCTTATCGTGACCCATATAGGTAGATGTTTCGTAATGGTTGGTAATCCAGTATAAACAGTATTTAAAATTTTCTTTTCCCGCAGCAGCTTGTTTCAGCACATAATCTGCAGAAGCAATAATGCATTCAGGGCTTTGGAGGGTTACTTTGGTGATGTAGTTTTCGAATTTGTTGTGGAATACAGGGGTACGAACGATGCGTTCATCTGCCCAATCAAAATTGTCGAAATAATGTGCCTTGTAATACTTGTATTGGAAACTTGAATCGGTAATTATTCCTTTTTCATCTCTTGGGGCATCCGGAACTTCAATATCTGTCATGATGCGGAAGATTTTAGACAATAAAGTGGTTGGGTGTTTAGCAACCAAATTTTTACGGTAGTCGGCCAATTCGCTGGTTATTTTTCTGTATTCTTGAGTTTGAATGCGCTCGGTAGCGGTATCTTTCTTCTCTCTTGCTTCTTTAATCAGGCCTTCAATGCGCATGGCTTCCCGACCTTTGATGCTGGTAAGTTTAGTGTAATCGAAGAAGATTTCGTTTTCATAGGAATTTTTAACCTTCATGGTACCGATAAAGTCGGCGGTATCGGTATCAAGTGTAAAAACCTGCTCGGTAACAACAAAGTCGAACATTAGATTTTTTTCGTAGGTAGCCATCATGTAGATGCCACCTTCCAGAGTTGCATCGCCTTTGAACACCACTTTTCCTGTTTTATCGGCTTGAGCAGAGTCGCGCAAGTATTGTTTATCTCCGAAATAGTAGCCCAGGTAGAATTTTTTTCCAGCCCAACCGTGCAGGTTAACGGTTATTTCGTATCCGCCTTTTCCTGTTTTTACAGTGGGAGCTGCTAGTTTAGGTTCAGCTGTTTTTTTGGTTTGAGCCATGATGTTAACTGCCGGTAGCAGAAGCCCCAGAATTAGCAAGGCTTTACTCATCGCAAAACGATTCATCATATCTTGTTTCCTTTTTTGTGGGTGAAATTAGCCAAAATGGTGCCGTAGTTCAAAACCACTCTTGTATTAAACAGTATTTTAAGAAGCGGGTACCCTTGAAAGCCTTGTTGGGAGTGGATTTGAGGAGATTCTTATAAATTAAAACGAGTGAAATTTAGACTGTAAATTTTGTCAGCATTAAGAAAAAATGCCAGACCCATTAGCCGATGGCATAATGGATGACGGATCGGATTGCAAACAAGAAAGAATCTAAAGCTAGTGAAATTTTTGGAAAATGCAAGGGAATTGAAATCAATTTGCTGCGTGATATTGCTCATTGGAGCTGTCTGATTTTGGATACAGTTTTGAAGTATCAATTTGCAATCCAATGGAACAGAAGAAACACATGGTGGACATTCACCAATCGATTAAGGGCTGGTTAAGTGATTTAGCCTTTTATCAGGAAGAGTTAGGGGTTTTGGTGAAACGTCTTGAAGAAGTTGCCGCACGCAATACCAGCAAGGAGCTCTTGAGTAGGGTTGAGCATTTTCAAAACTTATTTATTCGTCAGCGTGAGGTAATTGATGAGTTCAAACATGAGTTGAACGAGCAGGAATCGGAATTGGTTGCAACGGCAATTAGCCAACCTGTTGCCAGTGACCGGATTATTTACAAAGAACCAAGTGAACTGGCCGAGAAATTTGACACATTTGTCAGGTTGTACAAGGAAATGAAAGTTGAATTTGAAGGATTTTTAGCCCGCAGCCTCTAAATTAGCGGCTTGAATTCCAATTACACCTTATTTGTACAACAAATCCATCAACAGTATGGCCCCAAGGAAGCAGAGTTACTCCTTGGGGCTATGCAGTTAGCACCCAGAACAGCCATTCGCATCAATCCCTTTAAGCCGGCACCTGTTTTTAGTCAGGAAGAGCAGGTGGCTTGGTCCAAATATGGGAGATTGCTCGGGCAGCGCCCTTCATTTACGCTTGATCCTTTTTTCCATGCCGGAGCATATTATGTTCAAGAAGCTAGCAGTATGTTTCTTGAATTTGCTTTTCAATGCATTGAGAAGCCCTTACGTGAAGAAGGGAGAGCCCTAAAGGTGCTTGATTTGTGTGCAGCTCCAGGAGGCAAAAGCACGCATTTGGCTAGTCTTATTAGCGCGGATGATTTATTGATTTCAAATGAGATTTTGAAAAGTCGCGTACAGGTTTTGCGTGATAACTTGGTTAAATGGGGTTTGTTAAATACCCATGTTACCAACCTTGAGCCGGCGGCCTTTGGGAAAATCCAAGGTTTTTTTGATCTAATTGTAATTGATGCGCCATGCAGTGGAGAAGGTTTGTTTAGAAGAGATCCGGCGGCCATGGAAGAATGGAGTCCTGAAGCGGTTGACATGTGTAGCCTGAGGCAGCAACGGATTGTTGAAGATGCCTTGCCTGCCTTGCGGGAAGGTGGTTATTTGATTTACAGTACATGCACTTTAAATCAAAAGGAGGACGAGGCCGTGGTGAAACATTTACAAAGCATGGGACTTGAATCGGTTGACTTAGATGTTCCGGCAGACTGGAATCTTGAAATTCCCGGGAAAGGCATGGTACGGTTTCCCTTTCACCGTACACCCGGAGAAGGATTCTTTATTGCTGTATTGCAAAAAAAGGAAAGTTCTGGACAGCGAGATGGGCGGAAAATAACCAAGCTGAATTATGTGGGTCGAGCCAAAATTGCCGTATTTGCTGATTGGTTGTCCAATTTTGAGAGCTTAAGTTTCACGAATTATGGAAGTAATTATTACGCGTTTCCAAAGCAACATGAAGCTTGGCTTGAGTTTTTAGTTGATCGAAAATTGCTTTTTCAAGCGGGGATTCAATTGGGGGAATTGGATAAGCGGGGCGAGTTAATACCCACCCATGATTTGGCCATGCTTGCCATGCGAGCGGAAAGTATTCAAACTATTGAATTAAATGCAGAACAAGCATTGGCTTATTTGCAGAAGCAGGTTTTTGATGCCGGAAATCAGAAAGGCTGGTATTTGGCCACCTGGCAGGGTCTAGGTTTGGGTTTGATGAAATTGCTTGGGAATAGAATGAATAATTATTATCCGCAGCATCTGCGCATTTTACATGCATAACATTGGAGTATTAATTGAAACTGGAATTTAGGTGGATTCAAATTGCCCTAAGATTTGCTATTTCACGGAATTTGCATTTATCTAATAATACGTTTTCATTGCGGTTTGCGAGAGATTTTTAGGTTGATTGAGAATCTCCCTATCCTCAACAAAGCCAATCGATTGAGAAAAAATCCCAATGAATGGCTTAGCTTTGCAGCAAATCTGTTATTTTGAAATTTCATCTGAATCTAATTAAAGCGGTTAACACTGCTGTTTATCAAATTTTTGAAGAGAATCGCTATGCCGATAAAGCCCTGGAGCGTTTGTTGAAATCAGACAAGCGTTGGGGAGCCCGCGATAGAGCCTTTATTGCCGAGAATACCTATGAAATGGTTAGGCATTGGCGATTAATACGCACCTGTTCTGGATTGGAAACTCATGAATTAAATGAGACCAATCAGTACACCTTATTTGGAACCTGGCAGGTTTTAAAAGGAGTTGCATTGCCGAAATGGGAAGAGTTTAAGAACGTTGATGCGAAGAAGATAGAGCATACGTATAACCAAATTAAAACCCAGCGTAAAGTATTGCAATCTTATCCTGATTGGATGGATAAACTCCTTTATGAAGAGTTAGGTAAACAATGGAATATTGAGGCAGAAGCGTTAAATGAACCAGCCTCATTGGTAATTCGGGTGAATTTGTTGAAAACAACAAAGGATAAATTGGTTAAAATTTTCCAAGAAAAAGACATTAAGGTTCATAGCATTGAAGGATGTAAAGATGGATTGCGGGTGGATGAGCGTCAGAACCTGTTTTTATTACCAGAGTTTAAAGAAGGTTTGTTTGAAGTTCAGGATGCATCATCTCAATTGGTAGTGCCCTTTTTGCAGGTGGAGCCAGGTATGCGTGTAATTGACGCCTGTGCGGGAGCAGGAGGGAAGACTTTACACTTGGCGTCGGTAATGGCCAATAAAGGGCGCATTATTAGTATGGATACTGAAGCTTGGAAGCTGGATGAGTTGAAGAAACGAGGAAGAAGAGCAGGGGTGAGTACTGTAGAACCTCGCTTGATAGAAGGACCCAAAACCATTAAAAAGTTGCAACATGCCTGCGACAGGTTATTGTTGGATGTTCCTTGTTCCGGAATGGGTGTTATTCGTCGGAATCCGGATGCCAAATGGAAACTGGATATGAGTTTTATTGAGCGTTTGCAAGGCATTCAGGCTGAATTGCTTGATACGTATTCAATTATGGTGAAGCCTGGAGGAAAAATGGTTTATGCAACTTGCAGCATTCTCCCACGCGAAAATGAAAAGCAGGTTCAAGCATTCTTAGAACGAAATTCTGATTTTGAATTGGAAGAAAGTCGCTCGGTATTGCCCTCTGAAAGTGGGTTTGATGGCTTTTATATGGCCAGAATGATTCGCAAAGCCTAATATGGAGTTAATCCAATTTCGGCCGGAAGGCATGTATGTTCCTCCTGCAGATGTTTACATAGATCCCTATAAGCCTGTGAAAAAGGCTTTAATTACCCATGCACATAGCGATCATGCACGCTGGGGAATGGAGGAATACATTGCCGAGAAAAGTGGATTACCCTTGTTGAAGCATCGTTTAGGGGATGTGAAGCTCTCGGGGTTTGGATACGGAGATGAGTTTGAAATAAAGGGAGTAAAGTTTTCTTTTCACCCTTCCGGACATGTGCCAGGGTCAGCTCAACTTCGAGTAGAACATCAAGGGGAAGTTTGGGTCGCAGCAGGAGATTACAAAGTGGTTGCTGATGGTTTAAGTAAACCCTTCGAGCCAGTAAAATGCGATGTATTTATTACTGAATCTACCTTCGGATTACCTGTTTACCGCTGGAGACCGCAGGAGGAAATCATGCAGGAAATAAACTCCTGGTGGAAGGAAAATCAGGAACGAGGACTGTGTTCGGTCATGTTTGCTTATTCCTTGGGTAAAGCCCAACGGATTTTGCAAGGAGTGGATCATTCAATTGGCAAAGTTTGGGTTCATGGAGCTGTTGCCAATATGAATCAGGCTTGTGAAGCGGGCGGCTATGCCTTGAAACCCTGGAGTCCGATTCCTGATCAACCCGAACCCAAGCAATTCCGCCGTGATTTAATAATCGCGCCACCCTCAGCGGCAGGTACAAGTTGGTTGAAGAAATTTGAACCCTATTCCGATGCTCAAGCAAGCGGTTGGATGGCAGTTCGTGGCACACGTCGCCGCTTATCAGCCGATCGTGGATTTGTTTTGAGTGATCATGCCGATTGGCCGGGTTTGCTTCAAGCCATTGAGCAAACCGAGGCTAAAAAGATTTTGGTTTCCCATGGATTTACCGATGTTTTTTCCCGGTATTTGAATGAGAATGGATGGGATGCGAGAGCGGTATAGACAGACCTCTCCTTGGGTGTAAGGTTGAATTTAATCTATCAAAACATTCAGTTGCCCTTTTGGGAAGCTTATTTGGAAGGATTTTGACGCCTGGAAGAGCGTTATTTTTATGAATTTTTCCTGTTGAAGACGATTCCAAGGGCTATTTTGGGGATTCCCAAAAATCTATAAGGCTTGCCGTAAATTTTGATTAATGGTCTATTTTTCAATTTGTTTTGGTGAAAAATCCCTTTGATTGCCTATTTTTTACCCGTGATTTCACGTCTTAAAATTTTCGTAATTCTTCTGGGCCTTTTACCTTTGTTTTCAAGGGATGGGCAGCTCTCA
Source organism: Bacteroidia bacterium (assembly GCA_023151275.1). Classification (GTDB taxonomy): domain Bacteria; phylum Bacteroidota; class Bacteroidia; order UKL13-3; family UKL13-3; genus CAISCU01. Next base: position 69,616 of record JAKLJI010000009.1, on the reverse strand, counting down.
GCCCAGTTAATTCGGAACTTAAGCATTTCGGGAAATCCGACTTTTTTGTGCAGTTCCGGAAATTATGTGCTTTCGTTTGATACGTTCCCCGGACTTGGCAATCCTTCATTTCAGGTTCAACTATCAGCACCGGGAGGAAGTTTTTCTGCACCACAGGTCCCTGGAATGTATGGGATTCGGGTTGTCCGGAGTTTACCCACCCTGGTTATTTCAGATACCTTAAAAAACATTCGCATCTCAAAAACCGAGGCAGGATTTAGTTTTAGTCCGGCACTTGCTTGTTCAGGTTCTGATGTAGCTTTTACCAATACATCCACCGGAACAGGCGCATTACTTTATCAATGGTTGTTTAATCGAACGTATCAGCAAGGTGCTCCAAGCTTTCGGACAGATACCAATCCAACAGTTCAGTTCAATCCTTTTTATGGTGGCGGTACGGTTCAGTTTGGTGTACGTTTGCAGGTGACAGATTCACTAGGTTGTGTTGATACTCTATTCGTTTCCGTTCCAATCAGACAGCGTCCCTTGGCGCAGTTCGCCGATTCAAACTTATTTTCTTATCCACCTTTTAGCAATTGTCAAACCAATCCAACTCCCGGCAATCCCAATTATCGCCTTACCATCGAAAATCAATGTCAAGTGCAGGCTACCATTGCCAATATTGAACTCAGCTGGGGACAAGGAGCTCCGGTTAATTTGCCTGGTAATTTTACACGAGCTTCACATGTTTACACGTCCATTGGTGCTTACAAATTAATTGCAGTTGTAACGAATAATAACGGATGTGTCAGCCGAGATACCATTGATGTGAGCAATCAAAGCGCACCCACATTAAGCTTAAGTGGACCACCTGTTAAGCAGGGCTGTGCTCCATTTACTTATCCCCTAATCATGGGAAATTATCAAACCAATTCTGCAGGTACCTATTATACGTTTGATTTTAATGATGGCTCGCCCTTGTTGCGCATCGATAACCCAGTGTCGGATACGGTTTGGCATACATTTACCACGAATTCTTGTAACAAAACAAACGGGTCGTTTATTGTAACAGCCAAGGCACATAATCAATGTGACAGCATTCCCGCAACACTTGGTAATTTCCGGATTTGGACAAAGCCTGCATCAAACTTTGGTCCACCACCTGATTCTCCGCTTTGTGTTGGGGTACCGGTTACTTTAAGCAATACCACTACATCTGGTTTTTATGGAATAGGTTGTACAAACGCAACCTTGTGGAATTGGACATTTAGCGGGGCAAGTATTAGCAGTAGCACTCAGAGTATTCCTCCTTCACTCACCTACGCAAATCCTGGTTTGTTTCCGGTAAAGTTGGCATCCAGCAATCCTTGCGGGGTTGATTCAATCACCAGAAATGTTTGTGTGCAAGGGCCTCCTGCTGCAAGTTTTCAACTCGGGTTTTCGCCATCCAGCAAGTGTGCTCCTAATTTGATTAGTCTTATCAATACATCAAATACCGTTTCCATGTGTGGGCCGGTAAGTTACCGGTGGACGGTATTGGATAGCAATGGTATCGCAATGACAACCGATACAACGGTTTTCAGTTTTGAACAAAACAGTCAAGATTCGGTGCAAGGTTTGCTTAGAATAAAAAAGACCGGTAGGTATGGAATCCGGCTTCAAGTGAGCAATCGCTGTGGCGCCTCACAAAAGGATACTGTTTTTTCCATGCCATCTGCTCCAATTGTTGGAATGCCATTGGCGCAAACTTTTTGTGATAGTCAGACAATTGCCTTTAATTCTGGAGCTTCGGCCTTTACACCGATTATTGATAGTGCAGGAAGTTCATTGAATGCGTTTAACTGGCAAATTATTCCGGCAGGATTCAGTTTTGTTCAAGGCAATGCATCAAGTAGGAATCCGGTTGTGTTTTTTGAAAAAGACAATGTGGCCAAAACCTATTCAATTATATTAACCTTGAATAATTTTTGCGGTCAATCAAAAGCCGATACCCAACGAATTACAATTTTGCCGAAGCCCTTTGCCAGCGGGAGTTCACCTGGTTCGCCTGTTTGTTCAGGCTCCAATGTGCAACTATTGTTGGGCAATAGTATAGGTTCTGGAGTTTCATATGCATGGAGAGCATTTTCAGGAACTGGTTTAATAGGCTACAGCTCGCGTGGGTTTTCCACGGATTCTCTAATCACCTTAACCCCAGTAAACTCTAACTCTGGTATTGATACGGTTTATTTCCGGGTGGTAACCAGACACGATGCAACCAATTGTATTGGAGATTCAATAACCTTGAAAGTAGCAGTTTTACCAGCTGTTCAGGATAATGAAATTTCTGTTACTGCCGAGGTTTGCCAAGGATCATTGGCACCAGTTATTAGTGGGAATTCGCCAGCCGGTGGAAGTGGATTGTACCTGTTTCGTTGGCAAAAATGGGATGGTACCAATTGGATATCGGCAGGTGGAAATGATAGCTTGAAGGATTATTCTGCAGGCCTGCTCACTTCAAGTACCCTTTTCAGAAGATTGGTATATTCAGGTAACTGTTTGTCGAGTCCACCTTCAATAAGTAACACGGATACCGTTGTAATTCTTGCCAACCCGGTTGTGAATGCGGGGGCTGATTTGAATAAATGTACGAACGATGGGCTTTTTCAGTTGGCCGGAAATCCTGCAGGTGGAAGTTGGGCCGGAACAGGAATTATTGGGTTGAATAGTTTTAATCCATCTGTTCAAGGAGTTGGAACTTATTCTTTTGTTTACACCTATACCGATATTAAAGGCTGCTTTTCAACCGATACTGTTTTGGTCAAGGTGAATCCCTTTCCAATTGTCAATGCAGGTGTTGACCAGGAATTGTGCGGAAATAATTTGCCAATTAACCTAAATGGAGGAACTCCGCTTGGCGGCAATTGGTCGGGCCCAGGCGTTAATGCCAATCAATTTGATCCTTTGCAAGCAGGAAGTTCAAGTGTTAGTTTAGTTTATCAATATACCGATACCAACAATTGCAGCAATAGAGATACTATCCAGATGAACTTGAGACCAAAGCCAAGTGCAGCCTTTAGCCTTGGCGGTGCAGATAGTTCATGCAGCCCATATACGATAAATTTTTCAAACAGCTCTCAGACCAACACCGCTGAAAGCTTTAGTAGCCTGAAGTTTCGTTGGACTTTTAGTCATGAAAGTACTCCTGATACCACGATTAATCCTTTTCGAGTGTTTACCAATTCGGGTGTAGTTGATAGTATGTATGCTATCCAGCTGATAGCTACTTCATCATTTGGGTGTAGCGATACGGTTTTCAAAAGCATCAAGATTAAACCGGATGCACGAGCGGAGTTTAGTCCCGGAATGCAGATTTCCTGTGCCCCCTTTGTTATCAGCAACTCTGCCTTGGTGGCAGTAGGGTATCCACAAGCCAATGCAAGTTATTTGTGGCAATTGAATGGGGTAAACTATTCAAGCGGATTAAGCTTCTCAGGTTATACTTTTCCGAATGCCAACGACAGTTTCAAAATCAGCTTGATTGCCTTTAGCCCAAGCAACTGCAAATCGGATACACAAAGCTACTGGTATCAAACAATACCAAATCCAATCCCACTATTCACTAGTCCGGATTCAGTTGCTTGTGCAGGTCAGCAGGTGAGGTTTTTAAATAGTTCTTTCCCAAGTAGTGGAGTTGATTTTAAATGGACATTTGGCAATGTTTGGGATACATCAAACCTGATCAGCCCAATAAAAACATTTGTGAATACCGGGACTACGGACACCAGTGTTTTGGTACAATTGAAGATTACGTTGATAGGTACGGGCTGCTCGGATTCAATCCAAAAAAATGTAGTAATCAAACCATTGCCTAAGCCTGATTTTGCAATTAGTGATTCTGTTCTGTGTTATGGAGAATCAGCATTGCTGTTTGCTGGCGGACTTCCTTTGCCTGCCATGAAGCCTGATGGCAATAAATGGATGTTGGTTGGAAATGCAGGCTTTATTCAAAACGATACCGCGAGTTTTCAAACCTCCCTTTCCTTGAATGATTTTAAAAGCAATCAAAGTTTGGTACATGAAGTTCGCCTGATTGCTACCTCTACTTTTGGTTGTGTGGATAGCATTAGCAAAACCCTTCGTCAACCCGGACGACCATTGGTAAGCTTTGGTTTTTTGTCTGATAGCGCCTGTTCCGGCACAAAATTGGCCGTTCAAAACAACAGTCAGTTTGCTTTAGGCTATTCCTGGAGTTCTGATGACCCATTTGTTGGATTCGATAATTCATTGGCTATTGTGCCGCAAATCCAACTGCCAGTTCACAGTGGATTACTAGACAGTGTCTATCAGATTCAATTAATTGCGCAAAATGCGGAAGGCTGCTTCGATACCCTTGTAAAAGAAATACGCTCTTTGCCAACTCCCACGATTGATTTTGTGAGTTTATCAGATAGTTTGTGTCGCCCAGCCCGGTTTGTTTTTAGAGAGCAATCCGTTTTCCGAAAGCCGGGAACATTTTTCTGGAATTTTGGAGATGGAAATCAAGCTTTGGTTGCAAGTGATACGGTTGGAAATACTTATGCTGGACTGCTGAACCAAGATACCAGTTATTCTGTAAGGTTGATTGTTCAATCAATTTCTGGTTGTCGTGATACCTTACAAAAAATCAATTTGGTTCGAGTAAAGGACAAGCCAAAAGCAAGTTTTACCATGAATATGGATTCTGCTTGTTCACCTGCTGAATTGTATTTGACTAATATTTCTCAAGGATCTGTTGAGCAGTATTTCTGGGATTTAGACAAAGGGCGCACCAGCAATTTGGTTGAGCCAAACGGCCAACCCATTAGCTATTTCACATCGGATTCAATTAGCCGGTATTTACTTAAGTTAAGGGTTACAAATATGTGCGGTTCTGACAGTGTGCAGCGAACGCTTACGGTAACTCCAAATTTATTGAAAGCTGACTTTAATGTAAGTTCCAGATTGGGATGCCAGAGTTTAACTGTGAATTTTGGAGATAAAAGTCGGGGAGCTGACTATGTGAGTTGGGATTTTGGGGACGGCGGAACCTCCAATCAGCGCAATCCTGTGCATACCTTCTCCAATCCGGGTTTGTTTAAGGTTGTGCAATACATCAGTAACCAATGTTATTTTGATACTGCGGTTACGTTTATTCGCGTTGACCCAAAACCTTTGTTCAGTATTCAATTGCCAAGTTCAAATCAATGCGAAGGAACGTCCTTGCAATTTACCAGCAACCTTATTGATACGGGAAGCATAAAGTGGTTTTTTGGCGATGGAGATTCATCCAGTTTGTTCAATCCTTTGCACAAATACACCAGAGCAGGGCGAATGCCCATATTAGTTCGGCTAAGTGCATTTTTTAGTGGTTGCAGCAACGAGATTTTGGATACGCTCGAGGTTGATTCACTGCCTCATTTAAGAATATTTACCGATACCAATTCAATTTGTCTCGGTCAGTTGGCCAATTTCAGGGCTGAAGCCAAAGGTTCGCCGGTTATTCGCTGGGATTTGGGCGATGGAAGCACCTACACAGGAAATCAAATCAATGGTTATGCTTTTACTAAACCTGGAGTTTATACCATTCAATCATGGGCTGAAACACCTTTTGGTTGCAAAGACTCTGCATCTCTTCAGTTTAGGGTGTGGCCTCAACCTATGGCATCCTTTAGCATGAGCCCGGAAGACACTTGTTATGGTCCTGTTTGGGTTGATTTTGCCTTTACCGGAAGCAATGCCGATGCCTATTTGTGGGATTTTGGTAATGGAGAAACTAGCACTGCCGCCACTTACAGGAAATTTTATCAGGGAATAGGAAAGTATCCGGTTCAGTTGCGTGTTGTGAACGCATTTGGATGCCGAGATACCTTCAGCAAAACCTTCGAGATTATGGAGCAGCCTTTTGCTTCATTCGAATTTAGTGATTCGAGCGGCTGCTTACCGTATGAGATTAAATTCAAAAACACCAGTATCGGAGGCAAGGAGTTTTTCTGGTATTTTGGAGATGGTGATACATCAACTCAACGAGAACCAAGTCATACCTATACCCAAAGCGGAGTTTATTATGTGAGTTTGGTAGTAAAATCAGGTGTGGTTTGCCGGGATAGTTTTACGTTTTTCAAACCCATAAAAATTGATGAAAAGAAGTCAATCACCTTTAGTCACGAATTGCAAATCACCAAGCAACCTTTCCGTGAAGTACAATTCAAGGTATTGGCCAATAACGATTTTAGGTATGAATGGCGTTTTGGAAATGGAGCAACCGGATTAGGAAAAGAATTGTTGTTTAGATACGCTGAAGCAGATAGCGGTTGTTTTCCGGTAGAGTTGAAAGTTATTAGTCCGAACAACTGCGATACTTTTGCCACAGACACCGTTTGCTTGCCTCCGTATTGGGAAGGGTTATATGTTCCCAATGCCTTTGCACCTTCTTATGGAACTGAAGCTGTGCGCGAATTTAAACCAGCAGGCATGGAATTGAAGAATTACCATATTTGGATTTACAACAAGTGGGGAGAGTTGGTTTGGGAAAGTCAGGAGTTGGAAAATGGAACTCCTGCCAAGGGTTGGAATGGGGTTGATTTGAATGGTAAGGATGCCGTTCAGGGAACGTATATTTGGATGATTGAGGCGGAATTCACAAGTGGAAAACAGTGGCTGGGACAAGGCGATAAGGGCAAAAATTTATCCAAACGTGGCACATTAACATTGATACGATGAAGGGAATTTTAAATGCTATACTTTTCGTGTTGATGTGCATTTCTGTTTTGGCGCAGGATGTTCTGTACACCAATAGTTATGCCCACAAGGCCTATCTAAATCCTGCTTTGATTGGTAGAGATGGTTCCGGAATAATCAGAAGCAGTTTGATGCACCGAAATTTGTTTCAGCCTTTGCATGGTCCAAGTTATCACAGTTCTTTTGCGGCAGATTACAGCTTGTGTAATTCCGTATTTGCATTGGGAATGCTTGCTGGAAATGAAACACAGGGCAACAACTTTTTTCAAACCAATCATGCGGCCTTGCAACTTGGAATTCGCCGAATTCTGAACCGTGAATGGACAGCCAATGCCGGATTTCAATTTGGTGTTGTTCAACAAACAATTGATTGGAATGAATTTGTTTTTTCAGATCAGATTCATCCCATTTTTGGGAGCATTTACCCCAGTGCCATGGATGGAACTCGTATCAATTCATCCTTAAGTCCGGATATTTCTGCCGGCTTTGATTTGACCCGATTTGCTTATGGGAAAAATGGTTCGAAGAGTGCATTCAATTTGGGTTTTGCTGTTCATCACATTACCAATAACTCGGATATTGGCATTTTAAGCAATTATATACTTCCCCGAAGGTACACCGCGCATTTTAGCTTTATCAAAAGGAAAAATCCGGCAACTATTGCGCAAAGTTGGGAATTTAGCGGACGGTACGATAGGCAGCTTGCTTCCAACCATGGCATGATGCGGGTTAACTATTTTTTTATGGATGAGTTGGGTATGGGTATTGGACTTCGTTCTTCCTTCCATCCTCAAGCTCAATTGGTTTCTCCAACATTTGCCATTCAATACAACCACAGTGAGCAGTTGAATTTTTACCTGAGTTATGAAGCTTCTTTGGGAAATAGCAGCTTTACCAATGCCGGAAATACCTTTGAAATAGGTTTGATTTTTCGAAGCAAGGAAGCCCATTGTCCGGGAGGAAGTTTCTTGAATGGAAAAGGTTCCGGAGGTAGAATGATTTGTCCGGTTTTTAATAAATCGAAAGTGGCGCCAGGCTTTTAGTAGGGCTTTTTGGGGCCTTGCATCGATTGATTTTGGTTGATTTTTCTATGCTTGGCGAAAAGCATTTTTTATCCAAATACTTTTAAGCAGGATCAACGTCCACAGCAAAAATTACGCGTTTAAAATCAGGATGCTCCATTACCTGTTGCATTTGCTGGCGAATGAAGTTTTTATACTGTTGCAAAGAGGCATTGTTGCGATGAATTTTTACAATCAACTCGCGGATATAGTAGTTTCTAATCTTACTTACATGCGGACTTTCAGGTCCCAAAATGTTTTCTCCAAAGGTTTTTTCAAGTCTGCTTCTTAGTCTCCAAGCGGCTTCCTGTGCCATACGCACATCCTTGTGTCTTACACTTATGCGAATAATTCGGAAATAGGGTGGATAGTGAAAATTTTCACGTTCCAGGCATTCCGATTCATACAAGGCTTCATAGCTTTGGTCGAGAATATGCTTGATCACAGGGTGGTTTGGACTATTGGTTTGAATAATTACCCGACCTTGTTTATGCTTTCTTCCCGCTCGTCCTGCCACCTGAGAAATCAATTGGTAACTTCGTTCATGTGCTCTGAAATCCGGAAAATACAGGAGTTGATCTGCATTGATTATTCCAACTAAACTTACTTTCTCGAAGTCAAGTCCCTTGCCAATCATTTGTGTACCAACCAGGATATCCGCTTTTCCTTCCCCGAATTCATTCAGAATTTGCTCATGGCCATTTTTGGAGCGTGCACTGTCTAAATCAAGCCGTAAAATTCGTGCTTGAGGAAATAAAAGCGAAAGTTCATCTTCAATCTTTTCGGTGCCAAATCCTTTTAGGTTTAAGAAAGTTGATCCGCAGGCGTGGCATGTCTCGGGTAGTTTTTGCTGATAACCACAGTAATGGCATTTGAGTGAATCGTTGTATTTGTGGTAAGTAAGGCTGATATCACAATTCTCGCATTTGGGAACCCATCTGCATGATTCACATTCAATTACGGGCGCATATCCTCTGCGGTTTTGAAATAATATCACCTGTTCGCCTGCATCCAAACAAGCCTGAATTCCCTGATGCAAAACCGAGCTGAAATAATTCCCAACCAATTGCTTGGTTCTATTTTCTTCTGCCAAATCTGCAATGAGTAACTCGGGTTGAGGTAAATCGCCAAATCGTTTCTCCATCCGCACCAATCCAAATCGCCCGGCAAGGGCATTGGAATAGGATTCAAAACTTGGCGTTGCCGAACCCAACAGGCTTTTGGCATGGTGAAGTTTGGCAAGATAAAGCGCACATTCTCTGGCATTGTAGCGGGGAGAAGGATCTTGCTGTTTGTAGGAGGTTTCGTGCTCTTCATCCACAATTACCAAACCCAAATCCCGATAGGGTAGAAACAATGCTGAGCGGGCCCCAATAATCAATTGGATTCGTCCATCCAATACCTTGTTCCAGATTTCAACCCGCTCCTGGTCACTAAATCGGCTGTGGAAGGCCTGGCAACTGCTTCCAAAATACTTGCGAATGCGTTGCACCATTTGAGAGGTAAGGGCAATTTCAGGCAAGAGGAACAATACTTGTTTGCCTTTTTTCAATTGCTCCTCAATAAGTTTTACATACACATGGGTTTTACCACTTGAGGTAACGCCTTTCAGTAGGACGGTATCCAGACTTTCCCAATGCGCATGGATTTGACCAAGTGCATCCTCCTGGTCTGGGTTTAATTCAAACTGGTCAGTAGGAAGTTGGTCCATGGCCAAGCGATCCACCTGAACCTGGTAAATTTCAATGATACCTTTCTTTTCTAGCGTTTTTAGAACGGCATCACTGGCGCCACTTTTGGCCAATACCTGTTTTTTACTAATGGGCGTATTTTGGTTCTTCAGGCTAATGATTGCCATCACAACGGCCAGCCTTTTTTCGTGTTTTTCAAGGCTGTCGAAGAGGCTATGCATGGCCTGTTCATCTTCATAAATCGGATTTAAGCGAATGCAGGTTTGTGTTTTTTGTTTGTATTTCTCCTCCAGGTTTTCCTGCATCACAATGGCTTCCTTCACCACCAAACTTTTTAAAATACCTAGTGTGTTTTTGAGTTGAAGGATTTCAGAAATATCTCCAATGCTTAGTTCATGTTTGATTTGTAAGGCTTCAATAATCAAGTATTCTCGATCATCCAACTCGGTTCCTTCAATGTCAAAATCGGGGTTCAGGCAAATTTTAGTTTCACTTTCCAATTTAAGTGCCGCAGGAAGTGAAGCATTCATTACTTCTCCAATAGCCGACATGTAGTAGGCCGAAATCCATTCCCAAAATTTTAGTTGGACTTGTGTGACAAGTGGCGCTTCGTCAATCAAGGATAAAATGTATTTGGCTTGATAACCTGCCGGAGGGGTATGGTGAAGGCTTTGGATAATTCCGGCTACCACTTTTCTACTGCCAAATTGAACCGAAACCCGCATGCCCGGTGCAACGGCCTGCTCTTGCTCGCGAGGAATGCGATAGGTGTAAGTCCGTGGAAGACTAAACGGTATTATAACTTCAGCAAATGTGGCCAAGGCCTCTTCCATGCCCTCGAAAATACAGATTAGAACCGGTAAATTAATTTAGGTTTTCCTTGAATTTAACCTAGGGAATATTCAACCATTTATGAGTTTGAAGTCCCATTTGCCAGCTTGGATTTTGTTGAATAAAGGTAATCATTTCGGGTAACATCCTGGCGCGCCGGTCCCATTCGGGTTGAATGATTAAGCTGCATGATTTTGGAACACGTAAGGCATGTTGTTCTGCCCATTCAAAATCGCTTGAATTAAAAATCACCACTTTCAGTTCATTTGCCACATCAAGCACTTCTTGCAAGGGTGCTTTGAATTTTTTGGGTGATACGCAAATCCAGTCCCAGCTTCCACTCAATGGACTTGAACCAGAAGTCTCTATATGCGTGCGGATTCCAGCTTCCTGTAAAACCCTTGTCAATTCATCAAGTTGGTGCATCAAGGGTTCACCTCCGGTAATTACTGCAATTGGCGCTCCCGATTCCAAAACCTGCTCCTTGATGTAATCAATCTCAACTAAAGGATGTTTGGCCATGTCCCAACTTTCTTTCACATCGCACCAAACACAACCCACATCACAACCTCCAAGCCGAATAAAATAGGCGGCTTTTCCGGTATGAACGCCTTCACCCTGAAGGGTATAGAAATGTTCCATTACAGGTAATTTCATACTTTTTGGGGATTAGGGGTGATAAGCAATAGGTAGTTTTCCATTTGAATGCCTAATTCCAACAGGTTGTTGGATTGGGAATCTATAAGTATTTGGTGAAATGGTTCGGCTTCCTTGGAGTGCGGTGCAATCTTCAAACCTGCTTCACTGTAGGCACATAGGGCCAAAATTGGCAGGTTGAAATCCGGGCAAAGGTTGATGAGTAAATCGAAAGGCTGTTTGATAAAACCTGCCAATTTCTCCTTGATGGGCAAGTTCAAAAATCCAAGGTATTCTCTCCAAAAATATTGTGATTGGATATGCAAGTGACGTTTTTCTCCCAATTCTTTTTGATTCAAAAAGCCCATCAAAAATACTTTTTTACCTTGTGCCCTCAGGTGGCCTGCAAATTCCTGAACCTGGTCTTCCTGTTCAGCATTTCCGGCCGGGTAAACAATGGCAATGTCCTGAATCTTTGAATAATCGGGCATGGATTGCAGCGGTACTGATTTAGGAGTCCGGGCAAGCAATTGCTTTTTCCCTAGGGAGTTCTTTATGTTTTCAAACCACGGCATCGGCGCAAAGATAGGATTAAATGGCTAAGCCAACATTTCAAAAAACTGTTCCTCGCTTAGGATGGTGATGTTCAACTCACTGGCTTTTTTTAGTTTTTCGGGTCCCATTTTGTCGCCTGCAATGAGAAAATTCAAGCTTTTGGATACAGAGCCTGCATTCCTTCCGCCATTTCGTTCAATGATAGATTTCAATTCATCTCTGCTAATGCTAAAGGTTCCTGATACCAGAAAACTCTTCCCATCCAACTTGTTAGTTCTCTCAACGCCTGGTTCTTCCTGAATTTCAAGCTGAAGTCCGGCGTTTCTCAATTGCGTTACCAATTTCAGATTTTCTTCTTCTGCAAAAAATCGCACGCATTGTTCGGCAATGCGTGGACCAATTTCATGAATGGATGCAATTTCTTCTTCGCCGGCTTTGGCCAAATTTTCAATTGAACCAAAATGCCTGGCAAGCTTTTTGGCTACCGTTTCACCTACCATCCTTATTCCAAGGGCAAACAATACCCGTTCAAATGGAACCTGCTTGCTGGCTTCAATGCCTGCCAACATGTTTAGAGCAGATTTTTCTTTGATGGAGCGGAGCTTTTTTCCTTCTTCTTCTTCACTTTCAAAACTCAGCCCATTCAATTGCTCAAATTGAAGGCTGTACAAATCAGCATAGTTTTTAATCAGCCCTTTGCGGTACAAACCGCCAACCGTTTCCGCTCCCAAACTATCTACATTCATGGCTCTTCTGCCAATAAAATGTTCAATTTTTCCAATAATCTGGGGTGGGCAACCTTGTTCGTTAGGACAATAGTGTATGGCTTCTCCTTCTTTTCGCAAGAGTTCTGTGCCGCATTCCGGACAATGGGTTGCATACACAATTGGTTTCGAAAATAGATTTTCCTGACGTTTGCTAAGTTCTACCGAGGTTATTTTTGGAATGATTTCTCCGCCTTTTTCTACGTAAACCCAGTCGCCTTCGTGCAAGTCCAATCGGACCAATTCATCCGCATTGTATAAACTGGCGCGTTTTACGGTGGTTCCGGCAAGTTGAACAGGCTTTAAATTGGCAACCGGCGTAATGGCTCCTGTGCGTCCAACTTGGTAACTTACTTTTTCAAGTTGGGTAAGTACAGATGCTGCTTTGTATTTGTAAGAAATTGCCCAACGCGGATTTTTTGCGGTAAATCCCAGCTCCTCTTGCAAGGCATAGGAATCTACTTTGATTACAATGCCATCTATTTCAAAGCTCAGGCTATCGCGCAACTGTTCAATTTCACGAATGAAATCAATTACCTGGTCTATGTTTTTGCATAGTTTGTAGTGCTCGCTAACCTGAAAGCCCCAGGATTTGGCTTTTTCAAGGCTGATATGGTGGTATTCGGATACTTGTTCATCAGCATACAGAAAATACAAAAAAGCATCTAAAGGGCGCTTGGCAACCTCTTTTGAATCTTGCATTTTCAGCGTTCCTGAAGCAAAATTTCTTGGGTTTTTATAGAGCTGTTCTTTGATTTCATCTTCATCATAGCCTTTCTCTTCTAATTCGCGGGCATAGGCTTTGTTCAGTCTCTCAAAGGTTGCCTTGTGCATAAAAACCTCACCACGAATCTCAAAATAGTCGGGATAATCTCCTGCTTTAAGTTGCTGTGGAATGCTGCGAATGGTTTTTACATTGGCCGTTACATCATCGCCTTGTACGCCATCGCCTCGCGTTACCGCACGTATAAGCTTTCCTTGCTCATAGGTTAAACTTATGGCCAATCCATCAAATTTTAGTTCGCATACATAATCAACCGCGGTTCCAACAGTTTTGATAATACGGTTGTCGAATTCACGCAATTCCTCCTCGTTGTATGTATTCCCCAAACTGAGCATGGGGTATTTGTGCTTTACTTGAACAAAGTTTTTGGTGATATCTCCTCCAACTTGTTTGGTAGGGGAATCTTCTGAGGCAAATTCCGGAAATTCTTTTTCAAGTTGCTCGAGTTCCTTCAGTTTGTGGTCGAACTCAAAATCGCTTATGGTAGGTTTTGAAAGTACATAGTAATTGAAGTTATGAACTTTCAACTCCTGACTTAACTCCTGAATTTTCTTTTTTATTTCTTCCGCTGTCATATCAATAATCAAAAAAGCGCGCTCCAATGGTGTATCTAACTCCAAGTGTAACAAAGCTTGTATTGGCTGAGTAGGTTGCTAAAACAGAACTCGCTTTCCGGTATCCCAGGCGCATGTCTAGCCATAAATTGTGTTTAGGCATCCACGAGCAAATCAACTCAGCAAAAAGAGTTTTGGTCAATACACCTTGCCCAATAAAGTTTCCTGTCATACCCGAGCTTATATCGTTATAGGAAAGTCTTGGATTGCTACCCCAATTTGACCCATTTGAGTCAAGCCCCTGGTACATGTAAATGAGCTTACCCATTACAAATATTTTGGGTTTGGGTTGATACCTGACTATTCCAATTACTTCTCTGAAATTGCCACCTAGAGGATGCCCTAATGATTGGCGAAAATTGGAAAAGGGTTGAAAAGTGGCATACGAAGAGTACATGAATGGTCGACTAACGTTTACCTCGCCCTGCAAATCCAGGTTTGAAACGCCAAATGCGTTGTAGTATTTGGCACCGCCTTGAACCGCAAACTTGTTTACATAAGAGCCGTTTCCCGCTACTAATTCTTTGAATACAAATTCAGCTAGCACAAACTGTCCGTAAACCTGCATTTTTTTTATGGGTAACCATTTGGCATGAAAACCAATCAAGGCTTTGTCAACACTGTTAAGTCCGTTCTCAATGCTTTTGTAAAACACTACAGGATTGAGGTAATTCAGTTCAAATCCTTTGGGTGCTGTTCCTGAATCGCGCTGAAATAAAATGGTTTCAAACAGACCAATATTCAACTTTTTGCTCAGGTTGATGCTGAAATGGTGCATGGCCATATAATGCCTTGGTTGCTGGTTTCTTCCACCATTTCCCCAAGGTGCAAAATCACGAAGTTCGGCCCAAATATTGGTATAGTTTATTTTCCAAAAACGCGTATTTAAACGCATGTTCAGGTATTCAGGTTGATTATCACCTAATATAAAACTCCTATAACCATCTCCAATAAAGTTACGGGTATTGCCAAATTGCAAATCCATGTAAGGATTCAAATTGGCTGAAACATAAGCATTTGATAGAAAATAAGTGATTGTTCCGGGTTCAGGCCATTTAACAAAATTCGCACCTTGAAAATACCTGTCGTATTCATACAATTTCCACGACCAGGAATAGGGCCTAATTACCTCCGCATTCATGCGTGTGTAAAATCCAATGTTTTTTCCAACACGACCTCGTACTTCTAAACCCCGATTATCAAGATTGGCATTGATGTTATTTGTTTTGTCTGATGAATATTGGTAATCAAGAACAGGGTTTACCACAATTGCATAATCTTTTTCACTTAGGGAGAACAAAGCCGATTTTTGTTGGAAGAATTGCTTACCCCATTTCCGCTTGGAGGCACTTAAACTATCGCTGTACCATTCCGGATTGTCGTTTAGCAAATAGCGGATATTAAACTGATCTTGACTTGAGGTAAACATTCCATGTTTAAGCAAACCCAAGGCATAATCCGTAACGCTTTTCCGTCGGAAAGATTTGGTTTCGGTATGAAACAAACTATCGTTTAATTCACCCGATAGTACTTCGTACCTATCCAACAATTGATTGGACAAAGTACCCAAAGGTAAATAGGTGTGCTGAGCGCGAATGCCTGGTGAAAGCAGACTCAGAATCAAACCTAAAAATAGAGGTTTAATTAGTTTCATTAGGTTCCAAAATGAGGGTAAAACAATCCGTAGCGCAACCAAATTTCCCAAACTTGCTGGCTGATAAACATGCTTGCAGAGTAAGCAATCAAAACGGTATGAAAAATTCGTAAACCGGTATTTCCGCTTTGCCAATCGGTTTTCAAGCGTTGCAGGTACTCCGGAATTAACAAGGCCAGACTTAATCCGACAAAAATAGAGAAATGCTTGTTGGTAAAGGCATGCACATACGCATGTTGACTCATCACAAATCCCCAACTAATGCTGGCTGCAAACAAGGCAATTGCTAGTTTAACCAGATGGGTCTGTTTGTTCCAAAGCTGCTTTCCAAGTAAAATCCAAAGGGTAAGCAGCGACCAACCTGGAAGGACATAAAATCGTTCCATGCCATTGAACCAGCCAAACATAATTTCAGGGAAATTTCTCCAGGTGTATTCTTTTTCTTTGATATACCCCACCGTTTCTGCTCCGGTAGCTCTGAAGGTAAAGGCATGAATCATGTCATCCAATGCGGCTTTCCAGCTTCCAAAATAGATGGCATTTTGATAGAGGTGAAGTCCAAATCCAAGCCAGATTGCCAGAAATGCAAGTATGTTTTCCCGCGAAAAAACGCCGTGTTTGTAAACCAAAGAAAATCCAAGGGTTGCTATGCCCAGATAAACAGGCTGCTCAAAGCTGATGTTTACTTCAAGAATCATTATCACCAGCATGGTAAGCAATAAACCAATTTGCTTTCTTCCTCCTTGAAAATACAAATACATTACATACACATACAGCCATTTTAAAAGCTCGCCGTACAAATGCTGATGCAGGTTATCAGCCCAATTGATAAAGTAACTTCCCAGCCAAAGCCCCGCTGAACCTATAAGTGCTTTGGTTGAGTCACCGGTTAATTTTTTCAGGAATCGGAAAATTAAACCAAAGAATACCATGGACAACAAGACGGGAATTAAGCGCAACAAGGGCTCGCTTGTGCTTTGAAACAAGCTTGCGTAAACACCACAAAGTAGGTTTGGAAGGGCAGGGTAGTGGGTGTAAACCTGTGGAGTTGATCCTGGAGGATAATATTCATGAACAGGTAACCAAGCGGTTTTTGTAAAACCAGAATCCAGAAAATAATGGGCCGATGAAAGTGTATTGATGTCGCTAAATCCATCACCCAGAATTGCACTCCTTGCCCTTCCTTCTGTGTACACAGAAATCCGGCTCATACGCAGAAATACCAGGAGGTAAACAAAAACAAAAATCAATGCAATGAGGTAACGATTCCGCATAATTCCCGGGTTTTTTGAATGAGCAATTCGGTAGGTATTTCTTTCATGCAAATGTTGTTTCCGCCACAGGGAACAATATCCGATAAGTGAATGCAAGGACTACAGGCCTGAGCTTTGTAAACCACCAAGTGCTTGCTTTGATTGGTTTCAATACGTTGTTCCGGTTTGATGGGGCCCCAAACGCTAAGCGTTGGTAAACCCAGTTTCATGGCAATATGAAGTGGTGCTGAATCAATGCTTATCATGGCTAAACACGATTCCGAAAGAAAGCTGTAGTAGTTTGTGAAACTAAATTTACCGGCGATGTTAATCACCTTGCCTTCAAATTCTGCAAGTTCGTTTTTGATGAGCTTTTCCAAACTTTCATAATCGGAAGGTGCCCCGGTAAAGGCAACCTGGAGTTTTTGTTGGTTCACCAGTTCGTTCACAATTGCTTTTAGTTGCCCCGAATCCATTTTTCTCAAATCACCTCCCAATTCACTGCACGTGTTGTTGATGGCGATATAATTCCCCTTTTTTTGGTTTGAAAATTGGGGTGTTTGAAAAGTCTCAATTTCCCTAACCCCCATATCTTTCACCAGGTTTTCGTAGTTTCTAGAAACCGTAATAAATTGGTTGAAATAAATGTTATGGGTATTTAGGTAGTTTCTGAAATGAACTTTGTTTAGTTGAAAACCAAAGCGATTTCTTGCGCTTGTCCAAGCGGAAAACAAAGTGGTTAAAACCGAGTACACTTCCAAGTCCATCACCCAAAGTCCCTTTTGTTTCCAGGTTTTAATCAGCAACGCAAATCCGGAGCTTACCAGTTTGCCAATGGATTTGTCGTTATGCACCCAGATTTCATCAAAAAATTTCAGGGGTTCAATACCAGCTGCAACGCCTTGTCCGCACATCAAAATAAACCGAGTATTGGGATAGCGTTTTTTCAAACTATACAGGCTATCCATTGCCATAAAAACGCTGCCAAGTCCAAGCATCTTAATAACTAAAATATTTTTTGGCTCAGGTTGCAAGCTGTGGTTTCGTTTGAGGAGCAAGCCCAGACCTCTGACAATCACTACAAAAATTGCCACCAAAATCCGGCCAATGCTTCCGTCAATCCATTGCTTCAATCGCAGGTTCATTCCTTACAAGTATATGACATTTTAGCTTCAGAACATGAAGCCGAATGAAACAAGAAGGAGAATTGAAAAAGTAGGATTGAGGCAATATTTTCCTAAGCCTTGTCGTACTTTTCCAAGAGTTTAATTAGCACGGCAAAATCCTTGGGATAATCTGCAACTACCTCGTATTTTATTTCAAAAAGCTCAAATCTTAAACTGTGGGCATGCAAGGCAACACGCTTCATCATGGGTTCTTCATTTTCCCATTTGCCTTCTTTAAATTTTGGCTTGATATGAGACAGATAGGGCATTTTTCCATTGTAGGTTGTATCTGCAACCAATGGAAAGTTTTGCGAAGCCAGGTGAATCCTGATTTGATGCAAGCGCCCGGTTTCAGGTTTGCATTCCAATAAAGTAAAATGCCTAAATGTCTCAAGTGTGCTGATAATGGTTTTTGATGGCTTGCCTTCTTTCATATCAACCCGTGCAATGCCTTTGGCACTTTGACTGAGTGGAAGATTTATTTCTGCCCCATTCACCACCAAATGTCCATTTACCACAGCATGGTAGCGCTTTTCAATCGCTCTTTTCTCAAATAAAATGCTTACTTCACGATAAACGTCTTCGTTTTTGGCCAATACAAGAATCCCGCTGGTTTCTTTGTCTAAGCGATGGCATAACTGGAGGTTCTCGTCGTGCTTTTTTGCCTGACGAATAATGGAGAAAACATCGCCATGTCGGTCGTCTAGCGAAGAATAGTGTGCAGGCTTATTTATAAATATCAGGTGCTCGTCTTCCTGAATGATCATTTCCCGAAATGGAATAACCTTTGGTGTTTGACTCATGTGTTTAATTTTAATTTCAGGTATTGGCCTGTGTAACTTTCTTTAACCTTTACTAATTCTTCCGGAGTTCCTTCAAATACCAATTTACCTCCTTCGGTTCCGGCTTCAGGTCCCATGTCAATTATCCAATCGGCACATTTGATTACATCCATGTTATGCTCAATGACAAGAATTGAATGTCCTTGAGCAATCAGGGCTTCAAACGATTTCAATAATTTTTGAATATCGTGGAAATGAAGTCCGGTTGTGGGTTCATCAAAGATAAAGAAAACCGGTTCGGGACTTTTCCCTTTTCCAAGAAAGCTCGCTAGCTTTACGCGTTGTGCTTCTCCACCACTTAAGGTATTGCTGCTTTGACCCAATTGCACATAACCTAAACCTACATCCTGAAGCGGTTTGAGTTTATTGGCAATGCTGGTCTCTTCTGCAAAAAAATCTATGGCTTCATCTACACTCATTTTTAACACATCACTAATGTGTTTTTGCTTGTATTTTACATCTAGAATTTCTTCTTTGAAGCGATTACCTTGGCAAGATTCACAGGGCAAATGAATATCAGCCATGAACTGCATTTCTATGGTAACTTCACCTTCACCCTGACAGGTTTCGCAACGGCCTCCATCCACATTAAAACTAAAATGCTGGGCTTTGTAACCTCTTGATTTGCTGATAGCTTGTGAGGCATAGAGGTCCCGAATGGGGTCGTAGGCTTTGATATAGGTTATTGGGTTTGAACGACTAGATTTTCCAATAGGATTTTGGTCAACAAACTCAATGGATTTTAGAGATTGAAGCGAGCCTTCGATGTGGTCGAATTGTCCGGTTCTTTCACCAGTGTATTGCCCGAAATGCTTTTGAATTGCAGGAAATAGAATGCTTCTAATCAGGGTGGTTTTTCCACTTCCCGATACGCCCGTAACTACCGTCAATACATGCAGTGGAAATGCAACATCAATGTTTTTCAGGTTGTTTTGTCGGGCTCCTTTGATGCGAATGCTCTCTGTCCATTTTCTTCTTTTTGAAGGAATAGGAATTTCCTGTTTACCGGATAAATAAGCTGCGGTTAAACTGGTCCCTTTTTGAATGATTTCATTCAATGTTCCACTGGCAACCAAGGTTCCACCGTGAACGCCAGCTTCCGGACCAATGTCCAGAATATGGTCGGCTTGCTCCATAATGTCTTGGTCGTGTTCAACAACAACCACGGTATTTCCAATATCGCGTAATTGCTTCAAAACCCCGATTAACTTTTCGGTATCACGTGAATGTAAACCAATACTGGGTTCATCTAAGATGTACAAGGAACCAACCAAGCTTGAACCTAAAGATGTTGCCAGATTAATGCGCTGAGTTTCGCCACCGGAAAGGGTATTGCTAAGTCGGTTTAGCGATAAATAGCCCAATCCAACTTCCTGCAAAAATTTAAGTCGATTTGTAATTTCAAGCAGCATTCGTTTGGCAATCTGGGCATGCTGTTCATCCAAATTTAGGGTGTTAAAATAGTTTGCTGCATCGTCTATGCTCATCAACAAAACATCGCTCAAACAGGAGAATTCTTTATAGGTTTTAGTTGAATCTTTTTCTCGAATTCTAACGTATGAACTGTCTTTGCGCAAGCGGGTTCCTTTGCAATCCGGACAATTGGTTTTTCCTCTGTATCGGGCAAGCATTACGCGATATTGGATTTTATAAGTTTGCTTTTCCAACTCCCTGAAAAATCCATAAATACCTTCCCACTCGCCATCTCCATCCCAAAGCTGACTTTTTTGAGCTGCACTTAATTGATAATAGGGCTTGTGAATGGGGAACTTGGATTTGCTGGCATATTTCAGAAACCAATTTTTCCAATCGCTCATTTTTTCGCCTTTCCAGGGAACTACAGCATCTTCGTAAATTGACCTTCCCTTGTCTGGAATTACCAAATCCTCATCTATTCCTACAACTGAGCCAAATCCTCCGCAGGTTTTGCAGGCACCGTAAGGATTGTTGAAGGAGAAGAAATTTACTGAAGGTTCCTCAAAACTAATTCCATCGGCCTCAAAACGGTTATTTAAGGTTTCGTGAATGCCGCCTGGAACATGAATAATGCATTCGCCATGCCCTTCATAAAACGCAGTTTGTATGGAATCTGAAATTCTGGATAGAAATTCTTCATCTCCTTTAACAACTGCAAACCTATCGATAACCAAGTAAAGACCTTTATTTCCAATGGTTTTCAAGTTGCCGCTTTCAAGAACTTCCTCCAAATCAAGGATTTCTTCGTTTTGCATCAATCGAGAAAATCCATTTTGCAAATAAGTTTCAAGACTTTTCTTTAAATCTTTGGCTGGAGAAACAATTGAAACCAAAACATATACCCGAGTTCCTTCAATCAAGGACTCAATTAGGTTACAGGCATCTTCAACAGTATGCCGCTTCACTTCCTTTCCTGAAACAGGTGAATAGGTTACTCCAATACGGGCAAAAAGTAATTTTAAATAATCGTAAATCTCGGTTGAGGTGGCAACGGTAGATCGTGGATTTTTGGTGTTCACCTTTTGTTCAATCGCTATTGAAGGGGAAATACCATGAATATAATCTACATCCGGTTTATTCATTTTACCTAAGAACTGACGTGCATAGGCAGATAAGCTCTCTACATACCTGCGTTGTCCTTCGGCATACAGGGTATCGAAAACCAGACTCGATTTCCCACTCCCGGAAACTCCTGTCACCACGGTGAGTTTGTTCCTTGGAATCTGTACATCTACATTTTTCAAGTTGTGCACTCTTGCACCTTTAATAAAGATATCCTGTTGGTTTTTACCTGACATGTTGTATTTTTCCCCCAATGAACGGGTTTCTAATGGCTGCAAGATTACAAAAAACGACGCTCCTTATTTGTTTTAGTTTTACCCTGTTTTTCCCAAGGATTGCAGGAGCACAATCACTTTCTATTCGTGCCGGTGGCAGTTTCCCAACAGGAATGTTTGCCGGTAAAGATTTTCCTTTTTTTGAGAATGGTTTTGCAACCCAGGGAAAAGCGATTAGCATTGATTACGAGTTCAAATCCAAAAATAACTGGTTCGATTATTCGGTTGGTTTTAGAAATTCTAGTTACGGAGTGGATGCAACGGCTTTTGAAAAATTACTTTTATCTGTGCCGGAAAATCAAACCTATAGTTCAATTATTAATATTCAAAGCTGGAGCAGCAATGCCCTATTCTTTTCCCCCCGTTTTAGTTACAAACAGCCCGATTATGAGCTTTTTGTGAAGCCTTCTTTGGGCATACTTTGGTCCAGTTCGCCTTCCTATTACTTGGTTTCGGATTCCTTTGCCATAAAATGGAAAAGTAGTAGTACAACTTCCGTATTTGCGCAATTGGGAATTGGTTCTGCAATTCACCTCAATAAGACAGTTTCTTTATTACTTGGTTCTGATCTTACCTTTTCAAGACCTGATTTTGGAACCATTCAATTGACTGTTCAGGGAAGTCCAATCCAAATTACGCCAGACCGATTGAAAGTTCCCTATCTCGCAGTTGGATTAAATCTGGGCCTTCGATTCAATTTGATACATCCTGAGTTGCGAACCGTACCAAAAAGTAAAAAATAAAAAATTAAGCTTGTTTTTCTCATTTCGTTTATTAAATTCGTTTTAGGTCAATTTTAAAAATCAACACACATTAAAACCGGATATCGCTTATAGAAACCACTCTACACTAGTCCTCGTATTGTTCAACCTTTAAACACCTACTGCCATGAACATGCAGAAAATTAGTGACAATGAGTTGGTACAACTCTATCAGTCCGGAAACGACCGTGCTCTGGAAGAGCTTATCAAACGCCACAAGAGAAACATTTTCTCTGCCATTTATTTGTTGGTTCGCGACAGATCACTGGCAGAAGACATTTTTCAGGAAACTTTCATCAAAATCATCCACACACTTCGTTCAGGAAATTACAACGAAGAAGGAAAATTTGTGGGTTGGGCAGTTCGTGTAGGTAGGAATTTAACCATCGATTACCTCCGTAAACTCAATCGGGATACCACCATTACCGATTCCGAAGGCAACGATATTTTCTCCTACCTAAAAATTGCTGAAGAAACTACTCATGAGCAGAAAATTCTGCAATTTCATGCCGAAGAAAAGATTAAGGCACTTATCAAGTATTTGCCCGAAGAGCAGAAACAAGTAATTATTATGCGCCACTGGGGTAATATGAGCTTTAAAGAAATTGGCGATGCTACCGGAGTAAGCGTAAATACTGCCTTGGGAAGAATGCGTTATGCTCTTAACAACCTGCGCAAGCTTATGGTTGAAAAAGGAGTCCAGATTTAAAAAAATTAGGCGCCCATAAAATATTTTGAATGGCTTTGCGTTACTTTAGCGTAACCATCAAATTGCTTATGAGCGATAATTACTTCACCGACAACCTGGTTCTGTACATGTACAATGAACTAGATGCAGAACAAAAAAGCCGATTTGAGGCAGAACTTGCAGAAAATCAAGAGCTTCAGCAAAGGCTTTTCGAGGCCAAACAAGCACTAGCCTTCTTGGATGATGCCTCGGTTGAACCATCTGCTACAAGCGTAAACTTGATTCTGGAACATGCCAAAAACATCAACCAGAAGGAAGCGCTAGAACGTATTTAACAAAAATCCCCGCTTTGGCGGGGATTTTTTTATTCGATTATTATTCCATCTGCAAGTATTTTCCGACTGTACTTGTCGGAACTATCTGTTGTGAGTATTCCATTCACTCTGGCTGTTTTACCTTCAATTTTGCTTGGCAACTGAAAGGCCTTGTCTTTTATTTCAATCAAAACGGGTGCTTTGCCGTCTCGTTCTAAACTCAGCCAGCAGCCTTCTCCCTGACAAACTTTTTGCACTTTGCCTTCCAATACAATTTCTTGATTGGCTGCAATCAGGGTGTCCAAGGCTGAAATCGGTATGCTTCCGAGTTCAGAGGAGGTTGTTTTGGAATTTCCAAAGCTTCCTGTCTGTGGTAGCTTTTCTCTGGGATCACGATTACATGCTCCCACGATAAAAAGAAAAGTCAATATAGCTAGGCTTGAAATTCTCATTAAAACAAGCGAATCAATAAATAAGTTAATGCAGCTATGCTGGCACTTACCGGAATGGTTAATATCCAAGCCCAAAGTAAGTTAACAGTCACTCCCCAACGCACAGCAGACAAGCGTTTGGTTGCTCCAACACCAATAATTGAACCGGTTATAGTATGAGTGGTACTTACCGGAATTCCCATTTGCTCGGTCATAAATAAAGTTATGGCTCCGGAAGTTTCAGCGCTTACTCCTTCCAATGGGGTTACTTTGGTAATGCGTGTACCCATTGTTTTCACAATTTTCCAACCTCCACTCATTGTTCCCAACCCAATGGCCGAATAACAAGCCAATGGAACCCAATCCGGCATTTGTTTGAAATCAGTAATATTGCCGTTTGCAATCAAGGCAGCAGCAATAATACCCATAACTTTCTGCGCATCATTGCCACCATGTCCAACAGAAAATGCTGCAGATGATAACAATTGCAATTTCTTGAACATATTGGCAATCTTGTAGGCTGTTGGTGTTTTTACCTTTTCCACATAAATGTAGGTAAGGATAAAAATGAGAATAGCTGCCATCAGTGAGTAAACAATGAATGAATTATCGGCTTTATCTAATTCTTTAGCCAGCTTTTTAGCGTCAATTTCAGGTTGAAGCAATTGAGCTTCAGCAGCAATTCCTTTTCCGCCTTTACTGTCGAAACTTGCTAAAAGTGGAGCAATTTGCTTGGCCAATAATTTAGTTGAATCCAACTTGGCTTGAAGCGAAGGATCTTCTTTTACTTCTTTCTTCAGTTTGTCGATATGGTAATACTTATCGAGGTTTTCGTGAAGTTTGTTTTGTTCGAGTTTGTCAAAAAGAAACCAGGTTCCAACCGCGGCCAGTAAAATAATTGCAATTCGTTTCCAGGTGTTTTGAACAATCGTACTTAGCGTGATAAACATGGATATGGCCATGCCAATCAATGGAGCAAGGAAGATGAACAAAATGGTTTTTACAATTTTCTCCATCTCAATGATGTTTGAGAAAGAGGTAAATCCTTGAGAGTAATAAGCATGAGCAATCGCTGCTCCTGCAAATCCACCAATCAAGGTATGCGATGAAGAGGAAGGAATTCCATACCACCAGGTAATCAGATTCCAGGCAATGGCCGCAACCAGTCCTGCAAAAATTACATCCAGCGTGATAAATTCTTTGTGTACCGTTTTTCCGATTGTATTGGCAACAGCATGGTCTTTAAACAAAAAGAAGGCCACAAAATTGAAAAACGCAGCCCAAACAACTGCCTGCAGCGGCGTTAGTACCTTGGTAGATACTACCGTAGCGATAGAATTGGCGGCATCATGAAACCCATTGATATAGTCAAATATCAGGGCTAAGGCAATGATAACAAACAAATAAGTCATTGGACCGGATTAGGCGTATTTTACGACAATGGTTTCAATCACATTCGCAGCATCTTCAAACTTGTCAGTAACAGTTTCCATCATTTGATAGATTTCGCGCTTCTTCAACAGTTCCTTTACATCCGATTCATGATCAAACAAACTCTGAATGCTTAAATCGTAAACATCATCTGCTTGATTTTCAATGCTATTAACTTTTACAACGGCATCGTTAATGTTTTTCAGATTCTTCATGTTACGAAGTTCCATTACCGCAATCCGGATGGCTTCTGCTCCCTGGCAAATAATTTCTGCCATCTTTATGATTCCGGGTTCATTCGGATTTACCTTGTAGAAATTGATACGTTTGGCTGATGCATAAATAAAATCACAAATATCATCCAATGCGGTTGCCAGGTAGTGAATATCTTCACGGTCGAACGGGGTAATGAAGTTTTTGCCCAATTCCGTAAAAATCTGATGGGTAAGATTGTCATTGGCATGTTCCAAGTCTTCCAGCTTTTTGATAATTGCTGCGCGCTTGTCAAAATCAGGCTCCGAGACTACCTCTTTCATCAATTTTCCCATTGCAGCAACATTTTGTGCTACATCTTCAAATAGGGAGTAGAAAACTTTGTCTTTCGGCGTAAAGAATTGGATAATGGTGTTGAATAGCATGGGTTGAAATTTTCGGGGACAAACTTATAGGAAATGTTTGGACTTAACATTCCCTTAACACAAACTTAATATTGTTGCACTGGGAAATTCAAGGTGAAATGAATCATTTCTGCTTTGAAAGTCCTGTCGATCAAAAACTTAACTTATTATTCAACTCATGCACAGCACATTAGTTTTTACGCAATCCGGGTATGGCGTACTAAATTTAAGCCACTTTGGGCAAGCAAAAAAAATGATTCTTTCAGGTCCGCATTTTTTTTTATCGAACACCTTGAATTGAGATTTTAATCCAGGCTTTGGCTGGATTTAACATGTATGCTTAATTTTAAGATGATTGCCATTTTGGTATTTGGAATACCTGTGGCTTTGTTCGGGCAAAAAGATTCAACTTTAACGCTTAAAACTCCCGAAAATTCGAAAAAGTGGTTTGAAACAATTTCAATAAGGGGCTATACACAAATTCGCTACAATCGTTTATTGGAAACGAATGAAAGCCTGAATTGTGAGCAATGTGACCGTTCTTGGGGGAAGGACGGTGGCTTTTTTATCCGCCGTATGCGGATCATTTTCTTCGGACAAATCAACAAGCGTGTTTACATGTATGTGCAACCGGATTTTGCCAGTAGCCCTTCTTCAGACCGCTTACATTTTGGCCAATTGCGCGATGCCTATTTCGACTTGGGCCTAGATGAGGGTAACGAATTTCGATTGCGAATAGGTCAAAGTAAGGTTCCATTTGGTTTTGAAAATATGCAATCCTCACAAAATCGCATACCTTTAGATAGGAATGATGCCTTAAATAGTGCCGTTGCTAATGAACGGGACTTGGGTGTCTTTTTCTACTGGGCTCCAAAAGAAAAGCGAAAATTATTCTCAGAATTGGTTAATTCAGGTTTAAAAGGAAGTGGAGATTATGGAGTTTTTGCTCTTGGTTTGTACAACGGACAAACAGCAAATAGTCCAGAGCTAAATTCCGAACCCCACGCAGTTATTCGGTATTCAAACCCGATGAGAGTTGGGGAGCAGATTGTTGAAGCTGGGTTGCAAGCCTATACCGGAAAATTTGTTATGCCTAAGGCAAATCTGAGCTCCGGTGTTAAGGTGAATTCAGATTTAAATTACCGCGACGAGCGAGTGGCTGCAACATTTGTTCTTTATCCAAAACCCTTGGGTATTCAGGCTGAGTACAATATCGGAAGGGGACCTCAGTTTAATAAAAGCACGGATTCAATTGAAAATAAATCTTTAAGCGGAGGCTATATTACATTGAGTTATTTCATTCCTGTTCACAATCAAATTTTAATACCCTTTGTTCGTGCTCAACATTACACCGGAGGTAAAAAACATGAACGTGATGCCCGCAGCTATGAGGTTAATGAACTTGAACTTGGCGCTGAATGGCAACCCTTGAAACAATTTGAATTGGTAGTTATGTACACCCTTTCAGAGCGTAGATTCGAGGATTTTCAAAAGCAAGATAATTTGCAATCTGGCCGATTATTGCGGGTCCAGGCTCAATTCAATTTTTAAATAGTATTACCAATAAAAAAAAGCGGCGGTCAACTTTGTTGACCGCCGCTTTTTTTTGTGTCATTTAGCTTACTGCCTAATGCTCATTTCATTCACAATATGAGGAGCTGCTCCTAATTTGTCAATCAAAAACAATACGTAGCGAATATCTACATTGATGGTACGCTTGTATTTTTCATCAAATACAATGTCGCCACTCATGGCTTCCCAGTTTCCGTCAAAAGCCAATCCAATCAGATTACCTTCGCCATCCATTACCGGACTTCCACTGTTTCCTCCAGTGATGTCGTTATTGGTAATAAATGCAACAGGCATTTTACCATTTGGTAGTGCATATCTGCCAAAATCCTTGCTTTTATACAAATCAAGCAATTTTTGAGGGGCTTGGAATTCAAAATCTTCAGGATTGTATTTCTCCATTACTCCATCCAAAGTAGTTTGATAATCAAAATGAACCGCATCTTTAGGATCATACGATTGAACACTTCCGTAGGTTAAACGCAAGGATGAATTTGCATCCGGATAAAAAGTTTTGTAAGGCATCATTTCCATCAAACCTCTAACATATGCACGTCCTTCCGGCGCAATAGCATTGTTAAATTCGTCTATTTTCGATTTGAACTTGGTTAAATAATTGGTGTAAAATGCATTCACCATTTGGTAACAAGGGTCAGATTCCAATTTTTTCAAGGATGGATTGTTCAAAAATGCTTCAAAGCTTGCTTTGTTATTGAACAAACTCTTTTTGTAAACCATGGCCGCATAGTTTTGGAACTTTTCAGTATTGGTTTTCCCTTTTGATTTTAAAATCGTTTTCATGAACTCGGGATGCTGATCAGCCGGAATGTCATTGTAGTAGTTTTCAAGAATCTGGGCAAGAATTTTCTGGTCGGCACTGGCAAAAAACGCGGCATAAGTTTCTTCATTTACTGCTCTTGCTGCTGCAAGGGCTTTGCGAGCTGCCGCGGTATCGTTTTTCTCTTTAACCGCACTTACATACGGAAACAAAGAAGAAGCAATTCCATTCATGGTTACACCCAAAATACCTTCTCCCAAATAAGTGCGTTGCAAAGCATAGGGTCTGTAAGCAGCATAAGCTTTCTCAACATTACTTAATACATTTTGATACTCAGGTTTTGTGCTCGCAAAATCAGCAAATTTTCCTTCAAGCTCCTTTTTGTAATCATATACTTTTAGGCGCTTCAATTGCTCGGTCTGACCAATAAAGTATTTCCAGTAGTTGGCAACAGATGCATAATCGCTCGAAAGCAATAAGCGGTCGCTTACGTTTTTTTCCATAACCTCTTTCCATGCTTTCAAACGGATATCACGCAGCTTAACAATAGTTGGGTTTACTTTTTGAACTGCTAAGTCAATGCCTTGCGAAAACTCATAACGGTTAGTTCTGCCCGGAAATCCCATAATCATGGCATAATCACCTTCTTTGATACCCTTCAAACTTACCGGTAAATGGTGTTTTGGACGGTAAGGTACATTGGCAGTAGAGTAGGAGGCAGGTTTGTTTTCTTTGTTAGCATATATACGGAACATGCTAAAGTCACCTGTATGACGTGGCCACATCCAGTTGTCGGCATCGCCACCAAATTTACCAACCGATTGCGGTGGAGTTCCAACCAAACGGATATCAGTAAACTTTTCAAATACAAATAAATAGTAAGCATTGCCTTTAAACATTTCGCGTACCGAGGCTTCGTAATGAGTGCCTTTTACAGCTTCTGCTGTCAAACCTTTGAAGATTTCAGCAAGTTTTGCAGCACGTTTTGATTCTTCAACTCCTTTTAATCCTTCAATTACCTTGTCGCTTACATCCTCTATGCGTTGAACAATCGAAACAAACATCCCAGGCTTATAACGCTCTGCTGTTTTATCTTTTGCCCAAAAGCCATTGTCCAAAATATTGTCTTCTTTGGTAGATAATGCAGCAATTGCATCATACCCGCAGTGGTGGTTGGTTAAAACCAATCCTTCCGAGGAGATAATTTCACCGGTACATCCTCCATTAAACCAAACAATGGCATCTTTTAGTGAATTCTGATTTACATCATACAATTGCTCAGCACTAAGCTTTAAGCCCTTGGCTTTCATTTGCTCGTAATTGTACTTCTTAAGCAGTAGAGGTATCCACATACCTTCATCTGCCTTACTTGTTGATGACAATAAAACACTGGCCATCAATAAGATTGCGTAAAGTTTTTTCATTTCGTGATCTTTAGGGCGACGAAAGTAAAACAAATTGCGGCCAATTTGAACGCTTTTTCAATGAACGGATGATTTGGGTGGATAACAATTTGTTTAGAATTACTTAATATTGAAATGGCTAAAGTACTCAGTAAACTTGCGCCATCACCCTAATCTATGTTTGGTTTAGATGCTTCACTTACCGTTCTCCTTTTGTTCTGTCTCTTGGCGGCGGTTGTCTTCGAATTTATCAACGGTTTCCACGATACAGCTAATGCTGTTGCTACCGTTATTTACACAAACTCCCTAAAGCCTTGGTTCGCCGTGGTCTGGAGTGGAATCTGGAATGCTATCGGCGTTTTTGCCGGCGGTATTGCCGTAGCCATGGGTATCACTAATCTCCTTCCCAACGAGGTTCTGCTTGATACCAATATCTACCACAATATCGCGCTCATTGCAGCGCTATTAATCACTGCAATTTTCTGGAATTTTGGAACCTGGTATTTGGGTATCCCAAGCTCAAGTTCCCATACGCTCATTGGGTCTATTCTTGGTGTGGGTATCGCATATTCCCTCATTGGTCCCGATGATAAGGTTTCCTATGTCAATTGGAGTAAGGCCGGCGATATTGGTATGAGCTTGTTGCTTTCTCCTTTATTGGGCTTTAGTCTGGCCATTTTATTGATGTATATCCTTCGACAGTCCATCAAAAGCCGCTTAATCTTCAAAGAACCCAATACCAATGCGCCTCCACCGTTCTGGATTCGATTGATTTTGCTGTTAACCTGCACAGGAGTTAGTTTTTCCCACGGTTCAAATGATGGACAAAAAGGTGTTGGATTGGTAATGCTAATCCTAATTGCCATTGTACCGGCTTCATTTACAGTTGATATGTCGAAAAGCCCGGCAGACATTAGCCAAGATATAGTGGTAATGCATACCATCCTGAATAAGATTGATAGCGCCGAACTCAGCAAAGAAGAACGTTTTGAATTGGTAAAAGCCAAATCCTTTTTGGTTGATTTTGAAGGCTTAATTGCCAAACATGCCACTTTTGAAACCCTCACCAGAGAGCAGAAATTTGAAATTAGAAAAGACTTGGTACTTTTAGGAAAGGCTACCAAGAAATTACTTGAAAGCAAAAACTCAAGTATTTCTGCCAATAGCAAAGAAAAGCTCAAACAAGCCGCATCCAATGTAAAGTCAATCACTGAGTACGCACCGGGTTGGGTTGTTCTCATGATTTCTTTAAGTCTTGGTCTGGGAACTTTGGTAGGCTGGAAACGCATTGTTACAACAATCGGTGAGAAAATTGGCAAGCAGCATTTAACCTACGCGCAAGGAGCCAGTGCTGAATTGGTGGCTGCCTCAACCATTGGTTTTTCTACCTGGTTGGGACTTCCAGTAAGTACAACCCACGTCTTATCTTCAGGTATTGCCGGTAGCATGGTAGCCTCCAAAGGCATCAAAAACTTGCAAACCAAAACCATTAAAACCATTGCACTCGCCTGGATTTTAACACTACCCGTAAGTATCACACTTTCAGGATTGTTATTCCTATTGTTCAGGGCTATTTTATAAGTACCCACAGCTACCTCATTAGGCAATCCAATTGGGTTGCCTTTTTTTTGGGGCTTGCCCGCGCTATCCAATTCTCATAAAAGGTTTAACTCAATAAGGCGCGGGCCTGGCTGTTCGTTCCAACTCGGCTTGGGTAATTTTGCGCCTGTAGTGGCTTAGCCGGGCTTCCGCTGGTCGCCGGCACACTCACACAGGCGCTGCATTTCCCAAGCCGGGGTTTCCACTTCCATCCCTAAGCCGAATGAAAGCATCGTCGCCATTTCAATGTCGCTTTCAGATTTAATGGGCCGTGATTTTTGAAACTTTCAGGGTAAAATAGAATTTCTAGTGCCTGAAAATTGTAGGACTAAAGCTTTTCGAGTTCATCCATCGAAAGTCCGGTGTATTTGGCAATTTTTTCTGCGGATTCTCCAGCAGCTTTCATAACTCGGGCCATTTCAAGTTTGCCTTCAATTAACCCTTCCATTTTTCCTTCCAATTTTCCTTCATCAAAAGCAGTGTCAATAACGCCTTTCAAATCCCTGTACACTTTAAGGCTGTTTTCATAACTTGCTAATTCAGCTTGCCCGAATTTAGCCAATTCTGCTTTTTCAAATGCCTGGTGAAAAACTTCATCCGAAAAAATCTTTGGGATGCTTTGAAAATCTTCCAAATTCTTGATGAAATAAAGCCATTTATCCAGCCGTGATTTTAACTGGTTTTCACCAAGTGAAAAATTGGGCATTTCCAGATAAATATAGGTTAGCTTTTCATAAAAGGTTTTGCCGTTTTGATTTTTAAGCTTGATGGTATGCATTACCTGGCTTTTATCCGGCTCGTTTTCGTAGTCGCCGAAGGTAAAATCCAATATTCCAATGCAGTAAACAGCTTTCAAGTTGTAGTTCCATTCCCCTTTTTCGGCTTGTTCCCGGATTGGAAAGGTGGAATAATAAATCGTTCTTTCCTTAAAGAAATTCTGTTTTGCTTTTTGAAGTTCTACAATGAACTTTTCGCCTTTCTGGTTCTCACAATAAATATCGTAAATGGCTTTCCTATCCAGGTCGGTATTACCAAGTTGTTCGTTGTTTTTAAAGGTTAAATCAACAATTAGGTCGTTTAGAGGCAAAAGTGCATTCAAAAAATCGATGAGCAGAGGCTTACTGGCTTCTTCACCAAATATTTTTTTGAAACCGAAATCGGTAAACGGATTTAGATACTTTGCTCTCATGCGCACAAAACAGAGTGAAAGAACTACGAATTTAGTGAATTTTCAGTGGGAAGTTCATTTCTAAATCTCAATAATTGCATTAGCTTAAATGCAAAATGGTTCTTTGAATTGGCCCCAGTTTTTAGGTCCCCATTCGGCTCTGAAAATTTTCAGTAATCCAGAAGTTTCAATTCGGATGGAATGGGCGTATCTAACCCCGTTAGGGGTGTCATGATTGTAGAAAAAGTCCAAATTTTAACCCACAGGAGGCGGCTTACAGAATTTTGGCCTTAGCTATAGGTGATGGCTTTCAGAAGTTTTATCAATTGTAAATTTACCGAGCCATGGCTATAGCCAAAAGCCATAGCTTCCTCTAGTAAGCCACCGGAACCAAATTGTATTCCTCATCAAACATCAGGAAATTCAGCCGCATGTTTTGGTATCCTTTTCCATTGGGCTTTGGCTTGATGGAATAACTGCCTCCGCTTAATTTTCGCTGAAATTTTAAGGCATCCAAATTCAAACGACCTTCATTTTCGGCCAAGTTTTGAAGAAACAATAATCCTTGATCGTATCCTGCAAGGGCAAATTCATTCGGCTCCGTATTGTATCGTTCCTTATAGGCTACAAAGAAATTGCGGGTGTAGGCATTTTCCATGTTGGCATAAATTGGACAAATAATGGTTACCTGCAAGCGCTTCCAAACTGGTGCAGGAATGGCATTGAAGTTCAACCATTTTTTATTTCCGTAAACATGAATATCATTAAACTGGTTGCTGTCCGATAACATACGAATTACTGAGCCAACCAAATATTCATTGTCGGAATCAATTATAACATGGTTGGTTTTGCCAAGTTGAAAATGTTGTTTGAATTCGTTGTATCGACCAATTTCAAGGGATTTAAAACTGTATTGCGGATACTTATTTTTCAGGGCCTGAAAGCGGGAGGCAATCAATTTGTCATTCTTGCCTTTTCCGGTAATCACCACAATATTTCCTTGCAATTCACCATCCGCTTTTAACTTCTCTAAAAAAATATCGGCGTAGTTGTCCAAGTCAGGATTCATAGCAATTAGGTTGGGGTCGTCCACCTTACTTTTTGTCATGGTTGTAAGTGGAGAGATATGCGGGATTCCTGTTTTTTTGGAGAAACTACTCATCATTAACTGTGCTTCAGAAACCACCGGTCCAATGATGAGATTGGAGTTAGTCACATCCTGTTTTTTCAGGATTCGTTTGAAAACATTTGAGTCGTTTTTACTGTCGTAAACTCCAATTCTAAAAATCCGGTCCTTGGTTTCCAAGCTATCCATGGCAAGCTCAAATCCTTGGTAGTATTCCCGGCAAGCATTTCCAATTGGTGTGCGTGCCGAAGCTGGGTTTAGGCGGATTTCTTTGCTGCAAAAGGGCATAATCACCGATACACGCACTGTATCTTTTTGTGCATGTACCAGTTGTCCAATTGCTAGAAAAAGAGTTAAAAACAGACTTTTCATGTTATTCCCATTCAATGGTTGCGGGTGGTTTAGAGCTAATATCGTAAACCACACGATTTATTCCTTTTACTTCATTGATAATTCGGTTGGCAACTAAGCCTAGAAAATCATGTGGCAAATGACAGAAATCAGCAGTCATTCCATCTACAGATGTTACGGCTCTTAAACAAACCACATGCTCATAGGTGCGTTCATCACCCATAACGCCAACAGATTGAACCGGCAGGAAAATGGCTCCTGCCTGCCAAACATTGGCATAGTGGTTTTTGCTTTTTAGCTCGCTAATAAAAATATGGTCTGCTTCTTGAAGAATGCGAACCTTTTCAGCTGTAATGTCGCCAAGAATTCGAATAGCAAGACCTGGTCCCGGAAATGGATGACGACCCAGAATGACTTGGTCTATTCCCAAGGCTGCTCCCACATTGCGCACCTCATCTTTGAATAACATGCGAAGAGGTTCAACAATTTTCAAATCCATTTTCTCAGGTAATCCTCCCACATTGTGGTGAGACTTGATGGTGGCAGATGGCCCTTTTACACTAACACTTTCAATTACGTCAGGATAGATAGTTCCTTGTGCCAGCCATTTTATGCCATCCAACTTTTTGGATTCATCTTCAAAAACTTCAATGAATACGCGGCCAATGATTTTACGTTTTTGTTCAGGATCGCTTACACCCGCTAATTCACTTAAAAAACGCTGGCCGGCATCCACTCCAATTACGTTTAGACCCATGTTTTCATAGGCCTTCAAAACTTGCTGAAATTCATCTTTACGCAAAAGCCCATTGTCGATAAAAATACCTGTAAGGTTTTCACCGATAGCTTCTTTCAACAAAACAGCCGCAACCGAAGAGTCAACTCCGCCGGATAAGCCAATAATTACCTTATCGTTGCCCAATTTTTCGCGCAATTCACGTGTGGTGTTTTCAATGAAATGGGCTGGATTCCAATTTTGACTTAGGCCTGCAATGCGTGAAATGAAATTATGAAGAATGGTTTTTCCATCAATGCTATGCGTTACTTCAGGGTGGAACTGCAAAGCATAGGTTTTTTCGCCGGAAATGCGGAAGGCAGCTACTTCAACACTTTCTGTACTGGCAATAACTTCAAATCCTTCAGGTAGTTTCTGGATGGTATCTCCGTGACTCATCCAAACCTGGGAGCCAAGTTCAACGGCATGGAATAAATCTTCATCTGCTACTTTTTCAAGCTTGGCACGGCCGTATTCACGAATTTTTGAAGGTATTACAGTGCCTCCGTTTGAATGAGCAAGATATTGCGCGCCATAACAAACGCCCAATAAGGGAAGTTTTCCTCGGTATTTGCTCAAGTCAATGGCTGGAAGTAGTCCGTCGCTAACACTGTATGGGCTACCACTTAGGATAACCGCTTTGGTGTCGGGGTCTAATTCCGGCAAATGCGTGCAAGGGTGAATTTCAGAATAGACATTTAATTCCCTTAATCGACGGGCAATTAACTGCGTATATTGCGAGCCGAAATCGATAATGAGTACTTTTTCTTCCATGACAGGCCGCAAATTTCAGGTTTTTTTGCCTGAATTTATAGAAAGGATTAATAACGCATGAAAACTATTGGTATTAATTTTTCGCTGATTTCTTCTCAGGCCCATGTTTTAGTGGATGTGCGGAGTGAGGGAGAATTTGCCCAAGGCCATATTCCCGGGGCTGTCAATCTTCCCTTGTTAAGAAATGAGGAGCGCGTGTTAGTTGGAACCACCTACAAAAAAGAAGGAAACCAAGCTGCCGTCTTGTTGGGTTATGAATTGGTTGGACCTCGGTTCAGACAATTGATTGAAGGGGCAATTTCACTATCAGAGGGAAAGCCGCTTGTCTTACATTGCTGGCGTGGTGGTTTACGCAGCCGGATAATGGCCCAATTGCTTAGCAATGCCGGTTTAGATATAACCATCATTGAGGGCGGTTATAAAACTTTCCGCAACTTGGTATTAAATACTTTCCTGCAATCGTACAATTTACGGGTGCTGGGTGGCTTTACAGGTTCAGGTAAAACCGAAATGCTGAAAGGCTTGGCGAATGCTGGAAAACAAATCATCGACCTTGAGGAATTGGCTTCCCACCGCGGCTCCGCTTTTGGTGCAATTGGTATGGAACCTCAGCCCACACAGGAACAATTTGAAAATAACCTAGCTTTGTTGCTGTCTAAAATCAATGTGGCTGAACCTCTTTGGTTGGAAGATGAGGCTTCTATGATTGGTAAACTTCAAGTTCCAGATGTTTTCTTCAAGCAAATGAGACAGTCTCCTCTGGTGGTTGTTAGAATTCCAAAGGAAGAAAGGTTTGCACGAATTAGAAATGAGTATGGTGTTTTCCCTAAGGAGCAATTGATTCAATCCACTCAAAAAATTGCCAAGAAATTAGGTGATTTGCGCCTGCGAAAAGCGATCTCTGACTTAGAAAACAACAATTTTGATGGCTGGTTAGACGAAGTATTATTTTACTACGATAAAGTTTACGTGCGTGCCTTGAATGATTCTACTTTGGAGCAGAAACTCATTTTGGAGGGTAGTTTTGATGAGGTGTTGCAACAGCTGATTCACTTATAAAAAAAGGAGCCCGATTGAGCTCCTTTTTTTAGTGTTAATTTCTACTAAGGTTCGTCGTACAATTTGTTAGTGTCGCGATAACCAGGCATATCCAGGTACCAATCGGCGGAACTTGCTCCTGAACTTTCTGCCCAGCTTGCAAAGTTTTTATACACTTCCAAAATATCTACTTTGGTCTTTGGATAAGGAATTTCAACTTCTACCGCAATGGCCCAAGGAAGATTGTTTTTGGTTTTGTAGTACTTGCCAATGCCCGGATTGGTAGCATCCTGTCCGGTTCCAAACAAAGCTGTATTTGCTTTTGAGGTTGGCAATCCACCAGCCAAATGCACCTCGCGACCACGTTCCTGGTTAACAATCAGGTAAGGGTTTAGATTCAAATCATTTATTCCAATAGCTTCTCCTGGCGCTGTGTTGAAACTCACGGTTACATTCAGGTCAACCGGAGTAGCATAAGGATTGGCTGGATCTACATTCACACCGCTTCCGCCGGGTGAAGGAAGGATTTTAAAGGCGTCGTCGAAGAAAATAACATTGGCAAAAGTTTGGCCATTTTCAGTTCCATTTGCAGCAGTGGATACCCAAGCTGCATTATGGGTTTGAGTGCCAGTAACTGCTGTAACTTTAGCAGGTGCAATATTGTCGAATTGCAAACCGAAACCATTTTTCAAACTTGCACCAATGGCGCGTGTGGTTAGGGTGAATTTGATTTCAACTACTTTGTTGCTGGCGTTGGTAACAACATTGTAACGGTACGACGCAACATAATCGTTGAAATCATAGTCGCCTGTTGTAGGCCATAAGTCTTCAAACATCAAAGTTCCTTTACCTGCTGCAGGATACATGTTGTTATATGCTCTGGTGGCATCATTTGGATATGCGTCGTTCGCATCTGCAACTCCATCAGAATCGGCATCCTGAATCACAGGCAATGGAAGACAATTGCTTGAAGGATCAGCCCAATAGGTTCCAGGTATTACCAAATCATCCACATTAAAACGAGTGGTTCCTCCGGTTCCTACAAATGAAATTCTTACTTTATAAGGTTGACCTGAATTAGCGATAGCAGCAGGAACTGAAAATGATAAGTTCTGCGCACTGGTAGGTAAGCTAGGTACGTAGGTTATAGAATCAAATCGAATATGAGTTCCCTCTTTTGAGGCTGAAAGGGAGTTCGGGTCATAAGCACAATAGGTTAAAATTACTCTTCGATTGGTAGCCCCTGTGCTCGATTCAAATTTTAATTTGAAAGTAATATTTCCGGTGCCAGGCTTTATCCAGGGTGATTTTACCCAACAAGCAGCTGGATCTAAGCTGGTAGGCGAATTGGAACGCATGGAATAATTGCCGGAAATGCGCTGCGAGCTGGTATTGGTATAGGTTACAGCACCAAAAGCCCAGCAATTGGCTTGATCAAATGCTCTATTGTTGGTGGTTGAGGGGCTTTGCCCACTTGGTGTCGATTCACAATTTACCGAAACAGTTTGTGCTTGGGTACTTAGTGCGAGCCCAAGTAAACAAAGGTTGGTTAATAATTTTTTCATCAGGAATATTTCTTAATTTTCTTCGTCGGTGATGGGCAGAATATAATTGGCCAAAATTTCTGATTGAACTTTATAGGTTTTTTGAATGCTTCCAAAGGAAACAATTAGGCTGTCTGTTGTTGTGGGAACCTGAAGCATTAGCTCAACATTTTCATCCATGAGGCGATTTTCGCGCCGCAATGTATCTCCTTGTTTGTTGGTAATCAGTAAAGTTGCTCGTACAGGATTGGGCGTGATTGTTCCTGTGATGGCTAGTTTTACAGACCTGGTAGTTTGCCAACTAAAGCTTTCGCTTACTTTCAAATTTTTAAATTGGGTTGCAGTTTTAGGTTCTGGGGACTCCAGTTTGATACACCCACTGAATAATAAACCTAAACTCGATAAGTAAACTAATAGCTTTTTCATAAAGGAAAATAGTTCGCTAAGGTACTAAATATCTTTACCTTCTAACTGGAATTAATGCCAATTGCTTGTTTTGATTATCAGGTTGCGATAATTGTTGTTTAATTGTCTCCCAAATGCCTTTTATTGTTTCCATGGTTTCAAATTTACTCTGCCCCCTCATCATTTATTACCGGAATAAAATCGAATTTAGCTTTGCCTGATTCAACTTTCACTACTTTGGAGATTGTTCCAAAATCTATGCGCAATTCTTTTACAATGCTAGGTAGACTAACTTTGATAGTGCTGCTGGTTTCCATGGTGTAAAATAAGCTATTGTACACAATTTTCCCATCAGCACTGCTTATTTTTAAGGTATTGGTAATTGGAACAGCAGTTGCCAAGCCTGTTATGCTTAATTCCACATCCTGTTTGGTTGACCAGTTAAAATCAGCGCTGGTCTTCAGTTCTTTAAATGCTTTTGCAGTGGTGTTTTGTCTGTTTTCTTCAGCTTTTTCAATCAAATCTTTTTTGCAACTCACCAGCAAACTAGCTGAAGCTAACATAAGAATGGCTGTCTTTTTCATGATTTTTGGTTTTGATTGATACGTGCAAATCCTGTTCCTTGATTAATTTTTTTTTTATAGTATATTGATTTTTAACATGTTGTATTCTTTTTTTCAGTTTGAACTACTGAAGGATTCGTTTCAAAACGGGAATTTATTGTCGGATTTGGGAATAAAACAGGTTTCCCGCTTTTCCATTGCCTTTTTGTACTTTTGCATAAATTTAGCATTATGCCAGGAACCGAATATTTTGGCGCTGAAGAGCGCAAAGAAATCAATGATGTATTGGAAACAGGAATTCTGTTTCGTTATAACCACGATGCGCAGCGCAACAATATCTGGAAAGCGCGCGAGTTTGAGGCCGAAGTGGCGAAACTGGTTGGCGCAAAATATGCCCATGCCGTTTCCTCCGGTTCAACTGCTGTTTCTTGTGCCTTGGCGGCCGCCGGAATTGGCGCAGGCGATGAGGTAATTGTTCCTCCTTTTACATACATAGCTTCTGTTGAAGCAGTAATCTTTGCCGGTGCTTTGCCTGTATTCGCCGAAATAGATGAAACCCTGTGTTTAAGTGCAGAAGGAATTCGCAATGCAATCACTCCAAAAACCAAAGCCGTTCTCCTGGTTCACATGTGCGGTCAAATGGCAAATATGGATGAGATAATGGCTGTTGTCAATGAACACAATCTCGTTTTGGTTGAAGATGCAGGCCAGGCTATGGCTGCTTCTTACAAAGGGGTTTCTACCGGACTTTGGGGTAAAACAGGTTGCTACAGCTTCGATTTCTTCAAAATTGCAACTGCCGGTGAAGGTGGTGTGATGGTTACCAACGACGAAACTGCTTACAAACTGGCTGATAACTTCGCAGACCATGGTCACGACCATATTGGTAACAACCGCGGTATGGAAAATCATCCGGTGCTCGGTTTCAATTTCCGTATTTCAGAATTGCATGCTGCTGTGGGTTTGGCTCAAACCCGCCGCGTGCCTGCCATTCGCGAAGCCAACAACAAGCATAAAAAGTTCATGATGGAGGAATTGGGAAAAATCCCGGGCGTTTCTTTTGCTACCATTCCAGATCCTTCAGGTGACTCAGCCACTTTCCTGAATATCCTGATGCCGGATACACAATCTGCACAGGCTGTTGTAGCTGCTTTGAACAAAAATGGAGTAGGCGGTTTCAATTACTGGTTTACCAACATGTACCATTTCATCAACCAATGGGATCATATCAAAGAGGGTAGAGTAGCTGCCAAAACAAACGTGCAACTCCTTGGTGCACCTCAGGATTATGCAAACTTGAATATCCCAAAAACGCAGGAAACCATTGGCCGTTTGATTTCGTTTGGTATCCGCGCCAGCTGGACAGATGCTGAACTTGCTGAACTTACTTCTAAAATTGCTGCCTCTATAAAAGAGTCGCAAACTGTTACCGCATAACTATGATCCACAAGAATTTTAAAAGCATCGAAAAAACTGTTTTCGGTCGCGGTAGCTTCAATCAACTCGATGAAATCCTTCAGCCCAAACGTAGCCTCAACCAAGGCTTTATGGTGTTTGTGGTTGATAATTACTTCAAAGGCAAAGACCTCGAAAAACGAATTCCTGCAAAGCCTGAAGATTTGGTCTATTTTATTGATGTAGATCCACATGAACCTACAACCGAGCAAATTGACCAATTGAGGGATGAAATCCTGGCTACAAAAGGCTTGCCTTCCGGCTTAATTGGGATTGGCGGTGGTTCAATTATGGACATTGCCAAGGCAACTGCCCTTATGCTTACCAATGAGGGTCCTTCTCAAAACTACCAGGGACTTAACCTCATCAAGAAGCCTGGCGTTTACCACGTGGGAGTTCCTACTATCTCTGGTACCGGCGCAGAATGTTCAATGACTGCTGTTTTAACCGGTCCCGAGAAGAAACTTGGTTTGAAATGCGAATGGACCATTTTCGATCAGGTTATTCTTGATTCGGAGTTGACGGCAACCGTACCTGTTGATAAATGGTTTTATACAGGTATGGATACCTTCATCCATTGCATAGAAAGCCGCGATGGAATTTTGAACAATGCCTATTCCATGGCCTATGGCGAACAATCGCTCAAACTTTGTCGCGATATTTACTTGGGTGAAAACGCTGGTCAAAATCCGGAGAACGATGACAAATTGATGGTGGCATCCTTAATGGGTGGCCTAAGTTTAACCTACTCGGAAGTGGGTATTTGTCATGCATTAAGTTATGGCTTGAGTAAGATTTTTGGCGAAAAGCATTGCTATGCAAACTGTTTGGCCTTCCAACATTTGGGTGATTTTTACCCGGAAGGCGTTGCTGAATTCAATACCATGTTGAAGAAGCATAACATCGTACTACCAACCGGATTAAGTAAAAACTGGAGCGATGCTGAAATCAATGCCATGGCCCATGTGGCGTATAACCTCCACCACATGTGGAACCATGCCATTGGAACCGATTGGCAAGAGAAAATCAGCATTGAATTTATTGAAGGTTTATTCAGAAGAATGTAATTAATACACCATGACAAAAATTGTAAAAGTTGGAGATATTGAATGTGGCTCAGATGAATTGTTTCTGATTTCTGGGCCCTGCGTTATCGAAGACGAGAGCATCATGCTCAAAACAGCTGAAATGCTGAAAGAGGTTTCGGAACGCTTGAAAATAAAAGTGATTTACAAATCCTCCTTTCAAAAAGACAATCGCTCAAGCCTTAAATATTACGATGGCCCGGGTTTGGATAAAGGAGTAAAACTGCTTGCTAAAATTCGTGAGCAATTTGGATTTCCTATCCTTACCGATGTGCATTACCCCGAGCAGGCAACAGCAGCGGGTGAGGTGGTTGATGTGATTCAAATTCCGGCTTACCTCTGCATGCAAAGCACCTTGATGGTGGCAGCAGCAAAAACAGGTAAAGTGGTAAACATCAAGCACGGACAATTCCTTGCTCCTGAAAACATGAAACACCCGGTTGCGAAATGTGTGGAATCCGGTAACGACCAGGTAATTCTTACTGA
Organism: Bacteroidia bacterium; assembly: GCA_023151275.1. Lineage (GTDB taxonomy): Bacteria > Bacteroidota > Bacteroidia > UKL13-3 > UKL13-3 > CAISCU01. The sequence goes on along the minus strand of JAKLJI010000009.1, from coordinate 27,874 downwards.
GCGTGGATTTACCTTTGGGTACAACGATTTAATTGTTGATCCGCGAAGCTTTTACCACTTAAGAAATATTGGCTATCCTGTAGTGTTTGATGTTACCCATTGCGTGCGTAAATACGGAACTCCAAGTGCCGACCCCAACGGCGGAGCACGTGAGTTTTTGCCGGTATTGAGTCGCGCAGGTATTGCATCCGGTGTAGATGGTGTTTTCATCGAAACACACCCTGAGCCTGCAAAAGCGCTTTGCGATGCAGCTTCACAACTTTGCGTGTACGACCTAGAAGAATTCCTCAAACCATTGATTGAATTGCATCAGGTTGAAGTGAAATACAGAAAGTAATTTTAGCATGAATTAAACAAAAAGAGAGAGCCGCTTGGTTCTCTCTTTTTTGTTTAGGGCAATGGGTTGATTGCATGATTGACGGTTTTATTGGCAAGGGATAATGCCCAGGTGTGATGAGTTGGAGAAACCGAATTTATACCCAATTTCTCAGGCTTCTGGGCAGGAATTGAGTTTCAATCCTTCAGCCACATGGTGAAATCTTGAACGATGATTTCAAATCAAACAGAATGACTTTTTGAATTTCAACCAGGTGACAGGCTCCAATCTCAATGCCTAAGTTGTAATCAGCTCATAGCCAAAAGTAAGATGACATTAGATGTGGTTTTTAGCCCCGAGACAAGGCCTCCGGACTTCCATTAGATGACATGGATTGAAAATGCGCAAAATCTCCTACATTTGCCCCCTGTAAAAAACCGAATTAATCAATTCACATGGAATTATACTTAGACTCAGCCAACCTCAAAGAAATTGAAGAAGGCTTTAAACTGGGCTTCCTCAACGGACTTACAACCACGCCTACTTTCATGCAGCGTGAAGGCATCACCGATATCGATGCCATGATTGTTAAACTTTCAAAAATCGTTCCTGTGCTTCAGATTGAAGCTTTAGGAGATACTGCCGAAGAAGTGTTGGCTGAAGCAGAACGCCAACTCGCTTTGGGCCTCGACCCTAAGAAAACCGTTTTCAAAATTCCGGTTTCTTTGGAAGGTGTGCGTGCTTGTCGTTTACTGCGTAGCAAAGGCTACCTGGTAAATGTACACTTGGTTTATACCTTGCAACAAGCCTATATGGCCATGCATGCAGGTGCTACTTATGTTTGTCCATTGGTGGGTCGCTTGCAAGATCAAGGTCATGATGCCCTTGATTTGGTGAATCAGATTGTAAGTGCAGTTGACCATTACGGGTACGATACCAAAGTAATGTTCTCTTCTGTTCGTACCATGGAGCACGTGCGCAACGCCTTAAACCTGGGTGTGCATACCATTACCGTTCCATTGAAAATCTTAAAACAGTTAACCGAAAATCATTTCACCACAGTAGGTACAGACCAATTCATTCGCGATACCCGTTTGATGACTGTTCGCGTGAAAGAAGCCATGAATGGAACCAATCCTGTGATTGACGCAGGTGTTTCTTTGGCAGAAGGCATTGTGAAAATGACTGAATACGGATTTGGAGCCATCACGGTTGTGAATGCAGACGGCTCTTTGAAAGGGGTATTCACCGATGGCGACTTACGTCGTAAAATCCAGGCTGAAGGCCGCGATGTGTTGAGCAAATCCATGGGCGACTTTACTTACAATACTCCCGTATCCATTGAATCTTCGGCCTTGTTGAACGATGCAGCCGGACTGTTTAAATCAACCAAAGTAGATACCATTCTGGTAACTGAAAATGGCAAGCCGGTGGGTATGCTCGATATTCAGGACCTCGAAGACTAAGATATTTCGCCTAACTTGCAGGCCGCTTCTCAAGAAGCGGCCTTTTTTATGCATACTGAAATCCAACAACTGTTTGAAGAAATAGGAGGGGAGTTTGTTTCAAGCCCTTCCGAAATTCAATCCCGACTCAGCCAAATTAAAGCCTTTGTATTTGATTGGGACGGTGTATTTAACAATGCGATCAAGAACGAAAACAAAAGCAGTACCTTCAATGAAGCTGATTCAATGGGTACCAACCTGCTTCGCTATACCTACTATCACCAGCATGGCGAAATGCCAAAGGCAGCATTGATTTCAGGGGAGCGCAATGAAATGGCTTTTCACTTTAGCCTGCGTGAACATTTTGATGCTTCGTATTACAAAATTCCGCATAAGATAAACGCCTTGAATCACTTTTGTGAACAGCATAAACTGGGCTTAAATGAGGTATGTTATTTCTTTGATGATGTATTGGATTTGAGCATCGCCGAAGCCTGTGGTCTGCGCATTCTCATCAATCGGAAAGCGAATCCGCTATTCCGCAAGTATGTAGTCGGGAATAAATTAGCAGATTATGTTACAGGTCACGACAGTGGAAATTTCGCCATCCGTGAAGCCTCAGAAATGCTAATTGGACTGAGTGGATTGTACGATACCATTATCACGGAACGAAGAACATTTTCAGAAAATTACAGCGCTTATTTCAAAGCGAGACAAGCAGCATCCACTGATTTCTATACCATCAAAGACGGGAATATCATTCTTCACGCCTAGGAATCCATTTTCGAGGTAAATTGAGAAACAATATCAACCTTTTGTTGAAGGATTCCAGGTGTTATGAAATGACACAAATCTGATAGTTATTTTCAATCCATTTACTGATTCCGGGGTTTAACATGTATCAAACCCCCAATCCGTATGAAAAAACAAATGGCTTCTTTATTCAGTGTCAGCTTTGCTTTTCTATTTCTCGGCTCCTGCGCCATTATCCGTCCCGGAGAAGTAGGCGTAAAGCAAAAGCTAGGAAAGCTCTCCAACGATGTAAAATCCACCGGTGTAATTTTCTTCAATCCCTTTTTGGCCAAGGTGATTAAGACTTCAACCCAAACCAATAACCTGGAAATGCAACTCAGCTTGCCCAGTAAAGAAGGCTTGAGCATCATCTCGCAGATTTCGATTCTGTATAAAATTGATAAAGCCCGGGTAACCTCGCTGATTCAAAATTACGGGGTGGATTTTGAGCCCATCATTTCCAGTGTGTTTCGTTCAGCCTCTGCCGATGTTTGTGCGAAGTTTTTTGCCAAAGACATGCACTCGGGCATGCGCGCAGATATTGAAAAGGCGATACGTCAGAAAATGATGGAAGGCTTGCAGGAACAAGGCATTATCATTGAAGCAGTATTGATGAAAAGCATCCAATTACCAGAAGGACTAGCCCGGTCGATTGAATCGCGCTTGCAAGCAGAACAGGATGCCATGCGCATGGAGTTTGTCCTTCAACAAGAAAAGTTAGAAGCCGAGCGCAAAATCATTCAAGCCAAAGGAACCCGCGATGCACAGAAAATTCTGTCTGAAGGATTGACCCAGGAGATTATCAAAATCCGCAGCATTGAAGCCTTCTCCGAATTGGCCAAATCTCCGAATAGCAAAGTGATCATCACCGATGGGAATGCACCATTTCTCATCGATTCCGAACCCGGAAAAGGAAAATAAATTTAACCCGGATTATGCATTTGAACTTCGTAATGAAGGCCAAAAGACCAAAGGAATTGGCTTATCACGAGCGAGGCATAATGTACCCTTATGTTGAGTGAGGGAAACTGAGTTTACACCCAATTTCACAGGCGTTTTGGGCAGTAATAGATGGTCAAATTTTACACAAAGCCCTTGCAATTTGCGAGGGCATTGTGTTTTCAAAACGACAATAAGCGCCAGTACATAAAAAGGCAGCAAAGCACAAAAATGCAAACTTGATTCCCAATCAACAGCCCTTTGAAGCTTGTTTTGATTGGACTTGTTTTGATGAATTGGAATACAAAGAAAGCCGAAGCTACACATACCGGAATGCTTAGGTAGGGTAGGTAACTAAAACTGCTTACGAACCCTGAATGCGCATCTTCATAAGGCGATGGGAAATAGCAAATGCCGGGATTGCGAACCAGAATAAAGCAGTAAATGCCCATTAGGAATCCAAATAGGGCAAACAGCAAAACGGAAATGGAATAGGACACTGGTTTTGCTTTGGTAGCATAACTCGCCAATCGAATTGCGCACAGAATCAAAAAGATTCCAAGCAAGAGCAGCAGGTAGAACATGTAGCGCTGTGTTTGCGGGGTATGATAGGAAGTAAACTTCTTGAATCCAGAATTGTCAGGAAAAAGATTGCTAAATGCAAGATGATGCGCACCCTTGGCCAATTCCTCATCCAGTTTGAAGCTTATTCTTTTGCTGAAATCATGGAAGAAAAACAAGTGAATTTCTCCCGTTTCAAGATTAAATAAATTCGTGTATAAAGTGCCATCACCTGCCTTTTCTCGGTTTACAGACATGGTATCCGAAAGCAATTTTGCATAGGAAAGGGTGGCTTCTGGTAGATGGCGATTCATAAACGAAATTCCTTTTCGGTAACGTTCCATATTCACCAAGCTCCTGTCTTTGGTATCTGCATAACTAAAGTTTGCCAACGCAAAATTGGATTCATTTCCAAAGCTTAGTTGATGGGCTTCCACAACCAGGTATTTTCCACTTTTGTCAACGAACAACAACATGCTACCCGGAAAGAGTGCACTCCCATTCAGAACCTGCAAGTTTTTGTTTTGAAAGTAGTGATAAACCTCTTCCACAGTCTTGCAGCTTTGCATAATGGTTTGAAGTTTGCTGTAGCTGAAGTCCTCCATTTGAGGATTGCGTTGCGCTAGGTTGCTGCGATGGGGCATGGTAAAAGCATCAAAAGCAAGACCTGCCGAATTCATCGCACCATCCGGGTTGGGGAATTTGCGTTGATAGCCCAAACAAACCAGACCAAGTTTCTTGGAATCTCTCGGCACAAACCAAATCATAGGGTCGGTTCCCCAGCTATCTTCATTGTTACCAACCCAGGTTTTTCCGGCAACCGTGTACTTGTACATGCTGCATGCACTTGACTGAAGCGGAAACAAACTCAGGACAACTAAAAAATAAGCAAGTAAAGGTTTCATAGGCATTCAAATAAGGGTTGGGAAATTAGGCAATAAGCTCAACGGAAACTTGTAGCGCGAATTGTTAAGGCAAAAATTAGGAAGATTTGACTAAGCCTGGTTGATGAATTCAAACCCATGAATGGCAACTTATTGTATAAATAACCCATTACCCAATTGCAAGTTGAAGCTTCCATTTTCCGACCTCAAGACCTAATTTAATAACCCACTCAATAGGTGTTGGAATTAAAACGCAACCACTCTCAGCCCCTAATAGGCATTATCTTTTTGCTCATTGATTCAAAGATTCAATTCCCGATTCCTTCAAGCGAGCCAGATGTGCCTTCATGTTTTGAACCACTGCTTCTGCTTGCGGAGTCCAATTCACGCCTGTTTTACTTCCTGATATTTTAGAAGTTTAAGTCTTGATTCTTAATCCTTAATTTTGATTATGATTACTGCCGATGATATTAAACTTTTGGTTTCTTCCGGTGAGGGATACAATGCCGAATTTAAAATGTCGGTGCCTGCCAAGGTAAAAGAACTAACTGAAGAAGTATGTGCTTTTGCCAATGCTGCCGGTGGCGTTTTGTTGATTGGGGTTAATGATAAAAATGAAATCAAAGGTGTTGATATCGATAATGCAAAAAGATCAGCCATCCAAAACAGCTTGAATGAAATTACTCCCCGTTTGGCTTGTTCATTTACAATAATTCAAGTGGATGGAATGAGCATTGGTGCAATTGAAGTACCTTCAGGTCCTAGTAAGCCTTATGTGCTTTCAGGTGCTATTTATGTGCGAATAGGTCCTAATACCCAAAAGCTTACCACTGCCGAGCAAATGCGGGATTTCTTTCAACAGGCAGATAGGATTTATTTTGATGAATCCCCTTGTCCGGAATTTAGGGTTGATTCAATGGTGGATGAGGATTTTATTTCTATTTTCAAGGCTGAATCCAATATCAGTGGAGGAATTCCTACTGACCAGGTATTCAAAAACCTGAAGCTCTATAATGAAAACAATCATTTTAAAAATGGTTCAGTTTTATTTTTTGCTAAACAGCCTGAGGCTATTTTGGATAAAGCTATCACTCGCTGCATTGCTTTTGAAGGTACAGATAAGCGCTTTATTATTGATGATAAACCATTTGGCGGAAATCTTTATCACCAATACCAACAAGCCATGCAATGGCTTAAAGGCAAATTGAATGTGCGCTACGATATTGAAGGCCAGGGAGCTGGCCCCAGAAAGGAAATCTGGGAAATTCCTGAAACGGTCTTCAAGGAAGCTATCATCAATGCTCTTTGCCACCGTGATTACTACGATAAAGGGGCTGTTATACATATCGAAGTTTTTTCCGATAGAGTAGAAATCAGTAACCCCGGTGGTTTGGTGAGTGCAATTCCGGAATCTGAATTTGGGAAACGCAGCCACTCACGAAATCCCTTACTTTTTGGATTATTTGCTCGAATGCATTTGGTTGAACAAGTAGGTTCTGGAATTGGACGTATTCTCGATTTGATGCGTGTTACAGGTTTGCCTGAACCGGTTTTTCAGAAGGAGGGTATTTTTACAGTTATGCTTAAAAGACCTCAACTTGTTTTAGAAAAAGGTTCGGCAAAAAGTAGGGAGAAAAGTAGGGAGAAAAGTAGGGAGAAAATTATTGGTCTGTTGAAAAAGAATCCATACCTGACAACAATTGAACTAAGCGAAAACATTGGAATAACTATAAAGGGTATAGAAAAACAAATAGCTAATCTGAAAAATGAAGGACTAATAGAACGCATTGGTCCCGACAAAGGCGGCTATTGGAAAATAGTAAAGCAATAAACAATGAATTTCCCTTCCATATTCATTGATTCAAAGATTCGATTCCCGATTCCTTTAAGCGAGCCAGATGTGCCTTCATGTTTTGAACTAATTCTTCTGCATGGGGAGTCCAATTTACCACTTCAGCAATAACCCGAAAAGGCTCCTTGGAACGGAAAGATTGCGTAGGATTCCCCGGAAATTTCTTGTCGGTAAGGTCAGGATCATTTTCCAATTCGCCGGTAGCTTCCACCACATAAATACGGGGAGCGGCATCCCCTTGAGCCAATTCTGCACCCCAGATAGCTGCATCCAGAGTGGAACTCAAAAAGATATACGAAGCAGCTTGTTGCTTACCGTAATTGGAAGCATAACCCGGACGAATAAAATCACCCGGCAATAAATTGGCCTTGGTACCATGAAAATAAGCCTGAGCAAAAGGCCTCGCCTGCGTATTGCGCACTGTGTCTGAACTCATAGGTATAAAATTGGAATGCTGAAAAGATAGGAAAAGGCATAAAAAAAGCGACCCTTGCGAGCAATGCAATTGCGATTTACCTCTATATTCAATGATATTGTGAGTCAATAAGGCCATCCAAAAAAAAGACTTACTAATCAATTAAGGTTTGATTGAAAGAGGCTTGGTTTTTGCTGATTTGAGGGACATTAAGGAAGCCCAAAACAAGGCGGATGGATCATTTAATTGTGGATTTTAAAATCAAATTGTTGAACGGATTAGTGATAGTTTTGAAGATGTTCGATATTAAGAGTCCTTACTATTGGCTTATTTTCTTTGGAGCCACTAAAATTAGCAGTACGTAGATAAGAATAAATTTGACGTAAGGAATATTAGTAGATATTTTTAATTTTTGATTATCCGAATGGCTACCAATAAACATGCAACCATACGCTACCTTGCCTTAGACAGATGCTTTAGTAATTTTGGTAGAAGGTTTTTTATTGAAGATTTGATTGAAGCATGTAATCAGGCGATTTATGACTATTCAGGTACAATAGATGGAATTAAGCGCCGACAAGTTTTTGACGACATAGCCTATATGGAAAGTTCCAGTGGTTGGGAAATTCCTTTGGAAAGACATAAAGATGGCAGAAGGGTATATTATAGATATGCTGACAGATCTTTTTCAATAAATAATCTTGGAATGAATCAAGCTGAAGCCGAACAACTCAAGGAGGTCTTAACTGTTTTGGGAAGATTTAAAGGATTGCCACAATTTGAATGGATTGAAGAGATGCAAGTTAGACTTGAAGATACATTCAAGTTGAAGGGAAATTTTCAGTCTATCGTAGGCTTTGAACAAAACCCTTATTTAAAAGGCTTGGGCCATTTTACAAGTTTGTTTAATGCGATTCGAAATGAAGTTGCAATTGAAATAACCTATCAGGGATACAAGCAGAGTGCGCCGGTAAGAGTAATTGTACATCCTTGGTACCTAAGACAATACAATAATCGATGGTTTTTATTTGGACTAAATGAGGAGCTAAAAACTTTAACAAACCTTGCCCTTGACAGAATAATCGAATTTGAAAACTCAAGTAAGTGCTACATTAAAAACGAGGAAATAAACTTTGATGAGTATTTTGATGATATCATAGGTGTAACCTTCAAAAGGGACGCCTCTGTTGAAAGTGTATTGATAAAAGTAAATCCCGAAATCTGGCCATATATTGAAAGCAAGCCTCTACATGGTTCCCAAAAAGTAAAAAGTAAAGGTGAGGCCTATGTTCTTGTGGAACTCAAAATCCAAATTAACCATGAGTTGGTTGCCCTATTGTTTTCCTATATGGATAAGCTTGAAGTCCTTGAGCCATATTCCCTTAGGCAGTCTTTTAATACCATTTCCAGGTTAATCAATGAAAAGTATTTTTAACGATGCACTTCTGCTGCACAAATGGGGATAACCTTTGTTGAACATTAATTGAATTGGTATGAGAGAGGTTAATTATCACAATCCAAAGGATGTTTTGGAATTCAAGGTTTTAGGTATTCTTGATGTAATTAGGAATTCCCAGGTTGTTAATTCAAATGATGAGCTCTTGTCAATTGGATTCCTATTTCTATCATTATACAAAGATGGATTGTTAGAGCCTGAGCATCTTAGAGATAAGGGCACTTTCGAACAATATTGTCAAGATTTCAATAACAGGATGGATGAAAGCAATTCCCAAAAAAACTATTTACTTATTTTAAATGGTTTGATGGGAACACTGTCAAGACTGAGTAATTCTGTTATTCAGCTACTTTCTTATAAGTTAGTTGACTTTAATGGCTTTGATAAAATTGCACTTAGGGATAACTTTTCTGAAATCTTTGATAAGATACTTTATAAGTATGCCAAAGCAGATGGTAGGTTCACAGGTGAATTTATTCAGCCGGAAGAACTGACACATTTTATGTTCAATTTGGCTAATTTAAAATCCAATTCAAAAGTGTTCAATCCTTTTGCTGGATTAGCCTCCTTTGGTGTTTTACTGAATGAAGGAAGTGAGTATTTTGGGCAAGAGTTAAATGAAAAAACTTGGCAGTTGGGGGCATTGAGATTAATGGCCCATAATAAATTTAATGGTCAAAATTATGTTTGTCAGGATTCCGTTCATTGTTGGCCCGATTCATCTCAACATTTCGACTTAATTATATCAAGTCCTCCATTTGGTGTAAGATTGAACAATTTTGCTGAAAATGAAAGTAAGTATGCTTTGTCAATTGAAACATTTTTGGTAAGTAATGGTATTAAGTCTTTAAAACATAATGGCAAGTTAATTTCATTGTTACCCCATGGCTTTCTATTTAAAGGAATGCAAGAAAATGGCCTTGCTGAGCATTTGGTTGAGCAAGATTTAATTGATGCAATTATTTCCTTACCTGCTGGCCTACTTTCAAATACTGGAATTCCTTTAATAATTTTATTTATTAACAAGAACAAAAAGTATCCTGGAAAAGTAAGGTTTATTGACGCAAAAGGTTTAACTGAATTTAAAGACAATAAGAAAAAGACGCTTAATTACCAGGAATTGTTAAAGATTTTGGGGGATAGTGAGGACACTTTTGAAGGTTCTATTGTTAGTGAGCCTGCTCTCAATTATCCATATTCTGAGGATTTAAAAAAGGAGAAGGAAGATTCAATCCAGCGAATAGTTGACAATGGTCAAATAAGGGAATTGGGCTATAACCTTAATATTCCTCGGTATTTCCAAGAAACGTATGAAGGAATTCCGTTAAGTGAATTAGGAACAGTTGTTAAGGGGAATAAATATGGAGAAAATCAGATGGGGAAGCAAGTTCGAGTGAGTGACTTGAATGAAGATTCCATTGAATTTGTGCTGGATTTGAATAAGTTGACAGACACTAGTATTCCTAAGAACTATACCTGTATATCTGAATCTTGTTTGTTGTTAGCAATCAAAGGTAAGACTCTTAGGCCTACTTATTTTAACTATTTTGAAACGCCAATATTTATTTCGAACGATATTGTTGCATTCAAGATTGATGAGTCAAAAGCTTTTCCTCAATTTTTAATCAATGAACTTTCATCTGCTTATGTTAATGATCAGCTGAATTCTTTTAGGGTTGGATCTGTAATTCCGGCCATTAAGAAAAATGATTTGCTTTCGGTAAAAATTTCTTTACCAGGAGTGGATGAAGATGGAATTAATAAACAGCAGTTTTTAGCAAAACAAAAGCTAATGCAGCTGGCAGAGGAGAAAAAAAAGGAGTTGATTTTGTTTAATAAAATTCATGGTTTAGAAAATGAAATATATGAACAAAATACCTACCTGCGGCATACCTTAGCTGGTCCATCTTCCAATTTAAAGGACTCTATTGGTAATATCAAGAGTATCCTGTTAGAAAAGGTGGTCCCACTTCATCCTCAAATTCTAAATTTGAAGTTAAGTGAAAGACACCAAATTACCTTGGGTGAATATTTAGATTTCATCGAGCGTGATGCTGATAAGATAGTTTCGGCTGTTTCTAATCAGCTGAAGGTTGAGATTGAAATGGATAAGAAGAAACTTGAACCAGTTGGGATCATTCAATTTCTCGAGTCATTTACTTCTAAGCATAGCGAACGGGAGGGGTTGAATTACACCATGGAATTTAGTTTGGATGAGGAAGCATTCAAAAATGATGAGGGAAATTTTATTGAAACCTATATTTTAGCCAATATAGAACTCCTTGATGATCTTTTCAATAACCTTATAGACAATGCAGTTAAACATGCCTTTTCTCCGGAGAAATCAAATCGCTTTGAAATTTTTTTAATGAAGTTAAGTGGTTTTGGAGAAATAGATAGTATTACGATCCTCTTTTCAAATACAGGAACTCCATTTCCAAAGGATTTTACTTTCAATGATTTTATACGAAAAGGTTCGAGAGTTGGCTCAAATGCTGGTGATGGTTTCGGAGGCTGGTATATCAATGAAATTATTAAGAAATTTAATGGATACTTTGATATTATTAATGAGCAGGAAAGTGATGGTCTTCCTGGAACTGATTTGGCAACCAGTTTTGAAATAAGTTTCCCAATTTTTGATTTTGAATAATATGAATAACTACAGGGTTATCTGGTTTGATGATGAGCACGAATCGCTCAATATTATTCGCGAAAAGGCTTACTTGGAAAATATTGAACTAGTGGGTTTCACCAACGCTAAACAAGGAATTGATGAACTTGAGCAGAATATTTCAATGTATGATGCCGCAATTATTGATGGTATTTTTTATACCACCAGTGAGCAATCAGGATATAATACAAATGATAAAGCTCTCCTAAATGTTGCATTGGCATTGGAAAGATTGGCAAGCAAAAAAAAGCTTCCTTGGTTCATTTTGTCTGGACAGGATAGTTTTACAAAGAATACAAATCCTTTTGCAGAGGGACTAAAAAATAACAAAGTTTATGATAAACTGAATAATTCAAATCTTGATGAATTATGGAGAGATATAAAATTTGAGGCGGACAAGCACATTGAAACCCAGTTGCGATTAAAGTACTATCGCGTTTTTGAGCTTTGTTCGGAAAAATATTTGGGAGTCCATGTTGAGCAGGAATTGTTTAGGTTGCTGAGAGCCGAAAATGAAGATACAGTAGAAAATCATTTCAATTCCATTCGCAAAGTAATTGAAGACCTGTTTGTTGCTTTTAATAAATTCGGTTTGCTACCCTCAGACTTTGTAAAGCCTAATGTGGCCTTAAATCAATCCAGCATTTTTCTTTCGGGACAGGAGCAATATGAGAAAACCGATGCGGTTTACAAGCAATACAAGCATCTGGAGGATACTTATCTGCCCAAGCAGATATCCTACTATTTGAGGAGTATTTTAAATGTTACCCAGGCAGGATCTCACAGGTCGGAAATTGACTTGCATTTAAGAACTGTAAAGACTCCTTACCTATTTAAAAGTGTGTTGTTTCAGCTATTGGATGTCCTTGTCTGGTTTAAAATTTATATCGATTCTGGTCCAAAAAAAGAAAACTGGATCAAGATTGAAAATTCCACAGAAGTATACCAACCCCAAATTGAGCTTATCTCTGGTACAGTGATCAATTTGAATACTCAAAAAGGATTTGCATTTTTTAAGCCGGATGCAGGAGGAGATAATATTTACATACCAGCCAAATTGGTTGCCTTTCATTCTCTATCGGCAGGAATGGTCGTGAAAGTAGAAGTTGAGGAATATACCGATGAGGGAAAAAAGGAATTAAAGCAAAGGGTTAGAAGCATTGAATGTTAAAACTTTATTCAAGCAGTTTGCCTAAGGAAAATCAGCATTTTGGTTCAAGTGCTGGTGGTTGTCAAAGATTCTACTTGCTCAACTTCAGTTTGGAAAAAACTCCAAAATCAACACCTTAATCCTGGCCTAAAACCGAAATGAAATTTCCAGTAGCGCATTTGGCTTGAAATAAAACCAGTGGGGCTTGATGCTAAAAGAATCAAATATGTCCATTATTAAATACGCTCAAAATCGAATTTCAGGCCTAGATGAACGAAAAATGATGTAAGTTCAACGAAAAACGTTCATCGTTGTCCAGAATTCTATGCATAGACCATTGAATTTCATTCAACCTTGCTTAAAAATTGATGGACATCCAACGAAAAACGTTCATAATTGTCCAGAATTCTATGCATAGGTCATCAAATTTCATTCAACCTTGCTTAAAAATTGATGGACGTTCAACGAAAAACGTTCATCGTTGTCCAGAATTCTATGCATAGTCCTCCAAATTTCATTCAGCCTTGCTTGAAAATTGATGGACTGCCACTGAAAACCGTTTATCGTTGAGTTGAGGGTTTTCAATGCCCACCGATATTCATACACGATTAAGTGAAAATGAAAGAACCTCTTACTAGAATCACACAATCAGCTTGAAGAAATTTTTACACATCAGGGCTGAAAGGAAAAAGAATATGTATTTTAGCATACCTATGATTGAGACTCTTACCTACAGCTACCTTTATAGCCTGCCTATAGGATTTACAAACCAGAGTTTTCGTGTGTTGACAGGATACACTAGAAAAAGAAAGAGCGGACGCTTCGAGTTTTATAAAATTTCGTTTATCCAGAAGCACAAATGGAACACTTGGTTTTGCCCGACAGACGAAGCCAACGCTTGGCAAAACCAAAAGAGCCGTTTCTTCCAACGCGCAGCGAAACACATTACCAATTAGAATTTGTAAATAATGACTGATAACCCATTTGAAAAATATTTTAATCCCCAAAACCTAGAACTTGCTTACTACAGGATAGTATGCTGGCCGGAGCGAATGGTGAAAGACCGTTTCGGTATTCATTCATTTGGTGCTCAGCTTGACAAAAACTTAAAACAACTTTCAGAAAAACTTATTTCCGAAAAATATACTCCACAACGTGGCTTTAAATATTATGAGCCGAAATCATCAGGAACGCAAAGAACAAAGACGCTTTTGATGATTGAAGATGCTTTAGTGTATCAAGCTATTGCGAATGTTATTGCAGAGAGAAATTACGATTTGTTGGCAGAGCATGATGATTTTGTTTTTGGTTCAATCTTAATGCCGGATAGCAAAGAAGGAACTAACCTTTTGAAACAGGAAAATCCAAAGTATTTCTTTTTCAAGTTTTGGAAATCATTATTCATCAGATTTAAGGACTCGGTAATTAAAGCCATAGAGCGAGACAAGGCAACACATAAGTTTGAAACGGACATAACAGGCTTTTTCGACTCTATACCACATTACAACTTATTACTGACACTAAGTACTCATTTTAAAGTAGAAGATGAAATTTTGGATTTGCTTTCAGTTTGTTTAAATGCCTGGTCAGGCACAAAAGAAAGTAGTACACCGGGAGTTGGTATTCCTCAAGGTCCACAGCCATCATACCTTTTAGCGAATCTTCTTTTATATCCACTCGACAAACAGCTGATAAGTGAAGCGTTCAAGTATTACCGCTACATGGACGATATTAAAATTTATGGATATTCAGAAAGTGAGTTGAGGAATGTGTTAGTTCTTATTGATAATTATCTAAAGGGAAACGGCCTTTCCATCAACTCTAAAAAGACAGGCATAACCCTAATCGATGCAGCCAATGAAGATGAAACAGTTAAAGAGTTACGGAGATTTGAAGTTGTTGGCAATGACTACACAGGAGATGAAACTTTTTTCATTGAACTTTCTGGTGGTGGACTGGAAAGTAACGTCATAAAATCATTGTTAAGCTTAAGTGAACAATCACCGGAAGAGAAGGGTGAAAGCGATGTAAAAAAACATCTTGAGAATATTACCGACACAGACAAAATCATTGAATTCTGGGAAAAAGAAGTAAGCGAGGTTGAAAAGGAACTTCCTGCTCTATTTAAAAGTGATTCACTTGAACTAGCTAACCCCGAAAAAACAGATGATATAGATTTAATTAGGCTTAGTGCTAAATACGGTACCGCTTTGCGTTCACTCTCTGAATACAAGCAAGTGAAAGCCAATGATGAGCTACTTCCCTATTGGTTATTCGCTTTGAAGAAATATTACTGGAGAGCTAGCAACTATGTTTTAACACTTCAACATTATCGTGGCAATACGAAATTGAGAGAAGAACTTATATCTATTTATCTAACCGATAAGAATTACGAATGTTACCGCTATCATGTAATAATCTGCCTTACCTACAATTTTGAATACATTGATAGAGAGCTGAGAGAATTTTTTAAATATTTAAAGGCTGAAAATTCAGAATTAGTAAGGTATGCCTTGTATTGTATGCTGATTAAACACTCAGATGATCAGCAATTAAAATCAACATTGAAAGTGCAGCTGAGCAAAGAATCGAGCAACTACCTGAAATTAATTACACTAGACTATTGGAAAAAAGATACAAACCGGGTGAATAGCATGGACGAACTGGTAAAACAAATGGGCTTATGAAGTTTACGGAATTAAGAAATACAATGCAGACATTTTCCGGTGCTTCAACCCCGGATTATCAACTTGCTTATATAGCGACAGAAGTTAAAGACCTGCTAAATGGACTGAATAATCAATTTGTTGAGTTTCTGACGAAGGACATCACTGATACCGAACTTCAATGGGATATACAACAATGGCTGGGTGCTCCTTATTATCAATCATCAAATGAAAATGCAAAGGATTGTTTAGAGCAATGTATATCCGTTAAACACATCTGGGGAAGGAGAATTAAAAGCTGGACAGACAGTGCTCTAAAATGCTATGATAACTTTTTACTGAAATATATTCAAATTGATCAAAAAGAGACGATATCCAAAACCTATATAGGCCTTAAAGAAACCGATGTTTACAATCATTTGATTAATAAAGGAGGTAAAGAACAAGAAATAGGACAAAACTTTAAGAACATTTATCAACTCAGGTCTAAATTTCAACACATACAAATGGAAGAAAAAGATGGTATCCGTGTACCAAAAAGAATTACAAATTCAGATTGTAATAAGTTAAGAGACTTAATTGTTCCTTGGTTTCGATTATCCTTATGGGAGTTATTTAATTTGGTTGAAGCACAAAAACAAAAAACGAATTAGAAGAAAAAATGAATCAAGCCGTACACAACAGATTAATATCCTTTATATGGTCAATCGCTGACGATTGCTTGCGAGACGTATATGTAAGAGGAAAATACCGTGACGTCATTCTGCCAATGGTAGTTTTACGAAGATTAGATGCTTTACTCGAACCAACCAAAGAAGCCGTGATGGAAGAATTGGCTTTTCAAAGAAACGAAGCAGGTTTTACCGAATGGGACGAAACAGGTTTGCGTGAAGCCAGTGGCTATGTGTTTTACAATACAAGCGAATGGACATTACAAAGACTTTACGACACAGCCACAAACAGCCAGCAAATCTTGCAAGCCAATTTTGAAGATTATCTGAATGGCTTTAGCCCCAATGTGAAGGAAATTATTGAGAAGTTTAAACTCAAAAGCCAAATCCGGCACATGGCTTCCAAAGATGTGTTGTTGGATGTGTTGGAGAAATTCACTTCGCCTTACATCAACCTTACTCCATTTGAAAAGGAAGACCCGGAAGGACGAAAACTGCCACCACTTTCCAATCTGGGAATGGGTTATGTGTTTGAAGAGCTGATTCGCAAATTCAACGAAGAAAACAACGAAGAAGCGGGAGAGCACTTTACGCCACGTGAAGTAATTGACCTGATGACGCATATTGTGTTTGAACCCATCAAAGACCAATTGCCGCCTGTAATGACTATTTACGACCCTGCTTGTGGTTCGGGTGGTATGCTTACAGAATCTCAGAATTTTATCAAGGACGAAGAAGGCTCCATAAAAGCCAAAGGTGATGTGTATTTGTTTGGCAAGGAAATCAATGATGAAACCTATGCCATCTGCAAATCGGATATGATGATTAAGGGGAATAACCCCGAAAACATTCGTGTAGGCTCAACCCTTTCAGCAGATGAATTTTCAGGGCATACGTTCGATTTCATGCTTTCTAATCCGCCTTATGGAAAATCTTGGGCAACGGATTTAAAATACATCAAAGACGGGAAGGATATCATTGACCCACGTTTTGTAGTAACGCTGAAAGACTATTGGGGAAATGCCGAAGAAGTAGATGCTACGCCACGTTCTTCTGATGGGCAATTGCTTTTCTTAATGGAAATGGTAACCAAAATGAAGCCATTAAGCCAAAGTCCGCAGGGTTCTCGAATTGCTTCTGTTCACAACGGTTCCAGTTTGTTTACCGGTGATGCAGGAGGTGGCGAAAGCAATATCCGCAGACATATAATTGAAAACGACTGGCTGGATTGCATTGTGCAATTGCCTAACAACTTGTTTTACAATACGGGCATTACCACTTACATCTGGTTTTTGAGCAACCACAAAGAAGCCAAACGAAAAGGAAAGGTGATTTTGATTGATGCTTCGCAACGCTTTGCCAAACTGCGTAAAAATTTAGGAGAAAAGAACTGCGAACTGCGTCCTGAACATGTAAAAGATATTCAAGATGCCTACACTAACTTCCAAAACATAGAACGCAAAGGTGAAGATGGTTTGGCTGCCAAGGTATTTAACAATACAGATTTTGGTTATTACAAAGTAACCATTGACCGCCCTGCCCGCCTGAAAGCACAGTTTACTAATGAACGCATTGCAGAACTGCGTTTTGATAAATCGCTGAAAGAACCCATGAAATGGGCATATGAAACTTATGGCGAAAAGGTTTATAACGAGTTGAATAAACTTGAAAAAGATATTTTGGAATGGTGCGACAAAAGCGGATTTGATTTAACCGCCAAACACCGAAAAGAACTGTGCAGCCCTGCCCATTGGGAAAAGTATAAATCACTGCTTGGCTTTGCCAATTTGTTAAAACTTGAGATAGGGGAAGACATTTACAGCGACTTCAATCTGTTCCGTGAAAAAGTGGAACAAGCCGTGAAGAAGCATGAAATTAAACCATCGGCTTCGCAACTGAATGTGATTATGAACGAAGTAAGCTGGTATGACGAAACCGCTGAAAAGGTGATTAAAAAAACGGAAAAACTTAGCGGAGACAAACTGGACAAACTCCTACACCATCTGGATTGCACTCAAGAGCAGCTACCCGATTTTGGTTATTACCCAACAGGCAAAAAAGACGAGTACATTACCTACGAAAGCCAAAGCGATTTGCGAGACAGTGAAAATGTACCGCTAAATGAAAGCATACACTACTACTTTTTGCGAGAAGTGAAACCGCATGTAGCAGAAGCCTGGATTGACTTAGACAAAACCAAAATCGGTTATGAAATCAGTTTCAACAAATACTTCTACCAACACAAACCTTTGCGAAGCATTGAAGAGGTAAGCGAAGAGATTTTGGCATTGGACAAAGAAAGCGATGGTTTAATTATGGACATTTTAAATCTGAGCTAATGGAAATGACAGCAACAAAGGCAACATTCTCAAAATATCGAGCCTATAAGGATTCGGGGGAATATTGGATGGGTGAAATTCCTGACCATTGGGAAATCAAAAAGCTCAAACATTTTTTTCATGAAAAGAAAAAAGTCACTAATCCTGATTTGAACTGTGGATCCATCAGCTATGGTAAAGTGGTTTTTAAGGATGATGAAAAAATACCTGAATCAACAAAGGCATCTTACCAAGAAGTTTTAGCTGGTGAATTTTTGATAAATCCTTTAAACTTGAATTATGACCTAGTTAGTCTAAGAATTGGTTTATCTGAAATCAATGTGGTCGTAAGTTCAGGTTATATTGTGTTGAAGAACTCTATTGATATAAACAAATCGTATTTCAATTATCTCTTGCATCGTTATGATGTTGCTTACATGAAATTATTAGGTTCTGGTGTTAGGCAAACAATCAATTTTAACCACATTTCGAACAGTTTATTGGCATTTCCCCCAATCGAAGAACAAACCGCCATCGCAAATTTCTTAGACGACAAAACCGCCAAAATAGACCGTGCCATTGCCCAAAAAGAAAAGATGATAGTCTTGCTCAAAGAACGCAAGCAGATTATCATTCAAGATTTGGTAACGGGCAAAAAAGTATGGAACCCCGGCCAAAATGCATGGACTGAGCCTGCCGAAGTCAAACACAGCGGTGTGGAATGGATAGGGGAGATACCGGAGGGTTGGGAGATGAAGAGACTTCGATTTATTGGAACAACACAAAACGGAATTAGTGCAGGCGCAGAATATTTTGGTGAAGGCTATCCCTTTGTTAGTTATAGTGATGTTTATAAAAACATTGAACTTCCTGTAAGTGTCGATGGATTAGCTAAGTCAACAGATGAAGATCAGCAAAACTATTCAGTTAAAGAAGGAGATATCTTCTTTACTCGTACATCTGAAACCATTGAGGAAATAGGATTCTCCTCAACATGCTTGAAAACTATTGAGAAAGCTACATTTGCTGGTTTTTTAATTCGATTTAGACCAAAAGATAAATTTCTCGATCCTACTTTCTCAAAATACTACTTCAGTAGTAAATTACATAGAGCATTTTTTGTGAAAGAAATGAATCTTGTAATACGAGCTTCTTTGAGTCAAGAATTGCTTAAAAAATTACCTGTTCTTTTACCGCCTTTAGCAGAACAAAAGACTATAGCCAAACACATTGAAACCCAATCTGCCAAAATCGACAAGACCATTGCTTTGCAGGAAAAGCAGATAGAAAAACTGAAAGAGTTAAAATCTACCCTTATAGACAGTGCGGTAACGGGGAAAATAAAAGTAAATTCATTTAAATAAGCGATTGTAGCCATGAAACGATTAGATCAAACCACTTTTATCCAACAGATTGCTCAACTAGGCCAAGTGTGGAGTGTAAACAACAAAAGGTATCACTCTATTTTGGTAGAGGGCGGTAAGGTTAAATTTATTCGCGAAGGAAAACAGCGTTATGAAAGCATAGACTTAGACGAGCTATATAGCTTGTATCTAAATGTTGCCCACCCCACCAACTCCGAAGCCCGAAAATATATTTCAGGAAGGGTGCAGTCTCCAGCAGTATCTATCATCAATGCATTGTCCGGCTCTCCAAACCTAGTCTTGCAATCAAGCGTTCCTACAAAAGAAGATCAACCTGCTCCCGTGGTGAGCAAGCATATTTCAAGCACGAAAAATGTTGACCCGGAAAAAGATGAAACCCGATTTTTTAATGCACTGACAGAATTGATAGGTGTTGATACCCTGCTATCAAAAAGTATTGCAAAGCCCATTTCATCCAGCGATTTGTTCCTTTCTGATAATTTTAAGGACTATGGATTCAACTCTACAATTGAAGCTAACTTCACAACAATCCTAGTGGAGCTTCAGTCTAATTTATTGTTTGGCTCAAAAAGCCTTTCTCATTATGTAGATGGAATTATCATTAATCACCCCAAGTTAGGATCAAGAATTGTGGAGTTCGATGAAGAACAACATTTTACACTTGCCCTTTTCGCTGCCCTACAGATTCAATCTCGGCAAATCAAGAATGAATTCAACGACCATTATTTACAAATACTAAACGATGTCAATTACTTGAACAACCACGTATTCAGGAAGCATCGAATTAAAAACAAAGTTGTCGCTTTTCCCGAATCTTTTTCTGCATTTCTGCAATGGCTTCAAAACGTTAACGAAAAAGAAAGTGGCTACATAGAGCCGAAGGAAAACGGATTCCCTTATTTGGGCGGTCGAATGGCACAACGGGCATATTACGACTGCCTGCGGAATGCGGCCCATTTTTCAAATAAAAATATGGGGATGCTATCTCCTTTGCGTTTCCCTAAAAAGTACTTTGAGGATACGGCTGGTCTTTCATTCAACAAGATAGGGAAAGACGGGATAAAGGAAATGATTAAACAATATTTAAACCACATTTATAAACTTAAAATTTAATTTACTATGGAAGTATGTTGCCCCAATTGCGGATCCGAACAAGCCTATCATAATGGCTTGTGTTATGAATGCCCTGACTGTGACTTTGAATGGTCTGATGTTGAAGAAGAAATTGATGAAATTGAAGGAGGGAATCTGGACTAAGAAGAGTCTAGTATGATTGTATCAAACCACAATAAAATTCATGAGGTAATATGTTACAACTTCAAAGACATTAATGTAAATGAGGAAATAAAGGGGAATAAAATTCTATGGAAACACAAATATCAAGAGCCGACCAATACTTGTACCGAACCCAGCGTAATGACCTAAAGCAACACGCTGATAAAATTATTCAGGGCATCAAGAAGATTGGCCCCAACCACGCCAAAAGAGCCATTTGGGAGCTGTTTCAAAATGCTGTGGATTTAAGTCCATCGTGTGAAATTGAACTCCATCTTTTAGATACAGAACTTATCTTTTCACACAACGGTGTGCCTTTTACCATGCATACCCTTGATTGTTTGTTTACACAAGTTAGCTCTAAAACGCTGTCAGAGAAAAAACTTGAACGAGAAGAAACAGACGCTATTGGTCAGTACGGTACTGGTTTTATGACATCCCATTCTTTTGGCGATATGGTAAAAGTTAGTGGAGCCATACAAGATGAATTTGAAGGGGAACAAACGGATAGTTCCTTAAACGGACATATAAAGTTCACCGACCTTATTATTGACCGAAGCACGCAAGATTGGGAGAAGCTATGCGATGAAATCAGCAACCTACGAAGAAAGGTTACTGAACTATTGAACGAGCCACTCACCTATGACTCGCTTCCTAAAACAGTTTTCAAATTTGGTTTCAATAACGATTTAAACAAAAAAAGAGCTATTGAGGCTATTGAATCATTAAACACTATTCTTCCTTTTGTCATGATATTCAATGACAGATTGAAGAGGGTTACAGTTGTCGATAATCATGGCCATTCCACAGTCTATATAAAGAATGAACATGAAGCTACTAATGAGTATTTTCATTCGAGAGAAATACAAGTAAATGGGGAGGTTAGAAAAATAAACTATCTCAAAACGGACAGACTCATCATCATACTTCCTATTGACAGCAATCCATCAACTATTGAATTAATAGGCCGGGCAGCTTTATTGCCAGCCAGTTTGCCTAGACTTTTTCTTTTCTATCCACTAATTGGCACTGAGCATTTCGGATTCAACTTCGTTATTCATTCCAAAAACTTTCAGCCTACAGAGCCAAGAGATGGTTTACACCTTAATTCTGAAAACGAAAAAAATAAGACGGAGGAATTAGCCAATCAAAAGTTGATGCAAGAAGCATCGGATTTGATTTTTGCATTTCTGGAAAACCATCTTTCAAAAATTGAAAATCCACACCTATTGGCTGAAATCAATTTTCCTGTAAGTTCGGATGATGCAGAGCTAAACAAATATTTCAAAGAATTAAAAGAAAAGTGGACGAACAAGTTTAAGACACTGCCATTTGTAGAAACAAAGACTACAAGAATTTCTGCACAGGAAGCCATTTTCCTTAATGACTCAGTCATCCATGAAGCCGATGAACCAACACTTTCATCGATTTACAATATTGTCGGCAAATTCTATGATAGCGTACCAAAATCAGAGCTCATCCCTATTTGGACAAAACTCATTGATGACTGGAATATTTCAGACATTAAAAAAATTGGCTTTGCCGATATTGCCGATAAAATCCAGACAGAAGGCAAAATTGAATCCTTTGAAAAATCAGAACTTATTCTTTTATACAAAGAATTGATTCGCAAAGGCCAAGCTGAACTGTTTGCTAATAAAAGCCTGCTTCCGAATATCAAAGGTCAATTTAAAAGACAAGTTGAATTGAGTAAGTCAGTTGACCTGACAGCTTCGCTTATTCCATTGGCGGATGTAATCAATCAAAAAATTACAAACAGACAAATTGATACTTCATTTTTACTTGAAGACTTGGAGTTTGAAAATTTTGGCAGAAGAAATTACATGGAGTTAATCAATGCTTCATTGGATCAACACATAAAGGACAACACCCGTTCGGCAAATCTGCCTGAAAATTATCTGGCTTCATTAATTCAATATGCCAGCATCATTCCTAAAGAAGATTCTGCAAGTGGTCCTGTTAAAGTCATTAAACTGATTGAAGCACATTATGGATTGAATATCGATCAAATCATATTGCCTTCTATACCGGGAGAAGATAATATTGACATCAGAAAAGGGCAGAATACATTGTTTAAAGTGTTTCTAAATGACATCAGCGATAAGGACACTGAATGGACAAAAGAAAATTTAACCCAGTTGGCGAATATTTTAAAAGAAGCTTTCAATTATGCGGATGTCAAGAAAATATTTCTGGGCTTTGATGTTTATCCAAACCAATTGTGCGAACTTAAGAGTATCGCATCACTCTACAAGGACAACAACATACCCGAATTTGTTAAAGACCTACATGACAAAATCGTGAAAGGAAACCTACCTGTAAGAGCAAGGCTTGCACATGAAGTAATTGAGAATCTTTATGAAGAAATGAAATCCATCAAACCCTTGGATTTGACTTCGGATATTGAAGAACGGTTTTTCGGTGAGTTAGGAAAAGATATCCGTATGGAGGATCACCCATTTAAGCCGGAAATACTCGACATTATTAAAAACTTCAAAGAAGATCAACCACTATGGCAAACATATGAAAGTTTATTTCCTGCCACTTCACGAAACAAGGCAACAATTTTAGTTCAACTTGCAGACGGAGCAGATTCCTTCACAATTTTAAGTCAAGATGAAGCTGTAATAAAGAGACTAGCAGGCATTGCCGGCCATCCGAATCTTGATGAGCTGATTAAACTCGGGGAAGACGCCTTGATTAGAAAACAGCAAGAAGAAGCAGAAATGCAATATAAAAAGAAAATTGGGAACCATTTAGAAGATGTGCTTCTGAAAAGACTTGCTCAAAATATTAATGCCAAAGTGGTTAGTGAACAAGATGGTCAAGACATAATCATCTACATCGAAGAAAAGCCTGTTTATTATATTGAAGTAAAATCTAAATGGCTTGATAATACTCCAATCCGAATATCAAGGAATCAAACATTAAAGGCTCACGAAAACTCCAATTGTTTCGCTTTATGCTCAATTGATATGACAAAATACACTGGTGCGGATAAATACGCTGTAGAAAGTATTGAACAGGTTATTGAGGTTATGAAGTTTAATACTGACCTAGGAACTAAGGTTGGGCATTTGGTTGATATCTATGCGAATGCCCATCAAATTGACAAATTTAGTTTGGATGGCGATTACCGCACGTTAATCCCGGCTGCATATGTAAAGGAAGGAACAGATTTAAGCCAATTTGAATCGGAACTTTTGAAGTATATAGAAACTAATTATGGTAAGTAAAACCAATGAACAAGCCCTAGAAGCGGCAATAGAAAAAAGCTTAACAGGCACCTGCTTAGAAGAATTAAGGGAAGCTGAAGGAGTAACAGCTGAACCTATTGGGATTTATAAAGGCGGAAATGGCTTTTACATAGGCAGTTCAGGTGATTTTAATGCACAGTATGCAATTGACGAAATACGTTTTTGGCATTTTTTAGAAACAACACAAAAAGAAGAACTCGACAAACTGAAACGGTCATCCGATTGGAAACTTAAGGTACTGGAACGTCTTGATCGGATGATTAAGAAATATGGCTCACTTCGCTTGCTTCGCAAAGGCCTGGAAGTTGAAGATGCACACTTCACACTCCTGTATCAGGTACCAATGGCTAGTAGCAGCAAGGCAGTAAAGGATAATTTTGAGAACAATGAATTTAGTGTAACCCGTCAGGTTCGATACAATACAGAGAACCAACGCGAAGAGATAGATATGGTGGTGTTTATAAACGGCTTACCTATTGCTACGCTCGAACTTAAAAATGCATGGACTGGGCAAACCGCCAAGGTTCATGGCATCAAACAATACAAAAAAGATAGGGATATCAAACAGCCTTTGCTTCAGTTTGGTCGCTGTATCGTTCATTTCACCGTGGATACAGATGAAGTGTATATGTGTACCAAATTAGATGGAGATAATTCCTTTTTTCTGCCATTCAACAAAGGGAATAACAATGGGAAAGGGAATCCAACTAATCCATTCGGACATAAAACATCGTTTTTGTGGGAGGAGATTTTCACAAAGGAAAGTTTGGCAAACATCATGCAGCATTTTGTTCGTTTTGATGGGAGTCCGACAGATGCCTTAAGTAAACGAACTTTGTATTTTCCAAGATATCACCAATTGGATGTCGTTAGGAAGTTATTAGACCATGCAGCAAAAAATGGTGTTGGTCACACATACTTAGTACAACACTCAGCCGGTTCGGGCAAGTCAAATTCAATCACCTGGGCAGCCTATCAATTAATTGAAACCTATCCGGAAAGAGACGGCTTACCGGGCGCAAAGGGAATTCAAAATCCCTTGTTCGATTCGGTAATTGTAGTAACCGACAGGCGATTGTTGGACAAACAATTGCGTGAAAACATCAAGGAATTTTCAGAGGTTAAGAATATTGTTGCTCCTGCTTTTTCTTCAAAAGATTTAAAAGAGGGTTTGGAGCAGGGCAAAAAAATCATCATCACTACCATTCAGAAATTTCCATTTATTGTGGATGGAATTGCCGATTTAAGCGACAAGCGGTTTGCTGTAATTATTGACGAGGCACATAGTTCACAAAGCGGAACAGCAGCAGGAAAAATGAATGAGGCAATGGGTGCTGGCCAAAGCGAAGAGGACGAAGAAGATGCACAAGACAAGATTCTAAAAGCAATGCAGGCTCGCAAAATGAAAGGGAATGCGTCGTATTTGGCATTCACGGCAACACCCAAAAACGCAACACTTGAGCGATTTGGTACACCGCAAGAAGATGGCAAATTCAAACCCTTTCACCTGTACTCCATGAAACAGGCTATTGAAGAAGGGTTTATTTTAGATGTGCTTGCCAATTACACAACTTACAAAAGCTATTACGAAATTGAGAAATCCATTCAGGACAATCCATTATTCGACACTAAGAAAGCCCAGAAAAAACTACGTGCTTATGTAGAAAGGCATAAGCAAACGATTGGCACCAAAGCCGAGATAATGCTGGAACACTTTATTTCAAAAGTGTATAATACCAAAAAGCTCAAGGGTAAGGCCAAAGCAATGGTTATCACACAGAATATTGAATCAGCTATTCGGTATTACCTTGCCATCAAACAAATTCTAAAAGAGAAAGGAAACCCATTCAAAATTGCCATTGCATTTTCAGGTAAGAAAACTGTGGATGGAGCTGAGTATACGGAGGCAGACTTAAATGGCTTTGCCGAAAAGGATACCCGCGATTATTTTGAATCAGATGATTATCGCATGCTAATAGTCGCCAATAAATTCCTAACAGGTTTTGACCAGCCCAAACTTTGCACCATGTACGTTGACAAAAAACTGCAAGGTGTATTGGCTGTGCAAGCGCTCAGCCGTTTAAATCGTGCCGCGGATAAGTTGGGCAAAAAGACAGAGGACCTATTCGTTTTGGACTTCTTTAATGAAGTGGAGGACATTAAAGCAGCATTTGACCCATTTTATACTTCAACAACTTTGAGTGGCGCAACGGATGTTAATGTATTGCATGAATTGAAAGGAACATTAGATGATGTTGGCGTTTATGAATGGGAAGAAGTTGAGGATTTCGTCACAAAATACTTTAATGGATTAGATGCACAAAAGCTTAGTCCAATCATAGACAAAGCAGCATATCGCTTTAATAGTGAGTTGGATTTAAAAGATGAACTGAAGGCTGACTATAAAATAAAAGCAAAGCAGTTTGTAAAGATTTACGGACAGATGGCATCCATCATGCCCTATGAAGTGCTAGATTGGGAAAAGCTATTTTGGTTTTTGAAATTTTTGATACCTAAATTAATCGTAAAAACCAAAGAGGATGAATTGATAGATGAGCTTTTGGAATCTGTTGACCTTTCAACCTACGGCCTTGAGCGAACAAAATTGAATCACTCTATTGGATTAGATGATTCTCCAACAGAATTAGACCCACAGAATCCTAATCCGAGAGGCGCACACGGAGGTGGCCAAGAAAAAGATCCCTTGGATGAAATCATAAAATCATTCAATGAAAGATGGTTTCATGGTTGGGATGCAACACCAGAAGACCAGCGGGTGAAATTTATTTCTATTAGCAGACATATTCAAGCCCACCCGGATTTTAAAACAAAGGTCGCCGACAACAAAGATGCACAGAATCGTGACCTAGCATTCAAGAAAATATTGGATGAAGTAATGGGACAGCAAAGGAAAAAAGAATTGGAATTATACAAGCTATATGCAAAAGATGAATCCTTCTATCAAGCATTATTTGATACGATGAAAAGAATGATTGATAATCCAAGACTCGGTCAGTAAATAGTTTAATGAATCCAGACCCACAACTAAGCAAATGGTTGTCCCGCTTATCTTGACACTATCCCATGGCTTTACCAATTCTGCCCTAAAATGTTTATTTTAGATGTTTATGCTTTCGCAAGTATCTTATTTAAAGTAATCTTGGTATTCTTTCATGGTATTGTCTGGATTCCTGCCGTTTAGAGGCATTTTTGACTTGAGTATATTTATCCCATTTTGGCCCTCTGGCAATTGAGAAACTCCATATTTGGCAAATATAAGTATCTGGCAATTTTTCCCTATTAAATCCGAAATATTTTTAGTGTGTGCATTTCCTGCTTTATTACTTTTATTCCTCCAACCTCCCAACACATCGCGTAGCCTGCCAATGGCACCTTTATTTGTATCACTTCTCCAGATAATACTTGCTTTATCCTCTTTAAATACACACCAAATTATTATTGCATGATTTTGAATGTCATTGTAATTTTCTTCAAATTCAAACCCAAGTTCTCCATTATTGTCTTTTTTGATTTTGCCGACTTGGCGAAAATCATTTTGTTTTAAGTACTCTTTAATTAAGTTGGATGAAATCATTGAATATTCCGGATGAACTGTACCAGTGATTCCGGATGAAAGTGTACCACAAAAACGCGCTGCAAAAATCAATACAATAGTAGTGTTATTTTTTATTTCTTAGGGAGTCCCCCTTTAAGTCAAAACGATGTGCTTTTGGTACGATTCTATCGAGTATAGCATCAGCAATAGTTGGTTCATTGATGTATTCATACCAATTTTCAAC
>JAKLJI010000008.1 GCA_023151275.1 Bacteroidia bacterium | reverse complement strand
ACGCACAGGGCAGGACCCTTTGTTGTGTGGCTGTTGCAAGCAAGGGAGATTGGAATTGGTAGAAGTGCAGAGGCCCAGGACCTGGAGCAGCAGCTTGCAAAAGCCACCGGAATAAACGAGAACGGACAATACCCCATCAAGCGAACGGGAATAGACGCAGGAACACCCCGATTCGAACAAACCCAGCCTGAACCCGGCGATGCAAAAAGAGAAATTGGCATCGCAGGGCGAAGCCATGGATTAACCAAAAGAAAACCAAGCAAAAAAGGACAAGCAAGCAATCAAGCAACAGAAAACCGTCCAAACCAAGTAGAAACCATGCAAGCAAACTCCCAAAATCGCTCCGAAAGCATGAAAAAGCGCCTCCCAAAATCCGAAGATGAAGAAGCAGAGGATTTACTTTGACCCTTAGCATAGAGCCCGGTATCGGCCAACACGTAATAGAACAAAAAAGCCCAGACATTGCTCAGCATGTCGGGGCTTTTTTTATGGGGCTTTTTCGTCTATTACGCTAAATGTTAGTGGCTGTGGCTATTGGTCGTCCGTTGTCTATTGGGTTGTGTGTCGGCTGAAAAAAAAAAGAGGGGGAAGGAAATTTTTTCTCGGGTTGGGAAAAGGCAAGCTCTTTACGCATTTTTATTGGCTTTGTGTGGTTGCCAAAATGCGTAATGTGCTTGCCTGTGTGTTGGATTTATTATCGGAATAACTATTTTGACTACCCGATATTCAAAAGTCTTTACGCTATTGGTTCAGCTTTAAAACCTTTGCTTTTAACGATAGCAATTACTTCTTCTTCCGTAATTCCTTTTGAACTCACGGTAAGGATTTTATCGGCATTATCCGTGTCCACCTTCCAATGGCAGACTCCTTCGGCATTATCTAAATCTGACTTTACTTTTGATACACAACCTCCACAGTTGAGATTGGTTTTGAATTGAAATTCTTTATTTTCCATTTTATTGAATTTTGAATTGTTATTTAATGATTGTTTTTATTTTTTGAGTTTGTCGGCAGGTGGATTATAGTCGGGCAAACTTGTAACTCTTACGGTATCTACTCCGTCAATATCCCAAGTGATAGGTATCATTGTCATATACTCACATTTCGGACACATATCGCCTTGCGAGCCTATCATTTCTTTATGTCCGGGACAACCTGTAATGATATTACCTTCTGCATCAATCAATTCGCCATTTTCATTACGATTGGCTTTTTGTGTTTCCGTACTGCTTACGGCTGTTTCGGTTGCGTGGTCGTGGCCATCGTGTTGGTTGTGGTTGTTACTGTTTCCACAAGATGCAACAAACATCGCTATTGATGCAAGTGCTGCTATTGCTGTTTTTCTTACTATCATTTTTTAAAATTTTAATTGATATTTGATACTGCAAATTTCAGTACATTATCATTCTGCGTTGTTGTGTTATTTATTGTTTGATTTGTGAGATTTACTGAAATCAGTGATGATGTTCGTGTGCTGTTGGTTCTGCCTTTACGCTGCACAATATTGAATTATCGTGTTTGTGTGCAGGTGTTTCCAACTGAATGGTTACGTGATGAACGTTTAAGTGTTCCAAGTCGTGTTCTATTTTACGAAGCATTTTTTCGCTTTCTTCAATCGTCATTTTTTCATTCACAACTGCGTGGCAAGTCAAAGCGTTCAGTCCGCTTGTAATTGTCCAAATATGTAAGTCGTGAATGTTTTGAATACCGTCTGTTTTTAAGATTTTGTCCGTTACTTTTTCTATTTCTACATTATTGGGTGTACCCTCCATAAGTACGTGTACCGATGATTTGGTAACTAAGTATCCGCTTCGCAATACCAATATGGAAACGATAACACTTGCTAGAGGGTCTGCCCAACTCCAACCAAAGAATAGAATGAGCAAAGCTGCGATGATGGCACCAACCGAACCCAACATATCACTGATGACGTGCAGGTACGCTCCACGCATATTGAGGTTTTCCTTTACATCAGCTCCACGCATCATTATCCAAGCTACAAGCACATTGACCAATAAGCCTATAAATGCAATAATGAGCATTCCGTAGGATTGAATTTCGGGCGGATTTTGGAAACGTTCGATTGCTTCATATATAATATAAACTGAAATCAGTATCAGCGTTGCTCCATTGATAATCGCAGCTAATATTTCAAACCGTTTATATCCATACGTTTTACCATAATCGGCTACTTTACTGCTGAATTTAAAAGCCATTAAGGCAATGAACAATGAAATAGCATCGCTCAGCATATGCCCTGCATCTGCCAATAAAGCAAGGCTGTTTGTAATCAAACCACCGATAACCTCTACTGCCATATAAGTCGTAATAATAACAAGGCTGATGGTTAAGGTTTTTTTGTTCGAACTGTGCGAATGGTTGTGTTCTTGTCCCATATTTTTCTTTTTATCCGTTACTATTTTGGTTCAATGCTTTACTTTTTCCATTTTAACCGCAAACTGTTACTTACCACGCTCACAGAACTCAATGCCATTGCTGCTCCTGCAATCATTGGATTAAGTAAAAATCCATTTATCGGGTAGAGAATACCTGCTGCAATTGGAATACCGATAAGGTTATAGATAAATGCCCAGAACAAGTTTTGTTTAATAGTAGCTACAGTTTGTTTTGAAAGCCTAATTGCTTGTGGAATCTTGGTAAGATCTGATGAAATGATTGTCATTTTGGCTACGTCCATTGCTATATCCGAACCTTTACCCATCGCTATACTCACATCTGCTGTTGCCAATGCGGTACTGTCATTGATACCGTCCCCAACCATTGCAACAGTTTTGCCTTGTTGTTGCAATTCTTTTACAAAATCGGCTTTGTGTTGTGGCAATACTTCGGCTTTATAGTGTCTGATGCCTGTCTGCTCTGCTATGGCTTTTGCTGTGGCTTCGTTATCGCCTGTAAGCATATACAAATCAATACCCATTTCCTGCATTTCCTTTATGGCTGCTACCGATGTTTCTTTTATCTTATCAGAAATAGCAATTACAGATAGAGCTTGTTTGCTGTCTGAAAACCAAATAACGGTTTTCGATTGTTTGCCCCATTCATCGGCTTGTTGTTGTAATTGGTTTGGAATATTGATGTTGTTTTCTGCCAATAGTTTTTTATTGCCTACAAGATAGGTTTCGTTATTATGATTGGCTTTTGCTCCTTTACCTGTAATGCTATCGAAGTCTGATAATGGAGTAGCTGTAACACCGTCCAAATGTTTTACCACGGCTTCTGCCAAAGGGTGTTCTGATTGCTTTTCGATACTCAAAAGAATATCTTTTGCGGTATCATCATTGTTGAGCCATTGAATGCCTGTTACCTGTGGTCTGCCCTCTGTAATTGTTCCTGTTTTGTCTAATATGATTGCATCTACTTTTTTGGCTAATTCAAGGCTTTCAGCATCTTTTATTAAAATACCTTTTTCAGCACCTTTGCCAACGCCTACCATAATTGCCGTAGGGGTAGCCAATCCCAACGCACAAGGACAAGCAATAACCAATACGGTAACGGCTGCTAATAATCCCTGTACAACTCCGTTATCGCCTCCTAAAAAGAACCATAATATAAATGTGAGAATGGCAATGCCGATAACTACGGGGACAAAGATACCCGCAATCTTATCTACCAATTTTTGTACAGGTGCTTTGCTTCCTTGTGCATCTTGTACCATTTTGATAATCTGAGCAAGCATTGTTTCCTTTCCAACCTTAACGGCTTCAAACTGAAAGCTGCCTTTTTGGTTTATCGTTCCTGCAAATACTTTTTCGTTTTCTTTTTTCAATACAGGTACAGGTTCACCACTCAACATACTTTCATCAACATAGGAATTACCTGAAGTAACCATACCGTCCACTGCAATTTTTTCACCTGGTTTTACCAAGATAATATCGCCTGTGTTCACATCTTCGATAGCAGTTTGTTTTTCTGTTCCGTCTGCTTGTATTACGATAACGGTTTTGGGTTGCAATCCCATTAGTTTTTTAATGGCTGATGATGTATTTCCTTTGGCTTTTTCTTCCAATAATTTACCCAACAGAATAAAAGCTATAATGACAGCCGCTGCTTCAAAATAAACGTGTGCGTGTAATCCTCTCTGATGCCAAAAGTCGGCAAACAACATATTGAACACACTAAAAATATAGGCAATACCTGTACTCAACGCTACAAGCGTGTCCATATTGGCAGAACGGTGTTTGGCTTGTTTCCACGCATTTACGAAGAAATCTCTACCTAACCACAATACAACAGGTGTAGAGAATACCCACATAATTTCATTGCCATAAGGCATATCCATAAAAAACATTCCAATTACAACAACAGGTAAGGATAAGACAACTGCCCAAATGGTTTTCGTCTTTAATTGTTTGAATTTCTTTTCGTGGATTGCTTCTAATGTTTCCTGCTGTTTGGTTTCATCTTCAATCAGCAAATCATAACCGATAGACTGTACCGCTTTTTGTAGCTTGGTGGCATCGGTCATATTGGGCAGGTATTCAACGGTAAGATTACCTGTTGCAAAGTTTACGGAAGCATTTACAACGCCCTCCTGATACTTTACAATACTTTCGGCACTTCCTGCACAAGATGCACAAGTCATACCCAAAACAGGAAAGGAATTTTTTACAGTGGAAACGCCATAACCCAACTCTTTTATAGCTTTAACCGCTTCACCTACTGCTTCGGTATCTGTTACTGTTATAGCTGCTCTGCGGTTGTTTAGTTCTACTTTGTGGGTTTCTACTCCCTTAACCTGTGCCAATCCTTTTTCAACGATTAAAGCACAATGTTCGCTTTCGACATCTTCTAACGGAAGATAGATGATTTCTTTATTATTATTTGCTGCCATTTTGCGATTGTTTTAATTAACACTGCAAAGTTGGCAATTATAATAGTGGTGGCTATTGTGGAATTTTGGGATTGATTTGTAAGATTTACAAACTGTCTACCGGCTTCCTTTTATCTACCTTTATTTGTTTGAAATGGCTCGGTGTTAGCCCTGTTACTTTTTTGAATTGATTGCTTAAATACGCCACACTCGAATAGTTCAGACGAAAGGCAATTTCACTCAAAGACAATTCATCATATACCAATAGTTCTTTTACCTTTTCTATCTTCTGGGCAATAAAATATTTTTCAATGGTTGTACCCTCTACTTCTGAAAAAAGGTTGGATAAATAATTATAATCGTGGTATAACTTACTGCTTAATACATCTGAAAGATTGGTTTTAATATCGTTGTCCTGATGATGTACCAAGTCAATAATTATATTCTTTATCTGCTCAATGATACGGCTTTTTTTATCGTCAATGATTTCAAAACCCAATGGAATTAAAACCTTATCTAAATTGCTTTTTTCTTCGGGTGTGGGTTCTTTGGCAAGCATAACTTCCCCTAATTTGATATTCTTTACATCAAAGTCCAATTTATCCAATTCATTTTGCACCACCATAATACAACGGTTGCAAACCATATTTTTAATAAAGAGTGTTGTCATATTTATTTCTTACTCACGTTATTTCGTTACAAAGTTAGAAAATGTTTTAAAAATAGTTTGGGGTGGTGGGTGGGCTTTGGTCGGCTTGGCTCTTTTGGTTTTTTGAAGCGTTGGTTTGTGTGTCGGGAAAAACCAAATGTGCCAAATGCGTTGGCAAAAAATTTCCTTTCCTGTGCGTTGGGTATTTTTTATTTTTTTCTGTGTCGGACTGTTGTCTGGTCAGGTGTCGAAGTGTCGGTTCGGGTAGTCGTCCTGTCATTGCCACTAACGGTTGGCAGTGTCTCGTCCTAAAAAAAGTTGACAATTTTTTGATGTTAACACTGACACAAATTTACATTTAGTTTTTAATCCTAAATCTGCTTTACAACTTTTAATATTGCATTACCGATGAAAGCGGAAGCAGGCTCTGCTGAGGAGCAACCTGCCAGGAAATAAATCGGTGGCTGACGAAGTAATTCGTTTTTTGAAGTCGGGTAGTAATATCCGGCTTTTTTGTTGAATTACTTTAGAAGCCCAAATGCCTGAGAAAACCTAATCTTCAGCCATTACTACCTCCTTCTGTTTTGGTTGATAATAGTTTTTCCATAATCGTTTTGGTAACACGCTGCGGTTGAGGGAATGAGCCTCAAAAGGCGTTAGATTACCAATACTGTTGTGTGGTCGAAGATGGTTATAGGTGCTAATAGCAATTGCTATGGCTTCTTGTGCCTCTGCAAACGAATGGAAACGCTCTTTTAAAAGTTCAGTTTTCAAGATACCGTTTACCCTTTCAGCAATCGCATTTTCCAGCGGGTCTCCATTTTCGGTCATAGAGATTTTGATGTGCTTGCTTTGGAGTATTTCTACATACTCATGGCAGCAATACTGCACGCCTCTATCGCTATGATGTATCAATCCTTTGGTGTTAGGGTTGTTCTTTAGTGCTTGCTTCAAAGCGGCTATAGTGCCTTGTGCAGAAAGCGTTTTGTGTAAACAAAAGCCTACTATTTTCCGACTGTAAGCATCTGTAATCAAACTCAAGTAGCCAAATCCATCACCCATAACAATATAGGTAATATCGCACACCCAAAGCTGGTTGGGAGCAATAGGGATGAACTCCTTAATCAGGTTCGGATACTTGCGATATGGGTGATTGCTATCGGTAGTTTTTGCCTTTCGCTTGCGGATACGCACCAGTAATCCATACGCCCGCAGTACATCGAAGAAAGCATCTCTACCCATACCAATGGCGTGTTGATGCAGAAAGCTATTCATCATACCAAAGAGTTTTCTACCGCCAATACGCTTTTGAAGTTTACGATGCTTAAGCACTTCTTGAAC
Organism: Bacteroidia bacterium; assembly: GCA_023151275.1. Taxonomy (GTDB): domain Bacteria; phylum Bacteroidota; class Bacteroidia; order UKL13-3; family UKL13-3; genus CAISCU01. Next base: position 118,339 of record JAKLJI010000008.1, on the reverse strand, counting down.
AATGAGTTCTGATTGAAATGCTTCCTTTTCTTGTTGTTTTTGGAACTGATAATACGCCTGCCTGCTATAACCAAGCAATGAGCAACACAAACCGGTAACCCGGTTAGGCTCGCATTGCTCCACCTTCAAGATTGCTTGGTGCCATTCTTTTTTCGCAGGTCGATCCCGTATTTTTCCTTACCTATATCCACCAAGGCTTCCAGCAGCTTATTGTAAAGCCTTGCCTGCCGCAGTTCTTCCTGTAGTTGCTTTACCTCCCTCGGTAAATCCTCATCTAGCTTTACATTTTGCTGTTTGGACGGCTTCATCGTATTGGTGTTTGAACCCTTAAACGCTTGAACCCACTGGTGTATCAAGCGAAAATCAATGCCATATTTGCCTTGCAACTGGCGATACGTTCCGCCACCCGAGAGGTAATCTGCAATTACCCGCTCTTTTAAATTTTGATCGTACTTTTCCATTTTTCTTGTCCTAATTTAAGTTGATTTTTTGTCAACCTATTTCAGGACGAGACACAGCTACAAGAAGTTGGCGATTTCGGAGACGAAAACTGTCTACCACCACTGAACTTGATACGAAGCACAAAGTTTCATTTAACCACTGAACCGCCAATTTCTTGTAGGTGCTGTTATGGGCTGCCTTTCTTGTCATTCGTCTCTATTTGCTTTATAAATTAAGTCGTAGTCGTGAGCTGTCACAAACATTGGTATGTTTCTCCAAACGTCTTTGTTTGGTTTGTAAGCTTCTCTGAATAATTCTTGAAGTCTTAGAATTACTAAAAGTTCACATACTCCATATGCTTTGTCGATATTTGGCTCTTCAAATCTGTTGTTTTCGTGAACGTCTTCAAAAACTTTTTGAATGTCTTCAAATCCTGTAATAGTCAAGTCATTTGCTGACGAGTCATAAAAGTCCGATAACCATTCCCAATCTGTCAAACTGTAATTTTCAAATGAAAACAGGTCTATATACCAACGATCATAGTTGATTGTAAAACCGTTCATCTCACAATAGTAAGCCGCAGGTTTAATTTCATTTCCCGAACCGAATAGATTTTTTATGAACCCCTGTTTTTTCTTCAAAAATTTTCTTGTTGATATATCAAACTCGCTTATATGTTTTGCCAAGTCAGAAGTTAAATGCAATATGTTTCTGTCGAGAATTTTATGAAAATTAGTTGTCGGAATTTCTCTAAGTTCCTGTTCGGTCAAAACAATTGCTTCGTCAAGTTTATTACTTTCGAGAAGTCCGTATAATTTGTCTGCTAATTCAAAGTTCATTGTTTACGTGTCTGTTGTTTAAGGTTGCCCATAACGTTTTGCAGCTACAAGAAGTTGGCGATTTCGGAGACGAAAACTGTCTGTCACCACTGAACTTAATACGAAGCACAAAGCATCATTTAACCACTGAACCGCCAATTTCTTGTAGGTGCTGTTACCAGCTGGGCTTTCTGTTCGTTGTTCTTTCATCTTAGTTTTATTCCTTGTGATTCAAGTTTGTCTGCTCCAGATAAAACCCCAAAACTTCCAATATTTCTTTTCGCCAGTTTATTGTGAATTTGATACTTTAATTTTCTTGATGTCGCTTGAATTTCTTTCCAGTCCCAAGAACTAACAAGTCCATTTACTTTATTAGTGCCTTCCCATTTTAATGCTCCCTTTTCGTTAAAATGTCCGATGTAAGAATGTTTAAGCTCGTTATTTTTCAGTCCACCGAAATACAATTGAATAAGTCCCCAACCTTCTGTCGCATAACGAAACGTATGTCCATTGCAACGTTTTGGGTCAAGGTCAACTTTTTTGAAAACGGGCTTGCCTTTATGTCGTGGTGTCCAGAGTTGAAATGTCGTTCCGAATTCTTCTATTTCGAGGTCAAACTTCGAGGATATTTCGTCAATTGTTTTGTATTCGCAAATCTCTTGTCCGTATGGTGAACCTAAGTCGTAAACGTGCAAGTCAGTGTCCTTGAAAATAAAGTCAAGAATTTCCAATTTGTCTGCCTTATCTGCGAAAAAGTCGTAGTTCATTGTTTTCTGTCGTTTAGCCTTGCTGGTAACTTATTTATTTGCGCAACTCAGTTGCGTCTATTTGCCTAGATGCGCAATCGAGTTGATCTAAGGGGCTTTGAATGGTTTTTCCTCCCTTTTGGGTAATATGGGTGTATATCTCTGTGGTTTTTATTGAGCTATGTCCCAGTAAGTCTTGGATATACCGAATATCTGTTCCTCGTTCCAGCAAATGGGTAGCAAAACTATGCCTTAAAGTATGTACGGTTGCTAATGGGTTTATTCCCGAATCCGCAACAGCCTTTCTAAGAATTTGTTGAACACTACGGGCAGAGTAAGGGCCTCCTTCTGCTCCTTCAATTAGCCAATACCTGGGCTTATATTCTTTTAAATACAATTTCAGTTGGGTAGTCATCTTATCAGCTAATATACTAATTCGGTCCTTTTTTCCTTTCCCCGATTTGATAAATATTTCCTTTCTCCCGGTATGAATGTCGTCCTTTCTCAATTGCAAAAGTTCGTTCAGTCGAAGTCCTGCTGAGTAAATAAGCATCAAAATCGTTTTATGCTTTTCGTTTGTACAAGCGTTGAATAGTTTTACTACCTCTTCTTCAGAAAGCACGCCAGGTAACTGTTTAGGTTCTTTAGGTCTGAAATCTTTCCAGTTGATATCGAGTTTGGTAAAGTGTTCAACATAGAATTTTATGGCATTCAGGTAGCTATTTTGAGTGGCTTCACTCCATTTCTTTTCTTTTATCTGCTTAAGTAGAAATAGTCTAATTTCCTCCGTGTCCAACAAGCATAAGGGCCTGGTCCTTTGCATGAAGAAAAACTCCAAACATGTACGGTAGGTTCGTGTGGTGTTCTGACTATACCTTTTGATAGTAGTCTTTTCAATTAGCTTTAGAATGGCAAGTTTTTCCTCTTCTGTTAGTTCTAATTTGGTTGGGAGATTTTCAACCTGTGTTTGAATGGTTTTCTTTTCCTTATCTATCCATATTTCCAGGTTCCGCAATTGGTTTCGCAAATGCTGATACGATTCTACTGAGTAGGGTACTCGCCAGCCTGTTTCGGAATGATATGCCCAGCCTTTGATATTTTTGATAAGTGAAGATAGGCCTTCAATGTACCCTTCCGGTTTGATTTGAATCCAGGATGCATTTCGCCATTGAATATGGGTTAGTGTTATTCGTTGTGCCATAAGATTTGTTTCTCTTTGCAATATCCTATTTGACTTAGCTTCTAGTCGTTTATAAACGTTTACATTACGTTTAATTTTTCTGTTAATATGAGGTCTGGAGTAGCGTGTTATATAAATAGAGCGCAAGAAGGAGAAGGAGAGAAAGAAAGAGAAACAGAAAGGAAAGAGTTATGTGCTTTGTGAGGTTTTGCCTTAGGGGCAGGAGCGGTACCCCGCAAGGGGGCGGCTTTTAGCGTTTTGCTGCCGGGAAGGCTGCCGGCAGAAAGCCACTACCGGCAGCTTAAAACGCTTAAGCCGGCCTCCGCGGAGTACAAGCGGATGACCCGACCCGGCCCACGTAAGTTTCGCAAGTTTTTGGGATTTTGATGGCCGGGAAAGGCGAGAAGAAGAAAGAGTGAAGAGAAAGGAAGAAGAAGAAAGAGTGAAGAGAAAGGGAAAGAGGAGAGGAAGAATGAGAAAGGGAAAGAGAAACAGAAAGAGACGAGACCTTATGTAAGATAGGTCAATCTTTGTGAATTATAGGGTAGCCTGCGGACAAATCAAATCCTGGCCGGCTTTATCATTTTAGACACTAGCCCATTTTAGGGGTGCTTAGGTTTGCGCATTTTTGGGGGCCCTACTCCTACCCTTTTTGAGCAAGACCAAGAACCTTTTCAAGCATGGGGCAATTGGGCTGGACAAGCTTTTAAAACTGCAGCCCTGCATTCTTAAAATGCTCCGGGCAAACCGGCTTCTCCGGAGCGCACGCGCACGCCATCTACAAAATAAGCAGTACCATCTTTGGCACCGCGAATAATTAAGCCTCCTTTAAAATGAGCATCTACTCCCAAGGTGAGGCCAGCAATTTTATCTATGCTTCGTACCGGCAAGGCTGATAGCTCCCTGTAATCGAACACCCTTCCGGTGGTTCCAAACCTTCTTATCATTTCTTTGGGTGCATACGAAACTACTTCATGTGGCTCAAAGGGTGAAAGTCCCTGAGCTTCCGCACCCATTGGCGGCATTTGAGCAGCACTTTGAGCCGAGGCCGAAACGGCTATGAGGCTTAATCCAAAAATAATTAAGAATTTCATACTGAAAATTAAGCAATTAGAGATAGTCTTACAACTTGTTTAATAATAAAATTTCAATGAAATTGCAGTAAACTAATACCAATTAATAATCTAGTATGAAAAAACAACTACTTCTGGTAGTGTCGATGATGATTTTAGCGTTCACATCTACAGCTCAGTACTACCAAATCAATGCCTCTGGCGGAAATCCAAAAGGATTAAACAAGGATAATGAATTCCCTCCAGGGGGCGGTTTGGCATCAGATTGGGTTACACTAATTACTGGAACAACAAGCACAACATCTTCATGGTCTGCAGATCAGGCCATGCCGTTTAACTTTTCTCTTGATGGCACTCCTGTTTCAACATACCGAGTTTCCAGTTCAGGTGTCATTAATTTCTCAGCAACTGCGCCAGCATCACCCGCTTACGGAACTGTGGAACTTTCTGCCAGTTCAGTTCCCAACAGTTCACTTTGTGTTTTGGGACTTGGAACAACAACTACGACAGATTATGTTGTAAAAAAGGTATTTGGCAATGCTCCTAATAGACAACTCTGGATCCAATTTAATTCATGTACTGAACCAAATTTGATAAATGGCTGGGTTTATTTTTCAATAGTATTAGAGGAAACTACTAACAATATCTATTTCGTAGATCAAAGAACTCAATGTTTAAATGGACAAACTGCCTGCACCAATAAGACAAAACTATCTGTTGGGGTAAAAATTGATGGTTCAACTTCATATAGTGTAGAAGGTTCTCCTAATTTTGCATGCACTAGTTTGAACGACCCAACTCCTGCAGACAACTCTTATATAATGTTCCTTCCCGGGGTTCAACCAGCAAACGATATCAACCTAATTTCACTCGATGTACCTAAGTATGGTGAGAAAAATAGCGATATTACCATCAAGGGTAAACTTAGCAACTATGGTTCAACCAACCTTACCTCTTTTAAAATTAACTATTCAGTTAACAATGGAGATGTTAAAACCATGAACATTATTGGGGTTGATATCACCAAAAATGGAGGTACATTTGATTTCACTCATAATTTCCCATTCACACCTACATCAGCAGGTCTTGCAAATCTTAGGGTTTGGGTAACTGACCCAAATGGAACAACAGATCCGATTCCTTCTAATAATGAACTTTCTTCCACAATTACAATTTTAGACAAATTGGTACCAAGAAGAACTCTCCATGAAGTGTTTACTTCTTCTACATGCCCACCATGTAAACCTGGTAATGAACAATTGACCGCCGTTTTAAATGAGCGTGTTGGCAAATGGGCCGTTTTAAAATATCAATATTATTTCCCAGGAACAGGTGACCCATATTTCACACAGGAGGCTTTGAATAGAGGAACTTATTATGGTGGAGTAAACTCTGTTCCCGCTTTATTTGTTGATGGTGGATGGAATGATAATCCGAATGGATATGAAGAGGCGATTTTTGACCAATTTCAATCTATGCCATCTTTAGTTCAAATGACTACTTCATTAAATGTTACAGGAAATAAAGCCGATGTTACAGTTAATGTCACCCCAGTTGCTGAAATGCCAACAGGAAATTACAAACTTCGTGTAGCTCTAGTTGAACGTGAAACTTCGAAAAATGTGAAAACAAATGGTGAAACTGAATTCCATTTTGTAATGAAGAAGATGCTACCTAATGAAACAGGTTCTAGTTTCACCTTCCCTGCAAAAGATGTTGCTAAAACCACTAACCTTAGTTATTCCTTTCCCGGCACATTCCGTCTACCGGCAAGTGCAACTAAATCAGCAAGTGTTGCGCCTACAGGTACAAATTATAACGGAATTGATATTGCAACAGAAAATACAGTTGAAGAATTCTATGACCTTGCTGTTGTTGCTTTCATCCAAAACGATGATACCAAAGAAATCCTTCAGTCTTCATGGACAGTTCAGGATTGGGCAATTGGTATGAAAGAAAACGTGAAAAACGCTAGCGATTTCAATGTATATCCTAACCCTGCTACCAATGATTTAGTAATTGAGTGGAATGGCAGCAAAGACGCTAAATTCCGTATGCTTGATTTGAACGGTAAAGAAGTAATGAGCGAAATGAGCATCAACAGCTCAATCAACATTGAAAACCTGAACACAGGTATCTATGTAATTGAAATGGTTGAAGCCGGAAAAACTATCACCAAAAAAGTGAGCATTATCCGCTAATTCATTTTCCAACAAAAAATCCCGGTGTTCAATGAACACCGGGATTTTTTTATGCCTGAAAGGCGACAATTCAAAAGCAGCAGCCTTGTTGCTCTACTCTTGAAATTGCAACAACTTATACGTGCAATGCTCTGTTTGCAGTTGCGGCCAATGCCGCTTCTTTTACAGCTTCGGCATAGGTTGGATGAGCGTGACTCATGCGGGAAATGTCTTCTGCACTTGCACGGTATTCCATTGCAACTACGGCTTCGGCAATTAAATCGGCCACACGTGGACCAATCATGTGAACGCCTAGCACTTCATCTGTTTCTGCATCAGCAAGTATTTTCACAAATCCATCAATATCCATTGAAGCTCTTGCCCTACCCAAAGCACGCATTGGGAACGAACCTGATTTGTATTTCTTACCCGATTTTTTCAATTCTTCTTCTGTTGCACCCACACCCGCTACTTCAGGCCAGGTATAAACTACACCGGGAATTAAGTTGTAGTTGATATGTGGTTTTTGACCCGCCAAAGACTCAGCAACAAAAACCCCTTCTTCTTCGGCTTTGTGTGCAAGCATGGCACCTTTCACCACATCACCAATGGCATAAATGCCTGGTACATTTGTTTGCAAATGCGCATCTGTTTCAATGCGACCGCGCTCATCAACTTTAACACCTGCATTTTCAAGTCCGAGCTTGTCGGTGTATGGCTTACGGCCCACACTTACCAGGCAGTAATCGCCTTTAAATACAACCTCCTCCCCTTTTTCATTATCGGCTTTTACCTCAACCTCTTCACCAACTGTTTTTGCTGATTTTACCTTGTGGTTGAAATGAAATTCAAAACCTTGTTTTCTCAATACACGTTGCAATTCTTTGCCCAAGGCGCCATCCATGGTTGGAATGATGGAAGCAGTGTACTCAATAACTGTAACCTTTGCACCTAAGCGGGCGTAAACCGAGCCCAATTCAAGGCCAATTACACCACCACCAATGATGATTAAATGCTTTGGAACCTCTTTCATTTGCAAAGCCTCTGTGCTTGTAATTACACGTGTTTTATCGATATCTACTCCAGGAAGGCTTGCAGGTTTTGAACCGGTTGCAATGATTACTTTATCTGTTTCAATTTGTTGATTGCTTTCACCGGAAATGGCAATGGTATTTTTAGTGATAAAAGAACCATGGCCGCGGTACACATCAATCTTGTTTTTCTTCATCAAAAATTCGATGCCATCGCAGGTTTGTTTAACCACGCCATTTTTGCGCTCAATCATTTGAGCCAAATTAACCTGCACATCTTTTACATCAATACCATGTGTTTTGAAATTGTGAATGGCATTGTGGTAATGTTCGGAACTGTCGAGCATGGCCTTTGAAGGAATGCAACCCACGTTTAGGCAAGTACCGCCCAAGGTAGAATAGCGTTCAATGATAGCAGTTTTGAAACCCAGCTGGGCTAAGCGAATGGCCGCAACATAACCACCGGGGCCGGAGCCAATTACAGTAACGTCGTATTTCATTGCAAAAAATTTGTGCAAAAGTAGGGTTTGAAGGGCATAGCCCAAAGGGAAAGCTATTCAGCATAAAAGTCTATTTCTTGCCTTTTGGAATCAAGGTCATAAACTTGCAGCATGAATCAGGAAATCTCCGTAGTTATTATTGCCCGCAACGAAGAAGCCCGGCTTAGTCGCTGCGTGAAATCGGCTTTCCTGATTAGCGATGATGTTTTGGTGATTGATAACGATTCCACCGATTCAACGCCGCAACTGGCGCAATCCTTGGGGGCACGTTATTTTAACAATCCCTGGAAAGGCTTTAGTGCACAGAAAAATTTCGGAAACCTTCAAGCCAAAAACTCCTGGATTTTTTCCTTGGATGCGGATGAAGAGATTAGCGCAGATTTAGCCAAGGAACTAAATGCACTTCAGCTTACTAATCCCGAAGATTTTTACAAGGTAAACCGACTTAACTTTTTGGGTCAAAAACCCATTCGATTTGGAGAATGGAATCCCGATTGGCAGGTTCGCTTGTTTAATCGCGATAGGATTCATTGGAATGAGGAGCAAGCCGTGCATGAAACTCTAGTTATTCCGGAAACGAGCAAAGGACATAAATTGGGTTCACGACTTTTGCATTATACCAGTCCTACCGTGGAGCATTATGCTCACAAGATGGAGAAGTATGCTTTGTTGTATGCCGAAAAGCGAAAAGCTGCTGGCAAAAAATCCAGTTTGTTAAAACCCTGGCTTTCCGCCGGATTTGGGTTTATTCGGGAATACTTCATCAAGCTTGGATTTTTAGATGGGCAAGCTGGTTTGCAATTGGCACGTATGCATGCCAAGTATACTTTTAACAAATACCTTTAAGAATAAAAAAGGCGGGCGCAAGCGCCCGCCTTTTTTTGCTCATTTTGTTGTTGCTCAAAAATCATTACTTACGGCTTGAATTACTCATTCAAGACAATAACTCCTCTCCTAAATCTAGACTTCAATTTGTTACTTTATTGATGACATTTAACTTCTGAGGTAATTAGTTTTTTTCTGCCGTAACTTTTGTAGCCAAAAGTCTCCAAAAGCTTTTCCTGTTGGAGGTCCCGCACGTGCGGGAGGCCATCCTCGGCCAAAATTCTCCCTGCCTTTTCGCGCCTGCTTCGCTCTTACCCGCTGACCAACCCGAAGCGAACCAGCCAATAAGGCAGGTCGCGCAAGCCCATCCCGCGAATTTTGCCCGCACGCACTGCCAACAGGAAAGGGCCGACACACCATTAAAGGGAGGCTCAAATTCTAAATTCTTGAATTCTAGTTCAATTGACCCATTTAGGTACACTCAAAATTAGACTCCGTTATTGCTACCTAAATTGCAAGGTTCTTTATTACTCGATGATCTCCTTGCAAACTAGTCGTGGCTCCATTTGAATGGATGATAGGAAATTCTGTACCTCAAAAACTTTTGAGGTACAATTATCTATTCAAGAATTACAATCCCAATACTAGCTTATTCGGGTCTTGGCCACCTGTTAACAGCAAGGATGGATTCTCCAAACATTGCTTCACTTTTACCAAAAATCCCACGCTTTCTCTGCCATCAATAATGCGGTGATCATACGATAAGGCCACGTACATAATCGGACGAATTACGATTTGTCCATCTTTCACAACCGGACGTTCAACAATATTGTGCATGCCTAGAATAGCGCTTTGTGGCGGATTGATAATCGGCGTAGAAAGCATTGAACCAAAAACTCCACCGTTGGTGATAGTGAAGGTTCCACCTGTCATTTCTTCCAAACTTAACTTGTTATCTCTTGCCTTTCCAGCAAGGGTAGCCACTTCTTTTTCAATTTCGGCCAAACTCAAACTCTCCGCATTGCGAATTACAGGAACTACGAGCCCTTTTGGTGCACTTACCGCAATTGAAATATCGCAGTAATCGTGGTAAATAATTTCTTCGCCATTGATATACGCATTTACCGCAGGGAACTGCTTCAAAGCCACGCAAACCGCTTTGGTGAAGAAACTCATAAAACCAAGATTAACACCAAAAGCATCTTTGAATTGATTTTTGTATTGCGCACGCAAATCCATGATTGGCTTCATATCCACCTCATTGAAGGTAGTTAACATAGCCGTTTCGTTTTTTGCAGCTACCAAGCGCTTTGAAACAGTTTTGCGCAGGGAAGTCATTTTTTCTTTCCGCTCGGCACGCAATTTGGTTTCGTTGCTGGTAACTTTTAATTCGGCAGCAAGTGCATCTGATTTGGAAATACGACCATCTTTACCGGTTCCTTTTACCTCTTTAGGGTCGATACCTTTTTCAGCTAAAATTTTAGCTGCGGCAGGACTTGGAGTTCCGGTGGCATAATTTTCTTTTACAGGCTCAACTGCTTTTGGAGCTTCCGCTTTTTTCTCTTCGGTTTTAGCTGGCTTTTCGGCAGCTGGCGTTGTTCCGGCCGGACGAGCAGCATCGGTATCAATTTCACAAATCAAATCTCCAACTGCAATGGTATCACCTTCATTGGCCTTGGTGGTAAGAACTCCGGCTTTTTCGGCATTCAATTCAAAAGTGGCCTTATCAGACTCAAGCTCACAGAGCAATTCGTCCATTTCTACATAATCGCCTGTTTTTTTATTCCAACGGGCTATGGTTACCTCACTAATGGATTCACCTACGGAAGGAACTTTGATTTGGATTGCCATGGTTCAATTTTTTTGGTCCGCAAAAATAGGAATCGCCTGCAATTTGTTTGCACTTGGTTTTGCTAAATGAGTATAGGTTTTGCGCTTTAGGGATAGATTTTACAAGATTATTGATTTTGGGTAGCTTGCTTTTCTAACTCCGGCAATAAAAATCAAGGCGTTGAAGATTGCATGCCCTGAATTAATCGGTCGAGAGTTGCTTTGAGCGCATGGAGTTCGTTAAGGCTCGGACCTTTATCTGAAAGGGATTCAACCAATGCAGGTGGAACCGACTTCAATTCCTCTTTCAAGGCCTTTCCTTTTCGGGTGAGTTTGATGCTAGAGCTCCGTTTGTCGTAAGGAACTTGTTCCCGTTTAATCAAACCCCGTTTCTCAAGACGTTGAATAAGGGGTGTTAGCGTATTGGTTTCCAACAACAAACAATCACAAAGTTGGCTTACGGTTTGATTATCTTTCTCCCAAAGCACCAACAGCAGCAAGTATTGCGGATAGGTTAAATCCCAGTTGGCCAATAAGGGTTGATAGGCACGTGTTACCAAACGAGAAGCAGCATACAAAGGAAAACAAAGCTGATTTTCCAGTTTCATCCAATCGGGAGTTTCCATGTAAATTAGGCATTTAACAGGTTGATCAGGTCTTGCTCCATGGTTTCTGGTTTTCTGCGTGGCGAGTAGCGAAGGACAGGTTTTCCCTGTTTATCGATAACGAATTTGGTAAAATTCCAACGAACTTCATCTGTCAACCATCCACCCAAGTTTCCTTTCAGGTAATTAAATAGCGGATGTGTTTCGTTTCCGTTTACCTTGAGTTTGCCCAAAATTGGAAAACTAACCCCAAAATTGATTTTGCAGGTTTGTTCCACCTCTGAACTAGAGCCTGGCTCCTGACTTAGAAACTGATTGCAAGGGAAACCAAGAACCACCAAGCCTTTGTCTTTGTATTTTTGATGAAGCATTTCCAGTCCTTCAAACTGGGGCGCCAATCCACATTTTGTGGCCGTATTCACCAAGAGAAGTACTTTGCCCCGATAAGGTTCTAAACTAAAAGGCCGGCCTGCGGCATCCTGAATTGGAATATCAAAAACGGAAGCCGGAAGTTGGAACTTCTGTTTGTCTTTTTGAAGAAGCCAGCGCCAAGCTCCGGTTGACCAAAGCGCAGCCCAAATTAAAACGGGTTGAAAAAACAAGCGTACCAAACGCGAAGTATCGGTGGTTAATCCAAAAGCATCGCGGTGACCCAGGTATTGGGCAATATTTCCAGGGAAAATCAATACATAAAAAATGGCAAGTGCAATTCCGGTTTCAACCCGATGCTTTCTCAGAAGAAGTAAAGAAAGTCCAAGGAGAATCTCAACAATACCGGAAGCGATAACAACAAAGTCAGGAGAAAATGGCAGCCAATCCGGAACCTGAGCTTGAAATTCAAGACGTTGGAAACTAAGGTGGCCCAGGCCGGCAAATGTCATGGCAAAAGCAAGGAAGAGGCGAAGCAAATCTTGGGGAATAGTAACCGGAATATACTTTTTCATTTTTATATCGTGTGCGATACAAATTTAACTAAAATTCAGCCTTTGCAAGTCATATAAACGTAAAAAGCCGCGGCCTTTGGCCGCGGCTTCCCAAAAAACCCTATGAAAAACAAATTACTTCTTAGCTACCAAACTAACTTTGATGTTGAACAAGTTATCAATGGCTTTGTCGCCCAAACCTTCGAAGAAGCTGCTTGAACCGTAACGGATATCATAAACAGTACGATCAACGTTGAAATCAGCTTTTGCAGTTACGGTGTTTCCGTTTACTTCTACAGTTGCAAGGAATTTTACTTCTTTCTTGATGCCTTTGATGGTAAGATCGGCAACAACATTGTAAGTATTTGCAGCAGAACCGGCAGTTACTGATTTAATTTTCAATACAGAAATTTTGTGTTTTTCGGTTGAGAAGAAATCATCACTTTTCAAGTGACCTACCAATTTATCGTGGTATTCGCCTTGCAAATCAGTTGCATCAAGCGTTGGCATATCAACGATAAACTCTCCACCTACCAATTTACCTTCTTTCATAAGCAGGCTACCAGATTTGAAGCTAACTACTCCAAAATGCTCACCTACGATTTTCTTTGCATGCCAGTTCAACTTAGATTCAGCTGCACTTACTTTGTAAGCTTCTGCGCTTTTAACAGCTTTTTTTGGTGTGGCCGCAAATGCAGATAAACCCAGACCTGCAATAGCCAAAATTGCGATTAATTTTTTCATGTTTTTGTTGTTGTTTATTTAGTGAATAGAATCGATTGTTAAACTTAATTTGTCGAGCATGGCATTCAGTTGAATCAACTCCCCTTCTTCCAAAACCTTTAGATTCTCATCCATTTGTTTGATTTTTGGATCCAGTTCCTGAAGTAAACCCAAGCCTTTCTCGGTTATCAATACATCAACTTGTCTGCGGTCGTTCGGACATTCACAACGGCTAACAAGCTCCTTTTGTTTAAGCTTTTCAACCAGGCGCGAAGCATTGCTCATCCGATCCAGCATGCGGTCTTGCAATAAACCAATACTGGCAGGATTTCCTTGCTGACCGCGAAGTATCCGTAGAATATTGTATTGCTCAGGCGATAAATCATACTGTTTCAAAAAGCGACTTTGTCCGGCACGAATCAAACTGGCCACGTAAACAATATTCAACAAAGCCTGCTGAGAGCTACTGCTGAACTTGGTTTGTTTTATGGCGTCTGTTAGTTTCATATTGACAGCACAAATTTATATGTATATACATATATTGTCCAAACATTATTTTCTTAATTGATTTAATAACCTGAAAATCAATTCAATGAAAACACTTGCTTCCCTGCAATGTAGAGTTTTCGAGCACGTGCGTCGCGAATTCGCAGGAGGATATCCTTCCTTAGATTGTAATCCAGGACCACAAAATCGGCCCATTTTCCGGATTCAAGACTTCCTAACTCCTTTTCCTGAAAACCGGCCTTTGCAGCCCAAACGGTCATTCCTCGCAAGGCTTCTTCCCTGGTTAAGGATTCTTCCTTGTCTTCTCGGGCCACGGCAGCATATAAGGTTTTGTAAGGCGAAATTGCTTCAACCGGAAAATCGGTTCCCAAAGGAAGCCAGCCATTTTCCTTCAACAAAGATTTGTAGGCATAACCATGGGAAATCCGTTCAGGCCCCAATCGTTCGGCAGCCCAAGGCAAATCGCTGCTGGCATGTGTGGGTTGAACGGATGGAATAATTCCGTTTTGTCCATACAAAGAACGGTCGGATGGTGTAACCACCTGAGCATGTTCAATACGCCAGCGCCTGGTTTTGTCGCCTTTTAAATGCTCGGCATACAAATTCAAGATATAGGCGTTTCCGGAATCACCAATGCAATGCGTATTGAGTTGGAATGGAGATTCAGCCATCCTGCGAATAATTTCACGAAGGGTATCCGGATGACTCACTAAAAATCCAAAATGATGAGGTCTATCGCTGTATGGAGCCTTCAAACAAGCACCGCGTGAACCCAAGGCACCATCGGCATACAGTTTAAAAGAGTTTACCTGAAGCAATGGCTTTTTAATTCCACCTTTGGCAGTTAGGTAATCTAAATTTTGGCGATTGGCATTCAGCATAATATTGAGGCGAATTTTCAAAGCGCCTGCTTCTTGTAAGGAGTCGATTAATTCTAGTTGTTCAATGTCTAAACCCGCATCGTGCAAACTCGAAAGACCCATTTCAAAGCAGGCACGTTGTGCTTCCATCAAGCCATGAATCTGTTCTTTTCTGCTTACGCGAGGCAACTTGCTTTCAACAAAATCAGCTGCCGCATCTAATAAGATTCCGGTTGGCGTACCATTTTTTAGAATTATCTCACCGCCTTCAATACTTGTTTTTCCATCAATTCCTGCGAGTCTAAGGGCAGCATCATTGCACAAAGCTGCATGTCCATCAACCCGCTTCAAAAAAACCGGCAATTCGGGGAAAGCTTCATTCAATGCAGCATTGTGGGGAAAATCCTTGCTTGCAAACAGGTTTTGATCCCAGCCTCTACCACGCAAACAGGGATCTGTTCTTCGTGAAGAAAATTTGATGCAACGCTCTACAATCTCATTGATGGATTGGGTTCCACTTAAATCGCATTGCTGACTAAAAAGTCCGTACCCGTAAAAATGGCAATGAGCATCAATCCAAGCCGGATAAACGAATGCCCCTTCGAGGTCCATTTTATCTTGAAAAGAATAAATGGATTCAAGCTGTTTTTGACTTCCCGTTGCAAGCACCTTTCCATCCTTAATCGCCATGGCCTCCACTTCGGTAAAAGCAGAATCGAGCGTATTTATGCGGGCATTAAACACCAGTAAATCTGCTTGCTCGCGACCAATACAGCCAGCAAAAAACAGGACAAATGCTAGTCCCAATATCCAATTCCATTTCATGCGTCGTTCTTTTTACGTGAATGTTTCCAGCGTCTGTGACTCCACAACCAAGCCTCAGGTTGCTTGTGGATTTGTTGTTCCAACAAGCGGGTATGAGTTTCTGTGATAAAAAAGTCGGGCTCTTCTTGGGGTTTATCTGTCACCAAGCGATAGCCCAACACATAGCGACCACGACCAACACGATACACATCGCTGAAAACTACAGGTAGGTTAAATTTCTTAGCCATCTTTTCAACGCCGAGAAAAACGGGTGTATCCTGATTCAAAAACTCCATCCAATGGCAATTTTCGGAAGAAGGCGTTTGGTCGGCAATGAAGGCATAACAATCAAAATCATTCTTTTGCGCAACCATCACCCGCAAAATGCTTTGCATAGGAACAGGTTGAACGCCAAAACGGGAACGAATAGTAAACATCCACCAATCAAACCACTTGCTGCTAAGCGGATGGTACAACACATTAATTTCGTGTCCCGCCAAATGCATGCGTTGGCCTGCCCATTCCCAATTGCCATTGTGGCCACCAACCAAAATATAAGCTTGTCCCGATTTGCGATACTTTTCAATAACCTCCAAATCGTGCAACTCCACGCGATCAAGGATTGTTTGCTTGTTGATACGTACAAAAGCCAAACTTTCAATCATCACATCAAACAAATTCTGGTAAAACTTCCAGGCAATTTGATTCAGCTCCTGCTCTGATTTTTCAGGGAAAGAATTTCGGAGATTTTTCATAACAACTTCCTTCCGGTAGCCCAATACACGAAAGCCCAACCAACGCAAGAAATCCGATAAGCCATGCAAAACTGGCAAAGGAAGCCAGAGTAAGGCAGTTAGTGGCAAAGCCAAAATCGGATAAAACCATTTGGAAGGCGGGGCTTTAATCATAGGTACAAAGCAAATCAGTTTCGGGGAGTATCCCAAAAGCCATTCTAGCAAAATAAAAAGCCCCAAAAAAGCCAGCGAGTAACAGGAATCTGAAAACCCAAGTTTGCGGGAAGTTGGGAATGAATTAATTGAATAAAGACCAATTGACAGCTACAATTGGAATGAATACGACTCCATTTAATTTTAGTAGAAGCACTCGCTACAAGGGAAAACCACGACCGAGATTAACCCAAGAACGAAGGGTTGATAAATTACTTCGCCGGTTCCCACAGTTCTACTTTATTGCCTTCGGGATCGATAACCCAAGCAAACTTACCAAACTCACTTTCTTCAGGCTCACCATGCCAATCAATTCCGGAGGCAGTTAAATTTTGCAGGAGGGCGTCCAAATCATCCACAATAAAATTGAACATAAAGGAGGAGTTCGATGGCTTGAAATAGTCGGTATCCGCAGGAAAAGGGGACCACACATTGTAAGCCGCTGGGGCTTGTTCTAAAACTTGTTTGAGTGGAAATATGGCACCCCAATCGGCTATGTCAAAACCCAAATTAGTCTTGTACCAATTGATTAAACCTTCCTTGTCTTTGCAGCGAAAAAACACGCCGCCAAAACCAACAACTTTTCCTGTTTTCATGCATCAAAATAAGCAAAAGGATTTAACCTACAAAAACAAGGATTTTGTATGCAAAGAAGTTCTGCAGTTTAAAGGAATAGACCTTTTAAAAATAGAGTTTCAAGGATCAAGTTCTTTCGAACCGTTTCCGAAACCTCCTATCCTTTTCCTACTTTTTTCTGGCTATTTGCGGTGAAAAAGTAAGGGCGCAAAAAAAGCCCAATTGCCTGAGCAATTGAGCTTTACCTTGTGGGCCCTGTTGGGATCGAACCAACTACCCCCTGATTATGAGTCAGATGCTCTAACCGAATGAGCTAAGGGCCCCAATGGGGTGGCGAAAATAGAATTTGGAATTGGAATTACCAAAACACAGACGCTTTTCATCCAAAACACAACTTAGGTGATGGGCCGGCCTCAACTATCTGCTCGAATCATTTCAACTTTACCAGCATATACACATTCAGCATCGGATACCAATCGTATTTCATAAAAGGTTGGCCCAACTGGTAATTGAACTCCGGGGTATTCATACTTTCGTACACACCCGAAGTACGTAGGCTTGTTGTTGGATTTGCTAAATAAAACACACCGCAATCAAAGCCAAAACCCAAGCGCTTCCCGCCTGGAAATGTTTCATAGCCCATGCCAACATAGGGACTAATTTTAGGCCAGGTCATGTCCAACTTAATGCCTCCCACTTCATCGGGAGTCAACACCAGCTCCCCCATTTGCATTTCCTGCCGGGGAGTTAAGTCATACTTAGCCATACTGCCATTGTAACTCAATCCCAAGCTGAACCGAAAAGGTCGCTTAAACGGAAAAATATCAACCAAAACAGGTACTGCAAGAACCTGATAGCTTACCGGAAGCTTTTCATTGGGATGCGTCAATGAAAGCTGGTGCTTGCCCTGAAGCTGAACCCCAAAAATTCCTGTTCTTAATCCGATACTCTCAGAATATCGGGTTTGAATGCTCAATCCCGGTCCAAGGCTGCCTGCATTCAACCCAAGAGACCAGGTTTTGAATGGGGCCTGTGGCTTGGTGTTTTCTCCCAAAGAAGGAAACGAAAACAGGCATAAACTTAAAACAATACAGGCGATTGAGCGGATAGAAATCCGATGGTAATTGTGAAGGTTCATAGGTTGTAACTAGGCTTGATTGAACAAGATACCCAATTGGAATCAATTTAAAAAATGAGCAATCAAGGCAATGCATCCAAGTAAACGTTTTACAAACGCTTATTTGAATTTTGCTTCCTTATCTTGCGGCCATGTCGCAAAAGAAACTCTTCCTGCTTGATGGTATGGCATTGGTGTATCGTGCCTATTTTGCTTTCAGTCAAAACCCGCGTGTAACCAGCTATGGTTTCAATACTTCTGCAATTTTCGGATTTACAACCACCCTCTTGGATGTTATTCGCAAAGAAAAACCTACGCATATTGGTGTGGCTTTTGACACTGCCGCGCCTACTGCTCGCCACGAGGAATACGAGCATTACAAAGCCCACCGCGAGGAACAGCCAGAAGATATTACCAAATCCATTCCATTTATCATCCGGGTTTGTGAAGCCCTGAAAGTTCCTTTGCTGATGATGGATGGCTACGAAGCCGACGATATCATTGGTACGCTTGCCAAAAAAGCCGCGCGTGAAAATTTTGAAGTCTTTATGATGACTCCCGATAAGGACTTTGGCCAACTGGTGGAAGAACACATCAAAATCTACAAACCCGCCCGTTTGGGAAATGATGTGGAAATTCTTGGCGTTGAACAAATTTTAAAGAAATGGGAAATTGAACGGGTAGATCAGGTAATCGATATCCTGGGGCTTTGGGGCGATGCAGTTGACAATATTCCCGGAGTGCCCGGAATTGGCGAAAAAACGGCCAAGGTATTGGTTCAAAAATATGGCAGCATTGAAGGTTTATTGGCAAATACTCACGAACTAAAAGGAAAGCAAAAAGAGAATGTTGAAAATAACCGCGAACAAGCTCTGCTATCCAAACGTCTTGCCACTATAGATATCCAGGTTCCTGTTGAGCTGGATGAACAAGACCTGCTTGTTGAATCTCCCGACAAAGAAAAAACTGAAAAACTCTTTGCAGAACTGGAGTTCCGAACACTACTTAAACGCTTATTTCCTGACTCGGCAACTTCAGCAGCTCCAGCGCAGGCAGCAGGCAGTTTTGATTTATTCAACCAGGGACCTTTGCAAGAAAAAGAAAAGCCACAAGCACCTGCAATCCTTGCTCCTAGCGAAACTGAAGAAGAAACTACGCCGCGCTTAACCATTGAACAAGTTCCGCATACTTACAAGGTTGCAGCCAGCCAAGAGGAACATCTGAGCTTAATCCAGGAACTGCTTCAAAAAACGGAAATATGTTTTGATACCGAGACCTCACAACTGGAAAGCACAGAAGCTTCCATTGTTGGAATGTCGTTTGCCTGGAAAGCACACGAGGCCTGGTATATTCCCTTTCCCGATGATGAAAACCAAGCCCGTGAAATTTTGGAACGCTTCCGTCCGGTTTTTGAATCGGAGCATATCACCAAAATTGGACAAAACATCAAGTACGACCTCAATATTCTCAAGAATTACGGACTCGACCTTAAGGGTCCATTGTTTGATACCATGCTGGCACATTACCTGATTGAGCCAGACCTGCGCCACAACATGGATTACCTAAGCGGCATTTATCTCAATTATGAACCGGTAAGCATTGAAACGCTTATTGGCAAAAAAGGCAAAAACCAATTGAGCATGCGCGATGTGGCCTTGGATAAAATCAAAGAATATGCTGCTGAAGATGCAGATATCACCTGGCAACTCAAGCAAAAATTAAATCCTGAACTTGATGCCCGGGAGGCGAGAACCCTTTTTGAAAGCCTCGAGGTTCCGCTAATTCATGTGCTAAGCGATATGGAATTGGAAGGAATTCGAATCAATCCTGATTTCCTGAAAAACTACAGCAATGAATTGGAAGGGGAAATTTCTATTTTGGAGAAACGGATTTTAGAATTGGCAGGTGTGCCCTTCAATATTTCATCGCCCAAACAATTGGGTGAAGTTTTGTTTGAACACCTGAAGCTTGACCCCAAAGCCAAGAAAACCAAAACCGGTCAATACCAAACCGGTGAAGATGTATTGCAAGGTCTCAGCGAACACGAAATCATTCGCTGTATTTTGGATGTACGCCAAATGCAAAAACTCAAATCAACTTATGTTGATGCATTACCGGGCATGATTAATCCCAAAACAGGTAGAGTTCATACCTCCTTCAATCAGGCTGTAGCGGCAACAGGTCGACTTAGCTCCAACAATCCAAACCTGCAAAACATTCCTATCAAAACCGATAGGGGACGCGAAATTAGAAAAGCCTTTGAACCGCGAAACAAAGAGTTTGTATTGCTTAGTGCCGACTATTCACAAATTGAATTACGCATTATTGCAGCAATAGCCAAAGAAGAAAACATGATTGAAGCCTTCAAACAAGGACTCGATATTCACCAGGCTACCGCGGCAAAAGTATTTGGAAAATCTTTGGAAGAAGTGAGTCCCGCTGAACGCCGAAATGCCAAAGCTGTAAACTTTGGACTTATTTACGGACAAACGCCTTTTGGATTGAGTCAGAGTTTGGGTATTCCACGCAAAGAAGCCCAGGCCATGATTGACGAATACTTCAAGCAATATCCGGGCATCCGTAGTTACATGAGCGAAACCATTGAATTGGCTCGAGAAAAGGGCTATGTGCAAACCATTTTGGGAAGAAGAAGGTATTTAAAAGACATCAATTCGGCCAATTTCACCGTACGGGGATTTGCAGAACGAAACGCCATCAACGCCCCCATTCAAGGTTCTGCGGCAGATATGATTAAAAAGGCCATGATTAACATTCACCGCCGCATGAAAGAGGAGCGCAACAAGCTTCCTCATTCACGCATGATTTTGCAGGTGCATGATGAATTGGTATTCGACGCCCACCACTCGGAAGTTGATTACCTCAAGCAATTGGTGGTTGAAGAAATGGAAAATGCCTTGCCTATGGAAGTGCCCATTAAAGCAGAAGTAGGCACCGGCAACAACTGGCTCGAAGCGCATTAATCAGATATGCTTCAAGGTCTATAAAATCATAAAACCACAAAAGAAGTATTGCTAATAGTTCACTACCCAAAACTTCAAGCAAACTAAATCAATGAACCCTGTTCACATATCCAAGCCCCGAAGGGGCGTAATCCCTCAACTATGGGCGGAGGCGGAGTCCATAGCGACTAAACTCATCCTAATACAAAAGCCCCGAAGGGGCGTAATCCCTCAACTATGGGCGAAGTCCATAGCGACTAAACTCATCCTAATACAAAAGCCCCGAAGGGGCGTAATCCCTCAACTATGGGCGGAGTCCATAGCGACTAAACTCATCCTAATCCAAAAGCCCCGAAGGGGCGTCATCCCTCACCTATGGACGAAGTCCATAGAATCCAAGCCCCTAAGGGGCGTAATCCCCCACCTATGGGCGAAGTCCATAGCGACTAAACTCATCCTAATACAAAAGCCCCAAAGGGGCGTAATCCCTCAACTATGGGCGAAGTCCATAGCTACTAAACTCATCCTAATCCAAAAGCCCCGAAGGGGCGTAATCCCTTAACCCTATCAAACCCCTCTACCCAATGGGACAATCACTCATAAAAAACTACATACACCTCGTATTTAGCACCAAGCACAGAATACCAATTATTCATCCTCCGCTAGAAGAAGAGCTCCATAATTACTTAGGAGGCATCTGCAACCGCCTTGGCTGCCCAGTTATTAAAGTAGGTGGATATACCGACCATGTCCATATTCTTTTCAAACTCTCCCAAAAAATCCCATTGATGAAGGTCGTAGAAGAATTAAAATCTCATTCTTCCAAATGGATAAAAACAAAAGGAGGAGGATATGAAAACTTTTATTGGCAGAATGGTTATGGTGCCTTTTCAGTTAATCCCAGTCAAGTGGATATCGTAATCGCTTACATCAGCAATCAGCACGAGCACCACAGCAAAAAAAACTTTCAAGACGAGTACCGCGCTTTTCTCAAAAAATACAAGGTGGATTACGACGAAAAGTACATTTGGGATTAATACGATCTTGTCTTTCCGTCATTTGATATGAACACTTATGACTTCTCATCAAACCAAAAAACAAGGCAACAAACAAAAAGGTTAAGCTCAAATTCAATAATAAAACGGATGCAATTTCAGCTCTGATTTGGTATTCAGTTCAAGTGCAGGAAATGGAACCTTTATCAAAAACAGACTATTGAATAGTTTTCTCAGGGCAGGATTTCGGGTTGGAATTTTAGAAAAATCAATATCCATTGAAAGCAGAAATTGCCTGTACCGGGTAGTTTCCGGAATGGCTTGTCCACGGTAGCGCGTAAGGTTTTTGAATTCGCCAAAGATGCCACCTGCGCTATATCCTAATGAAAGACAAAGCCAATTGGGGACCTGCTTGTTAGGAACAATTCGATTCAATCCAAAACTTAACCAATAGGTATGTCCATTGTAATCGTAAAACAATTGATCGAAACCTGTTCCCAGATAGCCATTGGCCTGCTTGGCATAAGGAGAAGGTGAAAACGAAAACTTATAAGTTATTACCTGTTCATTAAATGCCAATTCCTGTCCAATAACCAAAGCAGAACCAAGAGTATTGGCAGCCACATCCGACCAAGAGAATCCCCATCCCTCGTACATACCATCCCAAATCTCAATGGGCAATTGCATAAGAAAGCCCATGCTTCCACCAATCCAAATTGCCTGTTTACGTGGCAAGCCTGTCCATAGAAGAGCCTTGTAGCCCAGATAACTTTCCAGATAAGCACCGTAAGCATGTCCACACTTATCAATTTGATTGTAACCCGCCAAATCGTGGTAGTACTGAAAAGGCACACGTGGCACATCCTTGTACCAAACAAACTGCAAATAGGCCATAGAACCGGCATACAAGGAACCCAAACCCGTCGCTACAGGGATAAGGCGATTGTAGCGAATACCATGTTCTGTATTAAAACTCTTTAACTCTTGAGTTGTATCGCTGAAAGTAGAATCAACCTGCGCTATTAGTTCTTGTGAAACCAAGAGAAAGAATGAAAATAACAATCCTTTTGCAGCAGCTTTCATGAAGGTAGAGAAGTTAGGCAAAAACAATCAAATCGAAAATTTTCGTTAGCCTCAAAAACCGTATAATGAAAAGCATCTTTCTTTTGGGATTACTTCTTATGAATTGGACAGTAGGATTGAACTCACAGACTTCAACTAAAGTTCCGCAGGAACTCGAAGCTAAACCTACACTCAAGCATAAAGGAAAAGAGGCCCTGCAATTTTGCAGAACCAAGGACATGAATGAGGAGTTCTGCATTCTAATCGACATGAGTAAGCATTCTGGCTTAAAGCGTTTCTATGTTTGGAACTTCGCTGCTCAAAAGCCTGTTCACAGCTTCTTGGTAAGTCATGGATGTTGCGACAATCCCTGGAGTATGGACTATTCCAAAACCAATCCAATTTTCAGCAATCGTGATGGAAGCCATTGTTCATCCTTGGGCAAATACAAAATTGGAGCTCGGGGGAAAAGCGCTTGGGGAATTGGCATCAATTACCTCTTACACGGACTGGAAAAAAGTAACAGCAATGCCTTGAAAAGAGCCATTGTATTGCATTCCTGGGAGCAAGTACCAGACGAAGAAGTGTACCCCAATGGAACGCCGGAAGGTTGGGGATGTCCTTGCCTATCGAATAACAACTTTCGCTTGTTAGATCCGCTCTTAGCGAAAGTCAGTAAACCTATGCTGCTATGGATTTACAATGATAATTGAGCAAAAGACTTAAACACGTTCATTTAACTCAAAAAGTTCTTTCAATTCGGTATTGCTTAAGTTTCCGATCCAATTTTCACCACTAGAAACGGTTAACTGAGCGAGTTTCTTCTTCGATTGAATCATTTCATTGATTCGTTCTTCAAAGGTATTTCGGGTAATAAACCGGTGGACCATCACATTGCTTTTTTGCCCAATTCGGTAGGCCCTATCTGTAGCCTGAGCTTCCACAGCAGGATTCCACCAAAGGTCGTAATGAATAACATGATTTGCAGCAGTTAAATTCAAACCAGTTCCGGCCGCTTTTAAAGAAAGGATAAAAACCTTGTCGGCTGGATTATTCTGAAATCCATCAACCATTACTTTGCGCTGAACAAGCGAACAGCCGCCGTGGTAAAACAAAGGAGTATCTCCATAGCGCTCTTTTATAAAATGGCTGAGCATATCACCCATCTCCTTGAATTGGGTGAAAATTAACACCTTTTCTCCTGCCTCAATTATGCTATCTAATTTATCAAATAAGAGTAGGAGCTTTCCGCTATGTGTTGGGTCGAATTGTTTATTTTTTAGAAACTGGGCAGGATGATTGCAGATTTGTTTGAGCGCTAATATCATTTGAAGAACCAATCCCTGGCGAACAAAAAGTGACCTACTGTCTTTTTGTTCCACGCCATTAATTTCATTCAATGCCTCTTCAACCGTTTTTTCATAAAGGCCTGCCTGCACAGGTGTAAGACTTGAGAAACTATCCATCTCAATTTTGTCTGGCAAATCTTGGATAATTTGCTTGTCACTTTTCAACCTACGAATCAAAAAAGGAGCAGTAACTCGCTTTAGTTTTTCCGCCACATCCAAGTCATTCATCGTTTCAATTGGCTGAGCAAACTCGGTTTGAAACTCCTTGGCATTACCCAGCAAACCGCGGTTACTGTAATCCATAATACTCCAAAGTTCTGAAAGGCGATTTTCTACCGGAGTTCCACTCATGGCAATAAAATAATTAGCAGGAATTGCCTTGATTGCCTTTGTTTGCGAAGTCCCTTGATTTTTAATATTCTGGGCTTCATCAATTACAAGTGCAAACCATTTTTTCTTTTTTAACTGCTCAAATTCCTGCCTAACTATCCCGTATGAAGTCACAATAACATCAGCATTTTTATCAAGCTGTCTATCTAAGCCGTGGTATGCAGATGCAAGCATACTTGGAGCAAACTTCTCAAATTCAGCCAGCCAATTCGTAATTAATCCCGTTGGTGCTACAACAAGAACCTTTTGTTTTTCTAACAATCCTTCTTCCTTAAATTTCAGAAGGGTAGTAATTACCTGAAGGGTCTTCCCGAGGCCCATATCATCTGCAATAACAGAACCAAAACCAACCTTTGCATTTTTATACAACCACGAAAATCCATTGTGTTGATAGGGTCTAAGCTGAGCTTGAAGTCCTTTTGGCAAGGGTATCTTTTTTGATTGCCCAAGTTCTTTTATCAAAGCCTTTACCGAGGAGTCCAATGAAACTGGCGCACCTTGATATTCTCCACTTAACGCGGCCCTTAACAGCTGAAAGCCGGAAAGCTCTGGAGGAGTATTAAAATAGTTCAGGAGCTTTTGCAATTCACTATCCTCCACATAAAAATAGTTTGATTTATACTTGATTAAACCCTTGGATTTTATTAGTAATTTCTTGAACTGTTCCAGGCTTACCACCTCTTCTCCAATTGCAATTTGCCAATCAAACTCCAAGAGTTTATCCAAGCCCAAATAAGTTTTCGATTTAACCCGCTTAAGTTTAAGTGTGGATTTGGGTTTTAGAACTTGAGACAAATTCTTTGGTAGCAAAACATCCATATCCAGCATCCGAATACTTGGAATCAGGTGAAGCAGAAAATGTGCGAACTGCTCCGATTCCATCAAAAGCGGTTCAGAAGCATGATTTTCAAGATGGGGAACCAAACCGGGGATAAACTCGGCTAGCATTGCTAGCGTCTGAAGGATTTCAATTCTATCTGCCTGAAAATTTGAAGCTGTTAGAACCCTGTTAAGTGAAATTGGAACCCCGAAAGAATCTTGCTGATTAAGAACTTGAACCGTAACCAAAAAATTCTGACCTTGTTCGGAAACAACAATCTGGGGCCTGAATTTGGCTTGATTCAAATAATATTTTTGCAGCCAACTTTGCATGCCACCCGGATAGGAAGATTCTCCGGGCAGGTTGAAGGGGTGCGAAAGGTGTTTGAAAAATAAGGCCAAGAACAAATCTGAATCCGGCTTTTCAGAAAACAACCGCAGCAGTTCTGTTAAGAAAAGTGAGATTAAATTTAGCGCTGTATCCTTATTAATTTCCTTTTTCCGTGCACCCGATTTCAACCAAAAAGAGCCTGGAGGGAGCATGTCAATAGTTTGATTTACCAGAAATCTTACCTCCTTGTGAATCATAGCAGGAAGCCATCGAACCCGAAATTCTTTGTTTGGGGTACGGATAACCTGAGGAACAATTGCTGTATTGGAAAGCAATTGAAGTGAAAGCTGAAACAAAGCATGCATTGCAGCCGTAGAAGGCTGAAAATCCCTCAGTCGCGATGGGTTTATTTCACTTAAGGCAAGTAGAAACTGGGGAAGGGAAAACTCATTCTCATTAATAAGAATGCTAGCAACCCATTTTTCATCAATAATACACTGGTTCTTGCTATGGCCATTCAATATAACTGAAGAAACTTCGCTACCATAAACAGCATCTTTAAAGCTTATTTTTCCCTGGATAATGCGAGAACTTATTTTTTGGGATTTGAGTAAAATTGCTGAATACTTTTCTTTAAAATCAGCTTGTCCGGGATAAAAAACAGGGCGTGGCGAAAGCAGATTCAGTAAGGATTCAAAACAGTTCTCCAGTTTAGAAAAAGCTAGTCTTTGATAGGCTTTACCGGGTGAATAAGGAGCTCTTTTAAGCTTGGAAGTAGTATCAAAATACAGCTCACTCAACAGCGGAATTTCAACCGACTTTGTATTGATACTTAAACCAAGCTTTTGCATCTCTGCCACCAAATCCATTTGGTGGAGGGAGAAAACCAAGAATGGATTGTTATCTATCTCTGCACTGATTTTGTAAATCACCGCAGCAAGGTGCTTACAAGGAACCGCCCAATCCGGACAATTGCAATGCATTTTAAAATCTGTCCATTGCTGCGGAAAAACCTTGAGACCTTGCTTTTCAGCCAAAAGAAGAATTCCTGAATCGAGTTCTCGATTAAGCAATTTAGAAACCAGAATTGGATTTGAAGCCAGATTGGACAAAAAGCCTGCTCGTTCTGGATCAAAAAATGGAGGGATTATGATATCCACCAAATAGGGTGTTGGCCGGCTCCCTATTACTTTTGCTTGGATTCGATTTCCTTCAATTTTTATTTGTTTAACTGCACCTTTTCGTGCATAAGAACTTCCCCGGGGAAGCCTATTGCTGTAATCAATTTTATCCAACGCTTGCAAAAACTGAGCCCCCCACCAGGTTCGTCCAAATTGTTCAATCATGTCAGCGAAAAAGCAAAATCCAAAAATATTCCTACACACAAGTTTTACAGAAATCAACAAAATACTAGAGGGTAGAAACTGTTCTGAACAGTGAAAAGGAAAAGCCTTAAATCCCATTTTGAAATAAGAAAGCAAAGGCTATCTTCGCACTCCTTTCTGGAGAGATGTCTGAGTGGTCGAAAGAGCACGCCTGGAAAGTGTGTATACGGGAAACTGTATCGAGGGTTCGAATCCCTCTCTCTCCGCCAGCTTGAAGCCCAATTTTGCAAAGCCAAATTGGGCTTTGTTGTTAGTTAAAAGTACCAAGCCGCAGCGAAGCGAAGGTTTGAGTACTTTTAACTAACAACAAAGACCGAGCCTGGAGCGAAGCGCAAGGCGGGCTTCAAGCTGAGGCCTCCCATACTGGGATCAGTGTGAAACACTAATCCAACATTTCCCAAGCCGCAGCGAAGCGAAGGTTTGAGTACTTTTAACTAACAACAAAGACCGAGCCTGGAGCGAAGCGCAAGGCGGGCTTCAAGATTTAAACATCATTGAACTTGGGTCATTGCAATTTCTAACAATCCTGAAGGGATTGCAGGTTTATAGAAATTATCTTGAGGATAGTAGTTCGACCCCTTCGGGGTCGCAGAGAAAAGAAAATGGCATTCGTCCTATAAACCTTGGACCCCTTCAGGGTCCACATGAAAGGGACCTGGTTATTTGGCCTACAAAGCTTTGACCCCTTCAGGGTCAATCTGCGAACGCCCAGAATCCACAATATCCGAATTAGGTTCTATAGAAAATATTCATGCCGATTCTGGCCCTATTTCTTGGTCTAAATCAGTTTGATAGAATCAGAATTTCTTTACGAATTTATCAATTTGTAATCCCTGCAATTTCTAACAATCCTGAAGGGATTGCAGGTTTATTGAAATAAAATTAATGATTGAGGTTCGACCCGTTTCGAATTGAAGAAATTAGAAAATGGCATTCGTCCTATAAACCTTGGACCCCTTCAGGGTCCACATGAAAGGGACCTGGCTATTTGGCCTACAAAGCTTTGACCCCTTCAGGGTCTTAATGAAGAAAATCTGGCATTTGGCCTACAAACCTTGGACCCCTTCAGGGTCCACATGAAAGGAATCTGGTTATTTGGCCTACAAAGCTTTGACCCCTTCAGGGTCTTAATGGAAAGAATTTGGTATTGGTCCTATTAACCTTGGAAACCTTCAGGGTCCACATGAAAGGAATCTGGTTATTTGGCCTACAAAGCTTTGACCCCTTCAGGGTCTTTACAGAAAGAAACCTAGCCTTGTCCGATATAGCTTTGACCCTTCCAGTGTCTTAATGATGCAACCTGACAATATCCTGAAAAGCATTGCCCCCGTTCAGGTCGAAAAATAAACAATACCTGAACTTAATGTTCACCCGAATATTTTACGCCGGCTTCTACTGCAAGAGGAATGAAATTTTCTTTGGGGGGAATTGGACAAGTAAAACGGTCGGAATAGGCGCAGTACGGATTGTATGCTTTGTTGAAATCAAGTTCTACCTCGTTTCCTTCGGGAATGGTGATGTCTAAATAGCGTCCGGCTTCGTAAGTAGTTTTTCCAGAGCTTTGATCGCGGAAACAAACCAGCAGGTAGTTTTCATAGCCCGGTTTTTTGTTTGCAGATTCAAGCACAATGAGTTCGCAAGCTGTGTTGAGCAAGGTGAATTTCACTTTACCATAGCGACGGTAAGGCTTGGTTCGCTCGTGAGAATGAGGTAAGCTAAACGTATCTTGATTTTGAAAGCGCTCTAAACTGGCTTTTACTTTCCATTGCTCATCAATAGGAAAATATTTGAGTCCTCCAAAATGGAGCAATTCTGCGCTATCCAGTGGCGATGTTTCAGGATTGAAAAAGGTTTCGTTCTCCTGAATACGTTCGGTAGAAAGTTGAGCACGGTATGCTTCATCTACTTGTGGACCACATGCAATGATGCTCACCAAAAGGAACAGCATAGTAAATTTTTGTAGAAATGAATAGTGCATAGTAGAGATTCAGAAATGTATGAAAAAGCCCGCCGAAGGCGGGCCCAATAACTATTTTATTTTTACCGACATGGAATGGATAACATCTTTTTTGGTGGTATTGGAGTTTACCAAGGCCAATATACTTAAGTTCTGTTTTACCCATTTCTCGTCGCGTTTGTAGAGGTACAGTTTTTTGAACACCCTACCTCGAACCAATTCTGCTTTGAGCAGGTCGCCATAATAATCGGTGATAACGGCTCGCAACACATGTTCATGTTCGTAATCTTCAACGTAAATGGTTGTTCCACCTTCGTTTTTTTCCTGAACATCTTCCATACCATCTTCAAGAACGGCCAGCGTAAGGTAATTGGAATCTGAAACAGCTTCGGTATAGGTTAAGGTAACTTCTACGGCAATGGAGTCGTTGGCTGTGATGTATGATTTTAGGTCGATATTTACGGGAGTGTTTTTTGCCAATTCCTGTGCCACATAATTGGCCCATTTTGGATAATCAATGGCACGTTCAGATTCGGCTGAAAACAAACGACGATTCACATCTCCCCGTGGTAGCTGACTAGTTACACCAACCATGCTGAAAATCTCTTTTCCTGCCAGGGTACGGAAATCGTATTTACTGGTATGCTTATCGCCAATATCCACGCTGAATGGCGTTGTTAATGAATTGAGCAATCCAAGGGGATGAATGGTTAAGATATTGATTCTGCCGGGGTTATTGGCTGCAATATTCTTGGCTTCTGTTTGTGCGGCCGGACAATTGGGACAACGAACTCCCGTGAATTCCTCAATCAGTACATTTGGTGCCTGTGCTGCAGGCACGTTGTTTGTAATGTAAGTGGTATCAACAAAAGAGTTTGAAGGAGTAAGGTTGATATAAGGCGGCGTTTCTTCGCAAGAACTCAACAGCAAGGCTGAAGCACTGATTAAGCCAAACAAGGAAAGAAATTTTTTCATGATGTATAGATTAAGATTGGCTATTGGTTGATTTTCTGATTAACAGGTGATAATCAAGTTGGTTTGTCAGATTCTTTTGGATTAAAAATTGGTTACCAAGGTTAATCGAACACCGTTAAAAGCAGGTTCAACACGACAAACACCACCGGTACAATTCACCCCTTCAACCTGGCGGATATAGCCTCCGGTTACGCGGGTTGTTTTGAATGTGTAGGCACCAAAGATGCTGTAATAATGAACCAGTTCAAACTTCTTACCGGGTGCCGGTGTGTTGCGATAACCGGGTTTTACATTCACCATGTCGCCAATACTGAATGAGTAATGTGGTGCAATATTGAACTCAACAAGTCCATTTACAAAGCTTCCCAAATCTTCTTTGGTGCTTAAGTATTGACCTTCTACACGCATGCTATGGGTTGGAGTAAACTTATAGGTTGCTTCACCAAAAATGGTATGGGCCATAACATAAGGCACACCCGGCTTGGCTTCAAAAAGTTGCTGGTCGTAATTGATCACCTGATAACCCAAACTCATTTTAAACTTGCGACTGAACTTGTGCAATACCTCAATATTGTACTCGCGGAAATAGCGGGTGGTATCTTTAGCCGAGAAGCCAATGGTTTTGGCATTGAAATTATCTAAACCAGTGGCTAGTGAATAATTGAAATTAATTTGGGTTTGGTATTTTTTCAGAAACTTGGGTTTATACGACATTTCGATTTGCAAACCATGTTCACCAAATTCCTGAGTAAAGGCATTGTAGCGCGCCAAAAGCCTGTACACATTTTGTTTGGTAATGCTTGGCAGGTAAGCAATCATTCCAAAGTTTTGGTTTTCGAGAGGCGATGTGCGCAAAGAGAATTTGTTGATATTGCGGTACTGTGCATTGATGCCGAAGCCTTTGGTACTGTATGAAACACTGGTAAGCAACACTTTTCCATCGTGAAGCTCCATGCGGTTGGTGCTTGGATTGACAACGGCCTCGGCTGTTTTTTGAGCGTATTCAAACGACCAGCTTATGTTTTTGTAGCGAAGGGTATTGTACACATTCCAGGCAAAGACATTGTATTTAGGCAGGAAGCGATTTTCTAAATCGTAGTTGTTGATGGTGGATGAAATTACATCCATGGTGGTTTTGTCAATAGTGCGATTAACCAAACTTACCCCGGGAGTTAAACTTAAGTTTTCTCCCAATTCCAATAAGTGTTCGGCATTAAAACCTTTCAATACCACTGGACGCACATCGAAGCGGAATTTTTGAAGTCCTGTAAATGCTTTTACAGAGGTATTTGGAGTTGGTGCCCAGCGAACCCTGGCTCCCTGAACCGCAAAATCCAAACCCAGGTTTCTATCCTCGTAAGCGCGAAAAACCATACCCGATGCAAACTGGTCGTAGAAATAGCCCACGGTTATATCCATATTATCGAGGGTTTTGGTGAGGCTCCACATGCCAAGTCCGCTACGGGTATAGGCCTCTTGCGGACTTAAAAGCGGTGAATTGTTGAAAAGGTCGAAACGTGCGGTTAAGCTATAGCCATTTCGTTTGTAATTGAGCCAAAGCCAAGCATCTGTACTCGACAGTTCGCGCTCGTACTGGGTTGTATTAGCGCCAATGGTACTGTCTTTGAAATAAAATTGGTTATTGGTTTGAAAGTTTCCCGAAAATTCGCCTTTGTCATCGTTTTTTTCGGTTTGAGAAAAGGCGAAAAATGCACTGGAAATAAGCAGCGTTGAAAGTAAGAGTTTCTTCATTCAGGTGAGAAAAGAACCCAAATAAAAGAATTTTGAACGAATTAATAAAATCTAAGGTTTTTGATAGGCCAAGGCTGTGGCTTGAATGGCTTGATGAATAGGCGTAGCATGGTCTCCGAAGGAATTCTTAAATTTTTGGGAGTTAAAATGATAAGGTGAGTCCAATTGGTACAACATCTCATAACTTTCTCGGATTACCGGAACAAACCATCCTAACAGGTAGAGTATGGGTTTTGGAATGGTTGAAATCTTTGCCTGGGTTTGTAAGGCTTGAGCTGCAAGATTTACCAAATCGGTTCCGGTAATGGGGTCGGGATGGGATGGCAAATGCCAAACCTGACCAAAATTTTCCGGATTTGAACCTAAGATATCGAGCGCCTTTCCGGTATCGGGAATATAGGTGTAGGTATGAGGCTGATTGGGATCAACCATCCATTGGGCGGATTTTCCTTGGGCAAGTCGCTCAAACACCATGATGGAAAGAAAACTCATGGGGGATTGACCAATGAAATCGGCTGCACGAGCAATGAGCTGTTGGTTTCCCATTTCCTGCTGAAGGAAATTGGCAATTTGCGCACGCACTTCTCCTTTTTTGCTGCAAGGATTGTAAGGGGTTGATTCCGTCATGGGACCATTGACCTTTCCATATGCGTAGACATTGTCGAAAAACACCAAACGCGCTTGATGCAATTGGCAGGCCCGAATAACATTTTCCATAAGCAATGGCCATTCTTTTTGCCAAACTTTGCTCGAATAGGTAAGTCCTGCAGTTAAGTAAACCAAGTTTGAACCGGCAACTGCTGCATTAACCTGAGTTGCATCCAATAAATTGGCCTTCACAAGCACCTCTCCCCGATTTAGCGGTTTGGGATTTCGGCTAACCAGGCGAACCGGTTTCTTTTGGGTTAACAGCTCGAAAGCAAGTTGATTGGCAATGGCACCATTGGCACCTAGAATTGTAATCATTGGAAAAGAATTTGCGCAAAATTGAGGCAAAGGATTGAACCTAAAAGAAGGCTTTGGGATAAAGCCGCAAAGGAGCAGGATAAAGTAAAAAAAAGGGTGACTGAGGTGCAAAAAGGGAGAATCTAAACCTGTTCATTTGGAAAGCAGGTTTAACCCGGAATACGCATTTGACCATCTATTACTGCCCAAAATACCTGTGAAATTGGGCGTAAACTCAGTTTCTCTCACTCACCATAACAATACATTATGCCTTGCTCGTGAAACTGCCTATTTCTTTGGCATTTTGGCCCTCATGACGAAGTTCAAATGCATAATCCGGGTTTAAAATTGGAATGCTGGCTTAGGTGGGGAAGCGGTACCCCGGATGGGACTTTTGCGGCGGCTGTTTGAGCGAGGAGGCGACCACCGGAAGCCACCACAGCCAATACAGCCGCCAGCAAAAGGCACAACGGAGTACAAGCGGAGCCACCGGCCCTTGCGAAACGGATTTTGATTGGGTTGATGGTTTTGACTAGCAAGGGCAAGCCCTAAAACAAAAAAGCCATCGGGTGTGATGGCTTTTGAATTTATTTTCCTTTGAATGGCACTTCGATGGCATCGCCCCAAAGTCCCTCGATGTCGTAGAAATCGCGTTGTTCTTTCTGGAAAACGTGAGCAACCACGTCGATATAATCAGTTAGCACCCACTCCAGATTTTCGTAACCTTCGCGGTGCCATGGGGTTTGCCCAAGGTGTTTTTTCACTTCCTCTTCCAAACTGCGGGAAATGGCTTCTACCTGTTTGTCGTTTGATGCACTTGAAATTACAAAGAAATCGGCAGAGGCGCCCGGTACTTTACGCATATCGAGGATACGAATATCTTCGGCCTTTTTCTCGTACATACCCTGAGCAACGGTTAGCGCAAGCAGGGTTCCTTCGTCGAGCTTCTCAACCTTTGAAGCAGCTTTTTTGGCTTTAAGAGGCTTTTCGTCGGTATTGGCTACCTTTTTGGCAGCAACTTTTTTAGGAGCAGATTTTTTAGGGGCAGCTTTTTTTGCGGAAGTTTTTTTGGCAGCGGCTTTCTTAGCTGCTGATTTTTTAACGGGTGTTTTTTCGGTGGTGCTTTTGGCCATGCTGAAAAGAAGTAAATTTCGCGCAAATTACGCTTTTTCAACCAAATGCCTGTTTTTAACGGTTCAAACTACATTTATCTCGACTCCTGCGCATCGACAAATGAGGCGCTGAAAACGGAGGAACTTTCTAAAAAATTGGTGGAAGGCACGGCCCTTTATACCGATTATCAGCTGAAGGGAAAAGGGCAACAGGAAAATAGCTGGGAATCGGAACCGGGAAAAAACCTGCTGATTAGCTACTTATTTTACCCCAATTTTTTGAAGCCCGATGAACAAATGTGGCTCAATTTGGCTGTTTGTGTGGCAGTTAAACAGGTTGTTTCGCATTTTACGGAACAGAAAACCTGGATAAAATGGCCGAATGATAGTTATGTAAACGGCAAAAAAATTGCGGGGATTTTAATTGAAAACAGTTTGCAAGGTAGCAAGTTAAGAAGTTCGGTTTGCGGTATTGGATTGAATATTAATCAGCTCACATTTTCGCATGAGAAAGCCGGCTCGCTGGCTGGAATTTGTGGGAGGGAATTTGACCGAAAAGAAGTTCGGGAATACCTGAGTGCAGAGTTGGCAAAAACGTATTCGTGGTTAAAACTTGGCAAGCGCGAGCAGCTGAAACAGGCCTACGAAAGCAGTTTATGGGGCAAAGGTGAGCTTTTGAAATTTAGCAAGGGAACTGAAATTTTTGAAGGTGAAATACTTGGCATTGGCCAGCTGGGGAAATTGCATATTTTGGTGAATGATGAAGTGCAAAGTTTTGCAAACAAAGAAATAGCCTTTATACACTAATGGAAGCCTGGGTTGCAGATATAGGAAATACACGAACACGCATTGCGCGGTTTTCAGGCTCGGAGATTCAAGCCTTTCTTGAAGTAAATTCGCTGGAGGCCTGGCTAGAACAAAAACCAGAAAAACTGCCACTCCTAATTAGCAATGTGAGCAAGAAGCAGCTGGATTTTTTAGCTGACTGGGAAAACTGTTGGCACTTGGATCAAAACCTAAAACTTCCCTTTGAAAACCGATACAAAACTCCCCAAACTTTGGGAGCCGACCGAAAAGCCTTGGTAGCAGCAGCGCAGGTTTACTTTCCTGGAGAAAATTGTCTGGTGGTGGATGCCGGCACCTGTGTTACCTATGATTTGCTGTTAAATGGTCGCTATTATGAAGGTGGGGCAATAAGTCCGGGACTCAACATGCGTTTACAAGCCATGCATGAATATACAGGACGACTTCCGTTGGCAGACCCGAAGCAGGAAATGGTTTGGCCGGGAAAGAGCACACAAGAATCTTTGTTGGCAGGTGCGCTGATGGGATTGGCCTTAGAAATAGATGGATTTTACCAAACGACTCTGGAAAAGACCGGCACTTTGCAACTGCTCTTAACCGGTGGCGATAGTTCCATGTTGTCAAAGCAGGTCAAAAGCCCGTTATTTGCGCATTCTCAATTAATCATGTACGGATTGTACCAAATATTAAAGTTCAATGTGGGGCAGAAAGCTTAAGCTAATTTATCTCATGGCTGCCTTCCTTGGTGGCTCTTCGCTATCGGCTCAAAACATTACACGCTCGCCCTATTCTGTTATTGGATTGGGAGAATCTGTGAGTACAGGCAATGCTTCCCAATTTTCGATGGGAGGTGTAAATCAAGGCATCAGACGACCAACCTTAATCAACTGGCAAAATCCGGCATCGTATAGTGCCATTCGAACCACGGTTATTGAAGCCGGTGGAGCTTTGAGTTTTGGCACCTTTACCAGCAATACGGCAACCACACAGGTGAACAATGCCTGGCTAAGTTACCTCAATTTTGCAGTTCCACTAGCCAACAAAGGCGGAGCAGGATTATCGTTTGGACTATCTCCATTTACCTCCATTGGCTACGATATTACCTCTTCGTTTACCATTCCAAACGACACCTTTTCTATTCCGGCAAGTTATATTTTTAGTGGACGAGGCGGTTTGAGTAAGGTGCATATTGGTTATGGGATGAATGTGTACAAAGGACTTTCTGCCGGTGCAAATTTGGGCTATGTATTTGGACGAGGAACCCGAACTACACAATTGTTCATTCCCTCTCAATACAACATGTTTAATTTGAATGAAGACCGTGGAAGTTATACTTCCGGCTTACTTACCGAGTTGGGCTTGCAGTATCAGGGAAAAATAAAATTCAAAGTAACCCGCAAAGGCGTTGAAGTTTTAGAAAATCCAGCGGACGAAAAAAGCAAGAAAGTAACACGGAACATCAGTCGGTTTGATTCCTTGGTTTTCACCTTGGGAGGAAATTATCAGCTTGAAGCAAACCTGGCTGGCGATGAAGAATACTTATTACGGACTCTACCTAACGGCGCACTGAGTGGTTCAAAGGATACCGTTGAAAATAAAACCTTGAAAACCGGAACCATTCATTATCCGGCAAGTTTAAAAATTGGATTCAGCATAGGTAAACCTGATTATTGGATGATTGCCGGTGATTACCACCATACAGCCTGGTCAGGATTTACGGCATTTGGCCAAAACGATTCCCTGAGAGATGCTTATGGTTTTAGAGTTGGCGGCTATTTTTGTCCAGACCCATTAGACAATAAGAAAATCCTGAAAAGGTTGGAGTACCGTGCCGGTTTTCGTTTCGACCAAACCAATGTGTATGTGAACGGAACCGGAATGAATGAATGGGGTGTAAGTGCCGGAATTGGCGCGCCACTTTCGCGACTGGGCTCCAAGTTGAATATTGGCATGGAATATGTGCAGAGGGGAAGTAAAAGCAATAATCTGTTGGAGGAAAATTACTTCAGAATAATACTGGGAATTACCTTTAGTGACCGCTGGTTTTTGCGATACAGGTATGACTAAACTACTCGTTCCATTTGTGCTTTTATTCCTGATTTCCTGTGGAGGGAAAGAGGTGGATAAGGTAAAAATTTCTGCCAGTGCAGGTCCTCTTCCCGTTGAAAAAGGGGAAGACATTACCATACAATACACCGACAGTGGAAACCTAAAAGCCACTGTTATTGCTCCTCAACTGGAGAGGTATAGCAATGAAGAACGGATGCAATCCATTATGAAAAAAGGAATTTTTGCCACCTTTTTCAATGAACAAGGTGATACCAGTTCCTACCTCAAATCGGATTATGCTATCCGGGATGAACGCGACAGGACTTTGACTGTGAAGAAAAATGTGCTGGTGGTAAATGACCAAGGCGATACCATTCGTACCGAAGAATTGATATGGGATGAGAAAACGGATATTATCAGAACCGATAAATTTGTGAGCATTCATTCGCCAGACAAAATCATTTACGGAACAGGTTTAGAAACCAAAACCGACTTCAAGAAGCCGAAGATATTTAATATTAAAGGAATCGTTTACGTAAAGCAATAATGGACCGCTGGATACTTCGCAATTGGCTTATTTTAAGTATTGCCTCGTTGGCAGTAGGTTTTTGGATTGCCTTTTTTGAGCATTTTGTAAAAGATAAAGCCTACATGTTCTTTATTCTTGCCATTGTATTTTTTATCACCTGGCTAAAAAAGAGTGGCAAACTCTAGGGCTATTGCTCTTTAAACCAGGTGGTTTTCAACTGGCAAAAGGCTTTCAAACCTTCTTCTCCCAATTCTCTACCAAAGCCTGAGTTTTTGCATCCTCCAAAAGGAAAGCGCACATCGCTTTTTACAATCTGGTTGAAATACACCATTCCCGATTCAATATCCTCTCCCATTTCGCGTGCTTTGCTCAAGTTGGATGTCCAGATACTGCAACCCAAGCCATAGGCTGTAGCATTTGCTAATTTCACCGCCTCTTCATCTGTTTTGAAGGAATATAAAGAGAGTACCGGACCAAACATTTCCTCGCGGAAGGCCCTGGCATGCTCAGGAATATCGGCTAGGATGGTTGGCGGATAAAAGAATCCAGATTCAGGTAAATCAGTTTGCTGATAAACCAAACGTGCCCCCGATTGAATGGAGTCATCAACCTGAGTAGCCAGAAGCTCTTTCAAATCAAAACGTGCAAGGGGACCGATGGTGGTGGAAGAATCCATAGGATCGCCCATCTTTAAATTCTTTACTCTTTCTATCAGTTTTGCTAAAAAAGATTCGTAAAGCGATTCATGCACCAAATACCGTTTTGCGGCAACACAGCTTTGACCATTGTTTTGGAACCGCGAAAAAACAGCTTGTTCCATCAATTGGTCGATATTGGCATCTTCACGGATAATAAATGCATCGCTGCCACCCAATTCGAGTACAATGGGTTTGATTGCCTTTCCGGCCAAGGCGCCAACAGCCGAGCCTGCCCGTTCACTTCCGGTAAGAGAAACGGCGACAATGCGTTTATCGGAAATAATACCCGCAATCAAATCATCCGAAGGGAAAATGGTTTGAATAACACCTTCCGGAAATCCGGCCTTATCAAACAATTCCTGCAACTTTATGGAAGAAGCCGGAACATTGGGAGCAGGTTTTACCAAAATGGTATTTCCAGCCATCAAAGCTGGAACCGCACTCCGAATAACTTGCCAGTAAGGAAAATTCCAAGGATAAATTCCCAGAACCAAACCCAGCGGTTTCCAGGCTTGCTCTACCATAATTCCTTTATCGGCAGGACGTGTTTTGGGCTCTAGTACCTTATGACCTTCTTCAACACAATAGGTACAAACCATTGCCGATTTTAGCACTTCTGCTTTGGCATGAGGCAAAAGTTTGCCCATTTCAAAGCTGGCAGAAACCGCCAATTCATCTGCATGTTCGCGCAGCAATTCGCCCAACTTTTTGATGTATAAACCCCTTTCGGCAAAGCCTAGCTTGCGCCAGGTTTGAAAAGCTACATGTCCTTTTTCAAGGATAATATCAGCTTCATCGGGTTGAAGAAAATCAAAGGCGGCATCCAGCTCGCCGGTAAAGGGGTTTATACTCTCGTAGGGTCTCATCAATTAATTAAATTCTAACTTAAACCGGTTATTTCTCCGTCAACCACATCAATTTGCATGGCAGCAGGCTCTTTCGGTAAACCGGGCATTCTCATAATCTCACCAGCAACAGCAACAACAAAACCGGCTCCATGGTTTAGAACCAGGTTCTCAAATGTTATGGTAAAGCCGGATTCAACACCGGTTTTTGCGGCATTATCTGTAAATGAGAATTGTGTTTTTGCAATACATACCGGCATTTTATCGCCACCCATTTCTTTTATTTTCTTGAGGGCGGTTTTGGCATTCTTTCCAAAAGCAATTCCGGCACCCCGATAAATGGTTTTTACAATTTTCTCCAATTTTACCTCAATGGTATCTTCCATTTCGTAGGTATGGTTAATTGGGGTTGATGGCGTGTTTTCGCAGATTTCAACCAGTTTCGAGGCCAACTCCATTGCTCCCTCTCCGCCTCTGGCAAAACCTTCGTTGATGCAGAAATGCGTTCCTTTTTCCTTGCACCACGATTCAAGATATGCAATTTCTTCTTCGGTATCGAAACCGAATTTATTCAATGCAACCAGAACAGGCTGTCCGAATCCTTGAAGATTTTCAACATGACGCTCCAGGTTTTTCAAGCCAAGCTTCAAACCTTCCAGGTTGGGTTGTTTGATAAGCTTTTCATCAACCTTTCCATGCAACTTCAAGGATTGAGTGGTGGTAACAAGAACAGATGCAGCAGGACGATATCCCAACTGGCGACACTTGATATTAAGAAATTTCTCTCCACCCAAATCTGCACCAAAACCTGCTTCGGTAATGGCATACTCGCCGTACTGCATGGCAGCTTTGGTTGCCATTATTGAATTACATCCGTGGGCAATATTGGCAAAAGGTCCGCCGTGAATAAAGGCCGCACCGCCTTCAATGGTTTGAACCAGGTTGGGCATAAATGCATCCTTTAACAAGGCCACCAAGGAGCCGCCTACTCCCAAATCCTTTACAAAAAATGGTTGATTCTCGTAGGTATAACCCAGTAAAATATTGTCGATTCTGTTCCTCAAATCTTCCAAGGAAACCGACAAACAGAAAATGGCCATGATTTCGGAAGCCGGGGTAATATCAAATCCGGTTTCAGCAGGAATACCATTGGTGGCTCCATTTAAACCGGAAAGAATATAGCGTAAAGAACGGTCGTTTACATCAAGCACCCTGCGCCAAACGATTTGCTTAAGCGCCTTAACTGAACCTTTGTTGAAGTAATTGTAATTATCAACCAGGGCGGCAAGTGTATTATTGGCTGAAGTTATTGCGTGAAAATCACCTGTAAAATGCAGGTTGATATCTTCCATGGGCAATACCTGCGAATAACCTCCGCCGGCGGCACCACCCTTCATCCCAAAACATGGACCCAAAGAGGGTTCTCGAAGGGCAAGAACGGCCTTCTTTCCAATTTTATTGAGGCCCTGAGCCAGAGCAATAGATGTAGTTGTTTTACCTGAACCGCTTTTGTTGGGCGTGGTTGCTGTAACCAGAATCAATTTGGATTGCGCAATTTTTTGCTCATCAAACTGCACATTCACTTTGGCTTTATATTTTCCGTAGGTTTCAAGTTGTTCTTCTTGAATTCCGTAAGCCGCAGCAATCTTTTCAATTCGCTGAAGACTTGCCTCATGGGCAATTTCAATATCTGACTTCATTACTTGGTAGGTTTGAATTTGCAATATATAGCCCTTTCGGCAAAGAAAACCCTTACCAAAATCATTTCAGGGACCGGAAAAATTACAGCGCTAAAATGGTCTTGCGGATAATGGCGCAGGCTTCCTCCATTTGCTCCTTGGTGATTACCAAGGGCGGAGCAAAACGAATAATATCGCCATGCGTTTGCTTGGCAAGAAGTCCGTTTTCCTTCAAGGCAATACAAACATCCCAAGCGGTTTGTCCATCACCAAATGGCTTAATAACAATGGCATTTAATAAGCCTTTTCCGCGCACCTCGCTTATCAACCACGATTCGTGCATCAACTCTTGCATGCGTTGACGAAACAGTTTTCCCAGCTCTTCTGCATTATCGGCCAGGTTCTCCTCTTTCAAGACCTTTAACGCAGCTGTAGCAACCGCACAGGCCATGGGATTTCCACCATATGTTGAACCATGCTCCCCCGGTTTAATAGTAAGCATAACTTCATCGTTGGCAAGCACAGCAGAAACCGGCATTAAGCCTCCTGAAAGCGCCTTTCCAAGAATCAAAATATCAGGTTTAACGTTCTCATAATCGCAGGCCAGCATTTTTCCGGTTCTGCAAAGTCCGGTCTGAACCTCATCCGCAATCATCAATACATTGTACTTGCTGCACAACTCCCGAACTCCTTTTAGATAACCTTCGTGTGGAACCACAACACCTGCTTCGCCTTGAATAGGTTCAAACATGAATGCGGCAATATGGGGGTTGGCTTTGAATTCGGCTTCCAATGCCTCGAGGTTGTTGTAAGGGATTAACTTAAATCCAGGCATATAGGGACCAAATCCGGCGTAGCTGCTTGGATCGTTGGATGAACTGATGGCAGCCATTGTTCTTCCCCAGAAATTTCCTTCCACAAAAATTACGGTGGCTTGATTTTCAGGAATCCCTTTCACCGCATATCCCCACCTGCGAGCCAGCTTAATAGCAGTTTCGCCGCCTTCAACACCGGTATTCATAGGAAGCACTTTATCGTACCCAAAATAGCTGGTAATGTATTTTTCAAACTCTCCAAGGAGGTTGTTATGAAATGCACGACTGGTAAGATTGATTTTTCCTGCTTGTTCTACCAATGCGGCAACAATCGCAGGATGACAATGGCCTTGGTTAACTGCAGAATAGGCAGATAGAAAATCAAAGTACTGCTTGCCATCCACATCCCAAACAAATGGGCCCTGCCCTTTTTCAAGAACAACTGGAATTGGATGATAATTGTGGGCGCCATAATGGTGTTCAAGCTCAATAAAATAATCTGTTTTGGTTGTGCTAGCAGTCATAGCGGCAAAGATAAGGCTTTGGAACGTTTAAAAAGAAAGCGGCGCCAGGCAAAGCCTGGCGCCGCTTTTCACGAATATCGACCTGGAACTAGTTTCTTACTATACGCTGAACACGTGTTTCATTTCCTGTATTCACTCGAACAAAGTAAATGCCTGATTCCAAGGCTTTGGTATCCAAGCTTACTGCTCCCATTCCTGTAGCAACTGCTTTGCTCTTTCCTTGAATATCAAAAATTTCAGCACTTACAGGAATTTCTGAA
The DNA here is from genome assembly GCA_023151275.1 of Bacteroidia bacterium. Taxonomy (GTDB): domain Bacteria; phylum Bacteroidota; class Bacteroidia; order UKL13-3; family UKL13-3; genus CAISCU01. The sequence continues at coordinate 76,418 of JAKLJI010000008.1, read as the reverse complement.
CCTACTGATACAAGCACTTCATTTTCAAATGGATTCGGACTGATTTCGATTTCAACACCAGCTTCTGCTACTTTAATCACTTCACTGTAATGAATGGTACCATCAAAATCTGTCTGTGCCAAACGGTAGTAATTTACTGCCAGTGGGTTCCTATCTTCAAAAGCATAATTCAAGGTGCGATTGCTATTTCCATTACCTTTTACAAATCCAAGTGATTCAAATTCAATTCCATCAGCGCTGCGTTCAACGGTAAACCCACTGTTATTGGTTTCACTAGCAGTAGCCCAATTCAAAAGCACTTTTCCATCCTCAAAATTTCCACTGAATCCTTTCATGGAAACAGGAAGAGGACCATCACCCCAGTTTACTGCAAAACGCAAACCACCAATGGTAAGAGTTGGCGCATTGGCACTGGTTCCTTGACGTAATGCTACCCTACCAATTTGCGGTCCAGTCATATTGCCAGTTGCATTTGAACAAAATGCAGTTGGATTTGCCGGCATGGTAGCAGGGACTCCCTGACCCGGCTTAAACACGTACATGTAAACCGAATCGTCCAAATTGGAGGTGGTGGTGTTAAATACATAACGAATAACAAACAGATGGGTTGCATTATATGCGAAAGAGTCTGCAGAATAGGCACGTGCTTCTGTCCACCTGTTGATTGCTACCTTGTAGTAACCGGTTGAACTAGATGCGATGTAAGTTCTTGCCATGTAATTCGACGTGTTGCCACTCGGTAGTAAGGCAAAAAAGTAATCTCCAGCTGCCTGGGCTGCACTCACATTAGCCATAAAGCTAACATAAACCTCTCCGGTATTCATGCCACTCGTCAACGTAATATCCCTGAAAATATCTTGTCCAGCATTGTTTACCACAACACTTTTGCCATTTCCGGATTCAACATAACCGGTAAAGGTTAAGGGAGTTGAATTGGCAACCAATGGAGTTGTAGCTGTAGTTCCAATCTGAGTCCATCCGCTGTTTACCAACGTATCGTTGGTATAGTTAAAACGATCCATCAAATAGGTTTGGGCATTGGCCATCAAACCTGAAATTGCTAAAGAAAGAATGAGTATATTTTTTTTCATAATAATCGATTAATAACTTGGGCAAAGGTGCTGATTATTTTGCTATTTCAAGTTAATCTAAATTTAAGTTTCTAAAATTTAAGGTTTACCCCAACCAAAATATGGCGTTGCTCCAAGAATCTGGCTGGATTTAACGGAGAGGGTCCGTTTTGTCCTAAGCGAGGATCGTTGTACCTGGGGTCCATCCAGCTATCTGGCACATCATCTCCTTGGCGGTAAGCTCTACCTGTTACAGGGTTGATAATGGATGCGTTCTTATTGTTGAAAATATTGGTTATCTGAATATTGGCCGCCACATAATAGCCTTTTCTTTTCCACCAACGTGTAATGGTTAAATCAGCCCAAAACCAATCTGTTCCGCGCTTGCTCCAACGTGCATCCGGATTGGGGTCTATTACCCAAATAGGTCTTCCTGTACCCGGATCTATCCTATCAAATACATAAGGCGTATAACGCACTCCCGAACGGAAAACCGTTTCAAAGTAAAAGCTGATATTGTTTAACCAAGGTCTGTCAAACAAGCCTCCCTTTTTGTCAATTTTGAAAATGTGATTGGTCTTAAAATCATAAGGAACATCCCATGGTAAGTAGTATTCACGGGTATCTTCGGCATTACCACTGGCCAAAATATCTTTCAATTTTTCATTGGCTGATGCACTCTGGCCAGTTGTTACCATATAGGTAAATGCTGCTTGTCCCTGATACCAGTTACCAATTCGCTTGATATAATTGAACTCCAATCCACGGGCACGTGCATAATCGGAGTTGATGCGAATGGTGCGGGTTAAATCACGTCCTGTGATATCGGGAATTACAACCGAAGTGGTGGTTACGAAATCGTACTTGTCTTTCCAAAAAGCAGAAACCGTTAATGCATCATTACTGGTTAACTGGCTTTTCAAACCTAGCTCATAGCTGATATCAACTTCCGGATTCAAGTTTGGATTGCCCACCCTTGCTAAGGTTGAACGGTCTTGGTAATTTGGATCTAAGCCTGGATAAATAAAGCTGGGGTGAGGGAGAATGGTTGTATGTCCGTAATTGAAATACAACATCTTATTCTCAGCAATTGGGAAGGTTGCGTTTATTTTTGGAAGGAAACGAAACTTATAGCGCAAATCGCCAATCTTAGTTGTGCTGTTCAAATAATCCTGACGCATACTGGCCAAAATTGGTGAGGCCGGATTAGCAACTGCATCATCTACATATTTTCCAGGTGCCCAATATTCAAACCTGCCACCAATGCTGGCAACAAGGCCTTTGTATTTGATTTGGTCGGTTATATAAAATCCACCGCGTCTGGGTTGAACCTTCCAAAGGTCGCTTTGTGAACCTAAGCGATCACTCTGGGTATAGCTGCCATCGGGTAACTGAAGTGGAGCGCCAATCCAAGGACGAACCACATCCACCCACATCATATCCTGGAACTTAAGTTCAAAACCAAAAGTGAGTTTATTGAGTGAGTTTTTACTGAACAAGTTCCCTTGTGCCTTAGCAACGTATTCCTCCAGGTAATGGTGGTGCCACAAGGTGGCAATCCCGTTGTTGTTGTAAAATCCGGAAGGATTATTCACCCAAACTACATTGGTATCTGCTGTTTGAAAAATTTCAACCGGGAAAGTATTGATTGATGCCGGATCAAAAACCTGGTCAACTGTTGATGGACGCCAAACACGACCATTGGCATCAGCCCTTAACTGAACAAACAAACGTGATGCAGTAGCATTGTAGCTAAACCGCTTTGAAACGGAATGCTTGAAGTTTAGCATTTGCATGTAGGAATCGTGCGTAAAGGTATTCGCATTGTCCATCTGCCTGCTAAAGATGTATTGGTAACCGGGTTGATACGGCACATCGTTTCCAAAAATCCGGAGCATGTTGATGTCCTGATTGATGGTAACGCTTCGCAACATGGTTGCAGTTAGCATCTTGCCTTTTTTGAAGTCGTAATTGAGTTTAACCAATGCGCTCCAACGATTATCTTGGTAAGGGGAAAGTGCAGTAGCTCCAAAACCTGCTTCCTGCATTAAAGAGGAACGTACCTGATTGGCTGGATTGCGATAAAACTCATCACTAAACGAAGACCGTAAAGCCACATTGGCTTTTAATCGGCCACCCAAGGTTTGTTTTAGTACCGGAGTACCAATATTTAATTCAGCCAACTGGTTGTTCCATGTTGAAATCCAATTGCGGTTGAAATTAAAGTTATCGCGCTTGTAAGTTGCACTTATATCCAACTTTTCACCGGCGGTGCGTGTTCTGGCGCTAACAACACCTGCTGTTGCATCGCCAATTTCTGCGCCTACCCCACCTGTTGTAATTTCAATTTCACCAATGGCATTTGCCCCAATATCCAAACCAAAACCGGTTCCGGCCATAGGGTCTGTTACTGAAACACCATCAATATACGTGCCTGTTTCATAGGTTCTACTCCCACGAATACTCACACCTGCAGGCGATTGAACAACACCCGGCTGAGTATTGATGATTTTTTGAAGCTGCCTGGCTGGAGCCAATTCGATATTTTCCTGGCTTATCGCATTTACAGATTGGCCTTTTTCAATATCAATCAAGGGTTTTTTACCAACTACAACTACTTCATCAATATTGGCAGTAGCTTCCACCAAAGCCAAAGTTCCAACATCTTTGTTCTCTCCCGATTTGATTTTAATGCCGGTTAGAATCATTTTTTTATAACCGATATAGGTAATCTCAAGTGTGTATTCTCCTTGCTTGATGTTGCGAATGGAGAAGCGACCGTCGGGACCAGTGGCTGTGCCAAATTTTGTTCCTTGAATAAGGACGGTTACACCAATAAGTTCAGATTGGTCTTTTTTATCTGTAATCTTTCCTGAAACAGAGCCGGTTTGCTGGGCTCTAAGTCCTGAAACGACAACTAATATCTTGAAAATGAGCAGTAAATGTTTTTTCATGACGAAATGAAGCCACAAATTAAAGCTTTCGCCTGAAATTTATTGTTAAGCCAACGCGCAAGGGAAAAATTTATCTGCTTTGTTTTGCTTTTGCCAATTTCTGAAAGTCAACCCGATAACCAAGTCGAACATCCAAAACAAAGGCTTTCTGAAAATTTGTGTTGAGATTTATTCCTGCAACCACCTTTTTAAAAAAAGTAAAATCAACTCCCCATCGTTGGTAAAAAGGTCCTGTGAAGAAATTTGGCGCCTCCTTAAAAACATAAGTTCCCAATGCCGTGCTAAACCGCATCCGATGAAAAACAAAATCATGTCCAATAAACACACCGGCTAGTCTGTGACTAAAATTTCCAGTTCCATAGATGGGATGATTGTCCATGGCAAAGCGCAAACTAGGGTCGCTAAACCATTCACCACCTAAATACACTGCATGTAAATTACTCAACCGTCTACCTACTAGAAATGTTCCTCCCAAAACCGACCAACGCTTCCCCTGCGCATCCTGATGTGTTTTGTTAGCATATTGCCCGTAAATTTCAGCATAATATCCACGGTACCCGTTTTGGTAGGATTGAATTGCAGATTTCACAGGTCTGCCTAAATTTCCCTCATAACCCACTGAAAACTGGAAATAATTCAATCCATAATTCGGATTTTTTGAATTTCCATTCGAAAAATGATTCATGCCGGAGTAAGCGATAAGATTTCCTCCCCTTACAGGAAAATCAAAGGTTAAACCCATGGTTAAACAACCACTGGTATGAAGGCTGTATGCGGTATTGGTTCGATTGCTTTGCCGGTTGAATGGATTGGTAGCATAATTAAATCCACCTGCGGCACGCAACCTAAGCGATGATTTTCCAATTTGGGCAATAACAGGTTCTATGAAATAAAGTGCATTTACAGTTGTTCCCAATGCCGCCGAATCAAACTGAAAGACCTGAAAACTAAAACCTGAGGAATACGAAATGCCGGCGTAGGAACTTGCTTCTGCATCTACCCGCTTGCGCTGAATATCCAGCTGAAAGCCTTTGGCCCGGCTCCCACCAAACTGGGAAAGGGTTTTATCATGCCCCCAAACCACAGATTCAGCCAAACTAGCCCCAAGCAGCCACTGCACTTCTTTCTCCTGTGCACGAAGAAATAGACTTATTACTTGAAGGAAACAGAAAAAAATCAGCCACCTCATTTCGACTAAAATACATTTTCCGCCGAAGTTTCATAGTAAATTGCCACGTTAAACTTTTTTTACCTGAATCCGAATGAATCCACTCAAATCCTTACTTCTGCTTGGTTTCCTAGTTACCCAACTCTTTTCCTTATTTGCTCGTGAAGTAGATACGCTGGAATTTAATTCCAAAATTTTGGGACAAAAGCTTAAGGTTTGTGTGCTAAAACCCATTCAAACCAAAAAAGAAACAACCAGCGTAGTTTATCTTCTACATGGGGCTTGGGGAAATTATGCCCAATGGCTCAACTCCGGCCTACTTCAACAAATTCTTTCCGGCGAATTGAAGGATAGTCTGCTTCAATCTACATTTATTGTGATGCCTGAGGCTTTTATGAGCTATTACATGAATTCGCAAAACGATAGCTTTAGGTACGAGAATTTCTTTTTTGAGGAATTGATGCCTTGGGTAGAATCGCGCTACAACTGCGGACAGGATAAAAAGAAACGAATCATTTCAGGCTTATCCATGGGTGGACATGGTGCCATGCTTTATGCCTTAAAACACCCGGAGCTCTTTCAATCGGTGTATGCCTTTAGCCCGGCTTTGCGAACTCCAAAAGAAATGGAAAACTTGCCTGCCGAAGATTACAGATTGCGCTATGGAAACAAATTTGCCTTCAATCCTAAAGGAAGAATAAACGATCATTATTTCAGTAACGATGTCATTCAACTGAGTAGAAAAGCAAGTCTTGAAGCGCTGAAAAGTGTGAATTGGTTGGTTGACATAGGCGACAACGATTACCTCATTCAAGGCAATTTACTCTGGATGCTCGAAATGAAAGAACGCGGAGTTCCAATGGAATTGCGCATTCGACAAGGCGTTCACAACTGGCCTTATTGGCAAGATTGCCTACGCTTGTATTTGAAAGAAATGGATAAAGAATTTAATCAGCTTTAGTCTTTCGTTTGATGAGGTAATAAATCGGAATACCCGATAGTACCAACATCAAGCCTCTAAAACTGTAAAGCGGTTTCCAAATCAACAAACTGATGCAAATGGCTGCGGCCAACAGAATATAAATGGCTGGCAAAATGGGATATCCCGTTACCTTGTAAGGTCTTTCCAATTCTGGTTGGCGTTTTCTAAGAATAAACAAACCGGCCACTGTTAAAATGTAAAACAGCAGTACCGCAAAAACTACATAATCCAACAAGTCGCCATACGAACCACTTAGCGTAAGAACCGCAGCCCAAACAAATTGTAATATCAATGCCGTTTGCGGACTTCCTTGTTTGTTCAATTTAGCAGCAGGGGCAAGAAAGTAGCCGTCTTTGGCCATGGCATAATACACTCTTGCCCCGCTAAGGGTTAAGCCGTTTATGCAACCAAAGGTGCTTATCATAATCAATACAGCCATCAGAATTCCGCCTGTTGCACCAAAAAGGGTTTGCATCAACAAAGTTCCAACCCGGTCTGATTCGGCATGTTGAATTCCATCAAAAGGAATTACGGTTAAGTACACAAAATTGCAGGCCAGGTACAATAAGGTTACTCCTCCGGTTCCAAGTATAAGGGCACGTGGCAAGGTCTTGCTGGGATTTTCGATTTCAGAAGAAGAAAAGGTGATGTTATTCCATGCATCGCTTGAAAATACAGAACCCACGAGGGCTGCTGCAAAAACTCCCGGGCCAATGGATGAAAAATTCAAGCCTCCTGCCTGAAAATGCCAACCCGATCCGCCACCCGTTAATGCTTGGTAAAACCCAGCAAATATGACTACCAATAAGGCGCCAATTTTGCTTAATGTGAAAAGATTTTGAACCAAGGCTGCTTTCTTCACTTCGCTAAAATTACTTAGGGTCAAGACCAAAAGAACTGCTAAGGCCAAGGCCTGAACCGAACTAATTTTAAATCCACCAAGCGAAATCAAGGCATTGGTTTCGGAAATAACAGGAAACAATACCCCGGTAAACTTGGCAAAAGCTACTGCAACTGCAGCAAGAGTTCCGGTTTGAATAACTGCGAAAAGTGTCCAGCCATACAAAAAGCCTGCAAGCTTGCCATACGCTTCCTTCAAATAAATGTATTGCCCTCCGGCAAAGGGCATGGAGGCCCCAAGTTCGGCATAACTTAAGGCTCCAAACAGTGTTAACACTCCTGTTAATAGCCAGGCCAAAAGCAAATTCTCAGGAGTCTGCAAATCCCTGCTCATGGCTGATGAAACAATAAAAATACCCGAGCCTATCATGCTGCCCATGACAATCATGGTGCTATCAAGCAAGTTTAATTTCTTGGCCATCATTTAAAAATTTTGGGCATGTGCAATCCAATCTTCATTGGGCTCAATCAAAACTCCTTTCACCCCGGCCTTATTCCCACTGTCAATATCGCGCTTTTTATCGCCAATAAACCAGGATTGCTCTGGGTTGATATTGAATTTGGCTATGGCTTTTTCTACAAGTATCGATTCCGGCTTGCGGCAAAGGCAATTGGTTTGAATGGGATGATGCGGACAATAATAAATAGCATCAAGCAAAATGCCTTGCTTCTCAAATTCCCGACGCATAAATCCGTGCATCTCGTGCATGGCATCACGTGTATATTCACCTTTGGCAATTCCACCCTGATTGGTAATGACAATCAACAAATAGCCTTTTTCCTTCAGAATTTTTAAGCCTTCAAAGGCATGCGGCAGCAATTCAAAATCGGAAAATTGCTTAATATAATCACCCACTTCACGGTTAAGCACCCCATCCCGGTCAAGAAATACTGCTTTCTGTTTCATGCTGAACTTTTTTCAAACTGCTGCAAGTAAGGAAACTTTACCAAGAAAGTACAAAGCCGACGCAAATTGATTTGACCGTAGTAATGAGTAGAAATTCCATAAAAAAATGCTATTAAACCCATTCGCATTTGGGTATTAATTGGCCATGATTTATTATTGAAAGCTTTGTCCAAGAAAATTGTCATTATCCCTACCTTCAACGAGCGCGAAAACATCGAGGATATTTTGCGTGCCGTTTTCTCCCTGCACCAAACCTTTGATGTACTGGTGGTTGACGACAATTCGCCAGATGGAACCGCGGATATTGTAAAATCCTTGCAAAAGGAATTCCCACAAAATTTGCATCTGCTGCAAAGGAAAGAAAAAAATGGACTCGGAACTGCCTACATAGCCGGTTTCCGCTGGTGCCTCGATCACCACTTTGAGTACATTTTTGAAATGGACGCCGATTTCTCACACAATCCAAACGACCTTCCAAAACTGTTTGAAGCTTGCTACCAGGGTGCAGATATGTCCATTGGCTCGCGCTACAAAACAGGTGTAAATGTGGTAAACTGGCCCATGAGCCGTGTCATGTTAAGCTATTTTGCTTCGGCCTATGTTAGGTGGATTACCGGTCTTCAAATTCACGATACTACCGCCGGGTTTGTATGTTACAGGGCCCATGTCCTTAGGCATTTGGATTTGGACAAAATCAAATTCCGTGGCTATGCCTTCCAAATAGAAATGAAATTCACAACGGCAAAACATGGTTTTAAAATTGAAGAGGTACCCATCATTTTTACCGATCGAACTAAAGGCGAATCCAAAATCTCTCGTGGAATTATCAAAGAAGCCGTTTGGGGCGTTCTCAGCATGAAAATGAAAAGCTGGTTCAGAAAATACGAACCCTACAAAAAATAATTACTGCTGAAGAATTACCCTCGCCAATGCGGGATAAAGCTTTTTACTAAATTCATTGATTAAATTGGTGTAGGCTTCAATTCCAGCCTTTTCTTTGGTGGTTTGATAGCCTTTAACTCCGCGAATGGTTTCCTTATACAATTCGAGGTTCCGCGATTGGTCAACCACCATTACCTGCATTTCAATTCCGGCCTGAAGCATGCTTCCCCACATCACTCCTAAATCCGAAGTTTCGGCTTTCACTTCGAGCAAATAATCTGCTTCGGTTTTGCTGCGAACAAACACGCAACCCATTTCCGATAATCGTTTACGGATAGCAGGCTCCAACAATTTTCCTTGCATGGCAATGCCCTGATTCAGTTCCTGGGTTTCAAAGAAAACACGGATGGGCTTTACATCCAGACTTAACACAGCACTAGGCACATCCAATTTCATTAACAACTGTCTGGTGCTCGAAAAAATACTATCTGATTTAATCAACTGCTCCAAATCGGCCTTCAAAGCAAATCGTTGAATGCCCTGCCTATTTCCCACTCTTAGAATACTAAACTCAGACAAACCAGCAGAATTGGTTTCCATCTTGGTGGTAAACTTGGCTGAAGCATCATCCGCCCCCAGATTAAGTGGAAAGTTTGCAATTGGCTGTTTGCTTGTTTTGCCATCTGTCCAAAATACCTGAACTCCAACTGGCTCTGCGATTGGTTTTGCAACCACGGCAGGCAAGCGTTCTTTTCCTAGCTGAATAGATACATGCACCAACTGATCCTGGAGCTGGTTTACAATTTCATTTACCAAGAATACCGATTTCCCTTTCCACTCGGCTTCCATCGATTCATTCAGAAACTTTTGAACAGCAACCATAGCCCTAACACGTGATTTAAAGGCCTGCACAAATTGACCGGATTGCTCCAATCGTTCAGCACGATTCAACAAGGAAATGGATAAATCCCTGGCTTCGTCACGCTCCTGCCTTTTCTTTTGCTCCCAGCTGGCTTTACTTAAACGACAATAAATCCAATACTCTTCTTTGTTCTCCCAGGTGGCTACCACTTCATAATCTTCTAAGGTTTCAAGCCCCGAAATGCGAACATCGCTGTTGTATTGCTGATTAAATGTTTGGTTATTCTGGTACTGACTCAAAATGGAATTGCTGGATACAGTAACTTTTATTTCACCGGCCAAATCCTGAAGTGCATTCTTTTTTGCTATTTGCTGGTAATCGAATGGATTTAGTTTTTTTGAAACTACCGCTATTCCGGTATAATAAAAACTGTTTACCGGCCTCTGTTCAACCCAGGTTGGACGAGGCACTGAAGTTTGAACAGGTGCCTGTTGCTTACAAGCAATTCCAAACAACACCAATAATCCGAGTGTAAACAGTTTTTTCATGATTTTCAAATGGCTTAAAACAAGAATTGATGGAAGAAAACTCCCATCAATTCCCAATTCATATTGCGTTATGGATTAATAACCGCGCTCTTTGGCAAGCTTATCCATTTCAGAATTGAAGATTTCTTCAAACTTCTTTTTGTCGTAATCCTGAGCCAATTTTTGGTTGTTTGAAATGGTTTTCTCAATTCCATTTAAAACCACCTGTTTGTTGGCTTCAATAGCTACCCAATAGGTATAAGTTCCATTGGGTTCTTTGAATAATTTCTCTCCAATAACGGCAATATCAGTTAATTGCTGATTGGTTACCTCACGGGCAAGTTCTTCAAACTTGTTGTTAAACTCTTGCTGATTGCCCATTTGGCGCTGTTGAGTATATTGCTCAGTTACCTTTTTCATGGTAGTCTGCACCAAGCCAGCCATTTCCGACTTCGCATTCTGCAAAGCTATTTTCTTTGCAGTTTGAAGATCAATACTGTTGCCAGAACTTTTTGCTCTGAAATTGTCCTTGTCGCTATAAAATTCCTTTGTGCTAAATGGAACCGAAATCTCAACTGCTCCGGTAGTTTTTTCAATCGGAGTAGAATTCTTTTTCGATTTACAGCTGCTTAGGCTTAAAGCAAGGATTCCAAGTAAGAAGGCCGAACGTATCATGCCTTGAACCATCATTTTCATAAAGTGTATTTTTATGTGATAAACTATTTCAAAAGAAATGCCAAAAGCTTCAAATTGAAAAATATTTATTTAGCATTCAAGCTATCTTTTTGACTAACAGGAGAATGACATTCAACATCGCTTACTTTCTCCACGTTTATTTTTGGACTCAAATAAGGTACTCCCAAATTCAAGCCCCGAACCACAAACAATAAACCAATCACAATTCCCAGCACCGGACTCAACCGATTTAAGGTGTTTCGCAGGCTTTGCGAGAGAAATTGGCCTAAGATTGAAACGCCATACATTACCGGTAGCGTTCCTAAGCCAAACATCAACATAAATAAAAAACCCTCAAAACTATTCTGGGTGGCGCTTGCTCCGATTACTGCCAAATAAACAAAACCACAAGGCAACAACCCATTCAATAATCCGATAACCGAAACCGATAACAAATCTCCCTTTCCGAAAAAACGCTTGAATAAAGGTCTTGAATAAAGGTTGAATGCCGGTACAAGTTCTTTGCGAGCTATCCATGTGTAAAGCATGGAAAAAACAATAAACAAGCCGGCTGCAATACTCAACCCTTGTTGAATGCCTGCAAGTTTTAATCCCCAACCAAAGCTACCGCTTACAAAACCCAAAACGCCATAAGTGATTATTCGGGAGAGGTTGTACACCAGCCGATTTATAAAATAACCAATTCCATTGCTGCGATTTCCGGGAATGGAAAAAGCAATAGGACCGCACATGCCCGCGCAGTGAAAGCTTCCAAACAATCCGGTAAGAAAAGCAGTAAGCAACAGCATTACTTTTGCTCCCAGTCTTTGTTTACTAAATAATTAACAGAATCTCTGCTCCAGGAAAATTCAAGCTTCCATTTTCCTTTTTTCAAGCTTTGAGTTGGAAACATAAAACCGGAATTGCCCTCCACATTCACTTCAAATTTAGCGTCTTGGCTTGGGTCATCCGGGCGGTAAAACTTCAATTGGCCTTGTATGGCTTGGGTTGATTTGTTCTGCACCCGAACTGCATCTGAACTTAATTCCAATTGGGTTAATGTATCTTGGTTATTGCTGGTATTGATTACATCCTGATAGCGAATGCCCTTCTCATAATATCCTTCCTCCACCAAAGGCACATCTTGCCTGGAAATGATAACCACCATGGTCACGATGAATGTCATGAATAAAAGTGCAAAAAAAACGAGTTTGGTTCCCCAGTTGATCTTCATATTTTTTTTCTGCTAATATAAAAATACCCGTCTTCCTGAAAGCGAATAATTATCAGGAATGACGGGTATTCATTTGAGTTTTATCAGGATTTACTGTTTCTTGAAAATTGGACCATTAAATTTAGACTTCATGGTCTCAATCAGTTCTCCGTTTGAATACACTTCTATTTTAACAGGAGTGCTCACCTTTTGAATATCAGCGGCATCCCTCAACACAAAGAAACTAACCTTAGCCACACTTTCAGGGTCCACATGTATTTGGTCATTTTCAACCATTTTGATGGTTCCTTTTGGCTCAATCAATTTCAGCTTTACATCCAAATCCTTAAAGGTTTTATTTACAAACTCAATATTGTACAGGTTCGAAATTTGATTGTTCTCTTGTTTTTGATACAACATGCCCGGTGTTCTCAACAAAGTAGTTTCAATATCCGAGCGGGTTATCAATGCAAATAAAAACACCGAAAACAACAAGGTTAACACTGCTGAATAGGCAATATTGCGCGGATTGAATGAAAACTTCTTGCCACGGGTAATTCCATTTAAAGAGGCAAATCGAACCAATCCTTTTGGCTTGTTAATTTTCACCATCACCTCATCGCAGGCATCTATACAAGCTGTGCAGTTTACACATTCCAATTGGGTTCCATTTCGAATATCAATTCCGGTAGGACAAACTTGAACGCACAATTTGCAATCAACGCAATCCCCTTTCTTTTCAGGATCGTCTTTCACCATCCGTCCTCTGGGTTCTCCGCGCACAAAATCATAAGCGACCACAATGGAGTTTTTATCAAGCATCAATCCTTGCAAGCGGCCATAAGGACAAATGAAAATACAAACCAGCTCTCTCAATCGGGCAAACACAAAATAAAACACTGTAGTAAATAGTATCAGTGCCATGAATTTTCCCAAATGCCTGGCTGGCCCATCTTCAACCAAAAGCTTCAATTCATCAATGCTAATGATGTAAGCGAGGAATGTATTGGCTATGATAAACGACAATACCCAAAACAAACCATGCTTCAAGCCTTTCTTCCAAATCTTTTCAAAGGTCCAATCGGCTTCTTGAAGTTTCTTTTGTTGATTGGCATCGCCTTCAATCAAATACTCCACTTTGCGAAACAGCATTTCCATGAAAACCGTTTGCGGACAAGCCCAACCGCACCAAACCCTTCCAAACACAACAGTAAATAGAATGATAAACAACACAAAAGTGAGCATCAACAAGGCGAACAAGTTCAAGTCTTGTGGCCAGAATACCATTCCAAAAATGATAAACTTGCGATCAAGCACATTGAGCATGAGCAGTGGCTTATCATGAAATTTTATCCAGGGACCAACAAACATCAAACCCATCAGCAACCAGCTAAACCAGGTTCTGTAATTGTACAAAGGTCCTTTGGGTTTCTTAGGGAAAATCCAGAGTCGTTTTCCGCTTCTATCAACATTGGCCAGCTTATCTCTAAACTGCTGCTGGTCTATAATTTTAGCACTTTCCATGGGGGGTCTTTTTATACGAACAAACCTGAACAAAATGATTGTCTTTTTTAGTAACAATCATTCCATTCAGGTCTGATAAAAATAAGCAAATTAATGATTAATTCAAGGCTGTTGCCTTAGCAGAAGCTGTGTCTGCCGGAGCTGCACCACCCTCTTCGTACTTATCGCCTTGAGCTTCTTTCGGATTTGGAGGATTAGTTCCTTTTAGTGATTTGATATAGGAAGCAACTTCCTGAATCTGTTTACCGGTTAGTGAATTCTGCCATGGAACCATACCTTTTGCAGGTACACCATACTTGATGGTTTTGAAGATATCGTTTACAGAACCACCATGAATCCAGAATTCATCTGTTAGGTTAGGACCAACTTTTCCTTCGCCCAATTCGCCGTGGCAAACCGCACATTTCTCTTTGAAAATAACCACACCCGGTTCAAATGCTTTTGCATCTGTTAAGAGTGTAACATTGTTTTCATCAATTAAATTACCGGTTGTTTTCAAATAAGCTTGCTTAGCTTCTTCAGCAACAGCAACCTGCTCTTTGTATTCATCATCCTGCAATTTGCTAATGCGGAAATAGTGGTAATTAAACAAGTAAATTACCGCAAAGATGATAGTTGAATAGAAAATAAAGTTAAACCAAGGTGGAGTTGGATTATCAAGCTCAGAAATGCCATCAAAATCTTCATCCAAACGAAGTTCTTCTTCCGTTTTTTCTGATTTAACAGCCGCGAATCTATCCCACCAGCTAAGCTGTGGTCGACCAGGCTCGCTTTTCAAGCCTTTAATGGCATTGGAAAGAATTGCCAATAAGAAAAATAGGAAAAGGAGTAGGACAACATTTACAACAATCAGAATGGTTGAAAGACTCAGGGGCTCTGAAGTTGCTTCGGCATTTACCAAGTTCCCTAAGAGGAACAGGGCCGCCAGTATGCTATATTTTTTGTTCATGAGTTGCATGGGTTTATTGATCAAAAGGTTTGTTTTTCATATCGTCGATATAGGTCTTATTGGCTTTCCAGGTCCAAATCAGAACACCGGTAAAAAAGGCCATAAAAACTACCAGGGAGAAGATCAGGTATCCATTCTCAATCCCTGTCATGCTGGATATGTGTTGCTTAAACATATGTTTTTTATTATCCCCGGAATTCAGCAAGCCAAACTCCGGGGCTTATCAATGTTTTATTTACTTGCGGTTTTGCTTAGTTTGATATCGGTTCCTAAACGTTGCAGATATGCAATCAGAGCAATGATTTCCTTGTCTGAATCAACCGGATAACCTTCTTTGGTCAAACCTGTTGCAATCTTCTCGGCTTGTGCTTTCATATCGCCCTCAGCTTTGGTTTCATAACCTTCTTCATAGGGAACGCCCAAAGAACGCATGGCTGAGATTTTTCCAACGATATCTCCTGTGTTCATCGAATTCTCCATCAACCAAGGATAAGGTGGCATGATTGAATTTGGCGACATAGAAGTTGGATCCATCATGTGGTTGTAATGCCAGCTGTCTGGATATTTACCACCTACACGCAACAAGTCCGGACCTGTTCTTTTTGAACCCCACAAGAATGGATGGTCATACACAAACTCCCCTGCTTTGGCATATTCACCATAACGCTCGGTTTCACTACGGAATGGACGAATCATTTGGGAGTGACAGCTTACGCAACCTTCACGGATGTAAATATCACGTCCTTCAAGCTCAAGCGGTGTATAAGGTTTAACACTGCTAATGGTTGGGATATTGTCTTTAACAGTCAACATTGGAATAATCTCAATCATACCTCCAATTAAGATAACCAATACCGAAAGAATGGTTAAAGTCATTGGCTTACGCTCCAAGGCTTTGTGCCAGTAGCTGTGTGAACCGTGAGGAGTATAATTTTTCTCCAATGCTGGAGCTTCAGCTGCTTCATTGGCTATCAATTTGCCACTTGCAGCAGTTTTAATCAAGTTATAAGCCATGATGAATACACCGCTCAGGAACAAGGTTCCACCAACTGAACGCATCATGTGCATAGGCAACAATTGCAAAGTAGTTTCCAAGAAGTTTGGATACTTCAACATACCTTCTGGCAAGAACTCTTTCCACATCATACCTTGTGCAAAGCCCGACCAGTACATAGGAATGGCATAGAACAAAATACCCAAGGTTGAAATCCAGAAGTGAACATTTGCCAAGGATTTGCTGTACAAGTTTGTTCCATAAATTTTTGGAACAATCCAGTAGAACATACCAAAGGTCATCAATCCATTCCAACCCAATGCACCTGTGTGTACGTGAGCTACAATCCAATCGGTAAAGTGAGCAATTGCATTTACGTTTTTCAAAGAAAGCATTGGACCTTCAAAGGTTGCCATACCATAAGCAGTTACACCTACAGCGAAGAACTTCAATACCGGTTCATCACGAACACGATCCCAAGCTCCACGAAGGGTTAACAAACCATTGATCATACCACCCCAAGATGGCGCAATCAACATGATTGAAAATACTACACCCAATGATTGAGCCCAATCTGGCAATGAAGAATACAACAAGTGGTGAGGACCTGCCCAGATATACAAGAATATCAAAGTCCAAAAGTGAAGAATTGAAAGCTTATACGAATAAACCGGACGATTAACTGCTTTTGGCAAGAAATAATACATCAAACCTAAATAAGGTGTAGTTAAGAAAAATGCCACCGCATTGTGACCATACCACCATTGCACCAAAGCATCCTGAACACCTGCGTAAACCATATAACTTTTGAACATACCTACAGGTAATTCAATAGAGTTTACAATATGGAGAACGGCAACCGTAACAAACGTAGCAATGTAAAACCAAAGTGCCACATACATGTGACGTTCCCTACGCTTGATAATGGTTCCAATCATATTGATACCAAATACCACCCAGATTAGGGCAATAGCAATATCAATTGGCCATTCTAACTCGGCATACTCTTTTGAAGAGGTTAAACCAAGTGGCAAAGTAATAGCCGCAGACAGAATAATTAACTGCCAGCCCCAAAAGTGAATATTACTCAGCAAATCGCTGAATAATCTTGCTTTCGTAAGGCGCTGCAATGAATAGTAAACGCCGGCAAAAATAGCATTGCCCACAAAGGCAAAAATTACGGCGTTGGTGTGAAGTGGCCTCAAACGTCCAAACGTGGTGAACGGAAGACCCAAATTTAATGCAGGAAGGTAAAGCTGAATAGCTATGATCACACCTACCAGCATGCCAATGACTGCAAAAACTACTGATGCAATCATGAAGTTCCGGACTATCCGGTTGTCATACGAGAATTGTTCTACTTGCATGGGGGTACTAGAATTGAATTGAATGAATCAAAAATATCCCCACCCTTATGACCAAAATATGACCGGAATTAGTTAGCTACCTGATTTTTATCAAGATTACCTAACAAGCGTTCCGCATATTGAATTTCAATAACTTACAATTTGAATTGTAAAATTTAACCCCATTTTCATGAATATGAGTTAACTCATGAAATAAAAAAAATCACCCAATTGGGTGATTTTCTAGGTGTTTACTTATCCGACTTTTTCTCAGTCCCTCCAGCATCGCTTACTTTATCTTCAAATAATATTCTGACTGAAGGTGTATAATCGTCTTCCAATTGCCCCGATTTTACCGACCAGATAAAGGCTGCCAAAAATCCAATGGCCATTATCAAACTACAGCCTATTAATAAATACATGATACTCATAACTTCTAATTTTCGGGTTGAAACAATCTATCCTTAAAGGCAAAATAAGTGGTCATACCTGTGGTAAAAACAATGACGGTTATGGAACTGATGGGCATCAATATGGCTGCTACCAATGGCGACAATGTTCCTTGAACCGCAAAGCTCAATCCAACCAAGTTGTATAAGAACGAAATTACAAAACTCATATGGATAGTGAGTAAGGTGTGTTTGGCAAAGCGGAAGAAATTACCCGACTTCCCAAACACCGAGGCATCCATAATGGCATCACTGGCTGGTGAAAAATGCGCAGTATTCTCAGATACCGAAATGCCCACCGTTGAAACTTTCAATGCCCCCGCATCATTCAGTCCATCTCCTATCATAGCACTTACCGCACCATTGGCATGCAACCTGTCGATGTAAAGCATTTTATCTGCCGGAGTTTGATTGAAATGCAAAGCCGAACCCGATGGAAAAAAATCTTGCATGATGGCTCGCTCAGTATCCTTATCTCCACTAAGCAAACTCAATTTCCGTCCTTCCGACAAAGATGTTAGAACCGACTTCAAACTTTCGCGGTACGCATGCTTAATTTCGAAGTAACCAGCCAACTCGTTTTCAAGCGAGATATAAACCCTACTGGCCAACAAATTTTGTTCCTGCTGACTTGGCACTTCCAGATAACTTGCACTCCCGGCTTTTACTTCCTTTCCTTGAACTCGTCCGCTCAATCCTCTGCCTGTTAGTTCATGAAAATCGGAAACACTGAGCTGCTTGCTCGAATGTGGCAAATAACCTGCAATTTTCCTGCTTAATGGATGAACCGATTGGTTACACAAAGCACCAATTTGGAATTGCTCTTCTTCTTTCAACTCGCGGCCATGCCATTCAATAACAGCTTCCGAAGAACTGGTTAATGTTCCGGTTTTGTCAAATACAACATGGTTAACATGAGCCATGCGTTCTACCACTTCCGGACCTTTTAAATACAAACGCGCCCTGCCCAACAAACGCATGGCATTTCCCAAAGCAAACGGACTTGATAAGGCCAATGCACAAGGACATGCTATAATAAGTACGGCTGTAAAGGCATTTAAACTATGTGCAGGATTCACAATCAACCAAAATACGGCTGAACTGATTGCAACTGCCAATAAGAAAAAGGTAAAGTACTTGCTTACCATGGTCTGGAAGCTTTCCAGATTGCTCTTTCCTTCTTTGCCAAATTGCTCCGAATTCCACAGTTGTGTCAGGTAACTTTGTGAAACATGTTTAGCTACTTCAAGCTCTATGTTTCCACCGGTTTGCCTGCCTCCTGCATAAATCTGCTCTCCCAATACTTTCTGAATGGGAAGACTTTCTCCGGTTACAAAACTGAAATCAATTTTGGCCTCACCTGCCAATAGAATAGAGTCTGCAGGGATAATTTCATTGTTGCGGATAAGAATGCGATCACCTACCTTCAACTGACTTACTGGAACTGTAGTCTCTCCTTCCGGTAAAAGGACTGAAACCGCAACCGGAAAATAAGATTTATAATCCCTTTCAAAGGAAATGGTATCAACAGTACGCTGCTGAACCCATTTGCCCAAGAGCAAGAAGAAAACCAATCCAGCCAATGTATCAAAATAACCTATTCCGGAATGCGAGAAAATCTCATACGAACTTCGGAGGAACATGACCAAAATGCCCAATGCAAGCGGAAAATCAATATTGATTATCTTCTTCCTCAAGCTTCTGTAAGCTGATATAAAGTAATCGCTTGAACTGTAAACAAAGGTTGGAATGGCTAAAATAAAATTCAGGTAACCAAACAACCTCGAAAAATCGGAACGTGAAAATGCATCCAAACCAAAATACTCGGGAAAGCTGATGAGCATGATGTTCCCGAAGCTGAACCCGGCAACACCCAGGCGATACAACAACCGGTTATTGGTGGCGCTTTTTTTCCGACCTTCAATATCATTTAGGTTTAAGGCTGGCTCATACCCCAATGAACTTAACAACTCAACCACTCCTTTTAAGGATACTTCCTGGTGTGCGAAGGTGATGAGTACTTGTTTTTTCAAAAAATCTACACGGCTTGATTTGATGCCTTTCTCAAGCTTGAATAAACTCTCCAACAACCAAATGCAACTGCTGCAGTGCATAGTTGGAATATGAAAAGTAATCCTGGAAATCTTTTCATCGCGAAATTGAATTAATTGGTTCTGTATTTGCTCGTCGTCGAGAAAATTGTATTTCACTCCCGACACCGGATTCCTCCGTTGAATTCCAGGGGTGTCTTCCAATGAATAATAATCGCAAAGGTTATTTGCCGATAACAATTCATACACTTGCTGACAGCCATTGCAGCAAAAGTCTTTTTCGTCAAATACGAGATGTGTTTGTTGAATCTTATCTCCGCAGTGGTAACAGCTTATTCCTGTTGCCTGTTTCGATTTCACCATTGTTTATCCTAGAAATACAGACCGGTTTGGACTCATAAAAAACGAACCTTGCTTGTTCAACAACATGTCGTCAATAATTTCATCTTTATTTACACCTGATACCAGCAAGAAGCCTTCAAGCCCTGCCAATAGCGTTAACAATTCACGGTAATAATTCTCCGGATAAACACGGTGTATAGAGAAATGCTGCTTGTAATTTTTAAGGTAATCTATCACATGCTTCTCTTGTCCCGAACTCTCTTCAGTTACCACCACATTTAATAAAATTCTGTTTTCTGCAACCTGATCAGCCATCAAGTACATAAACAATTTTATGGCTTCAAATGAGCGCTTGCTTCCATCAAACAGCAAAACAATATTGTTGAATTTCTCAACTTCACACGACAACAACAACACCGGACAACGGGTATTTCTAAGCAGCGCTTTGATGGTTGAAAAGGAATACTTATCGATATTCTCTTTGGTGAAAATTTCTTTTCCTACCAAAAACAAATCGCTGTAAATGCTTTGATTGATTAAGTTCAAATCTACATCCTGTGGCGACAAATACACCTTGGTTTTCAGCTCCAATTCATCGCATTTATGGATAAAACGTTCAATGAATTCAGTACTGTTTTCAATATTGGCATGCAGAATCTTTTCGATAATTTCTGAACGGGTATATTGGTTGGCAATTAGCTCGGGAGTATCAAAAACCTGATTGAGGTTACGGGTACTGATCCCTTCCACAAACGCGCCCTGATAATGATTTTCTTCCGAACGAAACAGCCGGAGCGAACAATCCAAAAGACCTTCGGCTTTTGGCGTTCCATCCATTAAAATGAGCATGTTGCGTATCATGGGATATTCTTTTTATGTACCAAAAATAGCTTCCCATCTATCCCCTAAAAATGACGAACCTCAGACGCGGCTATGATTTAAGTCAGGCTGAAATCTAGTCCTGAATTAATTGACTATCAAGAAAATAATTTGCGTAATCGTAGCCAACCGTAAAAATGCTCCGCGCATTGGTTAACTTAAACAGATGATTATCTAACAATCCAGGTGGCTCAATAAACCAATAACACTTTTCTATGCTCGACATAATATTCGCACGCAAGGCAATATGAACCAATCTGTCTGCATAGTTCCGGGTTTTGAATTTTTCAGGAATATCCTTCACCGGGTTTACATACACCCCAATAATCCGTTCCACCTTTTCCTCCAGCGGATGTACCGGCAAATTATCCATCAATCCTCCATCCACATACAACTCCCCATTCAATTTATGCGGTCGAATTACCAATGGAAACGACATCGAGGCAATTACCGGGTCTATTAAATTCCCAGTCGAGAACACTTCAGCCTGGGCTTTATGCAAATTGGTCGCCGTTACAAAAAAGGGTATTTTGAGTTCCTCAAAGGATTTGGCCCGCAACATTTCATTGAGCTTTTGTTGAAAGCCTTCCGGTTTTAGCAGGCCCAATGGACGAGCCTTAATTTTAAGCATCTTAAAAAGGTCCAGCTCCGACAACATCCGCAAAACCTCATCTGCGCTGTAACCATCGGCCAACAAAACACCAACAATGGCTCCTGCACTAACTCCGGAAATCATTCCGGGTTCAATGCCGCGCTCAGAAAGGGCCTTAATGACACCAAGATGCGCAAAGCCGCGAACTCCTCCTCCCGATAGGGCAAACCCAAATTCAGGCTTCAAGATTATACCGATGCGTGTGAAATTTTCTCCAATGCCGCTCTGTTCAGAATACGGATTTTCTTGCCTTCCATATCAATCAGCTTATCGCTCTTGAATTCAGACAATAAACGAATTACAGTTTCAGTTGCGGTTCCAACAATGTTTGCAATGTCTTCACGGGGCAAGGTAACTGCAATCAGATTATCCTGCTGCTGATCATCGTAGTGGAACGTTTGGTGCAAGAACAACAAGGTCTCAGCCAAACGCTCACGAACCGATTTCTGAGCAAGACTCTGAATCTTCTCATCGGCTATACCAAGATCGTGGCAAAGCGCCTTCAACATCATTTTATTTACTTGTGGATTGCGCTCCAACAAGTCCAGAAATACGGTCTTAGGAATAAAACAAGAAATGGTATCTTCTATGCAAGTTGCTGTTGCAACCAATGGCTCGTCTGCTATCAATGCCCTGTAACCCAAAAATTCTCCATCGCGTGCAAAGCGGATAATTTGTTCTTTACCGTCTTTGTTTGACCGGGTTAATTTAACCGATCCTTTGCTGATACAGTGGATTCCGAGAGGAATATTATCTTCGTAAAAAATGGACTGACCTTTTTTGTAATGAGAACAGGTCTTTGCCATCGTAATCTTCTCTTTTTCCTCTTCAGTGCAATACTTCAGAAACGAGATGTTTCCCGAATTGCAATGTTGGCATTCAAGGTAAATCTTTTGCATATGCAGGGGCTTTGCAGCAAAGAAAGGGATTAGCAATTTATGATAAAAGTCAAATTTTCGCTTTCACCAGCCATTTTGCAAACAATTCCTGCTCCGCCAATCCTGCTTCCGCATTCTTTGCAACCCGATAACTGATTCCTTGCAAATCATCAACTTGCCTTTCAATTACCAAGCCCAACAGGTTCAGTACTTTGGTAAGGTAATCTCCAAACTTGCCTACCCCAAAAATGATATCCTTGAAATAATCCTCAAAATTCAAGCCCGACATTTCCTCCATTAGATGCTTGATGTCCTTGTGCCTATACCCTCTCCCTTGCTTCCAGGTGCTTTCATACAAGGCCTGCATCACATGGTCCATGCGGTGCTTGCCATGCGTACTTTGCAAGATGAAAACATCAGCAATCCAAGCCGCTACCAATCCTTCGGTATAAATGGAAACTTTCCTACCGGGGACTCCGGGAACATAACCGTCAAGCCAGGTATCGTAACTCGACATGGCAAGCGAATAGTTGTCTTTTCCGGGATTGTTCAAGTGCCTCGTGATATCACCACTCAGGCTTTCCAGGTATTGCTCCTCTGTCCAAACGCCCGAACGAACCAAGGCTAAATCGCCATAATAGGTGGTTACTCCTTCGTACATGTATCCGGTTTCGGCGTAATTCTCACGCGTAAAATCATACGGCCACATCTCGGCAGGACGAATGCGCTTCACATTCCACAAGTGAAACAATTCGTGCGAACTGATTGCCAGAAAATCGTTGTAAAACGAGGGCTGCTCCAATTCCGTTGCGGGACCCATGGCGATTACCGTAGAGTCTGCATGCTCAACACCATGCCTGAATCTGTTCTCCAGGATATGGTACAAAAAATGGTAGTCTTTGCAAGGCATATCACCAAACAAGTTTACCTGAAACTCTGCATAAGCTCTGGTATCTTTCTCGAGCTGGGCAAAGGGAAAGCTGCTTACTCCATAAACCCAAAAATGATAACAACATCCCTGCTGTTCAAATTGATGGTGCAACAAAGCAGAAGATGCAATGAAAGGACTATCCGCCAAACGATCAAAGCTTTCAGCCTTCAGCAGTTTGCCATCAGATTCAAGCTGACAAGCAATTTGGTAGGAATCGGGAACATCCAATTCAAGTGTGCAGGCCTCGCTGATGCGGCCTTCCACATACATGAAGCAATTCACCGGATTCACATAAACCATATCTGCATTGATATAAGAAGCTCCTGCATCGTATTGTTGCGCCCAATATTCATAAGTCACTACAATCTGAGCATGACCAACGCAGTTTATTTCCCACAAATCCTTACTCAATTTGCGCCAGTTCAAGGAATTTCCCTGTGAGTCGAAAGCGGCAAAGCTTCGTACATTTTTAGCATAATTTGCCAATTCGTATCTGCCGGGCCTCCAGCTGGGCAATTGAAGATTCAATTTGCTTTCACCACGGGTTTCAATTCGACTTTCAATACGAATGAATCCGGGGTCGAGGTTTGAAATAAGAAGCTTGTACTGCATATTGCACAAATATGAACATTGCTTATATCGTTTCCATTGTTTCGGTACTTTTTTTATTGGCTTTTTCTGCACTATCCTTTTTCCGCAGCCAAGACCTTCGTTTTCAACTTTGGTTTGTTCTGGTTGCTTCCATAAATATTGGCATCCTAAGCAGCCTGATTTTGGTAAACTACACTTCCAAAAGCGCCTTAATTTGGCCCGGTTTGTTACTTGTTTTTGTAATTAGCAAAGTCTTAGAAATAAGAAAACATCTTTAGTTGCCCGTTTAATTAATGAATTTCAGGCCGGATAACCAATAGGTGATAAAACAGCGATTAGAAAAGAACTGGTTTAAATCCTTTAACCAACACTACCTACATTATCCCTTCAACTCCTGCCCCGAATAGGGCAAAATCATACTTCACAGGATCTGCAGTATCCAATAGCTTCAGATTATTACTCAATTCAAGGGCTGCCTTCCAATCGTTTTGAGGCCGCTCCAATAAACCAAATTTCCTAGCTACTCTTCCCGAATGCACATCCAAGGGACAAATCAATTCATCCATGGGTATGTTTTTCCAAATGCCAAAATCTACCCCGGAATCATCTTTTCTAACCATCCAGCGTAAAAACATATTCAAGCGCTTGCAAGCCGAGCCGGTTTCCGGATTTGCAACATGCTTCTTGCTTCGTTCCGAAACAGGCTCCATTGAAAAAACCAATTTATGGAACTGAATGAATCCATATTCAACTACAGAATTTTCAGGTGCTCCTCTTACTAAAAAAGCTTCTTCAAGACTCGCATGCTTGCTATACCAATCCCGCAAAAACCAACAGATATAAAGCAAATCTGTATCATTAAAGGTGCGATGAACAAAGCCTTCCAGCCTACTCCATTCCGGCTCGGATGAACTTACTAAAAAAGCATGGGGAGCATTATCCATACGCTCCAGCAAATCCAAACACTTTTGAATAATCGTTTTCCGCTGTCCCCACGAAAAAAGCGCAGCAAACAACCCGCTAATTTCAATATCCAACCTGTTCTTAAAGCGATGCGGAATAGAAATAGGATCCTTTTCAATAAACTCAAGCCGATTAAATCTACCCACCAAAGCATCTAATTCAAGCTTCAATTCCCTGATTTTCTTTCCGTTCATCACCTTGCATTTTGTTTAATTATCCGGATGCCCTTCATTTGCCGCTTCCATTGGTTTGCAATCTTAATTAAACCTATATGAAAATTAAAAACATGATGATGCTTGGCGTAGTTGGTGCCGGTTTGGCGCTCAATGCTTGCAGCAGCGACAACAAACAAAAGGCCGAAACGGCTTCCTCCGAATTCAATGTGGAATGCGACAGGTTTGCCGACCTGGAAGTGTTGCGTTACGACATTCCGGGATTCAATGAACTTACTCCGCAACAGAAAGAATTGGCCTATTACCTCTATGAGGCCGCCAATGCCGGTCGCGATATTATCTACGACCAAAAATACCGCCATAACCTGGCCATTCGCAAAACCCTCGAAGGCATTCTCACTAGCTTTTCCGGCGATAAATCTTCTGCCGAATTCAAGCAGTTTGAAACCTATGCCAAACGCGTGTTCTTCTCAAACGGCATTCACCACCACTACAGCAATATCAAATTTGTTCCTGAGTGCAGCAGCGAGTTCTTCGCCAGCCTGCTCAAAGCTTCCGATGCAACTCAATTGCCTTTGGAAGGAAAATCAATCGACGAATTCAGCGCCTTTATTACGCCGATTATTTTCGATGCCAAATTGGATGCCAAAGGGGTTGACCTTTCTACCGGTATCGACAATGTGGTAGCTTCTGCCAATAACTTCTACGAAGGTGTAACACAAGCCGAAGTAGAAGCCTACTATGCTTCTCGCATCAATCCAAACGATGCCCAACCTATCTCCTGGGGACTTAACTCCAAAATGGTGAAGGAAAATGGACAGGTAACTGAAAAGGTTTGGAAAGTAGGCGGCATGTACAGCGCTGCCATCGAAAAAATTGTATTCTGGTTAGAAAAAGCAATAACTGTTGCCGAAAACGACAAGCAGAAAAAAGCCTTGGAATTGTTGGTTGAATACTACAAAACCGGCGATTTAAAGAAATGGGACGAATACAATATCGCTTGGGTAAACGATACCGAATCGCGCCTGGATGTGGTAAATGGTTTTATTGAAGTGTATGGCGATGCCATTGGCAAACGTGCTTCTTTTGAATCGGTAGTTTCGCTAAAAGACATGGAAGCCACCAAACGCATTGCAGCCATTGCCAAAGAAGCGCAGTGGTTTGAAGACCATTCTACCATTGCCGATAACCACAAAAAGAAAAACGTAAAAGGCATTACCGCCAAAGTGATTACCGTTATTCAAGAAGCCGGCGATGCCGCTCCTTCAACTCCTATTGGAATTAACCTGCCAAACGCCAACTGGATTCGCCAGCAACACGGCTCTAAATCCGTTTCACTCGGAAACATTGTGCATTCCTACAATGTAGTAGGTGCAAAAAGCCCGATGATGAAAGAGTTTGCGCTTACCGAAGACGAAGTAAAACGCAATGCTGAATTTGGTGCACTGGCCAGCGATTTGCATACCGATATGCACGAAGTAATTGGTCATGCATCGGGAGTTATCAATCCCGGAGTTGGCGATCCCGACCAAACCCTGAAAAATTACGCCAGCACCTTGGAAGAAGCACGTGCCGATTTGGTTGCCCTGTACTATATCATGGACCCTAAATTGGTTGAAATGGGCGTAATGCCTAGCCTGGAAGTAGGCAAAACCGAATACGACAACTACATCCGCAACGGTTTAATTACCCAATTAACCCGCTTAAACATTGGCGAAAACCTGGAAGAAGCACACATGCGCAACCGCCAGCTCAATGCCAAATGGGCTTACGAAATGGGCAAGAAAGACAATGTAATTGAGTTTGTAAAGAAAGACGGCAAAACCTATGTAAAGGTGAACAATTACGACAAACTGCGTGAGCTCTTCGGACAACTGCTTAAAGAAATTCAACGCATCAAATCGGAAGGCGATTTCAAAGCAGCAACTGCACTCGTAGAAGGCTATGGCGTAAAAGTTGACCAGGAATTGTTGAAAGAAGTAAAAGCCCGTTTCGAGAAATTGAACGTGGCCCCATACAAAGGCTTTGTACAACCAAAATTGGTGCCTGTAAAAGAAGGAGATAAAATTGTGGACGTAAAAGTAGAATACGCCAAAGACTTCCTATCCAACCAATTGGAGCTTGGCAAAAACTACGGCTACCTGCCCGTAAAAAACTAGGCTAACAAAAAACAAAAAGAAAGGCTGTCACAATAAGGCAGCCTTTTTTTTATGGGCAAACTCAAGCAAAAGCACATGCAGAAGCACAAGTGCATACACAAGCAAATTTGGGCGTGGCCTTGTTGGGCATCAACAGGGTGCATCAAAAAAAATTACTACAGCCCAACCAGGCCGGGCCATCCGCTGCTACTCCGCGCGGTGGGTTGACAGGCGGGCCTAAAGGTTTTGGCTGGGCTTCCGCTGGTCGCCACCCAAAACCAAGGCTCGCCAGCCCCCACCGCTTGCGGGGTATCCGCTTCTGTCCCTCACGCGGGGGGCTGCATCAATTAAAAATTCAATGGAAATCAAAAGGCAGGATGGAAAAAGCCGCAATAAATTGGAAGTAGTCCAATTTCAATCATATCTACCTGGGGATAATTTGTCCCTAGGTAACTTTCCAAGTTGGATTAATGTGAGGTCAGTTTGTGCCGGAATCTGCTTTCATTTTCAACTGTCGACAAATTGTCGACAGTTCAAGCCCATCTTCAGTTCTAACTCATTTTATCATTATAAACCAATAATCTCGTGTATTTGAACTATCAGTTAAAATTTCTACAACATCTATCACTGAAAAATACCGTATTTCCCCTTCTTAATCCCATTGCGTTCGAACTTGTTTGCTTTCAACTACATTTATGTGGCTGATACGCTAAATTTATCAAATTGTGCCGGAATAGCCATCTAAGGAGCTAGGGACCAAAAAAAGAAACTTCCTAGCTATCCTCAAACAGGTTGGCTTGGATTACCGAATTCAACAAATGCTCAAGCATTCACGCGCAACTCCCCTCTAAACGCCTTTTGGCTCAAACTGCCATACAAGTTCTCTAACTCCTGCAAGCTTTGTTGGTATTGGCTTTTGAGGGCTTCTGTTTTTTCTACGATTTGGGCAAATTGGTTTTGGAGTTCGATGGGGGGATAATAAACTCTGAATTGCTTTATGTCTTTAACATTAACATGACCAACTGTTGAACCACTGTTCTTCTTTTTGGCTTGTCTGTAAACAAATTCAGAACGAACCATTGCCCACAGAAATATGCTATTTGTTCTTGTGTAATCAGGTCTAAATAGCATTGTTCGTTGACCTAATGAAAATTTATGTGTTTTAGGAATTCGTATTGCTTCCCCATAAGTCCCTTCTCTTCCGTAAACTATGTCACCAGCCTCAGGAATTAGACGCTGTATTCGTTTAATATATTCTTCTTCATCCAGATATTGCATTGAATCCCATGAAATGTATCCTTTAGTTAATTCGGATGTTCTGATACAAGGATAATTCGTTGCCTCTTTGGATTTTACAGGTGTGGAATGAGGGCAATCAACAATAATCGCACATAGTTTTTCAAGTTCTGTAAATGGCAAATTCTTTGGATTCTTTTCAGGATCCCCAAACATCTCCAAAAACGTGCTTTTCAAAAATTCATCCAGCAGGTGAATGCTTTCTTTCCGTTGGGCAATCAGGTTTTCGGCTTTGCTAAGTATGTTGGCAATGTGGAGTTGCTCGGGAAGTGGGGGAAGTGCAATTTTCTCTTGAAGATACTTTTCAAGATTCAAATTATGAATCCCCGTCGTTTTATTTTGATACCGTTTTGACCTTCCTGATTTATGCAAATAGAGCATTTGATAAAGCAGGTACTTAGAATTAACCAAATTCAACTTTGGTCTTAAAATGGTTGTGAAATTATTACACAAAAAAATTCCATCTGATTCAACATCAAAATAAACTACCCTTCCCACTGGCTGAGTTGGGCCGCCTCCTGACTTTTCAATGATAATATCTCCCTTTTTCAAAGACTTTTTCTCAATCTTCTTTTTTTCAATATTTCGCTTAACAACATTTGACAAATCAAGCTTCCCCTCATTTGTAAAATTTGTTGTTCTTATCACACTAACACCTGAAAAATCTGCCTCCTGGCCCCATTCTCCGGTGATTCGTTCATCTATTAATTCTGTTAGTTTTTCAAATTTCATCACATCAACATTTTAGTTACAAATCCTCCTTCGCGTTCTTTGCGCTAAACTCCGCGCTCTTTGCGGTTCGCCTTCTTTACCGCAGAGTTCGCTAAGTATTTCGCTAAGGTCGCTAAGCATATTCTCTTCGCATCAAACTCCGCGCTCTTTGCGGTTAAACTTTTTTTATATTCCATTAACAACCCTTCTTACCCCCTGCTTTATCAATGTCACATTGAAATTGATTAGTAAGCCGAGTTTAAATTCTCCAAGTTTCAAATAAGTCAACACTTGCGCCATGTGGACATCATTCAATGCTTCAACGCTTTTAAGTTCAACAACAACTTTATTCTCAACCAACAAATCTATCCTGTATCCACAATCTAGTTTCACCTCTTCAAATACCAAAGGCATGGGCTTCTCCCGCTCCACTTTCAACCCTTCCTTTTTTAGCACATAATACAAGCACTCTTGGTATGCGCTTTCAAGCAACCCAGGTCCAAGTGCACTATGTACTTTAATGGCCGCCCCGATTATCTTATTCGACAATTCGTTTTCTGTCATTGTTCCTCCTTTGAATGCACTCTAAAATACTAATTCCAAACAAAAAATACTTCGTGCTCTTTGCGGTTACCCTTTTTACCGCAGAGTTCGTTAAGGGTTTTCGCAAAGGCCGCTAAGCAGCTCTTCTTGGCGTTCTTCGCGCTAAACTTCGCGCTCTTTGCGGTTAATCCTTTTTTACCGCTAAGGTCGCTAAGGGTTTTCGCAAAGGCCGCTAAGCATTTTCTCTTCGCGTTCTCTGCGCTAAACTTCGCGCTCTTTGCGGTTAATCCTTTTTTACCGCTAAGGTCGCTAAGGGTTTTCGCAAAGGCCGCTAAGCATTTTCTCTTCGCGTTCTCTGCGCTAAACTCTGCGCTCTTTGCGGTTAACTCTTCACTTACGCAAATTTCAATTAACCAGTCCCTTCAATTCCTTCAACCCAATTTGAATTTGCCCTTCAATACTTTCCAACTTCTCGAAAATCACATCCGGCTTTTCATACACCACCTCTTCATACACTTCTTCTTTGTAGGTGCTTAGGTTCAGGTCGTAGTTGTTTTCTACAATTTCCTTTTTCGGAACCATAAAGAACTTCAACTTTCTATCGCCATCTTTCTTGGCATCTCTGGATTTGTAACGCGCTACAATATCCGGCAAATCGCTTTCGGCTATCTTGTTTCGCTTGTCATCCAAGGTATAACCATCGGCTTGCATATCGTAAAACCAAACGTTATTGGTTTCTCCGCCTTTGGTAAAAATCAAAATGGCTGTACTTACTCCTGCATAGGGTTTAAAGGCTCCGCTAGGCACTGCAATTACCGCTTTCAGTTCTGCCTGTTCAATCATCAATTTTCGCACAGCTTCAAAGGCCTTGCCACTGTTTTGTATCACCCCGCTGGGTACAATCACCGCTGCCGTGCCGCCCATTTTCAGCATGTTAAAAATGCGTTCCACAAAAAGCAATTCTGTCTTGGTGGTGGGCAGTTTCAAGCCTTCGTTAATATCGCCTTTGTCAATATTGCCCGTAAAGGGTGGATTGGCTAATACAATATCAAACTGGCTGTTTTCATTGTAGCTTTTGCTGAGGGTGTCTTTGTAGTCAATTTTGGGTTCATCAATGCCATGCATCATCATGTTCATCAAACCCAAACGCACCATGGTGGTATCAATATCATAGCCCACAAAACTGGTGTCCAAAATGCTTTTCACTTCTTGGGTCAATACAGCACTTATCGCGGCACGCTCAAATCCATCCTCATCTTTTTGCAACTTGGCCGGGTCTTTCTTCCTTACCAAATCGGTGAGGATGTATTGATAAGCACCCAACAAGAAACCGCCTGTTCCGCAAGCTGGGTCGGCAATGCGTTGTCCCAATTGCGGAGCTACCAACTCAGCCATCAGTTTAATGATATGCCTTGGCGTTCGGAATTGTCCGTTTTTACCTGCTGTTGCAATCTCACTCAACAACATTTCATACACATCGCCTTGTATATCCTGAAAAGCATGTCCGCCTTCGGTGGCATCTTTTTCAATCTCTTTGAAAATATCTTCTACAATGGCAATGGCGGAAACCAATAAACTGGCCTTTGGCATAATAAACACCGCATTGGCCATGTGTTTGGTAAAACTGTCTGAACCTTGATTTATGTGATTTAGCTGATTGTCTTGATTTTGCTTTTCTTGATTCTTTTGTTCGGTACTTGAACTAATCCTAGTAATCCTTGAATCACTCGAATCATGGTTCTGACTATTTATTTCCTTCAAAAACGGAAACACCTTCATTTGCACATGCAGTAGCATTTCGTCTGCGGGCTTGTGCTTGAATACACTCCAACGCAAATCGTTTTTATCTATGCTTTCATTACTTCCCGGAATTTGAAACTTACCCGAAAAGCGAGAAACATACTTTTCGCCTGTCCATTCTGCATCTCGTTCACGTTTGGCTTCCAAATCATCCAAACGTTTCATGAAAATGAAGTAGGTAATTTGCTCAATAGCTGTTAAGGGGTTAGCAATGCCGCCTTCCCAAAAGTTCTGCCAGAGCTTATCGATTAGTGATTTTAGTTGTGTATTGTTTTGGAGCATTTATTTCTTCTTGAGTTTTTTCTTATTTCCCGCATTCACTTGCAATGTGGTTTTGGCATTTAACGAGCTTACTACACTCTTACCTGTTTTAGCTTCCAGTTCTTTGCGCGCCACCTTTGCAACATTTCCGCCTTGTTTGGCTACTTTCTTGCTTGCTTCAAAATCTTTCGGATTGGTTGCTGCGGATATGTCTTTTGTGGATGCCTCGGCAAGCATATTTAAAATGAGTTCGGTGTTTGTCATATTATCCCGCAAGTTTTCTTTCTTCAAACCCTTCAGCACTTTGTATTCCTTGGTGGTTCTATCGCTCCAGGCTTTAGTGATAATATCGGTTAATGTAGCAAACTGAACGCCCTCTTTCAATCCCCGTTTTTTCCATTCGTCTGT
Source organism: Bacteroidia bacterium (assembly GCA_023151275.1). Classification (GTDB taxonomy): domain Bacteria; phylum Bacteroidota; class Bacteroidia; order UKL13-3; family UKL13-3; genus CAISCU01. Next base: position 44,399 of record JAKLJI010000008.1, on the reverse strand, counting down.
AAGTTCCTTTCTAACTTCAATACTTTTAAGGCGTTGGTTTATCCAGTTTTCTGAATAGCCAAGTTTCATATACTGTTCGAGTGCCCTATCAATGCTTAATTCCGGATCTTGCATTTCATCTAAGCGTTCAGCAGCTACCTGTGCCAACCATTGTTTAAAAGGTTCGGCCTTGGGTGAAGGAATAGATTGAATAAGGCGAAAAAGCTGCTCGGTATCCGCTACATCGGTAAGATAATATTTGCCATCTGCTGATTGCATTTTCAGTTGACTACAATTTGTAGCCAACTGGCTTCCCTCTGCTTTTAGTCTTGTTTTAAGCACGCTCCAATATTTTCTTGGATTCGGGCTATCGGTTAAAACAGCAATCACATCTACAATTGATAAATACCATTTTTCTTTCTCCTCATCCCAAAGCGTTCTAACTTTTTTATCCTCGAAGAGTTTAATATCGGTTTGTTTGCTCATGCAGCTAATACTTTTTCGGTTAAACTTAGAATTTCATCAATCTCTCTTTGCGTGAAAACCCCGCGTATTCCTTCGGGATGAAGCATGGTAAAGGGTGATTCTATCAAATTACGTTTGCTCACCTCGCCTTTTTCCAATACGTAATTCTTTAGCAAATCAAGAAATTGAAGTTGCCGGCCAGAAAGGTAACTGTGATTTGAAACAAAGTCATCAAAAGCCTTGGTAACTGTTTCGGCAAAGGTTTCTAATTGCTCAATGCCTAAAATATGTTTGATAAATTGCACCAATGCTGCTTTGCGATGATTGTAAACCTTGCGAAGCAAATCAATGGTAATATGGGGATGCTCGTTGTGCAATTCCTCGGCTAATTGCTCGGTTTCTTCTTTGGTGATTTCTTGACCTTGTTTTAGTTTTTGCAAAATCGGACTGCTAGAAACCAGTTCATTGATTTTCTGCTCAACCAATTCACGGTATTTGGCCACACTCAAGGCTTCGTGCTGTGGACCAAACTCTACATATTCCTTTTCAACGAGAATATCCTTCAGGTTAAATTTTGCAGGAGCTAAGGGAATTACGGCTTCTCGGAATTTCATCAGGGGCGATAGTTTCTGAATCAATTCTTCAAACCTGGCCTCAAGAAAATCAACACCAGCATCAGGCGGGCTTGCCCAAAAATGATTGGTTTGCGCTTGCCGTATCAAGGCTTCTTCACGCGCTACAACGTTAATGCTCAAAGGCAGTTCACCAATTACTTCGATGATGCTTTCCTTCAAGGTTTCAAACTTCTCGGTTTCACCTGCCAAATGTGCCAACGATACTTCAACCATGTCTTTTTCAAAACGCATAGCCTTGAAGTCAACATCCGAAACGGAGCGCAAGAGAGGTTTAACAACCGAGTCTAAAAACTCCATTTTATCGGAGCTGAGTTTATTCCAAAAGTTTTCATCGTCCATGCGCTGCAATTCATTTCGGGCTTCCATAACCACAACTGAATTTTTTGGAAGCGCTTCTAGTTGCCTTCTGACTTTCTGAATTTCGTTTTCTACAATAGTCCAAACTCCCTGTTCTTGGGCTTCTTCAATTTTCTCCAAGCGCAAACCAAACAGGCGCACTGGCAACGGAATTTGAGGCTTTGGCTCTTTTCCTTTCGGATTAATTTTGAAATACTCAAAATTGTCCCAGCAGTCAAGAATCAGAAAATTGTTTTTCTCGGTACACCAGGGTTTACTTTTTTCCGGCTCCAACAAGCGGGTTCCTCGACCTATCATTTGCCAAAACTTGGTATAGCTGTAAACGGGTTTTGCAAAAACCAAATTTACCAATTCACGCACATCAATTCCGGTGTCGAGCATATCAACACTAATGGCAATGCGTGGCATATCGTTGTGAACAAACTGGTCGAGCAAACCGCCTTTGCCATAAACACGCGGATCTTCACTCACCAAAACTTTGGCTAACTCGCCTTTGTATTGCGGGTACAGCGAATCAAAAATCTCTTCCACTCGCCTTGCATGAGCCTTGCTGATGCAGAAGAATATGGTCTTTCCGGGTAAAACGCCATTGGCATCTTTGATGCATTCTTCCATGAACTCACGGACAATCAAAGCATTTGTACCACGGTTGATTACCTTCTTTTCAATCTCGGTTCCTTCGTAATTAATCTCTTCAATTTCCTTGCCTTCTAAAATTAATTTCTGCTGGTCTTCCAGTGAAATGGTTCGTTTGTTTATGCCTTCATCCTGAAACTTGGTTTTGATTTTCATTACCTGAAAATTGCTCAGGAAGGGTGGCACATGATTTACTGCCTCTTCATACGAATAAGCGAAAGTTGGAACGCCATCTTCACATTCAAACAATTGAAAGGTGTTGTGGTCTATCACATCGGTCGGCGTTGCAGTTAAACCAAGCGTAATGGTATTGAAGTAATCCAGAATTTCCTGGTAGGTATTGTAAATGCTTCTGTGACTTTCATCCACCACAATTAGGTCAAAGAAATGGGGACTCAAACGCTTGTCTTCATTGCGAATCACATTCAGCATGGTTGGATAGGTAGAAACATAAATGCGCCTGTCGTTGGCAATTTCTTTCTCCCCTTGTTTGGGCCAACGCGGCTCATGCGGCAAATGCTCTTTGAAAGCTTCCAGAGTTTGGTCGCGAAGTGCAATGCGGTCAACAAGAAATAAAACCCGTTCTGCCCAACCGGCTCGCATGAGTGCATCAACCAAAGCAATGCAAGTTCTGGTTTTGCCTGTACCCGTTGCCATTACCAATAAAAACTTCCTCTTCCGTTTTTCAATCGCCTCCATCACAGCACGTATGGCTTGAATCTGGTAGCTTCTTCCTGCAATTTTGGTATTGATAAAATCTCCGGCCAATTGCTTTCTCGCCTTGCGGATATAGGCATAGCGCTCAAGATCGTCGCGAGTTGGAAAGCCAAAGACCTTTTTGGGAGGATAGTTATCCAAATCCCAAAAGAAGATATCGTGTCCATTGGTATAGAAGCAAAAAGGCAATTCACCTCCTTGTGTCTTCTGAATATTGTAGCAATATTGTTTAGCCTGCTCGCGGCCCAAGGCCGCATCTACCGACGTTTTTTTGGCTTCAACCACAGCAAGCGGTTTTCCATCTCTTCCCAACAACACATAATCACTGTATTGGTGACCCGCATAAGGATGTTGCAAAGGGTCTTCCACAGCAAACAAGTGAATATCAAACTCCTCTATCACCTGAGTTGGATCAGGAACATTCCAACCCGCTTGCAATAAGCGATTGTCAATGATTTCCTTCCTTGTCAGTTTCTCGTTCTTCACTATTGCCTAAAAATTTACAGTTGTTCAAATTAAGCAAAAAAACCAGTTCTCAACTGCTAGTTGCAACAATAATGCTAATTGAATTTAGAAAACCAGTTCCAAAAGCCATCAAGCAACCACAGGAATCCCTGCCCCCTTTCGTCGATTTTGCTCAATACCTTAGCCAACCTGAACAAGCTCCACCAAAAACAATGAATCTTCTTGCCTGGATGAGGATGCAACGTATTGCAAACTATACATAGCCCATTCCTACATGAAGCGCATGTATAGAAAACAGTTCGTCAATCCTCCTAAAAACTAGAAGCGCTGTCCGGATTGCTATACATAGCTGCTACTTTATGCAAGAACAAGGATACTAAAAGTAGCAAGTTCCTCCCGAAAAGGATGAACGATGACCGAAATGTCATACATAGACCATGCTTTTTGTAGGAATATCGACTTGTTTTGAATAGTTCGGTTCAACCAATATCCCCGGTTCGCTTTCAATTGCACCAGTTTCTTTCGGATGAAAGGCTTGGGAGAATCCAATTCCCAACTACAAGAAAGCGCTATGCAACAATATTGATTTAAGCTGCCCTAGCTGCAACTCAACAAAGCCTTACTCATGGAAATTTGCCCAGGAAATTGCTGGAAATAGAATTAACTGATTTCCTTTTTACCCTGCAGCTCTAGCTAAACTTAGTTTGGTATGCAACGGGCTTGAGGCTCTCTATCTCTTCTAAATTTTCCCAGCAACTAATCTGTGGGCATCAGCGAAATTTGTGGGAAATCCACGCACCTGATTGGCAAGCTTAATATTCGATAAGCCAGGTTTATAGGAAACAGAACAGCCTAAATGAAGTGTGAAGCATTGCTTTTGAAATCCCCTTTTGAATAAGGAGCAGAAAAATTCAGGCTCAATTTTCGGATTTAAAAGGTATGCTAGATTTTTATGTTTAGCTCAAGACGACCGCCAAACCCTAGCTCAATGATTTTTTGAAGGGTCGAAAGGCGAGCTTCTTTGATGTTGTTCTCAATTTTTGAAATATACGATTTCGTTGTGCCAACCTTCTCTGCTAGTTGCTCTTGGGTCATTCCCATTTCCACGCGTGTATCATGTATCAAAGCACCAATTTTAAATGCCTCGTAACCTGCCTCGAGTTCATCTCGCTCTTTAGTTCCTCGCTTTCCGTAATTCTTTTCTTTAAACTCCTCCAAGGATATCAAGTTCTTATTTTTCGTTTTCATATTCTGCCTTTATTTTAACTGCCATTTCAATTTCTTTTTGGGGTGTCTTCTGGGATTTCTTTTGAAAGCCATTTGCCAAAACAACAAGCTGTCCCTGATCGAAAAAACAGAAAATTCTAAAAATATCGCTCCCAAATTGAACTCGGATTTCATAAAGCCCTTCCGTATTTTCTAGGTGTTTTAGATAGGTCTCCGGAACTCTTTCCAAATCCTCAACCAAATCAAAAGTCCAAACAATCTTTGCTTTTACTTTCTTGTTTTGTTTGATAAAAAAATCTTGAAAGTAGTTTTTATAGAACACTATCTTTCTGTATTTCTGAACCTTGCCCACGCTACAAATTTAACCATGTTTCCCTAAAGTGAAACAAAAAAATAAGTTAACTTTAACACGGCAAAGGCATTTGAACTTCATTAGGATATCCAAAAGGCCCAAGAAATTGGCTTTTCTCGAGCATAGCAAATGCACCTTTATCGTGAGTGAGGGAAACTGAGCTTCGTAGCCATTCAACCTGAATAGTGCAATTGTTAAAGTTATTTTGCAGTAATAGATTGTCTATATGGTTTCCTAGTTTAAATGGCTTATTCCACTAAGCTCAATCCTATTTTTTAACTTTTCCCTGGTATAGGTCATAAACCGGGAATATCAACTCATAATCGTTCCAATTCAAATTCCCATCAATGATTTCAAATTCTTTGAACTTATACTCATCCAAGTATTTTCTTATCGATGGGTGATAGGATGTTTCTAGGAATGATTTAAAATTAACCAGCTTAGTAACTCCGTCATTAAAATCAATTCGAATGGTAAAATCACCCATATAGGTAGCCGACTTGATCTCAATCAAATCTGAATAATCTCCTTGATACTCTTCAACTATTTTCATTTGATACGTTTTGTGATTTTCTCAAACTCAACATTTTTGTGATATACAAAATAATCAACCCATTTTTCGACTATCCTCTCTGAAAACTTCTCAAGAAAATCTTCAAAATCCTTCAACTTTGCTCCTGTCAATGGAACTAAACCTTTAACTGGTTTAATTTTGACCTCAATAATTTTTCCTTCAACAATGTAAAACTCAGCCTTACTTTCACATCCATTGTATTTTGCATGAACATGAATTGGCTCATGCTCATTTGAATAGAAAAAGATGAGGATTCCAAGGTATTCTAAAATTTTAGGGATTTTCTCATGATTAATTCAGATGTACAAAACTTTGCAATTTGATAAACGCATCTTATCACCTTCAATAAGCAGATGACCAGAGGCATCTGCGAGTAAAACAAGGCTATAATGAGAGGCTTTTATCTCCCCGAAATTTTCAAAAATCCGCTTAGTTCTTTGGAGCTATCCAATTCCTTGAGGAGTAAATCTGCTTTTACTAAAAAGAACTACCTTGAAGATTGCAAAATTTTAGCTTCGGAAATTTCATGAAAAAATAATTTGGCCTGAAAAAATTGTTTATCAGGTCCAGACATTTGCATACTCCCGGGAGCTTTAGGTGCATGAATCCAGAAACCTGAATCCTAAAAATTGGGAGTTGCTTCGCAAAATTAAAGCCAAAGCGGCTTGCCATGCTATTTCCATTTTCTAGAACAGCCGGATATTCCATAAATTGGCACTTAACTTTTAAAGTTCATTCTTTCCCATTTCATCAAACCCATAACAAACCATGCTTGATCAATTAATCAATCTCGTCAAAGAAAATGCCGGAGAGGCCATCATCAACAATGCTGCCATCCCCAACGAAAACAACGATGAGGCCATTCAAACCACTGCCGGTGGTATCCTGGATGCACTAAAAGGCCAACTCGCTGAGGGCGGAATCGAAAACCTCAGCAGCTTGTTCCAACAAGGACAAATTGGAAGTCACCCCATGGTTTCGCAAATTGGCAATCAAGTGGCGGGCCAATTGGCTAGTCGCTTCGGACTCGACCCCTCTACGGCCAACAACATGGTGCAGCAACTGGTTCCAACGGTGATGAATCAATTGGTATCCAAAACCAACGACCCCAACGATTCCAGCTTCGACCTGGGTTCCATAACCCAAAGTCTTGCCGGTGGCAACCTGGGCGGAATCCTGAATAACCTAGGTGGATTGTTTGGGAAATAAATTCTCTATCCAATTAATACTTATTTCGAGAGTCAGGATTATACAATGCCTGGCTCTCGATATTCTAACGCAGGTACCAATACATTGTCAATCTCACCCAATTTGCGAACCTAAATGTTTCACTGTGTAAGAAACTCTTTGCATAAATGCTTACTGCCTGCCGTTAGGCCTTCTCTCCAAGTAATTCAAAGCCAACTCGTATCCAATCAAACCAAAACCACTGATGATACCGGCGGCATGCTGCGAAATGAACGATTTATGCCTGAACTCTTCTCGGGCAAGGATATTTGAAATATGCACTTCAACAACCGGAATTGAAATCGCAGCTACCGCATCTCCTAGGGCTACCGAGGTATGGGTGTAGCCGCCTGCATTCAAAATAACCGCATCCTGGTTTAATCGGGCGGCATGCAGCGCATTTATCAACTCGCCTTCCACATTGCTTTGGTAATAAGCAATTTGAATGCCCCTAAACTTCTCCCTTAGCTCCTGTAAAAATTCTTCAAAACTTTGGGCCCCGTATATCTCGGGTTGCCGCTCGCCCAACAAGTTCAAATTGGGACCATTGACAATGAGCACGCGCATTGGGTGTTTGGGTTTAAGCCTGCAATTTGCGAAAAATCAGGAAGTATTGGTCAAAAACAAATTTCAGTCAACCTTTTTGGCCTAAAATCCGACTTACCTTGGATAATCCTCAACTTATTCCGCTTAACCCTTTTTGATTCCGAACAGGGAAATCTTTGACAATGAGCGGATTTTTTGAAAATTATCACTAATTTTGTTGCAGTCGAATTAATGTATATGAAAAAACTACTACTACTTATAGGTTTGATTCTAAGCTTAAACGGTGCTTTTGCACAGTTTGAACTCAACCCGAAAGTGGCTAAAAATCAAGCCACCAGCAATAAATTTCTCATCGAAGCGAAATCAGTTTTCACCAATTCGGGCAGCGATTCTGTTTTTGAATGGGAAGTGATTGAAGTTAACATTCCAAGTGGATGGAACTTCAGCCTTTGCGATCCATTCAATTGCTTGGACAATGTAACTGTTGGACGCAGAAGCGGTTTTACCCTGGGTAAAAACAAGAGCGGAGAAATGAGAGGCGATTTTACCGCAAACAGCATTCCCGGAAACGGAACTGTTCGTGTGATTATCACCGCCAAAAACTCAGACTTCTCCGATACTGTAACTTTCATCGTTAGTGCATGGCCGGTTAGCGTAAAAGAAACTGTGAAGAACAACGAGTTCAGCATGTTTCCAAATCCTGCTAAAGAGCGTTTGTCTATTCGTTACAGCGTAAAAGAGCCTATTGCTATTTCCATTTACAATATCCTGGGTGTTCGAGTTAAAACCATCATCCACAGCGGTAATGAAAGTGAAATCAACCTGGGTGATTTGCAAAATGGCATTTACTTCATCCGATTCAAAGATGGTAATACTACCGTATCGAAGTCGTTTACCAAAAACGAATAAGCTGTCTTAACACATTAAAAAGCCCCGAGAGAGCAATCTTTCGGGGCTTTTTTTATGGCTTACTTATTCTACTTTCTTACACTCTTCTCGTGAAAATGCAACTGACTAAAATGCTTCTTCCTTAGCACAAAATGTGCCCAAACTATACTTCCCCGATAACACACCGCAGAATCCATAGGATTCGTCAATCGCTTGACATCCTTACGTTTCTTCCACCATTTCCCAAAATTGAAAAAGAAATCGGCATGTGCCCTGTGTATAGCCCAACTGTGACGCGGCTCTTCATTGAGAAGAAAAAATATTGAACTCAATAAATCCAAAAATGAACGCCAGGGAATAAACCACCACAACTTGGATGCAGGCATGTTCTTTAACAACATAATCAAGCTGTTTCTAAAGTTGAGATAGGTCTTTTGTGGACTGGCTTTCTTAAGCGTGCTTCCACCCAAATGGTACACCACCGAAGCAGGTTGCGCAACAATCCTATAACCCATCAATTGCAAGCGCCAACACAGGTCAACTTCTTCCATGTGGGCAAAATAGTCGGCATCAAACCCGCCTGCCTCTTCAAAAGCATTTTTCCGAATAAAGAGACATGCGCCACTTGCCCAGAAAATATCATCCTGCTGGTTGTATTGTCCATGGTCTTCTTCCTGGGTTTCAAACACACGTCCCTTGCAAAACACATAACCCAAATGGTCCATATAGCCGCCAGCAGCTCCTGCATATTCAAAGTACTCGGGATACTTAAATTGCAACAATTTGGGTTGAGCTGCTGCAATCCGTGAATCGGCTTCCATACTGGCAATTACCGGTTCTATCCAATTGGGTTCAACCTGTACATCGTTGTTCAGGAGAATAAAGTAGTCGGCATTCACTTGCTTCAGTGCCTCATTGTATCCGCCTGCATAACCCAGATTTTTTTCAAGCTGAATGATTTTCAATCCGGGAAAATGCGCGCGCGCGTAGGCAACACTATCGTCTGTAGAAGCATTATCAGCCAAGTAAATGTCTAAATTGGGCCAGGTGCTTTTGAATACGCCGGGCAAAAAGGTCTCCAAAAGGTGGCGGTTATTCCAATGGATTATGACCACAGCAACCTTAGGATGGCTCATTTTCCTGTACTTTTAGTTTGTAGGGCACGTAAATAAAATGAGCTCCTCCAACCGTAATCAGCAACACACACATGTGCGTTACCGGATTTTTATAGCTATTCAAAAATTCAGTTTTCCGCTCCATCAGAATGAGCCTTTTTTCAATCAGCTCTTCCAAGGTTGTGGCATTGATGCTGAAATCTCTGGCCAATTCAGGACCATTCAGAATCTGCTCTCCCAATTTCACCTCATGCTGATGCGCAACAAATACAGGATACTTGGTAAACCCTTCGCGGATTAAATCGCGCGAAACTTCTTTTATCATTTCTGAATAAAAGGCCAAGTCCTTTTTAAGTGTCTCAAGCAGCTTTTCAAATACTTCTTCCTGGTTCATCTTATTTCAATTCCAATAATGCAATATTCTCAACGTGGTGGGTATGCGGGAACATATCTACCGGTTGTACTTTCTTCACCTCATAAAGCTCTTGCATCAGCGCAATATCTCTGGCTTGTGTGGCAGGATTGCAACTTACATAAACAATTCTAGGCACCCGTAATTCCATCAGTTTCCTGCAAACATCTTCATGCATTCCTGCTCGTGGAGGATCTGTTATTACAACATCGGGTTTACCGTGTAAAGCAAACAAATCATCGGTAAGCATATCCTTCATATCGCCGGCATAAAAATGGGTATGCCCGGCTTCGTTCAAACTTGCATTTGCCTTTGCATCTTCAATGGCCTGGGGCACGTATTCAATACCAATAACCTTGGCTGCTTTCTTGGCCATAAACAGCGCAATTGTTCCCACGCCGGTGTAGAGGTCGTACACAATTTCATTTCCGCTTAAACCAGCCATCTCTCTGGCTATGCTGTATAGGGTAAGGGTTTGAAGGGTATTGGTTTGAAAAAAAGATTTCGGTCCAATTCTGAATTTACTTTCCTCCAAGTGCTCTTCCAAAAAGGCATTGCCCGAATGTACTCGTACATCCAAATCAAAAATGGTATCGTTTCGTTTTGAATTGATAACATACAACAAGGATGTAATGGCCGGAAACTTCTGCTGAATATGGTTCATCAAAGGCTGTATGGTTTCCTGGTCGTCTTTGGTAAAGCTAATTAACACCATCCACTCTCCCCGGCTATTGTTACGGAGCATCATGGTTCGCAACAAGCCTTCCTGACTGTAGGCATTGAAAAAACTCAATTGGTGGGCCTTTGCATAATCCCGCACTTCATTCCTGATTTGATTGTGCAAATCATCCATCAGGTAGCAGGTGTCTACATCAAAAATCTTATCAAACCTACCCGGAATATGATAACCCAATCCGGCATGGTCTTCTTCTGCCATGGTTTCTTTGTCTTCTAAACTGCTTAACCACTTGCGATCGGTAAACGAATATTCGAGTTTATTCCTGTAATAGCGGGTTTGTGCAGAGCCGGCAATGGGAAGCAAATCGGGAAAAGGAAATTTTCCGATGCGTTGAAAGGCATCCAAAACTTGTTGCTGTTTGTAACGCAGTTGAGCCTCGTAGCTCATTTGTTGCCATTTGCAACCTCCACAGGTTCCAAAATGCCCGCAAAAGGTATCTACACGGTCGGGACTAGCCTGCACCAGCCGCTGAATATGGCCGGTTTCAAACTTGTGCTTATGAAAGGTAGTAAGTACATCAGCAACATCGCCCGGTACGGCATAATCAACCATGATAACCTTTCCATCTACGCGTGCAATGGATTTGCCTTCACTTCCTGCATTGGTTATCAAAAGTTCCGGATAAAATTTTGGCGTTTTCTTTTTTCTTCCCATTTGAACCCACAAATATGGGCCCATGGACCGAGAGCACCAAACCGGAAGGATTAAACAATATTTACCTCGGGTTGAATTTCAATACCGAATTTGTCGTACACAGAATTTTGAATAGCCTTTGCCAACTGAAGAACTTCGTTTCCGGTGGCAGCGCCGTAATTTACCAAAACAAGTGCTTGCTTGGCATGTGCTCCTGTTTCTCCAACCCGCTTTCCTTTCCAGCCGCATTGTTCAATTAACCAACCCGCAGCCACTTTAATGCGAGAGCCGGGAGCAGGATAACCGGGCATATCGGGATACTGTTCCTTCAAGGCATGGTATTTCTCGGCAGGTATTTCGGGATTTTTGAAAAAGCTTCCCGAATTGCCCAATACTGCCGGGTCTGGCAACTTGCTCTGCCGAATGGCAATTACCGCTTCACGGATTTCTTTAATGCCCGGCTTTTGAATTCCATTGGCATGTAAGGTTTCCTGAATGGCACCATAACTGGTATTCAGTTTGGGCTGCTTATCTAAGCGAAAAGTAACCGAAACAATGATGTATTTTCCCTTGAGTTCGTTTTTGAATACACTCTCGCGGTATCCAAAGCGACAGTCTTGATTATTAAATTTCACCAATTTACCTGTGGCAATTTCAATGGCAAAAAGTTCTTCAAAACAATGCTTCAACTCAACACCATAAGCGCCAATATTCTGCATTGGAGCTGCTCCTACACAACCCGGAATAAGCGATAAGTTTTCAAGTCCACCGTAATTTCTTTCAACACAAAAGCTTACAAACTCATGCCAGATTTCGCCGGCCATGGCTTTCACCCAAACCTGCGACTCATCTTCACGAATAACATCCTTGCCTTTGATATTCATTTTGATAACCATCCCCTTGAAATCCTGGGTTAGCAAAATATTCGAACCGCCACCAAGCACCAATACCTTCCTGTCAACCAGGTTAAAGGTCTGACAGAGAACTTGAACTTCCTCAACGGTATTCACTTCCACAAACTGTTCAGCTACAGCATCCAGTCCGAACGTATTGTATGGCTTAAGCGATTTGTTTTGAAAAATATGCATGGCTTGGGCAAAGAAAGCAATCCGCAGGAACAAATAGAAAAAATCTTAAGGAAGCTTTCCTCAAAAAAATCAATACGGCATTATTTCAAGTAACCTACGCTGTATTGGACTGTTAACCAATACCGATTGGAGTTAATCAAGCCTTCATTCCAATTCAGCCAAAGTATCTCGTACTTTCTTCGGCAAACTAGCCCGCACCAATTCATAGGAATGAATAGTTAACTCGCGAATCAGAGGCTCAGGTACATCTTCAAAAAAATGAACCGTATTCCAATGCGTTTTATTCATGTGGTATCCGGGTTCAATCCCCGAATAGGTTCCTCTCAATTCCAGCGAACGTTCAGGATTGCATTTCAAGTTGACCTTGTTGGCTTGATTTAACCCAATTAGTGCAAACATCTTACCTGCTACCTTAAACACCAGGGTGGTTTCATCGAAAGGGAAAGTTTCTTCAACTCCGGGCAATGAAATGCACAGCTCCCTGAAGTCCTCTGCATTCATTATAGAATACCAAAAAGCTGGTAAGCAACCTGAATGGAAATCATTGAGCTTTTTAGCTCCGGTTGACCATTGTTGAACTGAATATTGGCACCCAATGAAGGCGCATAATTCCAACGAACATCAGCTCTGATTTTCCAGAAATCCAACCCTGCACCCAGAATAACTCCGGTGGTATTCTTTTTCAAATCCATGGCTTTGATTTGATCTGCTGTACTTGGAATATGGGTATCCTGATTTAACAGAAATTGAAAATTAGGTCCGCCATATACGCGTATGAGTTTGATAAACTTCATGCCCACCAATACCGGAACATCTGCATACAAAGCACTGTGATGAACAGTTACATCGGTTAGCGAAGGGTTGGTAGAACTCAAATTAGCTCCGCTCACCTTTAAATCGGCAGCACGTGTGGTAATTAGGGCTTCCGGTTGTATAAACCAACCCAAACCTTTCAATTTCAAATTGGCATAAATCCCGCCATGAAGTTTGGCTTCTGAATCACTGTTGAGTGAATAATTTTGAATAGCATCCAAACTGGTGCGACCGGTATGCACGCCCAATTTAACACCCATTTCAAATTCCTGTGCGAAAGCTGGAAGCATTCCAACTCCCAGGAGCAGAGACAAGACAATTTTTTTCATCGGATAAATGTACGGATTGAAGTTTTTTTAGCAAACAATTAATTTATCAAAACCTAACACCAGCGCCCACAGCAATCATTAATCGGTTGAATGATATTGTAGCGTTCTGTCCTGCCCCGTCGTAAGGGCTATATAAGTCTTTTCCTTTGACATAATTTACACCCAAATCAAAGAAGTAATCCTGATCCTGAATCCAACCAAAACCTGCGCTAAACAGTTGACGATTTCCATCTTCTTTGCTGATATAGTTCTCCTTGTATGGACTTCCCAAATGCGCATAACCTGCTCTAAAGCGCAAATTCTCCGCTTTTATTTCAACACCACCACGAATAGTAGTTGCTGTACCATACAGGGTTCGCATTCTCGAATTTTCAGGTGCGAAACTATAGCCCTCGGCTCTAATCTCCCCTTTGCTGAAATCAGTCTGCTCATAATCCAAAGACACTACAGCATTTTGAAGAATGGTTGCACATGCACTAAGCGAATACCTGCCCGGTGTACGAATGGTGTATTCAAAATAATCCTCTCTGTTCTCCAAGGGCTCTGAATAGGTTTTACCATCGATATAGGTTACAGACATCGAGTTTCGGTAAAAATCGGTGAGTCGCAACAAAACCGGAGTATGCCAGGTTGCTCCAACACGAATAAAATCAAGTGGTCTGAAAATTACACCCAATTTAGCACCGGCTCCACTGCCTTTGGTATTCAAATACTGATTGATGGTTGATCCAACGTAGTAGTTATCTTTTACAGTGCTTGATGTTAGATTCTCTTTGTAGGTAATTGTAGAGGTATAATTAACATCTTGAAAAACAATACTGGCGCCCAGGTAAAGGGTATTGCTAAAATTCATGGCACCGGAAACATACCACTCCTGCATTCTGCCTCTAAGCTTCATTTCCTGAAATTGATTCATGAAGTAGTTGGTATCTCCTTGCAGTTTTTGAGCCGAGGCATAATTTTCTTTGCCGTTAAAATTATCAATCAATGCCAATCGCCAAGCCAGGACTGATAAGGTATTGTCGTAATCGGAATTCCAAAAACCGGAACTATCGTTTCCACCGGCAGCTCTGGCCAGGTAATCTGCAACCGTTGAATTTCGGTTTTGACCTTCAAAGCGAATGTTTTGTTGGTAATCGCTTAACCGATTCAAGCCAAATGCAAAATTGTAATTCACCAAACCACTTGAAGCCGGCTTGCCTTTGTATTGATTAACCTGGCTTAGCACCACGCCAAAGTTGGGAATATTGAGTCCCATCCTGAAAGAGTTTTGTTCACTTCCTCCATAAGTTGTGGATGCTGAAAAAGGATTTACACCAAGCGAAGCCATCACTTCATTTCTGCGGTACAAGCCCAAGCCTGCGGGATTAATGCTCGCAGAACTTACATCTGCTCCAACAGCACCCCAGGCACCAGCAAGTCCCATAGAACGCACAGAACCTTGGTAATTGCTGCGGGAATAGCGAAGCACATCTTCATGAGATTGGGCAATACCCATTCTACTCATTCCAACCAGGGCCAGAATGGCAATACTTATCTTCTTCATAAAAACTTCAAGTTAACGTGGTCTTGACCTTGGCGCAGAACTTCCACCACCACCAGAACCTCCTGAGCTTCCACCACCGGAACGGCTTGGTAAAGCAGATGGAGAATAGCCTTGCGAGGGAGCAGATCTGTATTCTCTAGCCGGTGCTGAATTGTTGGGTCTGCTTGGCGCATCGTTCTGTCTGGGCCTGAAATCCTGAGTAGGAGCTTGAGGTCTTTCGGTGTACCTGTTTCTGGCTGGTACATAATTGCCTCCGTCGTAATTGCCTCGCGATGGCATGCTGCTGCCTGCATCTTGAGAGGGTTCAATGATGCGATTCCTAGGTGGCACATACCGCTGTGAACCATCAGGCTGACGTTGCAAATCTCCTCCGGGTTTTGGTGAACCCGCATCCGGTGCTGAGCTATAATCAGAGGCAGGACGCTGACGAACCGGTATGTAATTTTGATTCGCTGGTCGGGCCGGATTCATGTCTTGAGCATTGCCAGCTTGCTGACCATTGTCCAAATCTCTGCGCACTGGTCTGGAAGGACCCGCTTGTGTTGGTGTTGCATTTGAATTGGGAGCTGCACCTTGTTGATTGGCCTGGAATGGTCTTCCAATCTGACCTCCGGTATTTACACTTCCCGGGCGACTTCCTGAGCCTGTTCCTCCCAAAGCTTCGCGGGGTTTAAAGAATTTCCGATTGGTAACTACATCGTTCCTACCGTAGCAGGTTCGGCATCCATACGCATACGGATTGCAGTTCCAGCAGTTGTATCCATACCAAGGTGAATACCAGGGATTGTATCCGTAAGGTCCCCAGAAGGGATCATACCAACCACCTCCAAAGCCCCAACCTGAACCCCAGCCGTAGTAAGGAGAAGGGCCCCAGAAAGGGTCGGCATAATACATTCCACCCCATCCCCAGTTGTAACCGATGGAAGTTCCCCATCCGCGTCTTGAATTCCAGCCAAAACCAATATTCCAACCCGGAGCCCAATTGTAAAACCCGGGACGGTACATGTGTGGTGTATACCAGTTTGTCCAGCCCCAGCTTGGAGCCAATGCATTGTAATAGGGATCGTCGTAATACAAGGTTCTAGTTGAGCCTAGCCGCCTTCCATCTGTATCATCTGAAAGCGTTGAAAGTGGGGTCTGTTGATTGTTTTGGTCTTGCTCGGTTTGATAGCCGCGCTTTGAATTCCATGCTTGATAAGCCGCATCAGCCCTGGAAGGATCGTAGGAATCGGAATTGGATAAATTACCCGCATTTCCACCTTCGTTGTTTGTTCCTCCTCCCCGATGGTCTTTTCCCTTGTCAAAATTTACATCATCAAGCATTACAAGCTTGTCTGAGGCGCTTTTTTTCGACCAGTAAACGTCATCTTCAGCAACATTTACCTGGAATGGCTTTTGGCTTGTGCAGGAAGCTAATCCTGTCAAAACCAAGCCTGTTAATAGAATTACAGGGTTTTTCATAAAAAGGCCGTTTGATTGCTCATACAAAGTAACAACTAAAAAGTATTTTTGCGACTTAACAATCAGTAAACAAATACTGTTCCACTTTTTCACTCATGGACATAAAAAAAGTAAAACGCAGCGAAGATTATAGCGCCTGGTACAATAATCTCGTTAAATACGCCGACTTGGCAGAGCATTCGGCCGTTAAAGGCTGCATGGTAATCAAACCTTATGGATACGCCATTTGGGAAACCATGCAGGCAGAATTAGACAGACGATTCAAGGAAACAGGACACGTGAATGCCTATTTCCCACTTTTCATCCCTAAAAGTTTCTTCAGCAAAGAAGCCAGCCACGTGGATGGATTTGCGAAGGAATGCGCCGTTGTAACGCATTACCGCCTCAAGGTGGATGAGGATAGCCGCGAAATTGTGGTTGACCCCGAAGCCCGTTTGGAAGAAGAGTTAATTGTTCGCCCAACCTCCGAAACCATTATTTGGAATACCTACCGCGATTGGATTCAAAGTTACCGCGATCTTCCGATTTTGGTTAACCAATGGGCCAATGTGGTGCGTTGGGAAATGCGTACCCGATTGTTTTTAAGAACTGCTGAATTCTTGTGGCAGGAAGGTCATACTGCACATGCGACTGCTGAAGAGGCCATTGAAGAAACACGTAAAATGCTGGATGTGTACGCTGATTTTGCGGAGAATGTGCTTGCCGTTCCTGTGATAAAAGGAGTAAAAACTCCCAATGAGCGTTTTGCTGGTGCTTTGGATACCTATTGCATTGAAGGCTTGATGCAAGACGGAAAGGCACTTCAAATGGGAACATCTCATTTCCTTGGGCAGAATTTTGCCAAGGCATTTGATGTGAAATACGTAACCCGCGAAAACAAACAAGAATATGTTTGGGCTACCAGTTGGGGGGTTTCAACTCGCTTAATGGGCGCTTTGATTATGAGTCATTCCGATGATGAAGGACTTGTGCTTCCTCCTCGCCTGGCTCCAATTCAAGTGGTGATAGTTCCCATTCTTAAAAAAGGGGATGCCAATGAAGCCGTTTTGAAAAAAGCGGAAGAGTATTTCTTCGCCTTGAAAAAAGCCGGTATTCGGGTTAAACTTGACGATAGAGATACCCAAAGTCCCGGATTCAAATTTGCAGAATACGAATTGAAAGGTGTGCCCGTGAGAATTGCGATTGGTCCACGCGATGTTCAAAATGGAGCCCTTGAGGTTGCACGTCGCGATACCAAAGAAAAGCAGTCGATGGCAGAAACGGATTTGGTGCACAAGATTGAACACCTGCTCGAACAGATTCAAAACAACCTGTTCCAACGCGCCCTTGATTACCGCAGCGAGCATATTACTGCCGTAAATAGCTGGGAAGAATTTAAAGATGTGCTTGAAAACAAAACCGGTTTTGTGTCGGCACATTGGGATGGAAGCACAGAAACTGAATTGAAAATAAAAGAGGAAACTAAAGCTACCATTCGTTGCATTCCATTGAACAACCCGGAAGAAGCAGGAACTTGTGTTTACTCAGGAAAGCCTTCTACACAGCGTGTTTTATTTGCAAAAGCCTATTGATTGAATTGAAGTTCTTCACCTGAATGCATTAGCTATAAAAAAAACGCTTGTCAAATGAGCAAGCGTTTTTTATTGGACTGCATTTATCCCGGATTATTTGAAACCAATTTGCTTGTTATCGGCTTCTGATATCTTAACCATAAAGTCTTTAAATGCGGCATAATCTTTCGGTTCAATACGATCTTGTTTCATTTTGATTTGACGCACTGCACTCAACTTTCCGGGAGATACGGTAAAGGTAAGTTTGTATTCATAGAAAGGTGTATTCAATACAACATTCTTTGGAATCTCTGCCAGGGTTTTTCCCGCAGGTAACTCAATAAGCAATGATTCTTTCAACTCATCTGAGCCATCAAACTGCCAGGTGCTAAACGGAAACTTACGTTCATCTGCAGACACAAAGTCAAGGCCTGAGTATGCATCTGTCCATGGCATCTTAAAGAGCTTAATGCCGATTACTTCTTTCAGCTCATTCGACACTTTTATTTTGTAGATATAGGTTACAGTATCCGACAAGTTATGCAAGTCAGGAATGCTTAGATTTTGAAGTTTTACAGAGTTTGAGAAATCAGATGAAACGGATTCAAGAATTTGTTTTTCTTGCTTCTCTTTTCCGATATCACAATAGTTATTTCTGAATCCGCTGGCATAAGCACCCATGCGGTAATTCTTGCGCTCGAGCACCATATCGTTGCTCTCAAATTTCACTTTTGAATCCCGGTGAATGGCATTTGGAAAACGATTCTTAGAGCTTAGGCGAATCAAATCTCTGGAGCTGGTATCCGTTTTCGTAGGAATATTCAATGCCAATGAACCCAAAAGGTTGGAAGGCAAGGTTCCAAAGGATAGTTTGGAATCGGTTAATTCAACGTAGTAATCTTTTCCACCTGCATAAAAGCGAGCAATACAATGGTTGAAACCAATGGCTGGAAGGGTAAAATCAAAATCTCCGTTGTTACGTGTATCAACCAAAACCAGGTTAGATCTTAAGCCTACTTCCTTACACATGGCCACAAACAGCGTTGACAAATCCTTGCAATCTCCTAAGCGGGTACTGATGGTACGTGCAGCAGTTTGAGGTACCAAAGCAGAATGCAAGAATGGCACATTGCTGTATCTGAAATTATCAGCGATATAGGTATAAATCAATTTCCCTTTTTCAAAATCACTCAAGTTGGTTTTGCCTTTAAACAATTCAGCTACGGTTTCTTTTACTTCAAACTTGGCTTTGGCTTTTGTTGAAGCTAAATCAGAATACCAATTGGCAACGAAGTTCCAATTAGGCATTGAGGTAATCTCAAGAATTCCACCGATATCATCCAAGGGTGGCATATAAGGTTCTGTTTTGAATGCTGCCAGGTTAGAAGCTGACCAACTTACTTTCTTCATGTTGTCGAGCATTACTTCAGCAACCTCAACATCAATGTTTCTGATTTTGGTTTGATACTCCAACTCTTTTGGAGCAATAAGGGTATAAGAACAACTTTTTACAGGGAAGAAGTAATTGAAGTTAAACTCATCCCAGAAATGCTGAGCCAGTTTACCATGACCATAATTTTCAAGACGGTAAATCAAGTGAATGCCATCTCCTTCTTCAAGATTTGGAAATACCATCTCGTTGTGATTGGTTTCTGCCTTCAGTCTGCTACCATCTTTCTTCAATACTTCTACTTTCTCAACAATCAAGCGTTGGGTATAACTGTTATAACCCACATTGTATTCTTTCCAGGTATCAATGCCTGATTTATTGAAAATCTTAACAATCAATTCTACCTTTTCTTCGGTACTTCCCGGTTGGTACACCACACGCTGACGGTTATTCAACAGGATGATGCAATTGTCTTCCGGATACTCTTCAGCTTTCGGGGCATTCTTCAGCACTTTAACCGGATCCGGGCAATCAAAACCCTCAAACAAATCAGCTTTCTTTTCCAACTTTCTCAATTGCTTTCTGGCATCGTAATCGCTAGGCGAATAATAAATGGCGTTGGCATAGGCTTTCTTAGCTTCTTCGGGCTTGTCCATGGCCTCGTAAATCTTGCCAATCTTATCGTAATAAAACGAATGATATGGGGCCATTTCCCGGCATTTTTGTTGCCATTTTAAAGCGTTTTCATAATCACGCTTATCAAAATAAAACTCCGCCATATCATTCATGTAGCCTATTGCATAAGGACTATTCTCTATGCGCTTAAGGTAAATCTTGCTGGCATCTGCTTCACGTCCCATTTGCATATAGTTGTTTGCAAGTGTTGTTGAAGCATTGTCGCTGCGGTTATTTCTTAAGTAATTTTGAAGAATAACATTAGCTACAGAAAGGTCTTTACGTGTGCTTTGTACAATATTGTATTGAAGCATCATCAGGTTGTAATCGTTTGGATATTTTTTGTACAACTCACTCGCAAACTTGATGAGCTCTTCATATTCCTTGCGATTGGCTAACAAGCCCAAGCGAATCATTTCAGTGTACTTGGACACTCCATAATAGCGCTCCATGAGCTTAACCAATTTCTCTTGCTCTTCAAAATTTTCTTTGCGTTGTTCATCGCCAATACGCAATTTCAAACTATACATTTCATCCGGAAACTCAGCCTTCAAGCGCTCTTGCGTTTTGGTCATCTCAGGATAATTCTTATCACGTGAATAGGCTTGAATTTGTTTGATGGCAACCAAGCAATTTTGTGGGGCCAGTTTGGTTGCTTGCTGCATGGCCTTGCGTGATTCATAAGGTTTATCATTGCGGAGATAAACTTCTGCCAACAAAAGATAATTCAACAAGCTGGGACTTGTCTTAACTTGCTCTTCAAAGAAGGCCTCCGCAAAAAATGGAATCATTTTTCCGGTAAAAGGCTTCGCTTTGGTATAGGCTTGATTGTCGTTGGTCCAGGTGAGGCCTGAAACAGGATTGGCATCTTTATCGCAGAAACGAATCATGAAATTGGCATTCCCTGCTTCACTTTCTCCAATTTGCACAAGCACACGGTTAAAACCGGCATTGAGTTGAACCGGAACAGCGTACATGTCCATATCGCAATTGCGCTCTTCTTCTACTTCTGTAACCAACTGGTCATTCACCCAGATTTTCATTGATCCACTTGAACCTGAATACAAGTATAAATTTTGCGCAGTGGCCGAGTTCACCCAGGTTTGAGCATACATAATGGCATTGTCCACCTCAAAATGGTATTCAAAGTCCATCCATTTGTCGTTACGGGTATTAACCGCTTTGAACCATTTCACTTTAGCACCCACATTGTTGGTAAACTCTTCATTGGGACCTGATTTCTCTAGTGCACCCCAATCTTTATCGTAACCTGAAGCTGATATATTATCAAACAAACCCAAAACCTGCCATTTGTCTACGGCTCCGAATTTGGCAAAATGTTCCAATTCCTTTTCGGGCTTGTTTGAATCTCCAAAATGCTTAGCCATCATGTAGTTTGCAAGCCCCTTCATGGTGCCATTGGCCTTGGGGTCTTCAAGAATCCGCTTCAAAAATTTCAAATGTGCTTCATCCTTTTTATCGTAATCTTCAAAAATGATTCCTGTTGTCCACAAGGCGTACACATAAGGATAAGGGTTTGGACTTTGGTCGTAGAACTTAACAAATGCTTCAAAGGCTTTATCATAAGCCTCATTTTGGGCATGGCATAAACTCAATCCCAGAAATGCTTCACCGGCCTGCTGGGGGTTTGCAGAGGCTGCTTGAAAACTGGCAATAGCATCGGGAATTTTGTTTACTTTGAATTGCTCCCAACCCTCTTGGAGGGTTTGAGCCGAAGTGATGGTGCTGCTGATGAAACCGGTCAAGAGCAACAAGAAGGATAAGAGTTGTTTTTTCATAAAGGGAAAAGCCATTCACAGGCATTTCCAAAAATAGCCGAAATGTTTAAAGTGCAAAACGATTCCCGTTTATTTTGGTTAAGATTTGAAAATAATTCTGAAGCTAAAGATTAATCAGGGCATTTGTATATTGTAGCCATGAACCAACAACTCGAAGAACTACGCCAAACGCTATTGAAGAAGTCATCTGTTAAGCAATTAGCCTACCGTAAAACGCGCGATAATTTTAACATACTCAGGGAACTTGCCTCACAGACTGCCCATGAGTTGAGTCAATTGGTGAGCGCAGAAGACCCGAATGTGGAAGTGAAGTTTTATGAAAAATCTGAATTCGAGTTCCACCTCAAATTTTCGGGCGATACGCTGGTGTTCATGATGCATACCAATGTGTTCGACTTCGAGTCATCGCATTTTCTTCATCAGCTACCCTATGTTCAGCAGAATCCGCTGCGGGAGTTTTGCGGTATGATTCAGATTTATAATTTCCTGGCAGACTCCTTAAAATACAACCGTGAAAGTGATTTGGGCTACCTGGTTGGACGCATCTTCATCAATAGCGAAGAGCATTTGTTTGTTGAAGGAAAGCGGCCCCTTTCCTTTTTATATTCAGATTTTTCAACATGCATGGCCAGTAAGGAGCTATTCTCGAATCTGATTACAGAATCTATGAAATTCTGCCTCAACTTCGACCTACAGGCTCCACCTGTAGAAGCAGTTAGCCTGCTTTCGGTTGAACAAAAAAATTTCATGAGCTTCTCCAGTGGAATTCCAACCGCCAAGCGCCTTGGATTCCGTATGGAAAAAGAAGACTGAACATTTTGTCAGTAAACCACCTACTCATTTCCTGTTTTATTTACAAATTCGATTCAAATCTGGCCAAAATGGCTTGGTTTAAAAAACGGTCTGATTCCTGACAAAAGGAGTCTGGATTGATTTCCAGGATCAAAAAGCGGTTTGAAAGCCACTCAAAGAAAAGGGGAATCCGCCGAAAAACCCTAAATTTACCGCCGCACTTTTTGGTGCATCATAGCATTCACATGATAGGAAACATTTTAAAAGGATTGACAAAAATCTTCGGAAGCAAATCAGATCGCGACCTGAAGGAACTATTGCCCATTGTTGAGGAAATTAAAAAAGAGTATGCGTTACTAAGCTCAATTTCTGATGACCAATTGAGGGCCAAAACCGCAGAATTCAAGCAAATCATAGCCGAGGGACTAAAATCTATCGACACCGAAATAGATGAAATTCGTCAGGAAGCCAATCAGGAAGGAATTGACCTGAATGAAAAGGACCAACTTTTTCGCAAGATTGATAAGTTGGAAAAAGAACGGAATGAAGAATTGGAAAAAATCCTATTAGACATTCTGCCTCAAGCCTTTGCCGTGGTGAAAGAAACCGCTCGCCGCTTAACCGAGAACAAGCAATTGGTGGTTAGCGCTACCGATTGGGACCGTGAGCTTTCTGCCCGTACAAAACCCAAAAAGCCCGTTACCATTGAAGGCGACAAAGCCATTTGGGCCAATAGCTGGGAAGCTGCCGGCAACCAAATTACCTGGAACATGGTGCATTATGATGTACAGCTGATTGGCGGTATTGTATTGCACAAAGGAAGAATTTCTGAAATGGCAACCGGTGAAGGTAAAACCCTGGTATCAACCTTACCTTCTTACCTAAATGCCCTTGCCGGCCGTGGTGTACATATTGTTACCGTAAACGATTACCTTGCACGCCGGGATGCGGAATGGAATGCTCCTCTTTTTGAATTTCACGGATTGCGCGTAGATTGTATCGACTACCACCAACCCAATTCGGCACAGCGTAGAAATGCATATTTGGCTGACATAACCTATGGAACCAATAACGAATTTGGTTTTGATTACCTCCGCGATAACATGGCCAGCTCAATTGATGAACTGGTTCAGCGCAAACACCATTATGCCATGGTGGATGAGGTTGACTCTGTATTGATTGACGATGCCCGAACTCCTTTGATTATTTCGGGACCTGTACCACGTGGAGAAGACCAACAGTTTTATGCCCTTAAACCCAGAATTGAAAAATTAGTTGCTGCTCAACGGGCTTATATTAACACTGCTCTTGCCGATGCGAAAAAACTGATTGGCCAGGGTAATGATAAAGATGGTGGATTTAAGTTATTGCAGGCATACAGAGGCATGCCCAAAAATTCATCAGTAATTAAATTCTTAAGCGAACAAGGAATCCGTCAAATACTTACAAAAACAGAAAACTTCTACCTGCAAGACCAGCAAAAGGAAATGCATAAAGTAGATGCCGATTTGTACTTTGTTATCGACGAAAAACTGAATACAGTTGACCTTACCGAAAAAGGTATTGAACTGATTACTGCATCCGGTGAAGACCCGCATTTCTTCATCATTCCGGATGTAGGAACCTACATTGCTGAGATTGAAAAATCAGACCTGAACGAAGAAGAAAAAGCCAAACACAAAGAACAATTGATGCTCGACTTTACCATTAAGTCGGAGCGCATTCATACCGTTAACCAATTGCTGAAAGCCTATTGCATGTTTGAACGTGATGTGGAATACATCATTCAAGAAGGCAAGGTTAAAATTGTGGATGAACAAACTGGTCGTGTATTGGATGGACGCCGTTATTCAGACGGTTTGCACCAGGCCATTGAAGCCAAAGAAAACGTAAAGGTTGAGGCTGCTACGCAAACCTATGCAACCATTACACTCCAGAACTTCTTCCGCATGTACCACAAATTGGCGGGTATGACCGGTACAGCTACTACTGAAGCTTCTGAATTCTGGGAAATCTACAAACTGGAAGTAGTTGAAATTCCAACAAACAGGCCTATCTCCCGCAAAGACGAAGACGATGTAGTTTACAAAACCAAGCGTGAAAAATACAATGCTGTAATTGATGAGGTCGTAAAACTTTCAGAAGCAGGAAGACCTGTGCTTGTAGGTACAACCTCCGTTGAAGTAAGTGAATTGCTAAGTCGCATGCTTACCATGCGCAAAATCAAACACAATGTACTCAACGCAAAACAGCACCAACGTGAAGCTGAAATTGTTGCCGAAGCCGGTCAAAAATCGGCTGTTACCATTGCAACCAATATGGCAGGTCGTGGTACCGACATTAAGCTGGGAGAAGGCGTTAAGGAAGTAGGAGGTTTAGCAATTATCGGTACAGAACGCCACGAAAGTCGCCGTGTTGACAGGCAGTTGAGGGGACGTGCCGGACGTCAGGGCGATCCGGGAAGTTCTCGCTTCTTTGTTTCTCTTGAAGATGACTTGATGCGCTTATTCGGCTCTGAGCGGATTGCCGGAGTGATGGACAAATTGGGCATGAAAGAAGGTGAAAACATTGAACACAGCCTGATTACTAAAAACATTGAACGAGCTCAGAAACGCGTCGAACAAAACCACTTTGGAACACGTAAACGTTTGTTGGAATACGACGACGTTATGAACTCGCAGCGGGAAGTAGTTTATACCCGTAGAAGAAATGCCTTGTATGGCGAAAAGCTTCAGTTGGATGTGCAAAACATGATTGCAGATACCTGCGAAGAGCTGGTTGAAGACTACAAAGAACAAAAGAACTACAAGGAGTTCACCTTTGAATTGATGCGTGTTTTCACCCATCAAACCAAGATTACAGAGGATGATTTTCTGAACAAAAAACACGAGGATTTAGTTTCCACTTTATTTGATGAGCTAATGGCCCATTACCGCCACAAGAGCGAAGAAATGGCGCACATGGCACATCCGGTTATCAAATCGGTGTATGAGCAACATGGCAACATGTACGAAAACATCAATGTGCCTATTTCAGACGGACTTCATCAGATGAACATACCTGTTCCTTTGAAGAAAGCTTACGAAACAGAAAGCCGCGAAATTGCACGCACCCTCGAAAAATTCAGCTCACTTTGGATGATTGATAACGAGTGGAAAGAGCATTTGCGTGAGATGGATGATTTGAAACAATCTTCTCAAAATGCGGTGTTTGAACAAAAAGATCCTTTGTTGATTTACAAACTTGAATCGTTCAAGCTATTCAACAGCATGCTATCACGCATGAACAAACAAATTCTGGGCATGTTGTTCAAGGCATTTATTCCGGTTGAACGTCCGGAAGAAGTGAAGCAGGCAGATGAACCGAAACGTCAGGACATGAGCAAGCTCAAAACTTCTCGTCCGGATGAACCCGGAGAAGCTACCCGTATGAATCAGGAGGCAGCAGCCCAGGTTTCAGAAGCCCCTAAAGTGCAACAGGTAAAAGGCGTGGTAAAAATCGGACGCAACGATCCTTGTCCTTGCGGAAGTGGTAAGAAATACAAATCCTGTCACGGTAAAGACGAATTGAATTAAGTTATGAGTACCCCTGCAAATCACGTTCTACCCGAGCATATTGAACATACCCTGCTTAAACCGGACTGCACCGGCGACCAAATTACGCAGCTGTGCGAAGAGGCCTTGCAGTTTAATTTTGCAGGTGTATGCGTTCCTCCTTATTATGTGCAACATGCCAAAAAAATATTGAAGCAGGCTGAAACCCGCATTGTAACTGTAGTTGGATTTCCTTTGGGATACAGCACTGTATCAAGCAAAGTTGAAGAAACCAAAAAAGCCATCAATGCCGGAGCACATGAGATTGATATGGTAATAAATATTGCTGCTTTAAAGAACGGCGATATTGCAACGGTTCAAAACGATATTCAAAGTGTAGTTACGGCCTGCCATCTTCAAAACAAGCAGTGCAAAGTGATTATAGAAACCTGTTACTTAACTGAAGATGAGATAAAGCTTGCCTGTAAAATTTGCGCTGATTGCGAAGCCGATTATGTGAAAACATCAACAGGATATGGAACTGCCGGAGCCACGGTAGAAGCCGTTCAACTGATGCGCAAATGCTTACCTGCCAAAATCAAAATAAAAGCCGCAGGTGGCATTCGCACCAAGGAACTTGCAGATGCTCTTATTCAAGCCGGAGCTAATCGCATTGGCACTTCATCGGGACCAAAACTGATTTAACATGAATAAAGGATTGTTAGTTGTTTTACTACTTCTGGTTGGAAGCTTGTTTCAAGCACAAGCACAACGAAAAAACATTGTTGTAGAGCGAGATGAAGACTTGGATAGCCTCATTTATCAGCACGCAGAAAACAACAAAAATCGCAATACCCTGGATGGATTCAGAATCCAATTGTTTTCGGGAAGTGAACGAAACAATGCCAACCAATTGAAGGCGCAATTCCTGAGGCAATACCCCGAAGTACCTGTGTACTTAAGCTACCAACAACCCTTTTTTAAACTTAGGGCTGGCGATTTCAGAACACGTACCGAAGCCCAAAACCTTTACCACAAATTAATAAAGGATTATGTTGAAGTATTAATCGTTCCCGACAAAATCAATTATCCGATAATCCAACCTTAAACGATATGAAATTAGTAACCTATACCCACCAGGGAAAACAGTCGGCAGGTTTTTACCTCGACGGAAAAATATGGCCATTCAGTGCAGTAGATGGCAACTTACCAGGCAGCATTCTCGAGCTTGTTAAAGCAGGAGATGATGCCATGGAACAGGCGAAAAAAATTTATGCAGCTTTGCCAACCAGCGGCATAGCGAGCCTGAACGAGTCGGACGTCAAACTTGAGGCACCAATTCCAAATCCTACCTCTTGCCGCGACGGATATGCATTCAGGCAGCATGTGGCTGCAGCTCGCCGCAACCGCGGAGTGCCAATGATTGAGGAGTTTGATCAATACCCCATTTTCTATTTTACCAACCACAATGCCATTCAGGGACCCGGTGAAATTGTGTGCATGCCCGACCATTTTCAAAAGCTGGATTTTGAATTGGAAGTAGCCATCGTTGTTGGTAAAAAAGGGAGAAACATCAAAGCGGCAGATGCTGATGCCTACATCGCAGGTTATACCATAATGAACGACATGAGTGCGCGCACACTTCAGATGGAAGAAATGCTGCTCAACCTTGGACCTGCAAAAGGTAAGGACTTCTCAACCGTGATTGGCCCCTGGTTTGTAACTCCTGATGAATTGGAGCAATTTGTAGTACCGGCAAAACCGAACCACGTAGGAAAAAACCATAACCTAAACATGAAATGCTGGGTAAATGGAATTCAGGTTAGTGAAGGCAATGTGGCTGATATGGATTGGACCTTTGCTGAAATCTTAGAACGTTGCGCTTATGGTGCTGATATACTCCCCGGAGATGTTATTGGCTCAGGAACAGTTGGCACGGGTTGCTTTTTGGAATTGAACGGAACCGGATTGCTGAACGATAAAAACTATCCTGTTCAATGGCTGAAAGCCGGCGATGTAGTTGAAATGGAAATTACCGGATTGGGAAGATTGGTGAATACCATTGTGAAAGATTCAAGTGATTTTTCAATCCTTGAACTGAAGAAAAAATAAGGCCACCGGCCTTCCTGAGAATCCAGACCAAGCGATTGAATCTGGATTTTTTGTTTATTGCAGGTGATGTTTTCCTGGAACTATTTCTCTTCCTGAAATTTGGACTGATTTGGGTTAAATCTGTTTCAGGTAGTTTTTAAAATTCGCATATCCATTTTTGGAAGGATTATCCAAGTCGATCATCTGTCCCAGGCCCGTATCGAAAAGCTGCCACTGGTATTCTCTGGCTAAAACAACCAGTTCGTAGAGCCCATTCTCCACGTGTAAGTTTAAGATTTTAATGCTCACCTTTTCTTCATCCAGAAAGTAGCCTATCGTAAAGTTCTTTCCTCTTATCTCTCTGTGATTTCCATCTTGAATTATCTGTTCAAAATGGTGTTCTAAAACAGTACAAAAATCAGTTGGAACAAGTTTTGTTTCATCCAATTCTTCCAAGTCATTTATTCGCTGTGTGGAGCAAATTAAAACGATGTCCCAACTCATAATTTTGAAATTGATTGTGTTTTATTGTCCATGAAAGTAAGTGAAGTTGTGTTTAGTTGCCAGACTTCTCGGAATTGTTCAAATATCTTTATGGCTAACTGGAGTTTGCTGTTAAATTCAGCTGTGCATTAACGCTCTTAAAAGAATGCTACATGGTAAAATCCAGTTTTACCCAAAAGAATCGTTTCAAAACCTTGCAGAAGAATTCATTTTCTCCAGGTTAAAATTTGTTCAATCACTAAAGTATGCGTTAATCAGCAAGCCCTAACTAAGCGAAACACAACATACAGCCTGATAAAGCGCACCTAAGGCTTGTTCATGAAGTGTACCAATATTTGCATAAAGGACAGATAAAGCGTCTATTGCTCATCTAGGTTTGAAATTCTTTTGAGGGTATAAAAACACAAACCTTTTCTTGATTTAGCAGTTTGACCTTGCTCTGTAAATCTCCAAACCCGATGAAAGCCCTTTCCGGAACTAGGGCTTTGGAGAACTACTTTATTCCCAATTTGCATCCAGGTTCCGCTTACCTGAATACCTGATTTGGGGTTTGATAAATCGCGGTAATGAAAGGTGTGATCGGCATCCAATTTAAGTTCGATGCGCGAAGGGTCTGATTCGCAAACACCATAGGTTCCAACCGGATTTTTTTGCTTATCAGAAGCCATTGCCGAATAAAAGAAAAGGCTGGCAAGCAAACTAAGTAAGGTGAATTTTATTTTCATGATTATAGGGGTTTGCAAATGATTTGTATTTAGTTGTTTCCACGCGCTTTTAAGCCCAGTGGGATTCTCAAATCTCCTTCGTCGTACATGTTGATATAGATATTCAAAGTATCTTTAGAGCCTGTCCAATACACACGGTATTTATCTAACAATCCTCCATTGCCAATAAAACCATTTGGGGTTTTAAAATGACAACAGCTTCCCGCCCGAAAGTACTTAACAGTCTGGCCTTCCGGCCCCACTAGCGCATTCAGGTACATACGTTCGTTGTAAGGACCTTGATTGGATTTAACTCCACCTACTTTTACCGGATTGGAAGGGCTGAATGCATAGGTTGAATCCAAGGCATATTCAGTAAGCAAATAGGAACTTTGGTTGTAAAATTGAACGGGTTTTGTGCGGGTATCCCCTTCACCATTTTTGGCTTTATAGGATTTGTTTGAGGTAGAACAGCTCAGTAAAAAGAGCAGTAGAAAATAAAGGAATGATTGTTTCATAAAATTAAGCTTTGCCAAGTTAATGATTCTCCAAAAGAGAAAAACACAGAGGACAAAAATTAAGAATTAGTTCCTTGAGAAACTGGCTTAAGGCCGCGTTTATCATTTAATCCAAAATGACCAACTGAATAAGTACTGCATGGTATGGGTAGCCTTGAATCTTTACAGCAAAAACAGCAATAAAAATCCTATCCGGTAAAGAACACAAAATGCCCAAATACAGATATAATTAGGCTATTCTGACTTGTTGAACAAGGTAAGTCTGAACCAAAGTCGATTTGAATACAACTCAGGTTTAGCAAGATCCTGCTCATGCATCAAACTAAAAATTCGCTTCATACCTTCACCTAACTCTCGCATAAGTTGATTCTCTCTCAACACCCTTGCAATAAGAGGATTTCTCGATTCATGAGAACCTTCTAACTGGTATAAATTGTTTACGGTTAAAGTTGACAGCAAAGCCCCGGGACTCTTAATTTCCATTCTATTGGAGAAGAAGTAAATTTCAATTGCATTTGAACTACTATAATCTCTATGGACAATTGCATTTAATATGGCCTCCCTTACTGCGCTTTCGGGATAAATGTATTTCTGTTCAAATCTTGAATGAATACCAAATTCTGTTTTGTAGGCAAGAAATGATTTGATATGTTCCCAAGCTTTAAAAACAAGTTCAAAAATATTCCCGTTAATGGAATCATCTGAAATTACATTGTACTTCTCTCCCGCTTCTAAAGTATCTCCATTTACCCGCAAAAATCTCACTTGGCTTCTTGGATGCCAACGATCACAATCTGATGCAAACAATAACATCGCGGCCCTTCGTAGTCTGAGTCCATTTAAATCATACTCAGCTAATCCAATTTGTTGAAGATACCTTTCAACACTTAATCCTTTGATGTACTGGTCTGCAATCCCCATTAGTAATTTTAAATCGAGGTCTGTTACACTTGCTCCATCTACAAAATGACTATCATACTCCCTGGATATTACCTCCTGTCGTTCAAATTGAATTTGGTAAAGTGATGCAGGAACAGTGGCCTTGTCTTTGCGTCTTACACATCGTCCGTCAGGCAACTGATAAATCATGGTTGTTCCCTTATTAACAGAAAAGAACAAAATCGTCTTTCCATCGATAGTAAGTTTGCTTGCGGCGCTTAATGGCAATTTTTGATTTTGATATACATGGGATGAAACCGCATTCAGCATGGTTTGAATATCTGCTTCATTGTGCGGAATACCTGAAATTGTAGCATCATCTTCCACCCCAATCAGAACTTCTCCTCCATCGGCATTGGCAAATGAAACTAAGGCCTCAACAATGTCGGCACAGATTGATTTTACGAGCCTTGGCTTTTTGTTTTCGGGTCTTCCTTCAAGAGCAGTTTTGAACTCTCTAAAGTGACTCTCACCTAGGATTAAAGTGTTTTTTACTTTATCTGCTAAAATTAAAATTTCGTCCATATCCTACCTAGCAAATCTACAACTTAATGTATCTGTTTCTGCTTGTTGACTTGAGACTTAGGGTATTCCTCAAATTCTGCTACAGTTTGAAAAGACACGTAGTTGCGTTAGGGGCAGGAGCTAGTACCCCGGATGGCGGATACGCCCGTGCTTGTTGGCGAGGGCAGGCGACCGCAGGAAGCCCTGACAGCGCCTTACAAGCACAAGTAGCCGACACCGGAGTACATGCGGATGACCTGACCCATTGGCTGCATGCCACAAGATTGGTGATGCAATTGGATAGCCAATGGGAACGCCCATCAACCGAGCATTGCCAATGGTTTAGTCGATTACCTCAAGCAGTACGCGAAAGCCAATGAGGGCCGAAGCTTGTCCTTTCTCTTCAAACTCATCTTGTGCATCTGCGCGGAGGTAGTAACCCGGACTGAGGCAATTGCCACCAATGGTTCGTCCATCCGAGAGCCACTCGCTTACATTTCCCGACATGTGAATTAAGCCGGATTCTGTTTGCGTGTAGCTTTTGTTATCGGTTTTTGTTTGATAAAAGCTTCCATCGATGCGGCAATTGGAAGCAGGCGCATAAACCACAGCGCGGTTGAGATGGGTTTCTGTGGTATCAAAAAAAGGTGAAGGATTTAGGGTTCCTTTTTTTTCATAATACTGATTGGCATTGTGGAGTATGGGATACCTGAAGTTTTCTTGTCCCAACTCGCAGTAATTGATTTGCACCTTTTCGGGCTTACGAAACATGGAATAGCCCCAAGGAAAGGGTGCTTTAAGCGAATCTGGCTTTGCGGTGTAGGCCAAACGCCACTCGCTAAGCGTGGGCAAGCGAAATCGCAATTTCAGACCAGCCAGCTCGGGTATTGTTTGATAATACCGATTCAGCCAATTGCAGAAAGCCATTGCCTGGGCCGGGCTTATGGCCGAAATGGGATAATCTGTGTAGGCTGGATGGTTGTAATAGTACCTCACATAAGGTTCATTAAAAACACCGGGCCTTCTCCACAGGTTGCTATCGGGTCTTAATTTGTTTATTGAATCTGCCTTAAGAAAAAGCGAAGATTGGCGAAGAAACAGATTCCAATGGTAATTGCTGATTTCTGTGGTGCCCATGAATTTTCCCGGGCTAAACTCTACAAACTCGAGTTGATGTTTTTTGCCTGTTGCCAATTTAATTTTGCGGGGCTTTTTGCTGCTTGCTTGCGCGGTTAGCAGGCTTAAGCTAAATAAAACTAGTAAAATATTTTTCATTGCGTTTGCTTGATAATACGCTTATACAACGTGTGTTCAGGTGTTTTTAGTTCAATTAAATACATGCCAGCTGGAAGCTTTTCGGTAACTAGCTCATTCAGGCCAACATTTACCGGCTGATTCAGGAGCTCCTTTCCTTCCAAGTTGATTAAGCGCAAGACTGCCGGGCTGCTTCCCTTCCATTCAAGCAACAATTGATTGCTGAAGGGATTGGGATAGCTTACCCAAGAACTTTCCATGGCCACCCTACTTAATCCCACTTGTGGACTTTGGTCGATAAGATGCAAAATCATGCCTTGCGGTGCATCCAGGCTTAGGAAGTAATGGGTTGAAGCATCGGCATAGCGGGCAATGGCAAGTCCTACAGGTCTACCCCAATGTTTGCCGGTTAATGAATCGGTTAAAAAGCCGCTAACGAAATCGCTTACCGATTCAATTAAGCTATCGGGTTTAGGTTGATGAAGAAACACCACCTTATAACCGGTTGCAGGGCTTCGGTTCCAGCTTCCACGCAATACACATAGAAAACCGGGATAGGTAAATTGCGCTAAGCCCTTTTGTACTTCCAATTGAGGAACGTATTCCAGGGCCATGGGAGCTGAATGGGCCTGTATGAGTGCCAAAGGTTGCTGCATGCTTGCAACTTTTGCCGAATCTGAAGCAGTAATTGGTTTCAAGTTCCGGTAATCGGAATGGCCTTCTAAATCAACCCAAACCTGATTCCCAAATGCATAGGGATAACCATAGAAGCCACCATCCCGAATTTCATCAATCCATTCCCCCGGTAAATCGTTTCCAAGCCAGTCGGAACCATTGTTATTGGCAACTAACTTTCCATCCTTCTCGCATAAGCCAACGGCATTCCGTATTCCGGAAGCGTATACCCTCCGGCCGCTTCCATCCAGGTTGTACTCCAGAATAACTGCCCTATTCGATTCGCGGCAAGCATTGCAATAAGAGCCAATTGAAACATAAAGTTTGTTGTTTACAATTTCAATGCTTCGCGTGCTATGGCCACCGAAAGGAAAATCGGCACCTTCCATAAGGTTGGGAATGAGTACTTGTTGAGCTTCGTAATACCCGTCATCATTCCAGTCTTCAAACTTCAGAATCCGAGTTTCTTCGGCCACAAAAAGGCTATATCCTAAAAAGCGAAAATCGTTGGCCTTAACACCTAAAACTACGGGAATAAGGCTATCTCCAAATTGATTCGTGGATGAAATCTGAAAACGGTAAATCCCACCGTTGTTTACCATATCGGTTACAAACAACTGGGTATATGGATTTCCTTGAATAAAGCCTATTCTAAGCATTCTGGGCTTTACCAGATTACCCACCCAAAAAACCTGAGGCTGGTAATCCGTTGGAACCCTAAGTACCCGATTGGTATCCGTAAGTTGCCTGAATGGCTGCGGAACTTCCACTTTTTTCTCTTGCAAGGGAATTAGGTTTGCTTGCGGAGTGAACCTTGGAATACCCGGCTGAGCAAGCGACCTCAGCGAAATCAGCATAAAAAAGAAAATGACGTATTTCATAGCCTGTTTGTCAAAAATACATTTAAGTTCCAGAATTGATGAAAATCAACATTAACTTGCAAGGAATAAGAATTGCCTATCTTTGAAGCTCATGAGACGTGCTTGTTTGTTTCTGCTTTTGATTTTGTTTGGGCTCAATAGCCTGAAGCCGGATCTATTCGAGCAGTTGCAACGCATTCCGAACCTCATTAGCCATTACAAGCATCATACCCTGGAAGAAAAAGAACAACTCAGTTTTTTGAGCTTCTTAAAAATTCATTACATCGACGATACTTCGCACAAAGAGGAGGAGAACCACGAAGAGCTGCCTTTGTTTAGTTCATGCTTTTCACATTACCATGTATTGGTTGTTCAGGAGCAAATGGACTGGGCATTTTCTACCCGTGTAGAACCCATTGAACATACAGATACTTACAGGTTTCATTATTCTTACAGTGCCAGCGTAAGTATATTTCAGCCTCCCAAGAA
The DNA here is from genome assembly GCA_023151275.1 of Bacteroidia bacterium. Classification (GTDB taxonomy): domain Bacteria; phylum Bacteroidota; class Bacteroidia; order UKL13-3; family UKL13-3; genus CAISCU01. Next base: position 9,918 of record JAKLJI010000008.1, on the reverse strand, counting down.
CCAGGCCTGATTTCCGGCTATTTTTTTTGGTTCAACTTTAACGCAATTTTATGCTCAATTCAATCATCGGATTTTCCATCCGAAACAAACTTATTATAGGCCTGGCTGTAATTGGTTTGATACTTTTTGGTTCGTATCAGTTTACGAAACTGCCCATTGATGCAGTTCCTGATATCACCAATAACCAGGTTCAGGTAATCACGGTTTCGCCATCTCTGGGTGCTCCGGATGTGGAGCGGTTGATTACTTTTCCCATTGAACAAGCTTGTTCAACAATTCCCGGATTGCTGGAAATCCGAAGTTTCTCACGCTTTGGGCTCTCGCTGGTTACCATTGTTTTTAGCGATGAAACCGATGTGTATTGGGCCAGGCAACAGGTAAGCGAAAAGCTGGTATTTGTAAAAGACCAGATTCCTTCAGGAGTTGGCATTCCCGAACTTGGTCCTGTAACAACAGGATTGGGAGAGATTTACCAATATGTGGTAAGACCAGCCAAAGGTTACGAAAACAAAATAGATGTTACCCAATTGCGCACCATTCAAGACTGGATTGTACGCAGGCAATTGCTAGGCATAAAAGGAGTTGCCGATGTAAGTTCATTTGGGGGCAAACTCAAGCAATATGAAATTGCTGTAGATGCTGCTAAACTGCAAGCCTTTGGGCTAAGCATGGAAGATATTTTCCATACGCTTGAATCCAATAACCAGAATACCGGGGGTGCTTATATTGAAAAAGGCCCTTCTATTTTGTACATACGCAGTGAAGGCTTGGTAAATACTACGGCTGATATTGCCTCCATGCTTATCAAGCAAACGTCATCAGGAAGCCCAGTTTTTATTCGCGATGTTGCTGATGTTCGTTTTGGATTTGCCACACGCTATGGGGCTATGACCTTTAACGGTGAACAAGAAGTTGCCGGTGCAGTGGTTATGATGTTAAAAGGCGCCAACAGCAATGAGGTTATCAAACTTGTAAAAGAACGCATAGACCATATACGTGCAACGCTACCGGAAGGGGTAGAAATTGAGGCCTTCCTCGATCGAACCAAAATGGTAAACAATGCCATTGGTACGGTTGAAACCAATTTGATGGAAGGGGCCTTGATTGTGGTATTTGTGCTGGTGCTTTTCCTTGGCAATATGCGTGCAGGGTTGCTAGTGGCATCGGTTATTCCATTAGCCATGTTATTTGCTGTAATCCTGATGAACCTGTTTGGAGTAAGTGGCAACCTGATGAGTTTAGGTGCACTTGATTTTGGTTTGATTGTAGATGGTGCTGTAATTATTGTTGAAGCCGTAATGCACGGCCTACATGGGCGAAAAGTAATAGGCGAACATACCCAGTTGAGTCGAGGTGAAATGGACACTACCGTTGAACATGCAGCAGGAAAGATGATGAACTCTGCCGTGTTTGGTCAAATCATTATTTTGATTGTTTACTTACCTATTTTCAGTCTGCAGGGCATTGAGGGAAAAATGTTTAAACCCATGGCACAAACCGTTGCCTTTGCCTTGTTAGGTGCGTTCCTATTATCACTTACCTATGTGCCTATGATGAGTGCCTGGGTGCTATCACGCAAATTGGGACACGAACCTGACTTCTCGGATAAGTTCATGCAACGCATAAGCAACCTGTACCAGCGCATGTTGGAAAAAGTGTTACGTAAACCCAAGCAAATTATCCTTGCAGCCTTCATCTTATTCATTGGTTCATTGGGCATATTGCTAACTATGGGTGGTGAGTTTATACCCAGTCTGGAAGAAGGCGATTTTGCGGTTGAAACACGCGTAATTACAGGCTCAAACCTGAATGTAAGTATTGATGCTGTTTCAAAAGCATCTAAGGTATTGAAAGAGAAATTTCCGGAGGTTGAAAAGGTAGTTGCCAAAATTGGTAGTGGTGAAATTCCAACAGACCCAATGCCGGTTGAAGCTGCAGACTTAATGATTATTCTGAAACCCAAAAAGGAATGGGTAAGCGCTAAAACCTTCCCGGAATTGCAAGAAAAAATGTCGGAAGAACTGAGTCAGTTTCCCGGTGTGTTCTTCGGATTTCAATATCCTGTCCAAATGCGCTTCAATGAATTAATGACAGGAGCCCGCCAGGATGTAGTTTGCAAAATATTTGGTGAAAATCTAGACTCACTGGCCCTGTATGCCAAACAACTAGGAGCTTTGGTTAGCACCGTAGATGGGGCAACCGATCTTTACATTGAAACGGTTACAGGAATGCCACAAATTGTTATTTCCTACAACAGGCAACAGCTGGCCCAATTTGGCTTATCTGTTTCTGATGTAAACCGAGTTGTAAACACGGCATTTGCCGGACAGGTTGCAGGATTGGTTTATGAAGGCGAACGTCGTTTTGACCTTGTAGTTCGTCTGGCTTCTGAAAAACGAAGCAACCTGAATGATGTTCAAAACCTGCTTATTCCAACCAGTCGCGGCACGCAAATTCCTTTGAGTCAGGTAGCCCAGGTTTCTATACAAGAAGGCCCGGCACAAATTCAACGGGAAGATGCCAAACGCCGCATTGTAGTTGGCTTTAACGTGCGTGGACGAGATGTTCAATCCATTGTTGAAGAATTGCAGGCCAAAGCTACATCACAACTCAAATTTGCACCTGGTTATTATACCACATACGGAGGTAGTTTTAAGAACCTGGAAGAAGCCAAACAACGCTTAAGCATTGCCGTTCCTTTATCGCTGCTCTTAATTTTGATGATGCTTTATTTCGCATTCAAATCGGTTAAACAAGGCTTACTCATTTTCACAGCCATTCCATTATCTGCTGTTGGTGGCATATTTGCTCTGGCAGCGCGTGGTATGCCATTTTCTATCTCAGCAGGTGTTGGCTTCATTGCTTTATTTGGGGTAGCGGTTCTGAATGGCATTGTATTGCTTGCAGAATTTAATCGCTTAAAGGGTACAGGACTCCGCGATTTAAACAGCATTGTTAAACAAGGAACTTCGCTTCGTTTACGTCCGGTATTGATGACTGCATTTGTGGCTTCCTTAGGCTTCTTACCTATGGCTATCAGCAATGGCTCCGGAGCCGAAGTTCAACGTCCACTGGCAACGGTTGTAATTGGCGGCTTATTGCTTGCCACCTTCCTAACTTTGTTTGTGCTTCCCTCTTTGTATGTATTGGCCAATACACCATCCAAACACAAAGCCGGAAAAGGCTTGGCAGCTCTTCTTCTTATGCTATTCAGCTCAGGAGGATTAATGGCCCAAAATTATGAACCTATTTCGCTTCATGCAGCAATCGACTCTGCATTGGCCAATAACCTGAACCTGCGTTCGGCAAAACTCGAAACCGAGTACCAGCAACTCCTCGCCAACAGTGCATGGAGTTTACCACAAACACAGATTCAATCTGAATGGGGTTCGTATAACTCTGCGTTGAAAGACAATAAAGTGGGCATTAACCAAGCCTTTGAGTTTCCTGGAGTTTACTCAAGTAGAAAGAAATCCTTACGTGAAGATGCCAAGGCACAAAAGTGGCAATCAACCTGGAAGGCTCAGGAACTAAAAACAGAAGTAGCCAAAGTTTATTTTCAGCTGCTTGCTCTTGATAAAAAAAGCCTTGGGTTTGCCAAAGCCGATTCGGTATACAGCGACTTTTTAAATCAAGCCAAACTTCGATTTGAAAAAGGAGAAACGCATAAAGGGGAATATGCACTCGCAAAGATTCAACATGTTCAGCTTAGTGCGCAGGTTCTTCAACTCAAGCAAGAAAAACAAGCGGCCCTACTCTACTTCCAGTTTCTTCTGAATACAAGCCAGCCATACAGCGCCAATGATTCCGGATTAAGCGTTCTGCCCACCCCCGAACAAAATGCAGTGAGTGCACACCCTTTGGTATTGGCAGAACAAGCTTATCTATCTTCAGCTAAGTATTCGCTGCGAACCAATAAACAGCGATTGTTACCAGGTATGAACATGGGCATGATTTCACAAACCATTCGTGGCTTTGGCGCCGATGAAAAACTATATGGACCGGGCGATCGCTTCTTGTCGTTTCAAGCTGGCATTGGATTGCCTTTATTCTTTGGCTCACAGCAGGCCAGCATTCGCGCAGCCAGCACACAGGTTAAGATTCGCGAAATTCAATTGAAACAAAAAGAACGAGAGCTTCTTCAGCGCATACAGGTTTTACAAAGCCGCTATAGCAGAGCATCAGAGACCTACTCACTTTATAAGAATCAGGCTGAGTCTGCACTTTCTGCCTTGCTTGAACAAGCCAATGAGCAATTTCAAAAAGGTGAAATCAATTACCTGGAATACTCCTGGCTCTTTCAACAAGCCATCCAAAACCAGATGCTCTTTCTGGATGCCGAACTTCAACTGCGTGAAAGTTGGGCCGACCTTCAATTCTTCAACCCCTAACTCTTAAATCATGAAAAAAATTAGCATAGGAATTGCCCTTATAAGCCTCTTTGCCTGCGGAGGAAAAAACGAGCAGGAAACAGTTACCAAAGAAATCAATCAGGATCGGGTTGAACTCAACGAAGCCCAGGCCAAACAAGCTGCTATTGTATGTTCCAAACCTGTTGAACAGGAACTCTCCGGACAAATTCGCGTGAATGGCGTAATTGACGTTCCACCTCAAAACATGGTTTCTATCAGCATGCCCCTGGGTGGTTATCTTGAGGCAACCAAACTGCTTCCGGGTATGCATATTCAAAAAGGAGAGGTGATTGCGGTAATGGAAGACCAGCAATATATTCAATTGCAACAAGAGTACCTTCAAGCCAAAGCCTCCATGCAATTTTTGGAAAAAGAACTAACCCGCCAGAAAGAACTAAATGCGAGCAAAGCCAGTAGCGATAAGGTTTATCAACAAACCCAACGCGATTATGAAAATGCACGTGTTAGTCTAAAAGGCTTGGAAGAAAAGCTTTTGCTGATTGGTATTCACCCCGAAAAACTAAGCACATCAAGCATTAGCCGTCGTGTAAGTCTACGCTCTCCCATTGACGGATTTGTTTCTAAAGTGCATGTAAACATTGGAAAATACGTGAGTCCAACCGAGGTTTTATTCGACTTGGTAAATCCGGAAGATATTCACCTCAACCTAACGGTGTTTGAACCCGATTTGCCATCGCTTTACATTGGCCAACGCGTTACTGCATTTACCAATGCGCATCCCGATAAAAAATACCCGGGAGAAATTATTCTTATAGGCAAAGACTTGGGCCCAGAGCGATTTTCCAGCGTGCATTGCCATTTTGACAAATACGATAAATCGCTCGTTCCCGGAACTTACATGAACGCCATGATAACCTTGGCCAAACGCAAGGTTGCAGCGCTTCCCGACGAAGCTATTGTGATGCACGATGGTAGAAATGCGGCCTTCATAAAAAATTCAGATGGAAGCTATGAACTTGTCTTTGTAAAAACCGGACTTCAAGAAAAAGGCTATACCGAGTTAGACGCCGAGGCCAACAAATCGCTCTTGGATAAAGAATTTGTGGTGAAGGGAGCATATACCTTGCTCATGAAATTGAAAAACGCCGGAGAAGAGGAATAGGGTTAATGAACTATGGCGATGGCTATTGGCGATGGCTTTGATTTCTCGAACGATTTTGAATGCTGGGCCATTGGCCATTTGCCGTTTGCCTTTTGCTTTGATTCCTTTAGCGATCTAAATTAATAAGACGATGGATTTGGATTTGTGAACGTTTTTCAATTCTGGGCCTTTAGCCATTTGCAATTGGCCCTTGGCTGACAGGCGAATGTGAATGTCGAATTTTTAACCGATTTTATTTGTTGAACGATGGCGATGGATTTGGATTTGCGAACGATTTTCAATTCTGGGCCTTTAGCCGTTAGGAATTGGCCTTTGGCAACATTGTCGTGAACGATTGAAATTGGTTTTGCTATGGTGATAGCTTTAGTAGCGTTACCGATTTTGAATGGTGAGCCTTTTGCTTTTTGGCTTTATCCGCCCATGGCGGATTGGCAAGTATTTGTAACCGATTTAAATTGTTGAACGATGGCGATGGCTTTTGAATCCATGAACCATTTCTGCTTTTAACCCGCCTCCGGCGGGTGGCATTATTGTAGAATAATGCCGTAAGAATATGAAAATTGAAACCCCGTAAGGGGTGGAACTATGATAGCCATGGCTATAGCTATTGGCGATGGCTTTTGAATCCATAAACCATTTGAATCCATAAGCCGATTTCTGCTTTTAACCCGCCTCCGGCGGGTGGCATTATTGTAGAATAGTGCCGTAAGAATATGAAAATTGAAACCCCGTAAGGGGTGGCACTATGGGAGCCATGGCTATAGCTATTGGCGATGGCTTTTGAATCCATGAACCACTTGAATCCATGAACGATTTCTGCTTTTTTAACCCGCCTCCAGCGGGTGGCATTATTGTAGAATAGTGCCGTAAGAATATGAAAATTGAAACCCCATTAGGGGTGGCACTATGGAAGCCATGGCTATAGCTATTGGCGATGGCTTTTGAATCCATAAACCATTTGAATCCATAAGCCGATTTCTGCTTTTAACCCGCCTCCGGCGGGTGGCACTATGAAAGCCATAGCCAATGGCCATAGTTCATCAAGTTGAATCTTAAACGTAATTCAAAGCTATAGCCGCATCAATCTAAATCCTTCACGAATTCATGGCAAAGGGCAAAGGGCAAAGGGCCAAAAGCAAAAGGCCCTCTACTCAAAATCATTCACGCATCCAAAAGCCATAGCTATTGCCAATAGCCATAGCCAAAACTAAACCTACTTGCAATCGCTAACTCGCATGCGTTCGTCCATGCGATCGTGCATTTCAATGAGGGTTTGCTCCAGATTGAAGGTCCAATCCCAACCCGGATAATGCGATTTGAATTTGTTCACATCGCTGACATACCAGATATGGTCACCAATGCGATTGGTTTCAGCATAGCTGTAATTCATCTTCTTGCCCGAAATTTTCTCGCACCACTCAATGGCTTCAAGCATACTGCAATTGGCATGTCGGCCACCACCCGCATTATACACCTCCCCTGCGCGAGGGTTCTGATAAAAATGCCAGAACATATTCACCAAATCAAAGGAATGAATATTGTCGCGAACCTGCTTGCCTTTGTATCCGAAAATGGTGTACGGTGTGCCACTAATGGCACATTTCATCAAATAGGCCAAAAAGCCATGCAATTGAGCACCGCTATGGTTAGGTCCTGTTAGGCAACCTCCGCGAAAAATGCCGGTCTTCATCCCGAAATAACGACCATATTCCTGCACCATGATATCTGCAGCCACCTTACTTGCTCCAAATACAGAATGCTTGGTTTGGTCAATGCTCATGCTTTCATCAATCCCGTATGTAAAGAACGGATGATTCTCATCTATTTCCCAGCGTTTCTCCAATTCTACCAAGGGAAGGTAATTGGGCGTATCGCCATATACCTTGTTGGTAGAGGTAAATATGAATACCGCATCCGGACAATGCAAGCGGGTTAATTCCAGCAAATTCAAGGTACCGGTAGCATTCACACCAAAATCGGTAAGAGGCTCCCTTGCAGCCCAGTCGTGGCTGGGTTGTGCTGCTGTATGAACAATTAATTTTATGTCCTTGCCATACTGTTCAAACACTTTACCAAGTGCAGAATAATCGCGAATGTCTATCGACTCCGAACTAAAATTATCAAACTTTTCCTCCAGGCGGGTTTTGTTCCAAATGGTACTTCCATCCTGACCAAAAAAATACGAGCGCAGGTTATTGTCAATGCCAATTACCTTATCAAACTTACCTGCAAAGAACTCTACCGATTCTCCGCCAATCAATCCGCTACTGCCTGTTACTAAAGCTATATTCATACCAATCAACTTGAAAGAACAGCCTTCAATTGCTGCTCGTTGTTTTTAATCCAATCAAATGTTTCACTCACCAAGGTTTTCATGTCCTTCTCCGGCTTCCAGCCACTCAAGGCATGCAACTTGCTGCAATCACTTACATAAATGCGAATATCAGCAACCCTGTTTTCAGTTACAGCTCGAATCGGAATTCGATTGCCTGTTACCTCTTCACAAAGCGCCGTTAATTCTTGCAAACTAAAGCTCACCTCATCGCCACCACCCACATTAAGGATTTGTCCATTGTACAAATCTGGCTCATGAATTTGCATCTCAATCAAGCGGGCCAAATCAGCGGCATGCATCACATCGCGCATCTGCTTACCTGTACCACCATAACCTATATACGACAAACTTTCTTTGAAGTAATGACGCGCCAACCAAAGTACCAAAACGCCCTGGTCAACCTTGCCCATTTGCCAAGGACCGCTAATTACCCCGCATCGATTAATTACAGTCTTCATGCCCTTAAGCGCATGGTATTCCGTAATCAGGTATTCCGATGCCAATTTGCTGGCACCGTAAAAAGAACGGCTTCCTTCCAAAGGAAACGCCTCTGTAATTCCCTTTGAGCTAATGCCTGCAATGGATTGCGAATCTGTCCAACGGAAACGCGTATCCAATTCCTCCCAATTGGCCTGTTCCAAAGCGGCAATTGGATAAATGCGGCTGGTGCTTAAAAAGATGAACTGCGCCTTGCAACGATCTGCCAATTCAAGCGCATTGATGGTACCCATCAGGTTGCTATTGATTAAGGGCATAATGGGCGAGTTAATGCCCGAAAGCACCGAAGGATCGGCAGACGCGTCGATAATCACATCCAGCTCACCTAAACCCAACAAGTCTTCGGGGTTGCGGATATCCCCATGCAAAAACTCCACACCGGCTTCCCGGAGGCGATTGATATTCAACTCAGAGCCACGCCTACGCAAGTTATCAAAAGCCAGCACACGATAGCCCGGATACCTGGATTTCAGGTACAAGCAGAGGGTTGAACCCACAAAACCGGCCCCACCGGTAATTAAAATTTGCTTGGCCATGCGCGTAAAAAAAGAGTGCAAGTTTAGGCGAAAAGCGCTGAAAATCCATCCCCAAAAAACAAGAATATATGGCGAGAAGAAAAGGGCAATTGGGCGTTGCGCCGGCCGGCATAAACCTTGCTCAGAAAGGAAAATTGCATGCAGCCGGGTCGGCGCCAGGCCATCCGCTTGTACTACCCGGTGGGATGAGTCTGGGCTTGTAAGGCGGCAGCAGAGCTTCCGCTGGTCGCTTGCCGCCACCTACAAGCCCTAGCCTCTCCCACCGTGCGGTACCGCTGCTGTCCTTAACGCGGGAGGAGATTGTGCAAAGAAGTAAAACCGCCAATCCATGTTCAACGAATTGATAGCTTGGTTCGCGGAAAACTGGTGGCAAGAGCTTAGACTCAAAATCATCTCCAAGGAGTTCTAACATTAGGGAAACCCAAATTTAAAACCCAAACAACCAGCGAAATTTGTAATCCCCAAAAATCAACTCATCATCACAAGCACCAGAGCACTGCCTAGGCCAGATTCCTATATTCCAAAGGTGTTCTACCTGTCTTCTGTTTGAAAAGCTTAGCAAAATACTGAGGGTAATCAAATCCCAAATCAAAGGCAATTTCACTTATGTTTTTGTCTGTATTCATAAGCGAATTCTTTGCTTCTTCAATGAGGTAAAAATGAATATGCTCCTGCGCGTTTTTACCCGTTTCTTTGCGCAACAAATCACTCAAATAACTTGCTGATAAGTTAACGCTATCGGCCAAAAATTTAACGCTGGGTAATCCTTGCTCTTTTGCTCTGTTCTCAGCAAAATAAGCCGTCAAAATATGCTCAATCCTTGCAATGACCGATTTATTCACCTGACTTCGGGTAATCAATTGTCTGCCATAAAAACGCGAACAATAATTCAACAACAATTCAATAGATGAAACAAGAATATGCTGACTATATTCATCAATGTTCTCCTGAATCTCATGCTGAATTTTATGAATACACTCAACCAAAATTGTTTTCTCTTTATCGGATAAATGC
>JAKLJI010000007.1 GCA_023151275.1 Bacteroidia bacterium | reverse complement strand
TTAATTCACGAATCCAGCATTGACGAGGGTTTGCTAATACGAATTAGATGTTTTTTGAAAAAGTTCGGATGAGAGTGGACCCTAGTCTAGTGGTGTACTTTTTTAATCTCATAAAAAAAACTTTATTCGTGGCATGCGCACTGCATTAATTGTAGGAATTACCGGTCATGTTGGAAAAAGGCTGATCGACAAACTCTTGAACAGCCGTTCATACCGTCGCTTGCATTCTATTTCACGGAAAGATCATCGAAAAATCAAGAATATTCACTTGGTTAAACATATTGTTGATTTCGACAATCTGGAGGCGCACCGCGATATTTTTGAACAAGTAGAGGAGGTGTTCTGTCTGGTTGGTTCTGCTTATGTAAACATGAACAATCAGGATGAACCGGAAAAGCTAGATTACGATTACCCAATACATGTTGCGAAACTTGCTAAAAGCAGCGGGGTGAAACGTTTCCTGCTGATTAATCCAACCATGAACAAGCTCAACTCCTCCGACCCGGTAATGCAAAAGCGTAAAAAGCTGGAAGATGAAATTCAAAGCATGGGTTTTGAAGATTTTCATGTAATTCGAGCGAATAAAGTTACCGCCTCTAAACACTGGATTACTCCTCGAAAGAAATGGATGAAATTTGTAAGCTTTTTGGGCGAATTGATTGGCAAAAACCCAGGAGGTTACAACCGGATTCCGGGAAATATTCTAGCAGATGAAATTTTCTCTTGGGCATTAAGCCGCCCGGAAATTAAAAAAGAAGAGAAGCTAAGTTTATGAAGTCAGCACTCGTAATTGGCGCAAGTGGTTTGGTGGGACGCCAATTGGTTTTTGAATTGATTAAGCATCCGGCTTATTCTCGCATCAAAGCGCTTAGCAGAAAAGATTTGGTCATTGAGGCTCCAAAATTGGAGCAGCACCTGATAGATTTTTCGCAATTGGAGAGTTACTCCAATTTGTTTGATGTGGATGAACTGTACATTGCCATAGGAACCACACGTTCTAAAACTCCAGACCTGGAAACCTATCGGAAAATCGACCAGGAAATTCCAATGCGGTCTGCCCGCTTAGCTTACGAGAAAGGCTGCAAGCAAGTGTTTTTTGTATCTTCCATGGGTGCGGATCGCAACTCATCCATTTTTTATTCAAAACTAAAAGGCGAAACCGAGCAAATGCTCAGCGAAATTGGGTTTCCTGCTTGCCACCTTATTCGCCCAAGCTTGTTGATGGGGCAACGCAATGAGTTCAGACCATTGGAGGCATTTTCTCAACTTCTCATGAAAGGTTTGAATTTGGTAATGATTGGTCCGTTGCGCGCCTACAAAGGCATTCAGGGATTTGAAGTGGCCAGAGCAATGGTAAAAATAGCCCAGCAAAATCTGAGTGGAAATCGGGTGTGGTTAAACAATGAATTGCTGGATCAACTCGAAAAGAAATAAACAAGAAGTCCTGTAAGTACGAGAGCAATACCCTGCCACTCAACCTTTGTTAGTCTTTCTTTGAAAACCAATCTACCTGCCAGCAAGGAATAGGGGAAGAAGGCCAGTTGCATAAAGCCCATCAGGTTTAGGTTGAAACGCGCATAGCTGATGTAAAGGAAATAGGAACCGGCAATGGTGAAGAAGCCAATCAAAAATAAATACAGCACCTGTTTCAATTCAAAATTGATAGCGGCTTCACTTCGCATAAAAAGAGCGGAAACCATCAACAAAACAAACTCAGCTACCAAAGTCCCCGTTGAGGAATTGATACTTTGCAGGGGAACCGACATCAAACCATACCCAAAACCCCATAAAATGGCGCTGCCAATTGCCCATAGTAAGCCGGAATGGGCTTTGCCTTTTTTCCATTGGATGACAATTCCTGCAACACAAAACAAGGTGGCCAGGTAGAACCAAAATCCAGGAAATTGATTTTGCAAAAGCAAAGCCAAGCCATAATGCACAAATGCGCTCGTAATTTGAATTACCGACACATTTACAAAATGGCAATCCTTTAATGCACGGATATAGGCATACAATCCACTGGCGTTTAACAAGGCACATCCAATCAATTCCAAAAGCGGCAATCCAGGTTCTAGTTGAAGCGGTTCTGCGCTCAACAAGAATAGAGGAATGCAGAGTGCGACAGCAAACAAACTGCGAAAGAAAATAAGGCGAAATGGCCCTGATTGCAGGGATGAAAGTTTGATAAATAAATCAGCCAAAAAATACAGGCTGTTAACTAACAAGGAAAACCCGATCACCTGAACTTGTTCGCTTACCATTGGCGCAGTACCTCCTGCAATTCTTTGTGGTAATCGTATTGAAGATCTTCATGCAATTTGGAAAGCGCTTTTTCAATCCGAACAACTTGCCTGTCGAACAAATTGGATAACACGTCTGAACGCTTAATATCGATGGGAAGTGCGAGCAGTTCACGACAATAAAACAACAACAATTCTACAATAACATATTCTTTCCCGGTGTATTTGATATGGGTATTGGCTGTTTTCAAGGCTTTACGGATGCTCTTTTTTGCCAGGTAGAAGGAGGTAGTATTGGTTTGTAGAAGTTGTTCGCGAATTTCTTCCTTCACTTCTTCCAGGTAATCCGATTCGTTGGAAGCACCGAATAAAAGGTAATTCAATAAACCTTTGTTGTCGAGTTTATAGCGGCCAAGCCGGAGGATTATCTCACGCAGTTCGTTGGGATTAAGCTCCTTCAGTTGGGTTCTTATTTCGCTGGTTCCGGCAATTTTCATGCGGCGGCAAGATACAAAATCAAGACGGGCATGAGCCATGAATTTTCAAGGAAGGTTGAATTGATTCACAATCCTGCTTACATTGGGGCCCTAATGAGTTTTGTTCTCTCCAAATCAACTTTTATGTATGGAAATCAATGCGAGAAACGCTTGTATTTTCATAAGTTCAAACCTGAGTACAGGAATCCTCCCGACCCGGCACAGGAACTTGTTTTTGCGCAAGGAACAGATCTTGGAATGTTGGCAAGGAATCTGTTTCCGGGAGGACTGGATTTAACACCTGAAACTCCCTATCAATACACCTTATCAGCCCAAAAAACACTAAAAAGTTTACCTGTTAGATATGTGTTTTATGAACCGGTTTTTATTGGCTCTGAGGTGATGTGTGCCTTGGATATTTTGGTTCGCAAAAATTCAGGCTTGTTTGCCTTTGAGGTAAAATCGGGAACCAGCGCCAAGCCGCAGTACATTGAAGATGCTGCTTTGCAGTATTGGGTGATGAAAAAAGCCGGATATGAACCAAGAGATTTTTCATTAATCCTCATCAACAAGCACTATGAGTTTAATGGGAATCTGGATGTTAATCAGTTGTTTTATACGGAATCGATACTCGAACAAATTCTTGAATTGCAGGAGCAAATTGAGCTGAAAGTAGCCCAGTTGAAGAAGTTGTTGAAGCAGAAAGTGCAGCCCGAGATTAATCCAGGTATGCATTGTTTTTCACCTTATACCTGTGATTTTTCAAACCATTGTTGGAAGGGAATTCCGACTGAAAATTCGGTATTGGATTTGAGTCACGGCATTGGCTGGAAGTTTTTTGAAGAAGGGTACAGAAGCCTGGATGAATTACCGGCAAATCTTGAACTTCCTCCACGTGCGGCATTTCAACTGAAAGTGTATCGAAGTGGCGAAACTGTGGTAGATAAAGAAAAGATATCTGCTTATTTAAGTCAGGTGGATTTTCCATTGGGATTCCTGGATTTTGAGAGCTACCAATCGTCGGTTCCAAACATTGTGGGCACAAGGCCCTATCAGCGTATTCCTTTTCAATTTTCGCTGCATTCTCTGAGTTCAAAAAAGGCCAGGTTAAAGTCAGGTGGATTTTTGGGTGATGGAATTAGCGACCCAAGACCGGGTTTGGTTAAACAACTCATTGCCGATTGCAAAAACCTGAAGCATATTTTTGTTTACAGTATTGGATTTGAGCGCTCGGTATTGAACGAATTGGCGGCACAGTTTCCGGAATATGCAGATGAACTTCTTCAAATTGCGGCTAAACTGGTTGATTTGATGACTCCTTTTCAACAACGCTGGTACTACCATTCCGACATGAAAGGTGGATACAGCATAAAGGTGATGTTACCTCATTTCTTCCCTGAAATGAGCTACGAAGATTTGCCCATTGGCGATGGAGGAACTGCCAGCATGGCTTATGCCTCATTGACTGCATTATCGGCTGAAGAGCGCGAAGAAATCAGAAATCAATTGGTAACCTATTGCAACTTGGACACTTTAGCTATGGTGAAAATTTGGGAAAAGTTGCAGTCGATTTGTTAATTTCCTCATGCTAAAATCTTATTCCATGCAACAATTATCTAAAGCAGGAAAAATAAAAGTTCTGTTACTTGCATTGGCAAGTCTTCCCATTCTTGTAAAGCCAATTGGTGTTAAAGTGGATTTGGGAATTAAAACACTCGTTTTTGCATTCCTATTTGGCGCAATTGCAATTCCGGTAGTTTCCAAATTGAATGCATTTATTTCAGGTAAACCCATTGAAAAGCCAAATTGGAACGACCAGATTTTATCAGTAAAAAAGCCTTTGAATTTCTTTCAATTTGGAGCAATTTTCATGCTTGTAGTTGGTTCAAGTTTGGTTTTAGGAAGTTGGATGAAGTACCAGTTTTTAAATCAATTTGGTTTAACTGCCATTCTTTTTGGATTTGGCATTTTATTGGGAATTCAATTGGCAGTAAGAATTGCATCCAAATCCTAGTAAATTAAATTGTTAAGCTGAACTCTTATCAACCCAAAAGCAACTTATTGCTTGATTTTATGGTGTTTATTCGCTTAGAATTCAATCACCCAAACTCCGCAATTTTTCTCAATTTGGAAATGCATTGGAAGCGCTCCTCGAATACTTTGACCTTCTAGAGTTCGAATAGAAAATCCTTGATTATTAAATCCCCAGGTTGTTGGATTTACTTCAATCCCTTTCTCTTCAAATTTTTCAGGGTTAAGCAACATGGCATAGCGCTTTTTGTCCTTGGTGGATTGTGTAAATACCCAATGAGCGCCATTTTGTTCTTTAAATTCAAAAGGAGCAATAGGTTTACTTGAATAAATGGCGTTTCCATTCTTCTTCATCCAGACGCCAATTTCCTGCAAACGCTGGTAAGCCGTTGAATCCCATTCCCCGTTTGGACCCGGTGCAATGTTGAGCAGGTAATTTCCACCTCGCGAAACAATTTTGCAGAGGTTAACCAGAATTTGCTGCTTGGATTTGTAGTGTTCGTTTTTTACCCAACTCCAACTGCCTCCCATGGTCATGCAGGTTTCCCAAGGATAGGGAAGGGGTTTATCGGGAATTTGCTGTTCTGGTGTTAGGTAGTTTTGATTTGGTCCTTCCACCGCCCGATCTACCACAATCAATCCGGGTTGCAATTTTCTTCCCCATAATGCAATTGAGTCCATTTCAATATCCTGATGAACCGGCTTGTATCCCCAACGTGGAGAAGTCTCGGTCATGGGTTGAACCCAGCCACCATCAAGCCATAAAATGTCTACTTTCCCGTATTCACTGAGCAATTCGTTGATCTGATTTTGGGTGAACTTTTTATAGGCATTCCATTTTTCAGGATATTTATTCAAATCGTAATTCGGATTTCTGTCGTATGGCGGAAACTTGGGCCACCAATAATCCTGGCAATGCCAATCGGGTTTGCTAAAATAGGCGCCCACCCACAAACCTTCTTTGCGAAACGCATTGAATACTTCATGGGTAATATTTGCTCTTGGATTTTTACTAAAAGGCGTTTTAGTTGAAGTGATTTTGTAGTCGGAAAATTTGGTATCAAATAGGGCAAAACCATCGTGGTGTTTGGTGGTGAATACCATATATTTCATACCAGCTTCTTTTGCCGCTTTTGCCCAACGCTCCGGGTTGAATTGAATCGGATTGAATGTGGTTTGCAAGTTTTCGTAGGCTTTCACATACTCAAAATAATTTGCTGAATATGGGCCTCGGCGTTCGCACCAACCTTCGTCTTCCGGACAAATGCTCCAGCTTTCAACAATTCCCCATTGGGAGTAGGTTCCCCAATGCATTAACAAACCAAAGCGCATGTTTTGCCATTCCGCCAATTTTGCCTTAACCTGTGGATCTGTGGGTTCGTAATATTTTTGGTTTGAATGGTCTTGGGCGGATAATTGCCCCAGCTTAACCAGTAGAATAAGCAGTAAAATCTTTTTCATCAATACACTTCAATTTCATTAATAAACAACCAGCCATTTGCGTTAACTCCGCGCCAAGCCGGCAACTGACCCGGATTTTCAACTTTTACTTTCAAGTATCTTCCTCGAGCAGGCTGTTTGAATTGGGCTTTTAAGGAATAAACACCATCTGCCATTTTTTGCCCAACAAATGGATTTATTGAAAACGCTTTAATAGTCTTTCCTTCATTGTCCATGGTGTTTGAAAGCTCAATTTCTAAGCTATCCGGACCCACAATCCAGGCCATTTGATTTTCCAGAAAATGAACAGTTACATAGTCTACTTGCTGTTCTGCACCCAAATCAATTTCAACCCAAGCATCTCGTCCCCACCAACCTTGCCAATTTAGTTGGTATTCTTGACTGCTCAATAATCCATCGTTTAAGCTTTTTCCCGAAACAAAATTTATTCCAGTTAATTCTAGAATTCCGTCGGAGTAAGCCTTGTCCGGATAATTGAAATACCTGACATTCTTCTCAACTGCACGGTGCTTCCTAACCGTATTTTGCCATTCAATCAGGGTTTTCTCGCGGTATTCGTTTGGGTTCAGTTTGACCTCATGCAACAAAGGCGGACCAAATTGATTGGCAAAATGGGTGAAGGAGTCTAAAATTTGCCTATACGAAAGATTGCCCCCAAATGGCCCATGAACATTCGGATTGGCTCGGTTTCCATTGGCATCACTATCAAATATCCAACCTTTTCCGGCCTGGGGAAATTTGAGGCATTCCAACGTAGCATACCATAAACTTTGCCTTACTTCCTTTACATGGTGCAGCAGGGTAGGATTTTTTGCCGTGGCATCCATAGCCTGATGAATAAGTTGATTGTAGCTATTGAGTAGACCAGGATTCAGGTAACTCTGCATGTACAAAGCAGGCGGTTCATACAAGGTAAGCGCTCTTCCTGATTGATTCAAAAATTCAGTTTGTTGTCTAATCAATTCCTTTATAAATCCAGAAGCTGGCCCGTAATAAGCCTGTAAAAAATAGTCTGTAAGGCTATCGGCATCTGCTTCCGGATTCCACATCAACTCACTCAACAAAAAAGCTCGGAGTGGCTCAAATTCAGCTCCAGTTTGATTGTATCCTTGTTCAAAAACCATTGGAACGCCATATTTTTTAAACAGCTGAAGATTGGGTTGAAGTACTTGCCAATTCGGAAAGAACGAAACCATGTGGTGGAAATTAATCACATAATCCCATACGATTATTTGCGTGGTAAGCGCGCTCCAATCTGCTAAATCTTTTTCAAACGAAGTTCCTGCAATGGGCTTAGCTCTATCGCTCTCAATGCTGCAAAGCATGATGTTTACATTGGGTGCCGGTTTGGTTTTTGCAGGCGCTTTGCGGCTGTATTGGTAAGCCAGGGTTGAAATAACCTTGGATGGAAAGGCCTGTGCCACCTGATTTACAAAACGAATCAGTGAGCCCGATTGCGAACCTTCTTCTTTGTCTGTTGCTGCACAGCTTGAACATTCGCAATAGTTGTAATTGTCCATTTGCGAAACACTCCAATAGGTTTTATCCGGTTGCTTTTTCATCTCCTGGTCCAATTGGTCAATCACCAATTTAAGTACCTCCGGATTGCTTAAGCACAATTGGTCGGCCATACGGCTTCCATTCCTCGATGCAAAGTATTCCGGATTCGATTCAAACCATTTTTCAGGTGGAAGCAATTTGTGAAAAGTATGCACCCATAATCCCCATCCGGGATGCTTTTCAATGGCATTTCCTTGCACATTGCTTAGTTTTTGAAACCAAGGATAACGCCCTTTTCGGCATTCGCCATACAAGATTTCCCGGTAATCAAAGGCGGGCTCTTCAACTACAAATTGTTTAGGAAAGCCTGATTTTTTTATGCGAATGAGTTGCTCACGTTGGATAGAATACACTTGATCATGCCAATTGCTTCCAGTGTTTTTGTTGATATAATTGGTTGAATAAGCAGGCGGTGATAGAACATAATCAGCCGTAAGGTAGTGGTAGTGAAATAGCTTTTTGAGAATATCCGATTGGGCATAATTGAACCCGTTTTCGCTTTTGGCATAAATGGCAAGTTTCTTCCCCGAGCTTTTCCAAGCAAATGCATCTTGCTTTACCAATTTGATATTCCGAAATGGGCCTTGAGGTTTGCTGTAGAATTGAATCGAAACTTTAAACCCTTTGCCAAGCAATGAATCAATTTCTGGTTTTAGCCAGTTGGTTTGGGCATGCAAACTAGGCGAGAGCAATCCCGGTATTACCAATAAGAATAGGAATAGCTTCTTCAATCTGCAAATCCTCCTTTCCCGCGGTAAAGCCGTATCGGGCCATCCAGTTGCACCTTAACAACGGTAACTTCCTCATCCAATTGAATGGGGTCGATTTCCAAAAACAAAGTTCCCGGAACCGAGCTCCAATCAATTTTTCCCATTACCGTTACAGGGATTTGGTTGTTATCCCCAATTACTTGAGCTGAAACCACTTTATTCCGAATACCTTTTAGCATCAAATTAATTCCAGTCTGAGTATTTCCTTCTTTTACTTTTTTGATATCCGTTAAAAACAAGTACAAGGTAGTTGAGTCTTTAGATAGGGTTGATGGTCCATGAAAATGCCCGTAAGGTAAACCTTCACGACTTCCAAAAATGGCTTCCTGGTGTTTTCGGGTCCAGCGACCAAGCTCTTTCAACAATTGGGTTTGCTCTGGGGTGATTGTTCCATCTTGCTTTGGCCCAATATCCAACAAGAGATTTCCTCCCATTGAAATGCATTCGGCAAATACCCGAATGATTTGATTGGTGCTTTTCATCAAGGTATCATTGGGCCGCCAACCCCAATTGTCGTTGCTGGTTAAGCACAATTCCCAAACTTTGGATGAAGGCCGTGTTACCGGCATATTTTGTTCAGGCGTATGGTAGTCGCCAAATGATTTTAGACGTCCATTCACAATAGCCGCAGGATTGCGTGATTGGATTATTTGCTGAATTTCATCGGCCTTCCATTCTTCTTCAGTATGTTCCCAATCGCCATCAAACCAATACAAATCCGGATTGAATTCGCTTGAAATTTCACGAATTTGTCCATGCATATAGCTTAAAAACCGATTCCATCTGGCAGTATCTTCCTGTATTTTGTAACGGTTGTAATCTTTAAAAAAAACGTTGTAATCGTTATGCGACCAATTGAGCAAAGAATAGTAGGCGCCAAATTTAAGTCCACGTTCCCGCAACGCAGCAGCAAACGGCGTAATTAAGTCCTTTCCGGCTGGAGTTTGTTCAAGCGTACTCAAAGGCTTTTTGGGGTTCCAAAGCGGCTTTTTGGGTTGAATAAAGGGTTTATCCGCTCCTAAATTGTAGGCTGTAGTTGGGGTTAATTGGCGTGTATTCCACAAAGCAACACCATCGTGATGCTGCAAAGTAATTACCGCATAGCGCGCTCCTGATTCGCGAATTAAATCGGCCCATTCTTGTGGCTTGTAGTTTTCAGCCTTAAACCCGCGCATCTGACCCATGTAATAGGGGTAGGTTGTTCTACGGTTGTGAAAGCTCCAACTTTCTGAGGTTCCCTCAACGGCATAAATTCCCCAATGGATAAAAATGCCCAATTTAGCATCGGCAAACCACTCCATTTTAGGAGGGATTGAATCTCTGTAAACCTGTGATTTAAGTTTGAATGGAAATGTTGCTGCAAGTAAAAGCAGTAAAAGAAGAGAAAGCAAAATGCCTGAAGAGCGGTTTTTCATCTTCAGGCAAGTTAGTTAAAATATCAGTTTTGCCGAACAGCTTTGCTACGTTGCAAGCGTGCGCTGGCTCGTTTAACCACTTTGGTAAATTCCGACGAAGTATGCAGATAACGTGCTCTTTTGAAATAATTTACAGGATCTCCTCCCGCAAAAATTCCCAAAAAATTAGCCGAAACGTTGAATGGTTTTTTGAGCTGTTGAAAATTCTTGTCGTAGAAGTATAAGCCGTAATCAATTTTATTGGTATAGTCCGAAGCATCCTCACAAAAGGCAGCAAGCATGTAATTGCTGGTATCAAAGCTTGCGGGCCTACCTTCACTATCCATTACACCTCTGAAATTTCCGGCTGCAACTTCATTGGCAGATGTGTCTGAGAAGTAAAGCACTTTGCAAAAATCAAAATAGCGTTCAAATGCTTGCTTTTGATTTTGCGCAGCAATTTGCTCCATCCTAACCAGAAATGCAGCTTCTTCTTGTTTACCGGCTTTTTTCATTTTTTCAAGCACCTTGGCATCGGTGCTGCTAAGCATAACCAACAAGGTTCCTTTGCTTGCATTTTCCAACTGCTGAGCCAAATCTTTATCCCGCTGCATCAAAGATTCACGAATATCAACGGCACTCAATTTCAAACCAAACTCCACAAACGAGGGACGACCACGTACATAGGAATTACTTAACTGTTGTGTAAATGAATGTGTGTATTTGAGTTCAGCGCGCGCAATACTGCCTAAAGAAACACTGATGCCTGTTGCTAATCCAAAATCTAAATCACCTTGTTGGTAGGCATTTCGCCATTCATTTCTTACAATTTGGTAATTGCCCATGTTAAAATCCTCGTTGTTTTGAAAAAGGAGATAACTAGGCCTGAAGCCTAACATGATGCGCATGGCATCCGATTGGCGATCTGGAATAAAATTGATGTAAAAGGAAGGGTCGAAATAATAATTATTATACCTGAAGTCGCTTTGCTTATCACGAAAGCCAATATAGGTTAGTCCACTTTCTGCGCTAAAATCAAACCGATTAATAAAAGAATTGCTGTGATAGGGCGAAAATGGGGCCTGAATAAAGGCGCCAAATCCTCCCAATCCTCTCCCTACATAATTGGGGATATGCCCACTAACCGTGGGGAAATTCATGGACATGTATAGTCCATAATGCGTTTGCGCAAAGAGATTGCCAACAAGCAGGAAAACAATGAAAACAAGTTTTAAAAAGCGTAATTTCATTCAGCAGGATTTATCAGGAAGTCAATGTTTCTTTTGATTCCGTTGTATTTACTTCGTTTTAGGGGTGAATTTTTGAATTCTTTTTTGAAAACCTCTTCGGTTAATTCAAGCCAATCCTTCAATTCAGCGTTTCTCAGAAAATCCAAAGGTTTGAAACGCTCTTCTTGGTTTGGACTTGAAAATCGGTTCCAGGGACAAACATCCATGCACACATCACAACCAAACATCCAATCGTCAAATTGCCCCTTGAATTGAGCTGGAATTTTATTTTTCAATTCGATGGTAAAATAGGAGATGCATTTGCTTCCATCAACACTGTACGGGCTTATAGCCTTAGTGGGACATGCTTCAATGCAAGCTTTGCAAGTACCACAAAAGTCGGCAACCGGGCTATCGGGCTCCAAGTCCAAATCAATGATTAATTCACTCAAAAAGAAAAAGCTGCCTTTTCCTTTTACCAGCAAATTTGAATTCTTACCAATCCAACCCAATCCACTTTGTTTGGCCCAAGCCTTTTCCAAAACAGGAGCAGTATCCACAAAAGCCCGACCTCCAATTTCGCCAATTTCTTCCCGAAGGCATTCTAGCAATTCATGCAATTTGTCTTTTACCACCAAATGGTAATCCTCTCCCCAAGCGTATTTTGAAACCTTTGGCGACCTATTCAACGATTGAGAAGGGTAGTAGTTAAACAACAGGCTAATTACGGATTTAGCTCCATCAACCAGTTTTGATGGGTCGAGTCGCTTATCGAAATGGTTTTCCATGTAGCCCATTTCGCCATTTTTACCCGCTTTAAGCCATGATTCAAGTCGTGGAGCCTCTTCTTCCAAAAACCGAACGCGGCTTATCCCAACGGCATCAAAGCCAAGGCGAAGCGCATGTTTTTTCACGATGGAAGTCCTAAGTTGAAGCACATTCACGGCCGCAAAATAGAAAAAGCCAGAGAATCTGTTTGAGTTTCTCTGGCTTTATTTACAAATGATTGCTCTTACAAGGATTCAATCAAGGCATCCTCCAATTCCTTTTCTTCTGGTTCAGCCTCTTTTACTTTATTTCCTTTTTTCTTCCCTTTACTTAGTTCTCGTTTTTCCATGCGTTCATTTTTAAGCCTTTCTTTTTCTTGCTTGTAAATGGTTTGTTGTTCAGGAGTTAATATCGATTGAATTTCAGCATCGGCCGACTTCATGTGCTCCAGCATCAACTGACGTCTTTCCCTTTTTTCCATTTTGGGGTTTGCTTTCAGTTGCTCCTGGATTTCATTGCGATGGCGAGAGCGGATTTCTTTGACTTTTTCTTTTTGCTCATCATTTAAATTGAGCTTGGCAGCGATTTTTTGTGCTTCCTGCTTTCCTTTGCCATTTGCATAACCACCACGCCCTTTTTGGGCAAACAAATTGTTTTGTCCCATCACCATGATGCTCAAAACCGCGATTGCTATTATTTTTTTCATACGATTAACTTGCTTGCTTGGATTACAAGTTTAGGCAAAGGTTTAATGGGAGGAAAGAAAGTTTCTGGTTGGTGTTCACAATTTTGCACAATCAACCCTAGGTCTTTTAGCATCTTTTCAACTAGGCTCAAGGTTTAGACTTATTTTTGAATTTGTGAATCGTGTACCTTCATTTCTGTTAATTGTCCTTTTACTCCTGTGCGAACTTGGGTTTTCAAGTATGTTATATGCTCAGGGGCAGGACTCTTCGGCAGTTAGAAGAATCAAATCGGCACAGCAAGCACCGCCACAAAAGCCGCATGAACTAAGAGGAATCATAATCGATACCATTTCGTTTGATCCGGATGTGGATTTATCCACTCAATTACCTGGAATTGATTCATTGATAACCTTGGCTTTGGCAAACAACCCCAATGTGCGCTTTGAAAACGCGAGCATTCGCAAGGCTGATTACAATTTAAAGTACACCAAATACCTTTGGTTGAATGGGATGACCGGCTTTTTTAACTATACGTACGGAAATCAAACCAACCTAACCACTATTAATTCAGACGGTTCTGTTCTAAATAATTCCTTGGGTGTTGGTTGGCGTGCCGGATTTAACTTCACCTTGCCATTCACTGAGATATTTGGAAGACCTGCCCGCATTAAGCAGTTAAAGGCTGAAGTTGATATGGCCAAGGCCAAAAAAGACGACCAAATTATGGATTTGAGAAGGTTGATCATTCAGGATTACTTCAACCTAATGGCAGCCCAAAAACTTCTTTGGATTCGTACTCAAGACGTAGAAAGTGCAAAACTTACTGCCGAGATTGCAACTGTAGAAATGAAGCGGGGAAAAATCCACCCTCAGGAACTTTCCAGGTTAAAAAACCTTCAGGCCCTTGCTGAAAGTAACTTGGAGCTGACCAAAAAGGATTTCATGACCTATTACTATTTCCTTGAAAATTGGGTGGGTGTAAAACTGACTACCCTTAAAATAAAATAGCCTGATACCCAATGAATCTGATTGTCTTTTCGAGAATAGTAATGAAAAATGCGCGCTGGCTGGTTCTTTTTCCAGTTATGCTGGCAGGCGCTGTTATTTTCTTTACACGCGATCTTCCAAAAGAATACGAAACCCAAACTACCATTTATACAGGTCTTGCCTCAGGTTACAGCATTACAGATGACGGAAATGAGCGCCTGGATAACTTCAAAGTCAATAACGCATTTGATAACCTCATAACAACCATCAAGGGTAGGGAAACGGTTGAGGAAGTTGCCATTAACTTATTGGCTCAGCACCTGTTGTTAAAAGAACCAGACCCGAATATTTTAGGATTAAAGGGGTTTGAAAAGTTGCAAGACCTGGTTCCTGCAGAAGAAAGAGCAAGACTTGTTGTTGATGGCAATATGCGCAAAACAGTTGCCAATTTGTATGCAGTAAAAGACAGCTCTAACAAAAACATTGTCAGGTATTTGCTTACCAATCCAGGTTCTTATTATTTCTTAGGAAGCATTTCGGGAAGTGTGACTGTTAATCGGAAAAACAATTCCGACATGTTGGAAATGACCCTGAAGTCGAACGACCCCGGCGTTTGTTGGAATGCCATGAAGTTTTACATTGAAGCCTTTTCTGCCAGGTACAGAGGAATCAAAGGTTCCGAAACCATGAATGTGGTAAAGTACTTTGAGCAGCAATTGCAACATGCATTTAATGCGCTTCAAGGTTCTGAGAATAAACTGCGCGATTTTGGTGTGAATAATAAAATCATCAATTATTACGAGCAAGCCAAGTTTGTAGCTGAATCAAAAGAAGACCTTTCAACAGACTATTACAAAGAAAAAATGCGTCTTGAAGCGGCTCAGAAAGCCGTAGCTCGAATTGAAGAAAAAATGAACAACTACTCCGACTTTGTTGGATACAATGAGGAGTTAGTGAATTTAAGGCAGGAACTTGCGAATATCAATTTCAAAATTACCAATGCGACTGTTTATAAAGCCAAAGCTGATGATATTGCCGATTTAAAAGATCAGGCAGAAGCAATCAAAATTCGGCTAAAAGAAAAAGCTCGCGACTACTACGAGTTTAATAACTCCATTGAATGGGTTCCTCAAGAATCTTTGCTCAACGAATGGTTGTCCAAGATTGTGGAATTGGAAGAGTCAAAAGGCCGACTTCAGGTTTTTGAAATGCGCATGAAACAATACGATGGCATTTACCAGGAATTTGCACCTTTGGGATCAACATTGGGACGATTAGAGCGCGAGATTGCGGTGAACGAGAAAGAGTACCTGTCTGTTTTACACGGACTTAACCTTGCAAAATTAAGGCAGCAAAGCCTTGAGATGAGTAATAACCTGAAGGTGGTTGACAATCCCTATTATCCGCTTCAACCTTTACCATCAAAACGGGCACTATTAATTATTGCAAGTTTTGCTGCCGGGTTTATCCTTCTGCTTTCCTATTACATTGCTAAGGAATTGATGAACAAATCCTTGCGTTCTCCAGAAAAAGTAGAGCCAACGCTGGGCTTACCCTTGTTGAATGCAATTCCGGAAAAACAAGGCATCAACACCAAATTAATTGGAATTGATGAAGTTGCTTCCTCTTTGATGCAGCAAGTAGTTAATGAGGTTTTCCTTGATTTGAAGTCGGCATCTCCAAGTTCAAATAATCACCTGATTACCATTTTCAGCACCAAAAACGGGGAAGGAAAAACCTTTTTTGCCGAGGAATTGGTTAAGAAGTTATCGAGAATCAGAAACAAGGTGCTTTACTTGTATCCCGAAACTTCAGCCAACCATACTCCAAACCTAAGTGAAGAAAACCCAAAAGTGCTAACCTATGCGTATAGGGTGGTGGATCAAATTATTGACTACAATGGCATTATGGACTTTATTCAGGAGAATGAAGCCGGACCGTTTGAGGAAATTTCTTATACCATTCTTGAAATTCCAGGATTGAAAACCAATCCAATACCTTCTAATTTAATTGCTCAATCAGCTTTGTCCATTTTGGTGGTTCATGCCCAAAAATCATGGACAAGTGCAGATAAATTTCAGTTAAAAAACTATCAGAAAATTGCCGAAGGAAAAATCAAAGTGATTTTGAATCATGTTGAGCCCGATTTGCTGGAAGGCATTTACGGTGAAATACCGAAGAAGCGTTCGGTTATTCGCCGGAAGTTAAAGATGGCCCTTGGTGGCCAAAAATACTAGGTTAGTATGAAGCAGTTGCTCCAGGATTTGCGGCCACTAACCGGATACCTGCTCATAGCTGCCATTTTGGGGTTTATGATTGGCAAGGGGCAAATGGGCACGGTTGCCACGTTGATAGCTTTGCCCTTTGTAGTTGCATTTCTTATCTGGATTTTCTACCAACCTGTTGTCGCATTTCTAGCTAGTTTCCACTTGTCGTTTGTTTCCAACGGAATGACCCGCTTTATTGAAGCAAATATTCCTTGGGGATTGGGCGTTGATTTTCTTTTGCTAATTTGCATTGTCGCTACCATTTTTAAACGCTCACAACCTGGAGCCTCCGGACGAAGTTTTTCAAGTCCTTTGTTCTGGCTCATGTTTGGTTGGTTTTTATTTACCCTGGTTGAACTTGTAAATCCGGAAGCTCGAAGCAAAGAAGCCTGGTTTTATGCAGCGCGAGGTTTATCCTTCTATCCCATGCAAATCATTGCCCTGATTTATTTGCTCATGGATACCGAAAAAGAAATGGACCGATTCATCAATTACTGGATGATTTGGAGCTTGGTTTCGGCTTTTTATGGGTTTAAAATGCATTACTTAGGGGTGACGGCAGGAGAGCGCAAATGGTTGGACAATGGAGGAAGTATTACGCACGAAATTCAAGGGCAGCTTCGGATTTTCTCCTTTTATTCGGACGCGGGACAGTTTGGTGCTGCCATGGCCCATACTACCTTATTTGCTTTGTTAATGGCCATTGGGCCCTATGAAAAGAAGGTAAAACGCTGGTACTGGTTTTTGGTGGCCGTATGTTTTTGGGCCTATGCACTTTCGGGAAGTAGAGGACCCTTATTCGTTATTGCAGGTGGAGGAGCCTTATATCTATTCTTAATTGGAAATGTGCGCATTCTTATCATTGGCGGAATGATTGGGGCCCTGCTATTTGGCATCTTAAAATACACGCATATTGGTGATGGAAACTATCAAATACACCGCATGCGAACGGGTTTAGACCCCAATGATGCATCCTTACAAGTCCGATTAGACAATCAGAAAAAACTTAAAGCCTACCTGGCCACGCGACCACTGGGTGGCGGAATTGGTTCCGGTGGAAGCTGGGGACAACGATTCACCCCAGGCTCATTCCTTGCTGAAACTGCCCTCGATTCCTGGTATGTAAAAGTTTGGGTTGAAACAGGGATAATAGGACTTTGGTTACATATTATCTCGCTAATGATTATTTTAGGCTATGGGGTCATCAACTGCTTTCGAATACGAGAGCCGGGGTTAAGGCAAAAAATCATTGCCCTAACGGCCGGCTTTTTCGGAATTGCAGTTGCGAGTTATGGAAATCAGGTTTTGGGACAACAACCAACCGGATACATCATTTACTTCAGTTGGGCCTATATGTTCCTGGCCGTTGAATGGGAAAAAGAAAAACAACAGAACCAAAAGGTGCATGTGAAGATAACGTAGCTGGTTTTCAAATTTGAGTTATGATGATCCTATTTAAGAAACTTTGTAGCTATTGGAGTTAAATTCAAAATTCATTAAATTGGGATAAAATATTGATATTATGATGGTTGAGCGCTAAAGTGGTCCTTTAAGAAATGAAAAAACTTGATTACCACTCATAATGCATTAAAAATTTTCACAATGGATTACATAGAAATTAATGGTTATAAGTCAATTAAAAGTGCGAGAATAAATCTAGCACCAATTAATATTTTGATTGGCGCGAATGGAAGCGGAAAAAGCAATTTTATTTCATTTTTCGATTTTCTTAATAGGTTATACAACAAAGGGTTAAATGAATTCATTGCCCTAAAGGGTGGTGATAATAAATTTTTACATAAAGGAAAAAAAAACACTGACACAATATCATTTAAGATAGAATTCGATAATGGTCAGAATGGCTATTCAGCAATTTTGAAATCGGGAACAGATGGTTTTGTCTTTCTTTCAGAAAATCTTTTGTACAATGGAAATCCAAAAAATATTAATCGTGCAGGATTGGAAGCTCGAATAAAAAGTACAGACAACTACCGAGCTAAGTACATAATAAAATATTTAGATGGCTTTAGAAAGTACCATTTTCACGATACAAGTTCTAACTCTCCATTTTCAAATTTCAGCAACATTCAAAACGATATTTTTTATTTTTATGAGGATGGTATGAACTTGGCTGCTTTCCTTTATAACATTCAAGAAACCAATAGAATAGTTTATAACAGGATAGTAAAAAATATCCAATCCATTGCACCTTACTTCTCCGATTTTTATTTCGCACCAAATCAGGAAAATAATGTCAGACTGCAATGGAAGGATAAATTTAGTGATGTCCTTTTTGGAACAAATGACTTTTCAGATGGTACACTCCGTTTCATTGCATTAACAGTCTTATTCCTTCAACCATCACTTCCTGATACACTTGTAATTGATGAGCCTGAATTAGGTTTACATCCTACTGCAATTGCAAAACTTTCTGGTATGGTTAAATCAGCTGCAAATAGGGGCTGCCAAGTAATAGTTGCCACTCAATCAACTGATTTTATTAGCTATTTCTCACCAGAAGAAATTATTACTGTTGATCAAATAAATGGAGAAACCAAGTTTAACAGGCTTAATAGCGAAGGCCTAAATCATTGGCTAGAAGATTATACCATTGATGATTTATGGAAAAGAAACATTATTAATGGTGGGCAGCCAAATTATAGCCTATGAAAAGAGTCATAATTATTTGCGAAGGCGAAACTGAAAGAGAGTTTTGCCAAAATGTCTTAGCTCCGCATTTAATTCATTTTGATATTTTCATCCAGGCTCCTTTAATAAAGAGATCGATGGGCGGTATTGTTAATTGGTTGGTTCTAAGAAAAGAAATAGAAAACTACCTTTTAGAACCAAAGGTTTTTGTAACAACACTGCTGGATTACTATGGAGTTTACCAAAAAAACAATTTTCCACGTTGGGCGCAAGGAGAGGATATTCAGGACAAATATTCAAGAATGGATTTCTTGGAAAGTGCTATGCAACAAGACGTTTCAGAGAAATTTAGGCATAGTTTCTTTCCCTATCTCCAATCGCATGAATTTGAGGGTTTGTTGTTCAATGATATTCAAGTTTTTTATGACCAGGTTCCTAAAAACGAACTTGTTGGAATTGATGAACTGAAAAAGACCTTCGAAGAGTACGATAATCCTGAAATGATCAACTCTACAAAGGAAACATCCCCAAGTCATCGACTAAAAAGGATAATAAAAGGATACAATAAACCACTTTATGGGCACTATTTCGCAGAGGCTATTGGAGTCCAAAAAATCAGAGCCAAATCCCCGCGATTCAATCAGTGGATTGAGCAGTTAATTAGCATAAGTTCGGAAAATTAACAATCCACCAGGTAATTTAACTTTTCCATTCCAGTCAAGAAATTCCTTTCCTTCAGCTTTTCGAGTTTAAGTTCCCAGATTCCTTGAAATAATTCCGTATTTTGCCACCAATGAAAGCTGTTTTCCTTGGTACCGGAACTTCGCAAGGCGTGCCTATCATTGCTTGCGATTGCATGGTTTGCAAGTCTTCCGATTTTCGTGATAAACGTTTGAGATCCAGTCTCCTTATTCAGGACGAAAACAGCACAATTGTGGTTGATTCAGGTCCGGATTTTAGAGAGCAAATGCTTAGGGCTGAATTGAAAAAACTCGATGCATTGCTTTTTACACATGCGCACCGCGATCACATGGCGGGCCTGGATGATATTCGTGGCTTCAATTTTCGGATGAAAAAAGCCGTTGATGTATTTTGTGAGCCTTGGGTTGAAAAGGCCATTCGAAAAGAGTTTTACTACGCCTTCGAGGAACCCAAATACCCAGGTGTGCCCGAAATGAACCTTAATTCTATCGATGAAAATCCATTTTTTGCGGCAGGTTTGAACATTCAACCTATCCGGGTTTATCATCATAAAATGCCGGTGCTGGGATTTCGTTTTGGTGAATTTGCCTACATCACAGACGCAAACCGGATTCCCGAGGAGGAAATTGAAAAACTTAAAGGCTGCCGCTTTCTGGTACTAAATGCGCTTCGACGAGAATCCCATATTTCGCATTTTACCCTGAATGAAGCCCTTGAAATAATGGAACGCATTCAGCCAGAACGGGGATTTTTAACTCATATTAGTCACCAATTGGGACTTCAAGCTGATTTGGAGAAGGAATTGCCTGCTAATGTCCAATTGGCCTATGATGGACTTGAAATTGAGTTCAAAGGTGCTTAGTTTATGAAAAGCATTCACCAGCAGTCGGAACTTATCGCCGAATTGGCTTTTGTTTTGAATGGCAACCTCAGTACTGCTGTTTTGGGTGATGCCTTCTGCAAACAAGAAGAAGAGGCTTACCTCGTTTTTCGCTTTCCCGATCAACAAGGTTTTACTCTGGTATTCAATACAAGTATCCGCCAGTCGCTTTTCCTATTTCACGGCTATGAGCTATCAAGACCATCAGGAGTTCAACCCTTGTTTCGAAATTTTATTGGCATGGAAGTACTTTCTGTATTGCCTCTAGAAAATGAAAGGTCGTTTGGGATATTATTCAATCAAGCAACCATTTGGATTAAAGCTTGGGGACCAACCGGAAATCTGCTTGGTTTCGAGAACCAAACATTCCTGGAAAGCTTCCGCAAAAGCATCAAAAATGACCAACAACTTGAATTGCCGCACTGGTCTGAATCCCTTTCCCTGCCTGCTAATAAAGGGTATTGGGTTTACCAGATTGAGGATGATTTCTTTTTAACCAATGATGAACAATCTGAGGGCCAAAAACTACTATTTACCTTTGATTTGCTTGAGGCACTTGATTATTTCTCAAGCCGTGCCATTCAGAAAAAGCGGTTTTTAGTTGAGAAAGAAAGGCAGATTAAAAAGCTTCATGAGCAAATCAAAAAGCAGGAAAGTGTTCTTCGCAACAATACTATCCGACTTCAAAAACTAGAAGAAACTACAAATCCCGAAGAGATTGGTCATATCTTGATGGCAAACCTGCACAACCTTAAAAAGGGAATGAAGTTGGCTCATTTGCATGACTTTTTTCGAGACCAAGAAATTACCATCAAACTGCAAGAGGAGTTAAGTCCGCAAGACAATGCCGCTCGCTATTACCGCAAAGCCAAAAATCAGAAACTTGAATTCGAACAAGCAAGATCACTTATCGCGCAGGCTAAAGAAAAATTAGTCCTTTTGAATGACCAACTGAGTAGAATTGAAGCCAGTGAAGCTTTACGCGAGCTCAAAAAAACGGGTAAGAATGAGAATTTGCCACAAAAAAACGCTTCTGGATTCAAGGAGTTTGATTGCTTAGGTTTTCGCATTTACGTTGGAAGAAACTCGGAAAATAACGATGAGCTAACTCTCAAGTTTGCACACAAAGACGATTTGTGGCTTCATGCCAAAGGAGTAAGTGGGAGTCATGTCATCATTAGGCATCAACAAGGGAAAAACTTTCCTGAACCTGTTATTCAACGTGCCGCAGAATTGGCGGCCTATTTCTCCAAATCACGCAGCATGAGCATGATAGCGGTAAGTGTAACACCAAAAAAGTTTGTCAGAAAACCCAAAGGAGCTTTACCCGGCCAAGTTCGAGTAGAACGGGAAGAGATAATTTTGGCTGAGCCTAAACTTTAGCCGCAGCCAATAAATCGTGGTAATTTATGCCAAAATGAGATTCGGAATACACGCATTTACCATTTGAAATCACCAAAGCTTGAGGACTTTCGTGCTCAATTCCATACCGTGTGGCAATGGCATTGGATAGTGGACGAAATCGGATGAGGTCAATATAAACCGGCTTCAATGCAGCAGAATTTTCTTCTTTCCAGGCAGTTTCGAGACGGTTTAATGCTGCAGAGCTAATTGAGCAGCGGGTGCTATGTTTAAAAAGAAGAACCGGAGCTTCTTTCGACCACTGGTCGATTTGCTCCAGTTCTTCCGGATTCTGAATGGAAATCCAGTTCATAAATTAAAAAGTTTGCTTAGCGGCCATATAACGCTCTGCGTCTAAAGCAGCCATACAACCACTTCCTGCCGCAGTTACAGCTTGCCTGTACACTTTGTCCTGAGCATCGCCACAGGCAAATACACCTTCAATATTGGTTTTGCTGGTACCCGGAATGGTTTGAATGTATCCGGTTTCATCCATGGTAATGAATGGTTTGAATACTTCTGTATTGGGCTGGTGACCAATGGCTACAAAGAAACCTTGAATATCAATTTCGCGGGTAGCCCCGGTTTTTCTGTTTTTTACACGTACGCCAGTTACTTTGTCTTCTCCTAAAATCTCATCGGTTTCGGTATCAAACAATACCTCAATATTTGGTGTGTTCAATACACGTTGTTGCATGGGTTTTGAAGCTCTGAATTCATCTCTGCGAACCAACATATACACTTTACTGCAAATTTTTGCGAGGTAGCTGGCCTCTTCACAGGCTGTATCTCCGGCACCAACAATAGCAACGTCTTTTCCGCGGAAGAAGAAACCGTCACAAACTGCGCAAGCCGAAACGCCGCGACCATTCAATTTAGTTTCAGATGGAATTCCCAACCATTTTGCACTAGCTCCGGTTGCAATAATTACGGTTTCAGCAAGGATATCATGTTTTTCGTCGACCTGCAAGCGGTAGGGGGGCTTACCGGAAAAATCAACCTTGGTAATCATACCGTAGCGAATATCTGTTCCAAAACGTTCGGCTTGTTTACGGAACATTTCCATCATTTCAGGCCCCATAACTCCATCAGGAAAACCAGGATAGTTCTCAACATCAGTGGTAATGGTTAATTGGCCTCCGGGTTGCATACCTGCATACATAACAGGTTTCATGTCGGCACGAGCTGCATAAATAGCGGCAGTATAGCCAGCAGGACCGCTTCCCACGATCAGGCATTCAATGTGTTCAGTTGTTTCACTCATAAAAAGAAATTTGTAAGCAAAATACCCCAAATACCTTACCAGTTATAAACAAGTTCCTCAAGCCGACATTTTGACCGTAAGGAATCCTAAAATGCTACCGTTAGAACAAAATGATTAGCTTCTTAGTCCAAAATGTCACAATTTCGCAGCATACAATATGAAAAAAGTTCTATTTCTGATGTTTGTTTCAACCTGGGCGTTGACACAAACAGCTTGTAAAAAAGAATCAACCAGCACCAGCAACAATTCGGGTGGAGGCGCAAAAACCTGCCTTCTAGACAGTGTTGACGGAGGAAAAGTAACTTGGGATGCCAGCAACCGTGCTACTCAACTTACAACTCCAGAAGGAACTGTAATCAACCTAACTTATAATGGTAATAAAGTTAACTATGCAATCGACAGCGATTCATTGGATTTTGCAGTTGAGGTTACCTTAAACGGCTCTA
Source organism: Bacteroidia bacterium (assembly GCA_023151275.1). GTDB lineage: Bacteria > Bacteroidota > Bacteroidia > UKL13-3 > UKL13-3 > CAISCU01. The sequence goes on along the minus strand of JAKLJI010000007.1, from coordinate 112,665 downwards.
ACTATCCATCTACAGCAAAAGCAAACTTCACTATTCAAGGATTCCCTGGCACACTTACTATGGATTATACCTACAATGCCGAAGGTCAAGTAATCCGTCAGAAACAAACCCTTAGTGTTTTAGTAATCAATCAAGTTACTATCACAGATTTTGAATACGCTAACGGAAATATGGTAAAATCAACTTCCTATTCTGAAGACGAACCTGAGGCTAAAACCATTACGGAATACACCTATTATACCGACAAAACAGATAGCAGAAATGCATCCTTGTCGAAAATTTACGTTCAAGGACTTGGAATTGCAGGAGCCGGATCTAAAAACTTGCTCAAGAAATCAATTGAAACTGCACCGGATGCAGATCCTGTAACTACCAATTTCACCTACACCTTTGATGCGGATGGAAAAGTCCTTTCAGAGATTGCAACAGATGAGGATTCTGGCGAACAAAGCATCGCTACTTACAGCTACATTTGCAAATAAGCCTCAAACCTATTTGAAAAAAGCCACGGGATTTCACCTGTGGCTTTTTTGTTTGATATGGATTTAAAGTAAAATGTCGCATTAATTTTTTATCAGCTTATTCCTCAGCAAATTCCGTTTGCCCATCTTGCAGGCATTCAAATTTGCCCTATCTTAGCCCTCCGCTGTGAATGTTGAAACCTTGTGGAGAGGTTTTGCGAACAGTGTCGAAATTTGTGATAGGATTAAGAAAAGTGGAAGCTAAAAAATTGACAACCTTTCAGTTATTGGTACATTACCTGCATGCACATTCCCATTGTGCAATTGCCGGACTGGGAGAGTTTCAACTGCTTGAGAATCCTGCTCATCCAGATCCCAATCAGCATGTATTCAAACCCTTCCAATTACTTCCAATTTGGAAAGGAATGGTTCAGAAAACCGACCCTAATTTCCTGATTTTCTGTTCTGGTATTTGGAATTGCTCCACTAAAGAAGCTGAAACGCGTATTGCATTTGAGGTAAATCAAGCATTCATTTATATTGGGCTACATAAAAAGCTACTAGTAAATGGATTAGGAACTTTTTCATTAGATTCATCTTCCTCCTTACAGTTTGAAGCCGATTTGAACCAATGGGTTTCTGCCTGGTCTTTCGGTTTGAAAGAAGTACGCTTTCAACCTGCTGCGGAACAAACACGCAAATTGGTAGTTGATAGAACCCAGTTACCTTCAGATTTGGAAGAGCCGAACTTGGTTCGTGAAAAAGCGCTACTCGAACTTCGGGAAATGTTGGATAAGGCACAGGTTGCTCAAAAAACATATGGCAAAAAAGGTGGAATTCAATTGTTCCCAATTATTGCCACTGTTTTAACACTACTTTTGGTAGCTAATGTGGTTTATTTCCTGAGAAAAAATCCTGTTCAAGCCGATACCACTCAACAAAAAGCCCCAACTCCGGAGTCGGTTGCCAATATGGTTCCGGTTGATAACCTGGTTGAAGGAACCACTGGTTCCGATAGCTCAAATCCGAGCGAATTGGGAGAGGTTAAGCATTCCAATCAAAACACACAAGTTTTTCAAAATCCAGGGAGTTTTATTCGCAAACCAGCTGATTTTGTGCTGGACAGCTCGTCCTATGGTCAACCAATTGACCCAAATATTCTTGCTTCTATAGACTTAAGTCAGGAAATCAATCCAAAACCAGCCGTGGTTGAAGATGAGGCGTCTGAATTGGAAGAACCGGAGGCTCAAAAGGCCAGTTCTGTTAAAGAAAATAACTTACCAGCTTTAAGCGCACCAACAAAACCAATAGTAGACAAACAAGCTGCTGAGCCGGTTAGAGTTGGTGGTTATGGATTGGTAGCTGGTGCTTTTAAAAGTCGCGAGAACGCCGAAAAGCTGAAAGCTGAATTGAAAAGAAATGGATTTCCTGACGCAGAGATTGTCAATCCAAGTTCGCATAAATACCTATTGGTTCTTTACAAACGCTTTGATTCGCGTCTGGAGGCGGAAAAATTTCAATCAGGAAAGAGTGGCGATTTGGCAAAGGCATGGGTTTTTGAAGGGAAGTAAAATTCCTCAATTCAATGGCCGATTCTACCTTCAAAATTGTTCCAACACCAATTTCTAATCCATTTCTATACCTTGAGCCATTTAGTTGGATTGGCTTGGGTTCCTATAAGATTTACAGAGTTTCAAATCCGGCAGAATTTTCATTTTGGATTGGAGTTGCATGTTTAGGTATCGGGATATTTCGCCTACTAACCCAGCTGAAATCATTTCATATTTCGGACCAGGGAATAGTTGTCAGAAGCATTTTAGTTCCTGGAAAATGGGGAAGGAGTTATTTCCCTTGGGAGAGCATACAACATGTTCAAGTTATCAATTCCACGGGCCGGATATCAACCCCTCAATTGGAAATTCAGCTTGAAGGAGGTCGGTATTCCTGGAATTTGCCGGCAAATCGGCTTCAAATTTCAAAAGCAAAAGAGATTCTCAGATTCAATTCTGACTCAAAAAAATGAATTTGTCCGCAGGTGGATTGGAGAATCAAGATGATTCAAGAAAATCAAATCAAGTAAAAAAGGCTGGATTGAATCAAATTCTAGGTTTCCAGGGAATTTCTTCAGCATTGTTATCCAATACAATCTTTCTGGATAGAACGAAAAGGTAATCGCTTAACCGATTCAAGTACACGCCAATAATTTCAGGAACCTCAGATTCAACGCCTAAATGAACCACCAAACGCTCTGCGCGCCTGCAAACACAACGAGCAACATGGCAATAGGAGGCTGTAATATGACCGCCCGGAAGCACAAAATTTCTCAATTCCGGCAGCGATTCGTTCATTAAATCAATGGCATTTTCCAGCAATTCAATATCGGAAGTATGCAAATCCGGAACCTTCATGTTTGATTTTTCAGGATCGCTTGCCAATACCGAACCAATTGTAAATAGCCTATCCTGAATCTCTTGAAGCACTTCTACATCTTTGCCTTTACCTAAAGAATCCTTTACCAATCCAATATAGGAGTTCAATTCGTCAACAGTTCCGTAGCTCTCAATACGTAAATGAAATTTAGGAACGCGAACGCCTCCAATCAAAGAAGTTTCGCCTTTATCGCCTGTTTTGGTGTAAATTTTAAATGTCATGCAAAGTAAACACAGCCGGGAAGCTGCTTTTGTTTTATTGACGGTTATATTGATACATTACTCCCAAAGCAAGAACCTGAGAAAACTGGATGTTCTTGTCTTGATCATAATCCTTTATCAGGTTAAAAGCCACGTTGGTGCTGATGTATTTGGTGGCTTTCAGGGTTAGGTTAGCATTGAAAATATGTACAAAGGCATTGGGTTTTGAAGCGTTGAAATAATCAAAATTGACCATATAACGCCATTTCAGATTGATGTTTTTCACCAATTCCTTATCAAAGTTCACAACATACTGCAATACTGCTTGATTCCTTACTTTATCGCCGGGATTCTTCAGACCATACAATTGCGCATTTGCAATTTTTTCATCCAATACAAAAGTCTGGCGTAAGGTTCCAACCCCAAAACGCATTTGTAAAAAGGGCACTGGTTTGTATTCCATACCAAAAGATGAAGTTAGGTAGGCTGGTGCAAATAGGTTTGATATGAGTGAATCTTTGGTTTCGTTAACCTTACTCTTTAACTTGGAATCATACCCTTCAATAAACTGCGTAAGGAAGTTAACTGAACCGAAAAAGTTCCATTTGGAATTCAATTTATAACCTGCTTTAAAGTCGTAAAAAATCCGGTCTGAATTTTTACGTGCTTTATCACCTTGGTTTTCCAGAAAACCCAAAGCCATCTGCAAATCGGAACGCAAAGCCCACTTATCGGATTCTCTGGTTCCCACATGGTTTAAAAACCAACCAGCCGCATAGGAGTTAACACCACCGCCTTTCCAGTTATCCGAAAAACTGGATTGGTTGAGATTGATTCCAGTTTGAAAATTGTGCTTCCATTTTATTACCGGAAGACTGTCGCTTTGTGCTGAAAGCTTTGTCAGAAAAGGAATAAGCAGCAGTAAGAGTAGATATTTTTTCATCTTAGGCACTTTGATTTACTTTTAACATTTCGGCTAGTTTTTCAACTACGTAATCAACTTCTTCGCATGTATTTTGCTTACCAAACGAAAAGCGAACGCTTGGTCTGTCTGGTGAAACACCCAAGGCACTTAAAACATGAGAACCCACATTTGAGCCGGATGAACATGCACTTCCTCCACTTGCGCAAATTCCTGCAATGTCCAGCTTAAACAGAATCATTTCTGCAATGGGTGTGGGAGGGAGGTTTACATTCAAAACGGTGAAAAGGGAGCTTCCATCCGCATCGCCATTGAACTGAACACCAGGAATGGTGGCCCTTAATCGCTCAATCATGTAGGATTTAATGCCTTGGATATGCGCCGCAATTTCGTCCAAATGCGAATAGGCGATATCCATGGCTTTTCCTAAGCCCAAAATACCATGCATGTTTTCAGTTCCGCCCCGCATATTTCTTTCCTGCGCTCCACCGGAAATGAAAGGATGAATCCGATTTTTGGAATTGATATAAATGAAGCCAATGCCTTTTGGACCGTTGAATTTATGCGCAGCACAAGCCAAGAAGTCCAAAGGCGTTTTTTGAAGGTCGATAGGCAAATGCCCAATGGTTTGAACCGTATCGCTATGAAACAAAGCCCCATATTGCAAACACAGCGCAGATACTTTTTCCAAATCGAGCACATTTCCAATTTCGTTGTTGGCATGCATTAACGAAACCAATGCTGATGGGTACTTGGCGAGCAATTCCTCTAAATGAGCTAAATCAATATGGCCATTTGGCAATAATTTCACCAAATGGTATACCACTTTGCCCTTATCCCGCAATTCTTCGCAGGTATGTGTAACCGCATGGTGCTCAATTGGAGAGCTGATGATATGCTTTACACCTAAATCATCAACTGATTTCCGAAGAGCCATATTGTCGGCTTCTGTTCCACCTGAAGTGAAGAAAATTTCACCCGGACTGCAATTCAGGTAATGGGCGATTTTCTTTCGCACCTCTTCAATAAGGGTGCGGGATTTTCTGCCGTGCGCATGGGTTGATGATGGATTTCCAAAATCAGATTTCATGAGTTCAGCCATCAAATCAATCACCTCCGGGTCTACAGGAGTGGTTGCGGCATTATCAAAATAAACGGGCAACTGCATTATTTCTTCGAAATTGTGTGGTATCCAATCATTTTGTAGGCCAATTTGGCCATGGTGTACTCGGTTAAGATATTTCCTTTTACAGGAGCAATTTCAACAATATCAAAACCAACTACATTTTTCTCTGCAAATACTCTTTTTAAAAAGTTAACTGTTTCATTCCAGAATAATCCATTGGGTTCAGCAGTTCCTACAGCGGGAACAATACTCGGGTCAAATCCATCCGCATCAACCGAAATGTACACATTATCGCCCAAGGTCTTCAGGGCTTCATCGGCCCAATTTGGGTTATTTCTAACCTGATGTGCGTAGAAGGTATGAATATTATTGCTTGATTTGATAAGCTGAGACTCTTCTATACACTGGGCACGAATTCCAACTTGGGTCAGAGGAACCTCAAGATCATGAATTCTTGCCATAACTGAAGCATGTGAAAATGGATTGTTATGGTATTCCTGGCGTAAATCACTATGGGCATCCAACTGCAACACATGAACATCAGGAACATGATGTTTAACGGCCATCACACAACCCAAGCTTATGGTGTGTTCTGCTCCAAAAGTGATGGGGAACTTGCCATCCTGAAGCAGTTTATTGGTTTTCTTTTCGATATGTTTTACGGCTTGAAGGTTGACTTTTCCGTCAAAATCCATAGGTTCAAGCGTGCAAATTCCTCCTAATCTGTAGGACTCCTGGTCCAATTCTTCATCGTACAATTCTACATACTGCGAAGCTTTAATCATGGCACCCGGCCCTTTGTATGAACCAGCCAAATAAGAACTTGTATATTCGTAAGGTGCGGATTGGATTACGTAACGAGACTTTTCGTAACTAAAAAGGTCTTTTTCCGGAATGGCCAAGAAATTCTTCTTGGAAGAATAATATTTCATCTGATTTAAAAGATTTCTGCTGGTACTTCAAATTCATTATCAATATCTGTGAGTACATAAGGCTTGCCTTTAGTAACACAAATTGTATGTTCAAATTGGGCTGATAATTTCCCGTCGATGGTACGAGCCGTCCACCCGTCTTTTTTATCCACTTTGGCTCGGGCTTTTCCGGCGTTTATCATGGGTTCGATGGTAAAAATCATTCCCGGAGCCAATACCGGTCCGGTATTCTTATCTGCAATATGGCTGATTTCCGGCTCTTCGTGGAAGCGAATACCTACGCCATGCCCACAAAATTCATAAACAGTGGAGTAGCCATTTTTCACGGCATGCTGGTTAATGTGGAAACCGATATTTCCAACCTGATTTCCTGAAAACACCTGTTGAATACCAATATTCAGGCATTCTTTGGTTACGGCAATCAATCGTTTTGCATGTTCAGTGGTTTGTCCCACTTCAAACATTTTTGAGGTATCCCCAAAATAGCCGTCCAATATGGTTGTAACATCAATATTTACAATATCTCCGTCGCGCAACTCATACGGACCGGGAATTCCATGACAAATTACATCGTTTACAGAAATACAGGATTCTTTAGGGTATCCATGGTATCCAAGTGTAGCGGCTTTTGCGCCATGATCGCGCATAAAATCTGCGCAAATTTTGTTAAGAAATTCGGTTGTAACGCCAGGTTTAACAAAAGGTTCAACAGCCTTAAGTGTTTTAGCTGCAAGTTGGGAGCTGCGAAAAATGCCCTCAATTTGTTCGGGCGTTTTTATAATAATCTTGCTTCGGGTATCTCTGAAAGCCACGTAGTTTTTATTTCGACAAAACTAAGCCTTTTACGGGAAATCTGTGGCCTTCTGCCACTATTCCATTGTTCCGGCTAAAATCTGGTTGATTTCTTCGCAGGCCAAATTCACCTGGTTGTTAACTTCTTCAACCATCCCAGGAATTTTATCGGTGTGTGAGGCTTCCTTGCCAAACAATTCCAAATCACGAATGAGCAAAAACAAATTATTGGCACCCAGCATTTGAATTGGGGCTTTCATTTTATGAGCGAGATGACCAATTCCTGCATAATCACCCTTATCCAATAACTCCTTAAACAAAGGAGCCTCGGTTGCAGTTGAATTTACAAAAAGTTCCAGCATTTCGCGGATAAAACCCTGATCTCCTCCAGAGATTTCATTGAGGTAGCTTAAATCAATTATTTTTCCCATGTCGCCCTACAAGATTACTATTTTATTAACTAGAATGGCATAAATTTTTACCAAATTTGTTAACTGTACCACAACCTTGGTCAACTCTGCACTATGAATGGAATTAATCTTTTGGGAATCACGCCCTTGCGAACAGAAAAAACTTCCCAATCTGAATTGTGTACCCAACTTTTATTTGGGGAAAGCTATCAGGTTTTTGAACAAGAAGGGGAGTGGCTGCGCATAAAAAACCAGAGCGATGGGTATGAAGGCTGGTTAAATCAAACCCAATTTTATTCCCAAAAAGAAGAATTTGAACGCCTGAGAATTTGCAATTTCCCCTATTTTTTGGATGAAGATTTTGGCTATTTGCCAACAGGCTCCTTCTTTTTGAAAAGAGGAAATTTGCCCAAAAACCTGTTGCTGAAACCGGATAAGCCCTTCTCGGATTTTGCCATGCAGTTTTTAAACGCCCCTTATTTGTGGGGTGGGAAGTCGTTTATGGGAATTGATTGCTCCGGATTTGTTCAAGTTGTTTATTCTTGCTTTGGCGTTGATTTACCCAGAGATGCCAAACAGCAAGCTTTGCTTGGTGAAACCGTTGATTTTGCTGTAGAGGCCAAGGAATGCGACTTAGCCTATTTTGCTAACAAAGAGGGCAGAATTACGCATGTGGGTATTTGCCTTGGAAATGGGAAGATCATTCATGCTTCCGGAAAAGTTAGGATTGATGAGTTAGATAGTTTTGGGATTTTCAATGCCGAAATTGGCAAACATACCCATGAACTAAAATTGATAAAAAGATTAGCCCCATTCAAAACAAATCCTGATTAGTTTCCTTTACTTTGACAAACAATCTAATCAATAAATAAGACTATGACCCTGAAAATTGGCGACAAAGCCCCTTCATTCAAATTATTTGATACCGACAAAAAAGAAGTTTCACTGGAAGACTTTGCAGGAAAAAATTTGATCATCCACTTTTTTCCAGCTGCATTTACCGGTGTTTGTACTACTCAACTTTGCACAGTGCGTGATGCCATCAGCATGTATCACAACGACAAATGTGATGTGGTTGCTATTTCTGTAGATAGCCTTTTCACCTTGGGAAGCTTTAAAGCAGCTCAAAACCTTAACTTTACGCTATTGTCCGATTTTAACAAAGAAGTTTCAGCTGCCTATGGTGCTCTATACGACACATTCGTTTTCAATATGAAAGGTGTTTCTAGAAGAGCAGCTTTTGTAGTAGATAAAACCGGAACAATCCAATTTGCACAGGTATTAGAAAGTGCTGGAGACTTGCCGGATTTCAAAGCAATTAACGAAACTTTAGAAAGATTGTAAATTAAAAACTGCTGAATGTTAGCAACTAAGCATTCCGAGTAAAAATAAATCGCTCGGAATGCTTGCAATTCTAAGGCAGTTTCATACCTTTGCATTCCCAAAACGGTTTCGTAGCTCAACTGAATAGAGCATCTGACTACGGATCAGAAGGTTACAGGTTTGAATCCTGTCGAGACCACAAAGCCCCTGAATTATTCGGGGGCTTTTTTATTTTATTGGCTTTTTATCCCAGAAAAAAATAGAAAAATTTGTATTTTCGGAAACTATGAGTCAATCAGAAAAGCAACAAATACTGGTGCTGGAGGACGATCCCAAGCTATCCAATGAAATAAAAATATTTCTTGAAACCTTGGGGTATGATGTTTACACCTTTCCAGATGGCTTAGAGATACTTACCAATTACAAGCAATTGGAACCAAGCCTGTTTATCCTGGATATTAATGTACCTATTATAAATGGTATTGATGTTTGCAAAAAAATACGTGAGCACAACCAATCCGCGCCAATAATCATGTTAACTGCATTTGGCGACCTCGATCATAAAGTGAAGGCTTTAGACTCAGGAGCAGATGACTATTTAAGCAAACCCTTTCATTTTGAGGAATTGCATGCCAGAATTCGCGCATTGATCCGTCGCTCCCTAAAAATGACTGAGGGAGCAGAAAGTATAAAAATTCACGACCTGGAAATAATACCAGAATCGATGCAGGTTTTTAGGGCAGGAAAACAAATCATGTTAACCCCCAAAGAGTACAAACTTCTACTTGCTTTAGCCAGAGGAAAAGGAAAAGCGTTGTCCAAGCAAGTGATTGCAGAAGAGGTTTGGGACATCAATTTTGAAACCGGAACCAATACCATTGAGGTGTATATCAATTTCCTTAGGAATAAGGTGGATAAAGGATTTTCGAGGAAACTCATTCATACTCGTCCCGGATTTGGGTATTACATAAAGATGGACTAAAATGACCCTGAAATCCAGGTTTTCCATTTGGTTTAGCATCCTGTTTTCACTGGTTGTAGGCATTCTCTTTCTTAGTATTTTTAAACTCTTTGCCGATTATAGGAGGGAGGACTTTAAAGAAAGGCTTTCTGCGCAAGCCGACCAAAAAGCGAGAGAATTGGATTGGATTGCTTCCAAATCGGATGTGCTGAATCCTGCTTTAATAAAAATGGGAAATGCGAATCTGGTGAATCAAAAATTTGTGCTCTACAATCAAAAAGCTGAGCTGGTTTTTACCTCAGATGCTTCTGACCTAATCATAAGCAACCCGGGAGAATTACTCAATAAAACTGATTTTGTTCCTGTTTATTTTCAAGAAGGCAGTGCCGAGGTTTTTGTTTGCAGGTACAATATTGGTGACCAAGATTATCTCATAGCTGTTAAAGCGGAAGATTTTTACGGCAATGCCAAGTTGAATTACCTAAGAAACCTTTTGCTTTGGGCATTTGTGCTGGGTTTGTTAACCGTAATATTGTTAGCTAATTTAATCGTAAGACGGGCTTTGATGCCCATGGATCGACTTCGCGATACCATTCAAAATACCACCTTTCAAAACCTAAACAAGCCCATCCATATTGGCTCTAAGCGAGACGAAATAAGCACATTAGCAAAATCATTCAACCACTTGCTGGTAAGGCTCGAAAAATCATCCCGATTGCAACGGGAATTTACCGGAAATGCTTCCCATGAGCTGCGAACTCCAATGGCTAGAATTAGTTCCCAATTGCAAAACCTGCTTCAAGACAAAGAACTTTCAGATAACCAGCGACATGTGCTTTTTAGCATAAAAGACGATACTGACCAATTGGCACAAATTGTGACTTCCTTGCTTATTCTTTCCAGAATGGATGAGGCAGATGCGCGGAAAAATTTTGTTTCTGTTCGCGTTGATGAAATCATTTTTGAAGCCTCAGATGATTTTAGTCGGCAAAACCCAGATTTCAGAATGGCATTTGAAATTGATAACCGCAGCTCGGAAGAAACCAGTTTGGAAGTGTGGGGAGATGAGGTCTTGTTGAAAATCGCCTTTTCAAACTTGTTGAAAAATGGGTACTTATATTCGGACGACAAAACCGTGCATGTAACCTTGATTCAGGAAGAACATGGATTTATGCTGAATTTTAGAAACAATGGGCCAGTTCCACGATTTGAAAATTCAAACAGCATGTTTCAGGCCTTTGCACGCGGTTCAAATTCACAAAATCTTCCCGGTTCAGGCTTGGGCCTGAGAATTGTTCAACGAATCATCCATTACCACCAAGCAGAGGTTTATTACCATTCAGAGGGTGATAATGACAATCAAATAACCATTCAATTCAGTAACCTGGGGTAGTAGCGCATTCCGTTTTTCTGGATTCTAAAGAAGTGATTATTTGACAAGTATTTTCTTCCTGAAGGTTTGTTGACCACATTCTACCTCAATTAAATAAACCCCAGAATCAAGGTTCGTGTTGAAAATCTTAAAATCAGACTGGCCATTAATCTATTATGTATTCCATGGCCACAGAAAATGCTGATTTTGAGCCAACAATTAGTGTATTTCCTTGTTTATCAATAAAATGATATTCATAGGCTGAATCACCTAAAAGCATTGTCTTTTTGAAATTGAAAAAACGGTCGGTTTGACTAAAAACGATGTCTGAATTGATGGAAAGCCTAGTTGGAGGCATAGAAGTTCCGACCAGGCTAACAGTTAAATCGTTGGCCGACTTAATATCGTGTTTTGAATAAAGTGTATTTAACGTTTAAGCTTTGAGGGAGATTTTTTTTTAGCAATTAGAAAACTCGGCAAAAAGAAAAAAAGGACCAAGGTATTCAGGTTGCGCATAAGAATGAGTGATTTCGGCTTAAGAAAAGGATTGGTTGTTTCAAATTGAATATCAGGTCTACAGAGCCCGGAAAAGGCTCCAAAATTGACCAATTAATATGTATTCATGTACTGGGTTAAAATTACCGATAATTAATATTATGTTAAATAGAATAAAGACACTTTTATACCTATTACTCTCCAATGCTTCATTCCACTTTAATTAATTGGCAGCCCTTCTTTCTCGAATTCTGCGGATAAATTTTTCAAACTCAACGGCATGAAACAAAACTGCAGCAGCACCAAAACTGATTGCCAACTCTTCCACGCTTAATGGTTGTGTTTTGAAAATGGCATTCATGAATGGCAAATAAATAACCGAAAGTTGCAAGCCCACGGTAATCAACACAGCGCCTAATAATGGCAGATTTCCACTAAATCCTTGCTTGAATAAAAATGTACGTTCACTACGAATGGCTAGCACATGCCCAATTTGAGCCATCGATAAAACTGTAAAAACCATGGTTTGCCAGTGCTCTAATCCTTTATTCAACGACCAATACTGGGTTCCTAAGGTTAATCCGGCCATGAGTAAACCTACCCAAACAATATGAAAACCAACCCCATGCGAAAAAAGGCTTTCATTTTGCGGCCTAGGCGGTCTATGCAAAATATCATCCTCAGCCTTTTCAGAGGCCAGAGCCAAGGCCGGCAAGCCATCGGTTACCAAGTTAATCCAAAGGATATGAATGGGTAATAATGGCATGGGCATTCCCAGAAATGGAGCCAGAAAAATCGTCCATATTTCGGCACCATTGCAGGTCATCATGTATTTTACAAACTTTCGGATATTGTCGAATATCCTTCTTCCTTCTTTTACCGCTTTGATAATTGTTGCAAAGTGATCGTCTAACAAAATCAAATGTGCTGCTTCTTTGCTTACATCTGTGCCATTAATTCCCATGGCTACGCCAATGTTTGACGCTTTTAAGGATGGCGCATCGTTGACGCCATCACCAGTCATTGCCACATAATGACCACGATTGCGTATAGCTTTGATTATCTTGAGTTTTTGCTCAGGCGAAACGCGCGCATATACGCGAATATCCTCTATGTTTTTTTCGAGTTTATCCTCTCCCATGGCCTGCAATTCCTGGCCACTTAATACCCGATGTCCTTCCCCCAAAATGCCAATTTCCCGAGCGATGCTTGCCGCGGTATCCGGATGATCTCCGGTAATCATAACCGGGATTATTCCCGCTGTTTTACAGTCTTTTATAGATTGAGCGACTTCCGGTCTGGCAGGATCTATCAAGCCTACCAAGCCAATCAAATGCTGTTCTTGTTCGGCATTTTCGACAGCTGCATCATCTTGCCAAACATAACTATAAGCCAATACGCGCAAGCCCTTTTTTGCCCAAAATGCACTGGTTTTCAGTAAATAATCCCTTTCCTCCTCGGATTTTAAAATCGTTGCTATGCTTTCTGATGCGCCTTTTGTGATTACCAAAATGCCTTCCGGATGTTGGTGCAAGGTGCTCATTCGCTTTCTATCTGAATCAAAGGGCAATTCTGCAATTCTTGGAAATTTGCCAATTACTTGCTCAAGCGGTTTAGTACAAAGCTCCATGCCTTTTTTTACCAAGGCCATCTCAGTAGCCTCGGCAATGAGTTTACCCTCCTGGTCAAATCGACTATCCTGATTTAAACACATGGCCAATCCCAAATCCGACTTTTCAGATAGTGAATTCTCCTTGTAATCAGGCCAATACTCGTAGCAAGTTACTTGCATCTGATTGAGCGTCAGTGTTCCCGTTTTATCAGAACAAATAAAACTTACCGAGCCAAGGGTTTCAACTGCAGGAAGTTTCCGAATAAGCGCATTCTTCTTTGCCAGTCGAGCTGCCCCGCGGGATAAAGCAATGGTTATTAGCGCAGGAAGTGCTTCTGGAATGGCAGCAACGGCCAAACTAATTGATAATAGTAACAATTGAAAAGGCTCTTCACCTCTTAACCAGCCACTTACAAACAAAATGACGCAAATAATCAAAACCAAATAAGTCAGCTTTTTTCCAAATTCGTCCATTTTCCGCTGGAGTGGTGTTTCAGGCTCCTCTTCCTCCAACAAACCGGCAATCTTTCCTAACTCAGTTTCCATGCCCGTCGCAACAACTATTCCTTTCGCTCGGCCATTGGTTACTAAGGTGCCTTTAAAAACCATATTCGACTGATCTCCCAATGGAATCTCTTCCTCTTCAATTAGTTGATTATGCTTTTCAACCGGAATCGACTCTCCGGTTAGCGAGGATTCATCCACCAATAAGCTGTGTACTTCAATTAAACGAATATCTGCAGGAACCTGATTTCCACTTTCCAATTCCACCAAATCACCAGGTACCAACTCGATTGAATCAATAATTTGCTGATGACCCGACCGAATAACCAAAGCTGAGGTACCCGCTAGTTTTTTCAGCGCATCCAGGGCTTTTCCTGCGCGGTATTCCTGAAAAAAGCCAATCAAAGCGTTCAAAAACACAATTACCAGAATAATAAGGGTATCTGTTGAATCTCCCATGATTCCAGATAAAATGGCCGCCACCATCAAAATCAAAATCATAAAATCCTTGAATTGACTCAAAAACAAGAGCCAGATTGGCTTTTTATTTTTGGTTTTCAGTTGATTAAGTCCAAATTGCAATTGGCGTTCGTTTACCTCATTTTGACTTAATCCTATCTCCCGACTTTGGGTTGATTGAAGGAGTTGTTGTGTATTTTGTTGGTGAAACTTCATTTGAGCTCTAGGGATTCGGGATTTAGGAACATAATTAGCATAGCAATTGATGACTTTTTAAAAATATAAAAACATGAAAATCACATATTTAATTGATGGCAGGTTGTGCAATTTGAAAAAGTTCTGGATTGAATCATCTTACTGAAATGGCTAACTGTCTTGAAACTTGACTTTGAAGAAAGCAAGTTCAGAAAAATCGGGAACTTAAAAAAAGATAAATGCATTTTTTAGTCAAAGCCCCTGGCCAATTACTTCCAATTTGCCTTTTTGTTCTGTTTTAATTTAGGGTATTGTGTATTGAAATGATAGTTTCTGGATTTATTCTTGCCACCTTGGCAGCCAAAAAATTCATTGATTCTTCATCGAAACCAGAAGAAGAAAACCTAAACTCCAATATTACCTACCAAGCATTAGTCGATAAATCCCTACACGCCTCTCCAAATGCATCAACCAAAACCTCATATCAAACAATATAACTTTCACTATTTTAATCGATTAACTAATAATTTTACACAGCCTTATTTAACCTCTGAAGTCAATAATTCTACCTAGGAAAATACCAACCTAGCGCTTGTTAGTGTTGATTAACAGGCCGTTAAATAAATCAATGATCCAATTTTAAGCTTCACTCCGGATTTAGCTTCAATTATTCTACTTTAAAATGCTGTTTGATAAGAATTTATGCTAATAAATATGAATTCAAACTTGAGAATTATTGAAAATCGAACCAAATATATGAAGTGTAAATTCACAAACAAATTCGTAATTTATTATTTATCAATAAAATATACACTCAAATCTTGTCAACCTAAATCTTCTAGTCGAATTTCCAATTCTTCAGAATTTATTCAACAAAAAGATGAAATAGGGCAACATATTTCATTATATATAAACATATTACATGAATTAAATTTATGAAAAACTGGCTTTAAAAATTTTTGATTGAAAAGGTAAATCTGAATTGAGAAAAATTCATTCCATATCAAACAAAGGCTCTAAAGCAATTTGATTTGAAGACGAATTATTAACAGAACTATCTGCGAGTTTGAATTAGCAATTATTCACCAATCTCCTGGACTAATGAAAAATTGTCAGGGAAAAATTGGGTTGAATTATTCCCGATTCACCGATTCCGGAGAAAATGCAGGAACGCAAACACTCCAGTAATTTGCCGGTTCATCAAAGGGGTTGGAATAGCGAATTCGGGCACCCGCTTTTATCAAAATGGTCTCCCCGGCCTGCAATTCGATAATCTCTCCGTCGATTTCAATTTGCTTTTTGCCTGATATCATAATGGTAACTTCATCGAATTCAGGTGTTTGGTGTGGTTCCGACCAACCCGGTGGCGCAATCATGTGTGCAATTGAGAAATGGCTCTGACCGTTGGAGGCATTTCCAAAATGTTCTTCAATTAGTTTTCCATCTGTAGTAGGTACCACAAATGGCTTATTTTGTAGTATAAACTTCTTTTCCATGGCAATCGATTTTATCCAAATATAAGTCTGGAATGATTTACATGTTTTGCTTTGTTTAAAAAATAAACGTATTTAGATGTCGAAGTAACCATGGGCAGGGCAACCATAAAAGACATTGCGAGGCATTTAAAGATTAATCCGTCAACAGTTTCCAGAGCTCTGCGGGATCATCCCGACGTGAGCAAAAAAAAGAAGGAAGAAATCAAAGAACTCGCTGAAAAACTGGGCTATAAGCCCAATCAGAATGCGATAAACCTCAGAAGAGGAAAATCGGGTATTATTGGATTAATCATTCCCGAGATTACCCATTACTTTTTTCCGGGTTTGATTAAAGCCATCGAGCAAACTGTTCACGACAAAGGTTTCCAACTCCTTATTCTTCAATCAAATGAGAATGTTGAACGCGAAATTCAGAATGCTGAAATCTGCGAACAATTGGGTGTTGATGGCATTTTGGTTTCACTTACCCAGCATAGTTCTGATTGTTCTCATTTTCAACGAATTGAAGAATCAGGCATACCAGTAATTTATTTCGACCGAATCAGCGGAAATCCAGGTTCCTATAAGGTTTCCATGGATGGTGAGCAGGCTGCTTTTGAAGCCATGAATTATTTGCTTACCAAGCACCCAAGTTTTAATAAGGTAGCAGGAATGTTTGGAGACGAACGTTATTCCATTACAAATGAGCGCATTAGCGGGTTTAGAAGGGCTTTGTTTGAACATGGAATAAAACCAGTCCCCACTATGTTTCATTTTGCGCATAATGCCAAGGAAGCAGAGCTGATCTTTGAAACCTTTTGGAAATCAAAAAAACATCCTGAGCTGCTCTTTATGATGACCGATGAGATTTTTGAAGGGGTTTTAAAAGCTTCACACCGACTCAAACTGAACCTTCCCAGAGAAATGAAAATGGTATTAATGAGCGATGGCATGCTACCCGAATTGTGTGAGTTTAAAATCCCTTTTGTGAAAACATCGGGTTTTCGTTTAGGGCAAGAAGCTTGCAGCCTGTTGTTTCGTTTGATGGACAAAGAACAGCCCAGCCCCAAACCAGGTACCTTTTTTATTGAAACCCCTTTTGTTAATCCGGATTGAGCTGCAACCATGAATAACTCGAAAAATACTGAACCCGATAATCTAAAACTTGTTGCACTTTGGGCTTTTGCCGAATCTGGTTTGGGTGGATTTATGCATGCACTCAAAATTCCGTTTACTGGAATTGTTTTGGGAGGCTTTTCAGTAATCATGTTAATCCTGCTTTCTCAATCACTTGAGGTAAAAAAGCGTCCTTTTTTATTGTTTCAATACACCTTGATGGTCATGTTGGTGAAGTTGATTGCAAGTCCACACTCGCCTGCAATGGCCTATATTGCTGTTGGCTTTCAAGGATTTGCCGCTTGGATTTTCCTTGGATTGATGCGTTCAAATAAAGTAACCCAGTTGCTTTTTGCAGTTTTAGCCATGTTGGAATCTGCCACTCAAAAATTGCTGGTAACTACTTTTCTTTATGGCAAAGCCTTTTGGGATGCCTTAGACCAATTCGGAAATCAAGTAAATAAGGATTTTGGTTTCGGGAAGGAACATTCACTAAGCTTTTTTTTGATTTCCATTTACCTGGGCATTTACTTCTTCTGGGGCATTTTACTCCCCTTTTGGATAGCCAGAATTCAAAAAGGGATGCTGAGTAACCAGGAGTTGTTGAAAGCAAAAATCAAAGAATTGCCCGAATTGCAACAGGCAGGCTCTCGCGGAAAGTCGGCTCTCAAAAAGTACCTTCCTTTTCTAATCACATTCGCCATTCTAGGCGTCCTTTACCTGGCTTCTTGGGATAAAAAACAACTGCTCTACATTGCCTGTCGCAATTTGTTTGCCCTCTTTGTTTTTGTGTACTTGCTTGGTCCGTTGCTTAATCGTTTATTGCAATACTGGGCATCCAAATCAAGCCTCAAAAACAACTCCGATTTCTTGAAGGTACAAACCCTGCTCCCCGGCATGAAACGGAATTGGGAACTGGCACAACAAATAAACCAAGGTTCCCGAAAAAACTTCCGCTACCTGCTTCATACCATCGAAACCTTTGTATTTTTAGCATTAATGGAAGATGCAGAAGAGTAAACAACTTTTCATTCTTTCAGCTCCAATCCGTTCAGGTAAAACAAGTTTATTAAGAGCTTGGACAGATTCAGCTACTTGTTTTGGTGGATTTTTGAGTCCCAACTCTCCCACTGGCCGAATACTTTGGTTTCCATCCATCAAGCAACAAATCCCATTCGAGTTGGCCACACCTGATTCCAATTGTCTTTCAATTGGCAAATTCCATTTCGATTCAAAGGCATTTGAATTGGGAATAAATCAAGCCATAACCGATTTGAAATCTGGAAAAAAGTACATTCTACTGGATGAAATTGGCAAATTGGAATTGGAACACCAATCAGGATTTTATCAGGGTTTGATGGAATTGCTTGGCCTATTGCCCTCCTATCCGGATTCCAAATTGGTGTTTGTGGTTCGCGATAGCTTGCTTGATTTAGCGATTGATTTATTGAAGGAATACCACGCCTCGGTTTATGATTTGGATGAATTCAGGAATCAAATTCAAGCGCGATGGATTATTTTGGCTGGTGGAGAATCCAAACGAATGGGAAGTCCAAAGGCCTTATTGAATTACCACGGTCAAGCCCAATACCTTTATCTAAATGAGCTTTTGGAAGCCAACAACCAAATTCCGCTTCTAAGTTTAGCTTATCCAAACCAAATTGAACATGGTTCGATAGAATGTTTGTATGATTTGGAAGACTACGAACCCTGCGGCCCCATGTCGGCTTTGCTAAGTTATCACAATACCTATCCGTTGGCAGGTGCCTACCTAATTGCTTGCGATATGCCGGGAATTGGGAAAAGGGAAATAGGTAACCTGCTGAAATCCAAGTCAAACAGGCCGCTTGCAGCAGTATCAGATTTTGGTCCGGAGCCGCTGTTTGCTTTCTATCCCCTTGATTTACTTTGCCAACTGGAGTTTTTTCACGATCAAGGTGAGCAATCCCTTCGCCGCATATTGGAAAAAACTGGATTTCAGGAATTAATAGGAATCAATCCACTTGCATTGAGAAGCATCGATACCCAACAACAAGCACAAAATTGGTTCAAGCATGAATAAATCCAGCGTACAACAAGTTAGCATTCAGCGTATTCAGGCCGGAAAAACAGAATTAGAATCCGATTTACTGGTGGTTGAAGAACCTCTGCAAATTTTGCTTCGGTACGGACCTGAAGATGAGCGCAAAGAAATGAGCTTGAGCGTAACCATGCGCACACCCGGACAGGATTTTGAATTGGTGCTAGGGTTCTTGTTGACCGAAGGAATTGTAGAAAGTGCGAACCAAATCAAACAAATTTGGCATTGCACCTCGGTAAAACCTGAAGAACAAGGAAATACAGTAAAAGTAGAATTGGACTCTAACCTAATCTGGGACAGTTCTCGCTTTTCGCGAAACTTCTACATGAGTTCGAGTTGTGGAGTTTGCGGGAAATCATCCATTGAAGCGGTGATGCAAAACTGCCCCATAAATTCCCGGAAAATTGAACTTCCAGACAATCAAATTTTAATGCAACTGCCTGATGCCTTGCGAGAAAAGCAGCTGGCATTTCGGTTTACAGGTGGTATTCATGCAGCGGCGTTGTTTAACTTTAAGGGTGAAATTGAATATGTTCGGGAAGATGTGGGCCGACACAATGCCATGGATAAACTGGTTGGCGCCACACATGGTCTAAATCAGGAAGAAAGGCAAAAAATGGGCGTTCTACTTAGCGGACGATTAAGTTTTGAACTGATTCAAAAAATTGCAATGGCAGGCTTCCCGTTGGTATGTTCAATTGGAGCACCCTCTTCTTTGGCGATAAAGCTGGCATCGGATGCAGGAATTCGTGTAGTTGGATTTCTGAAACCCGATAGGTTTAATATGTATTGTTAATTGGCTGTTTGCTTTTGGCCATTTGCTTTTGGCTTTTTGAATTCCGTGAACGATTGAAATTGTTGTAGCTATAGCTTTTGGCGATGGCGATAGCTTTAGGTGCGTAACCGGTTTTGGATGGTGGGCCTTTTACTTTGGTTTACGTGAACGATTTAAACTGGTGAAGCTATAGCTTTTGGCGATGGCTATGGCCATTAATGTACGTGGACGATCTTAATTGGCCCAGAATTTCAAATCGTTTACCCATTTCAAAAGCAAAAGCCAATAGCCATCGCCATGGCTAATTTCTTCAGCATTATTCAAAGGGATTGCTTATACTAGCAGCATAATCCAAATCCGTACACGCATGAAAATCCGTATTAAAGGAGATTCAATCCGATTCCGCCTCGGTAAATCTGAAGTTGAACGCTTTGCACAAACCGGAAAACTTGAAGAAAAAACCCGTTTCCTGAACGGTGATTTCACCTATATTCTTGAAAAAAACCAAGACTCCGAATTGACAGCCAAACTCAATGGACAAGTTATCACCTTGGGTATGCCGGAAGAAATTGCCGCCGAATGGACAAGTACCGAACGAATTGGTTTTCAAAACGAATACCAAACCGGAGCTGGCAATTCCTTGTTTATTTTGATTGAAAAGGATTTTGTTTGTCTCGACAATACCTTTGAAGATCAATCGGATAATTATCCAAACCCCAACGCTCATTGCTAAGCTATGGCCAAGTTGAATAAAACCACCAAAGTCAACCCCGAAAACCCGGAGGAGTTGCTCGACATGAAACTCTCAGCACCCAAAGAAACTGCTGCGGGTTTGGGTGGCGTGAAGGTGGCTATGGAACATGTGCTAGGTGAAGTAGGAACCCTTCGCGGACTTAGCGCCTTAGCCAAACTCAACCAGAAAAAAGGGTTTGATTGTCCGGGTTGCGCTTGGCCCGATCCGGATGATGAGCGCTCTCCGATTGCAGAATATTGCGAAAATGGCGCCAAGGCAATTGCCGAAGAAGCTACCTCCAAGAAACTCGACCGCAAATTCTTCGGCCTCAATCCGATTTCGGAATTGAGTTTACTAAACGATTACGAAATTGGAAAAAAGGGCCGCTTGGCAGAGCCCATGTTCAAACCGGAAGGTTCTGATTATTATATTCCAGTAAGTTGGGATGAAGCTTTTGGAATATTGGCCAAACACCTCAACGACTTAAAATCGCCGGATGAGGCTATTTTTTATACCTCCGGTAGAACCAGCAACGAAGCCGCATTTTTGTACCAGCTTTTTGTTCGTGAATTTGGCACAAACAACCTCCCCGATTGCTCAAACATGTGCCACGAATCGAGCGGTGTTGCTTTGAGTGAATCGGTGGGAATTGGAAAGGGCTCTGTAAAATTGGAAGATTTTTACGAAGCTGAAGTCATTCTCATTCTTGGGCAAAATCCGGGTACCAATCACCCACGAATGTTATCAGCCTTGCAAAAAGCCAAGGAAAACGGATGCACCATCATTTCGGTGAATCCACTTCCAGAAACCGGTTTAATTTCATTTGCCAATCCACAAACGGTGAAAGGTGCTTTGGGCATCAAGAGTAAGCTCACTGATATTTTCCTTCAGGTAAAGCTGAATGGCGACATGGCCTTGCTAAAAGCCATTTCAAAATTATTGCTTGAAGCTGAGCAAAAAAATCCGAATAAGGTTCTCGATAATGAATTCATCCGCCGAAACACAAGCGGTTTTGAAGCATGGAGCAAGGAACTTGAAGGCTATTCGCTTTCCGATCTAGCCGAATTATCGGGTGTGAGTTTGGAACAAATTCAAGAAACGGCAAAAGTTCTTGAATCAAAAACCAAAATTATTGCCTGTTGGGCCATGGGTTTAACCCAACATAAAAATGCCGTTGGCACCATTCAGGAGCTTGTAAATATTCTCCTAATGAAAGGCAGCATTGGTAAACCGGGTGCCGGAACTTGTCCGGTGCGTGGCCATAGCAATGTGCAAGGTGATCGTACCATGGGCATTTATGAAAAGCCTTCAGAAGCTTTTTTGAATTCCATTCAACAGGTTTTTGGGTTTAATCCTCCACGCAAACATGGGTACGATGTGGTTGATGCCATTAAGGCCATGTACGAAAAGAAAGCCTCGGTTTTTGTGGCTATGGGCGGGAATTTCCTAAGTGCGACTCCTGATACACTTTACACAGCGAAAGCACTTGAGAATTGTAATTTAACAGTTCAAATCAGCACCAAGCTGAATCGGAGTCACCTCATTACAGGCAAAGAAGCTTTGATACTTCCATGCCTGGGACGAAGCGACAAGGACATAGTAAATGGTGAAGCCCAATTTATTTCCTGTGAAAATTCCATGGGTGTAGTTCAGCAATCTTCCGGACATTTAAAACCCGTTTCAGATAGTTTATTAAGTGAACCCTTGATTGTGGTTAAGATGGCGAAAGCGGTTTTGGGCAGCAAATCCAAAATCAATTGGGATAAGTATGCCATTCATTACGATTTTATCCGGAAGGATATCGAAGCTACCATTCCAGGTTTTGACCAGTACAATGAACGGGTTAGAGAAGCCGGTGGATTTTACCTTCCAAACGGTTCACGCGTTGGCAAGTTCAATACCTTCGACCAGAAAGCGCATTTCTTTGCAGGCAGATTGCATAAAACCGAATTAGCTTCAGATGAATTGATGATGATGAGCATTCGCAGTCACGACCAATTTAATACCACTATTTATGGTTTGAACGACCGTTACCGTGGGGTTGAGAATGAACGCAGAGTTGTTTTTATTCATCCCGAAGATCGTGAACGTTTGGGTTTCAAGGCTGGAGAACTTGTCGATTTATCGAATTCAGATGGAGGTACAACCCGCATTTCTAGGAAATACATCTTGGTTGATTTCCCCATTGCTAAGCAATGTTGTGCAACCTATTTCCCGGAAGCCAACGTATTAATTCCCATTGATTCTGTTGCAGAAAAAAGCAATACGCCAACCTCAAAGCTGGTGAAAGTGAAGTTTATCAGGCACTCCATAGATTGAACTTAGGAGTTTCGGCTTGATTATCAACTCTTTACTGATTTAATCCTGTCGCAAAATGCGAATGGCCTGGCTACCAATTTCGCTTTGAATTTGAAGCCAGTAAATTCCATTTGTTAGGTTTTCCAAGGAAACTGATTCATTCTCTCCTTCACCCAACTCCTGCCCTTGGGCATTGAGCAAACGCCATGTCATTCCTGATTTCCAATTGTGAATACGAACTTGGTTTCCCGCAGGATTTGGATAAACACTAAATGCTTCTTTTTGAATTGAGTGTATGCCGGTTGGAATTACACGTGTTGTTAGTTTTTTCCAATTGTAGGCTGCATACACCGGAAAATGGTCGGATGTATTGTTGCTGAAATTGGAAACAAAGGATGCTGCATTGTCGAATACCTTGGCAGATCCCGAATAGTAAAATGAATCCAGGCTTTTGCTTTGAAGCAGATGATCAATCATTTCGTTTCCAAACGCATAAGATTTTTTTCCTGCCAAAGTCAATTCCCTGCTCGGAAAGGTATAACCAGCATCCAGGAAATTTTTGTAGGGTGAAGCCTGGTTGTTGTAGATGGATTGGTCCAAATCGTCGTTCCAATCGCCCAAAACAATAAACTTCTTTTTAGATAGGTTTGATTCTAGATAGGTTTTCAAAGATTTTGAAGCATTGCTTCGGGTATTGTAAGAGGATTGATCAGAGAACGCTTTCAAATGCAGAACGATAAAATACAAGGTATCAGTTTGTGTGCCTCCCTTTGTGGCCAAAGCAACTTGCAAGGGAAAGCGTTCAACAAAATTGCTGGGTTGGTCGGTTAGTATTAATTTGCTTTCGGAGGCAATCAGCGTAAACATGTCTTTCTTCCAATACAAAGCCATTTTTTGAGTAGGCGAAATGGGTGCAAGCATATTGCCGTATTTAAAATCGAGTAAGGTATTCATGGTATTGAAAGCCTGTTCGTTGCTCACCTCTTGAACAGCAAACACATCAAAATCGGTTTGCATAATCAAATTCCGCACATTGGTTTGCTGGGTATTTTCATTGGTTGGTCCATTTTCGGTATCCCCAAACCATTCCAAATTCCAGGTGGCAATATCCAGGCTTGAATCTTTGCCAAGCGCCGGAAATTGGGCATGAATCTGATTTGAAGCCAACAAAATGAGAACCAAAAAGAAAAATCGATATCGTATAGCCATGTTATTTTCGGTAAAAAAGAAGCCAAATATACGAGGCGGTTCCCAATACCAAGGTAAGGATGGATTGAAAACCATGGATAATTAAGGCCAGCGCTTTGGCATGATGGTCGTCAATTCCTAACAAAATGAAAGCTTGACTCACCACAAAATGATAGGCACCTGCCGAGCCGGCATGAATGGGCAAAGTTCTGGCAATTACCCCAAGAATCATGACCTGAAAGCAGGCATACCAACCCAAATGGGCACTTTCCGGAAAAAGAAAGACCCAGAGAAAAGTCATCAGGTAAAATCCCGTCCAAATGCCCAAGGTATAAACTAAAAATAATCCCCTTTCCTTCAAGCGTAACAATTCTCGAAAATGCTCAATCAGTTCTGCCAGCCATGCCCCGAGCATTTTTCGCTTTAAATAAATCAACCAACAAAGTAAACCTACAACCAGAATGAGTATAGAACCCCAAATCAGCAGTTGGGATTGATTCCAGGTTGCAGTATTCGTAAACTGATGGAGCATGCCTTTTCCGGAAATCGATTCAAGAACAAAGGCAGCAGCTACCAAAATTAACAAAGCCACAAAATCACTTAATCGCTCAAAAACGATGGTTGAAAGTGACAAATTCAGCGGAACCTTTCTTTGCTCTTTCAGCAATGCGGCACGCGTTAATTCACCCAATCTGGGAATGGCAAAATTGACCAAGTATCCAAAAGAAAGGGCATGAAACAACAAGGCTGACGGCTCATTTCTACCAGCCGCCCGATACAGGAGTTTCCAGCGCCAGGCGCGAAACAAGATTACTGCGACAGAAGTGAATAAGACAGGAATAACCATGATGTAATCACCCTGTTTTAGAATAGTACCAACCTCTTTGAAGCTTAGGTTTGAAAAAGTTCCATATACCAAGCTAAGGCCAAGAAGGGCAAAAACGAGGTTCTGAATCCAATGTTTTCCCTTCATTGAAAATTACTTGATACGGTACAACATCAGGTTTGAGCCCATAGCATTGAGCAGGTAATTTTCCTGATTGTGGAAAATATCACCTGCCAAGAATTTACCACTTGAAGGCAGCGGGAAGGGTTCTGTTTTGCGCTTGGTTGCCCATGCTGCATTCAATTGCATGGAATTGTTTTCATACCAAATCGCTTTAATGGTTCCCGGGAATGGCATCCAGCTCAGGTTTCCGGATAAGGAATCGGCGTAGGAAATATCAAACTGAATATTACCACGCTCATCTAAAACCGCATTTCCATTTTTAGTTTGAACTAGAATAGCTGAATTGCGCCTACTAATTCCTTGAGCCTGTTTGGTTAAAACCATTTTTTTGCCAGTAATTCCATGGATAGGATTCCAGCTTAACTGATACACTGCTAAGCTGTCTGAAACCACCAACTGCAAGTTGCCGGTATCTTTTTGATACACCAATCCTTTGAGGTATGAAATGCTATCAGCCCAGCAAGTTCCAAGGAAATTTCCCGAAAGCGAGTACCTGCTGAAATTCCCTTTTTCATTGAAAGCCACGAGTTGCTTTTTACCCTCGGCCTCAATGGCAACTAAACCTGATTTGATATTTGGATAAATACTTAGTGGGTTCCATGGTCCAATTAATAAACCTTGTTGATTCCAGGCACTTAGTTTGTAATAGCGACCAACAGCAAATATTCCAGGATCGCGAGCTTCATTCAATTGGGTTAGGCAAAGCGGGTATTCGGTTGAGGTAGGAATCCAAACCGGCCATCCCGGAATATTTTTTCCGCTTTCATCAATAATGTAAACATAGCGCGAGGTATTGAACAGGTATTGCGCTTTGCCGTTTTTAAATAAATCAATCTCTACAACCGGTGAAATAATCGGAGCCTCCAATCCTTTCTTCCACAGAATATGACCACTTTCATCAATCATATACAATTGATTTTTAGCATCAAGCGCCAAAACCACTTGAGAACTACGTTCAGGAGAATAAACCGACCAAGGATTTTCAAGGAGTAAAGTATCCAGGTTAATCTCCCAGAGTTTTTCAGTTTTATCGGTTTTTCCTTCCTGGAAACTGAATGCAATTTGGGCTGGAAAAATTTTATCAATACTGCCACCAAACTGAATGCCAATCATCCCTGCTTTTCGATAAGCAGCCATATTTCTGGCCACCATGCCGTACCATTTCTCATTTAAATAGCCAAGCATAAATCGCGGAGCAATATCGGCGTTGACCAGCATTTCGATATTGCTTTTTTGAACCATCCGTTTTCTCAACTTTTTGAACAGTTGATTTTCTTTCAAGAGCTCACCCCTTTCCATGCGCTGCAACAGGCGCTCAAGTACTTGATAATGGGAAGACAAATAAACCCGATTATCATGAATCACGTAATGATTCAATTGTTCGCCTTCAAACAAATCACCAAACAAAACTTTGGGGTAATCTGCCAAATAAAATGGATGAATCCTCGAAGAGGTATCCGAGGCTAGTATTTCAAGAGAATCAGCAATGGATTTTTGCTTCCTGATATTCCGAATTTCATCCATTTGGCGACTGAAACCGTTTGGATCGATCAAATCAAAATACACCACACGACTTGAATCCTGCCAAATCCCATTTTCCTGCAAGGCCATCAATCCAAAGCTGGAACCAATAGTTCCCGTAATTTTTCGGTACATACCCTTTTGATACAGGTATTCAAGACTGTCTTTAAAGGTTTCGTAGGTTCTGAACCTGGCTATGGAATACAAATATTCGTTGAGGTTGGGAATCCATTTTTGGTAATCGTTGATAGAAAAATGCATGGAATACACCGTGTTGGAAGGATAGGCATCCAACATGTTATTCTCGATTGGTTTTTGCGCGTTGAACAAGTCTAAAAACTGAAAATCCGATTCAGAGGTTATTGCAGCACCCTTTAACAGCAATTCATCATCCGAACTTTCTACCTCATAAAATCCCTTTTCGGCAAAGTTTCCAATGGCGGAAGTAGACGAATCAAGGCTTATGCTTCTCAGAAAATCAGGTGCAATTTTATAATTGATGTAAATACTCAATTCACGACTGGCATTCATAAGCATTTGACTGCTTTCGCGGTTTGAATTCTCCGGATTTAAATTGACCAGTTTATAAAGTGCTTGTTCAACCAAAGAACCATCAAAACTAAATAACAAGAGCCCACTTTTCCAGGCAACGCTAAAGTTTTGTGAGCCTCCAAAATCGTTAAAATCCCAAACCACATTACCCGAGAATTTCCTCCGCGTTAGCTGAAACCGACCTGGGTAAACCCTGCTAACCAACTTTTCAATTTGTTTGGATTGAACCTCTTTTTTGGTCTGAACTGCCATAAAGAAGCCCTGGGTTTGATTGGGAAAAGCATGAAAAGAAAAAACCGCTTCACCCGATTCAAACCAGTTTGCACCAGATGCAGTTGTTTTAAATAAGGAGTCAAGCATGCTAATTTGCCCCATGAAATCTGCAATATCCTCATTGCGTTGAAGGATTTTAACAATGTCCAGTTGCTTTAAATCATTCAACACATTACTGCTCTGGCTGCTCTCTAAAACCAAAAAAGCAGATTCCGGCACAATTAAAGCTGGTTGAATACGCTTATCTCCCATGCGGAAGAAATAAAGGTAAATCACCAAAGCAACCGCGACGGCACCAATGATACTGAGCAGGTTAAGAAGTTGTTTATTCATGAAAAGAGATAAAACGAAAATAAAACCCGATGCGAATTTTAATTTGCCAACTTGTTCACAAGTGAAGGATTATTCAATTTTACTGAGCATTTTTGAATTCAGTAACTAGTTAGTCAAACCAATGAAAAGCAACTACCAATTTTTTGCACGTGTTTCATTAATTCTGCTCGCTTTTGGAATTGCAGCAGGTGCCATGGGTTCTCATCTCATGAAAAAACTACTTGAAGAGCAGGATTTATCAACCTGGGAAATTGGAGTCAAATACTTGCTATTTCAATCCTTAGGAATGCTCATTATTTCATTGAAAAGCAGGCTTTTTAATGACCGGCTCTTTATTGGATTGATATTACTGCTTAGCGGAACCCTGGTTTTTATGAGCAGCCTTTTATTGCATTCAACCCGAGCCTTATGGGCCAGTTCCGACTTTAAAACCATGGCCATGTTTGCCCCCATTGGTGGTGTGCTTATGATCTTAGGATGGTTATTTGTTGGCATTTTCTGCTTCCATTCAGGCGATGAAGAAAAATCGGAACGCAAGAAACACAAACACCATAGCCGTTCCTCAGGCAATTCAGAAGAACAATAAGCTTGCGCATGAAAACTTTGTATATTGTTCGACATGCCAAGGCTTCAAAAGAACCTGGTTTTGAATCAGACCACGAAAGACCGCTTACAGAACGTGGAAAAACGGATGCCAAATTAGTAGCCCAAACCTTACGCAAGGAAAAATGGGTACCAACCTTTTGTGTAGCCTCTACCGCAAAGCGGGCCCAAAAAACTGCACGCATTTTCCATGAAGAATGGGGAATTTCACAAAAACTTGAATTGGAATCGAGCATTTATGAAGCTTCAGTTTCCGACTTGATTCATGTGGTTCGCTCACTTCCTGAAAAAGAAAATAAAGTGGCCATATTTGGCCATAATCCCGGGTTTACTGGTTTGATTGGCGCCTTAAGCCAACATTTTATTGAACATTTGCCAACCTCAGGAGTGGCCATTGTTGAATTCAAAATCGATACCTGGAAATTGGTTGGTTCTCAACCGGGAAAATTGGTACGGTTTGTGCACCCAAAACTTATTAACGTCGAAAAATGAATCGAATAGTAATTACATTATTATCCTGCTTACTGCTGGCTGGCTCGGCATTTGCCCAGGATTTGCCCTTTTCGGGTACAAAAAACAAAAAAGCCGAATACCAGTTCGGTGAGGCCTTAAAGGCTTTTCAGGAAGGTGATGGCATGAAAGCTTTAAACTTTACTGAAAAAGCAATTACCTATGACCCCAATTTCATAGATGCCTACATGCTAAAGGCCGAGATAAAATCGCAAAATGAGCGGTATAGTGATGCCTTGGAGATTTATCAGAAAATCAAAAACCTGAATCCTGAATTTCCCATGAGCTATTACGGAACCGCCAAGATTTTATACACCCAGAAACAATACGACGAAGCCTTAGTGAATGCCAAACGCTTTTTGGAATATCCCGACCATTTTAGAAAAGGACCTGAAATGCAGCGCATAAAATCCAATATTGAATTTGCCATTCAGGCCATCAAAAATCCGGTTCCTTTTCAACCTGTTAACATGGGCCCTTCCATCAATAGTTATGAAAATGAATACTTTCCAGGCATTACTTCAGATGGACAAACCTTTATTTTTACCCGCTTGGAAGGTGGAAGAAACGAAGAGTTTTATTTGGCCAATAAACGCAACAACGAATGGCTTCCTGCCATGAATTTGGGCGCACCAATCAATACAGAACGCAATGAAGGCACAGTTTCTTTGAGTGCTGATGGTCAATACATTTTTTATACGGCCTGCAACAAACCGGGTGGGCTTGGCAGTTGCGATTTGTACTTATCCAAACTAGATGGATTAACCTGGGCTGAACCCAAAAATTTGGGCGCACCGGTAAATTCATCGG
Source organism: Bacteroidia bacterium (assembly GCA_023151275.1). Taxonomy (GTDB): domain Bacteria; phylum Bacteroidota; class Bacteroidia; order UKL13-3; family UKL13-3; genus CAISCU01. Next base: position 83,195 of record JAKLJI010000007.1, on the reverse strand, counting down.
CATGGGAAAGTCAACCCAGTGTTAGCTTTGATGGCAAAACCGTTTACTTTTCCAGCAACCGCCCGGGTGGTTATGGAGGAAGTGATATCTGGTACACCACTTTTAAAAATGGAAGATGGTCGCCCCCGGTAAATATGGGTCCCGAAATCAATACCACTGGAGAAGAGCAATCGCCATTTATTGCTAAAGACGACAATACGCTATACTTCAACAGCAATGGACATCCGGGCATGGGTGGTATTGATTTGTTTGTAGCCAGAAAAGTGGACGGACGTTGGCAAAAACCAAAAAACATGGGCTATCCCATCAATACCGATTTGGATGAAACCTGTTTGGTAATTGCTTCCAATGGAACGGATGCCTACATTGCTCGCCAGGGTGCAGATAGTTATGGTGGATTGGATATATACCAATTTGAGCTAAATGAGGATGTAAAACCTGCCAAAACAGGTTATGTTAAGGGAACTGTATTTGATGCTGAAACACTCCGGAAATTATCAGCACGAGTTGAATTGATTGATTTAGCCACCGGTAAAAGTGTAGTTGAATCTTACTCCAACAAAGCAAGCGGTGAATTTTTAGTGAGCCTGCAAGGGAATAAAGATTATGCCTTGAATGTTTCAGCAGAAAACTACCTCTTCTATTCGGAAAATTTTGCGCTAAAAAATCAAAGTGCTACAGAGCCTTTGGAGCTAAAAGTGCCGCTTCAACCCATAAAAGCAGGCTCTAAAGTGGTACTGAAAAACATTTTCTTTGACACCGATAAGTTTACCTTGAAAGAGGAATCGAAGGTGGAATTGGAAAAATTGATTCAGTTTTTAAATGCCAATCCGAAGGTTCGCATTGAAATTGGTGGACATACCGATAATACTGGCGATCCAAAGAAAAACAGCACACTTTCTACCAACCGTGCCAAAGCCGTTTTGGATTATTTGGTGAGCAAACAAATTGCAGCCAATCGCCTAACTTCAAAAGGGTACGCAGAAACACAGCCTATTTCCGACAACAAAACAGCTGAAGGAAGGCAGCAAAACAGAAGGACTGAATTCAAAATCCTGCCCTAATTGGATGAATATCTACAAAAAAAGCCCCTTGAATCGTGAACAAGATTCAAGGGGCTTTTTCGTTTTGAGGCTTATGTTTACAGTGACAAATTATGACAACTGAAAATTACATCATCGAGCGCAAAACCAATAAGCACCGCATTGCCGGCATTCTTGGCTCCGGGCTGTTTCATGGGTTGATAATTGCATTTCTTTTGCTCTATTTCATTTATCCACCCAATCCTCCCCTAGAATCTCAGGGAATGATGATGAGTTTGGGAGAGGAAAACATGGGTGGACCTGATCCGGCACCTGTTGAAAATCCGCAACCCAACGAAACTTATACCCCAATTTCTGAGCAAGCCGACCAGCCAGAGGATTTGGCTTCGGATGATCCGGAAAGTGTTGCCGTTCCAGAAAAAATCAAGGAGAAAAAAGATAAGGTTGATAAGAAAGACCCAAAGCCGGTTGATCAACCCAAGCAACAATTGGAACTGCCCAAGAAAGTAAACCAAAGTTTGCTCTTCAAAAAAAGCAATAAATCAGGCCAACAAGGCGGCGGATATGGCGATGGCGATATTCCAGGTAACGAAGGTCGTCCGGATGGCGATATCAATGGAGACCCGGATGGAGAAGGAAAAGGAAACAGCGGAAAAGGCAGAGGTGGCGATGGAATTGATTACCAACTTTCAGGAAGAAGCATGAAGAAAATGCCTTCCATTGAAGACAATTCGCGCTCGGTTGGTAAAGTTGTTGTGCGTATTGTGGTGGATAGAGATGGTAATGTAATTAAAGCGGTACCGGGTCAGGATGGCTCAACAACCATCGAATCCTCGCTACTGGAAAAAGCTAGACAAGGAGCACTTCAAACCAAATTTTCGCCCAAACCGGATGGTCCAGAAGAACAATATGGCTACATGACATTTGTATTCCGATTTAAAAACTAATGGCACTCAGCTACCGGGAAACCCTTGATTATTTGTATGCTCAGCTTCCCATGTTCACCCGAATTGGAGCAGCCGCATTCAAAAAAGACCTCACAAATTCACTTGCGCTTAGCAAGTTGCTCGGACATCCTGAAACACAATTTAAAACCATTCATATTGCCGGCACCAATGGCAAAGGCTCCTCAAGTCATATGTTGGCATCGGTTTTTCAGGAAGCAGGCTACAAAACCGGATTATACACCTCCCCACACCTGCTCGATTTTAGGGAACGCATCCGCATCAACGGAACTATGATTCCGGAACAGGAAGTGATTCAATTTGTTGAAACCTACAAAGCTGATTTCGATACCATAAAGCCTTCCTTTTTTGAATGGACAGTTGCTTTGTGCTTCCAGTATTTTGCCAAGGAAAAGGTGGATATTGCCATCATAGAAACCGGATTGGGAGGCCGTTTGGATTCCACCAACATCATCAAACCTGAACTTTCGCTGATTACCAATATTGGCTTCGACCACATGGATATGCTTGGCAATACCTTGCCTCAAATTGCCTTTGAAAAAGCAGGAATTATCAAGCCAAAAACACCAGTAGTTGTTTCAGAAACGGAACCTGAAACGGAAGAAGTTTTTCGGAAAAAGTCGGATGAAATAGAAGCTCCCATTTACCTCGCCAAAAGTTTGACACAACTTGAACGGACAGGAAATAACGAATACTCCGCTCGGCTTAACTCAGGACTGGACCTAAAGAACCTGAAATGCGACCTGGAGGGCAATTATCAAATCAACAACATTCGTGGGGTACTTACGGCTTTGGATGTATTGCGTGAAACCTACAAAATTTCGGAGACGGATATTCGCTTTGGACTTTCGCGGGTTCAACAAAATACCGGATTGCAAGGCCGTTGGCAAAAGCTTTCTGAAAATCCCTTATGCATTTGCGATACCGGGCACAATGAACATGGTTTGAAATGGGTATTGGAGCAATTGGCGAATCAGAAATACAAAACCCTGCGCATGGTAATTGGCATGGTAAAGGACAAAGACATAAGTAAAGTGTTAAGCATGTTACCCAAAGATGCGACTTACTACTTTTGTGCCGCCAATTTACCGCGTGCCCTAGAAGCCAAAGAATTGCAGGCACAAGCAAGTGGCAAAGGACTACTGGGAGAAACATACCCTTCGGTAATTGAAGCAGTAAACGCAGCGAAAAAAGAAGCAGACCCAAGCGATTTAATCTTCATAGGCGGCAGCACATTTGTGGTAGCAGAGGCTTTGGAGGGGTTTTGAGAGGGGGCAGTGAATTGGGCGGTGTTTATTCAGTTTTTTGATACGTTTTGGGTTAAATCAAAGATTATTAATTCAATATATGATTATAGCACTTTTAGCTACCATTATTTTACTCTTGGTATATATATTGAAAGTAAGGAATAAAACTGTAAATACTTACCTAAAACCGTTAGAGGATTACACAGCAATGGCTGATGAGATATTAGAAGTGGAAAAGCAAATTGCAGAAAAAGGATTTTGGGAGGAACACACTGAATGGCGAATTTTTACTGTAACGTCCTCTAAAATTGAACCCCAAGAAAAGGAAGGCAAGATATGGTATATCGTCACTGTAAAATGCGAGCAGGAGGTGATGATTCCTGCTAAAACAATTGAAAGAGCCATAGTTTTCAAAAAAATATATGCTCATTTCCAGGCAGAGCTTTGGAGTAAACAAGGTTGGGCTTCCTGGACACAAAAAGATAATCCTTAGCAATTTCCACCGCAAAAACTTGCTCAAGAGAAAATCAAGGCAAAACAGAACCGGAAATCGGAATCAAAAATTGTAACAAATAGCATTTGGGTTGAAAAAGAGAGTAGTCAATTTAAAGATGGAATTTAGGTGTATTAATTAGGTTGATATTTCTAAAAACACAAAATCATTTTTGCTGAATGAACCACCAATAATTAGTGATTTTCCTACTTTGAATCATTATCAAACTTAGCAGGTGAATTTTATTATAAAAATCTAGTTTTACCAATTACACTTAATAAATCACTATAAACCTGAAAACAAAACTCACCATAAAAAACTAATAATCAATTACTTAACAACAAAAAGTTAATCGATATCAAAGACAATCATTTAATATAGCAAGCATTTACTTGGTCAAAATTTTGTTTTATTATTCTCATCCAATCCAAGTATTTTACTCCAAATTCCCCTATCTTTAAAGAGAAAGATTTAACCCTATTTGCAAGCCAGAAACAATGGAAAACTTTGATGAGTATTTGAGGCAAGGCGAACCAAACAAAGCTGAGAAAGCAAAAGTTTGGAAGACAGCCATTGGCTTACAACAAGTGGATGGCTTAAAGCCTTCTGAATACCTTATCAAAACTGCCAAGCACAATATTGAAGGCGAAATTTCTATTGAAGAGGTTAAAAAGCGGATTGAAAGTTACTACCAGCAACACCCATCCAAAACAAATGATAATCGTACCGAAGAAGCTGACAAAGTCTCTGCTCGGATTGCTGAAATACTAGGCGAACAAACCTTTACCTTTTCGCCTGCCGAGTACTTGTCTATTCATCGGAGATTGTTTTCCGGTATTTATGAATTTGCAGGAAAAATTAGGGATTACAACATCACAAAAAAGGAGTGGGTATTGAATGGAGAAACAGTGCTCTATGCCAGCGCCGACAGCTTGAAAGAAACTTTGGAGTATGATTTTGAACAAGAAAGGAAATTTAGCTACAAAGGCTTAAGTGAACATGAAATTGTAGAACACTTAGCCCACTTTATCTCCTACCTGTGGCAGATTCATATTTTTGGGGAAGGAAACACCAGAACTACGGCTGTTTTCTTGATAAAATACTTGCGCAAATTGGGGTTCAAAAAGGTAATCAACGACCTATTTGCGGAGAATTCCTGGTATTTCCGCAATGCACTCGTCCGAGCCAACTACGAAGATGTTTCAGCAGGAATATTCAGTACCAAAGAGTTTTTAAATCGCTTCCTTTCAAATCTAATCCTCCAAACCAAGCATCCGCTCAAAAACCGCGAACTGCATATTCTGGCTGACCCTGTAAATGACACTGTAAATCCTCAACTTGACACTGTAAATGACACTGTAAATGACACTGTATTTGCATTAATTAAGCAGAACAATGCCATTACAGCCAAGGAAATCAGCGAAAAACTCAATTTGAGTTTAAGTTCCGTGAGGCGCAAAATCAAAATATTGAAAACCAATGGCCAATTGGAGCGCATAGGCAGTGATAAAACCGGACACTGGAAGATTGTTCAGGGTGATTGACCTGAAAAAATACTGATTGAAATCCCCCCTCCTACACTTCCAAAACTGAATTGCCGGGAAAGACAAAAATGCGTTGTCCTTCGTGGGCTTGAATTACCTGCTTGCCTGTAAAACTGCCAAAGGCCGGTAACAAAATCTGTAGGCTTGAAACAGCTAAACAAGGCAGTGTTTCCGACCATCTTCCTTTTCCTCTTAATGTAATGGCCGGATGTATATGCCCACTTATGCTCGGTTTACTTGGATTTTCTTCCGGTTCATGAATGAGTTCAATGCCGTTTCTTTCGGTTTTATGCAATGCTTCAATTTGTGCTTCCTTGAGCAAATACGCTGGAATCCGGTCGTGGTTTCCACGTATTAGTGTCCAACGAACCGAGGCATAGTGCTTGCGCAGCTCAACAAAATGCTCCCATTCCTGATTCATGTCCGAATGGAACAAATCACCAACCATAATCACTTCCTTAAGTTCCGGAAACTCCAATAAGGCATGCAATTTCTCCAGGTTTTTATCTGCGGCCAAAACCGGAACGGGAATTCCATTTTTACGGAAATGCTGGGTCTTTCCAATATGCAAATCACTTATGAGCAATGCCGATTCTTCCTCCCAATACAAGGCTTTTCCGGGAATGGCACGAAAATGATTGCCGGCAAACTCAAATTCCATGCAGGCAAATAGCGCCATATTTTTCTAATTTGCCCAAAATTTTTCAGTGGGATTTCGACAAAAACTCCAGTTTCTTCTGGTTCAGCAATTAGCAATTTCAAACAAAGAGGCCAGTGCCTTGCTTGCCGCAGGTAAGGTTTGGGTTGATGGACATGTTGAGATAAAAAATGTGATTTTCCATCCCTTGTCTCAAGTTTTTGTTGAGGGTAAGCTCATTTACCCCAGTAAACCGCTTCAGGTATTGAAATTCTACAAACCCAGAGGAATTGAATGCACCCTGAATCCCGAAATACCGGATAATTTATTGCCTTTTTTGAAAGATTCATCCTCGGATTTATTTCATTTGGGACGATTGGACAAAGAATCAGAAGGTTTGTTACTTTTGACTAACGAAGGCAAAATTCACGACAAGCTGCTCCGGAATTCAAGTCGTGAAGTCTGGAAAAGGTATGAAGTAAAAATTCATCCTGAACCCAATTTTGAACAGTTGGAAACCATGCGAAATGGAATGATTTTGATGGGTAGAAAAACCTTACCTTGTCAAGTAGAATTAACACATAAAAACCTGCTTTCCATACAGTTGCTTGAAGGCATGAATCGGCAAATCCGAAGGATGTGTTACAAACTAAACTTAGAAATTTTAGAACTAAAACGCGTTCAAATTGGCGAAATTAAACTGGGTAATTTGTTGCCTGGTGAATCCGAACACATTACACAAGCTGAATTGGAATACCTGAAATCGCTTTGGTGATTTATTCTCATTTCTTTGAACTTTCGCTTCAACCTGAGAAAAACTGATAGAAAATCCTGAAAAACAAGCGAAGAAATGAGTTTCCTTTTTCAATCCTTTTTGTAAGTTTGAAAAAAGACCCCCTGATATGCTAAAGAAAATTTTACTCATTACCGCCGGCGTTTTAATTGCTTTGGCCCTTTTGTTTACCTGGTTTAAACAAAACACCAAAAAAGCCAGTCCATACAGCACTGCTAGCTTCAGCAAAGATGGGCTTTCCATTCAAATTGGCTATTGTCAGCCTTCAGCAAAAGGCAGGGTAATATTTGGCGAAGAACAAGCAGGGGCTATTCAACCATACGGACAATACTGGCGCGTAGGTGCTAATGAAGCCACAACGCTTGAATTGAACGGTGATATCCTCATCAATGGCAATGAACTTAAAGCCGGAAAATACGCCCTTTATGCCTATCCGGGTGCTGAGCTCTGGACCATTTGCATGAATTCAGATTGGGATCGATGGGGAGCAACAGAACCTGATCCTAAGAAAGATGTACTTCGTACAGAGGTTCAGGCAACCAACAATGCAGATAGAAAAGAAATGCTTCAAATTTCATTTGAAACAGGAGATTCTATACAAAAACCTGCTATCATCATTCATTGGGACAAAACGCTTGTTAAGGTGCCATTCACCATCAAAAAATAATGCTTGAGCAGCAACTGGATTTTATAAGAAGTAAAGTTGATGTGCAAAAATTTGCAAGAGAACTCGAACAATCGCCGGAGTTAATTCCTCAATTGCTTAAGATTCTTGCTCAAAGGAAAACCAGAAACAGCTTGTATGGTTCTTGGGCTCTTTGCCATTTATCGCAAATCAACCCCAAGATTCTTAACCCGTTTGCTAGCCAATTATTAGCGCTATTTGAAAATAGTCCCCATACCGGAGCCAACCGCAATATAATGCGTTGTTTTATGGAGATTGATTTGGATGAATCCATTCAATCGCCTTTGTTTGATTATTGCCTGAAATTCATTGAGGACAAAAATCAACCCGTAGCTGTAAAGGCTTTTTCAATTGAAACCCTGCTCCGTTTAATCAAGCTACAGCCCGAATTAGCCGTTGAAGTATTGCCTTTAATTCCAAAGCTTAACCTCCTAAAATCTCCTGGTATTCAAAGTACCCTAAGACGAGTTCGGGAAACCTTTCGAAGGTTGAATATTCCAATCCTGTAAAACCTTAACATATAAATCTATATATTTATATTTTTACCAAATGAAGAAGCATGTAAGTACATTAATTGCAGCTGGCGCCATCCTAATTGGTACCGCTGCTGTGATGAAAGAAAAACTGAAAGGAATTGACCAAGAGGCCATGGATAAAACCATCAATCCCGGTGAGGATTTTTACCGCTTTGCCAATGGAAATTGGTTAAAAAACAACCCGGTTCCTGCAAGTGAATCGCGTTGGGGAAGCTTTAACCTGGTTAGTGAGCGTAATAACGAAACGCTCAGACAAATTTTGGAAGAAGCTGCCGCAAATACCCAAGCCGACCCCAATTCAGTAAAAGGAAAAGTTGGAACTTTCTACCGACTATACATGGACACCTTAAAGCGGGATGCCCAAGGCTCAGCGCCATTAAAACCGGTGCTTGATCAAATAAACGCCATTTCATCCAAGCCAGAACTTATTCAAACCCTTGCCAAACTCAATAAAAAAGGATTTCGTGGATTCTTTGGGTTTTATATTGGTCAGGATTTAAAGAATTCAACCCAATACATTGCCTACATGGGCCAAGGCGGTTTGAGCCTTCCCGACCGCGATTACTACCTGAAAAACGACAAACGCTCAGTTGAGATTCGCGAAGAATACAAAAAGTTCATTGGTAACCTATCGGCTTTGTACAATGAATCGGATAAGAAAATTGCAGAAAAAGTAATCGGAATTGAGACCGTTTTGGCTTCCGGCTCTATGACCAGAACCGAACGTCGCAATCAGGAAAAACAATACAACAAGCGCGGGTTTAGCCAAGTTCTTAGCCAGTATCCAGCCATCAACCTGGGAACCTACACCAAAGAAATCGGTTTAAGCACCATCGATAGCATGATTGTTTCGCAACCTGCATTTTTTAGTCGCTTAGATAGTCTGATTACAGCCACTCCTCTTGAAGATTTAAAAGCTTATCTCCGTTGGCATGCCATGAATACCGCTGCAGGTTACCTGGGTTCGGCATTTGAAAAAGAGAATTTTGCATTCTACGGCACCACACTAACCGGCACCAAAGAACAAAAGCCCATGTGGAAACGCGGAATTTCGGCCGCAAATGGAATTGTTGGAGAGCTGTTGGGCCAATTGTTTGTAGAGAAAACCTTCAGTCCTGAATCTAAAAAACGGGTGAATGCCATGGTTGACAATATCATGGAAGCCTTCCGCATTCGCTTGGGAAAATTGGAATGGATGAGTGAAGCAACTCGTGCCAAAGCACTTGAAAAACTAGCATCATTCACCCGCAAATTTGGCTATCCCGACAAATGGACTAATTACAGTTCATTGGAAATCAAAAGCGACTCTTACCTCGAAAACTACATGCGCGCTGCGGAGTTTGGTCACCGCGAAATGGTGGAGAAATTAGGCAAACCTATCGACCGTAACCGTTGGGGAATGCTTCCTCAGACAGTAAATGCCTATTACAATCCTACCCTGAATGAAATTGTTTTCCCTGCAGCAATTATGCAACCACCATTTTTTGATGCAAATGCAGATGAAGCTGTAAACTACGGTAGCATTGGGGCAGTAATTGGTCACGAATTAACCCACGGTTTCGACGACCAAGGAAGCAAATACGGTGCAGATGGCAACCTAAAAAGCTGGTGGACAGAAGACGATAGAAAGCTATTTGAAAAGAAAACACAACGTTTGGTTGAGCAGTACAATGGCTTCTTTGTTTCTGATAGCCTGCATGTGAATGGAGAGCTTACCCTTGGGGAAAACATTGCCGATTTGGGAGGTCTAACCATTGCTTTCGATGCTTTCAAAATGTATTTGAAGAAAAATCCGGGTGAAAAAATCGGTGGTTTTACTCCTGAACAGCGCTTTTTCATTGGCTTCGCACAAATCTGGAAAAACAATGCGCGTCCTGAAGCTATGCGCCAATTGATTTTAACCGACCCGCATTCACCAGGTGAATTCCGTGTATTGGGTCCATTAAGCAATATGCCAGCATTTTATGAGGCATTTGGCGTTAAAAAAGGACAAAAAATGTACAAAACTGAAGCCGACAGAGCTTTAATCTGGTAAGCGAAATTTTATACCTTTGAAAGGCCGGGAAATCATCAATTCCCGGCCTTTTTTATGAAACAACTCCTACACGCATTTACCCTTTTCTTTTTGCTATTTTTTAGCTCATGTACCGAAAGTTTGGTCTCGTTTGTACCTGTGAGTGTAGACAATTTCCTGGGCGAGCAGGTTCAGGTTCAGCTTGATAATGGATCAATGGGGAAAATCTTAGCCAAAGAAGATTATCCTGAAGCTTATGCCCACCTCGACCGCATTACCCAAACCATTTTGAACTCTGGAAAAATAACCCACAAAGACGACTTCAATTGGCAGGTTCAATTGGTTGAAGACGATAGCATGCTGAATGCATTTTGCCTGCCAGGAGGAAAAATTGTGGTGTTTACCGGAATTGTAAAATACCTGGATTCGGAGGATGCCTTAGCCGGTGTATTGGCGCATGAAATTGCCCATGCCGACCTTCGCCATGGAACAGGTCAGATGCTAAAAAGCATGGGAATTTCGCTCCTGCTTAAAGCTGTTTTGGGAATTGACAATAGTAGTTTGGTAAACTTGGGTATTGAATTACTTGGACTAACTTTCAGCAGGGCTGATGAAACCCAAGCCGATTTAAACTCAGTGAGATACTTGTACGAAACAGAATACGATGCCCGCGGAGCTGCCCGGTTTTTCGAGAAAATCAATGAAAAAGGTGGACAAGGAGTTCCTGAATTTGTCTCCACCCACCCTAACCCAGACAAACGGGTTGAAAAAATTGAAGAAGAATGGAAAAATCTGGGAGGCAAAAAAGGCCAGGCCTTTGAAAAAAGGTACAAAGAGTTCAAATCAAGCCTTCCTTAGTCTTTTAGAGCTAATCTAGATTTATTGCAAGGACAAGGTTGGGATACCTTGCCCTTTTGGGGTTATTGATTGAACCCCATTACAGGTTAGAATGCTAAAATTGTCCGCATTTTTATTCATATTGGATGGAAAAACTACCCAGAATGGCTCACATGCTAAAGATTCTCCTTCCAATATCCTTTGGTCTATTTATTCACTTGAAATCTTTTGGTCAAGGCATAGAATCTGAAATCAAAAGCTTAACCACAAAATCTGAAATAGAGGCATATTGGCAAATTATCAAGGACTTAGACCAAAAACTAAGAGGTCCTGAAACCAGCGATTCCAACGATAACAGCAACTTCAAAAAAGTAATAATAACCCTTAAGTACCACGGGTTTCCAGCTCACTCAAAAATCCCTATCCTTGTTGCAATTCATCAAAAGTCGGCTTGGGTAAATGAATATTACTTCCCCATTTTTTATTCAGCCTACCAAGCCGGGAAAGCAGATTCAGCTTGGTTCTTTCATTACCTAAGAGGAATTTACAGAAATCGGTTTGATAGAGATTTGGTTCGAGGACGACCAATAGAAGCAAAGGATGTGAAGTTATTCCTTGCCCAGCTTTCACCCTTTTTAAAATTGGAATGTGATTTTAGTATCGAACCCTTTGATTCCTTGTTCAATAGGCATATCGAAGAACTGAATAAGCTACGAAACCACGATACCCTTGGGATATGGGAAAACGAGCAAAATGACCGCATTTACCTGTTTTCTCATTCAGGTAAATTCCATTTTCTAAAAATATGGAGAGACAACTCGCATAGCTTGCCACAAGAAGTATTTTCCAATCAAAACCAAACCCGGTTTGATTTTACCTCAAAAAAATACAATGACTATGTGTTGATTGAGGGTAGAAATCTAATTTATCATCAAGAATTTAATCCTACAGAGATTTACTCGCTCAAAACAAGGAAATCCCTGGGAAAACCTTGAAAAGCAAATTAGAATTAATAATTCAACTAAATAACCAATTGATTCATCATTCCAGTTAAGCTGGTCTTGGGTATTCAATTTCTCATTAGTTCGATTTTCGTTCCTACTTCTCAATCTTTCCAATTTCGGAATCTGATTCATTTTGAAAACACCCTCCCATAATCAAAATTTGATTCAGTTTGAGTCAACAATACCTAAGAGGGCAAGAAATCAAACCTGACATTTCGACAAAGGCACGAATTAAAACTCCCTCAATTCATGGAATAATACAAACAGTAAATCAAGAAATTAGAACAACAAACCTCTACTTTTCCTTCTCATTTAGCATTGACTTCAGCTCGTCGAGCTTTGCTCCCAAATAGTTCGCCCCTTGCCTGTTGCGTTGAAGTAAGGCATCTAGGTCACCTAAGTAGCTGATTTCCTTTAATAAAAGTTGATGATATTGCAAAACCTGAAGCAGATGTTGCTCCTGTGCCTGCAATTCCTTTTTCAAGCCTTCTAACAAGTCGATTTCGGCCTTAAAATCCACGAGTTGATCTACCTGCCTGTGCATTTCTCCTTCACCTAAAAGCAGCCAATCTGGCGAGATTTCAGGAAAGCGACTTAGGATTTTAGTAATCAAATCCAATCCCGGCTTGTTGCGTCCTGAGCTAATATGTGTAAGCACAGGAAGCGATATGTCTAATGCAGTAGCAAAGCCAGATCGGGTCATTTGCTTGCGCTCCATTATACTTAACACGCGTTTATTGAGATCATCCATGGATAATGCTGATTTACAAGACTACAAAACAAATGTAAAACAAGAATTTAACAAAATTAAACATGAAATACATTTGTTAACCGATCTTATTAACTTTTGTTACATAGTTTATTTAACAATTGTTTCAGGTTTTAGGTTTTATTTTATTGATTTACAGCGAATTAAACATTTGTTTTTGACTCGGTTTAACAGATGTTTTAGCCTCAAAAACCTTTGTAAACTTGTAAAAATGGCAGAACAGAATGCCTACTTCTCTTGTTAAAGGATATATGAAGTTACAAAAGACCTTGGTCGCCACCACCCGCATTGAACGTCCCTTGGATGAAGTATTTGATTTTTTTAGCAAAGCTGAAAACCTGGATGCCATTACCCCACCCGCCTTGCGATTTAAGATTTTAACGCCCACTCCAATTGCCATGCATACAGGAACGAGAATCCGTTACAAGATTTCGCTTTTTGGCATACCCATGTTCTGGAAGACTTTAATAAGTAGCTGGAACCCACCTTATGAATTTGTGGATGAACAAACCAGCGGTCCTTATACCATTTGGCACCACAGGCATAGCTTTAAGGCAGATGGGAACGCTACCATAATGACTGATACCATTACCTATCAATCAAAAGGTTGGATTTTGGCTCCATTTCTGCATTGGCTTTTTGTGGATAAGCAAGTTGAAGGTATTTTCGCCTATCGCGAGAAAAAACTACATGAACTCTTCGCCTGAGCCCTTTTCAATCCGAAAATGTGAACATTGCCAGAATTGGACCAATGGAAACAAGGCATTTTGTGCACATTGCGGAGAAATCATTGATGATTCGTACCGGAAAGAAATGGCTGAGCTGGAGCAAAAACAGCAGGAACAGCCTTTGTTGTGGGAATGGTTTAAATTAAAAGGAAGCGATTCAAACCCGGTTTTGCGAATTATTGAGAAATTTATCCAAAGTGGACAAGCCGTTTTAATGGGTTTGATTTCGTTGATAACCCTGCTTTTATTAGCATTGCCCGGTTGATATGCCCAAGTTCCACCGATTGTGTTTTGCGGTTGTCTCTCTGATTTGGGCTTTTTTCCACCTGGCAGCTCTCCTGCTCCCAATGCCAGAATGGGCCAGCTCTTGGGTGGATGATTTCCTAATTGTCCCCTTGGTTCTGTCGCTGGCAGGCTGGATTCAATCAGCATTCATTCTTAGAAAACCATATTATTGGAAGAAAAGTGCGGTAGTGGGAACCGCACTTTTCTTTGGAATTGCTTTTGAATTGATCATTCCAAATTACAACCAAGCTTTTACCTCAGACAAAATGGATATCTTGGTTTATTTGCTAGGGGCCTTCGCATTTTACCTGATTCAGACTTTTGTCAAAAAACGAATAGAGTAGCTTAACTCTTTTGTGCTCTCCTGAGGAAGGCACATCATGCCCTTTCGTTGGGAGAAGTCGCCCGTGAAATTGTATTCATCTGCCAATCCATGCCAGGGCTCCAAACAAACGAAAGACTCATTGGGGTATTTGGCCCAAATGCCAAGGTAAGGGAAATCCGGATACTCCATTTCAATTCCATAATCACCCGAATTTTTGGCGAGCAAAATCTTTCTTGATTCTAGATTTTCAAATACCAAGGCATCGTCCTTAAACAACTCGGAACTAAGCGGCAAAGTATTGTTAGGGAAGTCCAACCTGCGTTTTTCGCCTGAAATCAGCCCATCCTTTAAAAAGGAAACTTCGCCAGAACCATCCTTTTCAAACCAAATGGAAAAGTGGTCTAAACTGGCAACAGGCAACAAAAATCCGGGATGCGCTCCAACCGAGCAATGTAAATCCTCATCACCGGTGTTGGTAATGGAATAGGTTATAGTGAGCTTATCTCCTTCTAGATGGTAGCTTATCCGAAACAAAAAGGGAAAAGGGAAATTGGGATACTTTTCTGCATTCCCTACCAATGAAAAACTGACCAAATCTGTATACAGTTCATTAATTTCAAAAACTTGATCGCGGGCAAATCCATGTTGGCTCATGGGCCAGGATTTGTTGTTTAGGCGAATTGTATTGCTTGCCGACTTCCCAACAAAAGGAAACAAAACCGGCGTATGCCGCGGCCAAACAGCAGCTTCGCCTGTCCAAATAAACTCTTGCCGGTTTCCTAGATGAACGGCCGAAATTAATTCGGCACCGGCAGTTGAAAATTCTAGCTTAATTGTTTCTGTTGGTTTTTCCACTTAACATGATGATATTGCCCACTAAAGTAGAAAATAAGTCGACTTGTGGAATAGTTTTTTGAAAACTATTTCATCCGTTTACCTTCGATTCTACAAAACCTAAACAACCCACGCTATGGAATTCGGAATGGTTTATATTTTAAGAGCGATAATGATTGCTCTGGTAACTGCAACAATTACCCTTGTTGTAGTCGATTTCCAATCCCTTGTGGATGGATTTACTGCAGTAATTGACGCTGTTTCAATGATTTTGTCGCCAATCAAAGGTATTGGAGGCTAATACAAAATTTTCATTTGCTCTTTTGAGGTGGAATACTCATATTTGCACCCCCAAGCCGTGGTGGTGAAATTGGTAGACACGCCATCTTGAGGGGGTGGTGCTCGTAAGGGCGTAGGAGTTCGAGTCTCCTTCACGGCACGAAAAACCGGATAGCTAAACTGTCCGGTTTTTTTATGCCCGTATCTCCCCTAAAGGGCAAAAAAAAAGCTACCTGGTGGTAGCTTTTCAATTCGGTAAAGAAAGACGATTAGTCGATAATTACAGTTTTCTCTTTGTTTGGAGATTTTACTTTTACCAACTCGGTATTTACCTTAATGCGTGTGTTACGCAGTACAGATGTTACCTTATTTCTTCTGTCTTTTCTTTTAAGTCTGGTGGTTGCCATAATTTTCTTTTTTGCAAATATAAGGGTGCTTTTCAATATCCCAAAATTTTCAACATTTCCTCCGGAGATTGTTCTTGTGCAAAAACCTCAAAAGTCAACTCTCCGTTCAAGTCTCTGTCAATCAGTAGATGTTTAGGTGCTGGAATGAGGCAATGTTGGATACCTCCATATCCGCCAAGGCTCTCCTGGTAGGCTCCGGTGTGGAAAAAGCCCATAAATAATTTTTCTCCATCAGCCGTTTTGGGCATAAATACCTGGTTGGTATTGGTATCTGAATTGTAGAAATCCTGCCCATCACAAGTTAATCCACCCAAATTGATTCGCTGGAATTCTTTGTCCCATTGATTCAATGCAAGCAAAATAAACTTCTGTCCAATTCCCCATGTATCTGGCAAAGTGGTGATAAACGAGCTGTCAATCATATACCATTTCTCCTTGTCGTTTTGCTCCTTCTTGCCAATTATCGAATACAAAACTCCCCCACTTTCACCAACAGTAAATGAACCAAACTCTGTAATAATATTGGGTTCAGGCACACCGCGACTTTCGCAAATTGACTTGATGTAGTAAACAATCTGATCAATCATGTACGCGTAATCATACTCCACACCCAGCGATGTGTAAATCGGCATTCCGCCACCAATATCCAAGGTATCCAATTCAGGGCAAACCTCTTTCACATCGCAATACACATTTACCAAACGTGCCAGCTCACTCCAATAATAGGTTGTATCCTTGATGCCTGAATTCACAAAAAAGTGAAGCATCTTCAGTTGGAAATCGGGATGATTCTTAATCTTTTCCTGGTACAATTCAAGAACCCGCTTGTAACTCATTCCCAAACGCGAGGTATAAACTAGGAAATTGGGTTCTTCTTCGGTTGCAATACGAATCCCCAACTTGGCAGGCCCTTTGATATAATTGGCGTATAAGTCAAACTCATCCGGATTATCAAGAACGCAAACCAAATTTTCAAATCCATCTTGCACCATTGCTGCCATTTTTTGGGCATAAGCCTCTGTCTTGTAGCCATTGCAAACAATGAATTGAGATTTATTGAACTTACCGCTTTTCTCCAAAGAACGGATAATGTCTAAATCGAAGGCAGATGAGGTTTCTAAATCAACCTTGTTTTTAAGTACCTCATCCAAAACAAACCGAAAATGCGAGCTCTTGGTGCAATAACAATAATTGTAACTTCCGCGGTACTGGTGTTTTAAGCGTGAAGCTTCAAACAACTCTCTGGCTTTTACAATTTGCGAGGAAATTTTGGGCAAATAGGTAAATTTCAGTGGACTTCCAAATCGCTCCACAAGCTCCATCAGGTTTATTCCATGAAAAAACAACTGATTGTCAATAACTTCAAACCCATGACGAGGAAAAAAGAAGGTTTGATGAATCAAATCGGTGTACCGATTCCGAATAGGTGCAGGATTCAATTTTTATAAATTTTCTACAAGTTTACAACTAAAGCAAGGATTCGTAATGTTGAATTTTTGACTTTCTCCACTTACACATTTTCAAGTTAAACACAGCACTTGATTGCCAGCATATTAGTGATTTCCTGAGGCGAATTTATGTCCGTTTCTTACTTAAAATTTAACATGAACAAGGCAAATTGGCTTCCCTGCCTATCTTTGCCTTACCACCATCCTAGGGAGGTTTTGTGAAAAATGTAAAGTTTATTACCATTGAATCCGACTTCGGCGCCGGAAAAAAAGGCGCAAAATTGGGGCCTCAGGCCTTGTTAAACCAATTAAAAAAACGCATTCCCGATTGGGATGCGCTCAATCAACCCGAAAGAGTTCTTTCAGAGGATCTTGAATCTGATAATGAACACCCTTTTTTGAAAAACATTTACTCCATTCTGGAAGTTCAAAAACGTGCGGTTTTAAGCATCCAGAAAGAATTGGAGAACAATGCCGGATTTCCTGTTATCCTCTCCGGCGACCATAGCAACGGTTCTGCAGCCATTTCGGCAATTAAAAATGCATTCCCCGAAAAACGCTTGGGCGTAATTTGGATTGATGCGCATGCAGACTTACACAATCCCTTTTCAACTCCATCCGGAAATATGCATGGCATGCCTCTGGCAATTGCTTTAGGCTTGAAGCATGAGGTTGAAGATGCCAACGAGGTAAGCAAATCTGAACTTGAACTTTGGCAGGAATTGCTAGAACTCGGTTCCGAAAAAATTAGTCCAAAAATTTTAGCCCAGGATTTGGTTTTGATTGATATCCGCGACCTGGAAGAAGATGAAATAGATACCATTCGCGAAAGAGGCATTTTGAGTTTTTCCCCCGCCGAATGCGATGCCATGGGCATTCAGGAAGTAATTAACAAATCGCTTGAACGCCTTTCCGATTGCGACCATATTCTGGTTTCTTTTGATGTAGATAGCCTTGATCCTGAAATTTCAATTGGAACCGGAACACCTGTTCCGAATGGTTTAACTCTTCAAGAAGCTTCAGAATTGCTGAAAGGCTTGTTGAAATCGCCAAAAACAATTGCTTTAGAAATTACTGAAGTCAATCCTCTGCTTGATAGAACCAATCCCATGGAAGAAATTGCAGCTGATTTGTTTCTTACCTTGATTGACAAGAATTAAAAGAAGAAAAAATAATTAACCTTGTTTAAAGAGGGTCGGACAAAATTTTGCCGACCCTCTTTGTTTTTTGGGAGTATTTCAGACCTCATATTGCACAGCTTATCCATTCAAATCTTACCTAGTAAACAGGAATCTTCAACACTTGAGGGTAGAATGGCCCCAATTATTCAATTGTTGATTGCCGTTTTGAGGGAATGACTATCATCGTTGTGTCAAAAACGACAGTAAGCATTGGCTTGAATAAACAATGTTTTTCAAGACGATGTTGGAGTGAGTAAATAACAAAAAGCTAGCTGGGAAGGCCGAAAAGAAAATATTCCGATTGTCCTTCTTTCAGCAAAAATCGTGGTTATCCACACCAAAGGCTGGTCAGAAGAAGGACCGGCCTTTTCCATTTTATTTTAATAATCTTACAATCCTCCTAGAAAGCTCAGGGTATCAACCCCATCTGCATAATCTGATAGTGCTGGACATTGACTTTGACCAAAATTCAGACCAAAACCCTCCCCAACCACGCATTGAATTTGATCTTTGTGGTCATTTAACCAATTGGTAACCTCTTCTTGAGATTCATATTCCTGGAATAGCAAAACACCCAATGGACTTGCCAACTTTTCATCTTCCTTCACCAAAATAAAGTTGTTGTCGAAATGCTTGGTTTGGTTCATCAAAAAGATGGCTTTATGGTAGGTATAGTTATTGGCATATTTGTGATGATGAATGATGTCTGCATATTTCTCAAAGGCCCTAAAAACAGGTTCCGGAAAATAGCCTTTAGGCCAAAACACCTTAGAAACATTCCTGCATCCTAAGCCAAAATACATGAATACATCATCCGCCAGGGCTTCCAATTGCTCATGTGTTTCGTTTCCCAGTAAAATGGCAATGCTATTTCGGTTTTTGCGCAATAAGGATTTTTTGTTTTTGAAATACTGTTCAAAGTAGCGATGGCTATTGTTGCTACCTGTAGCAATTACAGCATCAAACTCCTTCAACTTCCCTTCCTTTGCCCACTCTATTTGATTGGCAAACAAGGGTTCTATACTCATCAATTCATCTATCACCCATTTCATCAACACTTCATCATCGGAGGAGGGTTTAACCAATGCACAATGCCCTGAAATCAAAACCGATAATAAGTCATGAAATCCAACCAATGGAATATTGCCAGCCATAATAATTGCAACCCTTTTGGGCTCTTTTTCAGCTAAAACTGGTGGATGAGCTTCGGTCCAATTTTGTAATTTTTCAAAACTCAATTCATTACCCAAAGCCTGTATGGCAAGCAATTGGTTTGACGGGGTAAACCAATTGTTATATACAAAAGCCTTCTGAATGAAGCTATTGTCTTCTTTTACCTGTTTAAAAATCTGGCCAAGTTTTACAAAAGCATCCAGCCTCTGTGAATATGTCGGATAATTTAGATTCATTCTACTTTCTGTATTCAAGCAACAAAACTAAAATTGCAGGACTAATCAACCTAAAATATTTACTGATATGGCAATCATGATCACAGACGAATGCATCAACTGCGGTGCATGCGAACCAGAGTGTCCAAATAACGCTATTTATGAAGCCGGTGCTGAATGGGCCTGGGCAGACGGAAACAACTTGAGCGGTTCACTTACTGTAGATGGTGAAACGGTGGACGTAAATCAGCGTTTTGCACCTAAGAGCGACGATACCTATTATATTGTTACTTCAAAATGCACAGAATGCGTTGGTTTCCATGAAGAACCTCAGTGCGCAGCTGTTTGTCCGGTTGATTGCTGCGTTCCAGATCCTGACCATGTTGAGTCGCAAGACCTGTTGCTAGAGAAAAAGAATCGCATGCACGCATAGCATTATTATCAAAAATCATAAAAAAAATCCTGCAATTCGCAGGATTTTTTTTTACCTTATCAGCGTGAATCATCTGGTTCGGAATAAAGCCCTAAAGATTGTTGCAATTTATTTGCTAATTGGCTTCTTATGGATATTCCTCAGCGATTCTTACATTGAGCTTCTTAGCAGCAATGCAGAACAATTAACCACCTTCCAAAATTACAAAGGTGTCTTTTTTGTTTCTGTTACCGGGTTTATTTTATACGGTTTGATATCTGGTTATTTTAGGAAAATAGGTGAAGCCAATCGGCAGTATGAACTTCTATTTCAAGACTCCCCAATTCCCATGTGGATTTACGATGTGAACACCTTGCAAATACTTCAGGCAAATAAAGCTGCATGCCAGGCCCATGGATTAAAACCTGCTGAAATTTTGTCGAAAACTATGATGGATTTCTTATCACCTGAAGGAAAGGACAGATTACACAGTACCATTGATAGTTTGCCCGATAACCAGCATTTCTCTGGAGTTTGGGCACATGTTATGCCCGACAAAAGTTTAAAACACATGGAAATTATTAGCTTTCCCTTTCTTTTTGAGGGAAGGAAATCCAGGCTGGTATTCGCTAAAGATATTACCAAGCAGGTTTTTGCCGAAAAAAACCTGGAAGAGAAAAACTCTTTGTTAGAAAAACATATCGGACAAATTCAATCCTATTCCTACGCCAACTCGCACCGGGTAAGAGCTCCATTGGCCAATATCCTAGGTTTGGTTGATTTGTTGATTGATGAAAATGATACTAGTTTGATTCCATTGGTAAAAGAATCAGCAATAAAATTGAATGAAGAAGTTTCTGAAATGAATAAAATTCTTTCAATGAATGAGCCATCACTTCCCGATTAAGCATTTCAAATCATCCAGGTTATTTATTTCTCCAGGAGATTTGTCTTTCCGCCATCGGATAATCCGGGGAAAGCGTACAGCAATTCCAGATTTATGCCTGGATGATTCCGCAATTCCTTCAAAACCAATTTCAAAAACAAGCTCAGCTTTAACCGAACGAACCGGACCAAATTTTTCATAGGTATTGGCTTTAATCCAGGCATCAATTTCAATCAATTCAGCGTCTGTTAATCCGGAATAGGCCTTAGCCACAGGAATCAAATTATCATCTGAATTTTTTAAAGCAAAGGTATAATCGGTGTACAGATTTGCCCTTCGGCCATGACCAGCTTGCGCATAAATTAGTACCGCATCTACCGTAAAAGGATCAAGTTTCCACTTGTACCAATCTCCACGTTTTCGGCCACTTTGATAGCTTGAATTCGCACGTTTTAACATCAAGCCTTCACTGCCAAGCTTTCTGGCATCAAGCCGAATAGTCTCCAAGTGTTCCTGACTTGAAAACGCAATGCTTTCCGAAAAACCAAGTAATTCAGGAAAAGCAGTGGAGTCAACAAGCGCTTCAAGTTGAGACCTCCGAATATGCAATTCTTCTTCCCTCAAATCCTGTTGATTGCGCTCTAATAAATCATAAGCCAAAATCCGAACCGGATAATCGGCTTGGATTTTCTTACCCGGATTCTTCCGTCCGAGCCGCTTTTGCAACCGTTGAAAGCTGGCAGGTAAACCATTTTCAAAAACCATCAATTCGCCATCTATAACAACATCTTCAGGCAATGCGACAGCTAGTTTTTCAAACTCAGGAAAGCTTTCGTTTATGAGTTCTTCGCCCCTGCTCCACAAAAACCAATTGCCTTTGCGTTTGATAAATTGAACGCGAATTCCATCCCATTTGTACTCGGCCAACCAATCTTGAATTAAGCTTTCTTCAGCTGGTAATTCCTCCAAAGGACTTGCCAGAAAAAAGGGATAAGGCTTCGATAAATCATCGCTAACAGGTTCACGAATGAGCTCCAGAATGGATTGGGTTGAGGGATGCCAATTTCCCATGAGTCGGTGGGCAATAACGCCTTCCTCCTGACCAGAAAATTTAGCTAAGGCTTTCATTACCAATTTAGAAGAAACCCCAATTCTAAAACCTCCTGAACCCAATTTATTGACTACAAAACGCGCGTCTTTATCCAAATTCAACCAGAGGTTTTGCATAAAAGCTTTACGTTCTTCTGGCGCTGCACCTTTAAGTTTCTCCAACTGAGGAATTAACTCGGCCAGGAAAAGGGTTTGGCTTGATGGCCTTTCGGGTAACAGATGGGAAAGCGTTTCAGAGAGATCTCCAACTACGGCATAGGATTCTTCAAACAACCATTCAGGAATATCAACCAATTCTAAAACCCAAGCTCTAAGCTCACGGCTATTACCAATACGCGAGGGTTTTCTACCTAAAAAAAGCGCCACCATATAGCCTATTTCGGCCTCTGAATTTTGTTGAAAATACAATTCCAGCGCTGCCAATTTATCGGAAGTGCGGGTACTGGAATCCAATTTTTTGATTAAATCAACAAAATCGCTCATGCAGGGAAATTAAGCTGGAATGGGAACTTTTTTCAACAAATCAACCCCAGGAATCGGGATAAGTTTTAGGTAGTAAGAATCAGTAGGTTTAAAACTGAGCTGTGCACAGAAAGAATCCGGAACTTATGTTTGCTTGTATGAGCGATCAAGCTAGGTATTCCTATATTCAAAACTATGTTCAAGCCGCACCTTGGCAAATTGAGGCCGTTACTCAATTGCTTAAAGAAGGTGCCACAATTCCGTTTATGGCCAGGTACCGGAAAGAAAAAACCGGTGGACTGGACGAGATTCAACTTGAAGCCCTCCAAAAAGCCATCAATTGGTACGATGATTTGCTGGAGCGGAAGGCTTTCATTCTAAAAACCATTGATGAACAGGGTAAATTAAGTCCTGAACTGAAAAAGCAAATTGAGTCGTGCATGGACGAACAGGTGCTTGAAGACCTTTACTTGCCTTATAAACCCAAGCGAAAAACCCGTGCAACGCTGGCTCGCGAAAAAGGACTTGAACCTTTGGCTGAATGGTTACTCAAAGAACAAAATGGGGATGTTACCAGCAAAGCCGAAGCCTATTTATCCGACCATGTAGAAACAATTGAAGATGCATTGGCGGGTGCACGAGACATTGTCGCAGAGCTATTTAGCGAGAACTTGCAAGCCCGTGAATTGGTTCGCATTCAATACCAACAACATGCAGTGGTGCATGCCATGGTTTTGAAAAGTAAAGAATCGGAAGCCGCAGCTTACCGCGATTATTTTGATTTCCACGAAAAATTAACGCGTTGTCCATCCCACCGCTTATTGGCTTTGTTCAGAGCCGAAGATGAAGGTTTTATTACCTTGATTATGGAACCGGATGAAGAAATTGTGCTCGACAAATTAAGTCGCCTACTCATCAAACGAAATACAGATGCCAGCCGGGAATTGGAACTGGCTTTGGAAGACTCTTACAAAAGGTTGCTTTCACCTTCTATTGAAAACGAAACACGAGCTTCGGCAAAGCAAAGGGCAGATAAGGAAGCCATTGCTGTTTTTGCCGAAAACCTCAGGCAGCTTCTGCTTTCATCGCCATTGGGACAAAAGCGAATTTTGGCCATTGACCCTGGAATTCGTACCGGTTGCAAAATTGCCGTGATGAACGAAGAAGGAGCCTTATTGCATCATAGCGTCATTTATCCTTTTGCACCTGCCAATGAAACCTTTCAATCCAAAGAAAAACTGAAGCAATTGGTAAAAGTGTATGCCATTGATGCCATTGCGGTTGGAAATGGAACTGCCGGAAGAGAAACAGAATCCCTGGTGAGAGAAACCGATTTCGATAGAAAAGTTCAGGTGTTTTTGGTGAATGAAAGTGGTGCATCCATTTATTCGGCTTCTGAAGTAGCTCGAGAAGAATTTCCGGATTTGGATTTGACCGTTCGCGGAGCAATATCCATTGGTCGACGCCTGGCAGACCCATTGGCCGAGTTGGTAAAAATCGACCCAAAATCAATTGGAGTTGGTCAATACCAGCACGATGTCAATCAAAACCAACTCAAAGAAAGCCTTGACCAGGTGGTTTTGAGCTGCGTAAATAAAGTTGGTGTACATGTGAATACCGCGTCACACAGCCTATTAAACTATGTTTCAGGGATTGGACCGGTACTTGCCAAAAACATTGTGAACTTTAGAACCGAAAATGGCCCGTTTAAGTCGCGTGCAGAACTGAAAAAAGTTCCTAGGCTGGGCGATAAAGCTTTTGAACAATGCGCAGGTTTTTTACGTATTCCCGATTCAAAAAATCCATTAGACAACACGGCGGTTCACCCGGAAGCTTACGGATTGGTAAAGAAAATGGCCAAAGACCTCAACTGCGATGTGGATGATTTGATTAAGCTTGAATCTTTGAGAAAGCAAATCAAACCAGAGAAATATGTTGACGAAACCTTTGGAATACCAACCATAAAAGACATTTTGGAGGAATTGGCAAAACCCGGTCGCGACCCACGCACCAAATTGGAGGAATTTGAATTTGCCAATGTGCGAAAGCCAGAAGACCTAACGCCAGGAATGGTTTTACCTGGAATTGTTACGAATATAACCCGCTTTGGATGCTTTGTGGATATTGGTGTAAAGCAAGATGGAATGGTACATATTTCTGAAATGGCAAACCATTTTGTGAAAGACCCTGCAGAGGTTGTAAAACTGCAACAACATGTTACCGTAAAGGTGCTTGATGTTGATTTGCAACGCAAGCGAATTGCATTGAGCTTGAAACAAGGTTCTTAAACCAGGGATTTGCATTTGAAGAGCAATTCTGAATATAAAATTTACTCAAATGAGCGTTAGGTCAACCTAACGCTCATTTGTTTTTAACACAAAGAACATCAGTTACTTGCAAAACATTTTTCTGTAAACTATGTTAGTATTAAATTATTAAAGCAATACGTATGGAAAGAAACGATGTACTACTTACAAATCAGCAGGAAAACCTGGAAAATCAAATGAACGAAGCCTTAAATTGTCCGCCTAAGGAAACGGTAGCAAGAACAACCCGTGGTTTTAGGATGGTATTGGTAGGGGCTTTAATTTTACTAGCCGGCTGTTTCAGCACCATGGTAATTCCCTATTCAAGCAGTTTGTATAGTGTGCTTTTGTATGGACCAACCAGCATTGGCGCCTGCATGGTTATGTTTGGTTTGTACTGCGTTCTTGAGTAAACTATACCTCTTTATTGTTCATAGAAAAGCTTCTTCGGAGGCTTTTTTTATGCCATAAATGGTTTCAGGTTGATGGCTGTTTGAAATTCTTGCTGGTTAATGATTTGATTAGTACAATTTTATTGAAGAACTAATTTAGAACTAATCTTCCTTTTTTAATTCTTTTAGCGGAACAAAGAAAGAGAATGAAAAACCGATAGCATTTTGAGAAATAAAGACGGTTTCTCGTTTTTGATAGGATTCTAACTCTGCGCGAATTCCATTTTTTACCACATCAAATTCCATTACGTTTTTACCCAAGGTGGAATGAACACCTAATCCGAAACCCAATCCACTTTGTTTGAAGGGTCTGAATTGATATCCAAGCGAAAAACGCCAGAACTGCTGATAAGCGGGAATGGAATTAAAGGTGGTGACAGAATAGTTTTGTATGTAATAGTAGTTGTAGGAATAAGGATCATAAGGTCCTCTATAACCCGTGCTAGATGAGCCCGAAAAAAACGGAGCATAAGTGGCAATATAACTGGCTTGAATCCACAATCCCGAGCTCATGAAATGATGCCGAATACCTATTCCAAAAAATGGCTTAACCAAATAGGTATTTTCCAGCTCCGAATAGGATCTTTTGGTTTGTTTTTGAACCTCTAATTGTCCAATCAATGCAGAATTGGAAGAAATCGGAAGAGTTAAACCCAGTTGTGCACTACTTGCATCTAAAGTTCCTTTTATCCAATCCGGTTCTGATTTTGAAAATCCAATGGAATGGTAATTCAGGCTAAGCTCCAACTCCATTTGATTTAATAAATTGGGTTGTGTTTGAGCATACAAACAAACAGGAAAGCCAACGAGTAAGCAGCTTATCAGAACAAATCCCAGCGCTTTATGAGTGGTGATTTTCTTGGCAAATGACCTTTTCACCTGCTGGGCATTCAAAAAACTAAGCATGCTCATCTTGTGGCTCCTTTCTGAATAGAATACCGTACCTTTTTTTGATAAGGTTCAACCTTTACCTCACCTTCAATTTCAAGCCGAATACGGTTGTTAGGTCCATCTGCAAGCTCAATTATAACTGGAACTAAAATCCCCCAAACCGGCGCAGTGAGCAAGCTTAAGGCACTTAGTGGAATATACATATAAGGGTCGGTTTGCGACACATACAAATCTGTTGCCAATCCAATAAAAAGCCCTGTACAGACTACCGACCAGTAAATTTGTTTGCTTTTTTTTCCTAAATACCGGTTTGGAACATCTATAAATTTTATTTCCGACCACGAATAGAGCCGATTTGATGAATTCAAAATAACGCCTTCACTGGTAATGCTGCTAGCAAAGTCTTCAACCTTACTACTGTCCAATTCAAGGCCAATTCTATCTTTTTCTAAAACAATCCAGGCTTTGCGGCTGCCTGCATCAATATCAACCAAAACCGCATTTTGCGCATTCAATGGCATTAAAAATCCGAATACCAAAACAATGAACACCAAAAGAATCCTTAGATTCGTGTTCATTGACCTTGATGCAATTCGATTCATGCTTTTTTTTGTTTTGAGTAAAAACCAGTTCAATTTTCTATTGGGTTTGAATGGAATACAGGAATCAATCAAACCAAAACACATATTGAAATGCATTCATAAAACTAGGATTTTTCAATCGCTTTCCAAAAATCTGGTCTTAAAGTTTTCAAACTTCAACTGGCGCAATATCAATGGTAAAGTTGATTTCATCTCTTATTATCCTTTGCAAATGAGTTTGTTATTTTTTTAATACCCAGTTACTTCCTTTTCCTAAGTTCACGCAAAGGCACGAAAAAGGAAGCTGAAAAGCCAAAATCAACCTGAGTAATAATTTCGTTTGTGCGTAGACTATTGGAATGGGATATGCCAAGATTACCAGCTCTGGTTACATCAAATGCCATCGCATTTTTTCCATATGCGCAATAGGTTCCTAAACCAAACCCCATTCCACTTTTTCTAAATGGTCTGAATTGATAACCCAGCGAAAGCCTCAAATACCCTTGAAAAACAGGAACAGATTTGAATGTGGTAAGTGTATAGTATTCGGTAGAACGATAGGTTCCATTGCTGTAATAGTAATAATAATGTCCATTTTTTCCCGAACCGGAATAAAAAGGCGCATAGCTAGCAACATACGAGGCTTGAACCCACATACCGGAACTCATAAAATAGTGTCTTAACCCCAATCCCAAAAAAGGTTTCACCAAATAGGATTCATCCATTGTTCGAACATTAACTGTGCTTCCACAACCAACATCGCAATAATAGTCTTCATCAAAACTGTATTGGCGTTGAAGCTCTGCTTGGGCAATCAAAGCAGAATTGGGAGCAATGGGAAGGGTAAGTCCCAGCTGAACAACATTTGCCAACATGGAGTTGCCAATCCATTCCGGGGCATCTCTGTAGAAGCCAAGCTGATGAGTTCCCAAATTCAATTCAAGCTCCGCATGGTTGAAAATACTATTCTGGGTTTGTGCACGAAGCGGATTTGGAGCCCAAATTATCAGCCAAACAAGAAATAAGAAATGAATTGCTTGAGACATCCAAGCTGGATTCCAAGTGCTACTCATTCTCAAAAACAGTGAATTGATAAGCCTACTCATTTTCTCCTCCTTTTTCAAGCGGGAACCTTGTCTTATTTTTATAAGGTTTAACCTTAACTTCGCCTGTTGTTTCAAGCTTAATTGTTTTTGAAGGCCCTCCTATTAATTCATGCACAATTGGAATGACCAAGCCCCAAATTGGTGAAAGACCTAAAACGTATTGACTAATCGGATAATACCTGTAGGTGTAGGTTCTGGAATTGTATAAATCAGCAGCAAGAACAAAAAAAACTCCCGTTCCAACAATAGACCAATATATACCTTTCGCTCTTTTCCCTCGATAGCGGTTGGGAAATGAGATTGACTTTATTTGCGACCAGGAATAAAGCCTATTGGAACCCACCAACACTATTCCTTCCGGGGTAATGCTTTTCGCGTAATCTTTCACATTTCCGCTATCCAATTCCAAACCAATTTCATCCTCATCCAAAATTATCCATGCCTTTTTTTTGCTTTTATCCAATTCGATTAATACGGAGTTCTGCGCCTTTACCCGGAATGAAACTAACTGAATAATAGCAAATAGCAGCAAACAACATACAAACTTGAAATTGAATGAATGAGGCAGATTGGGTTTCATTTTTAGTAGACTAGTGGCGTAAACCGAAATGAAAAGGTATGGTTATTTTTCACCTTGATTTCAAAAGTTCAAGCTAGTAATTTTTGATAGAAATTCAAAACCATTCAGATTTAAAGACCAAAACCCAATTAACACTGAACTTTTAGCTTGCAATCCAAGGAATGCATTCAAACGTTTGAAAAGCCTAATTTTTTCAAATGTCCACTAAAGACCAAAGTTAAGCGGACTTACCCAAATTCCTTGTTGAGGAGACAACTCCACCAAAGGATAACGATACTGTTGGGCTTTGTGAAAGAAAAAAGGAGGAATCCAAACCGTAGTTCCCAGGAAAAAGGCATGATAAATAGCCAGATTTTTGTTGTTCTCCATCTTCACCAATTTGTTCAGATAAATTGCCTCCGCAATTCCAATTCCAACCCAATAGGTAGAGAGCAATACACCATTAAAAAGAGTTCCCGAACGAATTCTAAACGACTTTACATCCTTCCACAAAAATGCCATCGAACTTCCATTCACCCGCAAGGTGATCCCCTCTAAATTTATTTGCTCAATGCGTCCACTAACCGACTCTTTCCGAAGTGTATCCAACAAAAAAAGCTCTGCCCTACTTTTTTGAAGCGAAATAACTACATGTTTCTCAGGAGTAACAATGCGGAAATAGTTCTGCGCATGTAATTTCTCTGGAAGGCAGACCACAAGCATTCCCCAAAGGAAAATTAGAAGAATCCGATTATGTTGGAAAAGCCTGCACATAAATTGATAAACCGCAAGCTAGGTATTTTCAGAATTATTCAGCCAAAATTCTAACCCCATCAGCCAAAACCATTTTCTGTCCTGCATCCAAATGGTTTACAAATCTAGAATCACATGATTAGGCTAGGTGAATTGAGGAAATCGGCTTCACCAAATCCTGACAAAAAATTATGCGTCAACCCCATTTCAATCTTTATTTTTGAAGCATGGATACCCTTATCAAAGAGCTTCAGGTAGAAGGCATGACCTGTACCAATTGCGCCATGAGCGTTAAAAAGACATTGGAAAAGCAAGGGTTGAAAGAAGTGGATGTTAACTTTGCTACCGGCGAAGTTCGCTTTGAATGGATTGAAGCGCTGAAGGAAGAAACAATCATAAACTCCATTGAAGACTTAGGCTACAAAGTAAAACGGGAAGATTCAACCCAAACGGCCAATGGTTTTTTAGAAACCTTGGAATCGAAGTTGATATTCTCCTTGTTTTTCACTCTCCCACTTATGGCGCACATGGTAATTAGTTGGGAACCGCTTCATAACCCTTGGGTGCAGTTAGCATTATCTATTCCGGTGTATGGCATGGGCCTTTGGTACTTCGGAAAAAATGGATACCATAGCCTAAAATCAGGTGTACCCAATATGGACGTGCTTGTTTTTACAGGCGCATTTTCGGCTTTGGTTTATTCAATTGCCGGAACTTTCCTAAATGCAGGAACACATGAGGTGCACAACTACCTGTTTTATGAAACCGGTGCAAGCATAATCACCTTTGTTTTATTGGGAAATTTGCTTGAGAAAAGGTCGGTAAAACAAACAACTCATGCCTTGGAGGCCTTAAAGAAACTTCAACCCACTAAGGCTAGATTGCTCATTGGAAAAATTGCCTCGGAGGTTGAAATTACGGAACTAAGACCTGGTGATAAAATTCGGGTAAATTCCGGAGATATGATTCCTGTGGATGGTGAAGTGGAAGAGGGAGAAGGCTATGCAGATGAAAGTATGCTAAGTGGAGAAAGCATTCCACAATCTAAGCAGAAGGGCAAATTGGTTGTAGCCGGAACCATTCTTACCGAAGGCCAACTCACAGTTCGTGTAAATCAGGTGGGTAGGAAAACCATTTTGAATGAGATCATCGAAATGGTGAAATCAGCACAAGCAAGTAAACCAAACATTCAACAACTTGGCGACCGTGTTTCGGCTGTATTTGTTCCGGTAGTAATTGGCATTGCTCTTCTTACCTTTTTGGTTTCTTATTTTGTGTTCGATTTGGGTTCTGCAGCAAGTATGCTGCGCGCTGTCGCAGTGCTGGTAATCTCTTGTCCCTGCGCTATGGGACTTGCAACACCAACGGCTTTAATGGTTGGAATTGGACGTGCCGCTAAAATGGGCATTTTAATCAAAGGTGGGGCTACAATTGAGCTCTTTGCACGCAGTAAAAATTGGATTTTCGACAAAACAGGAACCTTAAGTACGGGAAAATTCCAATTCTCGGATTTGGTTGTTTTTGGACAACACCAGTCTGATGAAGTCAAAAACCTGTTGTTTCAGGTTGAACAACACAGCTCTCATCCTATTGCGCGTTCACTTTGTGCGCAATTTCCCGATTGGAACAAAAACAGCATCGCTTTTGAATCCATTCGTGAAGAAAAAGGCGACGGCATGCATTTCAATTGGCAAGGATCTAACTGGCGTTTCGGAAAATCGAAATCAAACCAAGACTTTGATTTAGTGCTTGAACAAGAGCATAATCTGGTTGCTGGAATAAAGCTTCAGGATGAGTTGAAAGCACATGCCAACGAATTGAGCGATTACCTGAAAACTGCCGAATTAAACGGTTTTATTTTCAGCGGAGATAAACAAGAAAAAGTGAATCGAACCAGCCAGGAGCTTGGTTTTCCGGGCAAAGCCATTGGCGAATTGCTTCCTGCCGATAAAATGAAACTGCTTCAAAGCGAGAAAGATAAAGGCATTACAGCCATGATTGGCGATGGCATTAACGATGCTCCTGCACTATCTTCCTCAGATATTGGAATTTCATTTTCAAAAGCAAGCGATATTGCTCGCCAATCTGCAGGAATTGTTTTGGTTAGACAGGATTTGAAAGTCTTAATGGAAGCGCATCAACTCAGCAAATTAACTTACAAAACCATTCAACAAAACCTGTTCTGGGCCTTTTTCTACAATGTAATTTGCATTCCACTTGCGGCAATGGGTTACTTACACCCCATGCTTGGGGCTTTGTCAATGGCCTTTAGTGATGTAATTGTAGTTGGCAATTCCTTGTGGTTGAGTCGTAAAAAACTGAAGTAAATTCCACTCCCTCAATCCACTTAAAAAATCAATCCAAACCGGATGATTTTGATTGGTTTGCAGTTTCTTCTTTTTCCTATCTTGGCTGCCGCCAAAAATTACCCATGCTACGGAATTTTACTCTGACAAAATACAACAGCTTGCAGATTTACCAATTTCTGCGGTTTGGGGCATTTTTTCTGATTTCAATTCTGCTAGCCAAAATTACCTACGCACGCGGTGGCTACGGAACCGGAATTATCAGTCGCTACGAATTGCTGCTTTTGGTGAGCGGTACTGTAACCTGGTTTTGGACATCAAGTATCACCAATACACTCATTCCATTTTTCAATGGCAGTGATGAAGAAAAGCAACGTCGCATTCTCTTCAATGCCTTTGTATTGCTCACAGTGTTCAGCATGTTTGGTGGAATTGCGACTTACATTATCGGACTTTATCACCCCAAAGACATGGATTTGTTTCAGATGTTTTCGGTGGTGGTTTTTCTGAATACGCCCTCCTACCTGGCTGATTTTATTTTCTACTTGAAAGGAAAATACAGGTCGCTAATTATCTGGGGAGTGATAACTTTTATTGCTCAAATACTTCTTCTTTGCTTACCCATTTACTTGGAATACAGCTTGAATTTGGCCATCAATATGTGGTTAATATTGGCTTTGATAAAATTCAATTATACCATCATTTTGTTGATGAAGTATTCCACCATTTCCATTCATACGCGCTTGATTGGAGAATTTATGGTGAAAGTAATTCCGTTTATGTTCTCCATTTTGTTGGCCGGCAGCATGGATTACATCAATGGCTTCATTGTAGACCACTACTTTACACCACATGAGTTTGCCGTTTTTAGGTATGCCTCAAAGGAGCTGCCTATTTTTTTGATACTTGCCAATTCATTGAGTAATATTTACAGCGGAGAAATTGCCAACTTCAACAAAGAAGGTAAGCTTGAAGATGGACTAGCCAAACTCAAGGCATCATCCAGAAACCTAATGCGCTGGCTATTTCCCGGTACAATATTGTTGATTTTCACAAGCAAATACCTTTTCCAATTAGCTTACAATAAGGATTTAGAAGCGGGTTATGAGGTATTCAATATTTACCTGTTGTTGATTATCTCACGCATGTTGTTCCCCCAAACGGTTATTATGGGTTTGATGAAGAACCGCGTATTTTACCTGGTTTCAACCAATTACCTCATCATCAATTTAATCTTATCGCTTTGGTTTGTGAAACTTGGTATGGGCATCAAAGGAATAGCCTATGCAACGGTTATCGCCTATCTTATCGAGAAAATCATGCTTGCTATTTACTGCAAAATGCAAGGGGTTGACGTTCGCAAATACACGCCAATTGGAGAGTTTTTGCTTTATTCGGCAATCACCTTGGTTGCCTATATTGTAAGCCTGAATATCCCTTTCCCTGAATTACTTGGCATGAGGTAATTCCTCTTTAATCAGTCTAAAAAACCATTTATCAGAACTAGAATTCCGAATTTGGGTAGCAAGTAGCTACCTTCGCGGTATGTGGAATAAGAATATCCTTGAAACCATAGGCAATACCCCCTTGGTTCAACTGAATAAAATTACGCGTGAACTTCCTTGTACCGTTCTTGCTAAGGTAGAAACCTTTAATCCCGGCAATTCAATCAAAGACCGTATGGCGCTAAAAATGATTGAAGATGCTGAAAAGGATGGGCGTTTAAAACCGGGTTATACCATTATTGAAGGAACCAGCGGAAATACCGGTATGGGTCTGGCCATTGCCGCAGTTATTAAAGGATATCGTTGCATTTTTACCACAACCGACAAGCAAAGCAAAGAAAAGGTAGATGCTTTGAAAGCATTTGGCGCAGAAGTAATTGTTTGTCCAACCGATGTTGACCCGGAAGATCCCCGCTCCTATTATTCGGTTTCAAGTCGCCTAGAACGCGAGATTCCAAATTCCTGGAAGCCCAATCAATACGATAACCTATCCAATTCCAAGGCCCATTACGAAAGCACCGGTCCTGAAATTTGGGAACAAACCGAAGGTAAAATCACCCATTTGGTGGTTGGTGTTGGAACCGGAGGAACCATTTGCGGAACTGGAAAATACCTCAAGGAAAAGAACCCAAACATTAAAGTATTAGGCATTGATACTTACGGCTCTGTTTTCAAAAAATACAAAGAGACCGGCGAGTTTGATAAGAATGAAATTTACCCCTACATCACCGAAGGAATTGGAGAGGATTTCCTTCCTCAAAACGTAGATTTCAGTATAATCGACCATTTTGAAAAAGTAACCGATAAAGATGCGGCCATTTTTACACGCCGTATTCCAAGAGAAGAAGGCATTTTTGTTGGTAACTCAGCAGGAGCTGCAATTGCCGGTTTGATTCAGATGCGTCACATGTTTAAAAAGGACGATGTGGTGGTTGTGATTTTCCACGACCATGGCACCCGTTACATGGGCAAAATGTTCAACGACGATTGGATGCGCGACCGCGGATTCCTATCCAATGAACAAACCAAAGCTATCAACCTAATTGACTCCCATAAACACTTGAAACTGGTAACAGTAAAAGATACCGATACCATTGATGCGGCAAGCAGAATCATGAGAAAGTATTTTATTTCTCAAGTGCCTGTGGTAAACGAAAAGGGTGAATTTGTAGGCTCATTGAACGATACAATCTTATTTAATGCCTTATTGGAAACACAGGAAGTGAAATCAAAACCGGTTTCAACCTTGATGTCGCCAAGTTTCCCATTTGTAAGTCCGGATGCCTCAATGGAAGAAGTAAGCAGGTTAATTACCAAAGAAAATGCCGGTGTATTGGTTAAAGACCTGATGGGCGATGTACATATCATTACCCGCCAGGATTTAATTGAAGCCATTGCTTAAGAAAGCATTAGTCTAATTCAAAAAAACAGCGCAATCCGTCATTTCGGATTGCGCTGTTTTTTTGAAATCCCTAGGGTAAGATTGCCAATCCGCCATAGGCGGAAAACCCCAGCCCTTTAAATCGTTTTCTAAACCAATGCCATAGCTATCGCCAATAGCCATAGCTGCAATAATGCCACCCCTTTGGGGGTTGAAACTTACATCCATTTTGACGGCCTCTTTCTACAATAATTTCACCCCTTGCGGGGTTAAAATCAGCCGTAGCTTAGACAATCCGTCGTAGGCGGGCAAAATTAGCAAATGGCCCAGACCTTTAAATCGCCAACGAATCCAATGCTATAGCTATAGCCAATAGCCATAGTCTACCAATCTAAATCGTTTACGAACCCAAAGCCAATGGCAAATTGCCAAAAGCAAAAGGCCCAGCCATTTAAATCACTTACGAATCTAATGCCATAGCCAATAGCCATAGCCTACCAATTTAAATCGTTTACGAACCCAAAGCCAATGGCAAATGGCCAAAAGCAAAAAGCCCAGCCCTTTAAATCGTTTACGAATCCCAAGCTATCGCCAAAAGCCATAGCCATAGTTTCCCACTAAATTACCACATTTACAATTTTGCCTTTTACAAATATCACCTTCTTAGGTGCTTTTCCTTCAAGCCATTTGATAACAATCTCATCCTTTAACACTGTTTTTTCCACTTCTTTTGGGTCGGCATTCAAGCTAAACTCAATATTGGTGCGGTGTTTACCGTTTATTGATATAGGATAACTGAAACTGTCTTCCACCAAAAACTCAGGATTAAAAACCGGGAAGTTTGCTTCGGTAACACTTCCTTGCTCACCCAAAGCCTGCCACAATTCTTCTGCAATATGTGGCGCATAAGGAGAAACAACAACAACCAAATCTTTCAGAATAGCGCGTTTGTTGCATTTCAAATCCATCAATTCATTCACGCAAATCATGAATGTACTTACCGAAGTGTTGAAGGAGAAATTCTCAATGTCCTCGCCTACTTTACGAATGGTTTTATGCAAACTCTTCAGTTCTGCTTTTTCGGGTTGATTGTCGTTTACAATCCAATTTCCATCGGCATCGTAAAATAAACGCCACAAGCGTTTTAAGAAGCGATGAACTCCTTCAATTCCTTGTGTGCTCCAAGGTTTGCTTTGCTCCAATGGACCCAAAAACATCTCATACAAGCGAAGGGTATCAGCACCGTAATGGTCCACAATGGAATCTGGTGTTACCACATTGTACTTGGATTTGGACATTTTTTCTACCTCTTGGTAACTAATCATTTCCTCGCTTTGGCCATTACCAAACGAGGTGAAATCGCCCTTGTACCAAAATCCACCCGCTGTTAAAAATATCGCATTCTCATAATGATGGGCTTGGCTGAAACCAGGGACATTAACCACAGCCTTTTCAACAAAACTGATATCGACATTGGAAGCTGTAAATTCAGGCTTTTCCGATTCAAAATAGTGCAAAGCATTCTCACTAATAAACAAATCAGAAGGTCTTGAGCTAAACTTGTATTGCTTTCCGTCAATTAAAAGTTCATAGTAACTATCCACCAGGTCTCCTTTTTCATTGGTTTGTCCTACCACATTGTACAGCTTTGAACGACTTGGTTCCAACTTTTTCAACTTCTCCGACATCCCTTGAATCATTCCCTGGTTAATGAGCTTTTTTGCCGGTTCGTTAACTGGAATCAAACCCAAATCAAATAAAAACTTAGTCCAGAAACGAACATACAACAAATGTCCTGTGGCATGCTCACTTCCTCCTAAATACAAATCAACCTGTTGCCAATATTTCAAGGCTTCTTCGGATGCTAATGCAGTTGGATTTCCTGGATCCATGTACCTCAAAAAATACCAGGAACTGCCGGCCCAACCTGGCATGGTACTCAATTCATATTCGTATTTTCCTTGGTACTTCCAATCCTTTGCACGTCCCAATGGCGGCTCTCCGGTTTCGGTTGGTAAATACTTATCAATTTCCGGCAAAAGCAATGGCAATTCTTCTTCCTTCAACGGGCAGGCAATTCCATCTTTGTAATAGATAGGAATCGGTTCTCCCCAATACCTTTGTCTGCCAAAAATGGCATCTCTCAAGCGGTAATTGGTTTTTCCTTTGCCGAAACCTTTTGCTTCCAAATGGTGAATCATGGCCGAAATGGCTTCTTTTACTTCTAGGCCATTCAAGAAATCGGAGTTAATGAGTTTGCCCGATTTTTCATCCCAGGAAGCTTCATTCAAATCGTGGGAAGAGGGAGTTTCAATTACTTGCAGGATAGGTAAATTAAAATGTCGCGCAAAGGCAAAATCCCTGCTATCATGGGCAGGAACGGCCATTACCGCACCTGTTCCATATCCAGCCAAAACATAATCACCTATCCAAACCGGAATCTCTTTTCCGGTTAAGGGATGAATAGCAAATGCCCCACTAAATACTCCACTTACCTTCTTCACATCCGCCATTCGCTCACGTTCCGACCTGTTTTTGGCAAAGGCCACGTACTCTTCAACAGCCTGCTTTTGTTCGGCGCTGGTAATTTCAGCAACCCATTCGTGTTCAGGTGCAAGAGTTAAATACGAAACGCCATACAAGGTATCGGGACGGGTGGTGAATACTTCAATTTTTTTGGTTGAGTCTTTTAGTGGAAAAAAAACACTCGCACCCGTACTTTTTCCAATCCAATTGCGCTGAGAATCTTTTAATGACTCGGTCCAATCCAATTGGTCCAAATCATTCAACAAACGCTCAGCATAAACAGTGATGCGCAGACTCCACTGCATCATCAACTTGCGCTCAACAGGATAACCACCACGCTCACTAACTCCATCCTTCACTTCATCGTTGGCCAAAACTGTTCCCAAGGCTGGACACCAGTTCACAAAAGATTCAGCCAAATAGGCCAAACGAAAATGCATCAAGAAATCCTGTTGTTCCTTTTCACTCAATGTTTTCCAAACACCAGGTTCTAATTTTGGAATTTCTGTCTCCACATTTCCCGACAAAAACTGATCTCCGGCTCCCGAACAGCCATTTTTTTCCAAATGGTTGATTAATGTTTCAATGGACTCCGCCTTTTGGGAAATGGGATTGTACCAGGAATGAAACAATTTCAGGAAAATCCATTGA
Organism: Bacteroidia bacterium; assembly: GCA_023151275.1. Taxonomy (GTDB): domain Bacteria; phylum Bacteroidota; class Bacteroidia; order UKL13-3; family UKL13-3; genus CAISCU01. Next base: position 45,866 of record JAKLJI010000007.1, on the reverse strand, counting down.
GTCCATTTGTAGTATTCCGGGTCCGAGGTTTTTACCTCTCTCGACCAATCGTAGCAAAATCCGATTTGATCGAGCTGTTCGCGGTAACGCTTGATGTTTTCTTTTGTAGTTATGGCCGGGTGCTGACCTGTTTGAATTGCATATTGTTCAGCCGGTAAACCAAAGGCATCATAGCCCATGGGATGCAAAACATTAAATCCTTTCAAGCGCTTGTACCTGCTGTAAATATCCGAAGCTATATATCCAAGCGGATGCCCAACATGCAAACCTGCACCACTTGGATATGGAAACATATCAAGCACATAGAATTTCGGACGCTCCTTATCTTCTTTGGTTTTATACGTTTGGTTGTCTATCCAGTATTTCTGCCATTTCTTTTCGATATCGCGGTGGCTGTATTCTTTGCTCATGAGTGTTTTGTAAGTCCGCAAAAATAGACGCATGTGGAGGCTTTTCCAATCCCTGAGCCTAAAATGAATTGTCACAACGCAACTATGGCTTATTTTTGTTGCCTATTCAGGCTAGTATGAAGCGTAAAAAACAGGTTAGCTATTTATCATCGGTTCTCAGTATTTCCATGGTTCTCCTGATGCTTGGACTATTTGGAATTTTGTACATTCAATCCAGTAAACTAGCAACTTATGTTCGTGAGAACATGATTGTTCAGATTTTTGTGGATGAAAGTTTAAAACAGGAAGACATTAACCGGATAAAATCGCAAGTGGAAGAAAAGGGCTTTGCGCGTGAAATCCGTTACGTTTCCAGCGAACAGGCAGCTGCTGAGTTTAGTCAGGAAATTGGCCAGGATTTCACCAGCTTCTTAGGATTCAACCCGCTGAAACCTTCCTTTCAAATTCGCTTAAAAGAAAATTTTACCGCTCCTCTTGAACTTCAGAGAATGGAAGGTGTACTTAGGCAGATGCAGGGAATTAATGAAATTAACTACGAACGTGACTTGTTTCAGCGTGTAAATAACAACATGCGCTCGGTGGGTTTAATTCTACTTGGTATTTCTCTATTGTTCCTGATAATCTCAGCGATATTGATTAACAATACAGTAAAATTAAACCTTTATGCCAAAAGGTTTGCCATCAAAACCATGCAACTGGTAGGTGCAACCAATTGGTTTATAGTGAAACCATTTGTTTGGCAATCTGTCAGAAACGGATTTTTTGGTTGGTTTATTTGTATGGTTATTATCATGACCTTATTAAACAGCTTACCGGCCTGGTTGCCAGATGCAGCTTTGTTAAACGACCCCTTAGCCTACCTTGAATTATTTATTCTGCTTTTGGCAATTGGATTAATAATGAGCGCATTAAGCACCATTACCAGTACCCAAAGGTACCTGAACTCTAAAATTGAAGATTTGTATTAATTATCAAAAAACAGATATTGCACCCATGAGTAAAGAAAAATCGACCCGTAAAGAAAGTTCAACTCCTCAACAATTCGTTTTTGGAAAAGAGAATTACTACCTGATGATTGCTTCCGTTGCAACCATTATAGTTGGATTTACACTGATGACAGGTTCTGAAGGAGATATTTTTGATTTCCGACGCCTTACCCTGGCTCCAATTGTTGTTTTAGCTGGATTTGTAATTGGTATTTTTGCCATCATGCGCAAAAGTAAATCCTAATTCCCATGGATTTCTTTCAGGCCATAATTCTCGCAATTGTTGAGGGAATTACAGAATACCTGCCGGTTTCATCAACCGGTCATATGATTATCGCCTCTTCAATATTAGGTATTGCTTCCGATGAATTTGTAAAGATGTTCACGGTTGCAATTCAATTTGGAGCGATTCTTTCCGTAATTGTATTGTATTGGAAGCGCTTTTTTCAATCATTTGATTTTTACTTGAAATTGGCAGTTGCTTTTATTCCTGCGGCAGTTATCGGTTTTCTAGCCAACGACTTTATTGATTCCATGCTCGAAAATGTAATTGTGGTTGCCATAAGTTTGGTTTTGGGTGGTATTGTACTGTTGTTTATTGATAAATGGTTGGAAAGTGAAGAAAAGAAAAACGATGAAGTTACCTGGCAAAAAGCATTAATAATTGGCTTCTTTCAGGTTATTGCCATGATTCCGGGTGTTTCCCGTTCGGCAGCAACCATTATCGGAGGCTTGTCGCAAAAGCTAAACAGGCAGGCTGCTGCTGAGTTTTCATTCTTTTTAGCAGTTCCAACTATGTTTGCTGCAACAGCCTACAAAATGCTCAAGTACCATCTCAATTATGGTTTTACTCAAGATAATATTCCTGTTTTGGTAGTTGGTAATGTAGTTGCTTTCATTGTTGCCATGGTGGCCATTAAAGGCTTCATAAGCTTTCTAACTAAACATGGATTCCAAATCTTTGGCTGGTACCGCATTGTGGTTGGATTAGCCATTCTCGGACTTTATTTCGCCGGAATTAAGCTCGAAATCGTTTAATGGACATTGTTATTGAACCTGAAGTTCTGCTGGTAAATAAACCATTGGAATGGACTTCATTTGATGTAACCAACAAGCTAAAACGCATGTTGATTCATCAACTTAGGCGACAATATCCTGAACAAAACACCAAAAAAGTCAAAGTAAAAGTTGGTCATGCAGGAACTTTAGATCCTCTTGCCACTGGCTTATTGATTGTTTGTGTGGGAAAAGAAACCAAAAACATTGATTCCTACATGGGCCTACCAAAAGAATATACAGGTTCAATCTATTTTGGGGCAACCCGACCCAGTTTCGACAAGGAAACGGAAATAGATGCTCATTATCCTATGCCTGAATTAAGCTTGGAGCAGCTGAATGAAGCAAGCCAAAAATTCCTAGGTGAAATCGAACAAATTCCACCCAAGTACTCTGCTATTAAGATTGATGGTGTTCGTGCCTATGCAAGCGCGAGGAAAGGCGCAGAACCCGAAATGAAAGCCCGCAAGGTTTTAGTGGAACGATTTGATATTACCGATATAAATTGGCCTGTTGCACATTTCCATATCCGTTGCAGCAAAGGAACCTATATCCGTTCCCTGGCTCACGACTTAGGAAAAGAATTGGGTGGAGGTGCGTATTTGGAAAGTTTATGTAGAACAAAAATTGGAGATTTCGATTTGAGCAAGGCTTTAAGCATCGAAGAATTGGAGTCGAAATTTAATTCTTAATTTTTTTCACTGATTTTCAGCACATGAACAGAAAATAGAAAAAAAAGATGCGGTAGGTATTGACAATGCGCAAAAGCTTCTTACCTTTGCATCCCCTTCAGCAACGAACTAAAGGGCAAAAAAATAAGATTCCGTAGCTCAGCTGGTAGAGCATTACACTTTTAATGTAGGGGTCCTGGGTTCGAGTCCCAGCGGAATCACAAACAAATCAAAAAGCTACCTTCGGGTGGCTTTTTTTATTTTATCATTTTCACGACTTACTTGTTTTTTGCTTATAGGTCGAAATCAAATCGTGATTAGATCCAAGTCTATTCATACTAACTTGAATAGATTCTCAGGTCTGAGTAAATAAACTAGCACTACGTGTTACAATGGCTCATTAACGATTTATCTAAGAGCAAATGAAAACATCCCTGCAAGTGCTTTTTGGTACGCCGATTTAACTTTTTCATGTATCAAACATCGGCCTTACTATTCTTCAAAAAACTTTCAATTGAAATTCTAAATAGAACCACCTTCTCAAGAGTTCCAGTTTTTGAATTTGACCGTCTTAATCTGAAGTTTTTTTTAATGGGTTGATGCTCTTGAAAAATCATGCATAACAGGCGTTATTAAAAATTGTTTAAGCAAAAATTTGCAATTGAAGCTTAAATAATATCACTAATTCGGCTGTCCATTATCCGCGAAATCATAAAATTGTCGCAATTATTCAAGTTTAAGCAAAATAAGGACAATTTAATATTTTGCAAGTAAATGACTTTTAATTATTTACGATTGGCACTAGAATAGACAGGACACAAGGTACCCTGGGCTTGAAAAATTCTAAAGACTGATTACCTAATTTGTGCTCGCTAAAAATTTTACAAATTTTATGTCTAATTTATTTACTCCTTTAAAATTTCTGGCCTTTATCCTCCTTACGGCATTTTTGCCTTTGGAGGGATTTGGTCAGCTTAGCTATTTAACTACAGTCCCTCCCTATTCCGGAGGTAATTCATCTTCTCTTACCACATTCAATGTTAAGGCAACCCGAAAAATAAGGGTACGTGAGGTTTACAATAGCTTTACCTCAGCAGCTTCTCAAACGGTTACGCTTTGGTACAAAACCGATTCGTTGAATGGGGTTCCCGCTGTTTCTACTGCAAATGGATGGATACAGGCTGGTGTGGTTACATTTACACCTACTCCAACCGGAGCTGGAAATATCGCATTAATTCCAATCAGTGGCTTAAACATTACCATTCCTGCTGGCGCTACCTATGCTTTCGCCATTTCAACCACAGGAAGTATCACCTACACCGGTACTGGCACCACTTCTGTTTCACCTTGGTTAATGAGCGACCCCAATATTTACATCAATATGGGCGGATTAGTTGGCTACGGCGGAACAATTGCCTCTCCTATCGCTTACCGTCAGTTCAATGGAAAACTGGGTTACGAAATTGTTCCAACTGGTCCGGATAATGCAGGTGCAGTTTCCGTAACAGAACCTTCAAATTTTTGCCCAGGTTCATACGACGTAAAAGCAAAAATTAGAAATAACGGTACCAACCAAATTACCTCGCTTACCGTAAAATGGACAGTAAACAATGTGCTTCAGACACCTGTTACATTCACATCTCTACTAGATACTTTCGGGGGTGCATTTGCTTCTGATACTGTTTTAACCCTCGGCAACCTTACCTGGGTAGGAAATCAAATTAAATCAATTCGGGTTTGGACAGAAGCTCCCAATAGCGCTGTAGATACTGTAAACAATGACGATACTGCTTATGCGACTTTGGGTGCTGCAATGGTTGGTACTTTCCAAATTGGGGGTACCACTCCCGACTATCCAACCTTGAAAGCGTTTGCAGACGATGTAACTTCCAGAGGACTTTGTGGTCCTGTAACTGCAATTGTAAACCCTGGAACATATACCGGAAAAGCATTCTTCAATTCCCCGGGTGGAGCGAGCGCCACCAATACAATCACCATTCAAGGCACTAACAAAGCAACTTGTATTCTTTCGGACAGTATTGTGGATCCAGTCCTTATGGTTGCCAATTGCAGTTATACCACCATTCGTGATATCACCGTAACCAATAAATTTAGCGGTGCTTGTTTTGGAATTTCATTAGTGGGTAATAATAACAATAACAACGGAACAGGTTCTCGCATTGTCAATTGCAATGTAAACATTCCTAATTGTATCACTTCTCCTGGAACCGGAATCCTAGTTTCCGGTGCACAAGCTTCTTTATCAAACAACAAATTAGACTCAATTAACCTGGATAGTAACTATGTAAATGGTGGTTACTATGGTATGGTTTTGTATGGCAATACTGGCGCAAGCAGCGCACAAAACCGCGGCCATAAAATCAGAGCAAATACAGTAGTAAATGCTTATGTATATGGCATCTATGACTACTACATCTACAATCCTATGGATGTATTGGACAATGACATTACCATGCATCCTTCAAATTCGTCTACAGGATATGGCTTGTATCATTATTACAATCAAAACTCAAATACAACCACTCCAACCCGCATTGAAGGAAACATTCTGAGAAATGTGCAGTATATGGCTATGTATATTTATTACAACGCTTCAAATGCTGCTGCCCCTCACAGGATTTACAACAATGCCGTTATTGGAAATATGAACTACAGCACCAACTATGGTGTGTATTTGTATACTGCAGTAGCTGGAACATTTCACTTCATGCACAATACCATCCACTACAATGGTGCTGCGGCTACGCAATATGGTTTGTACTACTACAACTCGGCCAACGTAAGTGGATTAGTATGTAAGAACAACATTTTCTCAATCTATTCAACCTCTGCGGGTTCTACTGTTTATCCCGCTTATTTCAGCTCTAACCCTACCGGAAACGTAATTAACTACAATGCCTATTACAACAGTAGAAATACTACAATGGGTTATAGAGGTGCGGCTTTTACAACTGCCAATTTCAAAACTGTGACAACAGGTGGTGATAGCTCAGTAAATCAGTTGATGAATTTTGTTAGCAATACCGATCCACGCTTAGCTGATGGGTGTGTAAAAGGAACTGATTTAACCAGCTTTGTTCCAACCGATAAATACGGCAATACCCGCTCAATTACTCCAAATCCAGGCATGTCAGAATACCAAGCTACAGCCCTTGATATTTCGGTTGATAAAATTTACAACCCAGTTATGCCGGTAACCCCTGGTGCCCAAAACATGGTTGTTCGCGTTAGAAACAATGGAAATTCAACTGTAACCTCTTTTGATATTGCATTTAAAAACAACAATGGTACACCGGTTTCTCAAACATGGACAGGAACTCTTAATAGTTGCGATACTGTTCTTGTTACCTTCACAGCTGCAAATCAAATCACCATTGTGAATGGATTAAACGCCATAAAAATCTACACCAGCAATCCAAACACCAGTGCAGATAACAACCCTTCTAACGACACTCTAGCAGTTAATTATACCTATATCGCTCCAATGAGTGGCTTGTACACCATTGGTGGAACAGGTGCCGACTTTGCAGGAATTCAAGAAGCCTTTAATGCGCTTTCCATTGCAGGTGTTTCTGGTGCAGTTCGATTGGAAGTAAATCCAGGAACTTATACCGGACCGTTCACCTTAAATGCTCCGGTTTATGGTGTAAGTGCTGCTAATACCATTATCTTAGATGGAGTAAACCCATCAACCCGTATCGTTACGGCGAATGTGGGTGCCCCTGCAATTAAAATCAATATGGTTAGCTATGTAACAGTTAAAAACCTTACTGTAACCAACAATTTTGCAGGCTCTTGCACAGGAATTGCACTGATTGGGAATGCTTCAAATCAAGATGGTAAATGCTTTAGAGCAATCAGCAACAATGTTAACCTTCCAAATGTTGGTACCAACACCTCCTATGGTATTATTGTAACAGGTACTGCAACTGGTATTTCTGATGGAAATCAATGGACCGATTCTGTTACCATTGATTCAAATACCATTACAGGTGGCTATTACGGTATTCAGATTTCTACCAGCGGTACAGGAAATGCGCTTTATAACCGTGGCCATAAAATTCGCTACAACATCCTGAATAATATCTATTACTATGGAATGCGCATTTACTACATTTACAATGCAGTTGACATCATTGGTAACAAAATCAGCATGCAAACTTCCAATGCGAGCTCATACGGTATTTATTTCTACTACAACCAAAATTCAAATGCCGCTGCTCCTTCCCGACTCATTGGAAATGAAATCAATGCAGGATATTGTGCTGTTTATTATTACTACTTCACCTCACCATTAGGAACAAAAATTCCGGTTTACAACAACGTTTTTCAAACGTATGGAACTACCTATGCAACCTATTTCTATACTGGTGCAACAGGTGGTGGTGAAATGAATGTGTACCACAATACATTCCGTACCAACGGTGCTTCAACCTATGGTATGTATTACTACGACGTAACAACAGGTACAAGTAATTTCAAAAACAATATCTTCTACGCTTCATCTTCAACCACTACTCCTGCTTATTTCAATACCAACCCTACAGGTAACGTAATCAATTACAACAATTACTTCAATGCCGGAAATGGTCCTTTGATTTACCGTGGAGCTTCTTACAATGCAAGTAACTTCCTATCTGCTACGGTTGGTGGCGACTCTTCTTACAATGTACTGCCATTGTTTTTAACCACTACCAATGCTCGTTTACAAAATGGTTGTACTCAGGGTACTGACTTAACCAACATTGTTTCTACCGATATAGACAACAACCCAAGAGCAATTCCTCCGGTTATTGGCGCGCATGAGGCATCTTCAACCTTGAATGACGTGGCTTTGGAAAGAGTTTATGTAAATGGCCCTGTCCTTCCAGGTTCAATTGACTTGGTTGCCCGCGTTAGAAACAACAAAGGTGCATCTATAACTGGTCTGGATATGTTTGTTCAAGTGAACAACGGAACACCACAAAACCTGTACTATCCTGGTCAAATCAATGGTTGTGATACAGCTCAGATTTCATTTACCGGAAGCAATCAGGTTACTCTCCCTGCAGGATACAATGTGGTTAAAGTGTACACATCAAATCCAGGTGGAACTGCTGACCAGAAAAATACAAACGATACCATTTATCTGGTACTTTCAACTGTTAGCACCGCCCCAGGAAATTGCTTCGTTGGTAACGGAACAGGTGGCAGAAGCATTAAATTCCCGCATAATGCAAAACATGTGACTCCTAATGCCTTTACTGTTGAAGCTTGGGTGAATTTGGCTACTCCAACCGCAAACCAAAAATTGGTTGCAAAATCTTCAACCACCAATGGTTTCGTATTAGGGGTTCAAAATGGTAGCATTTATCCAGAAGTTTGGACGGTTGCCAATGGAACCGGTTCAATTACCTTAACTGCCGGAACTATTCCTGCAAATACATGGACACACTTGGCCATGACATGGCAATCTGGTGTTGGTTTGAAAGCCTATATCAACGGTATTCAGGTGGGTGCAGTTGCAAACACAACAGTTACTACCAATACCCCAAGCACCAACGACCTAACCATTGGTACAAATAGCTGGGACAATGGCCATGCTTCTACAGGTATGATTGATGAGGTGCGTATTTGGAATGTTGCGTTAGACACCTTAACCATTCGCAAAAACATGCACAGAATGCTCTACGGTACAGAAGCCGGTTTGGTTTCTTATGTGCAAATGAATGAACCTGCCTCCTTTACCCAAGTTGGCGATGTGGCTTCTGCTGCAACTGGAAACAAACTCGGAACCGGAATTATCAATACGTCTACCGTTGTTGCTGGTGGCGACTCTAGCATGTTTGCTTCAGCTGTTACAGTTGGACAAATGGGAATATATGGTTTGAACGTTAACTTGGTAAATTCATTCGCTAACTCTTGCGATGTGGTTGCTCTTGAAGTACCTTATGCGCCAAATGCAGTTCCAACAGCAAACAAAACCTTAAACGATAGGTATTGGATTATCAACGTGTTTGGAACCCCTGGTACCGGATACAGTGGCGATTTAACCTTCACACTTCCAACCAACCAAATCAATAGCGCAGATACAAGCTTATCATTGTATGCACGCTCACCATACAGCACCGGCGGATGGAATTTCATCCAAAAAGCTACTGCTTCTAATTTTGGTGCAGGTTCGGTAACGTTCTATGGTGTTAACACCTTTGGACAGTTTACACTTGCCTCCAACGGCAACTCACCACTTCCTGTTAAATTCATCAACTTCACCGCAACTCCGATTGGAAATGATGTGCAAGTTTCATGGACAACAGCCAGCGAGCAAAACAACCGCGGATTTGCAGTTGAACGTGCTACCAATAACATGGAGTTTGAAGAAATTGGCTTTGTTGAAAGTAAAGTCATCAATTCTTCAAGAACCACCGAATACAGCTTCACAGATGCTAAAGCTGATCGTAGCCAGTCTTTGTTCTATCGCTTACGTCAAATTGATTTGGACGGAAAATACAGCTACTCACCAATTGCAGCTGTTGAACCAGACCTTAATGGCAATGCCGTTAAAGTATTCCCGAATCCATTTACCAATCACCTTTCCCTGAAAGGACTTGATGCCGGTTCAGAAATCACAATCACCGATTTGAATGGAAAAGTGATTTTGAAAGAAATGGTTAAAGGCAACACTGCAGAACTTAATCTTCCAACCGATTTGAAAGCAGGAATCTATTTGTTGCACACTGGATCAAACCAGGTTATCAAATTGGTTCGTCAATAAAATTTCAATTCGACCCTTAAAAAAGTCCTCCAAATTATGGGGGACTTTTTTTTTGAATTGATTTTTGAGACCAATTTGATTTGGTGAAGCATTTGCTAAAACGATGGCGATGGCTTTTGGCGATGGCTATTTATTTAGTGAAAGCTTTTTGATTGATGCCGAATCTGTGTGCTGATGGGTTTGGCAGTTTGAGGCGCAACAATTTGCTATCAGATTTTCAAATGCCATAGCCATAGCCAAAAGTCCTTATTCTAGAATGGTAAATCTTTTGATTCAAGTGAAGCACATTGTTTTGAAATTGAGTTTTCATTTGCCAATTAGAGTACTTACTAAAAACACAAGAGTAATGGCTAATAGCCAAAGCCATTTTCAACTCGAAGCCCTTCCATTGGGAGAACCTCCTGTTTTGTGCTTTTTGCATTCTCTTTTTCCAATTTAGCCAAATTCACATCCACCAATTCCTCTTCCCCATCGTCGTTTCTTAGCCACACTTGGATGCGGTTTCTACCTGTTTTTCTCAGCAGTCCAGGGTAGGCCCACAACTCCTTTAATAAATTCATATTGACCGAATCTGAGGCAATAGACAGTTTGTTCACGGTACCAAACAATCCGTATTTGGTTTGAGTTCCCGGCAAATTGGGAAATTGCCAATCCCAAACGGGAAAGGCATACAGCTCAAGCCACTTTCCATTTTGGTAGCTCATTACACGACAGGTATTCAAATTCGACCAATCTGCCCAATCTACCACATACGAAATTTCATCCCCTCCGTCTTCATTCAAATCGCCTACATTTTTCAAATGTGATAATCCAAATAGCTGTCCGGAATTGGAAATAAACAAACTATCTATTTCCGGATTTGAGCATTCCAGGTAACTCAGTGGATCTTTTGTTATGGCGATGCCTACCAACTCATCATAAGATTCCACCTCGTAGTATTTTGGACTTTCGCTGTTTTCCAACAGCGAGAAATAGCACTCGGTTAAGCGTTCCACTTTCCCATCTCCGTTAAAATCGCCGCGAATGGAGAATCGGTACCCAAATTCAGGTTTAAAGTGCCAATATTGATGGGGTTGCCAATCTTCTTCGGTTTGTGCAGCTTGTTCTGCCATCTGCAAAGAATCAGAGGTGTTTTTTACAAGTTGGGAAGGTTGAGGCTTTGAGCAAGCTCCCAAAAGCAGGTAACACATTAAGGCGAATAAAAAAGGTTGATTGGGCGCTTTCATTAGCTTGGAAATACTCTTGAAATGGGAACAAAAATGACTTTAGCTGAACGGAAAAGCTAACGAAATTTTCAGCGAAACAAGGTGTGTTTTGAAAACGAATTTCCGGGTTAGGGATAGCAATGGAAATCCTTTTTTGCGTCGGGAAAAAGGCGCAAGCCAGGCAAAAAAGATTGGAATGGATAGCCCGCCCGGACGGCTGCAAGAGATTCCAATTGAAACATGGAACTTCATGCCGGCCGGGAACCCCCAAAAACAAAAAAGCCACCCCGATAATTGGGATGGCTTTTTTAGTTTAGGAGCGAGGCTTAGTTCTTTTCGTAAGTAGCAACTTCAACTTCTTTGTAATCAACAATTTTATAACCCAAGGCTTCTAAGCGAGCTTTGATTTTGTCTTTGTCGCCTACCACCAAAATGGTCATTTTATTGGTATCCAAAACCTCTTTAGCAAGTTTGTTCAATTCTTCTTTGCTTAGGTTGTTCAGGATGTCGTTTTGTTGTTTGATGAAATCTTTTGGCAAGTTGTATTCAATCAAACGGTTTAGGAAACCTGCTTTTTGGAAAGTAGTTTCATAACGCAAAGCATCACCTTGAGTTAATGAGCTCTTCATGAATTTCAACTCCTCATCTGTCATGCCATTGGCAGCATAATTGGTTACTTCACTCATGATTTCTTTCATGGCACTATCGGTTGCTGAGGTACGAACACCGGTTGAGATGCTGTATGCTCCCGGACGGTCTTTGAATCCGTAGTTACCTGAACGAATGCCGTAGGTGAAGCCTTTGTCTTCGCGCAAGTTTAAGTTTAAGCGGCTATTGAAGTTTCCACCAAGTGGGAAGTTCATTGCCATGGTTTTGAAATAGCGATCGTTCCAATCGTATTTCTGACCAATCATACCAATACGGATTTCAGACTGTGCAGCTTTGTATTTGTCAACCAAATAAATTTGTTTGTTGCTTCCTGCAGCTGGCGGTGGAATTGGAAGTGGAGGGAAAGTAATGTTTTTCTTTTTCCAGTTTTTCAAGAATTCCAATTTTGGAAGAATTTCTGATTCGCTGATATCCCCAACAATGGTTAAGCTGGCGAAATCAGGTCCGTAGTAGCGGTCGTAATAGTTTTGAACGTCTTTCAATGAAATGCTTTTCACCGATTTCAAGGTACCTTGAATAGGCTCTGCAGCGATTGTTTTGCCATAAATCAATTTGTTGAAAGCAAGGTCTGCTGTGCTGGCAGCATCGTACTTTTCAGAATTGATGCTCTGGTAACGCAGCGATTGAGCAAGTTTGAATTCATCGCTATTGAATTTAGGACGAAGCAATTTCTCTTCGAACAATTTCAAGGTAGCATCCAGGTTTTTCTTCAGGGCAATAACTTGTACAGTATTGGTTTCAGAAGTTGCGTTGAAGCTGATGGTACTACCTAATTTAGCAAGTTCGCTTTCAAACTGTTCAGAGGTCATGGTTTGCGTAGCTTCTTCCATCATATCGGCAGTCATGGCAGCCAAACCGGTTTTTGATGGGTCGCCAACGGCGATATTTCCACCTTTCATGGTTAGCAACAAGGTAACAACAGGAGATTCTTTTGATTCGGTACCGATTACTTTGATGCCGTTATCCCAGCTAGTTGAATAGAAATTAGGAACGTCAATGGCTTTCAAAGGAGCAGCTGTAGGACGTTTGCTACGGTCGAAATTGTCTCTTGGAGCTGTGTAGCTCAGGCCTTTGTATTCCAATTCTGTTTTTACAGGAGTACCTGAATTTCCGGTTTTGGTTTCTTCTTTAGCTCCCACAGCAGCGTTGGCGCGCTTAGGAAACACATTCACCATTACGTATTTTTTGTCTTTGATATAGGTACGGAAAACACGCATGATGTCTTCTTTGGTTACTTTTTGGTAACGAGCAAGTTCATCAGCCATATTGAAACCTTTGGCCAGGCGTGGAGTTCCATTCGACAAATACCACATCATACTGAGTGTGCTTGCACGTGAGGCAACACTTTGCATACTAAAGATAAGGTTACTTTCGATAGCACCTTTCGCACGAGCCAGGTCATCATCACTTACACCATTCTTTTCAAAATCGGCAAGGGTTGAAGCTACCATTTTCTCTACGTCGATATCGCCATCGATATTTGGAAGTGGAAGCACGGCAATTGTAAATTCACCGGCAAGTTCTGAAGCCGGGTGGAAAACAGATGCCTGTACTGCTTTTTCGGTTTTGATGAAGTTTTTGTAGAAAATGGAGTTATTACCGTTTCCTAAGATATTGGCCAACAGGTCAATTGCTGGTTCATCCGGATGGTAATTGGCTACTGTTGGATAAACAATGTAGAACAATGGCAAGAAAACGTTATCGCCGTAGTTGGCGTATTTGTTTTCAGGCAACCGGAAATTGCTTTTTGGCAATGGACGAACTTCTGGTCCACGAGGAATTGGGCCAAAGTATTTCTCTGCCAATTTGATTACTTCTTGTGGATTCACATCACCGGCTACTACTAAACAAGCGTTGTTTGGTCCATACCAGCGCATGAAGAAATTTTTCAAGTCGTCAACATTTACGCGGTCAAGATCTTCCAGGTAACCAATGGTTGGCCAACTGTACGGATGTCCACTTGGGTAAAGTGTTGCGTCTTTAATTTCATCCACTTTGCCATAAGGTACGTTATCAACGCGTTCGCCTTTTTCATTTTTTACGGTTGCGCGTTGAACTTCAAATTTCTTTTGAGTAACAGAATCCAACAAGAAACCCATTCTATCTGCTTCTAACCAAAGTGCAGTTTCGAGGTAATTGGCAGGAAGTGTTTCAAAATAATTGGTACGGTCGCGATTGGTTGTACCATTCATTTGACCACCCGCACCCTGAACAATTTTGAAATGCTCTTCGTCTTTCACGTGCATAGAACCCTGGAACATCATGTGTTCGAAGAAGTGCGCAAAACCAGATTTACCTGGAGTTTCACGGTTTGAACCCACGTGGTACGTCACTTCAACGTGCACAATGGGGTCTGAATGATCTTCGTGAATGATAAGGGTTAAGCCGTTAGGAAGTTTGTACTTCTCGTAGGCAATTTTCAATTCGCCTGGATTTGCAGTTACCTTTTCAACCAGAACAGTCTGATTGGAAGGAGCCGCCGCAGTTCCGGGAGCCTGCGCTCTTAGGCTTCCTGTAAACAGGAGAAAAGCAGCTGCGGCCGAAAAAAGGGTGATTTTCTTCATAAATGGATAATATGAGTTGATGTTTTATTTCAAAAATGTGAGAAAGTGGTACGCAAATTAGGCTCTTAATAGGAATTGCGACAATTTTTTTTTGAATGGACAATGAAATCGCTAAACGGGTTTTAGAGTGTGTAAAAAAGAGCATAAATGTTCAAAACAGGCAAAAATTTCCATTTTGTTTTACTGGTAAGCCGCTTATTTTCGCAGGATTGAATCCCAATTGGTTCATCAGAAGTATGAAAAAACACGTATTACTGGCAATCGCCCTGATTTTTGGAGCAGCATTTCTGCGTTTGCTCGACCATCCCATGAATTTCACCCCTATGGGTGCTATAGCTCTGTTTGCCGGTGCATTGATTCCAAACCGTATTTTAGCGTTTGCAATTCCTATTGTAGCGCTGCTAATTACAGATTCAATGCTGGGCTTCTACGGCTGGCAAATGCTTCTTCCCTACTCCGGATTTTTAATCACCATTCTTTTAGGCAGTTTGATGCGCGATAATCAACATATTTTGCGTGTTGGAAGCCTGAGCGTTTTGAGTTCGGTATTGTTTTACCTCATTACCAACTTCGCTTTCTTCTATCCTGAAACGCTTTATCCGCATACTACACAAGGCATTCTTCAATCTTATATCGCCGCCATTCCTTTCTTCCAAAATGGTTTAGCTGGTGATTTGTTCTTCAACGGATTGTTATTTGGTGCCTATTACCTGATTCGCATCAACGTTCCTTCATTTAAACAAGCTTAAACAGAACAAGCACAAAATTTTGAAAGCCTCACTGATTCGTCGGTGAGGCTTTTTTCATTTATTCGTTATTTCCTACCAGTTTTCATTCAGCACTTTCAGAATTCTCAAATGCCTTATCAAAGAATTATTCTGTGTTTAGCATTGTGGTATGAAAGCAAAAATTGTTCTACTCTGGCTTCTTCTTCCCCTAATTGGGTTAGGAAATGGCATTCAACTCACCAACCTGTCAACTAATTATCAGGCCAGCAGCGGAACCTGCAAAGTTATTTTTGACTTGAGTTGGGAAAATAGCTGGCGATCGGCTGCCATAAGCAACCACGATGCAGCATGGATTTTCTTTAAATTCAAAGAAAGTGGCATCTGGAAGCATTTAGATGTTACAGGTTTAGACATTAGTCTTCCTAGTGGATTTGCCTATCATGTGCCAACCGACAAAAAAGGAATTTTCATATTTAGAGATGCGCCAGGAGTAGGCAATATTTCACTAACAGGAGTGGAAATTGGGGTTCAACCCAAAATGGGCACTTTCGACTTAAAGGCCTTCGCGCTCGAAATGGTGAAAATTCCATCCGGTGCCTTTTTCATTGGAGATGGCAGCAGCAATTTTTGTTTCAAAATGGGCAATTCTTCAAACCCCTTTTATGTTTATACCGCTGCAGTTGGGATAACGATGGGAAATACAAACCTAACTGAGTTGAACGACCCTATTGAAAATGGCGTTTTAGATGAAGGATTTCCTACAGGCGTTGCAGATTTGTTCTGCATGAAATACGAACTATCACAGGGCGCCTACCGTGATTTTTTAAACACCTTAAGCTACAGGCAGCAAGAGAATTTACTGAAAATATTACCTAATTCAAATGCAGGAACTTCAGCGTTAATTGTCCCGGGTGCACCTTCCCTTGGAAGAAACACAATAAAGGTCCAAACATCCGGAGTGGCCCCACTTACTCCGGCTGTTTTTGGCTGTGATGGAAATTCCAATTCTATTTTCAACGAATCGGGTGATGGGGAGTGGGTTCCGGTTTGCAATTTAAATTGGCCAATGATTGCCGCTTACTTGGATTGGGCGGCACTTCGGCCAATGACCGAAATGGAATATGAAAAAATATGCAGAGGAAATGAAACTCCAATTTCCGGTGAACATGCCTGGGGTTCACATTTTATTGATACAGTACCTTTTACGTTTACCAACTTAGGATTACCGAATGAAGGTGTAAATCAGGTATCACCCTTGGGGGCAGCAAACTTTGGGGCGCGTCATAGTTCAGGCTCCAAACCCTTGAGAGGAGGTCTATTTGCAAGTTCAACTACCACTAGAACTAGCTCAGGCGCCACATTTTATGGCGTTATGGAAATGACAGGAAATATGCTTGAATTGGTGGTGGGAACCTCATCTGCAGCCGGTCGTTCTTTTTCGGGGCTGCATGGCAATGGACAACTCAATCTGGATGGTTTTGCAGATGTGAATTTTTGGCCGGGTATCAATGGAAATACAAGTTACTCCTTTGCCAATCAACCCTATTCCGGCACAGATGGGGTAACTGGTGCTGCCGGAATTTCAGCCAGAGGTGGAAGTTTTATGTCTGTGCGATCTGTGTTAGGTGTTTCAAATAGATTGGGATTCTCTCAAACCGGAACAGTTGTTAGTGAACAATATGGCATTCGCGGGGTAAGATCATTTTAGTATGAGAATCCTTCTGCTTTTTGCGGCCATTTTCCCACGACTCGTTGCAGGCCAATTCCTGGGGGGACAAAAATCCGGCTCCTCCCAGACAGGTAATGTCCAACAGGTTTTTGGGGAATCCATATTTAAAGGATCCAATTACCAGGGCCATGCTTTGGATTTTGCAGGCAATCAGACTTTGGCTCAAGCCGTATTTTTTGGAGGAACAAAATCTGGCTTTACATCCGATAATTTGGCAGCCGTTAGTATGGGCGAATTTATTTTCAAGGGTTCAACCGGAACTGGGGAAAATTTAGCAAGCATTTTCAACCAAACTTTGGGTGAATCCATTTTCAAAGGAGCATTTCAAAATGGAAACTCAAGCCAAGCCCTGAATCAAATTAGTTTAGAAAGCAATGTTTTTAAAGGAGGAAGTGGAAAAGGGGAAGGGTCCTTGCAATTGCTCCAAGCTTTATTTGGTGATTTTTTCTTCAGATTCACCGTTTATTTCTATTTACAAGGCCTGTTTGATGGAAATAATCAGCTTATTTCTTGCTTGCATAACTTAGATCCTTCAATCGATGCAAGCATTTCAGATTCGGTGGTTGTTTGCTTACAAAACCCTGCTGATTTAGACTCTCTGGCTTGCTTAAAATCAACTGTTAGCACAAGTGGAGAGACAAATATCATGGTTCCTGGCAAATTATTGCACGATACCGTTTACCTCTCAATTAAGCACAGAAACAGTATTGAAACCTGGTCTGCCCTACCGGTTATTTTGGATTCAACAAGCTCTTACTCTTTTTTGAGTCATGATTCGCTGGCCTACGGAAATAATCAAATTCAATTGGCACCTGGATTATACGGATTCTTTGCGGGAGATATTAATCAGGATGGCTCAATTGATTTTCTTGATTATCCGGATTTAGATAACAGCGCATTGTTGGGCGAATTGGGATACCTGCCTTACGACCTAAATGGAGATTTATCGGTAGATTTTTTGGACTATCCTTTAATTGATTTAAATAGTTTGAATGGTGTAATTTCACTCAAACCTTAGTGAAATAAGGCATAAAATCAACAATTTCACTCTTTCTTTAAATCAACTTTTACCTCAACCTCTTGTTGGTTTTGCCCCGGAACTAAAAAGGAATATTTCAAGGTTTTGGCTTTCCTGATTTGCTTGCTGCTCAATTCTGATTCCATGCGGTAAACGCCCGGATTTTTCACCTCAAAGCTTTCTTTTTCCAACTCCTCGCCTTCCTCATCCAACCAGATGAGCTCCAGTTTTCTGGCAGCTTTGACACGAAAACAAACATGCACATTGTCGTCTTCCAAAACCCGATAATCAATCAGACTTTCTTTGGTACCATCGAGCATTTTCAAGCATAGTGCAAGGTCAGGAATTCCCCAACCTACATACTTATTGGGTTTGAAATATTGGCTTCCCGACAAATGGTAAGCTTGATTGATTTCCTGCAAAGATCTTCTGGGTGCTTTGGACAATAACCAGGCCGCTGTTCCGGCAATAACAGGACTTGCATAAGAAGTGCCGTTTCCGGAATAAATTTTCCCCGATTCCGACAATACGCTGATTCCTTTTCCAAACGCAATTAAATCAGGCTTTATGCGCTTATCTGCTGTTGGTCCAACCGAGCTAAACTCAGCAATCTTCCCTTTTTTATCACATGCACCAATTGCAATAACATGTTCAGCATCAGCAGGTGTGCTAATTTGACGCCAAACGTCCATGCCTTCATTTCCGGCACTGCAAAAAATGAGAATGCCTTTGGAGGCGGCAATTTCCGCGGCGCGACTTACCACCGTTGTTTGGCCATTGAATTCCTTGTACTTATGGCCCATCTCCGGGTTATCGTGTTTGGTATAACCGAGTGAGGAATTGATAATGTCTGCACCGGCACTATCAGCATACTCCGCAGCCTGCAACCAAAAATACTCTTCCAATAAAAATTCAGTGACTGCATTTTCGGAGCGAAGTAAAATATAATCGGCATTGGGCGCGGTTCCCATCAATACACCGGGCTGACGTGCGGCAAGACAAGTCAAAACAGCAAGTCCATGCGCATCGTCGTCAAACACTTCAAATTCGCGTTCAACAAAATCAAAAGTGCTTACCAGCTTTTTCTCTTTAAACAGGTGCTGAAAAGCCGGAATCTTATCCATATTGCTAAAGCCGGCATCAATTACGGCAATGGTGATTCCATTTCCGGGAACGGAATTGTCAACAAAAGCATTTTCGTAATTCAATTGGTTGATTTGTGTGAAGCTTTTTCCAAGCTTATGCTCGTTTTTTTGTTCCCTTTTCCGGTTAAACTCTTCCTCCAGCTGACCAATGTTCTCTTCCACCGGAATGCGACTAGCTTCAGCCTCAGACTCCCAACTTTGGTAAGGTCCCAAAAATTCAAGCTTCTGAACAAAGGGCAGTTTCCGAATGCTATCCAATGGAAAACCTACAGGAATTTTGGCGAGCATGCCATTCATCCAACGGGTTTGTCCGCCATAAACAATTGGGAATTGCATAATACGGGCAATGTATCCTGAATCCGGCGGCACATCATTGGCGGAAACCGGAACTTTATGCCGAAGCCTGCGCTGGATGGCTTTTTCTGAAATGTATAAGTAGGGTTGATTAAGTGTTTCAGCTGCCTTAGGCTTGTCTTTAAATCCAATAAAATAATGATGGTATTCCTGGGCTTCTGCAAAAATTGAAAGGAAGCAAAAAAGCCAAGTAAGATAGCGGTATTTCATCGCTCCTAATCTAAGCAAAATTAGGGCCTAAAATGAAGCAGGGATTGAACAATTTTGTATCCTGAAGTTTTGCCGGATTGGGTTTGAAGTCGGGTATCTTCACGCTTAATCAATCCTATTCCTCTTGCATACCAACTTTTTTCAAGATTGGTTTCGATAACATTTACCGTATTGGCCTCGTTTACCTCGGCAATTTCAGTATAACTCTTGCCGCTAGCCAATTGCAATTGTGGAATTAACTTCAGGCTAAAATTTTGCCTACCCAAGTCGTTCCAGGCATTGCCATTCCAAACACGCCCGTCCTGAACTGGAAAAATCAACTTAATGCGACGCTGGTTCTGGTCGATTCGCTCAAAGGAATTGCTTGTCAATAAAAGAAATGCCGATTCGCGTTGAGTCATTTCCAGGGTATCGGTCCCAACAAAACGATCCATAATCAGGTACCTTTCTGTTTGAAGCTGAATGTTGCCTGAAATCTGCTCTTTCAGAAAGAGTTCAAATGTATCAACCGTATTTGAATTGTCGTTAAAGGCCAGCGAATCATACTGATAGATCCAACTTACTCCCGAATCCAAAACCACATAATCGTAAGCAATTGGAACAGCTGTTTCCTCTGATTTGCAGGAAATCAAGGTAACTAGCAGGACAATAACAACCCAGATTTTGTTCATCAATTAAATTTCAAAGCTTGATTGAATCCAGCCGCCACCAATTACATCATCGCCGTCGTAAAACACAGCCGATTGTCCGGGTGCAATTCCTTTTACATCCGAATAGAAATTCACCTTCATGCGCTCGCCTTCTTGTTCAATCATCCCCATGGCTCCTGCATCTTTATAACGCACCTTGGTAAGCGCTTCCATTGGCGCATCTAACTTTTCAAACTTAGAAAGATTCAGGTTTCTTACCCACATACCGCGGCGTTTCAAATCCTCTTCCCTACCTAAAACTACGGTATTTGAATCCGGACGGATTTCGGTTACAAACATGGGTTCCCCTAAAGCAATTTCAAGTCCTTTACGCTGACCAACCGTATAAAACGGATAGCCTTTGTGTTGGCCCAAAACTTTACCTGTTTTATCTACAAAATTTCCGCCATTCAAGCGCTCTTCAAGCCCATCCACTTTTCGTTTCAGGAATCCACGGTAATCGTTATCCGGTACAAAGCAAATTTCATAGCTTTCGCTTTTGGTTACCATTTCAACAAATCCGCGTTCCATGGCCATTTCTTTGATTTCTGTTTTACGAAATCCACCCAAAGGAAAACGGGTGCGGGCTAAACTTTCCTGACTCAGGCCCCAAAGTACATAAGATTGGTCTTTGTGATGGTCAATTCCTTTGGAAACCACATAGCGGTTGTTTTCGTGACGCACCTGGGCATAATGGCCGGTAGAAATAAACTCACAATCCAATTGATTAGCACGTTTCAATAGCGCTTCCCATTTGATATGTGTATTGCACAATACACATGGATTTGGTGTTCTTCCAGCCAGGTATTCTTCTACAAAATTGTCGATTACAAAATCACCAAACTCATCCCGAATATCCAGAATCATATGGTGAATGCCATACTTTACCGCAATAGCGCGGGCATCATTGATGGAGTCCAGACTGCAACATCCGGTTTCTTTTTTGCTACCTCCACTGTTCTGGTAATCCCAGGTTTTCATGGTAATGCCAACCACTTCATACCCTTGTTCGCGAAGCAATACAGCAGCTACTGTGCTGTCAATTCCTCCACTCATGGCAACCAGAATTCTTCCGTTTCTGCTCATGCCGCAAATATCGGTTAATTTTTAAACTCAGCTTAACCGGCTTGTGTTTTCAGTGTAAAACTTACTTTAGTTCCAGCTCCGGGGGTACTTTCTATTTTGAAACTGCCACCGTTGTATTCCACATACTCCTTGCACAACATCAGTCCTAACCCGGTTCCCTTCTCGTTTTTAGTGCCGTAAGAGGTGTACATCTCCCCTTCAACCAGAATCTTTTTTATGATGTTTTCGGGCATTCCAACTCCTGAATCGGTTACCGATAGTTCAAGCATGGTTTCTCCCAATTGATTGGCTGCCACTTGAATTTTCCCTCCCGGTGGGGTGAATTTAATCGCATTGCTAATCAAGTTTCGAAGAATTATTTTGAGGTGATTGCTATCAATATACACCATATAGCGCTCGCGAATTAAACTCTCGAGTCGAATGCCTTTTTCTTCCGCCTGAATTTGGTACAACTCAATTTTCTGGTTAACAATCAACCTCACGTCAAGAAGTTCAGCCACAGATTGCACCCCATTTACCTGGTTGGTCGACCAAACCAATAAATTCTCCAAGGTTAAATTCAAACTATCTACATTCTTACGAATTCCACGAAGGTATTTTCTGAGCTCATCAATAGTGATATCCGGGTCTTCGGCAAAATTCAAAACCGATCCCAAGGATTTAATGGGAGCTCTCAAATCGTGAGCAACAATGGAGAAAATCCTATCTTTTACAGAATTGATGCGTCTTAAGTCCTCGGCTTGCTCATTTAACCTGCTGGTTCTTTCAAATATGGTTCGCTCTTGGTCTTGGTTGATAGCAGAAAGTTTTTCGGATAAATGCTCAACATCTGAAAAAGCGCCCGAAAACTTCCGGGTAAGGGTATAAGCCTGAATGAAGGTAAACAGGAAAATACCAAAAGGAGTTAAGTAAACCGAATTGATTAATTCCTGACTCAACAAAATATCATTCAAGCCCATTCCTGTTACAATAAAGTAACCAATAGCAGCCAAAACAGCAAGATTCCTTTTGGCAATTAATACTTTCACTATCAAATTGAGTAAGTAAAGCAATTGTGCAACACTAAATACCAAATACGGAGGAATAAGCATTGATCCCCATTTTATGGGTAGAAATAGGTAAAGTACGGTAAAAGCAATATTCACTATAAGAATGGTATTGCTCACCTTGCGGTTCACATCTTTTGGAAACAGGTTTTGAATATACAAAACCCCAAACATCAGCATAAATACCAAACCAATAAACTCCGTCCGAACCAACCCTTCCCAGGAAATTGGAATTTCAAGCATCCGGATTAACATTTCACCGGTTGCTCCCACCCTGAATACTCCGGCTATGCACAAAAGCGCAAAAACCAAGTTCACCTTCTCATTGGTTTTGGTATAATAAAAGGCCAAAAAGTACATGCCCATTATCAACAAGGCGCCCAGCAAGGCCCCATGCATTATCAACAAATAGGTTTGCCTCATCATAATATCCGAAAGCAATCCAAAATACGGCGCATTCCACATCCCGCCTTGCCTGTACTGGTAATTTGAAACTTCAACCCAAATGTCAAGGGTATCAGACTCCGGATTTATTTCAAACACACTTGGATGGTAATCTGGACTAGATCCTTCCTCTGTTTTCGAGAATTTTCCAACCGAACCCAAAAATTTTGTTCCGGCATACATGCGGTATGCAGAACTTAGCGAATAGAATTTTATGGCGAGAACCCGACCTTTACCTTCTTTTAAGATTATTCGTTTGTGGTAAGTACCATATCCGGTCCTTCCATATTCATTGGTGCTCCAGCTGGAAGGAACATGAATCAGCTGGGCTTTTTCAGGATGTTGACGCGCTTCATTGGCATCCATTTTCCAGAAAAATTCCCAATCCCCCTTTAACTCAATTACTTTAGCTTCCTGAGAATTGGGGTCAAATTCCAATACCGATTCACTTTCTTTGCCATAAGTTTCAAAGGCAAAAAAAGAAAACAGCACAAGAAACAGAAATTGGAATCGCATCCCTCAAAAGTAATTGGTTTTGCAGAATTTTTAGTATTCTTTAGGTGTTTGACTATCAGATAATTGAATTTTCAAAGGCGTTCAATCCCGATGCAAATGGCGAGATTTTCGAACCATTTCCGGCCTTTCGTATCCTAAAATTTAAGAATTACAGGCTTGAATGGATTCTTATCCCTACCGGCTCCGCAATTCCAAATTCTGAATTCGCTTTTTCCTACGCCAAAACCCAATTTCAACTAGGCATAAGGGTTATTTGGATTCACCAGTATTTCTGGGAAAACTATCCGCAGCTTACCCAAAGTCGTTTGCTCAGTTTATTCAAAAACCGAACCCGCATTCATGCCCGGCAATGCAAACTAACACCTGTTTCAAAGGAACAAGCACGCCACTTCCTACAACAAAATCATGCCTTGGGATTTAGCAGAGCCAGCCATTTTTGGGGATTAATTCACCTTAACCAATTGGTAGCAGTAGCTTCTTTCTCCGGCCCGCGCAAAATGATTCACGAAAATCCGGTTTTCGATTCTTGGGAATGGGAACGTTTTGCTTCGTTGGAAGGTACAACCGTAGTTGGCGGAATGCACAAATTACTGAACCATCACCTAAAAACAGAAAAGGTTCAGCACCTGATGTCGTATGCCGATTTGGCCTGGGGATTTGGAAATGCCTATTCCCAATTGGGTTTCAAATTGGAGGGCTTTAGACCGGCTCCTTTGCTTGCTCAAGTAGGAAATCAACTCAAACTGCATACGGAAAATAGCGCTGAAACGCCCATTTGGTTACCCGGAAGTTTGAAATTTATTCTTGATTTGCGCCAGCATGAACGCATTTGATTCCATTTTGGTAATTGGCCCAACTGCATCCGGAAAAACGGCTCTGGCTGTTGCTTTGGCACATGCATTGCAATCCGAAATAGTTAGTTTAGATTCCAGGCAGTTTTACAACGGCTTAGACATTGGCAGCGGCAAAGACCTGAAAGAATACATGTATCAAAATCAGCCCATACCCTACCATTTAATTGATGTTATTGGTCTTGATGAAGAAATCAATCTAAGTCGCTTTGCCGAATTGGTAAATCAGACAAAAATCCAATTGTCGCAAAAGCAAATTAAGCCGATTTTATGTGGCGGCAGCGGATTTTACATCGAACATATCCTGCGTTCTTTCGAATACCGGTTAGGCGACAATTCCAATGCCTTAAGGGCGCAGTTGGAATCACTTAGCGATGAGGAATTGCAAATCCGGCTTGGAGCAAATCCGGATTTGGAACCTTTCAATCGCTACAAAGTCATCCGGAGGATTGAAGACCGGGAATCAACCCAGGAAAAAGCGCAGTTTTCACCATTTAAACCACTCATTTTGGGAATCAATCCTCCTACTGATGTGCGCTGGAACCGCATTCAACAACGCCTGAAACAACGCATTGCCGAGGGCATGATTCAAGAAACCGAAGCATTGTTGCAAAACGACATTTCACCCGAACGCTTAATTCGGCTTGGACTGGAATACAAATACTGCACCCTCTTGCTTCAAGGAAAATTGAATCAAACCGAATTTGAAGAGCAGCTTTTCTTCGAGATTCGAAGGTTCTCGAAACGGCAAATGACCTATTTCCGCAAATTGGAACGCGATGGCTATTCAATAAATTGGCTTCCCTGGTCGGATGATTCACACGAAATGCATTCCTTTGCAATTCAATTTATCAAAAACAAATGGCAGGCTGCGGATATGTTTGTCCCCAATGCGAAGGACGCGGAGTAATGGATTCAGGAGAACCCTGCGATTATTGTCAGCCCCAGCCCGTAAAATCCACAGACATTACGCTGGAAGAAAATCCCGACAATGGAGAGAAAGATTAGAGAATCCGAAAACCTGCATGTGATCCTATGGTTGGTAAAGGATACCTTTTGGATGCTTGAATTTAAGCCCATTGCCGTTTTTATGATTGCTCCAACCCTGGCCATGGCGCTTTGGGTTTTGTGGATAAGCCGAAACGAAGAATTAACGCTTTTACCCAATTTGGCCGTCACCTTCTGGATTCTTGCCAATGGCATTTGGATGCTCGATGAATTCTATTTTACAGGCACCAAATTGTGGTCATTAATTCCGTTTATTTCGGGTATAGCAATTATGCTGGTGTACCTGTTTATGCGGATTAAGGCTTTTTTTAATAAAAAGGCATAAAATAAGCGCTAGATTTCGGCTAAATTCGTAAAAGTTAAATCCTTACACATGAAAAAAATACTACTTTCTTTGGTGGCAAGCATAGGTTTTAGTGCAGCTCAGGCACAATGTACTCCCGATCCTGCGCTCAATTACCCTGGAATTTATCCCAACAAATTACCCAATGCCGTTGTAGGCGAAGATTATAGCCAGGTTATTTCCCTGAAAGTGCCTTTGGATACTTCCATTGTCATCAACAACAACGGAACCCCTATGAATTACGATGTAACCGTAGATTCGGCATCGGTAATTTCCATTGAAAATGTGCCAGCCGGATTTGGTTACGAAGCCGATAAGCCAACCCGCACTTGGGTAGGTGGTTCTAAAGGTTGCGCCCGCTTGTACGGCAAAGCCGTTGAAGCCGATGCCAAAGATTGGGTAATTTGGGTGAAAGTATTAACCTATTTCAAAATCAAAGGGCTTAGCAATCAATTCACCCGTTTGGACTCAAGTTCAATCGACTTCAAAGTTGTTCTTGCCAATGGCTTATTCGAGGCAGGTTCTGCTTTCCGCCTAAAAGGATATCCAAACCCGGCCAACAACACGTTTAACCTGCAATTGGCCCAAACCGGAACCTTAAAACAATTAAGCGTTTACAATGCCATGGGTCAAGAAATAACCGTTCCTAGCAGCTACGATTCCTATGCCAATCAGGTTAGCCTAAACACTGAAAGTTTAACACCCGGTGTTTACCTTATTAAAGTGAGCGACAACCAAAATCGTTTGTTCGAATCGCGATTTATTAAGCAGTAATGCAATACCCAAAACTTCTTGTAATTTCATTGGCAATCCTCCTTATGCATGCGTGTAAGGAGGATTCTTGTTTACAAAGCAGTGATACTTATATCAGCGCAAGAAGTGAAATTCCGGATACGATTTTTGCAAAAAGTTGGACAAGCCAAAAAGCCGAATTAACAGCAAGCTTCACCTACCCCGGATTTGACGGTTGCGACCAAGCCAACGATTTGGTATACAAAATAGATTATAGCAAAAAAGAAGTTGCTATTCAAGCCTGGGTTCACCGCAAAGGCTGCCAATGCACGCTAATTGCGCCCGTGTATCAAAAATCCTTAACGCTCTATTTCGACCCCGGCCATCAGTGGATAATTCGCTACCCCAACTCAAGCCTGGCACCCGATACATTTTACGTAAAATAAGTTGGGCGTGCAGGCCTATCCCATGCAATCCGGGATTGGTAAATTCATTTCGGCCTGCCGGTGGCTCCGCTGCTACTCCACGGTGCAAACTTGCGTCCTTGTAGCGGCTTAGCCGGGCTTCCTGCGGTCGCCGGCACGCACGCACAAGGCCTGCAAAGCTGCCCCGCAGCGGTATCCGCTTCCCCACCTCACGCAAACGTGCCGTATTTTAAATTTAGGGTGAAGAAAAAGGGATTTACTTTGGGCAATTCTCATTCTGGTTCTGCGGAAAAAAATCATTTCAGAAATAAAGGGCACTACAACAAAGAAGAGAACTGCTCCTAGCCTTACAGATTTGGCCTATAAAAGAAATTTTCCCTCGCTAATTAGACAAATAAATCAACTAATAAGTATGGCAAAATTGGTGAAATAAGATATTTTGGTACGGGTATAAATAATTTAAGGGTCAAGCATATAAGTGAGGAATCGTGAGACTAATTTTAAGCTTATTAATTGTAGTTTTATCTAACCTAAAATTGTATGGACAAGATTCAGATTCTTGCCAATGTAGGTTAGTATATGGAAATTGGTTCTCACCAACGTTGGTATCATATCACCATGATTCCTTGGTTACATTTACGCGCTCAAAGTACCCAAAAGGGGAAGTATATAGACTTAACAAACAAAACAATAAAAAGGATACCATCTATGGCTTAGACATGTATAAATGGCATGAATTGGGTTCAACTTTTATTATTAAAGATGGAGACATAGGAAGAATTTTTAACAATCAATTTTATCCGGAATTTCCAAAGCGTTTAATGGACTCAGGCCAAGTAATAAAATCGTTTTGGACAAAAAAGTCATTTTGGAGTGACACAATCACCATGTTGTTTGGCCGTAAAACATTATTTGAAAGACCATCTGAAATAAATAGTCAGACATGTAACTGTTTTAATCAATTAGATTATTTTTATGACAATATTAATTACAAAGAGCTCGATCTCCATGAACTAGATTCACTAAAATTCACAGATTTTGACAATAATACAGATTCAAACTTATTTGTACCGACGGACTCGAGATGTTATTTTGGGTTTGAGAAGTTCAAAACTTGCTACCTTAAGGGTATTGGGACTATTTTGTTAACGGAACCTTATCCAAATAGAACTGAAATAAAGATTATTTATTTAACTAAAGCTTGTGAAAAATTCCTCAAAAACAAATTCAAAGGTGATTGATACTGAAAGAATACCAGCCCCTAACACGCGTCTTGCCCCATTGCCTTTGACGTACTAAATTCAAGCTTTTATGTACGCAAAATATTTTATCTTGGTTGACAGATTCTGCTCCGCAAACTGCAACGAGCGCAAGGCGTTTGAACGTTACAGGCAAGTTAAAGCACAAATGTCTCGCAAAGATTAATTAAGTAAATTGAGGCTGTTTATTTAACTTTGAAAGTATCTCATCATAATGAGCTTCCGTTAAACCAACAGTAGAATTTGTTAAAATTAGTCTATCTTTTAAGAAATCAGGAAGAGAATTTAATGTCTTATCATCGTCTAGAATGATAAAGTCGTTAGGAACACCATTCACATTAACCCAACTCAAGATTTCTTCCTTTCTATTTTTAGAAGTGACATTGTCATCTAACTTTCTAAAGTTGTTAACTTTAATATCTCTTAGATTGAAAATGTTTTTCCACTCTGTAATAGTAAATCGAGACTTGTGGGAAGTTGTAAGCATTATGATAGTGTGATCAGAAATCAAACTCTGAAGTACACGTACAGCCCTATCACTAAATTTGTAAAAGCCATCACTCAACACCTGAGGACTTTCCCAACTTTTAGCGGGAACCATAACGCCATCTATGTCCAAAAAGACTAACATACGGCAAAGATAAAGATTATTTCAACAACTCTTCCAATTCTTCAATAGAAATATCATTATACTTGGCATCATCCTCGTTGTGTTTCAACAACTTAGCTACTGTATCCCAATCTTCTTCTATCAAAGTAACATTAGGCCACTGAACAACATCAATTGAAGGTGCTTTTTCCCACGGATAATTCTCAATTGAACAACCTGACAATAGTGAAGCTATATATCGATGATGACCATTAATAATCATACCCTCACAAACTTGAACACCTGAAAATTTTATTCCTAGTTTCATTTTTTTATAAATCCTTTCCACAACTGGAACACAAATTTTATCTTGAGTTGCTTTTAATTGAATATCACCTTCCTTAAGCAGCTTTGAAATTTCTGAATACATTCGGCTTGCAAGATTATTGATTGCTAAAATAACAAATTAACTAACGGAGAATCAAATAATATAGAAACCTGCTTGTAACATTTAGCATAATAGCCCAAAAATCCCCATAAAAAAGCCCTGACATGCTCAGCAAAGTCAGGGCTTCTTTGTTCTATTACGTGTTTGCCGAAACCGCGCTATTCGCTAAGTGTCAAATCAAATCCTTTGCTTCTTATTCTTCAGATTTTGAGTGGCGTTTTGAAATTGTTTCCCAGGAATTTTTCGGTTTGCTTGCATGGATTTTACTTGTTTTCTGTTGCTTGATTCGTTGCTTATCCTATTTTGTTTGTTTTACCTTGGCTTTATGCAAGGCTTCGCCACGTGATGCCGATTTCTCCTTTTGCTTCTCCGTATTCAGGTTGAGTTTATCCAAGTCAATCCGAGAAACAGGAAATGCTTATGGCTTGGCCTTTCCGCCGCTGGCGGATTAGTTACAAAAGTTACGGCAGAAAAAATCATTACCTCATAGGTTAAAAGACCTCAATTGGTAATTAAATGGAAGTCTACCTTGTTGTAAAGAGTTAGTATCGTGAACGAGTAATTCAAATCCTAAAAACTGAATTCTTGAGGAAAACCTAATAAAGACAATCCCTTTTCTTATTGCATAAAATAAGTTAAATTTGGTTAAAGGAAAAAGCGATGAATACCCCAGAATTAAAAGCAGCCTTACTGAGTAAAATCAGCACTATTGAAGATGAAAGTATTATTGAGGGAATAAAATTGCTAGTTGATTTTGAGCTTGAAGAAAAAGTAGTTGAATTGAGCGAAAAGCAAAAGTCTCGAATCAAAAAAGCGAAACAAGAGTACTTAAATTCAGAGATTTTAGATGAGCAATCTGCATACGAAGAAATAGAAAAATGGCTCGACGAAAAATAATCTGGACAAGGTCTGCAAGACAGGAGCGAAAAGAAATTCTTCAAAGTCATATAGTCTTCGCTTAGATAAAATGATAAAGGAAGCTTTGAAAATAGCTTCTCAATATCCAGAATCAGGAAAGAAGACGGATGAAGAAAATACGAGGGTAAAGGTAGTTCGAGACTACCTACTATTTTATGATTTTGGTGCAGATGAAATTATTGTACTTTCAATTTGGGATGCAAGTCGAAATGATCAAGTACAACCTTATTGATTAGTTGATTCTCAACAAGGAACTCTCCATTAGCCATGCAAAGATAAACAACACGCTAAATACATTGGCCGCCGCATGCGAACCAAACCCTTTATTGTCCCGATTAGTGGCCCCCAATGACGTATACAATACATAATGAAAGACGAAATAAAAAAAGAACTTTTAAGACTTGAACTTCAACACGACATCAAAATTTTGTATGCTGTTGAAAGCGGTAGTCGTGCTTGGGGTTTTGCTTCGATTGATAGTGACTGGGACGTAAGGTACATTTACATTCATCGACTCGACTGGTATTTAAAAATAGACGACAAGAAAGACAATCAAGAAGAAATCTTACCAAACGACATTGACCTTGCAGGCTGGGAACTAAAAAAAGCATTACGGCTTTTCAGAAAATCAAATCCACCCATGTTGGAGTGGTTGAGAAGTCCAATTGTTTACCTACAACAGTTTTCTACCGCAGACAAACTACGTGATTTGACAAAGGAATATTTTAACCCAAAATCTTGCCTTCATCATTATTTACACATGGCAGAACGCAATTACAAAGAGTATTTACAAAAAGACAATGTGAGAGTAAAAAAATACTTTTATGTAGTGCGGCCGATACTTGCATGCGACTGGATTATGCAGACAAATACCATGGCTCCAATTGAATTTGGCAAACTTCTCGACAGCCAGGTGAAAGACCAAAGCGTTATGGCGGAAATTCAAAACTTACTTACAAGAAAAATGGCTGGTGTTGAATTAAAGGAAGAACCCAAAATTCAAATCCTAAACAATTTCATTGAACAGAAAATTCAATTTTACAATGACTACGTTAAGTCTTTAGGTGAAAGCAAACAACCTGACACAGCAAGACTTGACGAACTTTTCAAACAGACAATCCATGAGGCGTGGAACGAGAAGGGCCGCCACTACTAGTTACCGTAACAAACAATAATCCCCATAAAAAAAGCCCCGACAAGCTCAGTATTGTCAGGGCTTTTTTGTTCAAGTACCTGATCGCTGATACCAGGTCTTTTGCCAATGGTTTAAACCCGGATTATGCATTTGAACTTCGTCATGAGGGCCAAAAGGCCAAAGAAATTGGCAGTTTCCCGAGCAGGGTATAATGAATCTTTATGGTGCGTGAGGGAAACTGAGTTTACGCCCAATTTCACAGGCATTTTGGGCAGTAATAGATGGTCAAATGCGTATTCCGGCTTAAGTTAACCCTCCGAATACCAAACTTGCTTTTCTCCTGGTTTAACTACGAATTTTACAGGTAGTTTGTGGATAGGCTTTTTCTCCACATCCTTCTGGACTCTGACTTTGGTGGCAATTTTCTCGAGCCAGGATAACACACGTTTTGTAAAGAACTACAAATTTGCAACATGAAAATTGGGGCAGTTACCAATTTTGGGTAACTTTGAGAAAAGTTTGCAAAATGAAAAACACATCAATTTCACTAGGAAGCCATTTTGATGAATTCATTAAAAGTCAAGTTTCGGAAGGACGGTACAAAAATGTAAGCGAAGTTATTCGTGCTGGTCTTCGTTTGTTAGAAGATGAAGAAAGCAAATCTCAAGCTTTGAAAGCTGCTATCCAACAGGGATTAGATAGTCCGAGTGTTAGCAATTTTGACTTCAAAGAGAACTTGAAAAAATTGAAAAAAGAAAAATGGCTAAAGTAATTTTTAGACAACAAGCCATTGATGATTTGAACTCAATTTGGAACTACACCTACGACGAATGGTCCGAAATGCAGGCTGATAAATACTATGCTAGTTTGGAATTTGCTTGTTTTCAAATAGGAGAAAATCCTGAGCTTGGGAAAAAATATGAAGAAATTAAAAACAATCTTTTGGGTCTAAGAACAGGAAAGCATATTGTTTTCTACCAAATTGTAAACGACGAGAAAATTGAAATTATCAGAATTCTACATGAAGGAATGGACTTGATCAAAAGATTGAATGAATAAAAAAAACTGTCACCAACTGTAAGCCTGACAAACGAAAAAGCCCCATATAAAAAGCCCCGACAAGCTCAGCATTGTCAAGGCTTTTTTGTTTTAGTACCTGTTTGCATATTCCGGAACCTTTGCAAAAGCTTTGGGACTATTAGAATTGAACCCCAAAGCCTAATTTATTGCGCCCCAGCCCTCGCCTAGGATTTACATAGACCCAAGAGGTTACCTCACTGGAACTTGAATTGAAGTTTCTTTTCCGGAGTATAATTATTCCAGACTTAAAATTTTCATTAACCGCGAATGCCATTGGCCTATTTGATTGGGCAACAACTCATGTACATTCATTCTAGGCGAGCCACTGGCCTACGTAATACCCCATATCAGCAAAAGACTCCCCAAAAACACCAATCCCACTAACTCAGATTGATCCTTATTTAAACGACATCTATTTGGAAGAAACTCCAAAAACAAACCCTAAATCGACACCTTTACCAAGCTGAACATTTCCGGAAAACCATTTTGAGAGGATGAAAACCGGTGATGACTAAGGCTACAAAAATCAAAAACGTCCATATTTCCAGACACATATTTTTGAATTTCACTGCCAAATGAACGAAAAACGATGGACCTTTAACAAAAAACGCTCATAGTTGTCCAGAATTCTATACATAGACCATTGAATTTCATGAATCGTTGCTTAAAAAATGATGGACGTTAAACGAAAAACGTTCATCGTTGTCCAGAATACTATGCATAGTCCATCAAATTTCATTCAGCCTTGCTTAAAAATTGATGGACATCCAACGAAAATCGTTCATGGTTGTCCAGAATTCTATGCATAGGCCATCAAATTTCATTCAACCTTGCTTAAAAATTGATGGACATCCAACGAAAATCGTTCATCGTTGTCCAGAATTCTATGCATAGACCATCGAATTTCATTTAACCTTGCTTAAAAATTAATGGAGAGCTAACGAAAAACATACATCCCTGAACAGAACCTATCCATTGTCCGGAATTGCCCACTCGTGCTTACCCAAAATTGGATGAACATCCAACGAAAAGCACACAACAATGAGCAGATGCAATGCATTCACCCCTAAAATTTTTTGTGTTTTGTGTAAAACAGATTGGTGAAGGACTAAAAACCAAGCACAAGCCATAAGCAGGGCGAAAAAGCCCACCAACTCACAAAAAGAAATATCGCCGCCTGCTCAATAAAAACTAAAACTCAACCCACAACCTGAAGAAATTTTTACACATCCCAGCGAAAAGTAAAAAGGAATACGTATTTTAGCTTTACCTATGATTGCTATTCCTACCTCCAACTCCCTCCAAACGAAATCCGGAATCGCGGAATTTCTTCGCAGACCTTATCTACCGAAAACGAGTGCTTCGCATTCTACACCTATCAACCAAAACTTTATTAATAACCAAAATAAGCAAGGTCAGGAACCTTTTCAGCAATACTGCGCATTTAAGAAAATAGACGCAACTCTGTTGCTCGTTATTGACATGTTTGCGCTAAAGAGAAGCGTAAATAAATAAGTTATAGGCAATGCAAGCCGACAGTACCGAAAAATTTAACACAAACGAATGATTACAAAATTCAAAACCATAGCAAATTTAGCAGTTTTCCAAAACTTCGTTTGGGATACAACTATTCGTGATGAAGGAAATAATGTAGTTTTATTCAAACCAATCAACATTTTTTACGGGCGTAATTATTCGGGCAAAACAACACTTTCCCGAATAGTAAGAGCGTTAGAAACAGGCAACATTTCCGACAAATATGAAAATCCACAATTTGAAGTAAGTATTCAAGATGTTACAGACACAAATCAAAATAATCTAACGGCTCACGGAAAGAAAATCAGAGTGTTTAATGAAGATTTTGTAAAAGACAATCTTCGTTTCATTGTAAATTCAGATGAAAGTATTACACCATTTGCAATCATTGGTGGAAACGCTACAATAGAAGCGGAAATACAAACACTAAAAAATGACTTAGGAAGTAATGAAGAAGAAAATGAAAGTGGACTTTACCTTGAACTAAAAAATGTTGTCGCAATGGCAACAACAGCATCACAAGCATATCAAACTGAAAACTATCAATTAAACCAACAATTAACTGCAAAAGCATTAGACAGAACTACAGGCATAAAATATCGGTCTGATAGATTTGGCGACCAAAACTACACAACAGCGAAACTTTCATCTGATATTGAAACTGTTTTAGCAACTTCGTTTCAACCGCTAACAGATGATGAAGTAACACAAAAACTTAATTTGCTAAACGAAAGAGCAAATGCAGACATTTCTGAGATTGCAAAACCAAATTTAGATTTAAACACGCTAAATACAAAAGCGAAAGAACTTGTTACAAAATCAATCAGCAGTTCCAATAAAATTGAACAACTTTTAAAGGATGCTATTCTCAATCGTTGGGTTAAAGAGGGACGACAAATACACAAAGACATACTTGAACAATGTTCTTTTTGTGGTAACGATATTTCACAAGAGCGTTGGAATGAACTTGACAGCCATTTTGACGAAGAATCCGAAAATTTGGAAAAGGAAATTGAAACTTTGATTGCTGAAATCGTAACAAAAATCCGAAATGTTGATACATTATTGCAAATCAACAAAAACGTTTTTTATTCAAAGTTTCATTTGGATTTAGATGCTTTGATTTCACAAAGACAACAAGCAATTGATAACACAAAATCTGAATTAAATCGTGTCAAAGAAAAACTTCAAGAGCGAAAAGATGACTTATTAAATTCAAAAACGTATGACGATATAACTGACAATAGCCAACAACTTGAAGATTGTTGGACAGCGTTTGAAAAATACAGAACCGAAGCAAATAGTTATAGTAATTCATTAGGCACTGAACAAACGGAGGCAAAAAGACTTTTGCGTTTGCGTGAAGTCAGCGATTTTGTAGCAACAATCCAATACACGAATGCAACATCAAGAGTACAAGCATTAAAGGCAACTGCTGATACAGAAGCCCAGAATAAACAAGCGGTAGAAGAAAAAATCAAACAGCAGATTAGACAGATTGAAGATAAAGAACGCTTGATGAAAGACGAAGAAAAAGGTGCGTTGAAAGTAAACGAATATCTAAACAATTTTTTCGGACACGATTTTTTAACATTAAAAGCATTAGAAGAAGCTGACGTTTTGGGCAGTAAAAAAATACGATTTGAGATTGTAAGAAATGGAAAGAAAGCACATCATTTAAGCGAGGGCGAATGTAGTTTAATTGCGTTTTGTTACTTTATGGCAAAACTTGAAGACGTTGAAACCAAAGGCAGCAAACCAATCATTTGGATTGACGACCCAATTTCAAGTTTAGACAGCAATCATATTTTTTTCGTTTATAGTCTTATCAATGCTGAAATTATTACGAAACAAGAATACGAGCAGATATTTATATCAACTCACAACCTTGATTTTCTCAAATATTTGAAACGTTTGCCAAGTGCTTTAAACAAAAATCAAAGTGCATATTTTTTAATTACAAGAGAAAATAAAAATAGTAAAATCAAAATTATGCCACGTTACTTAAAAGATTATGTAACTGAATTTAATTTCTTGTTTCATCAAATTTATTTGTGTTCAATAGCCAACGCAGACGATGAAAACCAACATAATTTGTTTTACAACTTTGGTAACAACACACGGAAATTTTTAGAAGCATTTCTTTATTACAAATACCCAAACGCAGTTGAAAAAGACGACAAACTTACAAGATTTTTTGGTGGAAATAGACAGGCTTCAAGTTTGACTGACAGAATTAACAATGAATTTTCACACTTAGAAGCATTATTTGAAAAAGGTATGACACCGATTGACATTCCCGAAATGAAGAAAACAGCAGCTTTTATTTTGGACAAAATCAAGGAAAAAGATAAAGAACAGTTTGAAGCATTATTACTAAGCATAGGAATTGAAATTGAAACAGAATAAGCACTGCCCATAACAAATAAGGCTTAAACGAAGCCCTTCTTCCGGCTTCGATTTAAGCCTGTGTTGATGAAGCTTGCGGTTGACCTTCCAACTTAATGGAAGTGAAATTTTTCTATGGGGTTTGAATAAGGTTTGGTATCACCTTTTTATACTTTTTGTATGCTCAATTTTTAAAGCAATTGCCATTATTGCCAAGGCAAGCCTTCTCTTCCTTGCTGTTTTTAGCTTTTTAGAGGAGCTTTGTTTACTTTATGCTGATATTGAGCATAGCTTCGCCTGTTCGCATTGGATATGCAAAAAAATCAGGTCTTTGGTGCTGGCTGGGTCTTCGCTAATTTTGGCACCTTTCAGCCCCAAAAAATCTACCCTGTTAACCAACCAACTGCCCAAGACAACCTTTCGATTATTGCTTAGCATTCGCGAAATGCGCTGAAAAACAACCCATCAGCGAGCAAAAACCAAATAGCTTTTCCTGATTAATTGGTATGCCATTTTTTTGGCATTGCATAGGCAAGAATGATAACTTTACAAATTGATAAAAACAGAGCTACAAATGTTTGAACAGACCTTTAAGAATATAGACGATATTCTTCACAAAGACGCAGGTTGCGGAAGTGAACTTGATTATGTGGAGCAAACTTCTTGGATTTTGTTCCTTAAATATTTGGACGACTTGGAGAAAGATCGAGCAACAGCAGCCGAACTAACAGGCAAGACTTACACGCCTATCATTGACAAAGAATACCAATGGACAGTTTGGGCTATGCCCAAAGGCAAAGACGGCAAACTCGACCACCACAACGCCCTGACAGGTGACGACCTCACCGACTTTGTAAACAACAAACTCTTTCCTTACCTCAAAAAGTTTAAGCTAAGTGCCGAAAGTGCCGACACCATTGAATACAAAATTGGAGAGATTTTCAGCGAACTGAAAAACCGCATACAAAGTGGCTACAATTTGCGTGAAGTGATTAACCGCATTGACGAGTTGCGTTTTAGAACCCACGCAGAGAAGCACGAAATGAGCCATCTGTATGAAGACAAAATAAAAAATATGGGCAACGCAGGGCGAAACGGTGGCGAATACTACACGCCCCGACCGCTCATTACTACCATTGTAAAAGTGGTTGCCCCAAAAATTGGCGACAAAATTTATGACGGTGCTGTGGGTTCTGCGGGCTTCTTATGCGAAGCGTTCGACTATCTGAAAAACAGCAAATCACTTTCTACCAAAGAAACCGAGATACTGCAAAAACGCACCTTTTACGGCAAAGAGAAAAAATCATTGGCGTATATCATTGGCATTATGAATATGATTTTGCACGGTGTGGAAGCCCCCAACATCATACACACCAACACACTTGCCGAAAACCTTGCCGACATACAGGAAAAAGACCGCTATGATGTGGTGCTTGCCAATCCGCCTTTTGGTGGAAAGGAACGTGCCGAAGTGCAACAAAACTTCCCGATTAAAACAGGCGAAACCGCCTCGCTTTTTTTACAGCACTTTATTAAAATTTTGAAAGCAGGTGGCAAGGCTGGTGTGGTAATTAAAAATACATTTTTGAGCAATACCGACAATGCCACCGTTGCAATACGCAAGACCTTATTGGAAAATTGCAACTTACATACTGTGTTGGATTTGCCGGGCGGAACTTTTACCGGTGCAGGCGTGAAAACCGTAGTGCTGTTTTTTGAAAAAGGAAAGCCCACTCATAAGGTTTGGTATTACCAGTTGAACCTTGACCGCAATTTGGGCAAAACCAACCCACTCAACGAAAACGACCTGGCAGAATTTGTTGAACTTCAAAAAAACTTTGCCGATAGCGAAAACTCTTGGACAGTAAATGCAAAAGACATTGACCAAAGCACTTTTGATTTAAGCGTAAAGAACCCGAACAAAAAGAAAGAAGCCGCCCTACGCCAACCACAAGCCATTTTGGAAGAAATGAAAGCATTGGATGAAGAAAGTGCAGAAATTATAAACTCAATTTTGGACTTGATATGAAGCAAGGTTGGGAAATAAAGAAGTTGGGGGAAGTTTGCGACTTTCAAAATGGATTTGCATTTCAAAGCAAAACATATAAGGAAAGCGGTTTGCCAATTTTGCGTATTACGAATATTCAAAATGATGAAATAGATACTAAGGAACTTGTATTCTTTGATATTAAAGATTACAAAGTGAATTTAGATAGGTTTAAAGTTTATCAAGGTGATTTACTCATTGCAATGTCAGGTGCAACAACGGGTAAGTTGGGTATTAACAATAGTGAAACAGTTTTTTATTTAAATCAACGAGTAGGAAAATTTATTCCGAAGAAACAATTGAACAAATCGTTTCTTTATTACTTCCTTACTACAAAAGTTGAAGAAAGTTTAAGAATTGCGGCAGGAGCAGCACAACCAAATCTAAGCACCGAACAAATAAATAACTTTCAAATCCCACTTCCCCCTCTCCCCGAACAACAACGCATAGTTTCCATTTTAGACGATTGCTTTGCCGCCATCGACAAGGCAAAAACCAATGCCGAACAAAACCTCAAAAACGCTAAGGAACTTTTTGAAAGCTATTTGCAAGGGGTGTTTGAGAATGGGAGTTGGGAAACGAAAAAGTGGGGTGAACTTTGCGACTTTGTTCGTGGGCCTTTTGGTGGCAGTTTAAAGAAGAATGTTTTCAAAGACAGCGGCTATGTGGTTTATGAACAGAAACACGCTATTCACGACCACTTTAATCAGTTACGATATTTCATTGATGAAGAAAAATTCAATGAAATGAAGAGATTTGAACTATTTCCAGGTGATATTATAATGAGTTGTTCAGGTGTTACTTTAGGACGTGTTGCAGTTGTGCCAGACGGAATACCCAAAGGCATCATAAATCAGGCTCTATTGAAGTTAACACCTAAGAAAAATGTTTCAGTTCATTTTATTAAATATTGGTTGCGTAGCAACATTTTTCAAAAAATCATTTTTGATTATTCAGGCGGTGCAGCTATTCCGAACGTGCCATCTGCAAAAATCTTAAAAGACATAAAAATCCCCTGTCCAAGTCTTAAAGAGCAGGAAAGAATTGTAAATGAAATAGAAACTGTGTTGAATGAATCAAAGAGACTTGAAAATATTTATGAGCAGAAAATTGCAGACTTAGAAGAACTGAAAAAATCAATCTTGCAAAAGGTATTTTCGGGGGAGTTGAAAACTGAAAAAGCGGTTGCAGTATGACAAAAGAAGCAAAATCATTTCGCCATTCGGCAGCCTTTGGAAAACGCATTGAGTATTACGTTATCGGTTTAATGCTCAAAGAAGGATTAGATGTTTATTTGCCAATGGTAGATGATGATGCTATAGATGCAGTAATTAAAAAACCTGACGGCTCATTTGTTGAAGTGCAAATAAAAGCACGGAGTAAACATGTTCTTTTTGGTGATGGTGCTTTGTTTGCTGCAATAACTCACGAATACAGAAAAAACTATTGGTTTGTTTTCTATTCAGAAAGAATGGACAAAATGTGGATTTTATCAAGCAAAGAATTTGTAAAAGAAGCGGTTCAGAACAAGACAGGAAAAAATGCAGGTAAGCGTTCAATTTGGTTCAATGGCAAGAACACGAAAGAGAAAACCGAACACGTAAAACCTCAATTTCAAAAATATGTAGTAACGAATTTCAATCGGATATTGAAAGAAAACCCTGATAAAACAAAGTAAATGAGACTTTTTAAAATATTCTTAGCCTCACCAGGCGACACAGATGCAGAAAGACTTGCAGCAGAAGAAGTAGTTGACGAAATCAACAAATCAATTGGCTCCAGAGATAATTTCAGACTTGAATTGCTGAAATGGGAAAATGACACCTATCCATCTGTTGGTGAAGATGGGCAAGATGTTATCAATAGACAAATTGGTAGCGATTATCAAATTTTTGTAGGCATAATGTGGAAGAAATTTGGTTCTCCAACAAAAAGAGCAGGTTCAGGAACAGAAGAAGAATTTAATCTTGCTTACGATAGATATACAAGCAAAAAGGACATTCAAATAATGTTCTATTTCAATTCTTCAGCAATACCGCAAGATGCAGACTTGATGCAAGCTCAAAAAGTAAAAGACTTCAAAAAGAAAATTGAAGATTTAGGAGCATATCACAAACCATTTGACTCAACCAAAGATTTTGAAAAAAAGCTAAGAATGGATTTAACACGGTATGTTAAAGATATTCTAATTCAAGAAAACGCATCAGTCGAAACAGCAACAACAGCAACAGTTTCACCACAGGAAAAGCGACAGGTAATTCCTGAAATTAAAGTGAGTTTCAAGGAATTTTTAAATGATATTGAAGCAAGGTTTGCCCACAGCAAAGTTGATAATTTACGCCTTGAAGATATTTACATAGCTCCCGATTTAAAAGACCTAAACAACGGTAAGAAAACGACTACTGTAAAAGTTGATAATCTTGACACTCTTACAAATGCCATTGATGTTGAAGGAACAAAATTTGCCTTTCTTGGCAATGATTCATCAGGCAAATCAGCAAACTGTAAATATCTTTTTCAAAAGTATTTTGAACTTGGATTTTATCCAGTTTTAATAAGTGGTTCAGATGTTGGTTCAAATATTCGTCCCGACACTTTACAGAGTTTGATTGAACAAAAAATTACTGAACAATATGAAATTCCTTTCAGCTTATCTGAAATTGACAAAACAAGGGTAATCGTAATTATTGATGATTTTCACAAAGCAACCAAAGGAAAGAATAGATATTGGCCAGCTTTGATGAAGAACTTAGAAGATTTGTTCCATCACATTATTGTAACAGGCAATTCTTTAATGCCTATTGAAAACCTAAACAAACAAGACGCATTTAAGAACTTCAAGCTATATGCGATTTTAGAGTTTGGTCCTAAATTCAGATATGATTTAGTAAATAAGTGGAACACTATCGGAATTGAAACCCGATTCCAAGACCACAATGAAATCCTAAGAAAAAATGATGCTTACCTTTCTCACATCAAGGCGATAATTGGTAAGAACTACATTCCATCTTATCCGTTCTATTTGCTTTCAATTTTACAAGCACTTGAAAGCGGCAATGTTCAGAATCCGAATTATTCAATACACGGTTTTTATTATGAAGTATTGATAAACGAATGTTTTAGCAAGGCAATAAAAGACAGAAAGGAAATAAGTCTTTACTACAATTACCTGACACAATTTTGTTTCTTCCTTTTTGAGCAAGGAGTTAAAGATGTTTCGCTTGAAGAATTTGACGCTTTTCACAGAATGTATTGTGATAAGCACGATTTGACTTATCGAAAAGAAACTATTCTTGAGACATTCGACACAGCAAAATTGCTCTACGTTAATAGTCGTGTTTACATCAAAGAGAAATACATTTATTACTTCTTCGTTGCTAAGTATATTGCCAATGAAATTGCTAACAAGCAAGAAATTAAAGAACTAGTTTCCCAAATGTGCTACCGTGTATTCCGTGATGAATATGCCAGCATCATAATGTTTGTAACCCACCTTTCAAAAGACAATTTCATCATAAGTGAGTTAATCAAAATTGCAAACACGCTTTTTCCAGAAGCGAATGTTGCACAACTTCAAGATGACATAAACGAAATAAACGAACTTGTTGAAAGCATACCTGAACAAGTTTTGGAAATTGTAAATGTTGATGAGCAGCGTAATGAAGAATTACAGGAAGAAGAAGAGTTAGAAAAACTTGAAAAGGAACTTGAGGAAGAAAAAACCAATTACGATAACTTTTCATTGGATGATGATATTTCTACAATTGACTTTTTTGCAAGAATCACAAGAGCATTGAAAACTATTGACATTCTGGGTCAAGTTGCTAAAAAACATTGGGGTGAGTTAGATGGTGAGCAAAAATTGGCATTGGTTACCACGACTTACAATGTAGGTCTAAAAACACTCGATTTTTATTTACAATTACTTCAAAGAAATTCAAAAGACATTGTTGAGCATATCAGCCAATTGATAAAGGAAAAGCATTTTAAAGACAAACATAGCTTAGAAAAAGGAATAGAAGAAGCATCAAAAAACTTTGTTTTCCGACTTTGCTTTATTTCATCATTTGGAATTACAAAGCGTGTTTCAAATGCAATAGGTTACGACAAATTGAAAAATACATTTGATAAAGCGCTAGCCGCACAACCATACAATTCAGTTAAACTAATAGACCTCGCAATTAAGTTGGGTTATTCAAGCATTGCCACTCATATTGAATTGATTGAAGATTACAAGGACGAAATGGATAAGAATAAACTAAGCACAGTTGTTCTTCAAAATCTCGTCATTGACTATATGTATATGTTCGACACAGACTATAAAACAAAAAGTAGAATTTGCAATAAGTTAGGTATTAGCGTTCAGGAACAACTTAAAATAGACCAAACTTCTACGGTAAAAAAGAAGGATTAATAATGAACGAAGCAGAAACCCGCGCAGAACTCATAGACCCTAAGCTAAAGGCTTGCGGTTGGGGCCTTGTGGAAGGCTCTAAAGTCCTTCGTGAATACCACATTACCCAAGGTAAAATTCAAACTGGCGGAGGCCGTGGCAAAAAAGAAATTGCCGATTATGTGTTGGTTTACAAGGGCATCAAACTGGCTGTTGTAGAAGCCAAAAGTGATGAATTGGAAGTGGGCGAAGGCGTAATGCAAGCCAAGAAATACGCCCAAAAACTGCAAGTAGAAACCACTTACAGCACCAACGGAAAAGCCATTTACCAAATCTGCATGAAAACAGGCGAAGAAGTTTTGGTAGCAGCCTTTTTAAATCCTG
This sequence comes from Bacteroidia bacterium, assembly GCA_023151275.1. Lineage (GTDB taxonomy): Bacteria > Bacteroidota > Bacteroidia > UKL13-3 > UKL13-3 > CAISCU01. Next base: position 3,029 of record JAKLJI010000007.1, on the reverse strand, counting down.
AAGAACTTTGGAACAAAACCTTCCCGGTGACTTCGACAGGCTCAGCCACCGAAGCGGACATTGAGCGCAGTCGAAATGTAGAACTGTGGAGAGAGAAATTTGCCAATGTGCCGTTTGAAGATAAAAGCGGAAGTTGGCAGTTAAGGTATTATCAGGAAATAGCCGTTCAGCGAACCGTTGAAGCCATTGCCCAAAATAAAGACAGAATTTTACTCACCCTTGCAACAGGAACAGGAAAAACGGCCATTGCTTTTCAAATAGCCTGGAAACTCTTTCAAACCCGTTGGAACCTAAAACGAAACGGCAGCCGAAGACCAAGAATTTTATTTTTAGCCGACAGAAACATATTAGCCGATCAAGCTTACAATTCATTTTCGGCATTTCCCGAAGATGCGTTGGTGCGAATAAAACCCAGTGAAATAAAGAAAAGCGGAAAGGTTCCTACCAACGGCAGCACCTTCTTCACCATTTTTCAAACCTTTATGACTACTAGCCCTGAAAGGGCGAAATACACCAGCGAGGCGGTAACGCCCCTCGCTAATGCAAATGAAACACCCAATGTTTTCAATTTCGGTCAATACCCACCCGACTATTTTGATTTCATCATCATTGACGAGTGCCACCGTGGTGGAGCAAATGATGAAGGCAATTGGCGGGGAATATTGGAATATTTTAGTCCGGCAGTTCAGTTGGGTTTAACCGCCACACCCAAGCGAAAAGAAAATGTGGACACTTACCGCTACTTTGGAGAACCGGTTTACATCTATTCGCTGAAAGAAGGAATCAATGATGGTTTCCTAACCCCATTCAAAGTAAAACGCATTAAAACCACTTTGGATGATTACCGCTATACACCAGACGACACGGTTGTGGAAGGTGAAATTGAAGAAGGCAAACTCTACGAGGAAAAAGACTTTAACCGCACAATTGAAATTATAGAACGAGAAGCCAAGCGGGTAAACATCTTTTTAGATGAAGCCAACCAAAACGAGAAAGCACTAATTTTCTGTGCCAATCAAGCACACGCAGCATTGATAAGAGATTTGGTAAACCAAAACGCAAAAAGCAAAGACCCATTTTATTGTGTTCGTGTAACTGCCAATGACGGAGAAGAAGGCGAAAGACTGTTGCGTGAATTTCAAGACAATGAAAAAACATTGCCAACCATTCTCACCACTTCGCAAAAACTATCTACGGGAGTCGATGCCAGAAACATTCGGAATATTGTTTTGCTTCGACCTGTCAACTCAATGATTGAGTTCAAACAAATTGTAGGGCGTGGTACACGCTTGTTTGAAGGCAAAGAGTTTTTTACCATTTACGACTTTGTTGATGCGTACAAGCATTTCAGCGACCCCGAATGGGACGGTGAACCATTGGGAGATGGACAAGGCGAACCTAGACCCTATCCTATACCTGAGCCGAATGACTCACCCGTAATTTCAGAACCAGGTGAGCCAAGACAGAAGAAACAGAAAATTAAAATCAAACTTCGGAACGGAAAAGAAAGAGAAATACAATCCATGATTTCAACTTCGTTTTGGAGTGCAGATGGTAAGCCTATTTCAGCTGAAGAGTTTTTGAACAACTTGTTTGGCGCGTTACCCAAACTTTTCAAAGACGAAGAAGAATTGCGCAAGCTTTGGAGCAATCCATTAACAAGGAAAATTTTGTTGGAGAATTTGGATGCAGCAGGTTTCCCGAAAGACGATTTACTGACTTTGCAAAAGTTGGTAGATATGGAAAAAAGTGATTTGTACGATGTATTGGAATATGTTTTCAATGGCGACTACATTGCCATGACAAGAGAAGCCAGAGCCAAAGCAGCCGAGGCCACAATTTTTGCCTTACTCAACAACAAACAAAAAGAGTTTATCACTTTCGTATTGAGTAAATACATTGAAACAGGCGTTGAGGAACTCGACCAAGAAAAACTACCAATCCTGTTAACAAACAAGTACCAATCTCTGGAAGACGCCAAAGAAATTTTGGGAGACGTGGCAAACATCAGCAGGCTGTTTATTGAATTTCAAGAACACCTATACAAACAGAAAGCTTCGTAACAAGGAGGTGATAAACTTATTTATCAAACAGTTTTTGAATTTGTTTTCCAACATGCCGCTCATGCCTTTAGATGTATCCAGAACATTCGAGAGTCTGAGGTAATCCAAAACAAAAAAGAACCGTCAATTTACAAGAAGGAAACTGATAATCACTAAAAATCAAATGCCACAAAATGGTTCATAAAAAAAGACCTCGGTTGGCAATGAAAGAGTTGGATAATTTATTAACCACGAAGAAGAATGACATCAGCTAATCAAATTATGATATTGGTTGCAAACCTACCTTCCCACCCCAAATCCAATCCATTCCCAATATATCCTTCGGGCGCCTACCTTTAGCTGATTTGCTATGAAAACAATTCATTTAAAAGAATTCATTAGAACGTAAGCACCCGCTAAACTACATCTTGTGAATTAGGTTTCCAGTTTTGAGGCAGGAGATCGGCGATGTTGTTTGCTTTGCGCGCGGGTAGTTTTTTCAGCACGTCATCAAGCCACTCAAATGGATTTACGTTGTTGAGCTTGCAGGTTCCCAGCAGGGAGTAGATGATAGCAGCGCGTTGCGCGCTTTCATGAGAACCACAGAACAAATAATTCTTTCTGCCAACAGCAACTGGTCGAATCTGGTTTTCGATAAGGTTATTGTCGATGAGCAGTGCTGCATCTTTTGTATACCGCATGATCTTTTCCCAACGTGCCAAAGCATAACCTATTGCCTGTCCTATGGTGCTTTTGGGTAATACTTGAGGTAAGTTTGCTTTGAGCCAAATATGCAGGTCTTTAAGGATCGGATCAGCAATCTCTTTGCGCTTTTGAAGGATTACCTCCCGGGTTGCTCCATTGTCTTTTAGTTCTTGCTCCAGACGATACAATGGTTGTATTGCACCAATAAAATATTCTGCACGCTGCTTGTCGTTACCTTGCGCATCAAAGAAGTTCCTGCGTGCATGTGCCATGCAGCACACC
>JAKLJI010000076.1 GCA_023151275.1 Bacteroidia bacterium | reverse complement strand
TGGCTCAAGGCTCTATTCCGTCAGAACCTGTGCACCACAAGGATGCGTCACTTTTATTGATAAGCAGGCGCGGGAATATTAACCCGCTTGCCATCGGCTTCGCCTTGCGGCTTATCCTTAGGACCCGGCTCACCCTGATCCGATGAACGTAGATCAAGGAACCCTTAGTCTTTCGGCGATGACGTTTTCCACGCCATTTATCGTTACTTATGCCTACATTTGCTTTTCCGTTAACTCCACCAAATCTCACGATTCGGCTTCAACGCCACGGAATGCTCCCCTACCACTCTTTCGAATCCAAAGTTTCGGTACATGGTTTGATGCCCGATTATTTTCCGCGCAGGAACGCTCGACTAGTGAGCTGTTACGCACTCTTTAAATGAATTGCTGCTTCCAAGCAAACATCCTAGCTGTCTGTGCATTCCCACCTCGTTTAGTCGCAACTTAACCATGATTTAGGGACCTTAACTGTTGGTCTGGGTTGTTCCCCTCTCGCCCCG
>JAKLJI010000075.1 GCA_023151275.1 Bacteroidia bacterium | reverse complement strand
CCGTGAGTCCCGCACGTGCGGGATCAAGCACGGTTCCGTGGGAACGCAAGGGTGAAACTCCCTTGCGTGACCCGATTGGCAGCAACCCTCAGTTTGCTATAAGAGTAAAGTTCTCTACCTTTGAGTATGCAGGATAAGAAGCTATACATAATAAGCGGTTGCAATGGAGCTGGAAAGACTACAGCTTCATTCAACATTCTTCCTAATCTTCTTAATTGTAAAGAGTTCGTAAACGCTGACGAAATTGCAAGAGGTCTTTCACCATTCCAGCCGGAAAAAGTTTCTATTGAAGCCGGAAGATTGATGCTCAAAAGAATCGAAGAGTTAATAAACTCAAACCAAGATTTCTCTTTTGAAACAACTCTTTCGACAAAGTCATTCATAAATACGATAGAAAAAGCTAAGTCAAAGAGTTACTATATCACTTTGATTTTCTTTTGGCTTGAATCGGTTGAATTAGCAAAAGACAGGGTTCAAAAAAGAGTTATTGAAGGAGGACATAATATTGAAC
>JAKLJI010000074.1 GCA_023151275.1 Bacteroidia bacterium | reverse complement strand
AACAAAAAAGCCCAGACATTGCTCAGCATGTCGGGGCTTTTTTTATGGGGCTTTTTCGTCTATTACGCTAAATGTTATCGGCTGCCCTTCTGTCGTGGTGTGAATTGTCGTGTAGGTTGTGCGATCGGTGTATTTTTATTTTTTCAAAAAGAGGGGAAGAAAAAAATGAAGTTTTAGTCGGTCGGGAAAGGGCAAGCTCTTTTGCAAGTTTGGGTTTGAGTGTCGGCTTTGTGCGACTTGCAAATGTGCTTGTACGTGTGTTGGCTATTTTACAATCATTACCAAAGTCCCTGTAATAATTAAAACTGCTCCGATTGCTGTTTTCAATGTCAATGTTTCGCCTAAAAAAATCATTGCTAAAATGATTGTCAAAGCAACGCTTAGTTTGTCAATAGGTGCAACTTGTGATACATTTCCTAATTGCAACGCCTTGAAATAAAACAACCACGATAAACCTGTCGCAATACCCGAAACAACAAGAAAAGTAATGTTCTGTTTTGACAAGGTGTTAATTCCTTTCGCTTC
>JAKLJI010000073.1 GCA_023151275.1 Bacteroidia bacterium | reverse complement strand
GTGAAACTGCCAATTTCTTTGGCCTTTTGGCCCTCATGACGAAGTTCTAATGCATAATCCGGGTTAAGCAGATGCTAAACAAGCCTTATGTATTGCCAAGTAAGCTGTATCCCAAAAAGGCTTTTCACCTGCCGGCGGTAATGCATGTGGATGAGGTGAGGCAATTGCTGTCTGCGGGTTTGAGTAACAAACAAAGGGCATTGTGTGAGTTGCTGTATTCCACGGGAGTTCGTTTGGAGGAATGCACGCTATTAAAGATTGGAGATATTGATAGCAAGAATGGATGCATCCACTTGCAACAGGGCAAGGGCCGTAAGGATAGAAAATTACTGCTGAGCAAACAATGCCTGGAGACTTTGCGGAAGTATTACCTTGAACATAAGCCTAAGGTTTATTTGTTTGAAGGGCAGCAGGCAGGCAAACCGATGCACCCGCGCAGTATAGGTCATGCCATAACGATGTGCATGAAGTTGTCGGGATTGGATGGCAAGGGGTATAGCGCCCATACGTTCCGGCATAGCTTTGCA
>JAKLJI010000072.1 GCA_023151275.1 Bacteroidia bacterium | reverse complement strand
ATAAAATAATTAATTTGGAACCAATGAATTTAAGCTTATCTACCCACATAAAACTACCGAAGGTTCAGTTCAACAGCAATCTTGCTCAATTGCCGTTATCATTCTTAAATTCAGTAATTCGTTTCGCTTTTATTTTTTATCTTGGTTGACAGATTTTCGTTCCGTAATCGGCAACTGCGCAAGGTTGCGGAACGTTATGCCTCATTTTTAACGACAGGACAACTATGGAGATTTTTATTATATTTGAACATGACCAAGACACAAATTCAATCTGAAATTCAAAAGGTTCTGGACAGCGTTCCTGAAAATGTGTTGCAAGACGTGTTAGACTTTTTGAAAGAGCTTCAAGACCAACCTGCAGACAAGATTAGACTAACAAATAATTTACGTCAAATTCTAGCGGAGGACAAAGACTTACTTGAAAAACTCGCTCAATGATCGAATTAAGAGACGTTCTCAATATTCACAATATTCTCATTGACAAATTTGGTGGCAGTAAAGGTGTTCGAGACCAAGGTTCTCTTGAATCAGC
>JAKLJI010000071.1 GCA_023151275.1 Bacteroidia bacterium | reverse complement strand
AAAGTCAATCAAATCGATGACCTACTCCCTCAAAACTGGAAACAATTAAACTAGGTGTACTTTACCGGGGGGATACAAAGCATATATCCATGAAGATATTGGCTATTAGTGGACTTATAACTCCGCCTTGTGGCGTTCCTGTTAATCGGTCTATGTAACAACCATTCTCTTCTATGATACCTGCTTTTAGCCACCTGCTAATGTATAGCAGCACCCACTTTTCTTTACAATAGTATTGAATCGTTTGTTTCAACAAGTCGTGGTCTATCGTATCAAAGAAGCCCTTAATGTCCAAGTCTATTACAAAATCTTGCCCGAAACAATTCTTACAAGATTGTTCTATGGCTTGATGACAGCTTCTATTGGGGCGATAACCAAAGCTACTTGGATGAAATTTAGATTCTACGATTGGTTCTAAATGGGACTTTACTACCTCCTGCGCTATGCGGTCAAGTAGTGTGGGAATACCTAATTTTCGTTCTCCTCCATCTTTTTTCTTAATGCTAACTTCTTTTACTGCTTGCGGAAAATAACTGCCAGAGG
>JAKLJI010000070.1 GCA_023151275.1 Bacteroidia bacterium | reverse complement strand
GGGTTTGACGTAATGGCGGGTTTCGTTCTTCCTATCAACTTTTTTGCTAAATTTGAACTTTCGGCTTCCTATCAAAGGTAGTGCTAAAATACCGCCACTACGCCAAGCCCCGAACCGTTATGGGCAAGCCTAAAAGACGCCAACAAACAAAATAAAACTAAATGACAGAATTAGAAATTCACTTAGAAAACTGCTACGGCATAAGACGATTTAAACATAAATTCAACTTTGGACAATCCAAAACACACCTTGTTTATGCCCCAAACGGTGTAATGAAATCTTCTCTTGCATTGACGTTGGAAGATATAGCAGAAGGCAGAATTTCTAAGGATAGAATATTTTCTCATAGAGTTAATCACCGAGAAGTAAAAGTTGATGGAACCGATATAGACAAGGATGAAATTTTTGTAATACAAAGAATGAAATCGGCAGAGTTCAAAGAAGCTTCAACGATTTTAGCAAATGAAAAACTAAAGAATGAATACGACACGATAAACTTAAAACTAAATGAATCTAAAAATGAATTCTTAAAACAAATTCAGCCATTATTTGGAATTAAAGCCAATCAAGTCGAAAGTGAAATCACATCGGTTTTTAAGCAAGACCTGTTTAAAATGTTTGAAACC
>JAKLJI010000006.1 GCA_023151275.1 Bacteroidia bacterium | reverse complement strand
AACCAACTCAGGTAAAGACTGATTCTGCTTTTTCCATGTCCGATGAGTCCATTTCAGTTTCATTGGAAGCTAAATCGGTAATAAGTGACATTCCATCAAGTTTACCAAAACGTTCACCTGAGCAAGGCACCATACAACAGGAAACAACAAAAGAGAAAACAACACAAAAGTCAAAAAAGGATTCAAAAGTCAAACGGAAGTATAAAGAACCTGACCCCAACTATCTGAATATTCCTGCTTATGCAGCGGCTGCATTAAGCATTGTAAGTCTAATATCAATCCCGTTAGACCTAGGCACAGGAGGAGGATTGGGGACATTGATTGCTTTCCTTCTATCCATCCCAATCTTAGCTCTGGGATATGAAGCACTTGAACGAGAAAAGAAGAAAAAATCGAACTATGGAAAAGGCCTTGCCATCTTTGCTCTCATTACAGGTTACGTTTTAACAGTTGTAGGAATACTAGCTGCGATAATTGTCATTCTAATGATATTGGCAGTTGGTTTTGGAAATAGAATTTAGGCAACTAATAATTGTCCCTTCACTCTCATCCGAACTTTTTCAAAAAATGGAACCTACTTATTACGTATGACAACTACCGACGGCAGCCAAGGCTCTAATGCCATTCGAATGGTATTAGTAAATTAAAGTAGCGTTCAGAAAAACCAAAAGCGGGTTTGCCTAACTGGTGAATCCGCTTTTTCCATAAGAAACAGCGTGATATGAAACCCTAAAATTAAGCAGTAAACATTGCTATTCTACTGGTGTCATTGCCTGATCATTTGCCAAGTTGTTTGCTCACATCAACAGCTAATACCCCATCGGTTGTTCCGATGAAGACACATGTAATTCTCCAATTCAAATTGGCAGGCTAGTTCGTCACTTGCATGCTAGCCAACCTCTATTTAACCCTCATTTGTCAGCAACTTTTTTACCTTTAAAATCTAGCCATAGATTGGTTGTTAGAACCTCGCAGACTAGCCATTTTTATTTTGTTAAAATTAGCCGAGTTACTCCGGGTCGTATTCAAAGTCAACGTTGTTGTCGAAATAGGTAATTAATCCCGACTCAAGGCTATAAAATAAGCCATAATTCTTGAATTCATGGACTGGGTAAATTATTATAACTTTTTTATACCACTTGTCCCTAACCCTAGTGGAATCATTATAGCTTACTTTTAACCATTGTTTTGAACTTGGCGGTGAAAAAAGGGAAAATGTCCTTTGTGCTGATAGTGTTTCTTCATCTCTAATATTGGTTGTACCTATTCTACCCCTGAAATTTAAAATTTCATCTATATCATAACTTACTGATGAGGATCTAATAAGATAATCTACAGAAACATTTAAGTTAATATCCGGTCCGTTAAAGCTAATAAATTTTGATTCAATATTACAATAATCATAAGGACATCCGGTTTCATCACCATTGAATACCTCATCAAGCTTAGTTTCTATTACTGGCCTGGTAACATCAACATAAAAATGGGTATTGGTTTTTAGGTTTAAAAAGCGCATTTTGTTTGGCAATTCCCATCGTATTAATGAATCAAAAGCGGTGGTGTATTTTAAAAGAGGTTTTGGTTCATTTCGAGCCTCCTCGCAAGGGTCGTTGGGCTTGCACGCATACAGTAAAATGCTGCATAAAGTGCATAGTATTATTTTGTTCATAGTTGTTGGGCTTGAGGCAAATGTATGGAAAATTTATGTCTTGTAGTTTACTGTACCTAGGACACTTGAAAGCATTAGGAATTGGAACAGAGTGGATAATCGTTTATATCACCTTGGTTCATTAATATCTTTAGATAAAGTCAAATTATTGGTTTTGGAAATACTCGAATTGGATCCAATTGGCAAAGTAAACCCAGATAAATTGCTACTTTCTTAGGGAGGAATCTGGATACAATCGACTCTTCTGGATTGTAGTTCCACAACACATTCAATAATCACTAGGAGAAATAAAACCATCATTCTGCATCATGAAAAATTAGTTCTCCCCTAAAAGGGTGATTTGCAGTTTCAATATTTCAAACTATTCTTGATAAAGCACTTCTAATCACCCCGAAGAATGAATACAACACACGAAGTTGGTAATCCATTTCATGCTAGCTTAAGTAGGAGGAATTTAAATCCAACATACTATGTCCTTCTTCTAAGCATGCTAATTGGTGCCTGCCAAAGTCGCCACTATCGCCATTTGAGCAAAGTGCGAGTAAAACAAATGCAGGAAATCGTAAAAATTACTAAACCAACTCAGGTAAAGACTGATTCTGCTTTTTCCATGTCCGATGAGTCCATTTCAGTTTCATTGGAAGCTAAATCGTTAATAAGGGAAATTCCATCAAACTCACCTGAGAAAGGCGCATTACAACAAGAAACAAAACAAGAGCAATCGTTACCCAAGTCAAAAAAGGATTCACAAGTCAAACGTAGATTTGAAGAACCAGCTCCGAACAAGGTAAATATTCCTGCCTACGTAGCTGCAGCATTAAGCTTTGTTAGTCTTATATCAATCCCAATAGACCTATTTACTGGGGATGGTTATGCCACAATTATTTCCTTTCTGCTCTCCATTCCAATCTTAATTCTGGGCTATGCAGGACTTGCACGTGTAAAGAAGAAAAAATCAAAAACCGGAAAAGGCTTGGCCATCTTCGCTATTGTGACGGGCTTCCTTTTGATTGCTCTATTTTTAACACTAGTGGTTCTGCTCTTCCTATTCTTTTTTTCCGGGGGCTTTGGGTATGACTAAACAAAATCTAACGGCTCCCTCGAAAGCAAATGGAGAGATGAGGTGAATCTTATTGCTAATTTGAAGCCTAAATGTACTGGATTGAAAAAAGGACGAACGTGATTTCTCCTGAATAAAAAAAGCCTCTCGAATAAATCAAGAGGCTTTTGTGGTGTGGGAGGGAATCGAACCCCCGACACAAGGATTTTCAGTCCTTTGCTCTACCAACTGAGCTACCGCACCGTTCCCTTATGGGATTGCGAAAGTAGGCAATTCCAACAATATTACAAATCCTATGTAAAAATTATTCGGAAATTCTTGGACAAAGCCCAATAAATTAACTGTTTTTCAATCCATTAGAATGACTTCATTTTTGGAAAATCCAAGCAACTTGTGGCCAACAAGCTAAAAAAGAGGCCAAGGCCGCAATCATGACCCTTTAAAATTTCCAACATGGACACATTTTCCTATTATTGCAGTATATGCTGCACTATCTACAACAAGGCCTCTTTCTGATTGTCAGCGGAGTAGCCATTTACTTCTTTGCGAAGAACCTGGGTAAAATCCGCAGGAATATTCTACTTGGAAAGGATATTGACCGCTCCGACAATCCTCGTGAACGCTGGATGACCATGTTGAAAGTAGCTTTTGGCCAAACTAAAATGACGGTTCGACCCATTCCTGCTTTCTTCCACTTCATCGTTTACATTGGCTTTGTGTTAATCAACATTGAGGTTCTGGAAATTTTGGTGGATGGTATTTTCGGAACCCACCGTGCTTTCGCATTCCTGGGACCTGTTTACAACTTGGCCATCGGCTTCTTTGAAATTCTTGCCTTCTTGGTACTGATTGCCTGTATTGTTTTCCTAAGCCGCCGTTTTGTAGTGAAATTGAAACGCTTTAGTGGTGTTGAAATGAAAGGATTTCCAACACGCGATGCTGCAACAATTCTTGTAGTAGAAATTGTATTGATGGGCGCTTTGTTGAAAATGAATGCCTGTGACCAAATTCTTCAAGCTCGGGGTGCAGAGCATTTTATTCAAGCCGGAAGCTTTCCAATTTCTCAGTACCTAGTGCCTTTCTTCAGCAGCTGGTCAGACCAAAGCCTAATCATTATGGAACGTGTGTACTGGTGGTTCCATATTCTGGGCATTTTTGCTTTTATGAACTACCTTCCTTTCTCCAAGCACTTTCATATCATCATGGCTTTCCCGAATACCTATTATTCAAACCTGAAAGCAAAAGGTGAATTGAACAATATGGCATCGGTAACTCAAGAGGTAAAATTGATGCTTGATCCATCTGCTCAAACCCCCGAAGGATATGAACCTCCAACCAGTTTTGGAGTGAAAGATGTTACCGACCTAAGCTGGAAAAATCTGATGGATGCTTACAGCTGCACAGAGTGTGGAAGATGCACCAGCAATTGTCCGCAGAACCAAACCGGCAAATTGTTATCCCCTCGTAAAATCATGATGGATACAAGGGATCGATTGGAAGAAGTTGGCAGAAACATAGATGCAAACGGAAGTTTTGTTGACGATGGAAAAAACCTGCATAGCTATATCAGCGAAGAAGAACTTTGGGCTTGCAATACCTGCAATGCGTGTGTTGAAACCTGTCCGGTAAACATCAACCCCATGGAAATCATTGTTGAAATGCGCAGGTTTAAGGTGATGGAACAAAGCTCTGCTCCTGCCTCAATTAACAGCATGTTCAGCAACCTGGAAAACAACCAGGCCCCTTGGCAATTCAGTCCAATGGACAGAGCCAACTGGACTCAAGACATCTAAACTTGTTGCCCAAATCAAGCAACATGAAAAGTCAGAATTCAATCCATAAGCAAGGAACTGTCCAACAGTATTTGAATAGCTGTTGGAGGATAATTGCAAGCACATCCAATCGGAATGACTGGAAGCTTACCTCCGTGCTTGTACTGCCTTTCTTGCTAGTTTTGAATTCGTGCTGCCGAGGAATTGTTTGTGATTGTTTTGATGAGGTTGATACCGCAATAGGATTTAATTTCAATATGGATTCAACCCAAAGCAATGGATTTAAAAAAGCTGAACTTGCGGATGCGCTTTTGATTCGATTCAGCAAAAGCGGACAGGCCATAGACAGTAGTAGATTGGGATTCTATGATAGCTATTATGAATCTGGATTTACCATCAACAATTACAGAGCCACTGAGGTAAAATCTTTCCAGGATACCTGCACGTATCGAATAGTGAATGAGGTAGGAAATGTAGATTTGACCATAAGCGATATCCAACTGCAAGGTCGTTTTAATGATGGGTGTTGTTCCTGTTATACCAATGAAAGCATTTCCTTTCGGGTAAATGGAGAATTGATAAATCAGGGTGGAAATGGCCGAGCCGGGGCAAGCTACCTCATCAACAAAAAATAGAAAGAGTGTAATATTAGAATTAATTTGCTAAAGAGAACGGAAGTATATGAGTGATTTCAAAGTAAGAACCCTGGCTGAGGTAAGCGCCGCAGGAGAAGAAGTAGATATTCTTTTTTGGGTAGGATGTGCAGGAAGCTTTGATGAGCGGGCACAAAAAATAACCAAGGCTGTAGCAAAGCTATTGCATCAGGCCGGTTTGAAATTTGCCATTCTGGGCACGGAAGAGGCTTGTACCGGAGATCCGGCAAAGCGAGCAGGAAATGAATTTCTTTTCCAAATGTTGGCCATGCAAAACATTGCCACATTGGATGCCTATCAGGTAAAGAAAATTGTAACCGCTTGTCCGCATTGCTTCAATACACTAAAGAACGAATACAGTCAATTGGGTGGCAATTACGAAGTGCTTCACCATACTACCTTAATCAATCAATTGTTGAACGAAGGCAAACTCAGTATTCAGGGAGGAGCCTTCAAAGGGCAACGCATTACCTACCATGATAGCTGTTACCTAGGTCGTGCAAATGGCATCTATGAAGCCCCACGTGAAGTTATTCAAAAATTGGATGCTGCTTTGGTTGAAATGAAACGCAGCAAAGCAAATGGATTATGCTGTGGAGCCGGCGGCGCACAAATGTTTAAAGAAGCCGAAAAAGGCGAACGTGATGTAAACATTGAACGTGCTGATGATATGCTGGAAGCACAAGCCGGAGTGGTTGCAGCTGCTTGTCCATTTTGCATGACTATGTTACGCGATGGCGTAAAACATCATAACAAAGAGCAGGAAATACAAGTGCTGGATATTGCAGAACTGGTTGCCAATGCCATGGAATTGTAAGCCAAGGTTCCTTCCCTTTATCTTCCTGATAGTTTTGATTTCAGGAAGTTTAAAGCTATCTGCACAGGTTGATAACTACATCCTGTATGATTCGATTGCCTGGCAACGTGGCGAAGAAGGTACGCTGAAGTTTGAATTCAACGCCAGCCCTTATTTTCGGAATACCGAATACTTCAATACCATAGAATTGGGTAGAACCTTATTGGGATACCAATTGCAACCCCAGTTATCACTTGCACTTAGCGGTAGAGTTAAACTTAGTGGCGGCATTTTTGTACGAAGAGATTTCGGTTCGCCCGAAGCTTTTACCGATATCCAACCCACCTTTTCCTTAAAAGCCAGGCAAGGCGATTTCAGTTTAATTTTCGGCAACCTGGAGGGCGCATTAAGCCACCGTTTGCCTGAACCCGTTTACGATATCAACCGCTACATTGAACACCGTCAGGAACAAGGCATCCAATTGAAGTATGAGAATGAACGAAGCTTTGTGGATTTGTTTATCGATTGGACCCGCGCTATCAACAGGCAGTCCAATGATCAGGAAAAATTCACAGTAGGACTAAACCTGAAACATCAACTGTTAGACCCTTACAAAAACTACCGGTTAATTCCTTCAGCCTTTGTGGTGGGAAGCCACAAAGGAGGACAAATTGGAACCAATTCAGACCCTGTTATTATGCAGTGGAATATGGGCAGCGGACTGAGGTATGAACAAGGCAGCAAAACAAGTTATGGCTTTGTTGAATTTCAGTACCTGCTTTACAGTAACCCAGACCAGCCAGTAGGATTCATTCCAAACACCGGAAGTGGATTCTTAGGTAACCTGGGAATGCGTTTAAACCATTTCACCCTGAGTGCAAACATTTGGGAAGGCAACGATTTTAGGTCGGCAACTGGAACTCCCATATATGCGGCTCAATCCATTGACAATGCCAACGTTTATGAATCCAAAAGGAAGCTTGTATTCTTCAGGTTTATGTATGAAAAGGCGCTTATGAAAAGTCCGGTTCTTGCTTCATTCCGCTTTGAACCTGTAATGGATTTGAACCAGGATATTTTGGATTATTCCTATTCCTTGTATTTGGTGTATAGGGGTGAATTCAAGCTAAAAAAATAGATTCATGAGAAAAGGTGATTTCAATTATAAAGTCGGACTGTAGACTCTTTGATCTAAACTATTCGGCTTCAATAGTTAATTAATATTTCATCAAGTTTCTTCCTCAATGAAGCTTTTGTAACATTACTAGCTTCAATTGGAATATTCCCAATAAAAATAATCTTCCCCTTTTCTAAAATTAATATTAATGGTACACCATTTACATGCAATTTATCCCATACACTTAAATCATTTACAATATAATTTGGTAGACTGCTAAAGTGTTCCTGAATCAATGAATCTCTTCTCAATTGAGCTTTTGACTTTATTGGAAAATTTAATTGATTAAAACTAATTTTCTTAGTTCCATAGGAGCTTGCTAGTCCTTGATAATCTGGAAATTTCCTAAAACAGGACCCACAATTTACAGACCAACAATTAAAAACATATAAAGAATCAGAATTTAAAATTGAACTGCTAACATTATCCCCAGAAATTGAAAAAATGGGAACAGGAAATTGAATACCTTCTATTTCAGAATAGTTCCTATTATTAACGTAGCTAAGCCAAGGATTCATCATAAAATATGATGAAATTCCTAAAAGAAATGCAATACCTAAAATAGAGTAAAACCGTAACTTAAGCCTTAAAGTGAAGATAGCAATAATTGCAACTAAAGGAAGTAGTTTTAAAGGTAATACATGAAAGGTTTCAACCCAATCTGAAATTGAATAAATAATGGAAGGAGCAATCAATAGAGATTTTACTACCCAATTCTCCTCTCGCAGATAAAAAGCTGAAAGTGTTGCAATAAGCATCCAAATCCCAAGTTGTATGTCCCAACCAAAATAACCACCAAAAAAGGCACAGGAAGCATTGGTAATAAGTATGCCTGAAATATAAAATTTTCTGTTCATTAGGATTGAATCTTAATTAATAATCTCTTTGTCCGAATTTATAACTAAGGTATCTGCATACTTCCGGTCATTGAGACAAAGAATTGATAATTGGAGTCAAAAATCATGCTAGAAATGAAAAGACTAGCACATGCTTTTTTGATTAGCTCAACGAAAAATCCTCCTGGATCAACTCACTCACAATTTTCCCTGAATTCAAACACAAGGGAATTCCTCCGCCAGGATGCACGCTTCCTCCGCAGAGGTAAAGTCCTTTGATGCTTGAAGAGAAATTCTTGTGTCTTAAAAATGCGGCAAACCGATTGTTGCTTGCATTGCCATACAATGAACCTCCATAGCTAGATGTTCTTGCTTCAATTCGTCTGGGGTCAAGGTAATCTTCTACCTCAATAAGAGGCTCTATATCCGTTTGCAAAATCCGGCTAAGCTTAGAAAGAATATTCTTTCGGGTTGATGCAATCAATTCATCCCAATTCTGCTCACCTGTGTTGTGGCCGGCATTCACCATTACAAACCAGTTTTCACATCCATCCGGGGCATCGTCTGCCTTATGTTTTGAGGTGATATTGATATAAATGGTTGGGTCTTCATCAATCGATTTCTTTTTAAATATTGTATCAAATTCCTTCCTGTAATTGGAACTAAAAAAGATGTTATGCATAAGCAATTCAGGAAATGACTTTCGTATTCCCCAATAAAAAATCAATGCAGAAGAGGATTTTTCCTGGGCCAATAATTTTTCAGGCTGCTTTTCTGTGCGCAACAAACTCCGATACAAGGGATGCATGTCTGAATTAGATACCACCAAATCGGAGGGATAAAATTGACCATTTACCTCAAGACCCTTTACACGATTGTTTTCTACGCGAATCTTATCAACGCGTGAATTGAAATGAAAGCTCACTCCTTTTTCCAAAGCCAGTTGATAAATGGTTTCGGTTATCTGGTGCATTCCCTGCTTGGGAAAATAAGAACCCAATCCATGTTCCAAATGAGGAATCAGGGTAAGCAAACCCGGCGCCTGATAAGGATCGGAGCCGTTGTAGGTGGCAAAGCGGTTGAAATATTGCTGAAGATGTGGCGATGAAAAAAAATCCTGATTCACCTCATCCATGGTATCAAATAAATCAAGCTTTGGCATGGCCAATATCCCACTTAGGGTTTCTTTCAAGGAATAGGCTGATAGTCTATGTAAGGTATTTTCAACAAAAAGTGGTGCTGTAATCTTGTATTTAAACGCCGCATCATTGAGGTATTTAAGCACTTGTTCTTTGGGAACTTTCAGCTTTTCCTCAACTTCTAAAGCGAATTTATTGGGATCAGACCAAGCCGAAAAACGTGTCCCATCTTCATAAAAATAATTGCAGCTTTGTTCAAGTTGAATATAAGGGAAATGCGTTTCCGGATTCTTGCCTGCCAGTTTAACCAAATCAAGAACCAGCTGAGGAAGTGTAAACAAGGAAGGTCCGGCATCAAACCTGTATTCTCCTAACTTGAATTGCGTAAGCTTTCCTCCGGGATAAGCATTGGCTTCAAAAACTTCTACCTCATATCCGGCACATGCCAATCGCAAGGCAGAACTCAATCCTGCAATACCGGAACCAATTACTTGAACTCTCATGAAAATGGACTTGGAATAGGGGCTTGCGGAATAGCATCCAGCATTTCGCGCTGCTTGCTTTCGGTATATATTTCGTGGTGATGATGGTCGAGCTTGCGAAGTAAATTCAATAAGGTTTTCTTTTCGGCGGAATTCAAATTGCCACCAACAACCATCGACACATTGTACATTTTACCAAGCGATTCAAAGAAAGCTCTTCTGCCCGCATCGGTTAATGCCACACATTTTGAGCGCTTATCATCCGGGTTATCGTATTGGTATATCAATCCGCCAACCAGTAACCTCCGGATAATTTCCATACCTGTTGTTTTTTCCTGGATATTCATCTGAATCAACTCGCTCTTGCCCATTCCCTGGCGTGTGAGCAAAGTAGCCAGGTAGGCAAATTCATCAGCAGTTTGCAGGGTTTGTCCCTCAAGTGCAATTTTCATGTACGACTTTGCATACCGGTACATGCAAACCACCAAACGGGAAATTTCTACTTCCTCCGATTCGCCAATTGCCGGATTAACTGCATTTTCTGTTAGCTCCCCGCGCAGCTCGCGTTCAGGAACCATTTGATGATGCGCTTCATGGGCAGAAATAGCCCACTTTAAAAAATCACCAAGCTGACCTTGTTCCTCTTGATTTGAAGAACCAGGATATACGGAAACGTACTGAATCAAATCCTGAACCAATTTTATTTTGTCCATTTCCAAAACAATCTGTGTGCGAAATTAGTTAATTAGTACGAAAACATTAAAAACTAAACCAAAAAAGTACTTTAAAGTATATTTTTGAGACGATTTAATACAAAACCGTACAATGAACAAACTAGTAACAACACTTGTAGTCATTCTGTTTTGGATGCAGGCAGTCGGACAAGGAAAAACCGGTCAGATTAGCGGAGTAGTGAAAGACAAAAACAGTCAGGAACTGCTTGTTGGCGCAAGCGTAGGACTTGAAGGCACCACCATTGGTGCACTAACTGATGCCGATGGTAAGTTTAAAATTCAAGGCATTCCGGTAAAATCCTACAACATCAAAATCAATTATGTAGGTTACAAACCTGCTACTCTTTTCAATGTGGTAATTACCTCAGGAAATATCCAAACATTTAGCATTGAACTGGAGCCCGAATCAAAAGCATTGGGTGAGGTGGTTGTCAAAACCAGGAAATTTATCAAACAAAGCGAAACACCACTATCTATTCAAAGCATGACCACCGAAGAAATCCGCAGCAATCCCGGTGGTAATTTTGATATTAGTCGTGTTATTCAAGCCTTACCCGGAGTAGGCGGAAATACTGGTGGAGCCAGCTTTAGAAACGATATCATCATTCGCGGTGGAGGTCCAAACGAAAACGTTTTTTATTTGGATGGAATCGAGATTCCTGTAATCAACCACTTCACCACACAAGGAAGTTCAGGAGGCCCGCAAGGTATCCTAAACGTGAGCTTTATTGAAGATGTAACCTTAAGTTCGAGCAGCTTTGGAGCGCGTTATGACAATCCACTTTCAAGTGTATTTACGTTTCGCCAAAAGAATGGAAACAATGAACGCCTGCAAGGTAATATCAGACTTTCCGGTTCAGAATTTGGTTTAACCATGGATGGACCATTAACGAAGAAAACGACCTTCTTAGCCTCAGCAAGACGCAGCTATTTGCAATTCTTATTCTCTGCATTAGACATTCCTATTCGTCCGAACTACTGGGATTTTCAGTACAAAACAACTACAACCATTAACGAAAAAACAACCTTAACAACCTTGGGTGTAGGGGCAATTGATGAATTCAAATTTGGTGTACCCAAAGAATCAAGTCCGGATAAAGAATATGCCATCCGCTCTGCACATTTGATTAACCAATGGAGCTATACGATGGGAGCAGTTCTTAAACGTAGAATCAACAAAGGGTACATGAACATTTCTGCCAGCCGCAACATGTTGAACAATACACAAGATGGATTTGAGGATGCCAAGTACGATGATGAAAGCAGACGCACTCTCAAAATCAGGTCTCAGGAAATGGAGAATAAGTTCCGTATTGATGTCAACAAATACCTTGGTAAATGGAAGTATGCATACGGCGGTATGTTTCAGTACGTGAAGTACAACAATCAAACGCTTGCAAAGATTAGGAATGCAGTTACAGACAGTCTGGGACAAGTAATTCAGCCTGCCAGGTTTATTGACTTCTCGAGTGCCATTGAATTCTTCAAAATGGGTGCATTTGCAGAGGCCAATCGCAAATTTTTTGATGACCGCCTAGGTGTAAATCTGGGTGTGCGCATGGACATGAACACCTTCACGAAAGATGGAATGAATCCTTTGCAAACGCTTTCTCCAAGACTATCGCTTAACTATGCCTTAACTGAAAATTGGAGCTTGAACTTCACAACAGGACGTTATTACAAAATTCCACCATATACCACCCTTGGTTTTAGAGACAATACAGGAGCCTTTGTCAACAAAAACAACTCCTACATACGCGCCGATCATATTGTTGCAGGAATAGAGTTTTTACCGGCCCCCGCAACGCGCATTACAGTGGAGGGATTCTTTAAATCTTACTCAAACTATCCGGTATCTATCCGCAATGGAATATCGTTGGCCAACGATGGAGCAGGTTTCAATGTATTTGGTAATGAAGCGGTGGAAAGCAATGGAAAAGGGCAGGCTTATGGCTTTGAAGTATTCTTCCAGCAAAAATTAACCAAAAATATTTTCGCCACGGTTTCATACACCTGGTTCAAGAGCGAATTTTCGGGCAGAGATGGCAAGATGGTACCATCAGCCTGGGATAACAGGCATCTAGTATCTGCCATTATGGGATACAAATTCAAACGTGGATGGGAAATAGGTGCCAAGTATCGTCTTGCCGGCGGTTCTCCTTATAGTCCATTTAATGAAAATGAGTCAAGATTAAACTACCTTACAACCGGTAATGGAATTATTGACTATACGGCATTAAACACCCTACGCCTAAAACCATTTACCCAATTTGACATTCGAATCGACAAAAAAATCAATTTCAAAAACAAAACCCTGGATATCTTCTTAGATATTCAAAACCTATTTGCCAAAGTAAACGACCAATACCCAAATTATACATTCAGACGCACTGCTGATAACAGTGGCTGGGCAACTACCGATGGGCAATCGATTAAAACCGACGGTTCAAATGCCATTCCAATTCTGTTGTACAATGAGGATGCTGTAGTACTTCCAACCTTTGGCTTTATTCTGGAATTCTAACATGAAATCAAAAAAAGCACTCGTAATTGGCTCCGGAATTGCCGGATTATCTGCCGCTGCTTATCTGGGCAAGGCAGGCTATTCAGTAACCCTTCTTGAAAAGAACAGTCAAGCAGGCGGACGAGCAAGGCAATTCACCGAAAAAGGATTTGTGTTTGATATGGGTCCAAGCTGGTATTGGATGCCCGATGTTTTTGATAAATTCTTTGCAGATTTTGGACACAAGTCCTCTGATTTTTATGAACTAAAACGCTTAAGTCCAAGCTACAGGATTTACGACAAAACCGGAAAGCCGGTGGATATACCTTCCGATATGGGGGAGTTAGAAGCTTTGTTTGAAAGCTACGAAAAAGGCTCAGCCCTTAAATTGAGGCAGTTCTTATCGGAGGCTGCATACAAGTATGAAGTTGGGATTAATGACCTGGTGTACAAACCCGGATTGAGCATTCTTGAATTTGCTGATTTACGCTTATTGAAAGGCTTGTTAAAAATGGATGTATTAACCAGCATCCGAAGCCATATCCACAGCCGGTTTAAAGACCCTTTCCTGCGCGAACTACTGGAGTTCCCTGTTCTTTTCTTGGGAGCTTTACCGGAAAACACACCCGCCTTGTATAGCTTGATGAATTATGCCGACATGAGCCTTGGAACCTGGTATCCGGTGGGAGGCATGCATAAAGTAATTGAAGCCTTTGTTGCAATTGCCAAGGAACAGGGTGTTCGGTTTGAATTGAATACACCTGTTAAAAAGATTCGTGTGGTGAATGGCAAAGCGGTTGGCGTAGAACTTGAAAATGGATTTGTGGAAGCCGATGTTATTGTAGGTGCAGCAGATTATCACCATATTGAAAGTCAACTCCTCGATAGTGAACATCGTCAATACTCCGACAAGTGGTGGGAAAAGCGCAAACTTGCTCCATCCTGCCTACTCTACTACATTGGCTTGAACACCAAATTAAAAGGAGTTCTCCACCATACCCTATTTTTTGATACCGATTTTGGGTTGCACAGCAAAGAGATCTATACAACTCCAAAATGGCCGAGTGCACCCCTCTTTTATAGCTCAATTCCATCGGTAACGGATCCTTCGGTAGCGCCGGAAGGAAAAGAAAATTTATTCCTCTTAATTCCAATTGCCCCCGGACTTAAAGGAGACACAGCGGAAATTCGTGAGCATTATTTGAATCTTATGATGGATAGGCTGGAGAAAATGCTCGGTCAGAATGTTCGCAATCATATTGAATTTATGCGGAGTTACAGTGTTAGTGAATTTGTATCAGACTACCACGCATTCAGAGGCAACGCCTATGGCTTATCTAACACGCTGGATCAAACCGCTATTTTGAAGCCACGCTTGCGCAGCAAGAAAGTGAAAGGGCTTTATTACGCAGGCCAGTTAACTGTTCCGGGACCAGGAGTACCGCCGGGAATTATTAGCGGAAAAGTCTGTGTTACACAAATTATGAAAGACAGCAAAACAAATTAGTAACAAGTTACTTTATACATTTAACCCATTTCAAACCAAGACCCAAAAGCATGAAAGACCTTTACGACCAGGTTTCAATGAAGAGCAGCCGGCTGATTACACAGTCGTACTCCACTTCTTTCTCCATGGGAATCCGCTTTCTGGCGCCGAGGTTCCATGACCCCATTTATGCCATTTACGGATTCGTTCGCGTGGCAGATGAAATTGTTGACAGTTTTCACGATTACAACAAAGGTCGCCTGCTACAGGAGTTTCGACTGGATACCATCAAGGCATTAAAAGATGGAATATCTACCAATCCTGTGCTGAATGCCTTTCAATCGGTAGTAACAAAATACCAGATTGAGTTTGAACTTATCGACACGTTCCTCAAAAGCATGGAAATGGATTTGTATAAGTTTGATTACGACCAAAAAGGCTACGAAGAATATATTTTAGGTTCTGCAGAAGTTGTTGGGCTAATGTGTCTTCGTGTATTCCTTGAAGGCGATGAGAAGCGCTACCAGGAATTAAAACCCTATGCCATGAAACTTGGCTCTGCGTTTCAAAAAATCAATTTCCTGCGTGATTTTCATGCAGATAAAGATGGCTTGGGACGTATGTACTTTCCACAACTCCGCCACCAAAAGTTTACTGAAGAACTGAAGCAGGAAATCGAAGCTGATATAGAAAGGGACTTCCACAAAGGATACGAGGGAATAAAACTACTGCCGAAGGACGCTCGATTTGGCGTTTATGTAGCCTATATCTATTATTCTAAATTACTCAACAAAATACGGCAATTGCCGGCACGTACCATTTTGAATGAACGTGTGCGCATTTCAGATCAACATAAATATGCTTTGTTTTTCGGATCTTTCCTGCGTCACAGTTTCAACCTTTTGTAATTAATGCCGTTATTGATTGTATTGTTGTTCATCAGCGCAAGTACCCCTAAAACCTTACCTGAAATAAGGAGCCTTTATGGAGCATCGATTAGTAAGTCGTCTGCTTCAAATCAGCTTATTGCTTATTTTACGGAGAACCCTCCAAAAAATGAAGTTGAATTGGCCTATGAGGGTGCCGTTAGAATGGTAAAAGCTAAGCATGTATTCTTTCCAACCGATAAACTTGCCACCTACAATCAAGGGAAGAATTTGCTCGAATCAGCCTTGAGTAAAGCCCCATCAAATCTTGAAATTCGTTACCTTCGGTATAGCATTCAGCATGAAAGTCCGGGCTTTCTGGGTTACAACAAAAACATGGTGGAAGACAGAAAAATGCTTATTGATAAGGTATCTGAAGTTCAGGATGCCGAATTGAAATCCATGATAAAAAGCTTTTTGTTGAAGGCAGCAAAATTAAATCCTGAAGAAAAAAAATTGATTGAATGAGCCAACGCGAAGAAGTAATTTTAGTAGATGAGCAAGACAATGAAATTGGCCTCATGGAGAAAATTGAAGCCCATGAAAAGGCTTTGCTTCATCGCGCATTTTCAGTCTTTGTTTTCAATGAAAAAGGAGAATTGATGCTCCAACAAAGGGCTTTAAACAAATACCATTCCGGCGGCTTATGGACAAATACCTGTTGTAGTCATCCGCGCAAGGGAGAAACCGTTGCAGAAGCGGCTATTCGGCGCTTGCAAGAAGAAATGGGCTTTGTTTGTGAACTGGAATTAAAACACAAATTTATTTACAAGGCTCCGTTTACGAATGGTCTAACTGAACACGAATTGGATTATATTTTCACGGGTCAGTTTGAAGGAACTCCGGTTTTGAACCCCGATGAAGTGGAAAGTTACCGTTGGATTAGCCTATCAAACCTCGAAAAAGAGATTGAATTGGAACCTGAAAAATTTACCATCTGGTTCAGAATCATTTTGGCCCATTATTTGCACGCTCTGCACTAAGCTAAGCCCGCGTGCTTAACTTGTACACGCATTTATGGCACCACATTACCTCTTACAACGCATTGCAGAAGGCGAAAGTGAAGTCTTGGACTTTAAAAAGACGATTTCTTCCGCCTCTAAAATTGCCAAAACCATTTGTGCATTCGCTAACCACAAAGGCGGGACATTGCTTGTGGGGGTAAACGACAATAAAACCATTTCCGGAGTGCGAAGTGAGGACGAGCTATACATGCTTGATTTAGCAGCCCAATTCTATGTAAAGCCGGAAATTTCGCTCAAGATGGTAGAATGGGAAATGGGAAACAAAGTGGTGATAGAAGCCATAATTCCCGAAGGAATGGACAAACCTTATTATGCCAAAGATGAAGACGGAAAATGGTGGGCTCATATTCGGGTAAAAGACCAATCTTTACTTGCCAGCAAAATTGTACTGGATGTATTGAAGCGGAATTCAGGAAAGCAACCCAATGTCATTTCCTATACCAAGCACGAAGAATCCTTACTCAAATACTTGGAAAAAAACGAACGAATCACCCTAAAAGAACTCTGCAAAATGCTCAATATCTCGAGGTGGAGAGCACAAAAAATGTTGGTTTCTTTAGTAAGCGCAGGTATTTTGAGGAATCATACCACAGAAAAAACGGAGTTTTTTACGCTTAGTTAATTTAAGGTTCAATAAAGATATTATCAGGTTACTTTGTAAATGGAAACAAGAATATGAAAAAGTTAATTGTACTTACCCTGTTATTCATAGGGTTATCTGGCCTGAATGCTCAGGATGGAAGTCAGAAGTACGCAGAACTGCAACAGCGGTTTGTGTATTTTCTAGACAATGGTTTGGAAAAAATAGACCTGCAAAAAGCGCCAACTGTAAAACGGAGTTTTTTCTCAATTGGCAAACCACAACTCATCATTGCGGAGCGTAATGATCCCTCACGCAGAAACCTGGTTAACTCATACAGCATTATGCTTAGAGATATGGTAACCGATGAGTACACCAAGCATATAAAGGTAAACTCACCATTTATGACCAAGGACGACGCATTAACTATTTCAAATCAGCCTGATAAAGTAACTGTAACCTTTGTGGAAATAAAATTGAACGTAGCCTTGCCTCAGATGGCACATCCCAAGTACAAGAATCCAGCCGGATTTTTGCCCTTTGGATTCTTGGTTATCCTGGATTAATACAAACCAAAGCTCATTAAAAAAGCCCATGCCATAAAAGCACGGGCTTTTCTTTTTTTGAGAAGTCGAATTACAAACCGGTTCCTTTAAGGATTCCGGCTTCGTCTATCAAACCACGATTTTCCCAAACCTTTTTGCCATTGTGATACAACTGCAATACAGGAATTGCATCAATTCCCATCTGCTGAAGTAAGGCAGGATTTTCATCGGCATCAATCTTCACCAATACCATTTTGTCTTTACGCTCGTCTGCAATTTTCTCAACTATTGGAGCTAGGATTTTACAAGGCTTGCACCAAACTGCATTGTAATCTACCAATACATATTCTTTTTGGGCAACCAATTTATTGAAAGCATCCATGCTCATACCGGTTGCTTCCTGAGGAGCTGCGTTGTTTCCGGTTTCAAGCGGAAGACCTTCATTTCTCCACTTAATGATTCCAGGCATTTCATATACGGTTTTAAAGCCTGCTTGTCTTAGCGAATTGGCGGCTGAAGAGCTTCTTCCTCCACTCAGACAATACACAAAAACAGGTTTGGATTTATCCAAAGAACTCATTCCTTGTTGAAAAGCACCACTATTGATATCCATATTTACAGCACCTGCAATATGACCATCGGCAAACTCACCTGGAGTTCTAACATCAATCAGTTGTGGGTTGGTTTCCTTCTGCAGAGCAGTCTGAAAATCCTTCGGGTCCAGTTTCCCGCCGGCTTGACCGGTTGCGCCCTCTTGGCATCCTACGAGGATGAAACTTACGAGGGCAAAAAGCATACTAATCTTCTTCATTTTTATCTTTTTTCAAATTTGTTGGATTCAGTTTAAAAACCAAAGAGGGAAAGCGAAACTACTCCCCCTCTTTTGGAAAACCCTAAAAAACATTATTTATCCTGCGTATTGTTTTATTACTTGTTTCAAATGCTGCGCAGGAACAACACCTGATTGACGCCATTTGATTTCTCCCTTGTGGAATAGAATTAAGGTAGGCACACCTTGAATCTGATAAGCCTGAGCCGCTGCAGGATTCCGGTCGACATCAACCTTAATAATTCGCACATCTTCTCCTACCGCTTCAGCAACCTCCGAAAGAATGGGAGCCATCATTTTACATGGTCCGCACCATTCTGCCGAAAAATCAACCAAAGCTGGCACATCTGATTTTATGATTTCGTTGAAGGTCATAGTTATTTTATTTGACATGAACCACCCAAACATCCCTTGCCGCTTAAGGCTTGAAAGGCTATCACCAAAGCAAGAATCAACAATCCCCATTCTGAAGCAGTAACAGCCTGAATGCCCATTAGCACGGACAATACCAAAGCCAATCCTCTGCTTAAAGTCCAACCATAGCGCAATGATGCAGGAATTTTCATGAACTTATTTTTCGAATTTGGTCAAATTTCTCCAGCTACCACCGTTGTGCACGTTGAGATACCCAGCCTGCTTAAGTATTCCCTTAGCACTGGCACTACGCATACCGGAAGCACAACAGGTAATAATGGGTTGATTTTTATCTTTCAGCTTTTTGAGGTTACCCGCCAACTGATCAACAGGTATATTAACTGCTCCCTTTACATGTCCTGATGCAAATTCGCCTTTGCTACGCACATCAAGAATAACACCACCCTTGGCTAAAAGTTCGGCAAAATCCACTTTGGGACCCATACCGAAAAGACTTTTTAATGAATCTATCATGCGTTTTGAAGTTGACTTACCAAGTGATTAACAGTTAACCAGCTACCTCCGTTCAGGCATTGAATTCCATTCGACATTAAAAATTGAGTTGCTTGTCCACTGCGGTTACCTGAAGCACAGCAAAGCACAATGTTCTTCATGGAACTGAACTCAGCCAAACGCTCTGGAATTTCCATTAAAGGAATATTGATGGAACCGGCTACATGACCACCCATAAATTCCATCGGTGTGCGCACATCAACAATTGTTTTTTCATCTGCTCTTAAAGCATCTATTACTTTTTCCATTTTTTCGTGATTTGATGGCACAAAGGTATTTCAGCCGATTAAATTGATTCGTAACAAAAGTTACCCTAGCATTTCCTAGGGCTTTAACCGGCCTACTGCATTGAATTTATCAAACACCGTATGGGTATGTGGTGCATCTTTCAATTCATCTGTTAAATCCTGACCTGCCCAATGCTCGTAATGTTTCCCGTTTCGCCAAAGTCGGCTTTTGGTTACGTCGTAAATTATTCCCTGAAACGCAACCCAGATTTCATCTTTATCCTGCCCATTTCGTAAAGCCAGTTGCGATCGCGAAAATTCAGGCAATTCCATTAGTTGCTACCCGGTTTAGGTTTCCGCTTAAAAAAGGGCTTCTTCTTTTTTTGTCCATTTGCTGGAGCAGCATGCTGAGGCTTTTTGCGACGCTCCTCGGGATTATAAACCGGCCCGGGTTCAAATCCATCCGGCAATGGTGTTTTAGAGATAACCCGTTCAATCAGGCGCTCAATTTGGTGAAAGCGTCGGATATCCTTTTCATTGATAAAAGTAATTGCTGTTCCGCTTCCTGCATCCCCCCTTGCAGTTCTGCCAATGCGGTGCACATAATCTTCAGGGTCAGGTGGAACATCGTAGTTCAGCACCAAATCAATTCCATCCACATCAATACCACGCGATAAAATATCCGTTCCAACAAGCACTTGAATCTTGCGATTTCTGAAATCGTTCATGATTTCTTCCCGCTCATTTTGTTCCAAATCAGAATGAAAAGCTTTTGAGTTGAACCCATTTTTTCGCAATTCAAACTGCAAGGCTTTTACCTTTTCTTTGGTTGATGCAAAGATGATTGTACTCCCATAAGGCTTCAAACCAAAAACATGCTTCAACAATTTTAATTTCTGTTCATCCTGCACCACAAAAGCCTGTTGATCGATTCCATCTGCCGGCTTAGAAATGGCGATAGAAACCTCCTTAGGATGATTCATGATTTTGGTTGCAAGAGCTCTTATTTTGGGTGGCATAGTTGCCGAAAACATCAGCGTTTGTCGTTCTTTTGGCAAGTAAGAAATAATCTTTACGATATCCTCAAGAAAGCCCATATCCAACATTTTATCTGCTTCATCCAGAATCAAATGCTTCAACTGGTCAAAATTAACCTCACCCGTAACAAGCTGTGAAATGAGTCTTCCCGGGGTGGACACAATGATATCTGCACCTTTGAGTAAAGCTCTTCGCTGTTGCTCATACACGGCTCCATCTCCACCGCCAAAAACAGCAACAGCACTAACATCAATGTAATAGCTGAATCCTTGAACCTGTTGGTCGATTTGAAGGGCAAGCTCTCGCGTTGGGACCAATATTAGGGTATTGATTCCCTTGTGTCCGTCAAAAGCAATTTTGTTCAAAACCGGAAGCACATAGGCTGCTGTTTTACCTGTTCCGGTTTGGGCGCAGGCTATCAAATCATGGCCATCAAGAATAATGGGAATTGCCATTACCTGAATGGGAGTTGGATGGTGAAAACCCATAGCATCTAGGCCATCCAGGAGTTCATATTCAAAGTAGAAATCGTCGAAATTTTGCGCTGTATCCAAGTTACTTTTTTTAAGATATCAATTTATTATTTACCAGATATTCGGCTATCTGAACGGCATTAGTAGCTGCGCCTTTTCTAAGGTTATCTGCAACCACCCACAAGTTAAGGGATTTTTCTGCTGATTCATCCCTTCGAATTCTACCAACAAACACCTCATCTTTCTGATGGGATGTTAGTGGCATTGGATAAATCCCTGCTCTCGGCTCATCCTGCACAACAATGCCGGGTGCGGAACGAAGCAAGCTGAAAACCTCATCGAGCGAAAAATCATTTTCAAACTCCACATTGATGGATTCACTATGTCCACCTGTGGTTGGAATCCTAACACAGGTTGAGGTCACACGAATGGTTTCATCCCGCAGAATCTTCTTGGTTTCATTCACCATTTTCATTTCTTCTTTGGTGTAGGCATTGTCCAAAAACACATCAATTTGAGGAATGATATTTTTATCAATTGGATAGGGATAGGCCATTTCTCCTTGAATTCCATTTCGCTCATTCTCCATTTGCTGAACAGCTTTTACACCGGTACCCGTAACACTTTGATATGTGCTTACTACAATGCGCCTAATGCCAAAACGCTTGTGAAGTGGATTTAATGCCAACACCATTTGAATGGTTGAACAGTTTGGATTGGCGATGATTTTATCCTTCGGTGTTATCACATCTGCATTGATTTCGGGAACCACCAATTTAATGGCTGGATCCATGCGCCATGCCGAGGAATTATCAATTACAAAGGTTCCTTTTTCTGCAAACCTGGGAGCCCATTCCAAGGAAGTAGAGCCTCCGGCCGAGAACAGGGCAATATCAGGTGCAAGATCAATAGCTTCTTGCATACCCAAAACTGGAATTTCATTTCCCTTGAACAGAATGGTTTTTCCCTTCGACCTTTCGGAGGCAACAGGCAAAAGTGTTTGAACCGGAAAATTTCGTTCTTCAAGAACCTTGAGCATCACAGAACCTACCAGGCCTGTTGCTCCAACAACAGCAACTTTCATTAAAATGGGAAATTGGAATTTTTGAAAAACAGAATGTCAATCTAACTTCTGTTTTTATGCTAGCAAACATACGTCATTTTATCCTCATTGCCATAGTATGCTGTTTGAGTCAAAACCCTTTACAGGCGCAGATTTTCGACAACTTTAGCGATGGGAATCACAGCCATAATCCAAGCTGGAAAGGCGATACAGGCAGCTTTCAGGTAAACCCCAAATTTGAACTTTTCAGCAATTCAACTCCAGGAACAAGTGGTCAAATTTCAATCTATTTACCCCAACTCATTCAGGACTATCCTTATGAATGGGGTATGGACTTTAGCTTCTCCCTGAATCCCAGCAGTCAGAATTTTCTTCGCTTGTATCTATTTGCCGATAGTTTTCCCTTTCACCTTGCCAAGAATGCCTTGTATCTGAATTTTGGAGGAAGTAGCGGATCAAGCGACAGTCTGAGCGCCTTTTCCGTAATCAATGGTACAGTTCAGCACTTGGCAGCAGGAAGACCAGGAACTCTAGGAAAAAGCACTAATAAAGGGAAAGTATATGGATTGCTTGGCGCTGATTCTGTCCTGAAAATTTGGCTTGATACAAGCACTTTAGCCTCAACAGCACCTGAGTTGAATTTTAGGTTAACTTCAATTCCAGTAAACAGTTTATTTGGGATTTCTGTAAAACACAGCAGCAGCACCGGTAAAAGTTATGGAATCGACAACATCTTTGCGCGCGCTTGGCAAGCCGATACCCTTGGTCCAAAACTGGTTCATGCCAAATTCATAGCACCAAAAAGCCTTAGACTTAGCTTGGATGAATCACCCGATAGTTCGAGCATTCTCCTTTGGGCCGTCGAAAACAAACTCTCGTGCAAAAGCAGTAGTTCGGGCAAAGAGCTTGAGTTTGAATTTGCTTCAAATCCACCTGAAACCTCTTGGTATTGCTTGAATCTTCAAGGCATACAAGATGGGTATGGAAATGCGATACAGGACAAACAAGTTTGTCTAAACACACGAATAGTATACCCCGGAAATCTGCGAATCAGTGAATTGATGCCCGACCCGGAACCCTCAAAAGGACTGGCAACGGCTGAATACATTGAACTGGTAAACCTTTTTTCAGACACACTTCAACTGGAAGGCATGACACTTTCTGACCCAGGAAGCAAGGCAACACTGAAATCCTGTAAGCTTGCCCCTGGCCATTACCTGCTGCTGGTTGCAGAAAAGGATTCTGTACATTATCCTCAGGCCATGGCACTACTTAGCTTCCCTTCATTAAACAATTCGGGAGACCAAATATCTCTTGCCAATCAACTAGGCAACTTAGTTGATCATATCAACTATTCAACATCCTGGTTCGCCCAAAATCCAGCGCCAGATGGAGGAATAAGCTTATCACTTATTTATCCGAATAGGATATGCCTCGAAGAAAAAGCTTGGGGAGCTGCCAAGGAAGTAGAAGGTGGCTCTCCGGGAAGACAAAATGAAAAATGGGACATAAGTCCGGAACCTCCCGACATCAAACTAATCCGGGCAAATTGGATTGCACAAACTGAACTTGAACTTGAATTCAACAAGCCAATTCAGGAGGGATTTGTAGAATTGGAAGTGGGCGGAAACCGCATTCCAATCAACCTAAAACCTGATGCCTTAAAAACCTTGCATACCATTGCAATTGAAGGACCCGGTTATGGCACTCCATTTACCTTAAACCTAAGTGCATGGAAGGATTGTGCCGGAAACAAATTCGATACAAGTATCCAACTTATGTATTATAGAATACGTGGACCTCTGGCCAATGAGTTGTTAATTCATGAAATAGTGTACGACCCGCTGACACCTGAAACACCTGAATTTATTGAGCTTTACAATGCATCAAATGATGCGTTTGCCTTGCGTGGAGTTCGTCTGGAGAAGCCGGGAAATGTGCTTGTCCTTCCCAATTTTGTAATTGAACCCAATGCTTATCTTGTGTTATCTAAAACAAGAGTTGACGGCCTTTCAAATCAACTCAACCACTCTGATTTCTTCAGCTTAAACCAAGAGGATAGCCTAATGTTAAAAGACAGTACTGGAGCTATTTTACATGAGCTGTTTTATACAAGCGCTTTTTTCAAGGATGAATTCAAACGAAAACAAAAAGGTTGGTCACTTGAACTTCAAAATACCAATTACGCATGCTCAGGAGAGCCGGTTTGGAGGGCTTGTTCGGATAATGCCAGGCATACCGCCGGAAAAAAGAACAGTGCAACCCTTGATTTTATGGATAAACAAGGTCCATTGCTTCAATCTATTTACCCAATTGGTGCTAACCAAATTCGCTTCAAATTTAATGAACCAGTAATGGTGGATTCAGCCTTGATTTTCCTCGACGAAATTCCAGTTACTGACTTAACACATGGAACAACAAGAAAGCAATTGATTGGCACACTACCAGCTAATTCCCTCGACTACCAAGCCAAATCCATCCGCGTATCACAAATCCGGGATTACTATGGAAACAGGAGCAAAAACTACTCAAGCCAAATTGCCTTGCCCAAATTCAATCCCGATTCAACTAAGCTTGTCATCAATGAAGTATTGTTCAACCCTAAGCCAGACGGTACTGATTTTATTGAATTGTATAATCCAGGAGAACAATGGATTGATTTGCAAAATTTTGGAATTGTTCGCCTAACCGAAACAGGTGAAGAAGCAGAGCTTATTTGCACCGATGGAGAACTTATTGGTCCGGGCCAATACAAAGTACTCACCTTTCAGAGTCAACAAAATCACTACTTGGACATACCAGAATTGACGGAGGTTTTTCAAATCATTCCTTCCCTACCCGATGAAGGGGCAAGCCTCCTTTTGAAAACACGCGATGGAAAAATTGCTGACAGTTGCTGGGTAAACAAAGACATGCACTTTGCCTTATTGGATGATGAAGAAGGTGTAAGCTTGGAGCGCATCAATCCAGCTAAATCAGGCATGGACCCTTGGAATTGGCATAGCGCCTCCTTTCTTTCGGGCTATGCCACACCAGGCAAGGAAAATTCGATGAAACCCAATTCGGGTGAAAGCGCAAAGAGTATGCTTACTATTCAGCCGGAAATAATATCCCCCAACTTAGATGGATTCAATGACTACTGCACCATTGAATTTAAATTGCCTGAATCTGAAATGGCCCTGAATATTCATATTTTAAACTGGCAAGGCAGAGAAATTAAAACGCTCTGTGCAGCGGATAATGCAGCACAAAAAGGCCAGATACTCTGGGATGGATTAACAAACGACAATAGTTCTTTACCAGAAGGAATCTACCTGGTAAACTTAGCGTGTTTCTCTAAAACAGGCAAGTTATACTCCGAACGAAAATGGGTAGTTATTGCCCAAAGGGACCGCCGCTAAATCGGCCATTGAACCTAAATTTTGGAGCAAAAATAGAAGCACTGAAGTAGTTGAAAAAGGCAATAATTATCAGCCAGCGAATCAAACCCGCATTCCGAACGAAAAAGGTTTCCTTTTTGCCAATACGCAAGCTAGAACTTAAAGCTGTAGGCTCCCACCAAGCTGATTTTGCAAGCACTTTACCTTCATCGCTGATAAATCCTGAAATACCCGTATTTGCTGAGCGAGCAATAGCTCTTCTTGATTCGATGGCACGTAAGCGAGAAAAACTAAAATGTTGCTTGTAACCCGGAGTATTTCCCCACCAACCATCGTTTGTAATGATGCATAAAATATCTGCACCCTTGGCCACATAGGAGCTCATAAATTCTGGAAAAACACTTTCATAGCAAATAACCGGAGCCAATTTTATTTTCTGCCGACTTTCAAATACACGACTTTCTCCGTCAGAACCTAGACTACCACTAGTACCGCCCAAGTTGATGGCAATCTTCTCGAGGAATCCGAAAAGCTGGGGATAAGGCATCTTCTCCACACCGGGAACCATTTTGTTTTTATGGTAAATCTCAACCGGGCGATTGGCTTCCAGATAGAAGGCTGTATTGTAATTATCAATGGTTATTCCATACCTGTCGATGTATCGAGCTGTTGGGCTTAAGGCATCACCGGGTTGATAAATTTTGTATGAATCTGCACCACTTAAAATGGAAAGTGTTGGATGAAATTTGAGGAAAGCCGAAAGCCGCATAATCAAAGCTTCTTGTTCCAATAAGTTTTCATTCAAAGAGCCTTGCAACGCTGTTTCAGGAAAAAGCACAAATTGTGTTTCAGGCTTTAGATTCTGCTCGGTAAGCTGAATCATTTTCTCCAATTGCTCACCAGGGGTCATGCCTTCAAATTTTTCTCCGTAGGGATCAATATTAGGTTGTACCACCAACACGTGGGCTTGGGTTTTGTAGGCTTCAGCTTCCTTCTGGTATTCATCCAGAACAATCCACGAGAAGAGTAAAGGACAAAAGAGGTAAAAGAAAGCAAGTCGGAAAACCTGCTGATTGCGCTGATTGGGAAGAAAATCCTTCCAACTTTTAAGGAGTTTATACACCTTGCTATTCACCAACAAAATCCAAAAGCTGGCACCAAGAACACCTGTAAATTCAATCCACTGAACAGCATCCGGGAAAACCGAAAATACGTTTCCAAGTATTAACCAAGGAAAGGCTAAATCCCAATGGAATTGAAGCAGCTCGGCAAGTAACCAAGCACTAATAAATAAGTTGATTTCTTGCTTACCCGTTTTTGCTGAACGGATATGCATGATAAAAAAAGGAAAAACAAGAGGAAGACTATTGATAAGGAATGCGGCAATTGCCCCACCCGAAGTTGCATTCCAAATCCACCAAACCGTGCCGGCATTCCAAAGGAATAGGGCAAGCCAGGAGTAGAGAAAAATCCAAAGTCTTCCATTTACTTCCTGCTTTCTGATTTGATTTTCGAGTTCCAACAGCGGAATCATTCCCAAAAAAGAAAGTGGGAAAAGAGACCAGGGTTCAAATGAAAAACTGAGTAGCAGGGCAGCACTTAAACTAAGTATTGCATACCTCAGGTGCTTATTTTTTACCTTCAACAACAATGACAAATTCTCCTTTAATGGTATGTGTTTCAAAATATGCTAAAACCTCTGCGCAAGTGCCATTTATCGTTTCTTCAAATAGCTTGCTCAGCTCACGGCTGACTGAGATTCTGCGGTCAGGACCCAAGAATTCAACAAATTGATTCAGGGCTTTCAACAAACGGTGTGGACTTTCGTAACAGATACAGGTTCTGGTTTCATTCACCAATTTTTGAAAAGCCGTTTGTCTTCCTTTTTTCTCGGGTAAAAATCCAATAAACGTAAACTCATCGCAAGGCAGGCCACTTTTTACCAATGCTGGAACAAAAGCAGTGGCACCCGGCAAACATTCGAGCGGCAAACCCTTTTCCAGGCAGGCTCTACTCAACAAAAAACCCGGATCGCTAATTCCGGGAGTTCCGGCATCACTTACCTGGGCAATTATTTTTCCTTGTTCAATATCTTTCATGACCTGCTCGAGCATCCGGTGCTCATTGTGGGAATGAAAAGAATGGAGTGTATTGCTGATTTGATAATGACTAAGTAACTTAAGGGTTTGAC
Source organism: Bacteroidia bacterium (assembly GCA_023151275.1). Lineage (GTDB taxonomy): Bacteria > Bacteroidota > Bacteroidia > UKL13-3 > UKL13-3 > CAISCU01. The sequence continues at coordinate 108,390 of JAKLJI010000006.1, read as the reverse complement.
GGGTATCCTCAGCAAGAATATAATCAGCTTCTTTGAGGATACGCAGTGCCCTTAGGGTAATATCTTCCAGGTTTCCTATTGGAGTAGGAACCAAATACAGTTTGCCACTTTGTGCCATTGTCTACAAATTAAGTCGCTTTACAAGGAAATTTCATAAATCCCTTCAAGTGGTTGAAAAAGAATTAATATACTTGCCTTAAACTAACCGTATGAACCGTTTATTAAACCGCATTGAAGTTTACTCCCTTTACCTGTTTGAATACATCAAACATGGTGAACTTCCCTCTTTAATTCATGCTTTTTTATACATGTTCACCCGCAAATCATTTCATGGGGGAGGAAAGGTAAAAACATCGATGGGCAGCTTCGATACTAGAAAAGGAACGCTTGACTTTCAATACATTAACTACGCTTATGAAATCGGGATTAAGCGATTTGTGGAGCGTGAAGATTTTACCGTTTTTATGGACATTGGTGCCTGCTTGGGTGAGTATTGCATTTGGTTGGGCAGAAAAGGAAAAACCTGTCTTGCTTTTGAACCAGTAAAACCCAGCTTCGATATGATTCAGCGCAACATCAGTCTAAACGGATTAGAAAAAAATGTGAAAGCCTACAACTACGGATTGGGCTCACACCATGCTACCGAGTATTTTCAAATCAATCATACCAATCCTGGTGCAAGCAAACGTGTGGATAAAGCAGGTTCAGATACGATGAAATTTGAGGTGAATACCCTTGATGAAGTTTATTCCGGATTTGGATTAACTCAAAACGACAAGGTGCTAATAAAAATTGATGTGGAAGGCATGGAAGTTGAGATGTTGGAAGGCGCTAGGAAATTTCTTCAAAATCATCCGAACATTGTATTGATAATCGAAGAGAAACTTTCGGGAGAGGGAGCCATCCGTAAAGAACTTAATACCATTTGCAAATTTGAATATGGCATTATTGACGAGTACAATATCTATGCAAGGAAAATTGGGAATTTGTAGGTGGTTTGAGGAATTACGACAAGTTGACTTGCTTCTAAACCATTGTTGAATCCAATAGCCGTATGACCTGCACTTGTGAATCCTCGTGAAGAGAGATAAAGTTACTAAACCCCACCTTCAGCCTGTTTCTTCTTCTTGTCCTTTCGCCAGTTGTTTACAATGGGAACAGTGGTTACCACAATGAATCCTATTACAATCCAATCGAGGTATTTTAAGGCATCCGGGAATATCTTACCAACATAATAGCCGGCGGTTACAATAAGCATGGGCCACAAAACAGCACCTAAAATATTGTAACCTGTAAACACCAGGGGTCTAACTTTAACCACGCCGGCAAGTATTGGAGCAAAGGTTCTTACAATAGGCAAGAACCTTCCCATTACCAAGGCAAGGCCACCGTATTTTTTGTAAAAATCTTCAGCCGTAGTGATGTATTTCTTCTTGAAGAAAAGGGAGTCGGGTTTGTTGTAAAGAGCCTCTCCGGTTTTCATGCCAAACAAATATCCGGCATAATAGCCACCTGTTGCGGCACCAGCAATCCAAAGGATAAGATTGCCTAGTTCCATATCCAGTACACCTAAATAGCATAGCAAACCCGCCGTGAACAAGAGGGAATCGCCAGGCAGAAAAAATCCGAAGAATATTCCGTTCTCTAAAAAAACAATAGCAATGAGAAGGAATTTACCACCGTAGCGGATAAGTTCTTCAGGTTTAAATAAATCCCAGAAACTATTCAATATCGAACGATTTAAAGTTTACGAGATAGCAGGATTTATTCAAAAAAACAAATACCTTATCCGGCTACAACCTGAATCCTATTGATTTTCTGCCCTCTTCAACTTTTCTGGCCTTCTCTTCAACCTCAGTTTTCATCTTCAGTTTATAGTCCTCCAACTTGTTTAACAAGTCGGGATTAGCAACGCCAAGAATTTGCAAGGCCAGAAGTCCGGCATTTTTTGCATTGTTGATTGCCACACTTGCGACAGGAACACCACCTGGCATTTGAACAATGGATAATAAAGAATCGAGTCCTGACAATGTTTTTAACTGAACAGGCACACCAATTACAGGCAATGGGGTAATGGCAGCCACCATACCTGGTAAATGAGCCGCGCCACCTGCACCTGCAATGATAACTTTTAACCCACGTTCACGTGCAGATTTAGCATACTCAAACATTCTCTCAGGAGTTCTGTGAGCCGAAACAACTGTGATTTCATAATCCACTCCAAACTCTTCAAGAACTTTTGCAGCTTCATTCATCACTTCGAGGTCACTATCCGACCCCATAATAATTCCTATTTCTTTCATAGTTAAAAAAGAAAAGCCCTCACGGGCTTTTTCATTACTTAGTTTGTTTATGCTTCGTCTTCGTCCTCTTCTTCCTCATCTTCTTCTTCACGCTCGATACCTTCCATGAGGTCACGAATTTCACGCAATTCTTCTCTATTGTACTTGTTGTTATAATCAGCAAGCAAGTCTACCAAATACTCCAAATTGCCTCTGCTATCTTCCTCTTCAAGAAAGATAAAGGAATAGTCGCCATTTGCCTCAATATCCTCATACGCCAATCGAATCATTCTTACCAAACCTGGCTCATTCAAATGGGCTTTAAAAAACTCACGCAATTCCTGAAGCAACTCAACTATTTTCTCGTTACTGTATGACTCCAGTGCTAGCTCAGCTTTAATTTTAGCTACAATTTCCTTCATTTTTTTTAGTGATAGTCCTGCAAAATTAGGTTTTTTGAATGCTTAAATCAGAAATTATCCGAAAATTATCATGCGAGCACTGACAACCATAGGTCTTCTTCTAGCAGCAAACATTTTTATGAACTTTGCTTGGTACGGGCATTTACAGTTCCAAAAATGGGGTTGGCTAAAATCCAATTCCTTTTGGATTGCCCTGTTCCTCAGCTGGTTTTTAGCCTTTTTTGAGTCATCCTTCAGGTTCCGGCCAATAAAATTGGATACCAAAACAATGGAGGGCCTTTTTCACTTATGGAGTTAAAAACCATTCAGGAAGTGCTTAGTCTCAGCGTGTTTCTCGTTATTAATGTTTTGATTTTCCAGGAAAAAATAAGTTGGAATCAGGTTCTGGGCTTTCTGATTATGGGAATTGGAGTTTGGCTTGTGTTTAAAAAATAACATCAATTGGTTGTTTTTTATATACAAACTGCTATTTTTTTTATATAAATTGCTTTCTTTAAGTCGTCCAATCTACCATGAAGTCCGGATCACCTGATACGCCTATTTTCAAATCTGTTAGCAGAGCTTTGCTTTTGGTTGAGGCCATGGTATTTGCTTTTATGGTGTATCAAACCGAAGCAAAAGGAAACTTTTTCCTGCTAGCCATTCTTCAAACCTTGTTGCAGCTAGTCATTTTTGCGCTTTCCAAATGGCAGAATAAATCTTGGATAGAATGGCTTATTCCTATCCCGGCAACCAGTTTCTTAGTTTTGAATTGGTTTTCTCCGGTTGAAATAACTTTTGCTGCTTATTGTATATCTCTGGTTTTCTATAGCTTTCTGTTGGTTAGAGGAGAAGTTCTTCCTTTGATTTATATCCTATCTTTAATTCTTGGAAGCGGAATTAGCGAATACATAAAGGGAGTTGAGGTAGATGTAATTTTACTGGTAATCATTCCTGGAATGGGTTTTTCATTTCTATTTTTCACTGTTTTGAGAAGCCTTCAAAAGACCAAAAACGACCTATCCTTGCGGAATAAAGAGCTTGAAGAATCGCAATTGAATTACAAAACGCTGATTGAAAATACCAATTCCCTCATTTGGTCGGTTGATAAAGATTATTGTTTCTTAAATGGAAATACTGCCTTTTATCTCAGGTATGAATTTTTAACAGGAAAACAACTAACACCGGGGACCAACCTATTGACATCGCTCAAGAAAAATTCAGAGAAGGAGTTTTGGAAATCCATCTACGACAAGGCATTGTCTGGCGAGCAAGTAACCATTGAACATGAGTCCGTTTCTTTATCCGAAAAGCAGCTTACCTGGGAATACATGTTAAACCCAATGAAACTGCCCAATGGGAAGATTTACGGGATTACAATCATGGCGAAAGACATCTCGAAAAAGCGGATTTTTGAGCGAAGAAGGCAGGAGAATGAGGCCTTGTTAAACGGTGTTTTGAACAACATGCCTATTGGTTTCCAGCTGTTTGACCAACAAGGAAACCTTTTACTTTCGAACCAGGCTATGAAAATCATCCTGGGGATTAAAAAAAATGAAAACCATGAACATCGAACCTTTAATGTTTTTCACGATTCCTTGCTGAATTCTCTTGGCTTGAATAAGGTTTTTGCTGATGTGTACACACATGGAATCATAAAAAACCTGGAAATGGAATTCGACTTTTCGGTTCCTGAAAATACCTGGCCCACAACCAGACGGAAAGTTTTTCTGGAAATGAATATTTTTCCACTTTATAATGAAGAAAAGCAAATAATTGCAGTAGTTTGTCTAAGTAATGAGATTACTCGAAGAAAGCATACAGAAAAGCTCATGCTAGACCAAAACAAACGGCTTGAGGAATACGCCTTTACAATATCTCATATCCTAAGAAGACCTATCGCAAATATTATCTCTTTGAGCAGCCTTATTAAACCTGAAGATATGAAAAACGAGGAAGATGCACAGGTAGCTATTTTCCTCAATGAATCTACTCACCAACTCGACCAGATTTTAAAAGAACTCAACCAAAATATCACACTTAAACCCGATTACTTTTATGAGCATAAAAATACTGCAGGTTGATGATGATTACATCAATAACATGGCTAATGAACGCTTATTGAAAAAACTGGGCATTGCCTTTGAATCAAAAAATTTCTTAGACCCGACTGAAGCGCTCGATTATTTAGGAAAAGAAACTCCGGAATTTGACCTAATGCTTCTTGACATTAATATGCCCCGACTAACCGGTTGGGAGTTTTTGGATCAGTTTGAAAATGGTGGCAGATTCCCAATCTTTATGTTAACATCTTCATTAGACCCGGGCGATGAAAGACGTGCAAAAGAACACCCCTTGCTTACCGGATTTTTTGTAAAACCCTTAACCAAAGACAGCTTTACCAAAATCCTTCAACTAGCTAATATCCAGGTTGAGTTAACCTAGGGCTATTCGGCAATAAGCTTGATTCTATTTTGAAGGTAAACTGCCTTAGCATGGGCGTCTGATGGCGTTTCTCCTAAAACTGTTATATGTCCCATCTTCCGCATGGGTTTGCTTTCTTTTTTGCCATACAAATGCAAGTATACACCTTCCATGGATAGCGCGTCATCAAGTCCATCAATCTGATAAGGTCCGTTAAAACCCGGACCACCCAAAACATTCATCATTACAGCAGGTGAAATCAGTTCTGTACTTCCCAAAGGCATCCCTGCTAAAATGCGAACCAATTGTTCAAATTGCGATGTATAGCAAGCCTCAATGGTATGATGTCCGCTATTGTGAACGCGAGGTGCAATTTCATTAACCAATAACCGGTTATCCGAAGTAAGGAACATTTCCACCGCAAACAAACCCGGACTTTTCATAGCCTCCACGGTTTTTAGGGCTAAGTTTCTGGCTTGCTCTTCCAATTCATCACTTATGTGAGCAGGACAGACTAAGAATGTTACCAGATTCGCATCAGGGTCAAACTCCATTTCAACAGTTGGATAGGAGATACAATTGCCCTGCCTGTCTCTTGCTACAATAACAGCCAACTCTTTCTGACAAGGAACAAATGCCTCCAATACACAAGGTGATTCAAAAGGAACCCTTTCTGAAACCTGATTCTTGGTAAGCAAAGCAACTCCTTTTCCATCGTACCCCCCTTTACGGGTTTTAGCCGCTACACGGTCTCCTGGCAGATATTCCAGAGCCGGTATCCAATCCTGGGGACTTTCAACCAATCGAAACTCACTGGTAGGAATTCCGTTTCTAACAAAAAATTCTTTTTGCAGACCTTTATCCTGAATCATTTCAAGCACTGCAGGTGAAGGGATCACCTCAACACCTTCTGCTTCTAGTTTTTTCAGGGCATCTGTATTTACATGCTCAATTTCATAACTCAAAACATCCACTTCACTTGCCAATTCACGGATTGCAACTTCATCCAGTAAACTTCCAAGAACAAAACGATTACTTATTCCGGCGCAGGGACAGCTTGCATCGGCTTCAAGTACTGAAAAATCAAGGTTCATGCGAAGCGATTCTTCAATCATCATGCGACCCAATTGTCCGCCACCAAGTATTCCAATCTTTCTTTTTAATGGATTCATACCGCAAAAAACGTGTTTTGGTTCCGAAAAAGACACAAAAAAACTGCCTGCTGTTTCCAGAGGCAGTTTTTAATTCTATTGAATTCGATTAAGCGTTAATGAGTGCTTTGTAAGCATCTGCTTTCATCAAACCTTCTAATTCAGCTGCATTGCTGATAGTTGCTTTAATCATCCAGCCGTCGCCATAAGGATCGCTGTTTACATTTTCAGGAGCAGCATCCAATCCGCCATTTACCTCAAGTACTTCCCCGCTTATTGGCATAAACAAATCGCTAACGGTTTTAACCGCTTCAACTGTTCCAAAAACGTCATGCTGAGCAACCGTTTTTCCCTGACTTGGAATATCAACGTAAACGATATCGCCAAGTTCTTTTTGCGCAAAATCGGTAATACCGATAAAGGCTACGTCACCTTCAACACGAACCCATTCGTGATCTTTGGTGTAATAGAGGTTTTCAGGAAAATTCATTCTTCGTGATTTTAGGCGGCTAAAATAGCCTTTCACAAGGACAAAAAAAATAAATTTGCTCAGCCCTGCCTTGCATTTAACCATTCCTTTACGGCAATGGGAATATACAGGCAACTAAAGGCATAAATTGTGTCCTCAACAGGAATGGTTCCTAACCGAAATCCAATGATTTCAGAAGTATTGTACCAAACTACAGGCTCTGGTGTAACAAAGCCGGTTAGAACTCCATTAACGAGCAAAAATGGAATTAAATGAACCAGATAGGCCAACCAGAATACATGCATCCATTTGCTCTTTTTGATAAAGAACTGATGGGCCAACAACACCAAAGCAACTGCGGAATTAACAAGCGTATAGGTTCTGTCCCACCAAACTGCAATAACCAAAGCTAAGGCTAAAAGAGTTAGGATGTTCAGCACATTTCCTGCCTTTTTAAAAAACGATAAATCAAAATAGGCTTCCAGACATGCATAAATGAATACGCTTGCATAAGGAATCACCAGAAAGAAACTCCATTCCTCAATGGGAAGCAAAAACCAACGCTGTGGGAAAGTGTAAAGGGTGCTAAATCCCCATACTCCTTTCCAGGTAAACCAAATATCCCATGAAATAAAGATGAGTGCATTTAATAAAATGCCGGGAAACAACAATTTCCAGGTTTTATAAAATGCTACCTTCTTATCAAAAGACAAGGCAAAGGGACCTGCAAACGAAAGCACCATTAACCAGGCGTACAACGACATTAGTTCGACGAATTGGGGTTAATCCAGTACTTAATCGGAACAATCAGCATTCCAAAATTTTCACCGTGCTCTTTTCCCAAATGCTTGTGATGCATTTTATGCGCTCTGCGAATGGCGCGTACATAGCGATTATTCCAATGTGTAAACCACTTGAAGCGCTGATGAATAATAACATCGTGAACCAGAAAATAGGCAAGACCATATACTGAAATTCCAATTCCGATAAACAACCGAATATCACTATTCATAATGCCAGTCATATAACAATAAGCACTAGGTATAGCAAAAATGAGGAAGAAGGCATCATTCTTTTCAAAGAAACCGGGTTCAACCTGGTGGTGATCTTTGTGTAGTATCCATAAAAAGCCATGCATGACAAACTTATGCGTAAACCAGGCCATGAACTCCATAAAAAAGAATGTAACAAGAACAACCAATGTATTTATCAGCATAATCTATTTAACCCCGAGAATGGGATTTTGTTTAGTTGAGCGTGAAATTAAGGCCGGTAAAGAATACGAGTTGAACCACCCAATACCAAGGACCAAGGGCATTATACGTATGCAATCCATACTTGATTGCCACAAAGCAAAACATAAATCCAAAGAAAAACCAAGCCGTGTAATTTTGAACAGGTGCCACCGCAGATTGCCAGGTCCAGAAGTCAAGCAAATGACAAATTTGTTCCATGGGATAGTCCGTAATTACCATCAACACTGCCGATAGAAATGCCGCCAGCAACTCAGGAAACTTTATCTTGAAACGAAGGCCTATCCATTGAACAACCTGAATGGATGAGTACACCACAAGAATCCAATTCAACCCAATCAGAATGGGTGTTTGAAGTAGTTTGGGCCCTAAGGCATTACCATAACTGTATTGCCCAAAAAGCAAGCCCGTTGAAACACCCATGTATTCAAGAATGAATGCACCAAAAAAGATAAAAAATAAGGCGGGCAGTGCTAGTCTGAAACTTGAAGCTTGATTCCATACCAATAACCCAAAAGAAAGTATCAAATTGAGTGGTGTCAATACCGCAAAAGCAGGTGAAATAGAAATTCCAATAAATCCGATTTGGAAGAACAAAATCAGTATGCCTAGTGATACTTGAAATTTATGCTTTGTAAGTTGATACATGATTTGATTTAACCGGAAAGGTACTGAAATGTTTAGCATTCCCTAGTCTAACAGCTTAGAAATACCTGGCAATTCCCACCTGATTCAATTTCACAAAAGATAGCTCTGAAAGAGAATAATCCAAGAAAATATTGCCCAACAAGGAATAAAAAAAGCTGCCCTAAAGACAGCTTTTTTCATAACTAGTTATTAGGATTTGGATTGAGCATCCACCACGGCTATTATCACCATGTTTACAATCTCACGGACGCTACTACCTAATTGAAGTACATGTGCAGATTTTTTCAAGCCCAACAATACAGGACCAATCGCCTCAGCTGCACCAAGCTCTTGAACCATTTTATAGGTAATGTTTCCGCTTGAGAGTGAAGGGAAAATAAGTGTATTTACAGGTTCGCCAACAAGTTCACTGAATGGGAAGTTTTCTCGTAGTAGCTTTTGGTTTAATGCAATATTGGCTTGAATTTCACCATCTACCACCATGCCTGGATGTTCCTTTTTGAGTTTTTCCCGAACAGCAGCCATTTTCTCAGGCACATCCCCGGCAGCTGAACCAAAATTGCTGTAAGAAAGCAAAGCCATTCGTGGGTTTTGGTTGAAGCGCTTAACAGCACGGTGCGCCAAAACCGATATATCCACCAACTGATCTACGGTTGGAACCGGATTAACGGTGCAATCTGCAAAGAACAAGGTTCCTTTTCGGCTTAGCATGATATACATACCAGCCACAACAGAAGTACTTTCTTCTTTTCCTAAAATCTGTAAAGCAGGCTTTATGGTACTTGGATAATTCTTCGTAAGTCCACTGATCATAGCATCAGCTTCACCAAGTTCAACCATCATAGGGGCAAAATAATGCCTATCGCGCATGAGCTTACGAGCCTCATGCAAGGTAATACCGCGACGCTGGCGTTTTTGAAACAAGACCTCTGCGAAGCGATCTCGCATTTCTTCCTGCTCCATGGGGTCGATGATGCGAACATCTGTTAACCGAATTTGATTCTCAGCAATGAGGGCTTCAATCTTCTGACGGTTACCCAATAAAATTGGAATAGCAATGCCATCATCTTTCACCACCTGAGCGGCTTTCAAGATTTTAAAATTATCAGCTTCTGCAAAAACCACACGCTTTGGATTCTGCTTGGCCTTATCTCCAAGTGCACGAATGAAGTTGCTTTCCTTGCCAATTCTATTCAGAAGTTGAGTTTCGTATGCTTCCCAATCTGTAATGGGTTTGCGTGCAACACCCGACTCCATAGCAGCTTTTGCCACTGCCGGAGAAACGCGCGTAATCAAACGTGGGTCGATGGGTTTCGGAATGATGTACTGACGTCCAAAGGTTACATTCTTCTCGTCATAAGCCAACAACACAATCTCAGGAACCGGCTCTTTGGCCAGATCTGCCAAAGCCTTAACGGCAGCCAACTTCATCTCTTCGGTTATTTTTGTTGCACGTACATCCAGAGCTCCTCTAAAAATGTAAGGGAAACCAAGAACGTTGTTCACCTGATTAGGATGGTCACTGCGGCCCGTACACATGATAATATCCTCACGTGACGCCATAGCATCTTCATAGGATATTTCCGGGTTCGGATTGGCAAGTGCAAATACCACGCAATCTTTATTCATCGAACGCAGCATTTCCTGCGATACCACATCTGCTTTTGAAAGACCAACAAATACATCGGCACCTTTCATGGCATCTGCAAGCGTATGAATGTCGCGGGTAGTAGCAAACTGCTTCTTGTTCTCATCCAAATGCGGGTTGTCAGCCCGAATTACACCTTTGCTATCACACATCACCAGGTTTTCCTTTTTGATGCCGAGAGCGAGCATGATTTTCGCACAAGAAATTGCAGATGCTCCGGCTCCGTTGTAAACCAGTTTTACATCTTCAATTTTCTTATTCACCAGTTCAAGGGCATTGAGCAATGCAGCTCCGGTAATAATCGCAGTACCATGTTGGTCATCGTGCATTATAGGAATATCCAATTCCTCCTTGAGCCGGCGCTCAATTTCAAAACACTCGGGAGCTTTGATATCTTCGAGATTGATACCGCCAAAAGTACAAGCGATGTTCTTTACGGTTTGAATAAACTCTTCGGTATCTTTTGTATTAATTTCAATATCAAAAACGTCAATATCAGCGAAGATTTTAAAGAGTACGCCTTTGCCTTCCATTACCGGCTTTGAGGCCTCAGGACCAATATCCCCAAGGCCAAGTACAGCAGTACCGTTAGAAATAACAGCAACCAGGTTTCCTTTTGCCGTATAGGCATAAACATCCTCAGGTCTTTCGGCTATAGCCAAACAAGGCTCTGCAACACCCGGCGAATAGGCCAGGCTTAAATCACGTTTGGTATTGGTAGGTTTTGTTGAAACAACGGCAATCTTTCCGGGTCTTCCCTTACTGTGGTATTTCAGGGCTTCTTCTTTCATTGAACTCATGCGGCAAATATAATCAGATGATAGTTTAGAGATAGTGTTTGGAGCAGATAGCTGAGAAAAGGCAGGAAACTAAATCACCCTTTGGTTAATCAAACAAATGCTTCTGCTTGCATGAAAAAGCCCCGCAATTTGGCGAGGCTCATTGTATTTTAGAAATTTGGTTTGATGCTCATGTCAGCGTAGTAATCCAAAATGTAGTTTACTGCATCGTCTGCAGAATCTACCAGTTTGAATAAAAACATGTCCTCAGGATTGATGTTTTTCTCCCTTTCGCACATGGTGGTTTTGAGCCAATCAATTAGTCCACCCCAAAACTCACTACCCACAAGAACCACAGGGAATCTGGCAACTTTATGTGTTTGAATCAAAGTTAACGATTCAAAAAGTTCGTCCATAGTTCCAAATCCACCAGGCATGGCAATAAAGCCTTGGGCATATTTCACAAACATCACCTTGCGAACAAAGAAGTAATCGAAATTTATATTCTTATCCCGGTCGATATAGCGATTGTGAAACTGCTCAAAAGGCAATTCAATATTCAGCCCAACCGATTTACCACCGGCCTCAAAAGCACCTTTGTTTCCGGCTTCCATAATTCCAGGACCACCTCCTGTTATCACCCCAAAACCGGCATTTACCAGCTTCCGAGCGATTTCTTCCGCGAGCTTATAGTAGTGGTTATCATTTTTGGTTCGTGCCGAGCCAAAAATGGAAACACAGGGACCAATTTTGCTCATTTTCTCAAAGCCTTCAACAAATTCGGCCATTATTTTGAAGGTAGCCCAGCTGTCACTCACTTTAATTTCAGGCCAATCCTTTTTTTGAAAGGCAAGCTTGATACGTTCTTCTTCTGTCATAGTATAAAAATTAAGGGCAGCTTTGGCCTGAACCAAAGCTGCCCGGGGTTCAATTCAACTTAATTAAGACAATATCGATTTAAGCACAGCCGAAATGAGCTTTCCATCTGCTCTTCCGGCAAAGGCCTTCATGGCCAAAGGCATAGCCTTTCCAAATTCAGCCGCCGATTGAATTCCGGCTTCAGTCAGTAGGCTTTGAAGCTCAGCTTTTATTTCTTCTTCACCCAATTGTTTAGGCAAGTATTTTTCGATAACGGCCAGCTCTTCGGCTTCGGTTTTTGCAAGATCCTCGCGCTTATTTTGGGTATAAATTTCCAAAGATTCTTTGCGCTGCTTAGCCAACTTTTGGAAAATTTTAAGGGCTTGTTCATCCGATACAGAGCCATTTGCTCCAGCCTCTGTGCCGGCCAAAAGTAGCGCAGATTTAAGTCCCCGCAGAGCTCTCAGGCTCACTTCATCTTTTGCTTTCATTGCCGCAATTACATCGGCATTCACTTTTTCCTGTAGGGTCATATTGGTTTGTATTCAATCAAATATAGGAATTTACTTTTTCTTAGGAATGAATTTAGCTCCTTTGCCAAGGAAGAAACTAAAGGTATCACTTCGTAAGCCAAGTCTCAAGGTTTCAAGTGGAATAATATCATTGGATGCAATATTCCCCAAGTTTACATTGGCACCTACCAGTTTAATAAAATAGGTTTGTTGTGCTTTTTGTGGAGCCTCCCATATAATTTTCTCTCCCGGTATTTTGGTCAAAATCTCCTGAACCAAGCCCTCACGCACTTCACCACTGCTCCTGTAAACCCCAACATTTCCAGCCTCCCGAGCCTCTGCAATTACCTTCCAGGCGCCTGCATCTAACTCTTTTTGCATGAGTTCAATCCATTGGTAGGGTGGAATTATCTTCTCAACATCCTTGCTACCAACTTCACTTAAAACAGTAACATGATTACTTAGACGTGAAATGTATTCCAGTTTAAGATCATGCGGCAACTCAATTGAACCATCTGAAATCTCCGCATGCTCCATTCCACATTTCTCAAGCATTTTGATATAATCCTCAAACTGATTTCTTACCAAGTAAGCTTCAAAAAGTGTTCCTCCAAAATAAACCATGATCCCATTATCACGGTAAAGTTTAATCTTTTCCTGAAGCCTGGGCGTAACATAGGAAGTTCCAAATCCAAGTTTAACGATATCAATGTATTCTCCGGAAGCATCAATCATATTCTCTGCTTCACGAAAACTCAGTCCTTTATCCATAACCATGGTAAGGCCGGTATTTCTTGGTTTTTCCGGACGCTCCGGAATATGCTTAAGTTTAAAATTCTTCATGTTCTGAAAATTTGGGCCGAAAATACCTTTTCTGCATCAAAATCATTTGAGCAGGGTCAGGAATTAATCGGATTATTGACTGTCTTACCTAAATCTGACTGCTATCACCAAAAGATTCTATGGTATAGCGAATTGCAGGGTCCTGAGCCAAGTCCGGTTTAAAGTTAAACAGGAGAAATACATCTGCAGGATTCAATTTCAAAGCAGCTGTTAAACACTGCAAAGCAGTTTGAAGCTCACCATTTTCATAATGATAGGCACAAAGCCTGTAATAGTATTGATGACATAAGCCATCATAGCTAAGCGCCTCATTCAAATACTGAATCGCTAACAACAAATCTTTTTCCTGATAAGCTGCATAACTTCTATCCAACCAAGCTTCCATCATACCCGGGTCTAAATCACAAAGACGTTGGTAAAGAATGTCTGCTTCTCGGGTATCACCCAAACGGTACTCAATTTCTGCAAGAACAAGCAAATACTCGGCATGCTCGGGTTCTAGCAAAACCGCTCTGCGAAAATATTGCAGCGCCTCTTTGGGATAATTCTCCCTATCATAACTCAGTCCCATTCCAAACCAAGCCTCTGCCAAATTTGGGTTGATTTTGGAAGCCTTTTTATAATGCTCACGGGCTGCAAGATTATTACCTAAGCGTTCGTAACATCCGCCCATGTTGCAAAACGTAATACTATCGCCACCTTCTGCCTTCACTACTTCAGCATATACCTCAAGTGCTTCCTCAAACCTGTCAAGCTCAACCAGGCAGTTGGCTTTGTTGAAATTAGCAATAGAAAAATCCTCCTCTATGGCTAAACAAAGGTCAAATGATTCTATGGCATCCTGGGGCTTATTCAATTTGCTCTGCATCAACCCTAAATTGTACCAAGCAGTTGCATTGTATGGGTCTCGGTTAATTAACTCATTCAGTAAATCCGCTGCTTTCTGGTAATTCCCAATGAGGTCATAACAACCTGCTGCTTCATAATAAGCCTGATCCAACTTGCTTTCCTGAATCAGAAATTCGAACCAATAGGCTGCCTGAGCAAAGTAATCGTAATCCTGATAAATAAATCCAATTTCAAATAACAAATCATTTCTATCATCCCCATGCTGAAGCGCCTTTTCAAAACAAAGTTCAGCCTCATCCATGCGATTCATTGCAACATGAACCTCCCCTTTCAACAAAAGGATATCGGGATTAAAGGGTTCATACAACTCCGCTTTTTCCAGTTCAATCAAGGCCTTTTCAAACTTCTCGGCATAAATATGAACTTCGGCTTTTTTTATCCAAAGTCCAATATGATTTGGATACATATCCAAGCCAAACAAAACCACTTCAAGTGCCTTTTTCAGCTTGTCGTGCGATATGTAATGGTCAGCTATTAGCTCTATTGCCTCCGGCTCAAAAAACTCCCTTCCCTTGCTGCGCAACATGCGCTCATAACGGTCAACATAATGACTTGTCTCTTCTCCTAAAAAATCATTTCCTTCCATAGTCATTTTCTTAATTTCCAAAAATAAACACCTCAATATGAGGAACGGTTCCCAAATAGTAAAATTTTTTTAGAATTTTTGAACGCCCCGTTTATAGATATTATTGTAAAATGAAGCGAAATTTACTAGTTCTAGTTGCCTTCCTGGTTGAGGTAAGCCTGACTCACGCACAAACCCTGCCAAAAAAACAAAATCAGGCAAACTGGCAGCAAAAGGTTGATTACACCATTGGGGTAAAACTTGACCCGGAACGCCGTATGCTCTCCGCTTCGGAGCAATTTGTTTACACCAATAACTCGCCGGAAACCTTAACAGAAATTTACCTGCACCTTTGGCCGAATGCCTACAGCGATAATTCCTCACAACTGGTAAAACAGCAAGTTGAAAATGGCAATACCAAGCTATGGTTTGCCCCAGATGCCGAGCGTGGATGGATAAAACTAAGCGAAACCACCATCAACAACAAACCAGTACAGCTTAGTTTTGGAAATGACCCGGATATTGCCCGAATTCAACTCCCTGAGCCACTGCTACCCGGAAAAAGTATAGTGTTCAAAACACAATTCCAAGAACAACTACCCGGTAAAGTCTTCAGCAGGGCCGGGGTTGAAAATGGCATATTCTGCATAAGCCAATGGTACCCCAAACCGGCTGTTTACGACGCTAATGGATGGAACCCTATGCCCTATTTGGACCAGGGAGAATTTTACAGTGAATTCGGTCGCTTCGAAGTGGACATTCAATTACCGGCCGACTTTGTGCTTGCGGCAACTGGTGATTTACAAAATCAGGAAGAACTAAATTGGTGGAAAACAAAAACCCAAAATCCGGATGCGCCAAACCCCAAGACGGGCGGTATGAAAACCTTAAAGTTTGTGCAGGATTCCGTTCACGATTTTGCCTGGTTTGCCAGCAAAGAGTTCAATATTGGGATTTCTGACACCCTTCTTGCTAATGGAAAACGAGTAACGACTCGCATTTTTGCCCGAGAAAAAAGAAAAGATAATCTCGAGAGTGGCATGAAATCCATTCGTCAAGCCATTCGTTATTACAGCGATAAGGTTGGTGATTATCCTTACAACCACGCTACCGTGGTTATTACTCCGCTTGAATCAGGTGGCGGAATGGAATACCCAACCATTACCAATTGCCAGAGTATCGACAGAACTACCATTATTCACGAGGTGGGTCACAACTGGTTCTATGGTATTCTCGGCTCACAAGAACGTGAGCATCCCTGGATGGACGAAAGCTTCAATACCTATTACGAAAACCGGCTTTCAACAGAAATCCGAAAAGCACAAAAAACAAACCAAAAAGGCTTTTCCATTTCTTCGGATGATATCGACCAAACTCAACTCCTGTATCAAATTCAAGCCAGAAAAAATGTGGACCAGGCTGGTGATTTGCATAGCACCCATTTTACAGACATGAATTATGGAGCAACTGTTTACGCAAAAAATCCATTAAGCATTGCCTACCTTCAACACTATTTGGGGGATGCTGCTTTTGACAACCTGATGAGAGGCTATTACCAAAAATGGAAATTCAAACACCCTCTTCCGGCCGATTTCAAAGATTACGCCACAGCTGCTACATCAAAAGACATCCGTTGGTTTTTTGACTTTGCCTTAGCATCCGAGGCAAAACAAGATGTTGTCTTTAAAAAATCGGGTAAAGGTATTCTGGTAAAAAACAAGGGCGAGTTAGTTGGCCCAATTCCTGTTAGTTTACTGCTTGGGGATAGCTTGCTTGAAACAAAATGGGTTAACGCAAACATGCAAGTAAACTGGACTGATTTCAACTCCTTTTCCCTTATCCCTTCTGCCAATAAGAAAAAGGCTGTGCTTACCTTAACCCGCGAAAATGCCCCACTAGAACTCTATCCTCAAAACAATTACTTTAGGCACGGAGCCATTACTGCCCACGCTCCTTTCAAATTAAAACTTTTTGGGTTGATGGAAAAACCCAATGAAAGCAGACTCTATTACCTACCCATTTATGCTTGGAACATGTATGATAAAAGCATGCTGGGATTGGCATTTTACAATACCATTTTCAATGAACGAAAAACCGAGCTAGCCTTCACTCCACTATATAGTTTCGAGCGCAAAACATGGAATGGTTACTTCAATATCCATCGCAACTGGTATCCGTCAAGCGGCTCGAGAATTCAGAAAATTTCTGCTGGCTTAAACCTTGCCCGATTTGGCACCCAAGGCTTAATTGAACAGGATAATGCCCAAACCCTTTACACCGAAAGCTTTTACGAGAAAATAAGTCCATTTGTACAAATCAACTTAAAGCCAGGACGCGCGCGAAGCGAGATTGTACAGGAGTTTGGCGCCCGCTATGTGCTTATAAACGAGCAACAAAAAAGCAAGGGCATCTTCAATGCAATCAGCTCTCCGCTTGGTGTGGCCAATTTTTGGTATGCTTACAAGCGTCCCTATAAACTATATCCTGTTTCTGCTCGTTTCGATTTTCAACAGGCCATAACTGGCTCTTCCTTCCAACGACTTGCCCTAGAAATTGAACAAAAAATCCTGTACAAAGACGGAAAGAAATACGCCGGAATCCGATTCTTTGGTGGCATGTTCCTAAATCCACATGATGTTGATGGCAATACCCTTCACGGCTCACGTTACGAACGTGCTGCGTTCCGGGTTGGAGGCACCTTGGGAACCCATGATTATTTATACGACCAAACCATGTTTGCGCGCGAAGCCCGACAAAATTCCATTTTCCAAAACCAAATTCTTCATCGCGACGCCGCATTGCATGGACCTGACATTGGCAGCACCGACAAATGGATTTTAGGCATGAACTTAACACTTCCCTTTCCTGCAATTCCATTCCCCATTGGTATTTTTGCTGATGCCAATTATGCTCCCATTCAAAATACAAATGGTATAACTGGCAACGTTTCCTATCAAAATGAACTCAACCACACCGCTGGATTTTACATTTCCCTTTATTTCGACAATTTTAGAATTTACCTGCCTCTGGAGGCAGCCAGCAGCCAAGCTTTGAAGAATGCCTGGGAAATCAACAACCAAAAAGGTTTTTTCCAAAAAGTAAGCTTTGTTTTGAACCTCAATGCCATGAATCCACAAAAAATGGCCAAGAATTTGAAGCTTTAAGATACGCGCCAAAGCCCTACCTTTGAACTCCTTTACACCTTATACCAAAAGGATTTAAGAAACATAAGCAATTAACTATGACTGCAAGCAGCACATTTTCAACCGAGTTCCTGGCTGTTCTGGGAATTCAGGAGCATAACTCCGGAACCTCTACCGGGCAGGAGTTCTTTTCTACTCAGGGTGCAAAAACCCGCGAAATAGTTAGTCCGGTTGACGGCAAAAAAATTGCCTCAGTTAGCTTCACAACCCGCGCCGAATACGAAAATACCATCAAAAAAGCCGAAGAAGCTTTCCTGATCTGGCGCAAAATCCCTGCTCCTAAACGAGGTGAGATTGTTCGTCAGTATGGAAACTTATTACGCGAATACAAAGATCCACTGGGTCGTTTGGTTTCTTACGAAATGGGCAAAAGCCTGCAAGAAGGCCTAGGCGAAGTTCAGGAAATGATTGACATCTGCGATTTTGCGGTTGGTCTAAGTCGCCAGCTTCATGGATTAACCATGCATAGCGAACGTCCAAACCACCGCATGTACGAGCAATACCACCCGGTAGGATTGGTTGGAATCATTTCGGCATTCAATTTTCCCGTTGCAGTTTGGAGCTGGAATAGCATGCTTGCCGCCGTTTGCGGAGATGTTTGTATCTGGAAACCTTCAGAAAAAACGCCACTATCTGCTATCGCCTGCCAAAATCTAATGGGCCGTATCCTAAAAGAAAACAACTTACCAGAGGGTTTATTCTCGCTGGTTGTTGGCGATGTTGAGTTGGGTGAATGGATGAGCCACGATGAACGTATCCCCTTGGTTTCAGCTACCGGTTCAACCCGCATGGGTAAAGCTGTTGGCGCAGCCCTTGCCCAGCGCTTCGGAAAAGCCTTACTCGAATTGGGTGGAAACAATGCCATTATTCTCACACCAAATGCAAACCTCGATTTGGCTCTAGTAGGTGTTTTATTTGGTGCCGTAGGTACTGCCGGTCAGCGTTGCACAACCACACGCCGCCTTATCATTCACGAAAGCATTTACGATACCGTGAAAGAAAAATTGGTAAAAGCTTACGGACAACTAACCATTGGAAATCCACTCACCGGAAATTTAGTTGGACCTCTCATCGACAAAGACTCTGTTGCGAATTACCTAAAAGCCATTGAACAATTGAAAGCGGAAGGTGGCAACGTTCTCTGTGGTGCCGAGGTGCTAAGCGGAGCTGGATTTGAAAGTGGATGCTATGTTAAACCTACCATTTGCGAAGCTCAAAATCATTTTGGAATTGTTCAATCTGAAACCTTTGCTCCTATTTTATACCTGTTAAAATACAAGGAACTCGACGAAGCCATTGCCATGCAAAATGGCGTTAAACAAGGACTTAGCTCAAGTATCTTCACCTCCAATATGCAAGAGGCAGAAGAGTTTCTCAGCGCTTGGGGTAGCGATTGCGGAATTGCCAATGTGAACATTGGAACCAGCGGTGCAGAAATTGGCGGAGCCTTTGGCGGTGAAAAAGAAACCGGTGGCGGTCGCGAAAGCGGTTCAGATGCTTGGAAAGCTTACATGCGCAGACAAACCAATACCATCAATTACGGAAAAGACCTTCCTTTGGCCCAAGGTATTCGTTTCGATTTGTAAGAATCAAATTCCAGATTCAATAAATATGCAGGTAGTGTAAATTTAATTTGCTCACTACCTGCATTTTAATTTTTAAACCAACTTGTTTTCTCTTCGTGGTACAAGTTTTGATTCATTAGCATTTATGAAAACCAGGATTCTTTTCGTAGCGGCAGCCATTTTTAGTAGTTTGCCGCAGTATGCGGTTAATACCGAAATTGCACCTCGTAAAGGAGACGAACTCAATTCCTTTGCCCGTGTTCCTAACAACGCTTTTACCTACGGCGAAAAATTGGAATACCGCATGCACTATGGCCCCTTCAACGCCGGGTATGCAACCCTTGAAGTGAAACCTGAAGCCGTTGTGGTAAATGGCCGCAAAACCATGGTGGTAAGATGTGCCGCACGTTCCTCAAAAACCATCGACTACTTGTACAACAAGGTGCGCAATGATTATGAATCCTATATCGACGAAGAAGCTATCATTCCACTTAAATACCTGAAATCGGTTGAAGAAGGAAAATACCGCGACCAAGATTACGCCGTTTTCGACCATGCCCAACGGAAAATCAATGCCAAAAAAGGCTCGGTATCCGATGTGCCCTACAAAGTTCAAGATTTGGTTTCGGTTTACTATTGGAGCCGTCTTTGGGACGTTACCAACGCAAAATTCGGCGATACTTATCCAACCGAATTCTACATGGATGGAAAAGTTTATAACTACAATATCCGTTTCATGGGAAGAGAAGTGGTTAAAGTTGATGCCGGTAAATTCAATGCCATCAAAATTCGCCCACAGGTAAAAACCGGCGATTTGTTCAAATCAGACGATGCCTTAACCATTTGGGTAAGCGACGACCCCAACCACGTTGTACTGAAAGTAGAATCCGAAATTTTTATCGGCTCAGTAGCCCTTTCGCTTATTTCCTACAAAGGACTCAAAAACGAAATCAGCTCAAAAATAAAATAACCCAAAAGGCTTCTCAACCGGGAAGCCTGTTTTTTGGGGCTTGCCTGCCAGCTAAACTTCCCTAAAATGCCATATCCGTTTCCAGGCAGGCCGGTGTATCCGCTTGTACTCCCCAGGCATGCCATGCAAGGCTGTAACAGCTGCGGGGGCTTTCTGCCGGCAGCCTCCGCGCTGGCACAGCCTTAGCAAGCATGCCTGCGGCGGTACCGCTGCTCCACCTAAGCCAGGGGCTTCACCAGTAACCTTCGTACCAAATGGAAATAGAGAACGAATCCAAATTCCAAAAATCAGGCTAAAAAGCACAATACCCTGATAAGGGAACATTTTTTTTATTCAATTGAACTTGTAATTTTTTCATTAAATTCGTTCTACAATTTCATACCTATGAAATACAATGTACTCTACCTATTTATGTACAAGAAGGAACTATTCCTAACCCTGTCCTTGTTTCTTCAAATTTCACTGTTTGCAGAAGGAAGCATTAGAGAAATAAACATCGGAGGTCAATTAGGTTCTGAATTAGCTAACAATGGCAATACCTATTCCGATAACTTGTGCAACCCATTTGTTTATACCTCCTTCACCGTTAGAATTACATCTTCTAACTGCTTCGGCAACACAAGTAGTTCTTATGGCTTTAATACCCTACCGTATGGAGATTCCAGATGTCCCAACCAACAGTTAAAAACAGGCAGAGGAAAATCGGATATTGAAATTGAGGTAAAGGAAATAGATGCCGAAAACTACCTAATAAAAACAAACGCCGGCCCGGGCAATGCCATTCACCTATACACCATGGACGGTACCACTTTATTGGAATCAAAAAACAAAGAAGTATTGGTTAAAAAGACCTTGGTAAAGGATAAAATTATCTTGATTCAGGCAAGCGACAACCAAGCAAGTAGCAGCAAAAAGTACTTTTTTGGAAACTGATGAGGGCCAAAAGTAATCTCTTACTTCTCTTATTTATTGCGATTGGTACTGTGGCTTTCCCACAGTACCAATCGTATAATTATTATATTGCTTTTTCAGGTAAATACTTTAAGTCGGATGGAAAAAATGGCGTTCAGCGGGGGGATAATCCAAAGTTTATCCATCCCCAATCAAACCAAAAACATGTTGGTTATTGTACTGTTTCAGAATCAAATGGAAATTTGAAATACTATTCAGATGGCATTTCTGTTTTCGACAACAATAACAAAAAATTAAGTGGTGGATTAACCTTAGAAACAAATGATTATTTAAGTATTGAAAAATATATATTCCAATTAAAAGGCTCAGAAAACAATTATTGTTTACTTTCATTTTTCCAAAGTGTTTTATATATACAGATTTTCAATAAAAATGGAATTTACCGAATTGACAGCTTAGGATTTATTGAAAAAATTGAAGGTGGTATTGGAGTTTTTAATCATTGTTCCACCAAAGGAAATTGGATAATCACAAAGCCTAAACTAGTAAACCAATACAAGGTTTACTACATTGATACATTTGGTATTTCCTTGACACCTGTAATTAGTAATTTTTCAAGTCAAAATCTACTTTCTCATTGCAATCATATTTATGGAGGAAACTCGAGAATATTTGCAGTTGCTTCCAGTCAAACCGGCATAAACAGCCCATTTGATGTTTACTTATTTGACTTTAATCAATCAAATGGAAGCATAAAAATGAATAGGAAAATTCTTTCTGGAGTATCCCAAGAAAAAACAAAGGATGTGAGAATAACAATTCCATTTTTCTCATTTTCCCCAAATTGCAAATACCTCTACTTTTTTGGTTTTTATCTACCTAATGAAAATGACAAGACAACTAATTCAGCAAGTTCTATTTTCAGGTATAATTTGGAAAATGAAAAGACAGAATTGGTTTTCACAAGTAGCGCACGAACATTTATTAAACCGAAGGGATTTAATTTGCTCAACCCAAAGCAGCTGGTTTATTCAATAAGCTCTGGCTTCACAATAGCAGAGGTTGGATATAGTTATACACCCCAATCAAGGTTGTTTTCGATTGAAATGGCAGACCAAACCTTAGTGAATGATATAATTTTTAAAGATTTTGTTGTAACTGCAGACACATTAGAAGATTTTGTACTCAATGGAATTACTTCCCAAAATTACCTTCCTGTTCAAGAATCCACTTTGCAGATTAAAGTTTCCTGTATTCCGGAAAAAAGCACCTTTACCGTTGAATCTAAATTACCCATTTACGATGTAAAATGGGATTTGGGTGATGGCACTTTTCTAAGTGGAAGCAGCTCCATTTCGCACGCTTATGCCAAACCTGGAGTATATTTTGTTAAAGCACTCGTAAAATTATGTGGTCAGGTAGATACTTTATTGGATACACTCGTTGTGGAACAAAAACCTGATTTAAGTTATTTAAGAGATACCAGCATTTGCGAAGGAAGTTCAGTCCAATTTTTCCGTCCCGCAAATCATCCTGGCATTTGGAATAATACAGATACCAACTCCGTGTTTGTCTGCAACCAAGAAGGCAAGTACTCCTTTACGGTAGAAAATTCCTGTGGATTATTTACCCAAACTTTTGAAGTAAAAACCGTAAAACCTTTTCTGCAGAATCCTCCTCAAGAGCTTATTAGTTGTGGCAATATTCCACAACTAAAAACTACGCAATTGGCCAACAAGTACCTTTGGAACACAGGTTCAACTTCTCCGGAAATTCTTGCAGATACCCCGGGCCTTTATGTTCTTAAGCTAGCAAACAACTGCTTTACAGGAACAGAAGAGTTTCTTGTTAAAAATCCTGCCCAGCAAAGCAATATTGTTCTCCCCAATGCAATTACAACAAATGCAGATGGTTTAAACGAAAATTGGCAGCCCATTATCACCGGAATTCAACGTTTTACTTATTCCATTTACAGCAGATGGGGTGATTTGATTTTTAGCGGTAATGAACAAAATCCTGTTTGGTATCCCAATGCAAACAACTCTGGCGTTTACTTGGTGGAGTTAGCTTATCAACCCGATTGCAAAGAAATTCAACATAAAAAAGGAACAATTACAATCATCAAATAACATGAAACACTACATCCCCATTTTCTTAGTTTTGGCAAGCCTGTTGGGTTTGCCCAAACTCAAAGCACAAATCCCTCAAGGAACCTGGATTACCGGTGCTACTTTATACGGAAACAAATCCTTAGACCAAGTAGATTTCAACCGAGTTTCTGTCAATCCCATGCTGGCTTATGCGCTGCGAGACAACTTTAGCTTTGGAATTCATCTGCCACTCAGTTACAGTACTTCTCAAAATAGTGGATATTTAAGCCCTGCAATTTCAGTTACCAAGTACCAGCCATTCCATGGGAATGCCTTAAGCTTGAGCCTACAAAGCGGACTCAGCTATACCCATTACTTCAAAAAACCGGAATTAAGAAAAGTTGAAACACTGTTCTTCGGTATTAAACCTGCTTATTCCCATTTCTTTTCAAAGCATATTATAGCAGAACTTGCACTCCCAATTCGCTACAATACCTATTACGACTCCTGGGAAAAATCCAGGTTTGAAGTGAATTTAAATTTCAGTTTGTACCTATTAATCCTACCCAAAAATGAAAAATAAACTCATACCTTTTATCCTGTTTTTGCTGCCCGTTTTACCGCTGTATGCGCAATTCAAAAAAGGCGATTCTTTTGGAAATATTGGTCTTTCGGGGTATTACCGAGCCTCCCAAATAAACAACCAAGGTACAACTGTGTACGACTATTACAGAAATTATGGGCTATCCGCATCATTGGGGGCAGAACGTTTTATTCATCCCAAAATTTCACTGATTTACGGTGGTGGATTAAATTGGGGAAAACAAAAAGAGTCAACCAATACCAATGGAGGAACCATTTCTTCCAATAATACATTGGGAATGAATATTAAGCTTGGAGTTAACCATTACCATCCCATTCTTCCAAAATTACTTGTTTTGGCAGGCCTGGAAGCCAGCCTCGGCGGAGAATTAATCTGGAGGGATTATGATTTAAAAAATTTTCCCGATGGCCCAAGGCAGAATTACAATTCACTTACCCAAAGCTTCAGCGTGTATGCCGGACTTGTTTCACCCCTAAACGAGGATGTGCTGGTGTTTTTGAAAGTACCCATGTACACCCTTACTCAACGCAATAACTATAGTAACGGAATTCATGGCTTTACTTCCGGCAGTAATTTAATTATGCAGGGAGGCTTGTTGTTTAGGTTATCAACCTTGAAATCCATGCTGAAAAAGAAAAATGGCAACAATTAAACCTCAGTAAAACAACCAAGGCAAGCGAAAGAAGGCCTTGGCTGCTTTGCTAATTCATCCTGAAACAGGCAATAAACAGACTAAATTCAGTTTAGCTACTCGGTGCTTTTTTGAAATTGCCAAACGCTATTAGGCTTTAGCCGGTTGTTCGCCTTGCTGTAACCAATATCCGCCTCAATACCTGTTTATTTCAGATAATATTATGAGCTAAATTTCTGAACTTGCTTCAAATTTACCTCATGCGCATTCTCTTTGTATTTCTGTTTGCATTCACCTTGCTTCAGACAAAAGCATCCGATAGTTTAAGCATTGCTTTTACTGCAAGTTCCGGGAAGCCGGGTACAAAAATCCAAAGAAACCAATGGATTAAAACCGGAGCTCATGACAGCTTGCGCATAAGCGATTTCCGCTTTTACATTTCCAATGTACAATTGCTACACCAAGGCAAAATCGTACTCACAGATTCCCTGGAAGGACATCTAATCAACCCATTTCAAGCAGAGCAATCCAAGTTAATGCTTAGCAAACCAAGACTTCCTGAATTTGATGAAATCAAATTGGGTATTGGTATTGATAGTTTAACGAGTGTAGATGGCCCAAAAAGCAATGACCTCGACCCGATACATGGCATGTACTGGACCTGGCAAAGCGGGTACATTAACCTCCGAATCGAAGGCCAACACAGCGCATCAACTTTGTCCGACAACGAATTTTTTTTCCATTTGGGTGCTTATGCAGGACCGTTCAACTGTTATCAAACGCTGAGCTTTAAGGTAAATGCACAAAACCAACTTGCAATTGAAATAAACTTACTCGACTGGTTCAAAGAAGCAGAACAAATCAAAGTTTGGAAAATCATGTCGCCACGCCGCGAAGCTGCTCAACTTTCCAAAACATTCGCCAGGGCATTTCGTGTTATTCAACCATGAAAAAGCTGAAATTTCTACTGCTTCTTGCATGCCTTTCATCCATTATGGGTATGCGTCAGCTTCAGGATTCCCTGTTCAAAAAACCTGCGCATTTCCCTGAACCAAAATATGCATTCAAAGGCAAGCGAGTAGACTCTTTGCAGGTATTATTGGGTAGAGCCTTGTTTTATGACGAAGCACTTTCCATTGATTTCACTACTAGCTGCGCATCCTGCCATTCGCCCTTCTCTGCCTTCACCCACAACGACCACGAGGTAAGCCACGGCATCCAGGACCGCTTTGGAAAAAGAAACTCCCCCGCCCTGTTCAACCTGGCCTGGCAACCGTATTACATGTGGGATGGTGCCATAAACAACCTCGATGTGCAGGCGCTGGCACCCATCAACCATCCCGATGAAATGGGAGAAAGCACCGAACATGTATTGAAAAAAATCAAGCATTCCTGGCGCTACCGTTCATTGTTCAATAAGGTGTATGGCGATACTTTAATTAACTCCGAACGCATGCTAAAATCCATTTCGTCCTTCCTGGTTACCTTGGTTAGTGCCGAAAGTAAATACGACCGGGTTATGCTAAAAAAGGACAGCTTCAACTTGCAAGAACAAAACGGCTATACCCTCTTCAAAAACAATTGCAATACCTGCCATACAGAACCCTTATTTACCTCTTTCAACTTTGAAAACAATGGAATAGGTATGCTCGAAAAATACCGCGATCTAGGCAGAGCTGCCATCAGCGGAGACCCACAAGATTCATTGCGCTTTAAAGTTCCCAGCCTCCGCAACCTGGAATTCACCTATCCCTACATGCACGATGGAAGGATGCAAAAACTGTATCAGGTACTGGATCATTATTCCGGAATCACACTCCAAAAAGCAGATGGAACTAAGGTAAGCGTGCAGAAATTTAGTCCGGAAGAAAAAGTGGATTTGATGGCCTTTTTGCTGGCACTGGGAGATAGAACTTTTTTGTATGCTACTAAAAACCAGTTTCCCAAGGAGTTTTTTTTCTCCCAACCCATGGAGTAATCCCTTAACTTGGCTTGACAAAAACCAAGGTATGAAAAAATTTGTCTTCCTCAGCTTAGTAGCCCTGATAAGCCAATCTGGAGTGGCACAGAACAATCCGGCAATACGGTCATGGATAATTAACCAAGACGGTGCCAAAGGAAAGCACTATGTAAAAGGGAGTTCAACCCTTATTCAGGATGCAGATTCTGTAAATGTGCAAACGGTACTTTATTCATCAACCAATGTTTATGTAAGAACAAAAGGAGTTCCGGCCTATCCCACCGGTCCATTTCTCGACAATAATCCTTCTATTACCACTGCACAAAATGCAATCTTCCGGTTTCCTTTAAATCCTGTAAAAAACACAGGAAACCCAAGTTCAACAACCTTGGGAAATATCGGTATCTTTATCAATGGTGTGGCTTTGTTTGATTACCGCGATGGCGTATCCTGGAAAACATCGACTAACAAGCTGGCAGGAGGTCCATTAGGTGGGACTGGAGACGGCGTATGGAATCGGGATGCGGTAGTTGCTGAACGAGCAGGATTTGATTGTTCGAAAGGACATCCGGCAAATGGAAATTACCACCATCATCAAAACCCCAGTGCATTTAAACTCGACAAAAACGTGGTATCAACCATTTGCAATTTGTACGATGCCGATGGACTATACCTAATTGATTCAACGAAACATTCCCCATTAATTGGTTTTGCCTACGATGGCTTTCCGATTTATGGTCCATACGCCTACAAAAATGCAGATGGAACCGGGGGCATTGTACGTATGAAATCCTCCTGGACCTTACGAAACATAAGTACAAGAACTACTTTATATACCGGGCAAAGTGTAAGTGCAGGTCCGGATGTAAACAGCACCTATCCCCTGGGTTATTTCCGGGAAGATTATGGCTATACAGCTCCCCAAAGTGGCCAGGAAGATTACTTGGATGAACACAATGGGCGCTTTTGCAAAACACCCGAATACCCAGAAGGCATCTATTGTTATTTCGCAACTGTGGACGAAAACTGGAACTCGGCCTATCCTTATGTAGTTGGACCAACTTTTTACGGCGTTTATAGCAATGCCAAGGTGAACAGCATAAACGAAGCCGTAACACAGTACATTCCGCAAACCACAGGATTCAACACGTTCAACGAAAGTTCACTGGGCATATTTCCAAATCCTGCATCTGAATTTGTAGCAATCCAGTTACCAGAGGCTGCCAACCAAACCTATGAATTGAATTTGTATTCCTTAGATGGCAAACTCGTGCAAAGTGGAGCTATTGCAGCCGGAAGTACATTAAGCTTTTTAGATACGCGCTTGGTGTATGAAGGAACTTATCTGCTTGTACTGAAGAGCAAGGAAAGTACCCTGGTTAGAAAAGTGAATATTTCGCATTAAACTAAACCTCAAAAAAGGCTACAAAACCTCAAGTTAAAGACAAGGGTACTTTTTGCTAATAGCAGCTTTCGTAAGTTTTTCCTTTGATAATTGAAATATTTGTTCTAAAATGCTGTACCTAAAAAAAACAGTATGAAACAGTTTAACAAAACAATTCTTTCGGTAGCATTGGCAGCCGGTGTATTCTTTTCTTCATGCAGCAGTAACATTTTTACCGGTAAAAGATTCAATCTTGATTTGGTAAAAGCCGACAAAAAAGAAGTTAAAGAAGAGAAAATTAGCCGTGCAGAGGCTAAAGCCAATGTTATTGATTCTAAGGATGCAGTTTTTGCTTCAACCGAGGCAGAAATGATTCTTGCCCCACAAACTACAAAACAACTACTAGCTCAGGCTGCTCAAGAAGAAAAAGAGGCAATTGCCCAATTCAAAAGCATGAGTTCTGAGCAAGTAAAAGCTAGCAAAAAAGAAATCAAAGCTGAATTAAAAAAGGTTGCTAAAGCTGCTAAGAAGGACGCTAAAAAAGAAGCCGCTTCTGATAAACCAAGTCAAATCATTGCCTTAATTCTTTGTTTATTTGTTGGATATTTAGGTATTCACCGCTTTTACCTGGGTTATACCTGGCAGGGTGTTGTTCAATTACTAACAGGCGGAGGTTGCGGCATTTGGTCTTTGATTGACTTAATCCGTATCGTGACAGGTGACTTAAAACCGAAGAATGGTGGCTATGGCCAGAAGTTATAAGCAAACCAAAAATCTATTGCTTTTAAAAATGATTGGAATCGCTCTGATTCCAATCATTTTTAGTTTATTACCGATGGATTATTTCGACAATTCGAAGTACACCATCTGCCTAATTAAGAATCTAACCGGAGAAGATTGCCCTGCCTGTGGTTTAACCCGTGCCAGTATGCACCTCATTCATTTTGATTTGGAAGGAGCGCTTAAGTACAACAAACTGGTGCTCATATCCCTTCCTGTTGCCAGTTTATTTCTGGCAGTTGAATTCTTCAAAGCCTTTAGAGCCTACAAATCCCTGACTCCAAACGCTGAGCAAGAAACTGCTTAATTAATTTGGGCAAAGCAATTCTGAAATAACCCACACATTGATTCCGGTAACTCGAAAGAAACGGCAATCAGACTTCATGAAGTACCAGGATTACAAGAAGAGATCCGCAACTAGCAGGATACCATCATTTCACTTTGAAAACCTGCAAGAATTAGTTGAATAAGCCACCGCTTATTCTTTTCAATTCCAACTCACTCATCAAACCTTCATACAAAGATTGAAGCAAACTGTTCTCTGCTTGCAAAAGGTTTTGTTGGGACTGACGAAATTCTAGCGGACTAATAACACCTTGCTTGTATTGTTCAACAGCAATCTCTACATTCAATCGCGCAGTTTCAACTCGGTTTTTCTCCAATTCAATTAATTCAATGGAGGTTTTATACACCCTGAACTGTTGATACAAGGCTTGCAATACTTTACTGCTACTATCCTTGTAAATCAGCTCCGCATTTTTAATGCCCAGCCGTGCATTTTCAATTCTTCGTCCAACACTGTTTCCATTGAAAATATTCAGATTCACTCCTGCACCATAATGGTAGCCTAAATTGCTTGCACGCTGAAGAAAACCTGCTTCCGAATTGCTTCTGCTGTAGTTGTAACCACCTTTTACCGTAATACTTGGCATGCGCTCAGCTTGTATTTCTTTCAATTGGTAATAATTTACGGCTTCTGCTGATTTCAACATCCGCAAACCGGTATTTCCACTTAATGTGTGCTGCTCCAAATCGGCAAGCGCCAATTCTTTCCTGAATTGAATTACGGTATCAACCTGAAAGTCCAGCTTCAAATCCCTTCCCATGAGTTGATTCAACTGGGTCTTCAAAAGCTCAAGCTGGTTCTTTTGACGCAAGAGCCGGGCCTTATCAGTATCTCTATCAACCCTGGCATTCAACAATTCTGCCTTAGAAGCTTTCCCTGCTTGAAAACGGTCTTCAGCCAATTTCAAACGAAGGGTAGATAGCTGATCGGTCTCTTCTTCCAATTTCAATAAGCGGGTTGCCAAAACCAAATCAAAATAACCCTTCATCAAGCGTACAAATACTTGCTCCATTTGCAACCTTACACGCAATTCGCCTTGCTGTTGCAATTGTTCAAAGCGACCTTTGGTGGCAAACATTTTAAAGCCATCAAAAATGGTCCAACCCAATTCCACGGCAGCATTCAGCTGGTCCGCTTTTGCACCGTTGCGGTCGTTTGAACTTCCATTTAAGAAAGTTTGCTTGGTATTGGTAACGGTATTGTCCTGATTGAGTACTCCATTTACTGTTGGTAACATCCCGGCATTGCCCAGGCTGTTGTTATTGCGACCTACTTGTTCATCGTTCTTGGCAATCTGTATGGAGAAATTGTTTTCAAGTGCAATTATCCAAGTCTCTTCAGCTCCAAGCATCTGTTGCGCGTGAGCTTGAAAGGGAACAATAGGCAGAAATAACAGTATGAAGTTAATTAGCTTCTGATTCATTTTCTTCTTTTTGAGTGTGTGTTTCTTTCGACCAAATGGAGTAAATAGCAGGAATCACATATAGGGTAAGAATTCCCGAAAACAGCAATCCACCAACAATTACAATACCCATCGACATGCGGCTTTTACTACTTGCACCAAGTGCAAGCGCAATAGGCAATGCTCCTAAAATAGTAGCTAAACTGGTCATTAGGATAGGCCTTAAACGCATTACTGAAGCGGTTACAACAGCATCCATTTTCTTCAAGCCTTTTTCTTTTTGCTGATTGGCAAATTCAACAATTAAAATTCCATTTTTGGTTACCAAACCAATCAATACAATGATCCCAATCTGCCCAAAAATATTTAAGGTCTGATTGAAGTACCAGAGCGAAAGCAAGGCACCACCGATAGCCATAGGTACCGTTAACATGATAATTAAAGGATCTCTGAAGCTTTCAAATTGAGCGGCCAACACCAAATAAACCAGCACAAGTGCAAGCAATAAGGCAAAACTGGTATTGGAAGAGCTTTCAGCAAAATCGCGCGATGGACCCGCTAAATCTGTAGTAAATGAATCGTCCAATATGCGACTTGCAATCTTCTTCATCTCAGCAATACCGTCGCCAATTGTTTTACCCGGAGCTAATCCGGCTGTTACAGTTGCTGCTTTGTAGCGGTTGTAATGGTACAACTGTGGCGGAGAACTTTGCTCACTTACCTGAACCAAATTATCCAGCTGTATCAACTGGCCCTTATCATTCTTCACATACATACCCTGCAAATCATAAGGCTTATCCCGATACTGGCGCTCAAATTGCCCCACAACCTGGTATTGCTTTCCCTTCATGGTAAAATAACCATACCTCAACCCACTAAAGGCAAGCTGCAAACTTTGTGCAATAGCCTGAACAGATACTCCCAGGCTTCTGGCCTTCTCTCTGTCGATAGTAACAATTAACTCGGGCTTATTGAATTTCAGGTTTACATCCGTCATTTGAAAGGTTGGATTCTTGCTAACCTCTTCCATGAACTTGGGAAGGTATTCCTGAATTTTTTTGAAGTCTTGATTCTGAAGAATAAACTGAACCGGCAATCCCGCTCTTGAGCCACCTGAACCGTTGATGGTTTGGTCTTGGATGACAAAGGTTCGTGCATCCGGAAAAGCTTTCAAGTGTTTGTTAATGGCGTCTGCAATTTGTTGCTGACTTCGTTTTCTTTCGTCGGGCTGATTGAGCAAAATTCGCGTAAAACCAGTATTTACGGCTCCACTTCCAATAAAACCCGGAGCTGTTACCGAAAGTAATTTCCGTTTCTCGGGAACCGAGTCCATAACCATTTGCGCAATCTGATCCTGGAAATACTCCATGAATTCATACGAAGCACCTTCAGGTGCATTGGAAACAATCCGCATCACACTTCTATCATCCAATGGAGCAAGCTCCTGTTGAATGGTTTTTCCAATCAGGAATATCAAGCCAAAAGAGAATACGAGGATAACAACAGCCCACCAACGTCTGCGCATAAAAGCCTCCAGCGAATTCCGATAAGCATCATTCAACCATTGAAATAAGGGCTCTGTTGCATGGTAAAACTTGCTGCGGTACCTAAAGTCTTTCCGTGTAAAGTACACGTTCAACATGGGCGTTAAGGTTAGGGACACAAATGCGGAAATGAGCACCGCACCCGCGACGACGACACCAAACTCCCGGAACAATCTACCCACAAATCCCTGAAGGAAAATAACCGGAAGAAACACCACTGCCAATGTGATTGAGGTTGAAATTACTGCAAAGAAGATTTCGTTGGTTCCCTTAATTGCAGCCTCTCTTGGAGTTTCGCCCTCTTCCATCTTTTTAAAGATGTTTTCGGTAACTACAATTCCATCATCAACCACTAAACCTGTAGCCAAAACAATGGCCAATAGCGTAAGAATATTGATTGAAAATCCGGCCAGGTACATGATAAAAAATGCACCGGTTAGTGAAACTGGAATATCAATAAGCGGTCTAAATGCAATTAGCCAATCCCTAAAGAATAAAAAGATAATCAATACAACCAAGGAGAATGCAATCAACAAGGTTTCTTCAACCTCGGTAATTGAAGTCCTGATAAATCCGGTATTGTCAATTGCCACATCTAGCGTGAATGCTTCAGGAACTTCTTTTTTTATCTGCTCAAAGCGTTTGTAAAACTCTTCTGCAATATCAATGTAATTGGCCCCGGGCTGAGGCACAATGGCCAGGCCAATCATGGGCTTGCCTGATTCCTTTAATATGGTTTCCTCGTTTTCCGCGCCCAAAACGGCTCTACCTATATCGCCAAACCGAACTTGTTTGGTTCCATCTGAATAAACAATCAAATCATTGAACTCATTTTCTGAGCTGAACCGGCCAAAGGTTTTGACGGTGAGTTCCGTTGCATTTCCTTCGATTTTTCCTCCGGGCAATTCTACATTTTCACGATCAAGTGCCTGGCGAATATCCTGAGCACTTATACCATAGGCAGCCATTTTAACCGGATCAAGCCATAAACGCATGGCATAGCGCTTCTGACCCCAAATTTGAATGGTACTAACTCCGGGAATGGTTTGAAGCTTTTCTACCAATACATTCTCCGCATAATCACTTATCTGAAGAATGTTCTTGCTATCACTCTGAACAGTCATGGAAATGATTGCATCGGAATTTGCATCTGCCTTGCTTACAACCGGAGGACCATCAATATCCTGAGGCAATGCGCGGACCGCTTGAGATACTTTATCGCGCACATCATTAGCCGCGCTTTCCAAATCGGCATCCAGGTTGAACTCAACCGTAATGCTTGAATTTCCCAGGTTACTTGCCGATGAAATGGAACGAATACCGGCAATTCCGTTGATTGCTTTTTCAAGAGGCTCAGTAATCTGAGATTCAATAATCTCAGCATTAGCGCCGGTGTAGGAGGTGCGAACAGTAATTACAGGTGGATCAATGGAAGGGTATTCGCGAACCCCCAAAAAGCCAAATCCAATGATACCAAAGAGTACAATTAAAATGGAAAGTACAATGGCTAGTACCGGACGGTTTACACTTAAACTGCTTAAACTCATAAGGCGGTTTTGATTTTACTTCCAGCCCTTAGCTGAATTACTCCTTTAACAACAATCTCCTCTCCTTTTTCAAGTCCCGACAATACCTGAACCACACTGTCTCTTCGCTGGCCAAGCTCAATTCTGCGTTCTACAACCGAATCGCCACTTACAACAAATACCTTTTGGCCCTTTAGTACAGGAACAACAGCTTGAGTGGGAATTAAAATAGCTTTGTTATCTTGGTTTAAGGCCAAATTTACCCGAGCAAATGAACCCGGAAACAACTCCTGAGACAAATTGCTTACTCTTGCCCTAACCAATAGATTGCGGGTATTGGCATCAATTCTAGGCTCAATGGCAAGTATAGATGCTTTGTACGCAGAACGACTTCCATCCACCGTAAATCCAATTTCGAGTCCAGGCTTAACCAAAGCAACGTAGCGTTCAGGAACCTGAAAATCCAGTTTCAATTGATGGGTTTGTTGCAAGCTTGCAATTAGCGCCTGAGCGGGTAAATTGCTGCCTACAGAAATATTCCTCAAGCCTATTTTACCGGTGAAAGGAGCTCTAACTTCAGTTTTTCGAATCTGCTCTTCAAGCAATTCCTTATCAGCAATAGTGGCATCCAACTCGGTGCGCGATAAGTCATAAGCTTCCTGAGAAATTCCCCCTTTTTCCAAGAGTGATTTGTTGCGTCTCTCAGTCTGTTCTTTCAAACGCAAGTTTGCATTAACCTTTTTCAATTGCGCTTTTAACTCAGCATCATTTAGCTTAAGCAATAAGCTTCCCTTAGCGACCTGCTGTCCTTCATTGAAGTGGATAGACAATACGCGCCCCGGAACTTCTGTTCGCAGTTCAACCTCTTCTTCAGCACGCAAGGTTCCGGCAGCAGTCAACGTAGTAGATAAGCTACCAGTTCCTACTTTCACTGTACCAACCAGCACGGGACCTCCCGGTCCTTTTTTGTTCATTCCGGACTTTGCATCCGGCATTAATTTGGGTATGGCCAGCAAGCCAAACACCACAAGTACAACCAATGTAACAATCCAATTTCTTCTATTCATTTTATGCTTATTTCTTTTTTATATAGGTTAGTTCATAGTCTTTTGCAGGAAGCGCTTTGAGATTAATCAGCAAGCGGTTGCTCATCTCCAGGTAGGCTTTACGTTCAGCCTTGGTAAACCCGGCAAATGCATCGTTGTTCAATGCCAGGTAGGCCTCGTGAATTCGGGTTGCATAGCGCTTGCCTTTGCGGGTAGGTTTTATGATATGCTCTCGTCGGTCGTTGGGATTGGTTTCGCGGGTTACCAAGCCCTTTTCACTCAAATAGTCAATCATTCGCACAATGGATGCTTTGTCAATATCCAGACAATTGGCAAGGCATTGCTGCGTAATCAAGTCATGAGAACCAATAATCTTAAGCATAAAAAAATGCCTATCCAGGTCAAGATCCTCCAAGTTATTCAGAATGGCACCAAAATAGGTTTTCGCCAAAATACTCATTCTGTACCCAAGTGGAGCCTCACTTTCTACCAGTGGATCCGGAATTCCTTTGCGGGCTTCTGTCATTGTGCAAAAATAGTTGTTGTTTTAAATAGTTGATGTATTCAACTATTTTTAACAAAATTGAAACAAAGTCATAAAGGGAATGTTTTCATAGTCAGGAATTACCAAATCTGTTTGACCTCTGGTAACAAAGAATTGATAATTAAACCTCATTTTTGTCTCAAATCAACTCAATGAAAATTGGAATCGTTTGTTATCCTACCTATGGTGGAAGTGGTGTTGTAGCCACTGAGTTAGGAAAATCATTGGCCTCTCGTGGCCATCAGGTTCATTTCATCAGCTATAAGCAACCTGCCCGGCTTGATTTCTTTAGTGGCAATACGTTCTACCACGAGGTGTACGTGAGCAATTACCCCTTGTTTGATTTTCCACCTTATGAAACAGCTCTCATATCTCACCTGGTAGATGTGGTAAAATTTGAGAAGCTGGATGTATTGCATGTGCACTATGCCATACCTCACGCCTCAGCAGCCATTATGGCCAGGCAAATTCTGGCATCAGAAGGCATCCATATTCCTATAATCACAACGCTTCACGGAACCGATATTACACTGGTAGGCAAAGACGCCTCCTTTGGTCCTGTTGTTTGTTACAGTATTAACCAATCAGATGGAGTAACCACCGTTTCTGAATCGCTTCGAAGAGATACCGAAAAACAATTCAATATCCGCAGACCCATTGAAGCTATTCCCAACTTCATCGACTTAAGCCGCTTTAACCATCAGCCCCGCAATCATTTTAAACTGGCTGTTGCGCCCAATGGAGAACGTTTGGTGGTTCATACTTCCAATTTTAGAAAAGTTAAGCGCGTAGATGATGTGGTTCGGGTATTCGCTGAAATCAGGAAACAACTTCCAGCAAAACTGCTATTAGTAGGTGATGGTCCTGAACGAATCCATATTGAAATGCTTTGTCGCGAATTGGATTTGCAAGGCTCTGTGAGCTTTTTAGGCAAACAAAATCAGATTGAAGAAATCCTCAGCATCTGCGACCTCTTCCTGATGCCATCCGAAACTGAATCTTTTGGTTTAGCAGCTCTTGAGGCTATGGCCTGCCATGTTCCTGTTATTAGCAGCAATGCAGGTGGCTTGCCAGAACTCAATCAAGACGGAAAAACCGGTTTCCTTTGCCAGGTTGGGGATGTAAAATCCATGGCAGAAAAAAGTCTTATCATTTTATCGGACGATGCCACCCTCAAGCAATTCAAAGAGAATGCAAAAGCACGTGCCGATGAATTTGATATCAACCGGATTGTTCCGATG
This sequence comes from Bacteroidia bacterium, assembly GCA_023151275.1. Lineage (GTDB taxonomy): Bacteria > Bacteroidota > Bacteroidia > UKL13-3 > UKL13-3 > CAISCU01. Next base: position 71,900 of record JAKLJI010000006.1, on the reverse strand, counting down.
TATGAGAAGTTCTACGAGGAAATTATTCGAAAATCTCAAAAAGCTTAGTTGCAGTACTCCTAAGGGTTAACCCCGATTTGAATAAGAATTTCATCAAAATAAATAAATAGTTAAAGTTTAGTAAGGTTACTATCATCCAGTATGGTAAATTTGGAAGGAATGTAAATTGGTACATTCAGGAAAAGTAGAACGATGAAAAACTGGATGTGGATTCTAATCGGAATTATTGGCCTGGCCATATTATTGTACTTGGCGAGTGATTATGAAGAAATTCCTCATGCTACAATTCATGTAGATACAACTGAGGTGGTAAGTGGCGGTGGAAGCGGTGGAGGAGGCTCCATTCCTGAAATGGACTACGAAGCCAAAAGCTATAAAAAGCAACCCAGTGAAAAATTCTTAGGCAAAAAATTTTCAGTTTGCCTGCAAATGGTTCATGAATGGCCTGATGCAGAAATCTATGAAATTGAACATCCGCATGAGGGTATCGCCAAAATGGATTTTAAGGTAAACAGGCACCACCATGAATTATCATTTCTTGATGATGTTTGCGTTGCGGATTACATCATCAAGTAGCAAAATCTTCCTATAGAATTTAGAATCTCCTACCTACCAGAAATCCTGCACGTAACCAGAAACCATTAAAGGGGCCATATTCTTTAACAGTTTTAGAACTCACACTTCTAGGATCTGCATTATTGATATCAAAATCCAAAGGAAAACTATTGGCATAATAAGGACCAACAAAAAGTTCTATCACCCCTTTCTTTCTATACTCCCATTGCTTGCCTAAAACCAGGCCAATTGAACGCGAGCCAACCCCTCCTGGTGAATAAGTATCCTTGAAATCGTGTATGAGGTTAAATCGGGCAAAGCCTTCGTAAAAGTATTGGCTCCTTTTGTCGACCTTGAAATACCGCCGATACCCAAGTTGAGCTCCGCCATAAAACATGCCTGTAAAACCATATGGAAAAAGGAAGGGAGGCCACGCTAGTAGTGAAAAAGTAATTGCGTTTTTAGGACCAACGGGCATTTCGGTATGAAGATTTAAACTCAACATCCCGATAAAGAGTGGATTAATTTTCACGACCATACGCTTACCCAGCTTGGGATTTGACAAGGTATCCTGACCAAGCCCGCAAATGGACATCGTACAGAATAATCCAAGTATCAAAATCCTTGTGTTTTTCATTTCAAGCCCTCGTTAAATGAAGATGTGATTTGATACAATATAGGTTAAAAATCAAAAAAGCCAATTCAACTTTCATTGAACTGGCTTTTTCGGTGCAGAAAGAATTTACTCCCCGCAGACCCCATCACACAAACAGCATATGTGTGCCTAATCCGGCGCCTTGCTTGTAGAAATCACCTACTGTGATTACATCATCAACGCCTTCATAAAGATCTTCTTTTTTGTAATGGAACATGTCCATGGCTAATTTACATGCCCATAATTTAACTCCTGATGCTGTTAGTATATCCAGGAATTCATGGACATCAGGCATATCAATTTTTTCCATTTCTTTCTTCATCATCGAAGTTGCAAGAGCTTCCATACCTGGCAAGCCTCCAAGCAGGGTTGGCATGTGCATGGCAGGATTGCCAACTGTTGCCACATGCAAGTGTTCAAGCTTTTTCTTATGCACTGCTTCCAGTCCAAAAAAGGTGAAGAAAATTTCCGCTTCAATGCCTTCCATGCGAGCACCATTCGCCAAAACAAAAGCGGCATATACATTCTCTAAAGTGGCCTTAGAAAGAATAATCATCATCTTTCTGATTTCGCCATTAAATTCACTCATGACTCTTCTTGGTTTAAAGGTTATAAACAGCTGGCAGGTTTAGGTATTCCTGCAATTTTACTCGAGATTTTCAATGGTCCTTGAGGGAACAATGCATAGAACTCTTTGATATCAACCACATTGCTTTTACCTATTTTCCGGATGCTCAAAGGAACATTGTTCTTATGTTCAGACTGTAAGTATTTCAGTACTTCCCAATGCCTTGGACTAAGTGTTATATCATACTCTTTCGCGAGTTCTTCTGCGATTTCAGGAGTCCATTCGTTCAAGTCGGTTAAATAACCTTCTTCATTTACGTGGATGACTTTACCACAAATTTGCTTTTCCATAACTATCTGTATTTTTTGATGGGTTAATTAAAATTCTTTTCCGGCCTCCTGCATGGTGGCACTTACAAATGGGATATGAGTACCTTTCAGCAACATATTCCAGTATATCCAACGGAATGCAAGCTTGCCCATGTGATTCATTCTGCTTTCTTTTAAGAGGCGCAAAGGTCCAACACCGGGGAATGGGAAGGTACCTTCAACCGGTTCATGAGTATAGTTGAAGTCGATTAAAAGTGCTTTGCCTCCGCCGGTTTCAATGAAGCAGTTAGCATGTCCGTCAAACTCTTCTTTCAATGGCTCACCATGGATAAACCTCAGGATATTTTCAGTTAAAATTTCTGCTTCAAAGTGCGCAACAGAGCCCGCTTTTGATGCTGGAATATTGGATGCATCTCCAAGCACAAAAATATTATCGTGGGCCAGCGATTGCAGGGTGGCTTTGTTGGTAGGTACAAAGTTCAAATCATCACCTAACCCTGAACGTTCTATACACTCATCCCCTTTGTTGGTTGGAACTGTAACCAGTAAATCAAAAGGAATCTCTCTTCCACCATAATCCACAATCTTTTTATTGATTGAATCAACCCGTTCAATAGCAAAATCACTTTCAATATGAATTTGCTTTTCCGCAAGCAAGTGGTCTAATGCTTCGGTAGCTTTAGGCTTTGTGAAGGCGCCACTCAACGGGGTTACAAAAGTGATTTCAACACGCTCACGCATGTGCTTATTCTTGAAATACGAATCAGCCAAGAAGGCGAATTCTAAGGGCGCAACGGGGCATTTGATTGGCATTTCGGTGATATGAACTACCAACCGTCCACCTTCCCATTCTCTCAATTTATTGCGCAAGGCCAATGAGCCTTCGAAGGTGTAAAAATCAAAAACAGACTTATGCCAGGCTTCATCTTGCATGCCTGGAATTTCTTCCGGAGCGATTTTGGCCCCGGTGGCAATAATTAGCACATCGTAATGCAATACATCACCATTGCTTAACAAGACTTTGTTTGAATCCGCTTCAATTTTGTCTATACCAGAACGAACCAAATGAACATCCTTTGGTATAAACTCATCGATTGTTTTTACAATATCCTCCGGCTCATAAATATCAAAAGGTAAGAACAAATAACCTGGTTGGTAATGGTGTTCTTCCTTTTCGTCAATTATGGTAATTTCCCATTCAGGACGGTTAAGGCTTTTGTGGAGGTGATTCGCCATCATGGTTCCGGCGGTTCCTGCTCCAAGTATTACAAGTCTTTTCATAGCTGTTTGTGATGATGAATCCTACATCGAATTCACACACAAAGCTAGAGTGGTCTCACTTGCCAATAAATGACCTTAGGCCATAATTACCTGTGATTTATCTTTTGAATTTTTGGAACAAATGTTCCTCTAATAATATCACCTATTCAGACATCGTATGGAACTCGATATCCGGAAAGTCTTGCTTGGCATAGGTCACATTCCATTCTGATTCAGCAAAGAATACCGGATTGCCATCCTTATCACGTGCTATGGCATGCGCTTTCCGCTGCATAAAGGTTTCAAGCATCTTACGATCAGCACAACTCAACCAAAATGCCTTGTAGAATTTTAATGGCACAAACGAACATTTGGCTCCGTATTCATGCTCAAGCCGGAACTGAATCACCTCAAATTGAAGTTCACCCACAGTACCAATAATCTTACGGTTTCCAGGCTCCTGAATAAACAACTGTGCAACACCTTCCTCACTCAACTGGTTTATTCCTTTTTCAAGTTGTTTTGACTTCATAGGATCCCGGTTCTCAAGCTCCCTGAACAATTCAGGTGAAAAGCTTGGAATACCTTTAAATTGTAGCTTCTCGCCTTCTGTTAGTGTATCCCCAATTTTAAAATTCCCGCTATCGTACAAGCCAATTACATCACCCGGAAAGGCTTCACTGGTAAGGATTTTCTCATTGGCCATAAAAGTGGTTGGATTTGCAAACCTTAGGTTCTTGGCCAACCTGGAATGGTAATAGAATTTGTTGCGCTCAAACTTCCCGGAACAAACCCTGAAAAAGGCAATCCTATCGCGGTGATTGGGGTCTAAATTGGCATGAATCTTAAATACAAACCCGCTAAGTTTTTCTTCAGTAGGTTCAACCATACGCATGTCTGCTTGACGTGCCAGTGGAGAAGGTGCAATTTCAAGGAAGGTTTCCAACACCTCCTGCACCCCAAAATTATTGATTGCCGAACCGAAGAAAACGGGTGCTAAAAGTCCACTGCGATACAGTTCAATATCAAACGGCTCATAAAGGCCTTCAATCAATTCAACATCTTCTCGCAATTTGGCAATGTCTTTGCCTGGAAGGTAATTGGCCAACTCCTCCGAATGAATATCCTGAATTGAAATAACTTCATCAGCAAGTGTTTGCTTACCGGATTCAAATAGACTGAGATGTTTACGATACAAGTTAAACACGCCTTTGAAATCACTTCCCTGATTAATTGGCCAAGACAAGGGTCGGGTTGAAATACTTAGTTTCTTTTCAAGCTCTTCCAGCAAATCAAAGGGGTCGCGTCCTTCCCTATCCAATTTATTGATAAAAATGATAACAGGTGTATTTCGCATCCGGCATACCGCCATCAACTTCTCTGTTTGTTCCTCTACACCTTTCACTGAATCCACGACCAGGATAACGGAGTCAACGGCAGTAAGTGTTCGATAGGTGTCTTCAGCAAAATCTTTGTGACCGGGAGTATCCAGAATGTTCACGCGTTTTCCCAGGTACTCAAAGGTCATAACCGAGGTTGCCACCGAAATTCCCCTTTGCTTTTCAATCTCCATGAAGTCTGATGTAGAGGTCTTTTTGATTTTATTGCTTTTTACAGCACCTGCCACCTGAATGGCTCCACCAAAAAGCAATAATTTCTCGGTAAGGGTTGTTTTACCGGCATCGGGGTGGGATATAATAGCAAAGGTTTTCCGCTTATCGATTTCTTCCTGAAGACTCATTTTGTAAAAAAAATTGGCCGCAAAAATAAACCAATGAATGGGTTTACCATCAAAATGGGGGAAATTGGGCGCAATTTGAAATCAAATATCGACCGCTTCAAACAATTCATGGCATTTAAACTTATTCATTACGTGGTTCACTCGTTCAAATTCCTTTTCTACTTTTCTATATTTCTTCTTGGCTTCTCTACCAATATGCTGGCTCAAACTAAGCAGGAAGACCAAAAAGACCTCAGGGATCTGCTAGTTGAATTGAACATTCAAAAGCCGGATGAGGATACTGCACAGCGAAAAATCATTGCCGCTTTGGTTCCTGCTGGTGGTTACAGTTTGGCCACAGGTCCTGCGATTTTGATTGCAGGTAGCATTCAAATAAATCCCGATGAAGCAGGGACAAATACCTCAAACGTCTTAGTTAGCCTTGCATACACCTTGAAAAATCAGGTGATTTTTCCTTTGTACGCAAACCTATGGACTAAAAACAATACCTGGAATTTGGTTTCTGATTTCAGGTTCATGGACTACCCTTCATTGACTTACGGGGCCGGACCTGTTGCATTAAACGGCCCTTCCTACGAAATTGACTTCAACTACCTTCGTCTGCATCAAAGCCTGCTCCGAAAAGTTTATCAATCCTGGTATCTTGGGACAGGAATCTTTTATGACCGCTTTTGGAAAATAGATGCCGGTATTCAGGAAACAGAAGAACAAGTTTTATTTCAGCAACTTGGTAGTCAAACCGAAGAAAAAGGGGTTGGTCTTACTGCATTGATTAGCTCCGATAAACGCGATAATTTCTTTAACCCACATCAGGGTCATTATTTCAACGGGGTATGGAGAATAAACAAAGAATGGATGGGCAGTGACAATCCCTGGCAATCTCTAATCCTCGATTTCAGAAAATACATTCCAGTTGGAAAACGCCAAAACGTGCTTGCCATTTGGTCCTATCAATGGCTATCCGTTGCAGGCAAAACTCCTTATCTTATGCTACCCAGCACGGGCTGGGACGACTTCTACAATACAGGAAGAGGATATATTCAAGGTAGATACCGCGGAAAAAACCTGATTTATTTGGAAGCAGAATATCGCTTTCAACTAAGTAGGAATGGATTATTGGGAGGAACCGTATTTGCCAATGGCCAACGGCTAACGCGCCGTTTCGGCGATTTTATTCCGGGCTATGGTGCAGGTGTTCGCATCAAAGTAAACAAGAAAAGTGATACCAACCTTTGCATCGATTACGGATTTGGAATCAATGGCTCCAAAGGTTTGTTTGTTAATCTGGGAGAGGTATTCTAAGTAAGCCTCTGAAGATTGAACACCAATTGATTCAATCTTCAGAAAGCCATGGGTTTATTTCATCAAAAACATCCAAAGCATATAAGCCAAAACCCCAAGCAAAAGAAACAAAAACACGAGTTGCGCCATTGGCACTTTCTTCTTCATGAAGGGGTCATTTAAATTAATCCTTGAGCCAACCGGAATTTGTGCCAATTGAGTCAAGGCTTTTCCAAATTGAACATTCACCAAGGCCCTGGCATTTATGGCCCATCCATTAGCATCTAACAAGGGCGCAAGATTTCGTTGTCTAAGTTTTAACCAGGCCAAAAACATGGATGGGCCTGAAATAAGCAACAACAATCCGGCAATGGCCAATGGCATTTTCCACCAAACCAATCCCATAAAACCAGCAACCAACGAGGCTAAAGCTGTACCAATAGCACCCAAAGCCAAACTGATTGCTGCAAATATCCCAACGTATTTGCCCACATCAACAGGCTCAGTTGGTTTTATTTCAGCAGGCTGCTTCAGTTGTTCTGTCTGCATCTCAATATGAGAAGTTGCATCCGTTGCAACCTGAGTATCCTGGTCCTCGGCGAACTTCTTTACCTGTTTGTCTATAAATGCAGCAAGCTTGCGATAAGGGGTCCAGAAGGCTTGCAGAATGCTAATAGGATTATCAATAATGAATGTAATTGTTGCATCCCAATCTTTTCCACTGCGGTCGTAGAAAACAGCATTCCGCCCCACCATCAAATTATCAATATCCCCATTGGTTAGGGCTGCAACAATTGCCATTTTCTCTCCATCGCGTGAGGTACAATCACAATACAACAAGTACATGCCGCTTAAGCTAGCCATGGCTTTGTGCTTGGCCATATCATTCACCCGAATGCATAAGTCGCAACTCCGTTGATCGATGTAAAGCCTGCCTGCCTGGAAAATGGCTTTCTTCCCTGGCGAATAAAAATCATTGAAGGTTACAAAATTCTTCAGCACAAAAAAGATATCCCTGTAATAGCGAATGAGCTGATCAACCAGAATCATGCTATCCGATTCCTCACGCAAATTGATATCACGCTGAACAAGATCAAGTAGCTCCTGCTCCAGGTTCTCTTGCAGAATTTGCGTACAGGTTTCTTTTCCAAGTGCCTCAACAGGCTTTCCTTTTGCTGATTGAATCCATACAGAATAAGGCTGAAATAAGGCTTTAATGGACAACCAAGTGGCCTCATCCATTTCATTTTTTCCGGCTATACAAATGGCGCAGAATGCCTGCCACATTTCTCTCCATGCCGGATTCAGGCCTTGACTTACGGGAATTCTAGCCTGAACAGAAACTTGAGCCAAAGGATAGGATGCAATTTCTGATTCACATTGCGTTAAACTAACGCGATTCAGTTCTTTAAGACTTTCTGAAATTCCATTGAAAATTGGACCCGCATCTGAATTGAATGAAGCCAGCTGGCAGCGCAGGAAAAAATCATCTACTTTTTCTTTTAATCGCTCAAACAAGGTATAAGCCTCCGACGTTTGCTCTCCAAACGGAAGAATTTCCTTTGCAGTTCCAACATCCAACCAAGAAACATAATCGCGGCAGTGCCCATAAAAAGCCACAATGGATTCAGCTGAGATTCCAGGCTTACCACTGCGGTCTGGCGTATTGCCAAGTAGGGCTCCAATTCTTTCAATCACCAAGCTCTGCGCTTCAGTTTCTGCGGAAAAGGAAGTAATAATACCATCCCCGTTGAACTTGGTTTCAGCAAAAATCCGATTCATGTCAGCCGTATCTTCTAAACTAATGGTTTGTGCATCTGGTTTACCCAAATTGGCAAGAATTATTCGTGCACTTGCCAGAAGTTGTTTTCCAACCGGATTCGACGTATCGATGGAAGAAAGAGGAAGTTCTTTACGCTGCTCCAAAAGCTCATTTGGATTGGCTATCATTTCGCAAATCCAGCTTACTGCTTCCAATATTTCAGGCACCCGAATCTGACCGTCACCGTCTTTATCAATCAATTTTAAGGTACGTGAATCGGCTTCCAAACCGTTTACAGGACAGCTCAAGGCGGTCCATAATTTTTGATCCAGAGCATGCAGGTGCTTCAAATCTTCTCCTGATTCCAGGTTCACCCGCTTCTCTCCGCCTACACTCGAAAAACTCCATGAATGTGTCATACTACTCAAGTAAAGGCTCTAATATACATCAATTGGGCTAAGAAAAAATTGAATACATGGGATTCCTTTCTGCATGCAATGTTTGATCCTATCAACATTATTGGCAACAACCGATAAGGTGACTTACAAAAAAGCGCATCTATCTCATTGAATCTGGTGATACTTGTTGGTTTACTCATTGAAGCCTGTTCAAAATAGCGTACAAGTACTCGAACTCTATTCAATCTTAGCAATATGTTCTACTTTCGCAGGCTAAAAGAAATCCTTGTATTTTGTTTGATTCACTTAACTATCCGCTGCCTGTAGCCGGCATAATTCCAGAGCTTAGGCTAAAACTTGCCGAAAATTCAACCGCCATTGTTCAAGCTGCTCCAGGTGCCGGAAAAAGCACATTGCTACCATTGGCTTTGATGAATGAGCCTTGGCTGGAAGGAAAGAAAATTCTAATGCTGGAACCTCGCCGTTTAGCAGCCAGAAGCATTGCCTGGCGGATGTCGGACATGCTGGGAACTGAATGCGGCAAGGAAATTGGATATAGGGTTCGGTTTGATAATCGGGTTTCTGCATCGACTAAAATTGAAGTAGTAACTGAAGGCATTTTGACACGCATGCTGCAATCAGACAACTCGCTTGAACAGGTTGGTCTAGTTGTTTTTGATGAATTCCATGAACGCAGTATTCATGCAGACCTTGCACTTGCCCTCTGCCGCGAAGCACAGCAAATCTTGCGCCCTGAACTTCGCATTCTTATCATGTCGGCAACCTTGGATATGCCGAAACTGAGTAGCCTATTAAAAGCACCGGTCATTCAAAGTGAGGGAGGCATGTTCCCTGTTGATATTCGTTATGTTGGAGGTCAGGATGAACGCATGATTAGTGAAACTGCTGCCCGTGTAATCATTCAAGCTGCTCAGGAAGAAGAAGGCGATATTCTCGCATTTTTTCCGGGAGAAGCTGAAATCAAACGTTGTGCAGATTTACTATTTCCTGCATTGAAGGGATTTGCCATTCATCCCTTGTTTGGCATGTTACCCCAACATGAGCAACAAGCGGCTATTCAACCCAACAAATCCGGAAAAAGAAAAGTGGTTTTGGCCACAAGTATTGCTGAAACCTCATTAACCATTGAAGGCGTAAGAATTGTTGTTGATACCGGCTTAGGAAGAATTCAACGCTTCGATCCTGCTACAGGTTTATCACGCCTTGAAACCATTCAAATATCAAGAGATTCTGCCGACCAACGCGCAGGAAGAGCCGGAAGATTGTATCCAGGTGTTTGTTACCGCATGTGGACAGCGGCCACACACAATCGCTTAGCAGATCATCGTACTCCCGAAATTGAGCAAGCCGATTTAGCCTCTTTGGTACTGGAATTGGCCTGTTGGGGTGTAAACGATGTTGGAGCATTAAACTGGTTGAATGAGCCACCCAAAGCACATGTAGCACAAGCCTATGATTTATTGGACCTGCTAGGTGCACTTGAAAACAAAAAACTCAGTGCACACGGAAAACGAATCCATCAGCTTGCCTGTCATCCACGTATTGCCCATATGCTCCTGCTTGCACAGGATGAAGAATCCCAGGCATTGGCCTGCGATATTGCAGCCATATTGGAAGAAAGAGATCCCTTACCCCGTGAAAGCGGTATTGATATCAACCTGAGAATTGATGCATTGCGAAGGGCAAGAAAAGAAAATGCCGGAAGTAAAAAGTTCCAGCGCTTGATAAAACTTGCTGAATCTTACAGAAGCTTACTTAAGATTCAAGAAAACAATCAACCCACCGATCCCTTTCTTACGGGACTTTTGGTTTCACATGCCTATCCCGAACGCATTGCTTCTGCAAGACCGGGCAACAATGCGCAATTCCAATTATCGAATGGGAAAATTGCCATGGCCGGCCATAAGGATGACCTGGCAAACGAAAGCTGGCTAGCAATTGCACACATGGATTCCCGAGATGGATTGGGGAAAATATTTTTGGCTGCACCCTTAAATCCCAAAGACCTTCTCCCAATGGTAAAAGAACGGGAGAATATCTCCTGGAATTCGCGAAAGGCAGAAATTGTTGCAGCCAAGGAACTGAGAATTGGCAACATCCTGCTTCAATCAAAGCCACTAAATTCACCCTCCGAAGCAAAAGTGGTTGCTGTTTTACTCCATGCAATAAAAAAGGAATGGGAAAGCTTGTTGCATGTGGATTCATCCTTTGATCAACTTGTAGCAAGAATTTGTTCCTTACGAAAATGGAATCCGGAAGAAAACTGGCCAGATCTTAGTAAATCTTTACTTTTTGAGCAAGAACAAGAATGGCTTGAACCATACCTAAGAAACTGCAGGAATGGTGATGATCTGGAAAAGATAAAACTTTCTGAAGCATTGCTTTCTTCGCTAGACTGGGAACTGCAACAGAAGTTGAATCTTCTTGCACCCGAAAAAATTAAAGTGCCGAGCGGTTCTGAGCTGAGAATTGAATATTTTGAGAATGGAGAGATTCCGGTTTTGGCTGTTCGTCTGCAAGAGATGTTTGGAGTACCCGAAACCCCGCGTATAAATCAGGGTAAGATAGGCGTGGTACTTCACTTGTTATCTCCCGGGTTTAAACCTGTACAGGTAACCCGGGATTTAAAGAATTTTTGGAATACCACTTATTTTGAAGTGAAAAGTGAACTTCAGCGTCGGTATCCAAAACACTCCTGGCCTGATGACCCTTGGACGGCAACACCGGTTGCCAAAGGGAGACCCAGGAATTAAGGTTTGATAATCAAAAAATTTAGTACAAGCAAACTCAATAAAATAATTGCATGTACTATTAAACGGCGGTCAATCATTTTATACATAACTTTCGGGGGTTAAGTTTGACATTAAGGCAATCAAAAGTAATCCTTCAAATACTATTAAAAAATCACCCAATCGGGTGATTTTTTATGTGGTTGACCTAGGAATATGAATTCCTGCTTTGGGGTGAAAAGTGGTTGAGATTTCCTCCCTAAATTTTAGGAAATCATGGAATTAAGCTTTTGAATTTTCTCCATTTCAGCACTTTTACTCTTGCCACGGAAGAACAGGAACAAGTTGAAAAAGAGCATCAAACCAAGATAAATGCTAAAGCCACCCAGTTGCTCGCTCAAAGCCTCAATGGTTTGCCGGTAATCGTTCAACTCCTGCCCAATTTCAAGGATATGCAAGGCGAAGCCCAAATTAAGCAAATAGAAGCCCACCTTAAACATTTGGTTGGTTGCATTGGAAATGTCTTGTCTACCTTTGAAAATATCAAGCATAAATACTTTACCTGAATTGAATAAAGAGTTGGCCACATACCAGGTTAAAAGGCAACTGATTGGAAGATAAACGGCATAAGCGATGAGGTGAAAAGAATGATTTTCCATGATTTTATGAATTAAGGGTGATTAAAAAGAGTGTCCAATTGCTTGTGAAAGTGCCGAATCCACCAGATGTTAAAATAATGGATAAGTGCCAGAGCGCACATCAAAAATCCAAGTTCGGCAGATAGTTTATTGATGAGTTCAAAATAGGATTCTGTTTTTGGAAGATTTGCCATGACAACTGTTACATAACCAAGGTTTATCAGGTAATATCCGGTTAACAAAAACCGGTTAAGTAACACTGCCATTGCCGCATTGCTTGAGAAAACATCTTTCAAAAAAACTGCTCCACTTTGGTAAAGTGTCCCACCAATTACCAAGGTTATATACGCCGAGATTAGCAGGTAAAGCAATCGATGTACGTCTTCAATTTCCATATCAAACTTCCTAAACTTTCAATATTTTTTGAAACTTAAAATCAAAAAAAATGCTATTTCATGAGTTGTAAAACCATTTTATAAAACCAATTCTCATCCGACCTTGAAAATTTGTCGAGAACATCATCTACACGAAGAGCAACTTCATGAATATTGCCTGCAACTTTTTTCAGTTCAATGCCCTCCTTACTGGTGCCAGGATTAATGGTAGCAATTTCAGAAAGAATTCCAAGCACAGGCTCCAACTCACGTTTACGGCGCTCTCTGCTAATTTGACGAGCAACTTTCATGATATCCTTTTCAGCCACAAAATATTCTTTACGCTCCCCGGGAACCAATTCTTTAAATACAATCCCCCAATCCATCAAGCTGCGCAAATTCATATTTGCATTACCTCTTGAAACACTCAACTCGGCCATAATTTCTTCAGTGCTCAAGGCTACCGGAGAAATAAGAAGCAAAGCATGAATCTGCGCCATGGTTCGATTGATTCCCCATTCCGAACCAAAGGTCCCCCAGGATTGAATAAACTTTGCCTTTGCTTGCTCTACATTCACAGGACAAAGGTAAAGGCATTTTTCAAACTTTCAATTATTTCTGAAACTTTTAAGAAAAAGACCATAGATCATAAATGCTTAACCAGTTCAGGGAATAAAAAAAGAAAGCCTGTATATTTCGGCATGAAACAAATTCGGGTGCTCATCAGCCTTGAGTGGATTATTTCGCTTCTTGTCCTAAGCGCAGCCTATGTCTTAGCATTGTCGGGATTTGGGCCAGCACTTTCCTGCGATTCTGCAAATTACTTATCGGTTGCCTCAAATCTTGTCCAAGGCAATGGATTCGTTCAGTTTGATGGATTCCATTACCTCAATGCAACGCCCTTGTATCCTATCCTTTTAAGTCCCGCCTATTTACTGGGAATGAATCCCATAACTTGGGCTGCAATCCTTAACTATTTGCTTCTTATCACGGCAGTGATGATTGGCGCTATGCAACTTCAGCATTTCATTAGGAAAAACTGGTTAACCATGGCATTACCAATTGTGTTCTTCCCATATACCACATTTGTAAGCAATGGTGTTTGGGTACTTTCTGAAATGCTGTTCATTGCACTCCTAATGGCATTTATCTGGAACTTTCATCGCTCGCTGAACAACCAGAAAAGCATGATTCATGCAAGCATTCTATTGAGCTTGCTTCTAATTAGTAGATTTACAGGTTTACTAATTTTACCAGGTGTGGTTGTACTGCTTCTTCTCCATAAAACGGAAAACGAAATCGTAAACAAAACAAAAGTTCTTCTACTCGCATTGATACCCTTGCTAATTTGGATAGGAAGAAATTATGTCATTTCGGGATTACCTCTTGGTCAACACAATTTAATCGATAAAATACAACTCGCCCCGTATTTAAAAGCTACTCCCATGCAATGGATAATGGCCTTGCTAGGCATCGGTTGCTGGATATATTCAGGAATTCATTTAAAAGGTTATCCAGCAGCAGACGAAAGAAAAAAATTCTTAAGCACCTTGTTTTGGTTGATTAGTTCTTACCTGTTTTTCCTACTTATCCAAGGAAATATCAGAACCCAGCAGTGGCCTAGATTGCTAAGCCCTATGTGGATTCCCCTTAGCTTATATGGATTAATTTACTTGCAATTAATTTGGGATGAATTTATTCACATAAAATTTATCCATAATCTCATACCTGCGCTGGTAGTGTTATTCGCTCTCGTTCAACCGGGTCTGTTGATTATTAAAGCCCTATCCATGAAGAAAAACGGAACAGGAGGATATGCAACAGCCTATTGGAAAGGTATTGAAAATGGTGAGATAGAACTTCACCTGAATAGCGATAAGCCACTATCCAATTTACCGGACCTCATTTGGCTAAAAACTGGAAAAGATGCTTACCATGCACGATTTATCAATGAACCTGAAACCGATTTTTTAAGTAGAATAAGCGAACCTCGCCAATTAATTTGGTTCAAAACCGAAGAAAGAATTGACCTCCTAATGCCAATTTCCGCTTATCAACCTTGGCTCTTGAACTTTGGAAAAGAAAGCGATCACATAATTAGCTTCGGGCTAAGAACCACTCCTGTAAACACACGATAGCAGGTTGGCTAAAGTCAAACTTTTGCCTTTATTTGAATTATGCGAAAGTATTTGACTTCCATTATTCTGATAGCCAGCCTAAGCTTGGGTGTTTCAGCATCTGCACAGGAAACCTTTCCCCACAATGGCCCTAGAGACCAACGACCAGAATCGGTTATTTTCACACACGTCAATTTGATACCGTCAAGTGGGCAACACTTAGTTGATATGTCTGTTTGGGTTGAAGCTGGAAAAATCAAGGCAATTGCAAAGGAAATTCCTGCAAATAAAGGAATAAAGGTAGTTGACCTGAATGGTAAGTATATGTATCCTGCATTTATAGATGCATTTAGCAGTTATGGCTTGAAATGGGAATCGAAACGGGAATCGAAATCGCAGCAATTTCTAAGCAACAAGCCCGGGGCTTATAGTTGGAACGAAGCCATTCGTGCTGAACTGAAAGCAGAAGATTACTTTGCAAGCGATAATCGTCAGGCGGAGTTATTCAGAAAAGCTGGATTTGGAGTTACGAATAGCCTCATTCAAGATGGAATTTGCAGAGGAACAAGTGTTGTGGTAAGTACAGGTAATCATCCCTCACACGAAGCCATAATCAAGAAAAACGTTCATTCAGCATGGAGTTTCAACAAGGGCAGTTCAAGCCAAGATTATCCTGGTTCTGCCATGGGCGCGGTTGCACTAATCAGACAAAGCATTCTAGATGCCCAATGGTACACCAAACAAACGAAACAAACCAATTTAAGTCTTGAGGCGCTTTCAAACCAACTTAAACTTCCAGTTTTGATGGAAGTAGAAAACAAATTTGCCTTACTTAGAGCAGACAGAATTGCCAAAGAGTTTGGATTGAACAATTGGATTTATAAAGGACGAGGCGATGAATACCAACGCCTAAAGGAAATAAAATCAACCGGTAAACCGCTGGTTATTCCCTTGAACTTTCCAAAACCTTACGAAGTACAAGATCCTTTCGATGCACAGTATGTAAGCTTAGCCGATTTAAAACATTGGGAAATGGCACCCTTCAACCCGGCACTATTGGCAAAAGAAAAAATTCCTTTTGCGCTAACCTTGAAAGGTTGCGACCAAGCCGGAGAATTTTGGAAAAACCTAAGAACGGCTATCAAATGTGGATTGGACCCTGAAATTGCACTGAAAGCCCTAACCGAAACACCAGCTCAGCTATTAGGCATAAGCAATCAAGCAGGAAGTATAAAGGTGGGAATGCCAGCTCACTTTATTATTGCGACTACGGATTTGTTTAGAGAAAATGGCAAAATTCTTGAGCTCTGGACATTTGGAAAACAAGAAGTACTTGATGAGGAGAACCCATTGGAGGGAATTAGTCAATTAACACTCACAGGACTTGATTCCTTCACAACAATTCAACTTGGTTCAAACGAACGTCAAGAAGCGAAACTCATTGGAAGAGACACCATTCCGATGACCCTGCAACAAGCAAATGGCTCACTCATCCTTCAATGGAAGAAAAATGGACTAAACCAGATTACTTTAAATAAGTATTCAAGCACATGGAGAGGCTTAGGCATGCTTGCCAATGGAAAACAAGTAAGTTTGGAAGTAGTTGAAGCGAAACGCAATTCAGAAAAACCAAAAGCAACAACTCCACAAGAAAAGAACATAGAAATACCGACAACCCTATTCCCCTTCTGCGAATACGGGTCAGCACAACTTCCAGCAAAAGAAAACCTACTTATCAAAAACGCACGCGTTTGGACCAATGAGCAAGAAGGTATTTTGGAAGAAGCGGATGTTTGGATAAAAGATGGAAAAATTGCGGGGATTGGTAAAAACCTGCAAGCAAAAGATGCTCGCGTAATTGATGCAAAGGGAAAGCAACTCACCAATGGCATCATTGATGAACATTCGCATGTAGCCATTTATAATGGAGTGAATGAATGCACGCAAGCAATTACAGCGGAAGTTCGTATTGGAGATGTATTAAACCCTGAAGACATCAATATCTATCGCCAATTGGCAGGTGGCGTTACAGCTGCTCAATTACTTCACGGTTCTTGCAATCCCGTTGGTGGACAAAGTGCTTTAGTTAAATTAAGATGGGGAGTAGCTCCTGAAGAAATGAAAATTGAAGGTGCTGATGGCTTTATCAAGTTTGCTTTGGGTGAAAACGTGAAACAGAGCAATTGGGGTATTTATAGCAGCAGGTATCCTCAAACCCGAATGGGAGTTGAACAGGTATATTACGATGCATTTTACCGTGCAAGGGAATATGATGCGGAATTAAAACGAAATCCATCCCTCCGAAAAGACCTGGAACTTGAAGCATTAAATGAAATCTTAACTAGAAAGCGATTCATCAGCTGCCATAGCTATGTGCAAAGTGAAATCAACATGTTGATGCATGTGGCAGATAGTTTCCGATTTAAGGTAAATACCTTTACCCACATTCTTGAAGGTTACAAAGTTGCAGACAAGATGAAAAAGCATGGTGTTTCTGCATCAACCTTTGCAGATTGGTGGGCCTATAAATATGAAGTAGTAGAAGCCATCCCTTACAACGGAGCTCTATTGCATCAAATGGGAATAACAACAGCTATCAATTCCGACGATGCCGAAATGGGTAGAAGATTAAATCATGAAGCTGCCAAAATGGTAAAGTATGGAAACTTGAAAGAAGAAGAAGCCTGGAAAATGGTAACTCTGAATCCGGCAAAAATGCTGCACCTGGATAAGCAAACAGGAAGTATTAAAGTAGGTAAAGATGCAGATTTAGTTTTGTGGAATGACAACCCATTAAGCATTTATGCAAAACCGGAAATGACAATGGTTGATGGGGTAATCTATTATTCTCTTGAACGCGATGCCGAATTACGCGCTTTCGTTCAAAAAGAAAGACAACGTATTATTCAACGCATGCTGGAAGCTAAACAATCCGGCGAAAAAACAGAAGTTCATATTAGTCGTCAAGATGAAGTTTACCATTGTGAAGATGAAAATTAAAACAACACGCACTAGCCTGTTAACTGTAGTATTGGCAGGATTAACATTGGGAAGTAATGCACAGGAGGTTCCAACTATTTTAAGTGGAGCAACCATTCATACCGGCACAGGTGAAGTCATTCAAAATGGGACCTTAGTGATGAACCATGGAAAAATAATGAGCATTGGTGAAGAACCGGTGAATTTTATCAAAAATGCTAAGGTTATTGATGTAACCGGAAAGCATATTTATCCAGGGGTATTTGCATTAAACAATATCATGGGCTTGAATGAAATTGACGCGGTAAGAGCAACCCGCGACTTCAATGAAGTTGGCGACTTCAATCCCAATGTGCGTAGTTTAATCGCTTACAATACGGATTCAAAAATCCTGCCCACCGCATTTTTCAATGGAATCTTATTTACGCAACCCGTTCCTCAAGGAGGAAGCATAAGTGGAAGTTCAAGCCTGGTTTACACAAAAGCCTGGAACTGGGAAGATGCTGCCATTGCCGAAGATGAAGGAGTTCACTTAAACTATCCGGATTTTAGACCCAATCATAAACCTGAGGAACAGGAACGACTGAACAAAGAATTGGAAGCCATCCGCAAATTTTTTGAGGATGCAAAACAATACAATCAACAAAGCAATCCAAGCCCAGTAAACCTAAGACTTAAGGCCATGAAGAAGGTTCTTGAAGGCAAAGCAAATTTGTACATTCATACCAACAAGGCTAAAGCAATGCTGCATGCGATTGCCTTTTTCAAAACCAATTATCCAGAAGTAAAAATTGTTTTGGTTGATGCAGAAGAAGCTTGGCAAGTAGCAGATGAGTTGGCCAAACAAAAAATTCCAGTTATTCTTGGAACTATTCATCGTTTACCAAGCTATCCTGCCAATGATGTAGATCAACCCTTCAAGACCCCGGCTCAATTGGTTCGCAAAGGAGTTCTTGTTGCCATTAGCCAAACCGGTAGCTGGGAATCAAGAAACGTTATGTTCAATGCCGGAACCTGCGCGGCCTATGGCTTAACTAAGGAAGAAGCATTGCAACTTATCACCTTAAATGCTGCTAAAATTACTTGTACAGCAGAAAAACTGGGTAGCCTGGAAAAGGGTAAAGAAGCTAGCTTGTTGGTTGTGGATGGCGATCTTTTGGATATGCGAAGCAGCAAAATCCAAAAGATATTCAAACAGGGTGAAGAACAACAATTAAGCAACGAACAGGAAGCCCTGTATAAAAAATACAAAGAGAAATACGGATTGGAATAATCCGATTTTACTTCAGTTCAACATAAACCGGACAGTGGTCGGAATGGACCGCATCTGGCAAAATTCCAGCGAATTTTAGTTTTGATTTCAAGGATTCTGCAACCATACAGTAGTCAATTCTCCAACCTTTGTTCCTACTTCTGGAAGCTGCTCTAAAACTCCACCAGCTATACTGGTGAGGTTCTGAATTGAAATGCCTGAATGAATCGAGGTAGCCGGACTCAATGAATTGACTTAACCATTCGCGCTCCTCTGGTAAAAAACCGGATGAGTTTTTATTGCTAACCGGGTCATGAATATCAATGGGTTTATGAACGATGTTAAAGTCTCCACAAATAATTAGGTTGGGGAATTTCCAGCTCAATTCACGGATATAGTTTGCAAAGAAATCAAGCCATTTCATTTTGTAGGCCTGTCGCTCATCGCCGCTGGAGCCGCTGGGGATATAAACACTGATAACAGATGTATCCCCAAAATCAGCCCGAATGATTCTTCCTTCCTTATCGTATTCGGGAATACCAAAACCATACTCAACATGATCCGGTTTAATTTTGGAAAAGATTGCCACGCCTGAATAGCCTTTTTTCTCGGCACTAAACCAATACCTGTGGGTGTAACCAACTACATCAAATGTATATTCCTCCTGAGCAATGTTGCTGGCTTCGGCTTTGGTTTCTTGAAAACAAAACACGTCTGCACCCGATGATTGCATGAAATTAACGAGCCCTTTGCTCATGGCTGAGCGAATTCCATTTACGTTGTAGGAAATAATCTTCATGCCCGCAAGTTAGCAAAGCATAGAAAGGCTCAAGGTTTCTTTTTTCCTTCCAATTTCCACAATATCCAACCAAAACCGGCTAACAAATGCAACAGCACAATACCCATGATTATTTTATCCATATCTTCTTGCCAATTGGCCCTTCAAAAGTAAGGATGGAGGCTTGCGGTAAGTATGATACCAATCAAGAATTAGCGGAACAAAGGTTCCATAAAAAAGCCGAGACAAATTCAATTGCCTCGGCTCATTTATACATTCAACTAGTTTACCATTCAGCTCCGGGATCGAGGCGGAACACCTCACCCATTTCGAGCACCAATGGATCAAGATGATCAGAATGATATCCCTTACGACCACCCAAAACCGGATTCCAGGTTGATTCATCAGGGATTCTTAAGCCAGCTTTTTCAATAATCGGAGAAATCTTATCCATCCAACGTGCTTTTAAAGCAGCTTCTCCCTCAAAAATGCCTTTTGAACGAAGGTCGCTTTCAAAATCACCTTCTTCAAAAATTCCAAGTGCATAGTTCCAGGCTTCATTGAGTGCACTCTGCATTCTTGCTTTGCTTTCTTCGTTGGCCTGACTCAATTTCACCAACCAGGTATCGGCGTGAAAAACGTGGTATTTAATTTCACCTTTGATTTTACGAGCCACTTTTGCAATGGGTTCAAATGCGCTAGTTGCAAGCATTTCAAAGCGCTGCTGATCGGCATGGTCAAACAAGAAATGTCTAACCATACTAAAATCGTACTCGCCATTTGGTAATTCTACAAACTGGCAATTGCGGAAAGCAGATGAGGGCCTGTTAAAGGCCAATGCGTCTGAATCGGCTTCCCCCATTTCGTGAAGGATTTGATAGATTGCCTGGGCATGACCAATTTTATCCTGTGCCATGGATGAAAAGGCGATATCTTCCTCCAGAATTGGACCAAGACCTGTCCATTCGGAATTTCTATGTCCAAAAATGAGCAGATCATCTGCCATTTTAAAAAAGAGTTCTTTTGCTGATTCCATATGAAAGTTTATTTAACGGCCTGTGCTTTTTTATACTTGTTGATTTTCTCCATCACTTTGTATCCACCTGCCTCGCGGTAAACCTTTTCTGGAACTGTTTCAAAGATGTCGGAATCGGCATAATCAGAAGAATAAACCTGAGCAGTTTTCACCACCCAAATATTTACACTAACTCCTCTTCTGGCATACTGTTCTTTGGCAAACAAGAGGGCCATTTCGGGATTTGCGGCATGCACAATACCAACATGAATGTGCTGGTCGCCACGCTTCTTCTGATGAAAAACCTCATAGGTTTCCCATTGATCCAACTCGGTAAGCGGATCTATAGGATTGTTTAGTTCTATCTGAGCCCGGGTAACCCGGGGGTCGAGTGATTGTATCATTTGTTCAATATTTTGGGTTTATGATTCGATTACCGAATCGGCAATTCATAGATTAGAAAAAGAATTAAGCCAATGGCACTACATATTTTGCGCTACCCGCTTTGAGTGCATTTCTCACCCAACGACCACGCTCTTCAGCATCCCGACGAACCGCTAACCTTTCGGCGTTGCAAGGACCGCCGCCGTTAATTACGCGTTTAAATTCATCCCAATCCGGGTCTGTGGTTTCTTCATTCTTGCGCAGATTAGTATCTGGTACAGTCAAACCAAGATCCCAAATTTTAGGAACATACATATTTAAGAACTGCTGACGCATATCATCGTTAGAAGCCATTTTCACTTTCCAACGCATAAGAATTTCGGTATGCGATGAAATTTTATCTGATGGACCAAAGAAGTGCATAATTGGTGGCCACCAACGGTTCAAAGCCTCCTGAACCATTTTGCGCTGCACAGGAGTTCCTGTAGCAAGTGTTACCACATTATCATGACCGTATTTCAAGTGAAATGATTCTTCGGTACAAATCCTGTCGAGCGCTCTGCAATAAGGTCCGTAACTGCCTTTTGCATTAGCCACCTGATTGATAATTGCACCAGCATCAATTAACCAAGCAATGATGCAGGCATCAGCCCAAGTATAAGCCGGATAATTGAACACGTTTGAATATTTTGACTTTCCGGTAATCAGGTCATTGATCATGTCTTCACGACTTTTGCCCAAGGTTTCGGCAGCACTATACAGCAATTGGGCGTGACCAACTTCATCCTGAACCTTTGCCATCAAGGCTAATTTCCTCTTAAAGCCCGGAGCACGTGTAATCCAGGTTCCCTCTGGAAGAGCACCAATAATTTCTGAGTGAGCATGCTGCTCAATCATACGAATAAGTTGTTTGCGGTATTCGCGAGGCATCCAATCTTTAGGCTCGATTTTTTCTCCGCGTTGGATGCGAGCTTCAAACTCTGCTAGCAAAACAGGATCTTCACCTTCCAAAATGGAAGGACCTTTTCCGGAACTTACCGGATTTTCATTGGGGTCGATGTAAGCGTTTCCGTACATATACTTTGGTTTTAGTTTTTAATTTCAGGGTTTATAATCCAAATCGGTTACTAATTTTTTGCGCAGGCCTCCAAGCACAAAATCGCTAATTCTGGAAGCAATTTCATCGGATGACATTGCACCATCTTCGCGGTACCATTCGGCAATCCAGTTCACCGAACTAAGAATGCTTAATACGGCAAAGCGGGCATCTACCTCTCCAAAAATATCTTCATTCATCCCATCTTGCACAATTGTTCTGAATCCCTTTTCATATTGGTCGCGCAGTTGCTTGAATGCAATAAGTTTCTCACCTTTCAGACTTCTCCATTCATGCAAAAAGACGGTGCTTTGGGATAGATTACTGGTTAGGATGCGAACGTGATTTTGAATAGCCATGCGCAAACGTTCTTCGGCGTTGAAATAAATATCATTCACTTCCCGGATTCCGTTCAAAAAGGTTTCGGCCATACCAAAACAGATGGTTTCAAGAATCTCTTCTTTGGACTTTATGTGGTGATATAAACTAGCTGCTTCAATATTTAAAGTAGTTGCAATGTCACGCATCGAACTTGCCTCATAGCCCCGAGCACAGAACAAATTGGCTGCCGCCTGAATAATTTGCTCGCGTCTTCCTGAACTTGGATTAGTCATTTCACCTAACGTTTGTTAGACACAAAATTACTCATTGCGAAGAAATATGCAAGTGGTTGACTAATATCAGCTTTTGTAAAAAAATAAAATCCTTAATCAAGCCCAAAGCGGAACAATCACTTTGAAAGGAATCGTGTTATTTTGTTACCAATCGAAAAAATTGGCCTTAGGATGGCAATTAATCTTTCATTTAGAAATAGTTCATTAAAAGCTACGTTTGCTAATTATGGAAAAAAATGCGCGCATTCAGCGGGTACTTCTACTTGGCAGCGCCCTTTTACTGGCAATTCTTTATCAAAACCGTGAACAGGGTTTAAACTACCTTATCGTTTCAGTAGCAGTTGGCGTTCTGAGTTTATACCAAAATTTAGGAACTCAAAAATCAAAATTGGTATACCTCATTCTGGTTGGAATGGTTGTTTCGGGACTTGGTGTTTACTTAAGCGGACAAACCTATTCCATCCTAGTCTGGTGGTTGAACTTAATTTTACTTGGATCTGTTACGGCCTATCCGAATTTCAAAAACGCATCGCTTGTTGTTAAAACAATTTCAACACAGACTCCACGCTTATTTGGAGGATTGGCAATGACCTTGGGTAATAAGGACCAAAGCAAAGCTGGCAGATTGAAGTCTTGGTTCAGGTATTTTGGAGTTCCGGCAATAACTCTAATCTTATTGATTTCCATTTACGCTAACGCCAATACCTATTTTGCCAAAAGTCTTGAAGCAAGCTGGCTTACCATCAAAAATCTATTCGGAGATATCAGTTTTCAGATTTTCTTTTGGTTTGGAGCAGGGTTGGTATTCATGAGCTATTTTTTCATACAGGAAAACAGCAAAACCCTGGAAGAAGAAGACGAAAAACTTCAACTTGAGTTGATTCGTGAAAAGAAAAGAAGTCCATTTCGGTTTTTGAACAAACGATTGCTGAGGAAAATGCAGGTTTCAATAGCGTTTTTCAGTGTAATAAACTTAATGCTTTTCTGGCAACATGTTACTGAAATTCAAAACGTATGGTTTGGATTTGAATTCACCGGGCAACTGCTCAAAGGATTTGTCCACGATGGAACCTGGCTTTTGATATATGCCTTGATCATTTCTATTGGAATTACCTGGTATTATTTAGATAGCAATCTGGTTTTCATGAAAAAATCAACCTTATTCAATGCCCTTATTGTAGTATGGCTATTGCAAAACCTTTTGCTTGTAATAACGGTCGCAGTAAGAACCAGCTTTTACATCGAGTACTATGCGTTGGCCTACAAACGAATATTGGTGCTGTTCTTTTTGGGATTCACTGCAATTGCACTTCTTTCTTTGATTTACAAAGTGCTAGCCAGAAAATCACTTTCATACATAAGCAATAATTTGGTTGGAGCTGCAGTGCTAATTCTGCCGGTATCAGGATGCCTGAATTGGGATGTTGAAATAGCCAAATACAATTTCGCACATGCAGAAAAAGCCTATCTCGACTATGAGTTTTTGAAAGACATGAACAATGAAGCCTTTGCTTACATGGAAAATCGACAGGAAGAACTAAACCGAATCGACTCCATTCAAGCACTTCGATTCCCGGTAAAAATTGATAGCAAAGAATCGGAATTCGCAGAAACGGTAAGTGAAAAGCAGGCCCTACTTAAGGCCAAAGGCGAACAACTCGATATTTGGGAACAAAACCTATCAACCTTGCAAGCCTTGAGAAACTTGGAAAACGAAAATTAGTTGCCCAGAAGAAAGATAACAGGTTTTTTATGCAAATCAGGACTAGAGGATTTCCAGGCAGCAAGGGTTTTGGTTTGGATAAAGGATTCCTTGGAGGTAAGGTGGCAAGCAATACAGAGTTTGGTTGAAGGCCTGAGTTGTTGAATCAAATCAGCCAAAAGCTGGTTATTTCGATAAGGCGCTTCCATAAAAATTTGCGTTTGGCCTTTGGCTGCCAATTCTTCCAGAAGTTTAATCTTCTTGGCTTTTTGAGTCTTATCCATGGGCAAATAACCGGAAAAAGCAAATTGCTGGCCATTAAAACCACTACCCATCAAAGCGAGCATCAAACTTGATGAACCTGGCAGTGGAATAACCTCAATACCTTTTCGGTGGGCCAAATCCACTAACTTGGAACCCGGGTCTGCAACGCAGGGCAAACCCGCATCAGAAATAATCCCAGCATCCTTACCTTGTTGTAAAGCCTCCAATAAGGTAGGAATCTCTTCGTCTTTAGAATGCTCGTCCAATTTCCAGAATCTTAGTTCCTGTTGGGGTGTGGCAATTTTGAGCTTTTTCACCAAAGCACGTGCATCTTTCTCATTCTCAACAACAAAATGAGTAAGGTGGTGCGTTAATTTTCTAACTAGCTCAGGAATAAATTCATCCGTATTGTCATCACTTAACACATTGGGAATCAAATACAATTTTCCAAAAAAAGGATTGTTCATAGCAAAAAAAGGACGACTGCCTCAAAAACAATTTAATAAGAGGCAATATTGAGTTGATTTTTTGAAAAAATGGCCGTTATTTTTGCCACTCTTAAAAAAAATGTAGATGGCTATATTAACGAAGATTAGAAACAGGTCGGGTTTGGCAATTGGAATGGTTGGCGGAGCCCTGTTGCTATTTGTGATTTCGGATGCATTGAACAGCAATTTTGGATTTTTCAGCGGTCAGGCTTCAAGCACAACAGTTGCCGAAATTGACGGTGAAACAATCAATATCCGTCAGTTTGAAGAAAAACTGGAAAAAAACATTGAAGGATACAAGGTTCGTTCGCAATCCGAAAACGTGGACGAAAACACCAGAAACCAACTGCGTGAACAAACTTGGATGCAATTCATGAACGATTACTTGATGGCCAAAGAGTACAAGGAACTCGGAATTGAAGTAAGCAATGAAGAACTGGAAGACATGTTGATGGGCCAAAATATTCATCCACAAATTCGTCAGTCCTTTACAGATCCTGCAACTGGAACATTCGATATCAATGCCGTAAAAAGATATTTGAAATCGATGAATGAAGGAACAGATGAAAATATGAAGGCGCAATGGAAAGAGTTTGAGGACTATTTGGTAAACGAAACCATGCAACGTAAATATGCCAACCTCTTGAAGAAAGGTGTTTACGCTACTTCATTGGAAGCAAAAAGTCTGAATGCAAATCGCGGGACAACTGCTGAAATGAATTTCGTTGCTATTCCATACATGACCATTGCAGATACTACAATCACTGCGGAAGAGTCTGATTTGAAATCCTATTTCAAAAAGAACATGGACAAATACAAGGAGCGCGAAAACAGCCGCAAACTTGAATTTGTGGTTTGGGATTTTGCACCAAGTTCAGAAGACAGTGCTGCTGCACAAAAATGGGCTTATGACCAGGTTGAACAATTTAAAGCAGCTACAAACGATACGCTTTATACAGATGCGAATTCAGAAACTCGTTTCGACCCAACACCAAGAAACCGCTCAGCTTACCCGGTAGAGGTTGCAGACCAAATTTTTGCATCTGCTGTAGGCACTGTTATCGGTCCTGTTTTTGCTGACGGGAAATATTCACTTTACAAAGTTGTAGGTGAGAAACAAGATAGCGTTTTCTCAATGAGAGCAAGTCATATCCTGATTCGTGTTGAAGGTTCAACCATGCAGGATACCATCGCTGCAAGAACCAAAGCGAATGACATTCTTGCTCGTATCAAAAAGGGAGAATCGTTTGCTGATTTAGCCAGAGAGTTTGGAACAGATGGAACCCGCGACAAAGGTGGTGACCTGGGTTGGTTTACAGAAGGTTCAATGGTAAAAGAATTCAAT
Organism: Bacteroidia bacterium; assembly: GCA_023151275.1. Classification (GTDB taxonomy): domain Bacteria; phylum Bacteroidota; class Bacteroidia; order UKL13-3; family UKL13-3; genus CAISCU01. The sequence continues at coordinate 45,555 of JAKLJI010000006.1, read as the reverse complement.
GATGCTGTTAAGAATGGTAACAAAGGCGATCAGTTTGTTTTGAAAACACAATTTGGATTCCACGTTATTAAAATTACAGCGGATAAATCAAAGAAGCTGGTTTGTGCAGCTGTTTTAGACAGAACTGTTGAGGCAAGTGATAAAACAACAGGTGTTGCGTACAATGAAGCAAGTCAGTTTGCTGCTTCATCAACCAATGCAGAAGAATTTGATGCCAATGTTGCTGCTAAAAAAATAGAGAAACGCATAGCTGAGTTTGTTCGCGAAAACGACAATTTCCTTCCAGGATATGCAGAAGCCAGAGAAGTAGTTCGCTGGGCATTCAGTGCCAAAGAAGGAAATGTAAGTGAGGTAATCACCATTGGTAACGACAAATATGTAATTGCTGTTTTAAAAGCTATTCGCGAAAAGGGTAAAGCAAACTTTGAATCCTCAAGAGAGCGTGTACTTGCTGACTACAGGAAAGATAAAAAAGCAGAGCAACTTGCAGAAAAGATGAAGACTGCTATGGCAACGAATCCTACACTTGATGCATTAAGCAGGAATTTAAATCAAGCTTTGAACCCTGTGAGCAGTCAAACATTTGAAAATGCAAGCCTTCCATTTGTAGGTTATGATCCAACTTTTGTAGGAACCTTGATGGGAAGCGCAACAGGTAAAGTATTAGGTCCAGTAAAAGGTGATGGTGCTGTTTATGCTTATCAGGTAAACAAGTTCAATCCAGCTCCGGCACCAGCCGACTTAAACAGCCTAAAAGCAGAAATTTCAAACGGTATTCAGTCGCGTTTGGAATATGGATATGCAGAAGTGCTTAAAGAAATTAAGCATGTGGTAGATAACCGCGCTAAATTCTATTAATATGAAACTGGCACACTACACCTACGGTGCCGGTCCCATAAAACTCATTTTCCTTCATGGATTTTGCGAAAACAATACCTGCTTCAACAAGCAGGTATTGTTTTTTAAGGACCACTATACCGTTCAAACAATAGACTTGCCTGGTTTTGGTTCGAGCCTGCCAACCGGAACAGGAACAAGTATGAAAAGTATGGCTGAAGCCGTGCTAGAATGCTTGAATTTAAGCCAAAATGAAAAGGTTTATCTACTGGGGCATAGCATGGGAGGATATGTTGGACTTGAGCTAATAAAATTAATCCCCAATCAAATTCAAGGTTTTGGATTGATTCATTCAACCCCACTTGCAGATTCAGAAGAGCGGAAACATAAACGTAAACAAGTACTTGCCTTTATCGAAAAGTACGGAAAGCAAAAATACCTAGAGTCATTCTTTCCAGGCCTGTTTAGGGAAGGGAATTATGAACCGCACAAAGATTTCCTCCTGGCTGAAGCGATGAAATCAACCGAACAAGGTATATCAGAAGCTGTACTTGCCATGATGAACAGGGAAGACAATTTGGCCTTTTTGGTGAATTCAGAAATCCCTGTATTTTGGGGAATCGGAAAAGAGGATGCACTTATTCCGGAAAGCAGTTTATTTGAGATGGCTACCCAGTGCAAAACCAGCTATATCGCCTACCTGAAAGAAAGTGCACATATGGGAATGTTTGAGGAAGCAGAGTTGCTGAATTGGAATCTCAATCAATTTTTTAAGACCTTCAGCCAAGGTTAAAAAGCTTACTTCTGGTTTCCCAAATTTCTCAAGGATTTTATCAGAATCACAAAATCCTTTTCTACGGAATAGTCTTTGGCATACAAGAAATTGAGCTTTTTTGCTGTAACCTCATTTACGTTACGAGCTGCTGCATTGCGATCTAAAGGAGACAGAACTCCTGATTTAAGACCAGGCAAAACCTGATTGCCGGATGTGATAGCATAACCCACCCAGGTTTTATTGCCAGAAATGACAGCCAGCCAATTATTCAAAAATCCAATTCTATTCCTTACCAATACTATTAAAACAGGTAAAAACAGAACAAGTAAAAAGGAAAAGCTTAAATCAAACAAGCGCTTCTTTTGTTGCTCAAAAGGTTTGGCCAGGGCCAAATTGAATTCAAGCGTGTAGAAATCGCCGGGTGAGTTTTTACTATGGCTTCCAATAATGAACAAACTTTCTTCAGGAACAATTTTAAACATTACTTCAGGCCTTCCTATTATTCCCATCCACTCAATTATACGCCCTGCAGAAAGGTCTTTTGCACAGAAAATAATTTCCTCGACCTTGAACAGTTCTGCAATTTCAGCAAGCTGACTCACATGGCCCAGGTAGTGATTGTCCTCTGCGTAGGAAGTATCAACACCCACATAACCCAAATATTCGCTGAGGCTTTTCGACTTAACAAGCAAATCCTGCACGCGAGCAACCTCATCCGGATTTCCAACAATAATGGTTCGCAATTCGGAGCCTAATCTCAGACTAAACTTCCGGTATTTTAAGAGGTATAGAAGCAGTCTGTTGAAATATGCCATTCCCACTGTAGCAATTCCACCCAGAACAATCAGTGCACGAGAGAAGCGATAACCCTCGTCAACGAATGCATAAAATACGGCAATAGCCAAAGTACCAAAAGCAATTCCTTTGGTAATACTCAGGAAAGTACGTCTTTTTGAATAAGCACCTGCTAGCATTAATCCACCCATCCAAAGTAGCGCATAGACCACAGAATTAATCAAAACGGCTTGTTGTGGATAGGCCTCTGGCGTTTCAAAACGATATTCTGACCAAGCATTTTTGATAAGAAGGAATAGGCCAATGAATGCAAACAAATCAAGAAAAGGAAGCAATGTTTTAGAAAGAAAGCGAATACCTACTGCCGCAAATGCCCGGATATAAATTGCAAAATGGATAAGCAAACTGAAGGTGCGCGCGTGCGATTGGGAATAATGTTTTCGGGCAAAAATGATCATGGCCCTATAGAAAGTAAATACGTAATTTACCGAGGTTCGCTTGGTACTTTCGCCCTTGTAATGAATGATGGTTGTTCCGGGGAAATAATAATTCTTAAAACCAGAGCGGGTTATTCGATAGCTTAGGTCGATATCCTCGCCGTACATGAAATAATCTTCATCCAAGAGTCCGGCCTTATCAAAAGCTTCCCTTCGAATCATCATAAATGCACCGGCAAGCACATCAACTTCGTGCACCTCATCCTTTGACAAAAATCCCAAGTGGTATTTTCCAAACCGCTTCGATTTGGGGAATAATGCCGCAAGTCCAAATATTTTGTAAAATGCCACCTCAGGGGTAGGTAGTCCACGCTTGGATTCTGGCAAGAATTTTCCGGCACCATCAATCATTTTCACACCAACAGCACCTGCATCGGGAGTGGATTCCATGAACGTGACTACCTTTTTGAAGCAATCTTCTTCTACAACCGTATCGGGATTGATTAAAAGTATGTATCTACCTTTTGCAATTCGAATTCCCTGGTTGTTTGCCTTAGAAAATCCAGTATTCTCTTTGTTTTCGATTAGAATTACTTCCGGAAACCGGTGCCTAACCATCTCACAGCTTCCATCTGCCGAATGATTATCAACGACAATAATTTCAGCCTCCAAACCCAAACAGGCTTTTCGAATTGAAAAAAGCGCCTGTTCAAGGAAATAGCGGACATTATAATTTACAACGACAACAGAAAGCAGCATGGTGTGGATTCAACGAAAATAGGCATTTGCCCCTATTTTACTGGATTTCTTTGTCAGAGATTAACTTAAACCAAGGCGCAATGCAAAAGCCTAATAATCAACAATGTTAACTAAATCTAAAGTGCCTTTCATCCATAAATTTTCAGGGTTCATCTTTAAAAATTGAAAACTTATCTAAAAAAAGTTCAAACGCGCTGTAACAAAACCAACCTTTGTTGCGTCAAATGACCAAACAACAAACAATTAAATAAAACCAATATGAAAACCATTCAATCCATTGTACTTAGCGTAATGCTTTTAGGAGGTCTCAGCTTTTCAACTTGTTCAAAAGCACACGCAAGTGGAAATCCGGAGTATGTAAAAGTAAAAGCCATTAGCACTGAAATTCGTGAAAAAATCAATTTCCCTGTAGAATTAGCAGACCAAGGATTAAACGAAAAAGTAGTTGTTGAATTCCAGGTTAGTGCTGAAAAGAAAGTAAAAGTAGTTTCAGTTGAAACCAAAAACGAATTTTTAAAGACTTATGTAAAGAACCAGATGGAAACCATGGAACTGGAAAACTATCAAGGTTTTGAAGGTAAAACCATGCAGATAAGCTTGTTTTTTGCCAACTAAGAAACTTCAGGGGTGAAGGTTTATTAAATGGGAAACTGTTTGCCGCAAGGCAAGCAGTTCCCTTTAGTAACAACGCCAAACCTATTGCAATGCCAGGGTACATTGCACTCATAAGCACTTACATTTACATTACCCGAGAAGCCGCCCCAGGGGCGGCTTCGCCGTTTTTATAAGGCTGTTGCCTATCTGGGGATATAAGGTATCCTTGAAGTAATTGATCTGCCCAATGTAATCTCATCTGCATATTCAAGTTCGCCACCAACGGCAATTCCTCTTGAAATTGCTGATATCCTGACTTCATGCTGCTGCAATTTTCGCGAAAGGAAAAAAGCGGTGGTATCCCCTTCCATGGTAGCAGAAAGCGCGAGAATTATTTCCTCGGGTTTCTCATTCACCACACGTTTAAGAAGGCTTTCAATTTGAAGCTTATCAGGCCCTATACCTTGAATGGGATTAATTAAACCTCCTATCACATGATAAACACCTTGGTATTGAGCTGTATTTTCAATAGCCATCACATCTCTTAAATCCTCCACTACACAAATTAGGGAAGCATCCCTTTTGGGATTTGAGCAAATATTGCATAAATCGGTATCCGAGACATTATTGCACTTTTTACAGTATTTGATTTCGGAACGTAAAGCAATTATCGACTCTCCCATTTTGCGCACAAGCTGTTCCTCTTGACGTAACAGGAAGAGCACCATTCTCAATGCTGATTTTTTTCCGATTCCGGGGAACCGTGAAAGTTCGTTTACAGCATTTTCAATTAGCCTGGATGGAAAGTTCATTAGACAAAATTAACCATGTAAATCAACGCTGGAAACTCCGATTGTTCACAGTTTTCAATTCAAGAACCTAAATTAGCAAAAAAACAGTCCATGAGTCTCGAGATAATTGCCTTACAGGTTTGCGAAGCCGCCAAGGAAGCCGGTCAATTTCTATTGAAGGAGCGCAAAAACTTTGACCAATCCAAGGTAGAAGAAAAGAGCTTCAATCAACTTGTAAGCTATGTTGATAAAACAAGTGAGGAGCTTTTGGTTGAACATCTGAAAAAAATTCTACCAGAGGCGGGATTCATCACAGAAGAAAAAACTATTGCTACCGATGAAAAGGAGTGGATGTGGGTAATTGACCCATTGGATGGTACAACCAACTTTGTGCATGCATTGCCAGTTTTCAGCGTAAGCATTGGGTTAATTCAACAGGGAGTTCCCAAATTGGGTGTGGTGTATGAACCCAACCGAGATGAGCTTTTCTATGCATGGATAGGAGGGGGAGCTTGGATGAATGGCAATCGAATCCATGTAAAAACTAACAAAGAACTTGCCAAGTCACTGCTTGCAACGGGATTTCCTTACTATGATTTTCATATTATGCCTATGTACCTCGATACTTTAAATAGTCTCTTAAAATCTACTCAAGGAATGCGCAGAATGGGCAGTGCAGCGGTAGATTTGGCCTATACTGCATGTGGAAGATTTGATGGTTTTTTTGAATACGGCCTAAGTCCCTGGGATGTTGCGGCTGGTATTGTTTTGATTGAAGAAGCAGGAGGCGTGGTAAGGGATTTTAAGGGAGGCAAGGACATGTTGTTTGGGCGAACAATTCTTGGAAGTTCTTCTGCCATCTATCCGGCATTCATTTCAATCATTCAGGAAAACTTTAAAAAGATGAATTAGTGGGGGCCTAAAAAATAAAGGCCATTTGCTTTGCAACAAATGGCACTTTCATTACGAAATTGACAGGTATTTCTTCGCTGCCAAAATCAAAATTTTATTTACTAACTACCTGCCTAACACCAAGCATAGACTTGGCTTTTTGGGCAATTGATTTAGCGTCATAACCACATTCTGCATAGAGTTCGGCAGGCTCACCATGCTCTACAATACGATCAGGCATACCCATTCGAATTAGCTCTGAGTTGTAGTGGTGATCAGCCATAAATTCAAGCACAGCAGAACCTGCACCGCCAACTATGGTTCCATCTTCCACAGTAATAATCTGCTTGTAGTTTAAGAAGACCTCGTGTAACATTTCTTCATCAATAGGTTTTACAAAACGGAGATCGAAATGTGCACCACTAATTCCTTCTTCATTCAGCATATCCAAGGCAGCTGCTGCCATATTACCTGCCGTTCCAAATGAAAGTAATGCAAAGTCGGAACCTTCACGGATTTTCCTACCCTTACCAGTTTGAATTTCACGAAGTGGTTGTTTCCAATCCACCATTACCCCGTTTCCTCTTGGGTATCTAATTGCATAAGGGCCTGCATTTTTATCCAGCGAAGCAGAGAACATCATGTTGCGAAGCTCTTCTTCGTTCATTGGGGCAGCAACCACCATGTTTGGAACGCAACGCATGTAAGGCACATCTATCATTCCATGGTGGGTTTGACCGTCAGCGCCGGCAATTCCAGCTCGGTCCATACAAAAAACTACATGTAAATTTTGGAGAGCAACATCATGCACTACCTGATCATAGGCCCTTTGCATAAAGGTTGAATAGATATTGCAGAATGGCACAAATCCTTGTGTGGCCATACCGGCACTAAAGGTAACGGCATGTTGCTCTGCAATACCCACATCAAATGAGCGATCCGGCATTGCTTTCATCATGATATTCATGCTAGATCCCGATGGCATAGCTGGCGTAACACCTACAATTTTCGGGTTCTGCTCGGCTAACTCAACCAATGTATGTCCAAATACGTCCTGGTACTTTGGAGGTTGTGGAATTGGATTAGGGGCCTTGTAAATTTCGCCGGTTACCTTATCGAACAAACCAGGGGCATGCCATTTGGTTTGGTCTTTTTCGGCAGGTGCATAACCCTTACCCTTTACTGTTACACAATGCAAAAGTTTAGGACCTGGTATTTTTTGAAGGTCGTTGAAAATTTTTACCATGTGGTTAACATCATGGCCATCAACAGGACCGAAGTACCTAAACCCTAAAGCTTCAAACAAGTTGGAATGCTTAAGCAATCCACCTTTTAAGGTATCATGAACTTTAGATAAGATATCCTGAGAAACCTGACCCAATTTGCTTAACCTATCCAAGGCCTTCCATACATCATCTTTGAATTTGTTGTAGGTAGGCGAAGTGGTAATATCTGTAAGATAATCTTTAAGAGCTCCAACATTAGGGTCAATACTCATGCAATTGTCGTTCAGAACAACAATTAGATTGGCATTAGCAACACCTGCATGGTTTAGCCCCTCAAAGGCCATTCCACCAGTTAAAGCACCATCACCAATTACGGCGATGTGTTGTTTAGAATGTTCGCCTTTCAGTTTTGAAGCTACAGCCATACCAAGGGCAGCGGAAATGGAAGTTGATGAGTGTCCAACACCAAAGGTATCGTATTCACTTTCGGTGCGTTTTGGAAATCCACTTAACCCTTTGTACAAGCGATTTGTATGAAAGCGTTCTCTTCTTCCCGTTAGTATTTTATGACCATATGCCTGATGGCCCACATCCCATACCAACTGGTCGGATGGCGTATTGAAAGCATAATGAAGAGCAACACTTAGCTCTACCACGCCAAGGCTTGCACCGAAATGCCCACCATAAACAGAGACAGTATCAATGATATACTGCCTGAGGTCATGACAAACCTTAACCAGGTCATCCTCTTTAACTTTACGTAAATCAGCAGGATAGTGAATATCTTTCAGGTAGGGTCCAGCTTCAATTTTCATCATGAGTTCTACAACACCCTAAGGGTAAATAGGTTTTAAAATCAGAATATTAACGCGCAAAATAGGCAAAGCAGCGGAAATTAAAAAAATCACCGGGATTCCTAAGATGCTGTTTAAGCTGAGAAATTAAAGTCTGGCTTCGCTTACTACCAGATCTCTGGGGTGGATTGCCAATACAGGATAAGGCGATGTTTTAATCATTTGTTCTGAATAGGTTCCTTTGAAAATATTCATTATGCCGGTTTCCATTTCAGTCATGATGATAATTATACCACCTTGCTTGGTACCTGCAAACTGAATAACCTTCTGGGTGGGGTTGCCACCCATATCCATATCAACGGTGCAGCTAAGTCCCTTTTCCTCAATGTGATTTGCAACTTGGCGCGTGTAATTTTTTACTGTAACCTCAGCATCCTTTCCTGTATCGTTTGAAATACCTAGCACATGCAAAGAGGCCCCGAAGCGCATAGCCATAAACAGCGCATAAGGCGTTTTTTGTCTGGTTTCAAAGGAGGTATCCAAGGGGACAAAGACATGGCGAATTTCTTGAATTGCTGAGTTTGCTGGAACAGTTAGCACGGTGCGCTCATATTTGTCAATGATTTTACAGGAGTCTGAAGCCTGAACCAAACCTGCGTCCGAGTTCTCCGATTTAATTGGCAGAATAAGCAAATCAGGAGATTGATCTCCGATGTGCGAAATGATACTTTTTGCACTCGCCTCACCGGAAACCATTTCAACCTCAGCATTGGGTACGTCGGAATAATCAGGATTTGATGCTCCAAAATGGAGTATTTTCACCTTAACACCGGGTGTTTTAGCTAAAACTGAAAGAATTCCTACGGCTAAAGGACAATTACTTTTGCCTGCTGCGGCAAGAGTTACGGATTGGATGCTGATTGCCATGACAAATACTTTTGGTCAAAATAATTAATATTTTTTTAAGAAGCAAATAAATTCTCGCGAATCATTCTTAAAAGAACGAAAATGACCAAAAATCATGCCCGAAAAATTTAATTCCCGGTAAAAACAGGAGGACGTTTTTCAACAAAAGCGGTAACACCTTCATTGTAATCATTGCTTCTACCTGCAATTTCCTGACAATAGGCTTCGTACTCCAACATGGTATCCAAATCGGAATGAAATGACTTATTGAGCATTTTTTTCATCAGGCCAATCGCCTTTGTTGGAGCCTTTGCAAACCGTTCAGCCAGCGCTTGCACTTCGGCGTCCAACTGGTCGGCTGGAACAACTTTATTAACCATTCCCCACTCAGCGGCTTGTACAGCAGAAACCTTAGAACCAAGGGTTGACAATTCAAACGCACGAGCAGAACCAACTAAACGAGGAAGGAAATAGGAAGAACCTGAATCAAGGACAAGTCCAACATTCACAAAAACCTCAATCAAACTTGCTGCCTCAGATGCAATAATCATATCGCAAGCCAGGGCAAGCGAACAACCTGCGCCGGCAGCAACTCCATTCAACTTGGCAATCACAGGAATGGGTAAATTCCTTATAGCGCGAATCATGGGGTTATAGCGCTTGTGAATACTTTCGCTCAGACTTCGTTTTTTGCCAGCAATTGATTTTAGGTCCTGACCTGAGCAAAATGCTTTACCTGCTCCCGAAATTACAAGCACACGGATTGACTTGTCCTTGGCAGTTTTTTTCAATGCATCAAGCACATCGGCACTTAGCTGCTCATTAAAAGCATTAAAAACATCCGGGCGATTCAAGGTAAGATTCGCAATTCCATTGTTTACATCAAAAAGAATGGTTTCGTAACTCATAATTTAAAGTATTAGTAACATGAATAAAAATCCTGAACAAAAACCCAGATAAAGTTGGGCAGTATCATGGGCCTTAAGAAATAGGCGTGAAGAACAAACCAGACCACTTAGCAGAATTGCAAGTGCAAGGGCCGGGCGCAGGTCGTTTGAAGTATGAATGGCAGCCACACAAAGCAGTCCTAGCAAGCTACCCAACGATGCCGCATGTAAGCTGATTTTGTAGAAAAAATTGACCATTAAAATGAGAAGCAAGGTTACTGCGCCAGCCAAAATCCAGGAAAGTAAAAGAGGCGGAACGGAATATTTACTTAGGTTGTAATAGTTGAAGACAAACATGAGGAACGTAACTAAATAGGGAAGTTTACGCTCCTCTTTATCTTCCATGCTCAAGGATTTGATTCTACCAGTGAGCCTAAGACTAAAAACTAAAATAAGTGGAACAAGAGCCGTTGTAATAAACAAATAACTCAGGTAATACACCTTAAGCCGGTTTGGGACACCGTGACTTAGTGCGGGGAAAAGTTGAAACAACAAAAAAAGGCTCAGGAAGTTGACCAGAACCGGATGGAATAGTGCCGAAACAGAATAAGCCAGGCCTCTGTTCATGGATTAATCCAGACCTACAGCAACTACGCTTATTTCAACCCTAGCTCCTAAAGGCAAACGAACTACTTGAACCGTTTCACGAGCCGGAAAATGCTTACTGAAAAATGAACCATACACTTCATTGATGGCCGCAAAATCATTTAAGTCTGTGCAAAAAATGGTGGTTTTCACAATATCGGAATAATCCATACTGGCTTCTTCCAGAATAGCACCAACATTTTCCATCACCTTCTTTGTTTCTGCCTTAATATCAGACTGAACCATTTCGCCGCTTGTAGCATCTTTAGCTACTTGACCGCTAACATAAAGTGTATGTCCTACTTTTACAGCATGGCTATATGGACCAATTGGAGCCGGAGCACCCGAGCTGGTAACAATTATCTTTTCCATAATAAACGTCTTGTTATTTTTGTTTTTTAGTTGCGATTGCGAATATGAAGATTTTAGTAAGAGGTTCAAAGGACCGTAGGCAGGAAGTTCAGGAAAAATTTTCAGGGACCGATAATTTAATAACAAGTTTAGGTTATGATGAAGAGATCCAGGAGAATCTGAATTCTTACAATTTAATTTTTGATCTTAACCTAGATGAGTTTCCCGAAAAATTGGATGAATACCTGAATTATGAAGGAATTCTGGTGGTTTCAGCGCTTCGCATTCAACTTGCAGCACTGGTGCAAAACAAGAGCCTAAAATGTCAGCTAATTGGAATGAATTGCCTTTCCGGTTTTATCAATAAGCCGGAGGTTGAAATCAGTCTTTTAGAGCCCGGGCACAGAGATTTCGTAGAAGAAGTTTTCAAACAACTGAACTGGAAGCCGAGAATTTGCGCTGATCGGGTAGGTTTGGTAACATCGCGAATCTTGTTTATGATTATCAATGAAGCCTGCTATACTTTGCAAGAAGGAACTGCAGGATTGAAGGATATTGATACGGCAATGAAATTGGGCACCAATTATCCGGGTGGTCCTTTTGAATGGGCAGATCGAATTGGCATCAAGCATGTTTACGAAATTTTGGAAGCTGTTTATCAAGACACCCACGACGAACGGTATAAAATTTGTCCGCTATTGAAAACCCATTACCTGAAAGGGTTGACTTTCTATTCAATAGCATGAAAAAATCAATTATCCTATTCTTTCTTATCGGATTAACCTTTGCCGGTTTTGGACAGCATCCCTGTTCTGTTGTGAAACAAAAAGGGTTTCGATTGGGCAAAAAAGCCCTGGCCACATCAACTACGGTGCGCTTATTAAAAGCTTACGATGTCAAGTACCATGAGTTAAATCTTCATTCAGAAGACACGAATACCTATCTGGAGGGGAGTGTGAGAACATTAGCCGCTATTCAAGCAGAACAGCTGGATACTTTTGCCATGGAACTCCATAGCAATTTGGTGGTTGATTCAGTGATTCAAAACAAAAACCAACGCATAAGTTTTATCCGAAATGCTCATGCAATATATTGCCTACTGCCAAGCCAATTGAAAAAAGGGAACCTTGCAGACTTACGCGTCTTTTATCATGGAACACCACCCAGCGATGCGAGCGCAGCCATTGGAAATGGATTTTCAAGCGAGAAGTCTCCCACCTATGGAACACAAGTAACCTGGAGTTTAAGCCAACCTTATGCAGCTTTGGAATGGTGGCCCTGCAAACAGGCATTGGATGATAAAATCGACTCATTGGACATCAAAATCACCACCTCAAAAAGGAATAAAGTTGGCTCAAATGGTAAATTAATTTCAGTAATCGCTGTTGATGATTCAAGCCACCAGTACCATTGGAAAAGCAGCTATCCGATCGATTATTACCTTGTTTCAATAGCCATTGCTCCTTATATTGAAGTTGTTGATTATGCCCATCCGGCGGGAAGTTCAGACAGTGTGCTCATTTTACACTACCTCTACAACCAAAAAGCCTACGCCAACAACAAAGCGAATATTGATTTCACGGCACAACTACTTGAAGTATTTAGTGAAAAGTTTGGACCTTATCCATTCATGAAAGAGAAATATGGACATAGCATGGCGCCGTTTTCAGGAGGAATGGAACATCAAACCATGACTACACAAGGCGTATTTCCTTTCGATATTATTGCTCATGAATTGGGCCATCAATGGTTTGGGGATCATGTGACCTGCGGGTCATGGTCTGATTTGTGGTTGAATGAAGGACTTGCATCCTATACCGAGTATATCGCACTTGAAGCACTTAAACCCGGACAAGAAAAGCAGGCATTAGCAGACATGCAAGCCTATGGTTCAAGTGGAGAAGAGTCTATATTCATTACAGATACAAGCTCAGTTCCTCGCCTATTTAGCAGCAGTTTAACGTATAACAAAGCCGGTGCTGTGGTGCATATGCTAAGGTATATTGTTGGAGACTCGGCATTTTTTGCGGGATGCAAAAGTTATTTAAAGGAGTTTGGAGGAAGCACAGCACTTACAACTGATTTCAAAAAGCACTTTGAAAAAAGCAGTGGCAAAAACCTGAATGCATTTTTCGATGAATGGATTTACGGAGCAGGTTATCCAAGCTACAAGGTGGATTGGAATTATGAAAATGGCAATCTGCATATTTTGAGCACTCAAGAAAATGCGAAAAGTAAAAGCACGCTATTCACAACTCCTATCCAATACAGAGCCTATTTTGCTTCGGGGGATTCAAGTGATATCCGTGTTGATGGAGCCAAGCGGAACCAGATTTACTTCAAAGGTAACGTAGCAGATTCTGTAGTTAAACTCTTACCAAATCCGGAGAAAGCGGTGTTGATGGAATACACTTTATTTAAGAACAATGGACTAACCGGAATTCAAAGTAAAGTTGAGGCTGCATTTGATTTCAACATGTATCCGAATCCAGCAAGCAATCAAGTGCGCGTGGAATTACCAAACAACTATTTTGAAATCCGGATTTACAGTCTGGAAGGTAGATTACTATTTGAAGAAACAGCTTTTGCTGAAAAGACAATTCAGCTTGAAAAAATGAAAGGCTTGGTGCTTGTTGAACTAAAGACTCCTAAGGGAAAATCAACCAAGAAATTATTTATTGGAAATTAAGCTTTTGTTTGACCTTGCCTGAAACCCTCAAGAAAAAAGTCCACTCGAAAAACGGGTGGACTTTTTTGTTGAGGATTGCTCGCGGTCCTAACTTGATACTATTTTGCAACGGCTGGAAACAGTTGAGGAGCAGCGATTGCAATCATGATTCCGCTTATCAACAAACTGACGATAACAGGAATCCAAACTGATTTCTTCGGGTAAAGACCACTTCCAGGAATAAGCGTTCGGAGGAAGTAATCAGCCAAAATCTTTCCTCCAATATAATTCAAGCCAATACCAATAAAAGGAATAGGTTTAGCGGGCAACATGGCCAGCACTAAAGTTAAAATGAAGAAGAGGATACTAAATATACCAACACTCAATGCAGCTTGAATATTTCCAACTCGGCGGAGGTTTTGAACAAGCATCCAGCCTCCAAAAATGGAGGCAAAGATGATGGACATAAACAGTATTGCATTACTGGAATAGAGTGCAGGTTTATTTGGATCTACTTGTTGTTCTTGTTGGTTTTGCAGATTTTCTTCCATACGAATTTTTACTTGGACGCTTTGAAGAATTGGATTGTCTTGGCGAACGGTTGGAATTGGATTGTTTGGATTGCTGACCTTTGGGCTCTTCCACAAAACCCGTCATAGGAAAAGCATGGGCATCTTGTACCGGAATTTTTCTACCAATGGTTTTCTCAATGTCGCGGATATAGGCCTTTTCCTCGGAATCACAGAAGGAGTAAGCCGTACCTTTTAAGCCGGCACGACCAGTTCGGCCAATGCGGTGTACGTAGGTCTCCGGCACATTCGGGATTTCAAAGTTGATAACTAGATTCAATTCATCGATATCAATTCCGCGAGCGGCAATATCTGTTGCCACAAGCACTTTGGTTGATTTTTCTCTAAATTGATTGAGGGCATTTTGACGAGCGCCTTGAGATTTATCACCATGTATTGCCAATGCTTTGATGCCGGCTTTGTTCAAATCGCGAGCTACCCTATCTGCACCGTGTTTGGTACGAGTGAAAACCAGCGCACGCTCAATGCTATCATCAGAAAGCAATTCTGCCAATAACTTGCGCTTATTGGGTTTATCTACATAATACAACCATTGCTTAACGGTTTCTGCTGTACTACTCACAGGAGTCACTTCAACTTTCTCCGGTTGGGTAAGGATGCCGTTGGCAAGCTGTTGAATTGGAGCCGGCATTGTTGCCGAGAAAAACAAAGATTGGCGCTTTGCCGGAAGGAGTTTAAGAATGCGCTTTACATCATGTATAAAACCCATATCCAGCATACGATCAGCTTCATCCAACACAAAATAATCCAACTCATTCAAGCGAATAAATCCTTGTTGGATTAAATCGAGCAATCGACCCGGAGTGGCAATTAAAATTTCCGGTCCTTTCCGGAGTGAGTTTACCTGGTCTGTTTGACCTACACCACCAAAGATAACAGTATGTTTGATATGCAAATGGCGGCCATAGGCTTTAAAACTTTCACCTATTTGAATAGCTAGCTCACGGGTTGGCGTGAGGATAAGGCAATGAACAGGTTTATGATTCCAGGATTTTCTGGCAAGTTTATAATCTTCAGTAATAAGCTGAAGAATAGGAATGGCGAATGCAGCGGTTTTACCTGTGCCCGTTTGGGCGCAACCAAGCATGTCGCGACGTTTTAAAATTTTGGGAATGGCCTGTTCCTGAACAGGTGTTGGATTTGAATAGCCTTCTTCATCCAATGCCTTCAGGATTTCAGGTAATAAGTCGAGTTGATTAAATGTCATTTATTGGTTGTTTCCGGGGATTAGCTTTCATCATGAACATACAATACTGAGATTGCTCCGGAGATCATGAATATTCCTGCAAGCACGATGGCATAAATAGCATTGTTGTCGTAAATAGACGCAACAATTGGTCCACCTACAATACCATTTACAATTTGCGGAATGGTGATAAAAAAATTAAAGATACCCATATAGACTCCCATTTTTCCGGCGGGAAGTTTTCCGGCAAGGATAGCATAAGGCATAGCAAGGATAGATGCCCAGGCCAAACCAACACCAATCATGGAGAAGAGAAGATCGGTTTTGTCGTCTGCAAAGTACATGCTAATCAAGCCAAGGCCACCTGCCACTAAGGAAAGAGCATGTGTTTTCTTTCTTCCAAAAGCCTTAGCAATTCGGGGCAGGAAGAGGGCATAGATTGCACTCACTCCATTGTAAACCCCAAAGATAATTCCTGTCCAGTTTTGCGCATCTCTGAATTGGTCGCTTGAATTATCATCAACTGGCAAACCGTACACATGATGAGCAATGGCAGGGGTAGTAAATACCCACATGCTAAACAAAGCAAACCAACTGAAGAATTGAACGAGGCCCAACTGGCGCATGGCCCTTGGCATGTTTTTGAAATCCCTGAAGATATCAACAAAAGGAGCCTTCTCTTCCTTGGTTTCAGCACCAAAGGATTGCAACTCGGCAGGAGAATATTCTCTGGTAAAAATTACAGTGATAAGAATGGTTGTAATAAACACAAGTGCACCTACATAGAACGAGTAGGTAACATTATCAGCCACCATACCCGCCGGAGCAGAACCTGAAACACCAAAATAATGTTGCATCATATAGGGCAACCAGGAACCTGCTACAGCACCTATGCCAATAAGGAAGGTCTGAATGGAAAATCCAAGGGTTCTTTGTTTATCAGGAAGCGTATCTGCAACCAAAGCCCTAAAAGGTTCCATGGCAATGTTGATGCTGGCATCCATAACCATGAGCATACCAGCTCCAATTAACAAAGCCGATTTTGCCATAAACAAAGAGGCAGAATTGGGTAATAAGAGTAAGGCAATACAACACAAGAGAGTGCCTATAAGAATATAGGGCTTTCTTCTTCCAAATCTGCCCCAGGTATTGTCTGAGTAGTGCCCAATAATGGGTTGAACTATCATACCAGTGAAAGGCGCAACCAACCAAAACCAGGAGAGCTGCTCAACATGCGCTCCAAAGTTTTGAAGGATACCACTGGCATTGCCATTTTGAAGTGCAAAACCAAATTGGATTCCCATGAATCCAAAACTCATATTAAAAATATCGAGCAGTCTAAGGTTGGGTTTTTCCTGAATTGCCATAGTTCGTTTCTCTTAGGGTTAAGCATGTTGTAATGCGGTGGTAAAAACCTGCGACTGATGTAAAGTAACTTCCTTTCCATAGACTTTGCAACGCAGTTGAGGCTTGTCTTCTAATGAAAGGCTAACTCCTTGTTCTGTAGCCCTTACCAAGATATTTGCTCCACGGTAATGAACTCTGAAACTAAAACCCTTCCACTTGCTCGGCACCATTGGAGCGAAACTAAGTAGGTCCTTTTCGATTCTTAAACCACCAAAGCCCATGACCACTGCCATCCAAGTTCCTGCCATGCTGGTAATGTGCAAACCTTCATGAACCTCCTTGTTGTAATCATCCAAATCCAAGCGACTGGTTCTGAGATAAAGCTCATAAGCCTTTTGCTCATAACCCAATTTAGCAGCCTGTACCACGTGAATGCATGGCGACAAGGATGATTCATGCACCGTTCTGGGTTCGTAAAAATCAAAATTCCTTCTCAAGGTTTCTTTATCGAAATGGTCTTCAAACAAGAAAAGACCTTGAAGCACATCGGCTTGCTTGATGAAGCAGGAACGTAAAATCCGATCCCATGACCAATGCTGATTGATAGGTCGTTCAGCAGGATCAAGATCTGTGGCCATGCGCTGCTCTTTGTCTAAATACCCTTCTTGTTGGAGGAAGATTCCTAGTTCTTCATCGCTTGGATAGAACATGTTCTCCCAACGTTGTTTCCAATCTGCTAATTCCGATTCCTGGAAATTGGTTTTAGCGGCAAAGGCAGAATAATAATCAGGTTTATCTGCCTTCAATTCTCCAATCACCTCAGCAGTGTATTTCAAACACCACATGGCAATGTAATTCGTGTACCAGTTGTTGTTGACATTGTTTTCGTATTCATTGGGACCTGTAACTCCATGCATAACAAACTGCTTTTTGCGTTCAGACCAATGCACACGTTGCGACCAAAATCGGCTTATGCCCAATAAAACCTCTGCCCCACCCTCACTTAGGTACGATTTATCTCCGGTATATAAAGCATATTGAAAAATAGCAAAAGCAATTGCACCATTGCGATGAATTTCCTCAAAAGTAATTTCCCATTCGTTGTGGCATTCTTCACCATTCATGGTAACCATGGGGTACAGCGCTGCGCCCTTGGTAAAGCCAAGTTTGGCAGCATTTTCAATAGCTTTATCCAATTGCTTGTAGCGGTAAACCAACAACTGCCTTGCAATGGCCGGGTCGGATGTACCTAAGTAAAAAGGAATGCAATACGCCTCCGTATCCCAATAAGTTGAGCCTCCATACTTTTCACCGGTAAAGCCTTTGGGACCAATATTTAAGCGAGGATCACGGCCTGTATAGGTTTGATTCAGTTGAAAAATATTGAATCGAATACCCTGTTGAGCAGCAGTATCACCTTCAATTGCGATGTCTGCATACTTCCAAACATCAGCCCAACTTGCTACATGCTTTGCCTTCAGTTCATCATAGCCTTTTTGGCGGGCAAGATTTAATTGCCTTATGGCAGCAGCTTCAAGCTCATTCTTGGCATAATTCAAACTTGAAACCACAGCAACAGTTTTAATCAAAACTGCGGTTTCGCCCTTGGCTAGTTTGAACGAGCAGGAGGAATCTGCTCTCCAATCTGAATGGGTATAAACTTGTTCAATTGCACTATCAATGCAAGTTAGCGAAGCATGAAAAGCTGCACAAACTTCAAAGTTTAACTTGGTGGTCTGAGCGCGCACCAATCCAAAATCGGGACCAGATTGCTCACTGATGCGACTCCAGAAAAGCTCATCGTAATTGGAATCTTTGTTCTTTACATGCGCATCAACAAAGGTGTTCCAATCAATCTGCATATCCTCATTCGCCTTTAACTCATAGCGGATGCATGCAATTTCATCATCCTCTCTGCTGATGAATCGTTCAACCTGAACATCCAGACTTTTTCCTGTGGAGGAAACATACGAAAAGCTACGCTGTAAAAGCCCAGATTTCATATCAAGTACGCGCACAAACTGCTTGGGACGATTCACAAAAAGGTCCATGGATTCACTGTCAATGCGGATATCCATTCCAATCCAATTGACACTATTTAGCACCTTGGCAAAGTATTCGGGATATCCATTTTTCCACCAGCCCACGCGGGTTTTATCCGGATAATAAACCCCGGCTACATAGGAACCCTGAAGGGATTTTCCGCTGTACTTTTCTTCGAACATTGCCCTTTGCCCCATTTTTCCATTGCCAAGGCTAAAAATACTTTCGGCAGCTTCGTGGTATTCGGGTTGAAAGCCTTCTTCAACTATTCTCCATTCATCGAGTTTATAGTAATTCTTCATAAGAAATTATCGTTTACTAAGTGAAATCAAACGTTCTACAGTTAATTCAGAAAGATCAGGAAAAACTGCATCAGCCTGCTTAAGGACCTCCGGGCTACCGATGCCAATGGCGAAGAAGCCACCAGACTTGGCAGCTTGAATTCCGCTGAGGGCATCTTCAAACACAATGCATTCCTCGGGTTTTAAACCCAATTCCGAAGCACCCAGCAAAAACACTTCGGGATCCGGTTTTGACTTACTGGTTCTGGTTCCATCAATGACAGCATCAAACAAATGAGCGATCCCAACTCGCTCCAGGATAAGCGGAGCATTCTTACTGGCAGAGCCTAAGCCAATTCGAATACCTGCCTTTTTTAATTGATGCAAAAGTTCTTTGGCATTGGGAAGGGTTTCATCTTCGCGCATTTGGTGAACCAACTCCAGGTACCAAGCGTTCTTTTTATCCATCCATTCCTGGCGTTGAGGGCCATTCGCCGAAAGATTTCCTTTCTTCAAGATTACATCCAGGGAGGCATCACGCGAAAGTCCTTTCAGCTGTTCATTGTCGTGTTCATCAAAATCAACACCTAATTCATTTGCCAGTCTTCTCCAGGCAATAAAGTGGTATTTGGCAGTATCAACCAAAACCCCATCCAAATCAAAAATACAAGCCTTCACAGCAATTCAAATCAACTGGCATTATACCATTTTTTAGCCGAAGTAAGAAGGATGATGAGTCATTTTTGCTAATAAAACTGAGGAATTGGGCTTGATGTAAAAAAAGTTCCATTTGTCAGCAGGAGTTCCCTTTCCCGTAAAAAGAAGAAAAGGCATTTTGTTTTTGCAGGCGTATGCCGGTATTTTCGATGAATGAAGCGATTTACAGTTCGTCCAAAAACCATCATTCTCAGCTCAGCAATTGCATTAGCCGGCTTGTTTTCCTTTAAAGCGGCAGATAAGTATTTTGAAATTTCCAAAAATCTGGAATTGTATGCATCGGTATTTCGGGAGATAAATACCTATTATGTTGATGAAATTGATGCCGGAAAAATGAACAAGAAGGCCATTGATGAAATGCTGAAAACCCTTGATCCCTATACCAATTTCATCTCGGAGGCTGAAGCAGAAGATTTCAGGTTTCAAATGACCGGACAATACGGCGGTGTTGGCTCACAGATTGTGCAACGCGAAGAGCAAATTATGATTAGCGAGCCCTATGAAGGTTTTGCTGCAGCTAAAGCCGACCTCAGGCCCGGTGATATTCTGTTGGAAGTTGATGGTAAAAGTTTGAAAGGTAAAAACACCTCCGATGTAAGCAAGATGCTCAAAGGACAAGCGGGCACAGAGCTTAAGCTGAAAATAAAACGTGGTAACGAAGAACTCTTGAAGACGCTTGTAAGGGAAGAAATCAAAATGAAAAATGTTCCTTATTTTGGCTTGATTAATCCAGAAACCGGGTACATCAAGCTAAGCGGATTCACCAACGATGCTGGCAATGAAGTACGCACAGCCTTGTTAAAACTCAAAGAGCAAGGCATAAAGCAGGTAATTCTTGATGTGCGCGGGAATCCTGGCGGATTGCTCAATGAGGCCGTTAACATTGTGAATGTGTTTGTACCTCAAGGTCAATTGGTAGTTAGCACCAAAGGAAAAATCAGCGAATGGGATAAATCGTATTCCACGCAGATGTCGGGAACAGATACCAAAATTCCCTTGGTAGTATTAACCAATAGAGGTTCGGCCTCGGCATCTGAAATTGTAAGCGGAACCATTCAAGACCTTGACCGCGGAGTTGTTATTGGTCAACGAACTTTTGGAAAAGGTTTGGTTCAATCCACACGACCATTGAATTACAATACTCAAATAAAAATTACCACAGCTAAGTACTATATTCCAAGTGGCAGATGCATACAGGCCCTTGATTACAGTCACCGCAATGAAGATGGCAGTGTAGGCAGCGTACCCGATTCGCTGAAGAAGGTATTCAAAACAAAAAACGGTAGAACGGTATATGATGGAGGTGGCGTTGAACCCGATATTCAAGTTGAATTAAGCAATCTGCCCTTGCCGGTAGTTAGCCTACTCAACAAATTTTTGTTGTTTGATTTTGCCACCGAATACCGCAATACCCATCCCAATTTGGAAGGAGATTCAAAAACATTCAAACTCAGTGATGCTGAATTTGAAAACTTTAAAAAGTTTGTTGCCGCGCGGAAGTATGAGTACACCACACAAACCGAAATGGAACTGGAGGAATTCAGAAAAAAGGCAGAAGATGAGAAGTATTTTGAATCGGTAAAAAGCACTTACGAAACCCTGAAATCGCAGATAAAGCGTGATAAAAACAGTGATTTAGACAAGTACAAAACCGAGATTGTTTCCTTGCTTGAAGAAGAAATTGTGAAGCGCTATCATTATCAAAAAGGTAAAACCGAAGCTTCATTTGCACATGACAAAGAAATTCAGCAAGCCCTTGAAATCTTCTCAAATCAAAGCAAATTTGCGAGCATTCTTCAGGCTAAAAAATAAGACTTGTTAACCACGCCCGACTATTTGTTGCTCCTCTTCTTCGGAATGTGCGGAGCATTTCTTTCCGGTTTTCTGGGAGTTGGAGGCGGTATGATTTACATACCCGTTCTGGATTACTTTTTAAGACGATTGGGCCTTCAGGATGAAATGCTTGTAAAAGCGATACTGGCCAACTCCCTATTCACCATTATTTTTTCGGGCTCTGTATCCTCGTGGAAACAATACAGAATTGGCAATTTCTATCCGCGTGAAATTTTGCTAACCGCTCTGCCGGGCATGGCCACAGCACTCAGTTTGACTTGGTTAATTCGCTCGGGCGATTGGTACAGCAAGCAACTCTTCAACTATGTATTTGCTTTGATGCTGTTGGTGATTGCGGTTCGTATGTTTTCAGCAAATCAGGAAACTGGAGTTGAAAAAGAAGCACCCAATTGGAAGTACAGAATAACCGGTTTATTTGCCGGAATAATTACTGCCTTTTCCGGTTTAGGCGGAGGAGTGGTAATGACCCCTTTGTTTACCGATTGGATGAAGCAACCCTTTAAGAAAGCCGGTTCCATATCAAATGGGGTAATACCACTTTTTGCTATCACCATGGGAATTTTTAACCTCAGTGTTCCGGCAGGTGCACCCTTGATGAAAGGCCAAATTGGGTTGATTTTTCTTCCGCTGTTAGCACCTATGATTCTGGCAACCTTTGTGTTTGCGCCACTCGGCGTAAAAATTGCACAAAAAACAAAACCGGGCGTCATCCGTCTAATTTTTGCAATTTTCACCGGAATTGTATTTACGAAACTAATCGTTGAGATAGTTCAACATCCATAGCCTATTTTTGGGGCCTTAAGTAAACTGAGTATGAGAATTCTTCTGGCAACAGCTTTTCTATTTGCAGGATTTGGGGCCGTGGCACAAACCCTTCCCAAAACCGATGCTGATATCAAACAATCTCTGGAGCACAATATCAGTTATCTGGCAGACGACCGGTTGGAAGGCCGCTTGGTAGGTAGCAAAGGCGAAAAAATGGCCTATGAATTTATTCAGGAAAACTTCCAAGGTATGAACCTATGGGCCAAAGGTGAACAAGGTTTTTTGCAAGAGTTTATTCTTAAACGCATCACTTACAAACAGGCTTCCCTGGTTATTCAAAACAAGTCAGGAGAATTGAAGTTTGATAAAATAATGAAAGACCGTGCCTTTCCCTATACACAAAGCGGCTTAGGAAAGGTATCCGGAAAATGCGTTTGGGTAGGCTATGGAATTGAATCTCCGCAGCACAACGACTATGCCCAACATAAAAGCGTAAAAGGAAAAATTGTGGTGCTTAAAATGGGAAGACCTGATCCTGAAAATCCACACTCACCCTTAGCCGCTTATGCTTCTTTGGAAGCAAAAATTGATACCGCCATCAAAAAAGGAGCAGAAGCAATTATCGTTGTCAACAATCAACCCGATTTACTTGAACCCGATTTTAAACCCATAACCAAGGCTCCATTTAAAGCTGTTCCGATTTACTTTCTGGGCCATCAAACCCGGGTTGATAGTAACACGTTTGTGAATGCTAAAATTGAACTCGAATTGGACACAGTTGGCGTTGAATTGAAGGGTCACAACGTAATTGGATTCATCAACAACAAATCGGAAAAAACCATTGTTATTGGTGCGCATTACGACCATTTGGGATACAATGAATTGGGAGGTTCAACCTACAGAAAAACACAAAATGAAGCACCTCAAATTCACAACGGTGCCGACGACAATGCAAGTGGAACAGCTGTATTAATTGAACTGGCCGAGCTGTTGCAGAAATCTCCGTATCGTTCTCAAAACTATCTTTTTATAGCATTTAGCGGGGAAGAAGAAGGTTTGTTAGGTTCGAGATATTTTGTTGAGCACCCAACCATCGATTTGAAAAAGGTAAACTACATGCTCAATTTCGATATGGTTGGTCGATTAGACACCAGCAAGAATAGCTTTTCAATCAGTGGAACCGGCACTTCACCACGCTGGGATTCTGTGCTAACAAAAACTACAGCAGACGGTATTCATGTTAAGTTCGACCCCAGTGGAACGGGAGCCAGTGATCATACAAGCTTTTACAACGAAGGCATGCCTGTTCTACATTTCTTTACCGGCAACCACTCCGATTACCACAAACCCTCCGATGATTGGGAAGCTATCAATTTCAATGGCACCCTTAGTGTAATCAAATATGTGTATGGTCTGATTGGCAAACTCGATAAACAATCCAAGTTGGCATTCACCAAAACCAAAGAAACCCATCAGGAAGGTGCAAAATCATTTAAGGTTACTTTGGGCATTATGCCCGATTACCTGTACGAAGGAAAAGGCGTAAAAGTAGATGGCGTTACAGATGGGCGGCCGGCAGCACTTGCTGGTGTGAAGCGCGGAGATATCCTTACCAAACTTGGAAGCATTGAACTTAGCGATATGCAGGTGTACATGAAAGCACTGGGTTCCTTTGAAAAAGGGCAAACTGTACCACTTGAGTTGAAACGCGGAAACGAAACACTTAAACTGAACCTTACATTTTAATGAAACTAAGTGTTGTAATTCCTGCCTACAACGAAGCAGAATCCATTCCCGAAACGCTTCAAAAGCTATTTGAACGACTTCAAAAAGAGTCCATTCAACACGAAATTGTTGTTGTAAATGACAATAGCAAGGACAATACCTTACAGGTTCTTGAATCCTTGAAAAGCAGCATAAATACGCTTCGTGTGGTAACCAATACAGGTCCCAATGGATTTGGTTATGCCGTTCGAAAAGGACTTGAAAATTTTGAAGGGGATTGTGTTGCCGTTATGATGGCTGACCTATCCGACTCGCCAGACGATCTGATCTTGTTTTACCATAAACTTCAGGAAGGGTATGATTGTGTGTTTGGAAGCAGATGGATGAAGGGAGGCAAAGTGTTTGAATATCCCCGTCATAAACTTTACCTCAACCGGCTGGTAAATAATATGGTTAGGGTATTGTTCAATATTCGTTACAACGATTGCACCAATGCCTTTAAGCTTTATCGCAAAGAAACCATTCAGGGAATACAACCACTATTATCACCACACTTCAACCTTACACTTGAAATGCCCTTAAAAGCCATTGTGAGGGGATACAGTTATGCTGTTCTTCCCAACAGTTGGACCAATCGGAAATTTGGAGTAAGCAAACTAAAAATCCGGGAGATGGGCTCCAGGTACTTCTTTATCCTCTTGTATTGTTTGATAGAGAAGTACTTTTCGCGAGGCGATTTTAAAAAGAAATGGGATTGATTTAAGGATTGCAAAACAGGCAGTACTGCGGGTCGGCAGCCTTTTGGGGAACCGCTTCTTCAAGCTCAAATCCGCAAGCCTTGCAGCCTTTTAGATAGGCTTTAGCCAAGGGAGAAGGCATCCCACACCAGGCACAATTCAAACCTGGAATTTTCCGTTTTACATCAAAACCCGGTTCCGTACAATTCGGACAGGTAGCTTGAAGTAGATTGGCCAACTTTTGAGCAGCTTCCCCAATGACCTCCATGCGCGTGGGATTTCGAAATGCTCGCAAATCTGATTCGGCAATAAACAAGCCTTGTTGATTCAGTAAGAAAGTTGCCTTTTCTTCTAGTTCCTGGACATCCCTGCATTCTTTAAAAATCTCATTGGCTCTTTTCGAGCCGGTATGCAAGAGCAGGCCGTGCCTGGGAAAATCTGCCCGCTTTAAAAAATCTGCAAACCCTTGTAAGCTTTGAAAAGTTTGCGTGTTCCAATGCACTTTGGGACTTGTGTGATGAACCATGTACTCCCGAGTTGTATCGAAATCAATCAGGACTAAAGTCTCTGTATTGGCAGTAAAATAAGGATTGGAAGGATGTGGACCAAAACTTCCCTCAGAAGCAATAATCAAAGAGTTGCCGGTGGCTTCAAAAGCCATTCTGCATTTTTCGCGGGCGGCTTCCACCGGCGAAAGCACACGTTCGGTTTCGCCGGAGAAAGTTCCCAAAACATCGGTTGGAGTGGGGATTTCGAAAACACGTGTTAATTGAAGTGCAGGTACAAGCACTGTGGCAATTACCTCCCCTTTTCCATGTTGTGTGGCTACACCAAGCTGGCGTCCTCCAAAAACCGATTTTCCCATTTCAATTCCAGTTTTAACGCTTGGGGTCCAGTAGCAACAAGAAGTTCGTCACGCAACTGTTTCCAATCGTTTTGCAATTCTCTAATTCGTTTTTCACGGTGTTTAATGTCTTCCTCGTCCATTGTTTTGAGGATGCAATTTTCGTGGTAGGCAATTTTAGTATTCACCATGGAACCAATCAAGTGAATTGCATCTTGCGAAGCAAAGCTGCCATTGATAAGGGAGAAGCTTTTATTGTCCTTGTGCGAGTGAGAATCCATTTTTTCCATCGAATTGGTATAAGTTTTCAGTTTTGATAAAATCGAAATTGAGTTTTTCCATTTCCTGCAACAAAGCCAGGATCTGCCCATGGGTAAAGCCTTCGCCAGAGCGGGCGGTAAAGCGGCAACGCCAATGGTCGGTGCATAAGGTTTCCGGAAATCCATCAGGCCAAACCTTAATTCCACGGTTGGTAATTACAGACAACAATGTACCTGCCACCTGAATCTTGCCAAGTTCTGTTGCTAATTCATCGGGTGTGCAAGCGCTTCGATGAAGGAAGATGTCAACTCCCACCAAAACTTTATTGGCTTTGGATGGAGCAGGGCTCGGTGCAAGATTCATGGGAACGGCTTCCGAAACCTTTTCCGCTTTCAGAATTTGAGGCAATTCACCCAAGTTATGGATTACTGCATCCGCAAATTCACGTGTCCCTACTTTCTGCGTGGAAACCCCTTCCTTGAAGATATCATAGGTATGAATACCCTGTTCAATGGTACGCAGCCAGGCATTTTGAATTCGTGTAGCAACATCTGCCTGACCAATATGCCTAAGCATTAGAATTGCTCCCTGCAACAATCCGGAAGGATTAGCCATGTTTTGTCCTGCACGCCTTGGTGCCGAACCGTGAATTGCCTCGAACATAGCACATTCAGGACCAATGTTGGCAGACCCGGCCAATCCAACAGAACCTGCAATTTGAGCGGCCACATCCGATAGGATATCGCCATAAAGATTGGGCATCACTACGACATCAAACAGCTCCGGGGTATCAGCCAGTTTAGCAGCACCGATGTCGATAATCCAATGCTCGTTTTCGATCTCCGGATATTCGGCCGCAATTTCATCAAATACCTGGTGAAACAAGCCATCGGTTTGTTTCATGATATTGTCTTTGGTGAAGCAGGTAACCTTTTTGCGTTTGTTGGTGCGCGCATATTCAAATGCGTAACGCACGATACGCTCACATCCAGGTCTACTAATCAACTTCAAGCACTGCACTACCTCATCGGTTTGACGATGTTCGATTCCTGCATACAAATCCTCTTCATTCTCGCGCACAATAACAACATCCATTTGAGGATGCTTGGTTGCCACAAAAGGATGAAGGCTCATGCAAGGACGAATATTGGCATACAACCCGAGGAACTTGCGGGTGGTAACATTCAAACTCTTGTAGCCACCACCTTGGGGTGTGGTAATTGGCGCCTTAAGAAAAACCTTGTTTCTCCGAATAGACTCCCAGGCAGAAGCATCAATA
The DNA here is from genome assembly GCA_023151275.1 of Bacteroidia bacterium. Taxonomy (GTDB): domain Bacteria; phylum Bacteroidota; class Bacteroidia; order UKL13-3; family UKL13-3; genus CAISCU01. The sequence continues at coordinate 18,570 of JAKLJI010000006.1, read as the reverse complement.
CCGGAAGTGTTTCCACTGAGGTAAACTTTTTCCCCAACTTCAATCTCCTCGATTTGGAGCTGAGCACCGGCTGAATGCAGAATACCGAGCACTGCATCCATAATTTCGGGACCTATTCCGTCACCTTTTGCAACAGTTATTGTTTTCATACCCTGCAAAACTGGTGGAGATTTTGAATAAGAAAAAATTCAAAATACTTATGTTTGATATAAGATTTTCTTATGAACATCAGTTTACAACAACTTCAGATATTCCAACTTGTAGCCCAGTTAGGAAGTTTAACCAAAGCTGCGGAGGCCATGCGGATTACCCAACCGGCGGTATCCATGCAGCTCAAAAGTTTTCAGGAACAATTTTCTGAGCCTTTACTTGAAACCCGAGGAAAGCGTATTTATCTTACCGATTATGGCCAAAAGGTACTCCATCAGACCGAGGCCACTCTAGAGTCCTTTCGCAAGATTTACTACCTCGAACAAGAAAAAAAAGGCCAATTGATAGGTCAGTTAAAAGTTGCAGTTGTTTCAACCGGAAAATACATCATGCCCTATTTTCTGAGTGCCTTCTTAGAAGAGAATCCGGGAGTTGAGTTGCGGATGATGGTGACCAACCGAGCTGATGTGATTGAAAAAATAAAAAACAATGAGGTGGACTTTGGCTTGATTTCGCTGGACCAGAAAGGACTAAAGTTGGAACGTATTGAACTGATGGAAAACCTCTTGTACCTGGTCTCAAATAAGGTTTGGAAAGACAACAAAAAACTGAGTCGGAACCAACTAAAGGAGTTGCGATTGATTTATCGTGAAGAAGGCTCAGGAACACGGCTAACACTTGAAAAGTTCATGCAAACCAACAAACTAAACATTCCACAGAAACTCGAACTCAGCTCGAACGAAGCTGTAAAGCAGGCGGTTATTGCGGGATTAGGTTATTCTGTTATGCCATTAATTGGGATTCGAAACGAGCTAAAAAGTAAATCCCTGCACATTGTACCTGTACAGGGATTTCCAATTCGTTCGCGCTGGCAACTTGTTAGATCCTCAAATAAACCCCATTCAGCGGTTTCAAAAGCATTTAGAAATTACCTCATAAAAAACAAAGAAGCCATTAGCAAGAAATGGTTTAACTAATCAAACCAAGACTCAGCTACTTTGCCTAAAGCCTTAAGCACGACGTAAGGTAATTTGTGTAATCTCGGGCCAAATACCCACTCTGCCGGTAAATCCAATAAAACCAAAACCGCGATTTACATACAAATGGCGCTCGTTATGGCTGGCAATCCCTGCCCAATTCCTGTACCTGTATTTTACCGGACTCCATTTAAAACCTGGAATTTCTACACCCATTTGCATGCCGTGCGTATGGCCTGAAAGTGTTAAATGAATTTTGTTATCGTGGCCTTTTACCTGCTCATCCCAATGGCTTGGGTCGTGAGAAAGCAATACTTTAAAATCCTGTTGGGTTGAACCCTGCAAGGCACGCTCCAAATCGCCCCTTTCACCAAAACCTTTGCCCCAGTTTTCTACCCCAAGTAAGCTAATCGACTGGCCGTTTTTACTCAGCTTCACCTGTTCATCCAACAACAAGCGGAAACCCATATCACGGTGATGATTCTTTAAGCGATCAAGGTTAGCGTTTTTATGAGCGGGAGATTCCCAAGCTACATAGTCACCATAATCGTGATTGCCCAATACCGAGAACTTTCCAAAAGGAGCATTGAGGGAAGCAAACAAGTCTTTAAAAGGCTCAACTTCCTCGGCATGATTATTCACCAAATCGCCTGTAAAAACTAAGAGGTCGCTCTTTAAATCGGCAATCATTTTTATGCCTTCTGCAACGGCATCTTTGTTGTCGAAACTACCACTGTGTACATCGGAAATTTGTGTGATGGTGAATCCATCAAATGCCTCAGGAAGGTCTTTAAAAACCAATTCTTGTTTATGAATCTTATAGGCATATTTTCCTTTGGTGAATCCATAAACGAAGGAACCAAAAGGCAATGCAGCAACCACAAAAGCCAACTTTGAAATAAACTCCCGACGACCGGGCATAGACGCTGGAGCATCGATGGGAGAAGAAAAACGTTGCCAGATAAATTGGAAGAACCGAAATATGTCTTCACCAACTAAGAACACCAATACAAAGAGCTTACTCACAAACAAGGTGATAAACACATTGAAAACCAACTGCTGAAATGAACTTAGTCCACCCGGCTTTGCGGCATCCGAAAAACCAATGACAATAAGGGCTAAAGGAATCCATCCCACTAACCAGTAAGCGATGTTCCATAAGGTTTGAAAGCGTGTTCCGGCAACAAGCGTTCTGAATCCCTGAAAGACATAGTAATCAAGACCAAATACAATGGCCAATGGAATAAGTAATAAAAATGGAGAAGGAGCTCCGTGCATAGTTGTTGAATTTTGTGCTAGGGCAGTAAAAATGATGCCCAAAATTCAGACAATTAACCGAAACGTTTGTTTTGGCAGATGAAGCGCAAAATAGGCTGTCTGAAAAAATAGGGAAGAACTGACAGCTGTCATTCCGTCGGTTTTAACATGCGAAAAGCAAACAAACCCAAAAAGGCAAGCAGTGGAATCAGCACAAACCAAATCCATTTGGTTGATTTATAATCAGTATCTACCTGCAAATGCACATCAGCAACTTGTTCTTCCTCCCCTACTGCCAGCGCAGAAGCCTGTTTGGGTATCTTGGTTGGAAAGGCATTAATATCATATTCCGGAGCCTGAGCATTCGCATTTCCGTAATACAAATAGTATTGCTGCTCGGAAGCACCCGCTGGAAACCGAAGCATCAGGTTATGTGCCGGACCAAAAGCGCTTACGGATTCAAAATCCAATGGAGGATTGTCGCCATTTTGAATCAATACGCGAAACTCTTGGGCTCTTAATGGTGAAAAGGTAAAGGGAGAATAATCGTTTGATGAAAAACTTGCCGAGCGTATTTGACTGTACCTTCTGGTCCATCCTGCATCTGTTTGTATGCTATCAACGAGACTCTCGATTAATGCTTCCCTGAAATAATCGAAACGGCTTTTGCAGTACAATTGCAATCCGGTTAGCTCAGCCGGAAAGCGAAGCCGAAAGCGAACCTCAGTCTGCTTCCTTTCGGGATGTTGAAGTACCTGAAAATTTCGCACCTCATACGTTAAACTCTGTCCCGGCTTGTATAGTTCTTGATTCAGGACTATTGATTTTAAAATTGGTTTCTCACTACCTCTTATTGAAATGCGGTAAAATGGGAACTTGCAATTGCTGAAACGCAAGCGGGAAAAGGAATAGGAGGTATACTGATTTTTTATGGACAGTATTCGAATATCATTCAGAATCGTTGCCCATTCTCCAAGGCGTTCTGCTCCTTCCAAATTTACTCGCCAATCAAAATTTTCCTGCTCAAAGTCGAGACTTATGTCATTTGCAACCAAGCCTGTATCGCAGGCCAGTGTGATATAGTACCAATCATTTCTTCTACTTTCATTCAACAAGCGAAAAGGAACCTGTTTCCATTCCAGCATCTCCTTACTGCTTTGTAGGATATAGGGAACCTGTTGTGTGTCCCCTTGAATGGAAATTACACGCAAATCTGTTTTCCCGGTATTGATACGCGATAGAATTTCTTCATTCAAATTCAACTGATGCCATTCCTGTGTTACGCCATGCAAAGGCCTGCGGTACAAATAACCATCAACCTGGGCCTTGGCAGCCAGGAAAAGTATCCCAAAAAAAAGGACAAGCAGACTACTCCTTTTCCATCTCTTCATCGAGACTTTTTTTATAGCGGTTATACAGGAAAGAAATGACAAGCAACAATAAACCCAAACCAACCAAAACAAGTGTTTTCGACAAGGTATCCAGGTGTCTTAAATCAATCAGCAAAACCTTGACTAATGTAATTGCAAACAAGACAATTGCCGCAATTCGCAGAAAGGAAATCCCATTGCGAATTCCTTTAACAACCAAGAAAAGGGCATACACTCCCCAAACCAGTGAGAGCACCAATTGCCTTGAATTGTAGGTATCCGGAAGTAAAGCCAGCAACTCCGAACTAATCATGGCCAGAGAAACGAAATGGAAGGCAAGAACTCCAAGCATTTTCCAATAGGAACCAAATCGGTCAAACACAGGAAATGCTTTGTACAACAGAAACAGTGCCGGAAGCATGAAGACTAAAGAAAGATAGCGAATGCTACTGCTGCCTTTCAAAGCGATAGGTGCACCCGGCATAGCAGAAAGACTGAGCGCCTGCCGCAATTCCATAAATGCCGGCAATGAAACGATAAGATACAAAGCCATGGATAGCAGAAGCATTCCAGTAAAATAAACATCCGCAGAATCTTCATTTGATTCCCTCCACAATTGAGTTGCCAAGAGCGCACAAGAAATACCCAACAGGTAATTCACCTGCCAAATATGCTTGAAGGAATGCACCGGACTCAGATCAAAGCCTGCCGCATCCTCTGCATACTTCTGCGCAAGAATGAAGAATTTCTGGTTCCAGAACACTGAAATCTCAACCATCCCAAGTCCCAACAAGCTAAGCACAAAAAGTGCGGGAAGCAGGAAGGTCCTTAGCTTCTTCCATTCATAGGTCTGGAGATTATCTTTAACCCACGCATGCTTTAGTGCAATACGAAGCATGGCCGCATAAAGCAGTACCATCAAGCCATTTCCCAGAAAACGTAAGTTGAAAACAGGAATCATCGTTTGTTGGGAAGAGGTACTCAAACGCAATTGACTGCCCCAATCCTGAAATAAACTTCCCAAGCTAATTGCCATCAGACAAGTAGCGGCAATTTCATAAAACCGAAGTTGATGCTTCCTGGCAACCCAAAATAAAATCAAGGCTTCTAAACCCCAGGCCAAAGTTACCCATTCGCCATCCAACTGAACTGGTATTGCCAAACTCAGAAACACAAAAACCAAACCCAATACTGCATTGAAGTAGGCTGTTTGACGGGTTGATTGTTTTTGCATAAATGCAACCACCAACAAATGAATGGCCGCATTGCCAGCAGTAAACAATCCGGTATAGACTTGCCAACCTGGTTTACTATCGAGCAGATGATAATTCAACAAGAAAAAGAAAACTGCATTGACCAAGGTAAGTACCAAATGAAGAATACCTGTCCTTTCATCTCCGGATGATTTTGCTTTGTGCAAGTATATTGCTGTGTAGAACTGCACAAAAAACAATCCTGAAAACAACAAATGAATACCTGATTGATTCGAATAGTTAAAATCAAACAAGGACCAGGAAGCGAATATAATCCAGCTAAGTACCAGGGAGTGAACAAAGAGGTATCGCCAATCTTTTCTGGCCACCACGGCAACAACACCCATATTCACCAGCACCATGTAGGCAAAAAGTATTGCAACTCTTCCAGAGCCATCCGAGAGTAAGAAAGGCACGCCATAGGCACCAATCAAACCAATATGAGCAATCGCTTGCCTGTTGTATTGAACCGCTGCAATAGACGTAAACACAGTAAAGCCAGCCATGATGGCAAAGGCCGGAACCTGACCAATAAATCCATACAAGGAATACGCAAAATAGGTCAGGAAATAGTGTATAGCCATGGAGCCCCCTAAGAGTACTGCGGAAAATCCTTTGTATTTTTCTTTGAACCAATACGCGCTAAAGGTTAATGCAAAACCGAGCAAATAACCCAGAATTACACGGACCAGCGGACTTAAGATATTGTGGTCGATGGCATATTTGGTGCCAATTCCAACCCCCAGTACCAGGATGGCAATACCAATTTTACTGCTTAGGTTTTCGCCAATGTACTTCTCCCAGTCGGTTTTGGGTTTGGGATAAAACAAGGGAGGAGGCTCTGGAACAGGCTCTGACAACTTGGACTTTGGGGGCTCCGATAATGGTGGTGATTCCAGGACATTTAGAATAGGAAGTGCTTCGGGCTGAAGAGAGGATTGCACATTATGCTCCGACGAACCGGATTCGGACTTCAGGAAATCAAGCTCTTTTTTAAGCGCACCCAACTCCTCTCCAAGTTTGGATTGAAGGTGAGTAAGTCGCTCTAGTTTATCCTGAAGTTGCTGAATACGGGAATCCATGAATCCAAGGTAAGGATTTCCCGCCAAAAAGAATGCTAGTTTTCCGCCAGCACTTTTTCAGCTGCATTTTTTCGGTCCACCCAATCAATAATCCACCAAGGAATATAGGCCGCAGTGAAGTTTATCAAAGCCACTACTTCTGCGAAAATTACATAATAAGGCCAAGGACCCAAATGGTCTAAAATGCTTGCTGTTTTGGGCTTTCCGCAAATCCAGAAATAATTGGCATCAAGCGCAAGATTCACTACAATAGCTAAAACCAGAAACACATTGATTCCAATCATGGCTTTCCAGATATGCTTCAATTGGGGACGCATGCCATACACCACACTTGCATAAACAATGGCCAATATCATACCTGTATGGCCAATCCAGTACCTGATGTACAAAAAGTGCGGAAATTCTTCGGTAAGATCCGGTGTTACAGAGGCTTGAAGCATGCCTGCAAGCGCCCAGAAATAAAGCAATTCAAACCACCACTGACTTCGCCAAACCATGACCAAAACAATTGCCAGATTGGAAAAGCGGCAGAGTTGAAGCGGTAAATCCGTTTGAATATTGTATTCTCCACTGAGGTAATTCAATAAATTCCAGACAACCAAGGAACCTGTAATGGTTATTCCAATTGCAGCACCTATGGCATGTTGGCCACGTTCTGACAATTTGTTTTTGGCAAACCAAGGCAGTACCAAAATCAGAAACAAAGACACCATAAGCGCCGCAACATGAGAAGAGCTCCATTGGGAGAAGTGCTCAGCACTGTGCATGTATGCGTATATCTGCTCCTTCATACGCTTAAAAAATTTGCCACCATTTTTTCTCTAGGGCAATGTAAACGCCATCGTTGCGGGTTTCAACCAAATACGTTTTTACATAATCGCCCTGGGCAGGCAAACCACGACCTGTTTTTGCATCGTATTTGTACCGGTGAACCGGACAAATCACTCTCCCCTCCTCATCGCATTTTCCAAGTCCAAGGCGAGCACCTGCATGTGGGCAACGGTCATCAATTGCATAATAACCCTCCTTCAACCGAACCAGGCAAATACGCTGTCCTTCCACATCAATAGTGCGAACAGTATGCAGCTCTTGCGGATTCTGCCCATGTAGTTCAAAATCGTAAATCTTGTAATACCGATTCACCCTTATTCCAGAATCAAACGTTTACGAATCAGGCTTTCCTCCATTTTAATTTCAATGAGGTACATGCCTCGCTCAAGCTTCGCTAAATCTAAGCTGGAGCCAGGTGAAACCTCAGCACTCAGCACTTCCTGACCATTCAAAGAATACATGTTTACTTGTAATAAATTACTGCGTGAAGCGCTGAACGAAATGGAAGAGTTTGCGGGATTTGGAAAGAAAGAAGCAATCTCGCCTTCGCGGATAGTTTCAAGCGAAGTTGGAATTAATCCGGTAAGGTTTTTATAAAGTTCCCTGCTCACGAATCGGATGGTAGTATCCATGTAGAGTGCATTGGTTGAAAAAGGAACATGGTCGGCTCCCTGGAAGGTATGCAATACCGATTTATAGCCAAGACTGGCGGCAGCAGAATCAATAGAGAAGCTGCCTTGAAGGAATCCGATGGGATTTCCAAAAAACTTGAAGTAATCGGATTTGTAAGGAACAGTTTGGTCGTTGGTACCGTGCATGGAGATAAATGCAACATCGTTATTGTTTGCCAACCAAGCCACGTTTGAAATGGCACCACAGAGGTTTACAACACCTCTTGCTCTCCAGGAATAACCCGGATTTCCGCTAGTGCCATCAATATCCCCAACCTGTGCGGTATCAATGCTTGTTTGTGCAATCTCTTCATAGCGGTCTAGACCCACCAGATGCATACCTAAAACACCACCGGCAGAAATGCCACCAACAAAAATTTTTGAAGTATCTATTCCATCAATATTGCTCTCTTCAGCATGACGTTTGCGAAGGAAACGAACAGCGGCACGACCATCCTGAGTTGCTCTCCATACTGCATGTGAGAATTCCTGGTTTAAGCTGCTGCCGGCAATGTTTACACCGAGTCTATACTGGATAGAAACACAAACATATCCACGCAATGCCATTTCTCGGCAAACTTTTACAATATCGGCAGCTTGACGACTTCCTTGCACAAAAGAGCCACCATGCGCCAACACCAGCAAAGGTCTGTTGGTAAGTGAATCTCCGTAGGGATAGTAAAAATCCATATTGAGATTAAGGGTGGTGTTTTGGAAAGTTTGTGAAGCACCGTATTGCACATTGGGGTAACTTACTACACTATCAAAAACAGGGTCGAGGTAGCGAACTTTTTGTCCAATCGCAGAAAGAGTTGCAAGCAAAATAATTCCCAGAAAGTAAACTTTTTTCATAAATCAAATATGCAGGAATGTTCGTAAAAAGGAAAGCATCAACCCATTTCCGCTAAAGGAACTCCAAATCCCTAACTGATTCTGGAACCATGGAGAATCAATTAACCATTAGGAAGTTGGGACCATAAGAAATCATTATACCTATGAGGATTAAGTTTACCATGAAGGTATGAAGGCAATGAAGAAACTAAGCATGAAACTTAAAGAGCCACCATTAATCTCATGTTAAGTTTACCATGAAGGAATGAAGAGAATGAAGGAAAGCTTAATCCAAATTACCTTCTATACCGGGATGGTCAAGCTTATAGAAATGGAAAGATGAAAATGTATTAACTGACGCTCAACAACTTAATGTCCTTCATTTCTTCATGGTTAATTTTTCAAAAACCCTTAATGCCCCCCCTACTGCATGGTTTTGGCCTTTGCCCGAATTCCCTACATTTGCAGCACCAAAAATTACCCGATATGATTACTGTTGACCAGTTTAATTTCGCCGGCAAACGTGCACTAATCCGCGTCGATTTCAATGTTCCATTGGATAAAAAAACCCTCGAAGTTACCGATGATGCTCGCATCCGGGCCACTGTTCCTACCATCCAAAAAATTCTAAACGATGGCGGCTCCTGCGTGCTGATGAGCCACTTGGGTCGTCCTCTCAAAAAATTGAAAGAAGATGGAAGTGTTGACTTTGAAAAACATACCCTGAAAAACGCGTTAAGCACCTGCTCTGCTTTGTTGGGTGTTGATGTAAAATTCGCTGGCGATTGCATAGGCGCAGAAGCAGCAGAAATGGCGGCTGCGCTTAAACCAGGCGAAGTGCTTTTGCTGGACAACCTTCGCTTTTACAAAGAAGAGGAAAAAGGAGATGAAGCTTTTGCCGAAAAGCTTAGCAAGCTGGGCGATATCTGGGTAAACGATGCTTTTGGAACTGCACACCGGGCTCATGCCTCAACAGCTGTTATTGCCAAGTTCTTTCCAGGAAATTCCTGCTTTGGCTATGTAATGGCTAAAGAAGTGGCCAACGCCGAAAAAGTGATGAAGAATGCCGAACGTCCTTTCACTGCCATTACCGGTGGTGCTAAGGTTTCCGACAAGCTGCTTATTCTTGAAAACCTGATCGAAAAAGTTGACCATATCATCATTGGTGGTGGTATGGCCTATACTTTCCTCAAAGCCCAAGGCTTTGAAATTGGCTCCAGTTTATGCGAAGACGACCGCTTGGAACTTTGCTTAGAGCTCTTGAAAAAAGCTGAAGCCAAAGGAGTAAAAATGCATTTGCCTATTGATTCGGTGGTTGCCGATGCATTTAGCAACGAAGCCAATTTCAAGAATTGCGATAACCAACATATTGAACAAGGCTGGATGGGCTTGGATATTGGAGAAAAAGCCATTGAACAATTTGCCGATGTGGTACGCAATTCAAAAACAATTCTTTGGAATGGACCTATGGGTGTATTTGAAATGAGCCATTTCGAAAATGGAACCAAAGCCATTGCAGTTGCAGTTGCTGAAGCAACCAAAAACGGAGCTTTCAGTTTAATTGGAGGAGGTGATTCAGCTGCTGCTGTGGCCAAATTTGGCTTTGAAGACCAAGTGAGTTATGTAAGCACAGGTGGTGGTGCATTGCTAGAATACTTTGAAGGCAAAACACTTCCGGGTATTGCAGCCGTTTTATCACAGGAATGAGAAAACCGGCCTATTACTTGCCCTTTCTAGGATGGACAGTCGTTATTTTAACCGCCTGTTTTATCCATCCAAGCCAACTACCCGACCTCAGTTTTGAATTTATTTTTGGCCCGGACAAGCTGTTTCATTTTGGCTTGTTCGGGATACAAAGTCTTACTCTTATTTGGGCCTTTTACCACAACAAGGTAAAACAAATTTGGCTGGCACCCTTACTTTGTTCGCTCATGGGTATTGGTGTAGAATTTGTGCAAGGCTTCCTGCTTATATACCGCAGCTTTGATTATGCCGATATGCTTGCCAATACCATTGGGGCATTTGGATTTTGGGGCATCTGGACAATGCGCATGCGTTTCTGATTCAACAATTCTTTTTGGGCGTTCCCCCAACGAAGGCCGAAGGCCTTGTTGGGGGCGGGCTTTCCGGTCCAATCTTTTTTGCCGACCCCAGCCGCAGATCCCAGCCGCGCAAAAAAGGATTTCCCCTGCAATCCCTAACGCGGAGGGGCGTTGCCAAATGAAATGTATGCCTATGCTCCCAACGCGTTCACACAGATGGTTGGGTTTGTTATAACATTAAAAACGATTCAGCAAGCTCCCATTACCGCATAAGCACAAACTTACCCTGCTTGGTTTTAAACTGATTTTGCAATTTGAATACATACAATCCTGCATTCCAGCTTTCACTGGGTAGTTTTATCAGGGCTTGATTCTGTACCAAAACAGTTTCCCAAATTTGCTTGCCTTGGCTATCTGTAATAATCAATCTGCCTTCAAAATTCTCTTGCGTGCTTTGATAGCTTAAGAAAATCTGTGACTCGGCAGGATTGGGAAAAAGATGGACCGTTAAATTATCCGCTTGTTGAACTCCAATTGACTCATGCAAGGGGCTGGTATTGATGGTTACCTTATTCATGTAATTCCAATGCGCAGAGTCAATATATACCGTATCACAATACATAAAACTGCCACATTGATTGGTTACTTGAAGGCAAGCTACATAACTGGTATCAAATTTTGGATAGGTATGGAATGCATGTTTACTTGTTGAACTTGTGCCATCTCCAAAATTCCAGCTGTACGAGTTGGAGTTGCTTTCCGGAATGCTCACATTTTCAAAATAGACGCTTGAGTCCATTTGAAAGGCAACAATAAATCCTGCTTCGGTCAGGGTGTCAACATAGGTTATGGTTTCATCAAATTCTGCATAGGTGGGGGTAATGGCCTGCTGAATATAAACCGTGGTTTGCCGAGGTGAATCAATGGCAAGTGCCAGGTTTGAATAATGCAATAAGGACAAAGTGTCTTCACCACTTATTTTGGTCCAACTAATGGAATAGTCATTCACATTACTCGTTTTAAAATTGTCGTAGCGCGCAAAAAGTTCAGGGATACACGACCTTTGGCTGGCCCAATCACCCGTATTGTTAAAATTTGCATTCAAAACACTATCAGCATTTAATTCATTTACAAAATCATCCAAGGCAGGAATATTCTCGTTGCTAAACGAATAGAAATTCTTGAAATAATTGCCAAACCACGTTTTTTTAATGCAGACTTCTTTCAATAAATCCGTACTAAATTCATCCTTCAAATTTCCGCAATTCTGAATCCAATCCTTAAAGGATTCGGTATGCATAAATCGGGTAAAGTCTTGAAAATAGGCATTGTCGGTGGTGGTTTCATCAATAAACTCAGCACGGAATTCCGTTCTTCCTTTGAAAAACAAATAACCCAGAAACAAAGAAGCATCGTATCCATTGCCAATTACAATTTCATTTCCACTCAAACAAACGGTATCTGCTTCACCGGCATTGGCAATTCGGTTGTACCTTATTTCCAGGGTATCGCTAGCCATACAAGATCCCGAGAAAGCTTGCAAAACATAGGCAATAGGGTCTTCGGGTGTGCTGATAACAACCAAGGTATCGCTTCTGTTTAAGTAAGTGGTAGGCCACCAGGAAAAACTGTCGGCCAAACTAACAAACCCATGCAATTGAACAGAGCGAGCACCTTGCAAAGGACTCGCGTAAGCAGTTGGTCTTTCGGATTTAATAAAAGCACCTGTGGGAATATTCACCTCCTTTTCAGCTGTTACAACGCCGCAATTGCTGATGTATGAGAAGGAAATTTGGTACTTTCGGCCACCTTTAAAATACATACCCGGAAAGCTAAAGGTGTCCGGTAAAATGCCTGTTGTTTGAAATGAATAATCTTCAGTAGCATTACCCAATAATGCATTCAAATTGCTACTGTCTAATACCTCATTTACCTCAAATGCATAGTTTACCATACCGCCCTGGTTTAAAATGGGAAGCACTTTCACTGTTCCTGTTCCTTCACAGGCCAGGCTTGGTGCTATCAAATCAATTTGTGCCGAATCCAATACCCGCACATCTACTAGAGTATCGTGTAATTTACCACATTCATTTGTTACTGTAATTTGAACCCGGTGTAAGGTATTGGCAGGGAAATACCAGGTCCACTCTTCCGGACTAATTCTTGGAAGCACGCAGGTAGGATCGGGAGGAACCGAATCTAAGGCCAGCGAATCTTTTAAGCAACGGTATTTCCAAACATGTGAACCATATCCATCCGGAACCAAAATGCTATCCAATTTACATACTTTTATCTTTAAAGTAGCATCGTTTAACATGCGTTTCAGGCTGATATGAAAAGGTTCTCCGGCACATAGGTTCAAACTTCTTGTGAAAAATTTGGCTTCGGGTTTTCCAAAATTGGTATAACCCCATTGCCTGTTTCCAATGGGATTCAAAGAATCCAAATCGCAAATAGCCAAAGCCGTATTGTAATTGGGAATAATGGAATCTGCTATTAAAATAGAATCAATTTGGTAGGGCAGTCCGGCAATAACCCCACCACTGTTCATTCCAAAAATCATGTAATTCTTATCAAGGGTATCTCCAAGTACACGGCGGTAGCGAATAATTGCACCCGGTTCTATGTAAACAAAAGCGCCCGCTTCTGCATAAAACTCGCCATAACCCGCAGTGCCACTATCCCCAATTTCGAGCAAAGCACCACTTTTTACCACTAGACTTCCATTTTGCTTGATGTACAAACCAGCCCCATTTTTGATATAGGTTTTACTAGTGGCATCTAAAACCAAAGCCGCATAAGGCGAAACCACCAACATGCTGTTTTTGCTGTACTTCTTCAGGTTTTCAACCCCACTGCACGAAGGAATATTCATGGGTTCAGATTGCGGTGGACCTTCAACAAGTAAGGAATCCTGGTTATGCAAAATAACACCCGGACACATTTCCAGTTGGGTTGAATTGATAATTTGAACCTGTCCATTATTGGCTGTAATTTTCTTGCTATTCCCCAATATATGTTTCAAGCCATCATTGGCAACAAACAGGGTATCGAAATTGGTGCCTACTGGAGGGAAATAACAATCGGCGCAAAGGTCTTTTTGCATAATGCTAAAACCGGTGGCTTGTTGGGGTAAAACCAGGTAAATGAAATTACTTAGTGAATCGTAACGCCCTTGTAGCGTATCTGCTGTAATATCCAGTATAGCCACCATATCTGTGCCGCGAGCCACATCGGGTAATTTTATCTTGATAGAATCGCTTGATGAAGTGCTATCCCTTGGAGTTATTTTAAAATGATAGGTATGGCGACCCGTTAAAGCGAAATCAGCATCAATGAGTTTATCTGAATAAAACAAGGTATCATTCCCATAAATCAAATACGAAATAGCGTTGGCAAAGTAGTTCCTGAAATGGGCATAGGTGGGCGGGCAAAATCCTACTCTTTTATCTAAGAAGGCCAAAGAGTGTTTTTCAACAAATAATTTCTGTGCATTGAAATAGAGTTTTTTATTTGCTTCATTCGTTCTTTGAAAAGGATTTTGCACAGAATCTGCTTCGGCACCTGTCCATTTGGCTAAATGAAAATGCGAAACGGTATCGGTAATATAGCCCATATTGTTTTTGCCATTCGAGAAAATCTCAAGGGTATCAACCTGATTTTTGAACTCAACAATGGTAACCAGTTTGTTTTCAAACGAATCTAGCTTAAACACCTTGGGCAATTCCTCCCCGCATTTTTGCGGAAAGTAAACGGATTGGAAAATGGTTTTTCGCTTATTGGGTTGATAGAATTTTAATCTGGTTAAATGATTGTCATTCGTAATTCCATTTGCCCTTGTGCCATTGGTAGTATTGCTTTCAAAAGTGGTTGAATAAGCCGCAGAATTAGTGAATGCACCAGCAAGAGCAGCATGATGAGAAGAAATTTGCCACCCATTTAGAGAATCAGCTGAAATACAGGGGTAAAACCATTTGTATAAATTTCCGACTTGCAGGAATGAGGGTGTTCCTAATTCATAACGGCCATTTCCGTTGAATGTTAAATTAATGCCTTCGGCTGGTCCATCAACATTTGTAGCATCTACATAATCTGCTATCATATAATATATGGTATTGCCTTGATTTATTTCAAATGTATTTCTCTTTATGACATCACTTCTTAAGTTGTTTTGCTTATCAGAAAAATCATAACTCAAGGTAAACTCTTTGTTTTCATTCCCTCTTAAAATAATATTTACGGGTTTTGGATTTTTGTAAACCCGTTCTTCGGCGGGTTTTCCATTGTCAATTTCAATTACATTGTGCATCCAATATCTATTAGTTTCAGCACCTTTGTTTTCGTTCCAACCCATATATGGTGGATCAACCGCAAGGGGAATAGGTCTGTTTGTTTTGCCACTGCAATAAATCATAAAACTCCCAAGGTCATCATCTTCATGAGTGCCTCCTAAACCAAATAAGCCGGTTTCTATATCAACCGAAGTGCCTCTTTCAGCAAGCATGTGAAAGTAATAATATGAATGTTTATTCTCAACATCGTTAGGCTTATATTTCCTAAGGACAATATTCCCGGCATCCGCTAACTTTTGATTAATTTCTGGTCTTTGTTGTTTGTTTATTTCAATATTATTACCTCCAATAAAAGCCACATAATTTGCTAATTGACCCACAAAATCACCTTCAGGAACACCATAATTATAATTAAATTCTTTTTTGTTACTATATAAAGAAAGTCTCCATGAAGTTGCCTCGGGTTTTGAATTATCGTATGTCGGTAGATAAATATCTCTAATTGCAATTCCATCTAACCAATTATATATATTTTGAATTTCTGTCCTGTTAAAAAAGACCTCAGAAGCAGTTATAGGATAAAAATTACTTTGCGCACGCATTGCTGGTATCCCACAATCCAATAATCCATAATCTGTATAAAAAGGCCCTTCTGCATAGGAGCTATAACTGTCTATTGTTTGATTTTTATCTGCCATTGGTGCATCTTGGTAAAATAAACGCCAACCTGTGAATAAATTCTCTTCTAGATATTCCTTACTAAATTCATTCCATTTTATTGGACTATATTGCGGTTGATAACCAGGGCCGCCCAACATTCTAACTAAAAAATTTCCTTTAAAAATATTCGTCTCAACCCCAGCATCATTCAATACTTGTGCTGCCATTAGTATGGCACTTGTGTTTGCGATTCCATGATTTTTTTTCCAACCAAAAACATGGGTGCTAATACCAAAAACTCCTTTACTTGCTAGATATAGATTTTTGGTTTGCTCTCTAAGAATATTTCTAGGTGTGTTTCTAAGAATATGACCATTTTTATCTTTTTGATTTGCATCAGAATCTTTATTAGAGAAATAGGCATTACTACCTAATTCAGAAGTTAAAACAGCACTTGCTTTTAACAAGTCATATGCCTCTAACCAGAGAATCAATGAACGGCTGTGAAATTTATATTGTTCGTAAACAACCAACTCTTGATAGATTTGTGTTCCAATAGCTGCGCTTATAGTAGGTATAAAGGTTGGAATTGTAGGGTGTGCTAAACTATATCCTAAAACGAGAGCAGTAGTTCTTTTCATCAATTCTCCATCAGGAATTTCATCTTCAATTGCCTCAAATGCAGAAAGTGCTCGATTCTTAAATTCAAGTCTTGTAGTTGGGTCCAAAGCATTTCCTTCCTTATCTAGCCCAATTAAAAATACAAACGCATTGTTCTTTGCCCAAAGTGCTAAATTACTTACCCCCGTTTTTGGAAAGCCCTTGTCTGAGTTTAGGTGGTTGCTAGTTGCGTAATTGTAAATGCGTTCATAGGTTTTTAAAACTATCTGATTTGAACCTTTCAAGGTATCTTCATTAATTAGTCTTTTTCTAATATTTTCAATCAAAACAATTACATTCTCATTTTCATGCCTATCAAATATTGTATATGGGTGTCCATAATGTCCGCCAACAATATTATGCCTTTTTCTGGTCCATTCTTTTACAGAGGTACCTTGGGCTAGAGCTACAATTGAGTAGAAAAAAAGAACAATAAAGAAGACTAAATGCCTAGTAGTAGTTTTCATAGGACTAATTATTCAGGGTATAGTTTATGTTTTTAACTGAGTCTTGAATTAGAAAAATACCCTCCTTTTCTGAATGATATAGATTGGGGTTAATGTTTTCATATTGTGGGACATTAAATCCTAAATAATATGTTCTATTCAACCACCTAAAAAATTGAAAATTTATCTGTGTTAGAGTATTTTCAAACCTTCTATCCCACCATGAAAACCTGTAACAGAACTGATAATCACAATAAGAAATTACCATAGAATTTGAAACATTCGGATAATCAATACTAGTCACTAACAACACCTGCAAATATCCATCCCCCTTAATACACTTAAAGTTCGCTCTTCTTTGCTCGTAGTGACTCAGATAAGTTGGGCCTTCTGCCTGAGAACTATTCACAATATACCATGTGGTATCAATATGGGTTTTTATAAAAACTTGGGTATCGCCAGTATTACTTACAAACTGCAATGTGTCAATTTCAGGATTATTAAAATACGGAGAAATAGCTAAGTATTTAGCATCCAGATAGTGGTAAATATGTTCTGTTATTGGTTCTTCTCTTTTACAAGAAAAAATCAACATCAACAATAAAAAAAGTAAGAATAGTTGTTTCATAGTGTATGTATTGAGGGCTTAAAATATTGTTTACTGGTTTTCACAAAGCCCAAAGCCTTGTATTTATAGATATTTAAGGTATTAGGCTTTGGTAAAACTGTTTCATTGAAAAGGCTTTAGAAAAACTAATTTATACTTTTTCGACAATACCTGTTTGTTAATTTTTTGCTTACCAGCAAATTTGAATAAAAGACTAGGGGAATGCCACGTGGTTTTAGGGCTGAATGGTGTTTAAATATTTGCACGTATTTACGGCAATAAACAATACAGGTAAACAACTAGTTTCCGGGTTGTATTTTAAACCTTATTGGAATTAATTACAAAACCTTATTTCCTACCTTGTAGGTAATATTCCTAATTAATTCAAGAAAATACCTTCATTGGTTCAAGAAGGTATTTCACCATTCAAATTGTCAAAGGCTTGAATTGCCTTGTATTTAAATGCACTTCTTTGACTTAACGTAAGGCTATCTCCATTTCCATCCAGGCCTATTAACATTACAAAAGCACAGTTCTTTGCCCATAATGCTCTTTCACTCGCAGATGATCCACCTCCGTCCACAAGTACTTCTTTTATTAATCCATCATCTTGAATATTACCTGAATTTGGAGGAAGATAAGAGTTTGCGTGATTGTAGATTAATTTGTAGGCTAAAAATACTGTGCGCTGAATATCCGGTAATGGTTTTTCGTTTATTAATCTTTTACGAATGTTTTCAATAGTGTTTTGAAAGCCCAAACCATTATGCCTATCAAAAATAGTATAAGGATTTCCATAAGTTCGTCCTTCTACAGTGTGAATTTTTCTGTACAATTCATCAAGTTTCGTGCATGGTTGGGCAAATTGCTTTATGGCAATTAGACTTAGCAAAAATAGTACTACTACTTTATTCATTACTATTTTTTATTAATTAGATAGTTTAATTTGTTATTATTATCCTTAAAGTAAAATAGGCCATCTTCTTCATTTATAAACGCTGCATTTGAACTCGTATCACCAAAAACTTCATAAATAATAATCATTTCTTTAAAGGTTCTATTATTTAACGTTAAACTGCCAACAAATGTTGGATATCCTGCCCAACCAATATGGTCATCGGATAGAAAAAATGTTGAATTATTAAATGAAAATTCAAAATTACTGTAGGATGATTTTCGCTTTTGAGTCACTTCAAATTTCCCCTCGCCTTGAATGGTTTGATAAGTGTTTTTTAGTTCCTGGAAGTAATAATAATTGGTTGGGCAATCGGGACAATTGCTGTTTGCTGTTTTGTAATAACTAGATACTGTTGCAAGTTTTGCAAAAGTAAGGGTATCACCTTTGTTGCTAACAAATTGCAGGGTATCAAAAGCCGGATTATTGAAATAGGGTGTTTTAGCCAATTGCTCAGCTGTTAGGTCATAGTAGGTATGGGTATCT
>JAKLJI010000069.1 GCA_023151275.1 Bacteroidia bacterium | reverse complement strand
CAAAATTGCTAATTGCCCTAGGGCTAGCAGTGTTTCATTTGTTTTTGGAAGTGATGGCAAGGCAAATTTAATAAAAGTCATTTACAACCATAGTGCCAAGCTCTTCAATTTCTTTACGAATTCAGGACCTATGATCCCCAATTGGGCCGCTGGTGGCAAGCCGACCCATTGATGTAGCAGCGCAAAAAGGCAAGCTCTTGCAGCAATGGGTTTGCGTGTCGGCTTTGCGCGTTGCTGCATTTGCTTGCCTTGTGGGTTGGACTTAATGCATTACACTCATCATTTTAGTCAACTTAACAGAATTGTCAATAACTATTGAGTAGTAATAAAGTCCGTTTGAGAAAAGATTCCCATCAACAGAAACCTTGTCGATAGGTTTAAAGATTTTTTGGTCATAAACTACCTGACCAAATGTGTTAGTTATGATTAAAGAAGCATTAGAAAATGACTGCCAAATTTGATAGTCGATAATGGTTTTGTCGCCAAACGGATTAGGATAATTGGCAAGAAATATTTCCGGTCGAGTATTAACATAATTAACTTGCTTGTCGCTGTTTAAAGCATTGTCGGCCTGATTGCTTAAAGCGGGTCTGTTATTGTAAACTATGCGTTGGTTACTGAGCGATGAAGAGTCAATACGAATGGTGTCACAATAGATAAACGAGCCACATTTGTTAA
>JAKLJI010000068.1 GCA_023151275.1 Bacteroidia bacterium | reverse complement strand
GGGCAAATAAAACCAATCCAAACAGAATGGAAACATTCGGTTATGAGCAATGTCCACCACAAATCAATCAATTTCCTATAGAGGCAATTGGTCAATCCATGCTGTTTCAATACATTCGTGATGAAACTAGAAGAGCCCCCGCAAAAGGCGGGACTTGCGTGTGAGGTGAGAATCTCAAGTCCTTAGATCCCGCCAATGCGGGACACGGTTCTCCCGTATTAGCGGGACTCGCTTGGGAACGCAAGGGTGAAACTCCCTTGCGTGACCCGATTAGCGGAAACCCTGTGGCGACACTTCAAGCACGAACTGACCGAACAAACATGACCTTTTTACAATCGCCTTGAACGAAAAAAATAGTAACTTTGCTACCAAATGATAGCTACAGCAAAAAATTATGATGTAATCTGTTTTCAGTTGAGAAACAACCTTTATTCTCAACTTGAAAATCCGTTGAAGAAAGACCTGAACCGTCTTTCAAGCGACATTAAAGCTATTATCACTTCCGGCAAAAAAGTTCAAACACAATCGGTAGATATGCTTAGTCAGGTTTTTAACTTGCGTATCAAAGCTCTCAAATGGTTGGCAGACGAAAAAAACTTTGATTATCTTGAAATGCTCAATGACATTTTTCCTCAAATTGAAGAATTGAAGTCAAACAAGAAACTTGAAGTTTTGACCGAAAATCTCTTGTTCGCTTTGCGTTGCAACCAAAGAGTTGTAGAATCACTGGTTGGGACAACTGAGTTTTCAACCGACAGTTTTGCTTCA
>JAKLJI010000067.1 GCA_023151275.1 Bacteroidia bacterium | reverse complement strand
CCAACCCATTTCATGTAAGACATAAGAAAGGGAAAGGGCTGGAATAGTATGCCATCTTGCGTAATAGGGTATTAAACTATCTCCTACCAAAATATAACCATCTATAAATGCACCTTCTTGACCTGCAATTGCTGCAGTTTTAATAACGCGTGGCTGCCCATTATTCGAAATACCCCAAAAACTATTTGCCCAATTAATATTTACAGATGTGCTATTGGCAATTGTATCTACAGAATAATAAGGTACCAAGGTAGAATCTATATACAAACCATTAGCCGCAGTAAAACAAGCATCTCTATGTTTATTGTAATCCAATACATCCGTCCAAGACGTTTTAAATTAGGGTAAAAAAAAGTGGAGTTGGTCCGGAAAAATTCCGGTATGTTTAGATCGCTGAAAAAAAACAAACCAACTCCGGCATGAAGATCACATTATTTGCACAGATTTTCCAAAAAATCAATCGGGAATCTTTCAATAAACTAGCAGAAAAGTTCGAATCTAACAAGTATAGCAAGGGAAATGATGCTTGGTCACACTTCGTCACAATGGTCTTTTGCCAATTTTCTAAATCAAATAGCCTCAATGATGTTTGCAATGGAATGCGCTCTGCAACTGGAGATTTGAACCATTTAGGCGTTACCAAAGCAATGAAGCGTTCATCACTGGCTTATAACAACCAACATCGTAAATGGGAGTTGTTTCAAGCGATGTACTTTAGTCAACCCTCAAAAAGGGTCTAGATGTAGTGTTTATGCACCTTTTGTGGGAAAAGATAGTGAAATAGTTTGCAAG
>JAKLJI010000066.1 GCA_023151275.1 Bacteroidia bacterium | reverse complement strand
AATAATCGAGAATTTTGATTCCTAGGAAATGTAGAGTTTCACCATGGTGAAAACCTAAAATCAGGAGCAGCCCTCCTGGCTGTCGACTGCACTCAATAGCAATGCAAATGCCCAAATTCTGGTACCGGATTTCTCCTCCTCTTGCTCAAAACCCACACCCTTGCTGCTGGTGGAAGGTTTATGTGGTTTATATAGGTTTAAGCGGTAAATCAGGGGAACTAGATGATCACGAATATCTTCCCCTCATTACTCATTACTCACACTCAATACTGAATTTCACCCCTACGGGGTTTCAGCATTCTAGGGGTGATGCAATTCTACCAACATGTAACCCCTAAGGGGTTTATGAAGGTTTAAGTGCAATTAAACATGAATCTTGATTCCTAGGAAATGGAGAATTTCGCCATTATGAAAGCCTAAAATCAGGTGTAGCCCTTCTCGCTGTCGGCAGTCCCGTAACCAGTTACGGGACTGCGAAATCCGTGGGATGGACGGTGCGGTCTGCCTTATTGGCTGGTTCGCTTCGGGTAGGCCTAGTGGGTAAGAGCGAAGCAGGCGCGAAAAGGCAGGGAGGGATTTTGTAGGGTGTTGGCCTCGCAGCTCAAGCCGGCGCCTTCGACAGCGAAAGGCTTTTGGTGACTTTTGGCCCACAAAAGTTACGCATGAAACCTAAACACCTCACATACCCAGTGTTCTCAGAAAAAAACAAAATACCCGTCTTCCAAGGGATAACGGTTTAAGTGGTTTATGAAGGTTTAACTGGTTTAAGCGGCAAATAATCGAGAATCTTGATTCCTAGGAAATGTAGAATTTCGCCATGGTGAAAACCTAAAATCAGG
>JAKLJI010000065.1 GCA_023151275.1 Bacteroidia bacterium | reverse complement strand
TCCCAATTTCCATTCTCAAACAACCCCTGCAAATAACTTTCAAAAAGTTCTTTGGCGTTTTTGAGGTTTTTTATGGCGGCATTTCGACTTCGCTCAATGACCTCAAAGGCTTCATCTAATATGGAAACTATGCGTTGTTGTTCGGGGAGAGGGGGAAGAGGGATTGGAATTTTATTCAGCATTGCCTGATTTAATTTAGGTTGTGCCATTCCACTCACATAGTCATCAACTCTAATTGAGTTCAAATAAAGTTCAATAAATTTTTGTGTGTTGAAATTTTTAAAACGTAAGACGTGTGCGTGATTGTTTACCCAAGTTTTACCTGAAATTGAAAATGCAATTGGATATGTTCTTGCTAATAGATTTGCCCCATCTTCCGAGACACACAGTAAATCTTCATCAAAAATGTAATCAGAAACATAATCAACTATTCCAGAAGCTCCGTAATAAGGTATATCTCCTTTTGTTCTTTTGCTTTGAGTTATAGGTATTCGTTTACTATCTAAGTTTTCACAAACTTCCCCCAACTTCTTTATTTCCCAACCCTTCGGCAGGCTCAGTGTATCACCTTGCTTCACAACAGTTCCAAAATTGAGTAAGTAATATCGTTGCCTTCGAGTACCTCAGGCAACGAGAGCCTCAGGCATCGGGCATTATCGGTGGTTGAGGTTCTCGAAACCACCGTATGTAAGTTCTGTTTATTCATTTAATATCTCTATAGGCTTTTGACAAGTCGGGTAACTTCTCTGTTTGTGAATTAATCAATGCTTCTTTTTTTCTCCTGCTCCAGCCTTGTACTTGTTTCTCTCTGTAAAAGGCCTCGTCAATTCGTTGAAACTCTTCAAAATAAACCAACTTAACGGGTAGTCGTTTTTTGGTATGGTTTGCCCCTTCTCCTTCTTGGTGTTGTGCCAACCTTAACTCCAGATTATTGGTACTTCCGGTGTAATAACTACCATCAGCACATTCCAAAATATACATCCATCCGTTCATATCAAATCTGCAATTCCTTTCAGTATTTCA
>JAKLJI010000064.1 GCA_023151275.1 Bacteroidia bacterium | reverse complement strand
CGAATGCCCAAACCAAGTTGAAGTAATCCTTGATTGTTGCTGGCCATACCGCGACTCATGGAGTTGTACTCACCGCGTTTGTTGGTGATGCGGTAATTTGCATCTTTATCAAAAGTTGTTTTGAGTTGTTGGTATTGCAAGTTTAAGTGCAGGGCCAAATTAGGCTTGATACGGTAACTTACACTGGGTCTGACAAACCAAGACATGCTGATGGAAGTATTTGCAACATCACCGGATTTGGTAAGTGCACTTGCTCCTAATCCTACATTGTAACCTTTGCCATAGAGGTCTTCAAAATAGGCATTCACATTTCCATCGCTGTTTACTTTTTCGTAGTGTGCTTTGGTGATTAACCAATCGTTTGGATTTGGTGTAGGGGAGTTGTCGTACACGGGATTTCCATTTGCATCAAAGCTGTAAATGGCTTCGTAATCAAAGGCAGCTTTGTCGGCAGAGTAAGTTGCTTTGTTACTTAAGTTAAAGACTAAACCCGCATCGAGGTTTAAGCCCCAACGGTCGTTGAGTTGCTTTTTGTACATGAGCATCACAGGCAAGCCGATAAGGGTTTGTTTGATTTGCTCTTCTACTTCATTAGTGGCTCTTAAACCTTGGCGAAAGGTGCTACCAAAAATGTCGGTAGATTGGTATTCGATAGCAAAATGATGCAGGTTGTATTTGGTGTTCAATCCCAAAACTTGCAAACCTGTTCCCAAGCCAAAATTGCGTTGTTTGTCGAAGAAGTACCCCAGGCTTAAGTTGAGTCCCCAATGGGAGGCAGCGGATTGGTCGAGCTTGGCAATGGAAGCATTGAGGGCATTGGTATAGGCTTGATTCCAGTTACTTTGGTCGATGGAGCCTAATTGAGTACCGGCGGCGATGCCTGCACCCACAAACCAACGAGGCATTTGCGGGTCGCGGCCCCAAGTGCTATGATTTTGAGCCTGAGCAGAAGTAAGCAAACCTACTGCAAGACCAAGACCTATGGATATAGATTTAAATAAATTCATGATACTGTTATTTGGGGCTTAGTATTTAACAAGTTTAGAAGTGGAAACAAGACCGGATTCATCTTGAATTTGCAGCATGTACAAACCTGCCGGCAATTGTTCGAGATTAAGCGTAGAGCTTGTGCCATTGAACGATTCGCTAAGCAAATTGCGGCCATTGCTATCGAAAACAAGCACCTGTGCATTGTTCAGGTTACGTTCGCTTTGAATGATGATTTCCTGAGTGAACGGATTTGGAAAAATCTGAATACCATTAGTCAATGCAGCTTGTTGTGACAAACTTGTAGGAACAGCATGGTAGGTTTTTTGGTAGCAGTTGCCTTTGGTTGAGATTACCCAATAAGCTTTGCTTGCAGTTTCAGGAGTAGCATTGTAGTAGTTCTGGTTGATTTCACCTGTCAAGGTATTACCTTTCAGG
>JAKLJI010000063.1 GCA_023151275.1 Bacteroidia bacterium | reverse complement strand
GATTTAAGCAACCTCAAAACCGGAGTTTACCTCTTGGAAGTGGATGGCAAAACAAGCAAGTTGATTAAACAATAAATTCCTCATTTATCCCATTCAAAAGCCAATAACCTGTAATAGGTTGTTGGCTTTTTTATGCTTTCACAAGCGTGGAAGTTTCATATAAATTGAATGAAACCACGATAACACATTGATCACAAAACTTTAACATTTGATACCTGTAAGGAAGACCTAACTGGATAAGTTGGAGTTTACTTGTTTAAGCAAAAAAAATTTTGAGCCCAAATGTGCCCATATAATTTAAACAAGCAAATCTGATTTTCAAAATAGAAAGAATCGTTTATTTAAGTATTAAATTTATAAAAAACACGTCCAAATTTTTAATAAATTAAGTTCAAATGTTTTAATTGCAGGGTAATATTAGTTTTATGAAAAAATTTCTCCACATTCTTTTCTTTCAAGTACTATTGCTTTTAGGAAAATCAGGTTCTGCATCCCATTTAATTGGCTCAGAAATCAGAGTTAACATGACTTCTGCAACCAGTGGTACAATAACCTTTATCCAATATAGAGATTGTTCAGGTATTACTTGGTGCGGCTGCCCTCCGGGGCCAATCAATTCAAATTGTACTTACGGTCTAAATTTAATTGGTGCCATATCAACCTGCAACAATACCTCTTTCGGCACTATTCAGTTACCCATAAATGTTGCGGCTGGAGTTAAAGATGTTTTTACTTATTGTTCTCCGGCCTACAAATCATATTGCACCCTTTGCGGTACCCGAACTGCAGGTTCCTTTTTCCCTGGAGCAGAAGTGTTTACATTTTCTGGCCCTATCAGCTTAAGCAACGTTCCTCCAGGTTGTAGCAAAGTGAGAATTACATTTCAGGACTGTTGCAGAAATAGCTCCATTACTTCCCTTACAAACCCTGCCAGTTTAGGATTTTCAGGTTTCATAGAATTTACTCCAGGCTTGATAAATTCCTCACCAGTTTTTAACTCTCCGCCTCTTTTTTTGGTTTCTCCCGGTATTGAGGTCAATTACAATCTTGGAGCCACCGACGCAGATGGAGATTCTCTATCATACAGGTTTGGCCCTGCATACACAGCCAATGGCGTTGTTGCCCCTTACAATTCCCCTTATAGTGCCACTGTTCCATTCCCCTACTTAGGTGCACCTGCTCAAAGCCCACCGGCAATCCCACCACTCGGAATCTCAATTGATGCAAGCAATGGAGATATTCGATTTACTCCCGTTGGCAATTTTAAAGCCCCCTTGATAATTGAAGTTCTTGAATGGCGGAAAATAAACGGCGTTATGACCAATATTGGAATAACTCGTCGGGAAATTGATATGATAAGTAATACCAATAATGGTACTTACCCCAATCCAAGTATCAACACTTACGACCTCAATATCCAATCCTTTGCCACACAACCTTTCCAATCGTATCAGGTGCGTGAAGGACAACAACTGTGTTTTGTTTCGGTTGCTGGCACAACAGTGGCTGTGGATACTACCACCTTTACTGCTCAAATTCCAAGCATTATGTCGGCCTCGGGTGCCACTGTTACCCCGCTTTATGATACTGCAACACGCAAAATCAATGGTCCTCGCATGGATTCTGTACGCTTCTGCTGGACTCCGCCTGTTGGTTTCCGTCGCTCCTATCCCTATGTTTTCCACCTTACTGCCACCAATTCCAA
>JAKLJI010000062.1 GCA_023151275.1 Bacteroidia bacterium | reverse complement strand
TACCCAGCAGAGTGCGGATATCCTGAAACTCTTTGGCTGGGAAACACTCACTTATAATCATAGTGTTAAACCAACCACCTACATTGTATATGAACAAAAATCAATTGTTTCCGTGTACGAGGGATGCAATGGATTGAATGTAGTTATTATTTTTCTTGCTTTTCTAATTGCCTTCGGCCCGATATCGAAGGAGTTTGCTTGGTTTGTTCCGCTAGGTATTTTGGTCATTCATTTCGGAAATCTGGCAAGAATTATTTTGCTTTTCCTGGTCTCCATTAAGCTTCCTGATTTTCTTTTTTTTACTCATAAATATTTGTTTACAGCATTTATTTTTCTGTTTGTTTTCTTGCTTTGGTTATGGTGGGTATTCAAATTAAGCAAAAGTCGTGAACAGGCTTAAGGCTACCCGCATGCTGGTGATAGTAACAGCGCTATTAGGTTTACTCGTTGTTTTCCTGTTTCAACGTGTTGAAATTGCCGGTGCCTTGGGCATTCATGATAAAATGTGGCAATTCGTTACCAACCGGACTATTAGGTTCGTGCTAAATGATTTGCTTACATTATTGTTGATTCACGCCTTGTTTCAACAAAGAAAGTATGTTTTATTTGCTATTGCTGTACAGTTATTCGGATTGGTATGCATCTTACTGCCTTATTTCATCCTTAAATTTCAATACCCTTCTTACAACGGTCCGTTGCTATCCTTTCTTCATAGATTAATATTGAATCCATTGCTTATGCTGTTGCTCATACCTGCATTTTATTTGCAGGAAGAAAATAACCGAAGAGACCGGTAATGTTTTGGTCCGGGAGTCTATCTTTGAATTAGTATGGATAAATCCAAAATCTGGCTGTCACCGCCTCATATGGGAGGAGAAGAAATCAAGTTTGTTCAGGAAGCCTTTGCAACAAACTGGGTTTCACCCGTAGGGCCGCATATTACCGCTTTCGAATCAGAGTTGAGTTCATATCTTGGTATTGCAGGGTGTGCTGCCTTGAGTTCAGGAACCGCTGCCATCCATCTGGCATTGATTATTCTGGATGTGCAGCGTGATGACGAGGTTATTTGTTCGACTTTTACTTTTTCGGGGAGTTGTAACCCTGTGGTATACCTTGGTGCAAAACCTGTATTTGTTGATTCAGAATCCTTGACATGGAACATGGATCCGGATTTACTGGAAGAAGCCATCAGGGATCGGATAAGTAAAACCGGTAAAAAGCCTAAAGCAATTATACTGGTTCACCTCTATGGAATGCCGGCACAGCTTGATCGCATTATGAACATTGCAAAGCACTATGAAATCCCCATAATAGAAGATGCAGCCGAAGCATTGGGTGCTGAGTATAAGGGAAAAAAAGTTGGCACCTTTGGCAATATCGGCATCCTGTCATTCAACGGAAATAAAATTATCACAACTTCAGGTGGGGGCGCATTGGTGTCCGATAATATTGACTATGTGAAACGGGCTCGGTTTCTGGCAACCCAAGCCCGCGAACCGGTACCACATTACGAGCACAAGGAAATCGGGTATAACTACCGGCTGAGTAATATATCCGCAGGAATTGGCCGTGGTCAGTTAAAGGTTTTGGATCACCGGGTTAGAAAGCGAAGGGAAATCTTTGAATTCTATTCTGAAAAACTGTCACCCTATTTTGATTTTGTGCCGGAACCAATCGGACATTATTCCAACCGGTGGTTAACTACTGCGGTTTTGAAAGATACAAAGCTAAAATCCGTGGTACAATTACAACAGGCATTGGAACTTGAGCATATTGAGTGTCGGCCGCTATGGAAACCAATGCATTTACAGCCGGTTTATA
>JAKLJI010000061.1 GCA_023151275.1 Bacteroidia bacterium | reverse complement strand
AGATGCCATAGTGGTTTGATTTTTAATATTACTGTTAGATTAATAGAATCTTTTTACTTTAAAATTATTGATGTCATTGTCCGAGTAATCGCTGATATTGAAAGCTGCAAATCCCAAGAGCTATAGTATAGACTTTGCCTTAAGCAGCTTTATTTTATGAGAACCTTTTTGACTCTGGGCATCTGGAACGCGCATAATAATTTTCCGTGCCTCCAAATCCAGCTTAACTGTAACTATGTACCAAAGTGGTTTCCCCTCAAAACCAGATTTTTTTAAATCATCCTCTACCAAATCAGTAAGTTCATCAAATGATATAATGGTTCTGTTTTTCAACTTACTTATAATTGATTTCTTTACCTGTTCGTATTTATGCCGTTGAATGTTTACACCTGTTTTGCCAGAAGGGTGCAGCGTAAGGATTCTTTCGTCATATTTCATATATCTGATTAAAGATTAAATCTCATGCCGACACTCATTAGAAATCCATTGGAGTAAACCTCTATTATTTCGGCTTTTTCGGTTTGGGCTCCGGTTCCAATCCCGCCAAACTCAACGAAGTAGTTAAACTTATCTTTTGGCAGAAACTCAAAGCCAAAAAGCCCGTAACCTCCTATTACATTTCCCCTTGCCGTAGCCTTGTTGTTTGGAAATAAAATTGCTGCTCCGCCTTCACTGTATACGTTTATTTTGTTTTCGATTACTGGAGTTCTTAATAGGATACCTAATTGTGAATTGGCATAAGATGCCCAAACAGTTTCATTTTCTCCAGATGGTAGAAATTCATTCCACATGAGGCTTGTGCGAAGTTTGATTGCAAGGTGCTTTGCAAAACATGGGCTCGTTAGATTCAGACCAATACCAAAATCGTTCTGAAATTGATTGATGTGAAATCCAATTGCAATAGCATTTGATTTTGTACTTGCGATTTGACCATATGTAGAGGAGCAGAAAAGTATTACCATACTGAAGATTGATGCAGCTAAGATTGTTTGCCAATTCTTCATGTCTTGGATTATCGTTAAATTTTATTGGTATAATTTAATAACATACCCACGAGTAAAAACGAAACTACAGTATCAACCAAGTCTGGGATGATGAACGCAATGGGAAATTTGAACCATACAAGAAACGGAAGTGACTTGCTAAAGCACACGATTAGCCCAATGATAAAAACCATTGTTATGATGGTTAATTTTTTTTTACTTGCTGCTAATATTATTGCTAATACCAAAAGACCGGACGTAATGAGGTTGAAGAGAACATTTACGGCAAACGATTTCAAGTCGAATAGAGAACTCCCTCCATCATGGTAAACCATCAATGTTATTCTTGGCCCTGTCTTTAATTGCTCTTCTAATTTGGCCCAGTTTTCTTTCGAGTTATTTGTAGGCAAACCTGGGTAATGGTAAACACCACTTGGCATTAGCCCTTGCATTGCTTTAATATCTACTACTTGTTTATTTAAATTTTTTAGGGAATTACTATGAAAAGGTAAAATTGTCCATGAGATAACGCTCCATGCGGTTAAGACAAGGGTTGATAATGCAATCGATGCTATCAGTTTTCCCTTCTTCATATACTATTACTTTGCTTCGGTTCTAACAAAGTAATTTGTCCAGACTTTCTCCTTTTTGAGAATGAAGAAGGTTCCCCCAATGAAAATAGTTCCTGTTGCGATACCAACCATTGTGTAAAATGGCTTATCCGGTATTCTTACAATGAGCTCGGACGCAAAAGCAGCGTACAACCCTAATACGGAGTAGTACATGAACCAAACATGAACGGCCTTGTACTTTCGTTCAAGTTTTGTTATTAACATTGGAACTATCCCACCGGCTAGTGTGAGAAACCCTACAATTGCCGTTACATGGAAAATCCCAAACGTTCCGGTTAATCGATATATACCCATGGCGGAAATGCAGACCAGGAACATTGATACAACATATCCATAACCAACTTGCTTATGTCGGTTAGTTCCCTTTTTTGTTGCCAAAACAAATGCCCCTGCAAGCATGGCTAGAAGCGCGGTCAGCAAATGAAACCAACCCAATAGAGAATTTACAAAGTACATGGTAACATCCATTTATTTTTCGGATATACTGTGCCTTTGGGAATTTGTTTATTTTGTTTTTT
>JAKLJI010000060.1 GCA_023151275.1 Bacteroidia bacterium | reverse complement strand
TATGCCTTGCTCGTGAAACTGCCAATTTCTTTGGCCTTTTGGCCCTCATGACGAAGTTCAAATGCATAATCCGGGTTGAATTGGATAGTAGTGGAATTCCAAGATTCCCAAGATGGAAAACTTCTTTCCACTTACTTATACTCAGCGACAAGTTTAGGAATAGGAAGCGGTATAGCTTGAGGGAGACCCGGGCTTAGTAGCAGTTTTCTTTTTGGGTTTTCCTGCTGCATCGTATTCGTAAACATAGGTTCTGACTACCTTGCCGGTTTCTCCGTCCAGTTCACTTTTTATTAAATTTTTTGGAGCAGTTCCTTTGAATTCAATGCGGGAATGAATGGATTCCAACTGGTTGGTTTTATCAGTGTAATACTCATAGTTCGAAGTGGAGGAACTTCCGTCGCTGTAGGTAAGAACGCTTTTGATTAGATTACCATTTTCCCAGCTATTCACATTTTCATATCCCCCAAACAGAGGGACTTGGACTTCCTCTTTAATTAAATATCCTTCGGCTGAATAAGTCCGCTTGCTTATCAAGCGATTCATTAATTTTCCATCTGAGTCATAATTCGAAATTATTTCCTGAGTTGCTCTTCCTTTATCATCAAGCTGATATTCGCCTTTTTGCTTTCCGTTTTTGGTTTCATAAGTAGCCTTGTTGCCCGAATAACTAAAAATTAATTCATTCAGAATTGATCCATCCTCCTCAGCCACAATGGTTCTTTTGGAAGGAAATCCATTTGCATTGTATTCAATACGTTCTTCTCCAAAAGATTTTTTATGTTGCTTACCAGACAATTTGTGCCAGATTCGGCTGAATTTGTCGCTTCTTTTTTACAAGAATTGAGAACAAGTCCGCTTCCAAGAGCAAACAAAATAAATAGGTAGATTTTGTTCATAAGTCAAATGTAATGCATTGACTTATAGGTTTGTCGGCTATCCCCCGAATTGGGGAGTCGATTGAGCATCGGTCAAACTATTCTATGGAGCACATTTATCCCGGTAATCCAAAGCGTATTGGTTTGATTCGATAATTCATCATTCAGGTACTTCGGATTGAATTTTAGGAAGCCTGCCTAACGAATAGCAGCCAGTTGTTTCAGCTTGGAACCGGCCTTTTTATGTCCAAGTTTACTTGCCTGTTGATAGTAGTATTTGGCCCAACGATTGGATTGGTTAACACCTTCACCCACTTCGTAGCACAAACCCAGGTTGTAATAAGCTTTGGGGTCCTTGTTTTTAGCTGCTCTTTTGTACCAGTGAATGGCTTTTTTTAAATCTTTCTTTACACCCTTCCCATAAAAATAGGCATAGCCCAAATCGCGTTGCGCGTCAATTAATCCGGCTTTTGCTGCTAGGGTATACCACCTAATTTGTTGCTTCGGGTTATGCATTTCAAACTGTTCGTCTGCATACAAAAATCCCACATTGAATTGCGCATCGCGGTGGCCGGCTTTAGCCGCCTTGAGATACCAAGTAAAGGCCAACTTAATATCTTTTTCAGTACCAAGTCCAAAATCATAGCAGGTGCCTAAATAAAACATGGCTCGCGTATGTCCGGCTTGTGCAGCTCTTTCCCACAAGTCTTTAATTTGAGGCCAAGCTTTATTTCTTTTTTTCGATAGATAGGCTAAAGAATAAGCTTCATCAAAAAAACGTTTTGCTTGAGCTTTGCTGATAGAATTTTGGGTTACCATAGTAGAAAAGGTAGGTAAGAAATTTGCAGTTTTAGAATCTATTCAATACATACAAATCAAAAACTTGTGATAGACGATTGCACGAAAAGGTAATCCATGAATTATGTATGTTGTTTGTTTTGGTAAACCGAAGAGATTAGATGGAATGACTAATTCTTAATTTCCTCGTCAATGAGTGAGATTAGTGGTCAATTATTGGGAAATCGGTAAAATCTGCAACATACTTGGTTAAATCTTGTCCGGAACAATCAACTTTATTTTCTGAATAAGAAAAATACAAGTTTAAATTTCCCTCATGCTCAGAGCCAATTTTGTCGTTTTGAAAATGGTCTAATAAATAATCTTGACGAATTACAATTGGCTTGCTCCACCGGTCGCTATGCCTCACAATGAATACATAATGAACAGGTATGTTTGCAATGGTTCTTAATTGCGAAATTGGAACCCTAAATTGGGCACTAAAACCAGTTTGCCTTGGAGTAGCGGTTGAGGTTTTTACCTGAACACGCCTCAATGTTCCATTGTCGTCCTGCACAACAAAAATGTCATCACCAATATCAACCTCCGGAATAGCAACATTCCAGCCACGGGTCAAGAATTCTGACATCACAGTAAGGTGTCCGGCTTTCCCTAGATAAAGATGATAAT
>JAKLJI010000005.1 GCA_023151275.1 Bacteroidia bacterium | reverse complement strand
TTTCAGGAATAAGTGTGGATTTTGACGGTGATGATCGCCCGGGTCCAGCCTCATCAACCAATGGTGGTGCAACCAGTTCCGACATTGGTGCAGATGAATTTGATGGAACTCCAGCCTACACCTGTTCAAATCCAGTGGCGGGAGCTGCAGTGGCTTCCACTGCAACTGGTTGTATTTCGCTTTCATCTACCACCTTAAGTTTAACAGGTGCTGTATTGGACGGAACTGGAAACACGTATCAGTGGGAATCTTCAACTAATGGTTCAACTTTCACCCCAGTTGCAGGCGCTAACTCGGCAACTTTGGTTGCAACTTCAATTGCACAAACAACCTATTACCGTTGCGTAATTACCTGTGCAAACGGACCAATTTCATCTACCTCTGTCGCTGATACTGTAGCAATAACTGCCCCAGTTGTGAGTTCTACAACTCCTGCAACTCGCTGTGGAACTGGAACAGTAACCTTGCAGGCTTCTGGTTCTGGTTCAGGTTTTGGGGATTTAAAGTGGTATGCCACTGCTTCAGGAGGAACTGCAATTGGAACAGGTAGCAGTTTTACTACGCCTTCCATTTCTTCAACCACGAATTACTATGTTTCTGCTGTTGCAGCAGGGTCTTCAACATTTAGTGCCGGCAAAGCGGCCAGGGAACCATCAAGTACTGCAACAAACCTTACAACCTATGGCCAGCTCTTTACGATTACTGAACAAATAACATTAAATAGCGTAAAGGTAGAATCTACAACTGGAACCGCAATTACTGTTACTTTGTTAAATTCAGCTGGTACAACTCAGCTTCAAACTACAGGTTCTCAAACTGTACCAACCTCGGCAATAAGCACAATCAACTTGGGTTGGGTAATTCCGGCTGGAACTTATCGACTAGCTGTAACTGGAATGACAGGTAGTTTCTACAGGGATAACTCAAATGTGACTTATCCAATGGCCATTGGTTCTATTGGCTCCATTACTGGTTTCTTTTCATCACTTACAGGCTCAAATACCACTAGTGCCAGTTATTACTTTTTATACGATTGGAGTGTAAGTGTTGGTTGTGAATCTGCAAGAACTATGGTAACAGCAACGGTTACAGCACCACCTGCATTAACCACAAATGTGGCATCTGCTACCATTTGTGAAGGGTCAAGTTCCAGCTCTCCAATTACTATATCTTCAAATGTTGCAGATTATGATTCTTATGCATGGACTCCATCAAGCAGTGTTAGTGGTAACTCCAGCATTGGATTTACATTTAATCCAACTTCAACCACTAATTATACATTATCTGCAAACAACACCACAAGCGGTTGTAGTAATACTGCCAGTGTTACAATTAATGTAAATCCAAGACCAACATTAGTTTCAACTACTCCTTCAAACCCAGGAGTTTGTTCCGGGGTAGTTCAAAGTTTAACAGTTTCAGGAGGTACCATTGGTGGCCAAGGAACAATCGGTAGTGCTACAACACTTTCTACTGCAACAACTCAACCTACTGCATTTTGTAATCGTTGGTCACAGTATTGGATGCAAATGGTTTACACTGCGGCAGAACTTCAAGCAGCAGGATTAACGGCTGGCACTATTAATTCAGTGGCCTTTAATATTACTACTTTAGGCGATGCCAGCAATGTTACCAATATGAGAGTTGCATTGGGTACTACCTCTAGTTCTACCCTCATTGCATGGCAAACAACTGGTTTAACCCAGGTTTATGGCCCATCAACCTATAATCATGCTATTGGCTGGAATACAATTACATTTACAACTCCTTTTGTTTGGGATGGAGTTTCAAATATCTTGTTAGATGTTCGACACGATGGAGTTGATATGACTAATAATGCTCAAACCTATTATACAGCTACCTCTGGAACTACAGTATTAACAGCAACAACTTCAACAACAAGTAGTACTTCCGATTTAGCATCTACTAATCCAACCCCGAGCACTAGTGTTAATCGTTTGAATACTCGTTTCGATATTTCCTCACCGGTTTCTTATGTTTGGTCTCCATCAACAGATTTGTACACAGATGCACTTGCTTCCACAGCTTACACAAACACAAATGCATCCACTCTGTATGTTAAACCTACCTCAAGCAGAACCTATACGATTACAGCAACAAATCCTTCAACTGGCTGCTTTAGAACTGGTGATGTAAATGTAACTATGCTTACAGCACCATCTGCTCCCTCTGCACCAACTCTTGTATCTGCAACTTCGGGTAGTTTGGATATAAGTTGGACCGCAGTTTCTAATGCAACTGATTACCGCTTGGACGTTGCTACCGATGCTAGTTTCACCAGCTTTGTTTCGGGATATAACGACAAAACGGTTTCGGGTACTACTGAAACTGTTGGTGGTTTAAGTGTTGGTACTACTTATTATGTTCGTTTACGTGCCAGCAACAGTTGCGGTGCTTCAAGCAATTCAACCACATTAACCACAATCACCCTGAGCAGTGCTCCGGTATTGGCTAATGCAAGTGCAGTTAGTACAACTGGCATGACCATAAATTGGAATGCCTCAACCGGAGCCGCCAGTTACAAGTTAGACCTGGCTACCGATAATGCCTTCACTAGTTTTGTGAGTGGTTACCAAGATTTGACCGTTTCCGGAACATCTCAAGCTGTTACTGGCTTAACAGCTGCAACGCGCTATTACTACCGCGTTCGTGCTGTGAATGCAAGTGGTACTTCGGGTAATTCACTTACAGGTGATACTATTACACTCAGTGGTACAGTGGGATTGTCGCTTACAGCGTTCTTTGAAGGTCTTTACCTGGGTAGCAGCACCATGACAGCAGCTCCATACAATTCAGACAATCTGTTGCCTGATACCATTGCAGATACCATTACTGTGGTATTGCATGATGATATCACTTTTGATAGTTTGTATGCTTGGCGCGGTCCAATTTCTACTAGTGGATTGGCATTGGCCAATTTCCCTGGAGCCGTGAATGGTAATGATTTCTACATTGCTATCCGCCATAGAAACTCTATTGAAACCTGGAGTGCAGCCCCGGTAACATTTGGTAGCAGTGCAAGCTATAACTTCAGTACAGCTTCAACTCAGGCTTATGGGGATAACATGGCCAACGGAGGCTCCGGTGTTTATTTGATTTTCACGGGTGATATTAACCAAGATGGCTCTGTTGACTTCTTAGACTATCCGGATTTGGATGTTGATGCCTTGAACGGTGAATTGGGTTACCTGGTAACCGATTTGAATGGCGATTCCTCAGTGGACTTCTTGGATTATCCATCCATCGACCTAAACGCATTAAATGGAGTAATTATGATGCGCCCTTAGAAGAAAGAGAAAGAGAAAGAGAGAAACAGGTAACGTAAAAGAAAAAAGAAAAAAAAGCATATATGAAAAAGTTTTTAGTAATGATGGTTTTGGTAATTGGCTTGGGCTTTAGAGCCCAAAGCCAATCGGCCGAAATGCGCATCGAAAATCAGGAAATAGTCAACTCAACTACCTTTGAGTTTGATGTTTACATCTACAACACGGGAAGTTCAACATTCGAAACAAGAGCAGGTACTGTCGCAGTTCTAATAAATCCAACTTTTACTGGCGGATCAACCCCAACATTCTCAGTGGATACACTTGTTGGTACATCTGAACTTTCAGCAGGTAATAAACTTGGGGCTTATAGTTTTGTAAAATCAGCTACTTGGTCAGGGAATTATTATAGAAAGGCCATAGGCCCAGTGAGTCAAGGGGCTGGTACGTTAATTGCTCCAGGGGCCCGTGTACGTGTTTATCGTTTTCGATTAACTACGAATGGAACGTGGGGAAATGCATCACCAGATCTTACTTGGAGGATGAATGCATCTCCTTTCGCGGGATTTAACTATTCTAATTCTTTAGGAAATAGCGTTGCATTGATTTCAAATACCACAAATCCAACTTGGGCCAAAAACCCGGTTTACCGCGATGGTACAGGTTGGAGAAAAGGTAGTGTTTCGGGTTCAACCGTTAGTTTAGGTACCGCTGCTCCAACTACAAGTGATGATGTTGTGCTGTTAGGTTCAGCAAGTGTTACAGGTTCTGTTGATTGCCGTAACCTTCAACTCCACAGTGGGGCATCTTATACAGTAGGTGCTGGCAATAAGTTAACTGTAAAAGGAAGCATCACCAACAATGGAACGCTTACAGGTACCGGTGCAGATCTTGAAATTTCAGGTACAGCAACAACTGCCAACCAAAGCATAGAAGGAAACACTGGCGTAAACTTTAGGGACGTAGTAATGGGTGCAGCTGGGGTAACCGGAACAAAAACCTTAGGTATTGCTTTAACAGTGAATCGCAACCTGCAATTGCAAGGCGCAACTACCTTAGCATCCTCAGGAAACCTTCGCTTAGCATCTAACGCACTTGGCACAGCTCGCTTATTAGAACTTCCTGCCGGAGCTAGCGTAACGGGCAATGTAACTGTTGAACGTTTTGTACCGGGTTCAAGTGGTCGTAAGTATCGTTATTTGGCGGCTCCTTTTGCAACGGGTCCAACCCTTGCTGCCAGCTGGCAACAACAAATTCATATCACAGGTCCGGGTACAGGTGGTAGCTTATGTCCTAGCCCAAGTCCAAATAGCAATGGCTTTGATGCAACTCAAACCAATGCGCCAAGCATGTTTACCTTCAACGAAACTACTGCTGTAAATACCAACAATCCGGGCAATAACGGTGGAACCGTTTACACCAATGCTTGGGTTACGGTGCCGAATACAAACAGCACCACGCTTCAGGCGGGTAAAGGCTATAAAGTGTTTGTTCGTGGTAATAAAAGCCAAGGTTGCGATTTGGTGAATGGAACTAATCCTTCTCCAAATGATGTAACCTTGAGCGGTTCTGGTGTATTGGCCCAAGGAACCTTTAACTTTGGTATTACCTATAGTTCCAGCAATGGTGAAGGTTGGAACCTCTTAGGAAATCCTTACCCTTGTGCGATTGATTGGGATGCAGCCGGATGGACCAAAACCAATTTGGAGAATAAGATTTGGGTTTTTCGCCCGGCAGGAAACCACTTCGCTACTTATAATGTATTGTCGGGTGGGGTGAATTTTGGTTCCAATATCATTGAATCGGGAGGTGCTTTCTTTGTGCATGCAACAGCTTCAAGTCCGGTATTAACCGCAAATGAAAGTGTGAAAATTGGCAATAGTCCGTCAACGCCTTTATTCAAATCTCAACTGAAAAAGTTAAGCCTGACATTCGTAAAAGTGGGTGAAGTTCAAGATGAGATCTTGGTGGGTATGGCTGCAGAAGCAACTGATGCGAATGATGCTTTTGATGCTGAAAAAATGAGCAACCCTGCACTTAACGTGTACGCTCGTTCAAGCGATGGCAAACAACAAGCCATCAATATCTTCAAAGCAGCTCAACCAGAAACCCGCGTACCTTTAGGAATCAATACTACATTCACCGGAGAACACAGGTTTAGCTTCAAAGGTGAAACCGAATTCAATGCCTACGATGTACTTCTGGAAGACCGTTATGCCGGAATCATTCAACTGGTAAACGATCGTCCAAATTACACCTTCGAAATCAACAGTGATCCTGCCAGCTTTGGCGAAGGTCGCTTTAGTTTGTTGTTTGTAGATCGTGGCGATTTTGATTACCTGAAACGTGTAAAATCCATTTACAGCAGTGTGACAACAAGCTTGAACGCTTATCCAAATCCAAGCAAGGGATTGGTTCAATTGCAAACTTCAAACTTGCAAGGTAAGAGTGCAGAAGTAAAAGTGTACAATGCGGTTGGTGCCGAAATTCAGCGCATGGAACAAGCCATTGATAAAGGCATTTGCAGCTTCAGTCTTGATTTAAGTGATCAAGCTTCAGGAGTTTATTTTGTGGAGTTGAGCGATAGTCAAGGCAATACCAGAAAAGCCAAAGTTGTAAAAAGTAACAATTAAGAAAACAGAATCATGCACATTACATACAAAAAAGCCCTAACACTGGTTTGCCTTCAGGTATCCTTAGCTTTTTCAATTCAGACATTGGAAGCAAGGCCTTATAATCCGGTATCACCTCAGGAGCAAGAAGACGAAGACGATGATGGAGAAGATTACGACTACAGTTCAAGCAATACCAACCAAGGATTGAATGGCAGCCGTTTTGAATCATCCTTTGGCAACTCAGGCAGCAGGAGTATTGATTACTCTTCAGGTCGCCGTTACCAGGAGCGCGAGTTTTGGTCGGAGCGCAACAAACCGGCGCAGAATTTTGACCAATACTACAACCAAAATGATGCAAACAATCGCCCTTCACAAAATTTTCAACAAGGTGGTGGTTCAGTTGTAATTGGTGGTGGCTCACAACCCGGCATGCAGGGCGGTGGACAACAAGCTCCCGGTCAGGTGAACGTACCATCCATCAAAGACCCCTTTCAAACAAACCCGGGCATTAAAGCCCCAAGAAACATAGATGCAGTTCCCGATAACAATGGCGACCCGAACGATGTTCCAGTTGATGGAGGAGTTCTCGCTTTGGGTGCAGCTGCAATCTGGTTGGGCAGAAAAAAGTTGATGAATAAGAAATAGTTCAACCCAAAGTTAACCCTATAAAAAAGGCTGCAGGAGAAATCGTGCAGCCTTTTTTTAGGTTTTCCTCAATACAAAAAAGAGCTCTCGACCTGCTCTTGGTTTGATTGAATTGGTGCAGGGCTCAAGAGTTTGAATCTGAAAATAGGGTGCAAACAGTTCCCTATATTCATCCCTGTTTCCGCCAAATGGAGGTTCTTCACCGAGCATAGGCATATCAAACAACAAGCCTGATAATTTGCCTGAAGGTGTGAGTAATTCATGCATTTTTTTAGCATAACCCAATCTTTTCTGAGGTGGAATAGCACAGAAAAAGGTTTGCTCCAAAATCAAATCGTATTCGCCATTGTGCTCAAAAAAATCGGTATGCAACACCTTCAATTTATTTTGAGCAATTGAATGAGCGAATTTTTGTTCAATTTGTTCAACCAAAGGTCTGGCAATATCAATAAGAGTAATGTTTTCAAATTGGTTTTCGAGCAGAAACTCCGCTTCATAAGCATTTCCGCAGCCAGGAATCAAAATCCGTAAATTTTTTGACTCCAATTGGTTGATGTAATTAGTAAGTGCAGGTGAAGCATAGCCTATGTCCCAGCCGGTTTGTGCATTCTTATAGCGATGCTCCCAATAGAGTTGATCAATATCCGGCATTTTTGTCAGTCGTTTAATTTGAACTATCTTCGTTGCGAAAATCTCCAAATAAATGAAATTTTTTATAGATACAGCAAATTTGGCCCAGATAAAGGAGGCCAACGACCTTGGAATTCTTGACGGGGTAACTACTAATCCCTCTTTGATGGCCAAAGAAGGCATAAAAGGTGAAGCGGCTGTGCTTCAGCATTATGTTGATATTTGTTCAATTGTTGATGGCGACGTGAGTGCAGAAGTTATCAGCACCGATTTTGAAGGCATGATTCGTGAAGGTGAGAAACTTGCCTCACTGCATGAAAATATCGTGGTTAAAATCCCAATGATTAAAGACGGTATCAAAGCCATCAAATACCTTACTTCAAAAGGTATTCGCACCAATTGTACTTTGGTATTCAGTTCAGGTCAAGCAATTCTGGCTGCAAAAGCGGGTGCTACCTATATCTCTCCTTTTATCGGACGTTTGGATGATATCTCTTACGACGGAATTCAACTGATTGCAGAGATCAGTCAGATTTTCGCGGTACAAGGCTATCAAACCCAAATTCTTGCAGCTTCAATCCGCAATCCTGTGCATATTATTAAATCCGCTCAGGTTGGTGCACATGTAATTACAAGTCCGCTCAACAGCATTTTGGCTTTGTTAAAACACCCGCTTACTGATGCCGGATTGGCTCAGTTTCTTGCCGATCACGCTAAAGCAAACGGGTAATACTTGCTTTTCCTTTATAGAAAGACCATGCAGTTTTTGGCTGCATGGTCTTTTTTTTAATGCTCAATCAGATTTACAAAGAGGCGATAGGCTCCGGGAACGCCGGCAGGTAATTGCCTGAAAAATGCCAAACCTGTATAGGTGAATTTGCCTTTGCCTACTTTTGCGGTTACCAATCCGCCATCTAAACTTTTTTCATTTGGGTCGTTCATGGCAAGTGGCGATTCAAATTCAGCACCACGCTCTCCGGCAAAGTAAATGCCTCTTTCCTGAACCCAATTTTCAAAGTCAAATGGAGTAATTTTATTGGGCTGATTGAGGACAGGATGCCCAGGTAATTTGAAAGAAATAGGAGAGTTTTCATCCGTTACACGATCGCGAACAATTTTGAGAGAATAAGGACTGAAATCACTCTGTAAAGGACCTGCCCAACTATTCGTGTTGTATTGCACAATCAAGTTGCCACCTTGTTCCATGTAGGTTTTCAGTTTTGCTTTCATGGCTATCAGTTCCGGGAAGGTATTGAAGGCTCTAACGCCTGTAATGAGCGTTTGAAATTGGTTCAAATCTGTTTTTTCCAAGCTTAAAGGATTCAGTTCAGTAACATCATAACCAATCAACCGCAAGCATGCAGCTACGTCATCGCCGGCACCTTTGATGTATCCAATTTTGCGAGCTGTTTTCTGAATTGAAATGCTGCGCAATGGAAGCTGAGCTTCCTTCACAATTAATTGGTCGGGGATATGGTCGTATTTTATTTTCTCCCAATTGTTTTTAAAAATGGTTTCTCCTTTAGTTACACGCATGTTGAGGGTTCCATTTTCAGCATTTGATGTAGCATTTAGTTCAAATGTAATTTCTCTTTCTTCTCCAGATTTGAGCGCAAAGTTTTTCACTAATCCCGACGCGTTATCGCTTGTTTTTAATTTCCAGCCTTTGGGTAAGTCCATTTCCAAATTCAGGTTTTCAAAGTTTGAGCTGGCCTTGATTTTTACACTTACCAAAACAGGCTTGTTGTTGATTGAGATTCCCACTTGTTGAATTGGTTCAATGGAAAGGGAAGGAACCACATAAATGGGATGTTGGCTTTCACCTTTGTCTGGCTCTATGCGTTTGTTGAAGGCCCGATTTGAAACCTGAAAGGTAAGTCCTTCGTATTCCAGATGCCAATTGGTTTGGAAGTAGAAATCTTGCTCCCAATCTTTTCCAACTTCTGTGCGGGAGTTCTGAGTAAATATTGAATTCTCAGGCATTTGACGCAGCCAAGATAAATTCCCTAGGACACCCTCTTGTATTTTCAAACCTATGTTTTCTATTTTTTGAATGTTTTTCTGTAGCATGATATCCTGAAAAACAGTTCTCGCTACCCCACTTGGGTTTTGGGTTGATTGTTGAATAAGCTCCAAACGCTTCACCTTGAACCCCTCAGTTGTTCTTGAAATCGCATTTGCCTTCAGGTAAATGGAATCGCCGGGCGAATAGTCCTTGTCTTTATCCGTAAAAACTTCAAGATGTATTCCCGCAATTCCAAGAACCAATTTTTGAAGCAATTTTAATCGATAAGCGCTTTCAATGCCTTTTTTCTCCTCTTCCTGAATGAGTTTGATTAATAGGCCTAAGCTCAATCTTATATCGTCCTTTTCCCAAGCTTTTTCGGCTTGAGTTAAAGACTCATTCCAGGATTTAAATGTTTTAGTGGAATTCAAGGCTAAGCCATTGAA
This sequence comes from Bacteroidia bacterium, assembly GCA_023151275.1. GTDB lineage: Bacteria > Bacteroidota > Bacteroidia > UKL13-3 > UKL13-3 > CAISCU01. The sequence goes on along the minus strand of JAKLJI010000005.1, from coordinate 131,003 downwards.
AATATCGGCACCCATACCCATGCTGTCTCCCAACAAGAATTTGAAATACTCAAATTGCTCACCGCGTGAAAGTGCAGAGCCAAAGCCCTGACTTCGGTGCATGCTTCTGCTTAATGCTGCAATTTCGCCGTAACTTTTTCCGAGGTTCTTATTGTATTCGCCTACATCCAGTTTGAGCAAATTGCTCAAATCGGCATTGGGGTTGAAAAAGCGAGCGGTACTGTTGTAAAACAAGCGCTTTACTTGCCAGGTTCCGTAAAGTGCTGCCGATTCCGGAAAGCGTTCCGGATTTGCAGCTATTCCAAAAGCTTCTTCTGCCAGCATGGCCGATGCGGTATGATGCCCATGTCCACCGCTACCGTCAGTGGCAAAGCGGGTAATAATTACATGGGGTTTAAATTGACGAATAACCTGAACCACATCTCGAAGAATTTCTTCACGCTTCCACTTTTGAAAGGTTTCGTCTGGACTTTTACTGTACCCAAAGTCAAATGCACGTGTGAAGAATTGTTCGGCACCATCAACAGAACGCGCCGCTATCAATTCTCGGGTTCTGATGGCACCTAATTCAATACCTTGTTCAGCTCCAATCAGGTTTTGTCCTCCATCTCCACGGGTAAGTGAAAGATAACCGGTTCGGTACCCACGTTCATTTACCAGCCAGGAAATAAGACGCGTGTTTTCATCGTCGGGATGGGCCGCCAAATACAATACCCGGACATCGGTTCTTAACTTTTTGAATACTTGTTTCAGTTCTCCGGGATGGAGGCCCTGGCTTTGTCCAACTGCCCCAAAAGGAACCTTTAGGCAAGCTGTCAAAAGAAAAATCCATAAAAATGGTGTGAACTTGGTTTGGGTCTTCATAGCGCAAGAATACAAAATACAGAAGTGTGGGATTCAATCATTTTATTAAAAGTTCTATTTGGCGTTATTTGTTTCCTGTATGGGAAGTGTACTGATAAAAAATATCAAAGCATTGTATGGAATTGATGAATCTGGAGCCAAGATAAAGGCAGGTTCAGCAATGGCAACCTTAAATGCCCTCGAAAATGCCTGGCTTTGGATTGAAGATGGGCTTATTGCCGATTATGGTTCCATGAAGGATTTCGATTTGTTTGAGGAACGCTTTATGCGTGTGCCAGGAATTGATATCAAAGATGCAAGTGGGCGATTTGTACTTCCGTCTTATGTTGATTCGCATACCCATTTGGTTTTTTCTCACAGTAGGGAAGAGGAGTTTGTAATGCGCATTCAAGGCAGAACCTATGAGGAAATTGCAGCCGCAGGTGGTGGAATTCTTAATTCAGCTGCCAAGCTTCGCCAGATGTCGGAAAATGAATTGCTTGAAGGGGCTTATGCGCGCCTTCAGGAGGTAATGAAATATGGTACCGGAGCAATTGAAATAAAAAGTGGTTACGGGTTGACAGTTGAGGACGAGTTGAAGATTCTTCGCGTCATCAAGCGACTCAAACTGATTTCGCCCATAGAAATTAAAGCAACATTCTTGGGTGCTCATGCCATACCCACTGAGTTTAAATCAAACCGAAAGGCTTATATTGATTTGGTAGTGAACGAAATGTTGCCAAAGGTAGCAGAGGAGCAACTTGCGGATTATGTGGATGTTTTTTGCGACCAAGGATTCTTTACGGTGGAGGAAACCGATTTGATTTTGAAAGAGGCGGCCAAATATGGACTTCGCGGTAAAATTCATGGTAATGAATTGGGAATAACAGGAGGCGTGCAAGTGGCAGTTGCAAACAATGCTTTAAGTGTTGACCACCTAGAACACATGGGACAAGAGGAAATAGATTGTTTGAAAGCCAGCACGACAATGCCAGTAGCTTTGCCCAATTGCTCATTTTTTCTGGGCCTGCCCTATGCTCCTGTTCGCAAGTTGATTGATCATGGACTTCCGGTTTGTTTGGCAACAGATTACAATCCGGGTTCTTCTCCAAATGGACGTATGGGTTTTGTAATCAGTTTGGCTTGTATTCAAATGAAACTTACTCCCGAAGAGGCAATCAATGCAGCAACGATTAATGGTGCCTATGCACTTGATTTGAGTGATACGCACGGTAGCATTACCCGCGGAAAACGTGGAAATGTATTTATTACCAAGGAGGTTCCTTCATTGGCATATATGCCTTATTCGTTTGGTGTTCCAAACGTAGAAACAGCTATCATTGGAGGTAGAACAGTAGCTGTGAATTACTAGAATCAGTCAAAGAATCTAGTTAGGATTCGTGCATAAAAAATCCGATTCTCAGGTATGGGAATCGGATTTTTTGTGGAGATTAATTTGGATTAAGCTTCAAGTTTAATTAAGCGCATCAGCTCTTCGCGCGTTTTAGAGTCTTGAAACTTTCCACAGAACTCAGTGGTAATGGTTGAACTGGTAATGTCTTGTACTCCGCGCATAGCAACACACATGTGGTCTGCTTCAATAATTACAGCTACATCTTGAGTTTGTAAAACATCTTTTAGCATGTTTGCAATTTGCATGGTCATGCGTTCTTGAACTTGAGGGCGCTGCGCAAAGTACCTTACAATGCGATTCAATTTACTCAATCCAACTACTGAGTTTCCCGGAATGTAGGCCACATGAGCTTTACCGATAATAGGCACAAAATGGTGCTCGCAAACACTGTGGAAAGAAATGTTCTTCTCAATAAGTATGTTTTTGTACTGGTATTTGTTTTCAAACAATTTAGCAGCCGGAAGATGTTTTGGATCTAAGCCTTTGAACATTTCCTTGACATACATTTTCGCAACACGATGGGGAGTGCCTTTCAAACTATCATCATTCAAATCTAGCCCAAGAATTTGCATGATTTCCTTGAAATGCTTTTCAATGAGCTCTATTTTCAAGTCATCATCCAGTTCGAATGCATCCGCCCTCAAAGGAGTTTCCATTGAAAACAAGGCATGATCGTCCTCTTCGTGTTGATTCATGGATTTATTTTCCTGAGTATTCAACGAAGTTTCGTTCGGTTTCATAAAGTGTTATAGTTAATTGTTGATTTGGTGAAATATGAGGTCTAAGTAAGCGCCAGATAACAACCGCAATGTTTTCGGCTGTAGGATTCAAGTCTTTGAATTCTTCAGTATCCAAATTCAAATTCTTATGGTCGAACCGATCCTCAATTTCACGCTTGATTAAATCACTCAACACCTTCATGTCGATTAGGTATCCGGATACTGGGTCAATTTCACCTGTGATTCGAACTATCAAATCATAGTTATGACCATGGTAATTGGGATTGTTACAGGTTCCAAAAAACGCCCTGTTCTGCTCATCTGTCCACTCTTTTATATGTAGCCTATGCGCTGCATTAAAATGGGCTTTTCTTGATACACTAATTTCCATGAAGGCTGCAAGTTAGCGAAATTGATTCAAGGTCTCTTGATTCCATTTCTGTTGGTTGTATTTGTTTAACCTTTATTCCAATAAATTGTTTAAGAATTCATTCTGTCGGCTAAACTAAGGGTGCTATTTGTCTGATAATTGTCAGAAAAAAGAGCATTTTAGCTTTCGATTTTTCATCGAATACTTTTTGTATACAGGTGTATTTAATTTTAACTAATTGATAAACAGTAATATGAATCTTGTTTAACTTATTTTGAAAAAAATTATACAAAAAGGCTTGCATAGCTCTCAAAAGGGTCCTAGGTTTGTTTAACAATTCAATAAAATAATTAAACAACATGACATCAATAGAATTCAAAAAAATGGTAGAGCGTGAGGCAAGGCCTCTTCGTCACTATGCGTATCAATTGACAAGAAATGTTGAAGACACAAACGACCTTGTTCAGGAAACTATGCTGAAGGCGTTCACCTACCAGGATAAATTTGAAGATGGAACCAACTTAAAAGGTTGGTTATATACAATCATGAAAAACACCTTCATCAATAACTACCGTAGAATGGTGAAGCGAAATACCTTTATCGATCAAACCGATAATGATTTCTACTTGGACAGCATGGCGCATAGTGTTAAGAATGAAGGTGAGCGTCGTTTTATGATGCAAGACATTGAGCGTGCCATTGAAGCATTGCCAATGAGTTTGAAAAAGCCGTTTACCATGAATCACAAAGGCTTCAAATACCATGAGATTGCTGAGATTTTGAACATTCCAATTGGTACAGTTAAAACAAGAATATTTGTTGCGCGTCGCCAACTCAGACAATCGTTGCAGGGGTATGCATCCATGTACGGTTTGGAAAACGCACAAATGCAACTTCGCGATTAATTCAAGCCCTTTTCATCACAATACGCAAAAGCAGTCCGAAACGACTGCTTTTTTCATTTTTTTGAAGTATGATTGTATATTCCAAACCTGATGAATATGAGAAAACTTTCGCTCCTCCTGTTTGCTGTTTTTGCCGCCCTTAACACTTTTGCACAGTTCGGTACCTTTGAGAAGAAAGCCGATATCGAAAAATTTAAAGATACACGCGTACTCGTGGTAATGTTTGAAGATAGTGCCTATAACGCTTCGGTTGCCTATGCTATGGAGCGGTATTGGACCTATTCTGATTTTGATTTCGTGGCCGATTATGATGTTCAGAAGTTTCGCAAGGGGAATTATGCCTTCTTGATTTTTAGTAAAGCAAAAGGGGCGAAGATTAAAGCGAAATTGGGTTCATCTGAAGCCGATTTTAATGGACTTGCCTTGCTGAATAAATACTCAAAACGTGCCACTGCTGAGAATTTATTGGCCTATTCGCTTTGCTCCAATGTGATTGATACCAACGATTGGAAATCGGAAATGGTTCGAGGCGTTCAACTATTGAACAATTACTTCAATCTTGCCGGTCAGGCCGCTCGCGATAAAGACATTTCTGAAAGCGTTATGATGGGAGATTACCCAACAGATAAAAAGGTATTGTTTGATAAAAAACTGCTCATCGAATACAAGCAACTTACACTAAAAGGGAAAGAAGATCCGAATGAAGCTTATGGTGGAGAATTGGATGCCGAAGTTGAACGCGATGAAATTCAGCGTGCCATCCTCAAACAGGACAATTCGGTTATTTATTTTTTCTATTCCAAAAGCGAATCAACCTGCCACAAGCTTTTTGTTAGTGCCGAATATTCTGAATTGCTCTATTACACCAGTGCATCACCAACCAAGTGCAACTGCGAGTTGAAAGATCTTCAGGCCCTAAAAGATATGCGTGAAGAGTACGTTCAAAACCGCGAGAAGAAATCCAAAAAAGGCGGAGACGATTAGGGTTTTCGCAGAGGATTTTCAATTCTGGGCCTTTAGCCATTAGCAATTGGCCCTTGGCTGACATTGTGAACGATTTAAATTGTTGAACGATGGCTATAGCTATTGGCGATGGCTTGGATTTCGTGAACGATATTAAATTCAGGGCTATTGGCTTTTGCCATTTGCCCTTAGCTTTTTGTGAAATTCGTAAACGATTTGCAATTGGTGAGCGATGGCTTTGGATTTGTGAACGATTTTAAATTCGGGGCCATTGGCTTTTAGCCGTTTGCCTTTGGCTTTGAATTTTGTGAACGATTTTCAATTTTGGGCCTTTTGCTTTTCCGCCTTCGGCGGATTAGCCTTTGAAATTTGCGAAACTATTGCAACAAGATTCCAACCCCGTTAGGGGTGGCATTATTGTAGGGGTTGCACATTTTGAATTTGGGAAATGAATCATTTTTTTCAAATCAGCTATAGCTATAGCCAAAAGCCATAGCCTTTAGCTCCTTCTAACAAATGGCCATAGCCAGAAACAATTGCCAGAAACAAGTCAATCGTAGTGAAAGCGACATTGTATAATAATACATTTTTGATCGGTTCCCTTTTTGCCAACCACCGTATAAACCAGCCGGTGATCTGTGGTAATCCTTCTCGACCAATAGCCTTTCAGCCCAAATTTTAAGGGCTCTGGTTTTCCGATTCCTTTGAATGGGTCTTGCTTGATAGCTTTTAGTAGCTCCTTAATCTTTTCTACGACTTCCGGGTCGGTTTCAATCCAGTATGAAAAGTCTTCCCAGGCATGTGCCGTGAACTCAAAATTCATCTAGTCGATACTGAAAGATACGGTTTCTCCTTTTGTGGCTTGGTCCAGAGACTCCATAAGCCTGGTCCTGTTGTTCTTGGTTGAAAGTAAATGCTCGGTTTCTTTCAATGAATTGTATTCTTGAATCGACATGATTACAATGGCCTCATTGTCCTTGTTTCTTGGGATCACCAATACTTCCATCGACTTGCTTACATAATCAAAGTACGATTTCATTTCTTTTCTTAGGCTTGAGATGGTAATGGCTTTCATAAGGATTTTTTTCAAATGTACGTAATTTTGTACGAAATTACGTACGGCTATGGCGATGGCTTTTGGGGACGTGAACGATTTGAAGTTCTGGACCATTGGCTTTTTGCCCTTTGCCCTTAGCTTTTTGTGAAATTTGTAAACGATTTGCAATTGGTGAGCGATGGCTTTGGATTTGTGAACGATTTTAAATTCGGGGCCATTGGCTTTTAGCCGTTTGCCTTTGGCTTTGAATTTTGGGAACGATTTTCAAATCTGGGCCTTTTGCTTTTCCACCTTCGGCGGATTAGCCTTTGAAATTTGAGAAACTATTGCAACAAGATTCCAACCCCGTTAGGGGTGGCATTATTGTAGGGGTGGCATTATTGTTGAAATTGACCACCCCAAGAAAATATCAATATTAACCCGCCGGAGGCGGGTGACCCATTTTGAATCTAGAAAATGAATCAATTTTCTCAAATCGGCTATAGCTATAGCCAAAAGCCATAGCCTTTAGCTCCATCTAACAAATGGCCATAGCTATAGCCAATAGCCATAGCCTAATAAATAGCCATCGCTATTCTCTAAATAAAGGCAGGGAAATTCTCCGGGTCGTATTCGTTCATCATGGCAATTACCTTTTCAAACACATCCTCAACAGCGGGTTTGCTAAAATAATCTCCATCGGTGCCATACGCAGGTCTATGGGCCTTTGCACTCAGGGTTTGGGGCTTTGCATCCAAGTATTTCCAAGCATCCTGTACTTCCAAAATTTGTTGCAAAATATATGCCGATGCTCCACCTGGTACATCTTCATCAACCACCAACAACTTGTGCGTTTTCTTTACCGATTCGGCAATTTGATGGTGAATATCAAAAGGAAGCAGGGTTTGTGCATCAATCAAGTCAACACTTATTCCAATTTCTGCCAACTGTTTGCACGCATCTTGAACAACACGCAAGGTTGAGCCATAAGAAACAATGGTTATGTCATTTCCAGATTCAATTACTTCCGGAATTCCTAAAGAAACTGTGTACTCGCCAATGTTTTCAGGCAAGCGCTCTTTCAACCTATATCCGTTCAGACATTCAATAACCAAAGCTGGTTCATCACTTAACATCAAGGTTTTGTACATGCCTGCCGCCTGTGTCATGTTTCTCGGAACACAAACATGCATACCTCTAAGGCTATTAATAATCATTCCAATTGGCGAGCCTGAATGCCAAATGCCTTCCAAGCGATGTCCTCGTGTGCGAACAATAACAGGCGCTTTTTGTCCACCCTTGGTGCGGTACTGAAGTGTTGCCACATCATCGCTAAGGGGTTGAAGTCCATATAATAAGTAGTCTAGGTATTGGATTTCAGCAATAGGTCTTAATCCCCGCAGTGCAGTTCCAATGCCTTGTCCAATGATGGTGAGTTCACGAATTCCGGTATCTGAAACCCGACTTTCCCCATGCTTTTCCTGCAAACCGGCAAAGCCTTGGTTTACATCGCCAATTTTACCCAAGTCTTCGCCAAAGGCAAGAACCCTTGGGTCGTTGCTAAGTAGGTGGTCAAAAAATGCTACCAAAATTTCGCGACCATCAACCACCTTACTATCTTCAGTAAATACAGGCTTTACTTCTTGAATATTTAATGCACGTGCAGAAGATTCAGAATGCAAATAAGAATTGTATCGCTCGAAATTTTCGCCCCTGAAAGAGGATTGAAAACGAATGAGCTGTTCCCTTTCTTGGGAATTCTCGCCATAACTCAAGCGCAATGCTTGGTTAATCGCATTGCCAATATCTTTCCGAATGGGTTCGGCAATGGAGTTCAGGCCTTGTGCCAAAGCCGAAATGGCGTTTGCATTGCGACTCGACATAGCCAGCGCAGTAATGTATTTTGATGCATCGGCGATTTCTTGTTTGATGGGATTCAAATAAGCTTCCCAAGCATTTTTACGGGAAACATTTACATGGATTTTAGCTTCGTTTTCAAGTTGGTCAAGTTCCTCCGATTTGGCAATTCCGCTTTCAATCAACCACTCTCTAAACCGTTTGATGCAATCGTTTTCAGCTTCCCAGGCTAAACGTTCTTTGCTTTTGTAACGTTCATGTGAGCCCGAAGTGGAATGCCCTTGTGGTTGTGTAAGCTCGGTAACGTGAACAAGGCAAGGAACATGCTCTTCGCGAGCAATTTTTCCGGCTTTTTCATAGGTTTCAACCAATGCCGCATAATCCCAACCCTTTACTACAAAAATTTCATAACCATTTTTCCCAGGTTCACGCTGAAATCCTTTTAAAATTTCTGAGATGCTTTCTTTAGTGGTTTGATATTTGGCTGGAACGGAAATTCCATATTGGTCATCCCAAACCGAAATTACCATCGGAACCTGCAATACACCGGCTGCATTGATGGTCTCAAAAAAATGGCCTTCGCTTGAACTGGCATTACCTATGGTTCCCCAGGCCACTTCATTGCCATTGTCTGAAAATTGATTTTCGCCAATGAGTTCAGCGTTGGCCCTATAGTATTTTGAAGCTTGAGCCAAGCCCAGCAAACGCAACATTTGTCCGGCAGTTGGCGAAATATCTGATGAGGAGTTTTTCCTATTTTTTAAATCTGTCCAATTTCCGGATTCATCGAGCAATCGGGTTCCGAAATGGCCGTTCATCATCCTTCCTGCGCTGGCGGGTTCTGCCTGAACATCGGTATGGGCATACAATTGGGCAAAAAATTCTTGTACCGACAAAAGTCCGCTAGCCATCATAAAAGTTTGGTCGCGGTAATATCCACTTCTGAAATCACCATTTTTAAAGGCCTTGGCCATAGCAATTTGTGGAAGCTCTTTTCCGTCGCCAAAAATGCCAAATTTGGCTTTCCCGGTTAATACTTCTTTACGTCCGAGCAAGCTGGCAAGGCGGCTTTGGTAGGCTATTCTGTAATCCTCCAAGGCTAATGCCTTGAAGTTTTTTTCAGTATCTTTAGCGGTAGTCATGCGAAATACTCTTAATTGCTCAAACCTAATCTATTTTTAGGCTTCATCAAAAAACAGCCTGAAAAATAGTGTCAGCTTTCTGGTTCCCAGCAAGTCCTTGCCCAAGCGATGTTCTTTTTTGGTGTTTAAAGATGGTTTTTACAGAAAACTTCTGCCAGTTTCTATTTTTGGAACAGGATTTGCTAATATCAACTTAAATAATTTTAGCGGTTATGGTCATTTTCCTTTATAGGTCTTAACTTGCCAAAAGTATTTACTAACTAAAAAGTCAATTACACTATATGAAAAAGCTCCTTTTTACAGCCGTTTTCGCCTTCGGCGGATTCCTGGCCTCTCAGGCCCAAACAACAACAACTCCTGAAGCTCAACCTGCAAATCAGGCTGAAATCAAGTTTGTAAAAGAAACACATGATTTTGGTAGCATTCCACAAGGTACACCTGCAACTTACACCTTTGAGTTTGAAAACACAGGTAAAGCTCCTTTAATCATTACCAATGCTTCCGCCAGCTGCGGTTGTACTACTCCAGATTGGACCAAAGAACCAATCAAACCAGGTAAAAAAGGATTTGTAAAAGCTACTTACAATGCAGCAGCTCCTGGTCCTTTCACCAAAAGTGTTACTGTAATGAGCAATGCTAAAAATTCAACTATCATCCTTTACCTAAAAGGTGATGTTAAGCCAGCAGAGCAGAAGTAATCCATTCTTATCCATAGAAAACTGTATCTTCGGGTACAGTTTTTTTTTGCTTAAACCATCCCGTATTATGAGAAAATTAATTGCGTTTTTCGCATTTTGTTCCTTGTTCGCTCTTCCTTTCGCATCAGTGGCACAGGATGCAAAAGCTGAAATCGTATTTGAGGCCACAACCCATGATTTTGGAAAGATTTTTCAAGGCAAACAGGCTATTCATGAGTTCGTATTTACCAATAAGGGTAAGGCTCCATTGGTGTTGAGTAATGTTCAACCCGGTTGCGGTTGCACAACTCCTGAATGGCCACGAGAGCCCATCATGCCGGGACAAAAAGCCCGAATAAAAGCCATTTACAATCCGGGCTCTTATAAAGGACAATTCAGTAAAGGAATTACCGTGTATTCAAATGCAACTACCGGAACTGTTCAACTCACCATTAAAGGTACAGTAGAAGAAATTCCGGTTGAACCACAAAGCCCGGTCAAACTAGAATCGGGTGGAGGATTCTAATAACAAAAAAGGTTCGATGTTTGCGCATCGAACCTTTTTTGTTTTATCGGAGGTCCACAACCTCGCAACCCGGAAACTTCTTCACATCAAAGCTGAACTGGTTGTCTTGAAATACCAGATTTGGCACCTGGTTGGTTACAGTATACGTATGAATTGAACCGTTTTTATCAAATACCTGAGAGCTAATAATCGTTGAATTGGTTTTATCTACCCAAACCTTGATTTTGTAGTAGTTCTTTTTCTTGTCTTTTGGTGTTAATTCAATGTGCACCAATTCCCGGTTCCCCTCTTTTTTCGTCTCAATTTGCTTGTACAAAAATCCTTTGCCGTACATGGTAAAAATATCATCAAGGCGAATGGCGGCTTTTTTGGGGTCGTAATTGCTAATTTGAACCTCATTGATTTCGCGGCTATACGTCCAAATGGTTTTATTGTCGCAAATGATAATTTGGTTTGCAACATCCAATCTGAATTTGTTGCCCTTTACCAAAATATTGCCTTTCTGCTTTTCCTGACTTTTTTCTTGCTTGTTTTCAAGTGTGTAAACAAAATCTGCTTTTATACTCTTGAAAGCTTTGTACCGCTTTGAAATCTTTTCAAGCAATTTTTCAGCATCATTAACTTTCCCTTGGGAAATGCCCTGGTAGCTGAAAATCAGAGCGATTGATAAGATGAGTATGTTTTTCACGGTGCAAATATTTGGATTGAAGAACAAATAATAAAATGAGTTAACTCAATGAATAGTATTTAACTCAAAATTGAGGCCAAAGTTTAGATTTATTGCTATCGGTTGTTCAGATTTCTTAAAACTTCTTCCAGTTCCAGCTCGCTCATCACTAAAACCTCACGGGCTTTTGACCCTTTGAATGGTCCCACAATTTTAGCTTTTTCCAGCTGATCAATTAATCGTCCGGCCCGGTTATAGCCCAGGTTTAACTTGCGTTGCAAAAGGGAGGTTGAGCCCTGTTGAGTGGTGACAATAATCCTTGCTGCTTCTTCAAACAATTCATCGCGGCTACCTTGGTCCATGGCTTCGGAACCTCCTCCTTCGTCATTTTCAGATTGAACCAAAGGAAGTGCATAGGGTTCGCGTCCGCCCTGACTGCCGATGTATTCGGTGATTTTTTCAACTTCAGGGGTATCCACAAAAGCACATTGCAGACGAATCAAATCGTTGCCATTGCTGAATAGCATATCGCCTTTTCCTATGAGTTGGTCGGCTCCATTGGCATCTAAAATGGTTCGCGAGTCAATTTTTTGTGAAACCCGGAAAGCCACGCGGGCCGGGAAATTGGCTTTGATGGTTCCGGTGATAATATTCACCGATGGACGCTGAGTCGCCAAGATTAAGTGAATACCAATTGCTCGAGCCAATTGAGCCAAACGGGCAATCGGAAGTTCAATTTCTTTTCCTGCCGTCATCATCAAATCGGCCAACTCATCAATAACAACTACAATGTAAGGAAGAAATCGATGCTGGTATTTTTCATTGGGCGGCAATCTTCTGCTGATGAATTTTGCATTGTATTCCTTGAGGTTTCTCACCTGCGCATCCTTCAACAAATCGTAGCGGTCGTCCATTTCTTTGCAAAGGCTATTCAAGGTATGGATTACCAGTTTGGTGTCGGTGATAATTGCATCCTGATCGCCGGGGATTTTGGCCAGAAAATGCCGCTCAATAGTTTTGTAGATGTTCAATTCCACCTTTTTAGGATCGACCAATACAAATTTTATTTGGGATGGATGCTTTTTATAGAGCAAAGAAACCAATAAGGTATTCAGCCCAACCGATTTACCCTGACCCGTTGCTCCCGCCATGAGCAAGTGAGGCATTTTTGCCAAATCGGTTACAAAAACTTCGTTTGATATGGTTTTGCCAAAAGCCACCGGTAAATCCATTTCCGCATTTACAAATTTGGGAGATGAAAGCACCGAGCGAATCGAAACCATTGCCGGAGTAAGGTTGGGAACTTCAATACCAATAGTCCCTTTTCCAGGAATTGGAGCGATGATACGAATTCCCAAGGCCGCCAAACTCAAGGCAATATCGTCTTCCAGGTTTTTGATTTTGGCAATTCGCACTCCATCTTGAGGCACAATTTCATAGAGCGTAACAGTTGGACCAATGGTAGCCGAAATTTTCTTAATGCCAATCCCATAATTGCGGAGTGTATCCTCAATCATTCGGGTTTTTTCGCTCAGCTCGTTCGTGTCAACCTTAGCCTTATTATCTCCATATTCATTGAGCAATTCAAGGTTAGGATACTTGTAAAAACTAAAGTCCAGCGTTGGGTCATAAGGCTCATCAATCCCGTAATGGTCTTTTCTTACGCTACCTTCCGTTTCTGCAACTTCATCCTGAATTTCCTGTACTTCAACCACTAAACCACTATCTGTGGTCAAGGTTGGTGTTGGTTCGCTTAGTTGTTGGGCTATGGCCTGAATTGGAATTGGTTCAGCTTCTTGCTCAATCAATTCTTCGGGTTCCTCCTCAATTGGCTCCTGTTCTTCTTCCTGCAATTCAGGTTTTGTGTTTTCGATAATTTCTTCTGAATCGGTAAGCTCAGAATTGTTTGGTTGCTGAATAAGAACTAAGGAATTGGGGTCAATACTTTCCATTTCAGGTTCAACTGCCGGAATATGTAGACTATTACCTGTACTTTTGGATTCGGTCGGAATGGCTTCTTCTTTAGTTGCGGATTTGCGCTCCTCATAAAAGCGAATATTAAACACCACCACCAAGAAAATAAGTACATATAAAACCAATGCCATTCCAGTGCCGGCACTTCCCATGAGTCCAATTAAAAACTGACTACCAAAGTAGCCGAAAGAACCGCCCAAAACAGGGAATTGCTCTGCAAAAATGAAACCCATACTCAGGGAAAGCCAAATGCCAGCAAAAAAGGAGTACCTAACTGTTGCTGCTAAAGGAATGGGTTCTGTAGAGGTGAGTAATACAATTCCACTTGCTACAAAAAGAAGCACAAATGCAAAAGAAGCTAGTCCAAACCCTTTGTAAATAAAGATATAACTGATCCAAGCACCCAGAACACCCAAGGTGTTTTGAGCATCACCGGGCTGGGCATTTAAAAATCCTGAAAAGCTGATTCCTCGAACTAAACTTTGATCTGCCCTCCAGCTAACCAGAAAAGAAATTCCGGATACCAACAAAAAAAATGCAGCAAAAAGTAAAAACAAGCCGAGTGATTTCTGAAAACGCTCATCGGCTAAAAAAGAAAACAGACGTATTCCTTTTCCTCCACTTTTCTTCTCTTTCTTCGGATTCTTAACCTTTTCCTCTGATGCTTCCGGAAAATCGGAAACCTCGTTGAAAATCACCTTGTTGTCTTTGCCTTTTTTTGCCATGCCCTGATTTACGAAGCTACCAATAATTGCTCCGGCATGCCCAATTTTTCCTGCACAATTCACAGTTCGCTTTTGAATAGTTGGATTTTCTAGACAGTTAGTGAATCAAAAAAATGACTTAAAATTTCTTGTAAGGCAAGGAATTGTGCCTGTTTCCTACATTGGTGCCTGCATTCTTAACTGAATTCTGTTATTTTCGGGAAAATTTTAAGCATGAACGAAGTTATAGCCTTGTTTCTTGAGATTACTAAGTATGTTATTCCTGCATTGATTGTATTCTTGATTACTTATTACCAATTCAAGATTTTCTTTGATGCCGAATATCAAAAGCGTTTGTTGGATTTGCGTACAGAAAACGGCAAAACCATGCAGCCTCTCAAATTGCAAGCTTACGAACGCTGTATTTTGCTGCTTGAAAGAATGAGTCCGGAAAACCTGGTTATTCGCGTTCACAAACCGGGTGTAAGTGCTACTCAACTCAAGGTGGATTTAATCAACGAAATCAACAACGAGTTCAATCACAATGTATCGCAGCAACTGTATGTTTCTGCCCAGGCATGGCAAGTTATCCGTGTGGTTAAAGAAGAAATGATTAATTTAATCAACACCGCCTACCAGGATTTAGGTCCAACAGCAGTTGGGCTTGATTTGAGTAAAAGCATTTTTGAAGAGCTGATTAAGCTTGATCAAATCCCTACCCAAAAGGCACTTATTTTCATTAAGAAAGAATTTGATTTGGTATTTGGCTAGTAGAGCCAGTTAACACATGGAAAAGAAATTTATCACCGATTCCGGAATAGAAATTCGGGACCTTTACAAGCAACCCATCGCCAATACCGAGAATCCCGGAGAATGGCCTTTTACACGTGGTGTTCAATCGGATATGTACCGTGGTCGCTTGTGGACTATGCGCCAGTATGCTGGTTTTTCAACAGCAGAGGAAAGCAATAAGCGTTACAAATATTTGCTGGCAAATGGTACAATGGGCCTAAGCGTGGCCTTTGATTTGCCAACCCAAATTGGATACGATAGCGACCATGCCATGGCAGAAGGGGAAGTTGGTAAAGTGGGTGTTGCTATTGATAGTTTACGCGATATGGAAGTGCTGTTTGATGGGATTCAACTTCAGGACATCACCACCAGCATGACCATCAATGCCACGGCTTCAACTTTGCTCTCTTTTTACATTGCTTTGGCGAGAAAACAAGGTGCTGATATCCGCAAGATTTCAGGAACCATTCAGAATGATATTTTAAAGGAGTATGCTGCGAGAGGAACCTATATCTATCCTCCAAAGCCCAGCATGCGCATCATCACCGATATTTTTGATTACTGCGGAAGGGAAGTTCCCAAATGGAATACCATTTCCATTTCGGGCTATCACATTCGTGAAGCAGGATCAACCGCTGTTCAGGAGATTGCCTTCACCCTTTCAAATGCAAAAGCCTATGCACAGGCTGCCATTCAAAAAGGAATGGATATTAATCAATTTGGACAAAGGCTATCTTTCTTCTTCAATGCGCACAACCATTTCTTTGAGGAAATTGCCAAGTTTCGCGCTGCAAGAAGGATGTGGGCAAAGATTGCCAAAGAATTAGGGGCTACAAATCCCAAAGCCATGATGCTGCGTTTTCATACGCAAACCGGCGGTTCTACACTTCAGGCTCAACAGGCCGAAAACAATATAGTACGGGTTACACTTCAGGCATTGGCTGCCGTTATGGGCGGAACACAAAGCTTACATACCAACGGTTTTGATGAGGCCTTAAGTCTCCCAACCGAAGCTGCGGCGCGAACAGCCCTTCGTACCCAACAAATTATTGCTTACGAAAGTGGGGTAATTGATACGGTTGATCCAATGGCGGGAAGTTATTTTGTTGAAGAGCTTACCAATCAAATTGAGGAGAAAGCCTGGGAGTATATTCATAGAATTGATGCGATGGGAGGCTCGGTTGAGGCCATTGAGCAAGGCTTTATGCAACGTGAAATTGCAGAAGCCAGTTACCGCTATCAAACTCAAATAGAAAGTGAAGAAAAGGTTATTGTTGGTGTAAATAAGTTTACCGTAAACGAGGAAGTAAAACCTCCAGTGTTTAAGGTTGACGATAGCATTCGCATTAGTCAGATGGAAAAACTGAAGCAGTTGAAATCTGAACGTAACAACGAAATGGTTGCGAAACACCTATTGGCCATTGAGCAAGCTGCAAAAGCAGATACCAACCTCATGCCTTTATTGATTGATGCAGTAAGCGATTACACCACCTTGGGAGAAATTGCCGATTGCCTGAGAGGCGTTTTTGGAGAATACAGAGCATGATTAAACAGGGGCATTTCCGTTCGGCATTTGCTGGGCTAATTTTGGCGCTGCTACTTTCGGCTTGTTCCGGAAACTATCACCTGACGAAATCAAGGGTGAGCTACCTGAACATGGTTGATTCCAGTTCAGATGCCAGCTCGAGTTTAGTTTCGCTGATTGCCCCTTACAAACAAAAAATAGACAGCCAAATGAGCATTCCACTCGTGCGCGTTGAAGTGGAATTGCAAAAAGCACAACCGGAAGGCACACTTGGTAACATGGTTGCTGATGTGTTGATGGCCTACTGTGTTCGAACCAAGGGATTTGAAGCTAATTTTTGTGTCTTGAACCACGGCGGACTCCGCTTGCCGGTTATTTATCCCGGTGAAATTACACGAGGAATGGTTTTTGAGTTGATGCCCTTCGAGAATGAATTGGTGGCATTGCGCATGAAAGGCTCCGACTGTAGGGAATTGTTTCAGGTTATCTTGGCTCAAAATGGAGCTCCGGTATCAGGTTTGAAATTGAAAGGGAACGCTAAGAAGTTAATTGAGGCAAAAATCAAAAATACCCCACTAGATGACAACGCCAGCTATTGGGTAATAACCAGCGATTACCTGGCCAATGGTGGCGATAATATGAGCGTTTTCAAAAAGGCTCAAGAGCGTTATTCCCTTGAAGTAAAATTGAGAGATGCGCTTATGACCGAATTAGGAACCATGGGCCAATTGGGAGTACCTGTTTATTCTATTAAGGAGGGGAGGATTACCATTGAAAACTGATAGGAGAGATTTTCTAAAGAAAACCATTTACCTGGTTGGTTTTGGTGCTGCTGCGAATTCACCACTAAGGGTTTTTGCCGAATCAAAAGAGCTGAGATTAACTGTCCTTCATACCAATGATTGGCATAGCCGAATTGACCCTTTTCCAGCGACAGATAAAAAATTTGGCGGTCAGGGTGGTGCGGTAAGAAGAGCAGAAGCCATTCGAAAAATTCGGGAAAGTGAATCCAATGTATTGCTTCTGGATTCAGGTGATATTTTCCAGGGAACACCTTATTTCAATTTTTACGGGGGTGAGCTTGAATACAAATTGATGAGCGAAATGGGCTATGACGCCTGCACCCTTGGAAATCATGATTTCGACAATGGAATAGAAGGCCTAATCAAACAGGCACCTTTTAGAAAGTTTCCTATCATCAACAGCAATTACGATTTTGGAAAAACAGCCTTGGCCAATTTGGTTGAGCCGTATCGAATATTTTCAAAGCAAGGCATTCGCATTGGTGTTTTTGGGCTAGGAATTGAATTGACGGGTTTGGTTCCGGATAATCTCTATGCCGGAGTTTCCTACAACGATCCAATTAAAGCTGCAATAAAGATGGGGCAGTTTTTGCGGGTTGAGAAAAAATGCGAGCTGATTATTTGCCTTTCGCATTTGGGACATAGTTATAAGGAGAATAAAGTAAGCGATTTGGTTTTGGCAAAATCAGAAGCCGATGTGGATATCATCCTCGGTGGCCATACGCATACTTTTCTCGATCAACCAGTGCTAGAAACCAATAAAATGGGGAACAAAGTCATAGTGAATCAGGTTGGATGGGGCGGTTTACGCCTAGGCAGACTTGATTTGACCTTTGAAACGCAGGGCCGGCGCAAGAATTTGGCATCCTCACAGTTGATATCCTTAGGAAACCTTGGTTAATTGAAATTGTATTAACCTGTTGTAAACAAGGTAAACCGCTGTGAGTCTAGCAACTTGAGTTGTTGTCAACAAAAATGCGCCTCAGGGTTTACAAAGAATGTCGCAATCCAAAAAATTTTTTTTCATTGAAATTACAATGGTGTTAAAAATCAGTGGGTAAAAAATTAGCAATGAAAATTTATACAATTTGATGTTGATAACACTTTCCTATGTGAACTTTTTTGCCCATTTTCACGAACGATATGAAGGAAAAAGATATGACCGAAAAGACTTGTGAGAGCGTGTGGAACAGCATCTTAAAATTGATTCAGGACAATGTGCCAACCCAAAGTTTTAAAACCTGGTTCGAGCCCATTAAACCCATTAAGCTGGAAAACAAAGTGTTGACTATTCAGGTTCCTTCTCAGTTTTTTTATGAGTGGCTTGAAGAGCATTATGTGAACCTGTTGAAGAAAACCTTAAAGCAAGAACTTGGTGTTGGCGCTCGTTTGGAATACAATATCATTGTGGAAAACGGAAGCAGCAATTCTTCTACCTATATGGTTAACCTTCCAGGAAGCAATTCCCAAAAGGTAGAACCTCAACAAGCGGGACAAGGTTTGAATTTAAATCCGGGTATCAAGAATCCATTTATCATTCCCGGAATCAAAAAAATACATATTGAAAGTAACTTAAATCAAAGTTTAACTTTTGATAATTTTATTGAAGGTGATTGTAACCGTCTTGCCCGCAGCGCAGGTTTAGCTGTTGCCAACAAACCAGGCGGGACTTCGTTCAATCCATTGATGATTTTTTCGGAGACTGGCCTTGGCAAAACCCACTTGGTTCATGCCATCGGTAACCTCATCAAACAAAACAGCAAAAGCAAGATTGTTTTGTATGTGCCGGTTGAGAAATTCATCAACCAATTTGTAGATGCAATTCGCAACAACTCAAGTCAAGACTTTATCAATTACTACCAACAGGTTGATGTTTTGATTGTTGATGATGTGCAGTTTTTGGAGAACAAACAGAAGACTCAAGAAATCTTCTTTACCATATTTAACCACCTTCACCAGCAAGGAAAGCAAATCATTCTTACCTCAGACCGTGCGCCAAAAGATTTGAAAGGCATGGACGAGCGCTTGTTGAGCAGGTTCAAATGGGGTTTGTCGGCAGATTTGCAGGTGCCTGATTTTGAAACTCGCCTTGCCATTCTTGAGCACATGATGTACAACGATGGTATTGCACTTAACAGAGAAGTTGTGGAATATGTATCGCACAATATCAATACAAACGTTCGCGAACTTCAAGGTGCTCTGGTAAGCTTATTGGCTCAGGCCAGCTTAAATAAAAAAGATGTTAACCTGGAATTGGCTAAGCAGATTCTGAAGAATTTTGTGAAAAACAATACCCGCGAAATTTCTATCGAATACATTCAAAAACTAGTTTGCGATTACTTCTCTATTCCGGTGGATCAGGTAAAATCAAAAACCCGTAAGCGTGAAATCGTTCAAGCGCGTCAGATTTCCATGTTCTACGCAAAAGACCTTACCAAGTCATCACTAAAAACCATTGGTATGCACTTTGGTGGACGTGACCACTCTACGGTTATCCATGCTTGCCAAACCGTAAACGACCTTATGGAAACCGATAAGAAGTTCAAGGCAGACATTGACGAAATTGGCAAACGAATTAAAATGAACCTTGTTTAAATAACCGAAGGCAGTTTGGAAACAGGCTGCCTTTTTTTATCGTATGATTACATCACTCATCGTTGCAGCTTCCGAAAATCAGGCCATTGGCAAAGACAATCAATTGCTTTGCCATTTGCCCAACGACCTCAAGTACTTCAAAAAATTAACCAGCGGCCACTGCATCATTATGGGTCGAAAAACCTACGAATCCATTGGAAAGCCATTGCCTAATCGCACCAATATGGTCTTGAGTAAATCGGGTTTTCAGGTGGAAGGGGTGCAGGTTTTCAACCAGTTGGGAACGGCGCTCGCGGCGGCAGCCCAGCTCGGAGAAACAGAAGCATTTGTTATTGGTGGTGATACCGTTTACAAACAGGCATTGCCACTTTGCAATCGGGTTTATTTAACCCGAATTCACCATCAGTTTGAGGCAGATGCCTTTTTTCCGGAATTGGCTTCTGATGAGTGGGAACTTGTAAATTCAGAAACCATTCAGGCTGATGAAAAACACCCTTACAGCTATTCCTTTCAGCTTTGGGAGCGGAAAATTCCACATGGCGCGGGGCTTTGATTATATTTGCCTCTCAAATCTTTTCGCGTGAATATTTTAGTAATTGGTTCCGGTGGGCGTGAACATGCCTTCGCTTATAAATTTCGTCAAAGTCAACTCTGTCAGAACTTATACATTATGCCGGGCAATGCCGGCACAGCCCAGTTGGGAATCAATGTAGAGCTTAATCCCTTGAAGTTTGATGAAGTAGGCCAATTTTGCCTCGATAATCAAATTGGCTTGGTCCTGGTTGGTCCAGAAGAACCACTTGTGAAGGGAATCCGCGATTATTTTGAATCGCAGACCGAGTTGAAGCATATCCCAATGGTTGGTCCCGGAAAAAATGGAGCCATCCTGGAAGGCTCTAAAGATTGGAGCAAGGCCTTTATGATGCGCCACGGAATTCCAACTGCCGCCTATAAAAGTTTTTCAAGCCAAAACCTTTCGGATGGATTGGATTACCTGAACCAACATGCAATGCCCGTGGTTTTAAAAGCAGATGGACTTGCAGCGGGTAAAGGGGTGCTTATTTTAAATAACCGCGAAGAAGCCACCCATGAACTTAAATTGATGATTCAGGAAGCCAAATTTGGCAATGCCGGTTCTACCGTTGTGATTGAAGAGTTTCTTGAAGGAATTGAATGTTCAGTTTTTGTACTGGTTGATGGTTCTTCTTATGTTATTTTGCCCGAAGCCAAAGATTACAAGCGCATTGGCGAAGGTGATACAGGCTTGAATACAGGAGGAATGGGCGCCATATCTCCGGTTCCATTCGCAGACGAAGCTTTCATGCAAAAAGTGAAAACCCGCATTGTTGAACCCACCATTCAAGGTTTAAAATCAGAAGGCATCAACTACAAAGGGTTTATTTTTATTGGTTTGATGAAGGTTGGCGACGAACCATTTGTGATTGAATACAATTGCAGGATGGGTGATCCGGAAACCGAGGTTGTACTTCCAAGAATTCAAAGCGATTTGGTAGAATTGATGTTGGCCTGCGGAACTGGAAATTTGGCCAATTGCAAGCTTCAAACCGACCCAAGACATGCCGCAACGGTTATGCTGGTTTCTGAAGGGTACCCTGGCGATTACGCCAAAGGATTTCCAATTACCGAATTGGAGGAAGCAAGCGGAAGTGTTTTGTTTCATGCCGGAACAAAATTCAAACCTGAAACGGGTGAGATTGTTAGCAATGGCGGCCGTGTTTTGGCAGTTACCTCACTTGCAACTACACTCTCAGAAGCACTGGAAACCTCAAAAAGCAATGCATTAAAAATTGATTTCAAGAACAAATACTTCCGAAGAGATATCGGATTTGAGTTTGTTTCCTAAATTTCTTGTTCAGTCATAAGGCTGTCAGGAAAATCTTAATCTGATACCAGAGTTTTCATTTTGGGGTTTAATGGTCATTAATAACCACGACCATGAAAACCCTGTTCACCGACAAAAACAACCTCGACGAGCTTGTTTTTGAAAACCGTAACAAAGCGTATGGAGCTTACGCGCTTCGCAGGTCTTATTCAGACACCTTAACTCGCTCCATTTATTTTACTCTTGTACCACTTTTTTTGTTGTTGCTGATTGGTGTTTCGTGGAAGTCAAAAAAAGTAGAAACTCAATTACCCGG
Source organism: Bacteroidia bacterium (assembly GCA_023151275.1). Classification (GTDB taxonomy): domain Bacteria; phylum Bacteroidota; class Bacteroidia; order UKL13-3; family UKL13-3; genus CAISCU01. The sequence goes on along the minus strand of JAKLJI010000005.1, from coordinate 109,332 downwards.
TGGAAGCACAGGTAGTGGCCAACAAAAGAAAAGTGGCGGAATAAAGGAGCAGGTTACATTCAGTGAATTTGAAATTGAATTGCCGCAAACCCAAGAGTTTGTTATTGTGGCGAATAAAAAAGTTAGGGAGAAAATAATCAGGAAAGACCTGAAAAAGCCATTGCTAAGGACCGCTGGTACTTCATTTGGAATTTCATCTGGTGAAACTGGCGGATTAGGTGGCAAATTGCTTGGCAGTGGAGGTTCTGGTCCCGGCCCAATCTCCTTTGAAGTGCCAAAGCCACAAGGCCCAAATTATGTAACTGTAAGTGAAATCATGCCACAGTATCCGGGTGGAATGGAAGCTTTGCAAAAATACATCAGCTCAAATCTTCGCTACCCACAATGGGCATTGGAAAACGGCGTTAAAGGAAAAGTGGTTGTAACTTTTGTGGTTTTGGAAGATGGCACCATAGATTATGTAGACATAGAAAGAGGTGTTGGGTTTGGTTGCGATGAAGAAGCGGCTCGCGTGGTGGGTGAAATGCCCAAATGGAGTCCTGGTATTCAAAATGGAAAGAAGGTGGCAGTTAAATTGCTTTTGCCCATTCGTTTTGATACCTATCAGTAATTGACAGGTTTTCTGGTTTCCTGTTTGTTTGATAAAGTGTGTGAAAGGCCCGTAGGTTCTCCTACGGGTTTTTTCATGTTCATTTTTCATCGTATATTGAGCCAATGCGATTCATTGGTGTTGTCTTGATTTGTTTGTTTGCTTCGAGTATTCAGGCTCAGGTTTCTAAAGCCTGGTGCGAATCGGAGGCGGTTCGTGTTTTTGAATGGTTCAAAGCCGATTCTTTTGATGCCGTTTATTCCCGCTTTGATAAAACCATGAAGCGGCAAATTCAACCCGATATGCTGGAAGGTGTTTGGGGCCAAGTTACCATGAGCTTAGGATTGGCTAGCGACCATGGTGAAGCAGTTGTGGAGGAAATGGATAGCCTTTTTGTGACCCTGCTTCCAATAAAACTTCAAAAGGGAAAAGCTCAACTCAAAGTTACTTTCGATAAAACGGGTTTGATTGCCGGCTTATTTATTGTGCCCGGTCAAATTCCGTACTCGCCTCCAGCTTGGCTTAATCCAGAGAAAATTAAGGAAGTGAAAATTGATTTTGGTGAACCCCAATTTCCCAATTCAGGGAAATTAAGTATGCCTGCTTCTGGAGAACCTTTTGCCTGCGTTATCATTGTTCCCGGTTCTGGAGGAATTGACAAGGATTGCTCCATTGGACCCAACAAAATTTACAAAGACATCGCTTGGGGTTTGGCTTCCAAAGGAATTGCAAGTTTCAGATACGATAAACGAACCCATGATTATTTAGGTCAGCTGGTAAAAAACGACCAAGATGGGAAGGAGCCTTTTGATATTCGAACCGAATACCTCCAGGATTTGAAGGAAATTGTAAAGAAACTTGCCAAAAGACCAGAACTCAATGCCAAGAGAATCTACATCCTTGGACATAGCCAAGGCGGAGCTTTGATACCTTTATTCAATGAAGAATTGAAAGGAATTGCGGGTTTTATTTCCATGGCTGGAACCCTTAGACCAATACCTGAACTAGCGAAAGAGCAAGTGGCTTACCTCAGCTCATTTTCTAAACTCTCGAAGGAAGATTCTCTCAAACTTGAACAGCTGTATCGGAAATTCGATAATTCCATGCCTGGCAAGATTGAAAACCTGGATAAAAACGAACCCATTTTTGAGCCTTATACCCACAACTACTGGAAATTTCTGGCTAAATTAGACATGCCGAAAATGGCAGTGGCCATAAGGAAACCAATGCTTTTTCTACAGGGCGAACGCGATTACCAGGTTACCATGAAGGATTTTGAATTGTGGAAATCAACCCTAAATGGCAAGTCCGACTGCACCTTAAAAACGTATCCTAAACTCAATCACCTGTTTTTAACAGGTAGGGGAGAAGGACCTTCCGATCCCAATGAATACAACCGTCCCGAAAACGTTTCGGAAGAAGTGATTCTGGATTTGGTGAACTGGCTAAAAAGTCGGCCTTAAACCGCTTCCGTAGTTTCGGAGTAGTGCAATTCTATCTCTTCCAAAATGGCCAACAAGTCTGAATAAGCATTGGTGGTTACCAATCGGGTTCTGAACTCTTTGAAATGGTTTAATCCTTTGAAATAGTGGCTATAATGCGGTCTCATTTCAAGGATGCCGGGCACTTCGCCTTTCCATTCAACCGATTTCTCCAAGTGCTGTTTGCATACTCTTACTCGTTCATCAATGCTAGGAGCTGCCAAATGTTCTCCTGTTTTGAAATAATGCTTGATTTCACGGAAAATCCAAGGATAACCAATTGCCGCTCTACCAATCATAATGCCATCTACGCCATAGCTGTTTTTGTAAAGCAAAGCCTTTTCCGGACTATCAATATCACCGTTTCCAAAAATGGGGATATGCACACGAGGATTTTCTTTTACTCGTGCAATCAACGACCAATCAGCGCTGCCTTTGTACATTTGGGCGCGGGTTCGGCCATGAATGGTTAAGGCTTGAATGCCGACATCCTGAAGGCGTTCGGCTACTTCAAGAATATTGATGCTGTTTTCATCCCAACCCAACCTGGTTTTTACGGTAACCGGAAGGCTGGTTGATTTTACAACTGCCTCAGTAAGTTTCACCATTTTGGGTACATCCTTCAAAATTCCTGCACCGGCACCTTTGCAAACCACTTTTTTTACCGGACATCCAAAATTAATATCCACCAAATCCGGACCAGTTGCATCCACAATTTGGGTGGCCATGGTCATTGCTTCCTCGTCACCACCAAAAATTTGAATGCCAATTGGGCGCTCGTAATCAAAAATATCCAGCTTTTGCCGGCTCTTAATCGCATCCCGAATCAATCCTTCACTCGAAATAAATTCAGTGTACATCAGGTCGGCACCTTCTTGTTTGCATACCGCTCTGAAGGGTGGATCGCTCACATCCTCCATAGGAGCTAACAAGAGTGGGAATTCTCCCAATTCTATTTTTCCAATTTTTACCACGTTTCGCCTCGTATATTGCAGCTGCAAATATAGAAAGATGGCAGACTCCTCCTTTTTAAGTAACAATCGCTTTTTGTTTTTCTTTTCCAGAGCCTTGATTCTCCTGGGGATGGTTCTGTTTTTTCTCTCCGTTTTTTCATTGGGGGGCGTGTATTTGGTTAAGTTTTTAACCGGATACGACCTCATGAACCTTCAGGAAATTATTTCTCAGGCCAAAACCGACCAGGCTGCGCGAAACGCCGTTCTGCTTTTTCAGGCATTAGCAGGTTCAGTTGGAACATTTCTTATTCCTTCTCTTCTATTTCCAAAGGCAATCGAGCGCAATGCCCATGGTTTCATCCGCACCTTGCATCCTTTTCGCCTCTATTTTTTGGCATTGGCACCTGCATTTATCTTAATATCTATGCCCATTATTGGCTTGCTGCAAGAATGGAATCAAGCCGTAAAACTGCCGGCAGCATTTGCAGATTACGAGCAAATGTTTCAGCAAATGGAACAGCAAGCGAGAGAATTAACCGAGATAATGGTGATTTCGCCCAATGCAAAAGCCTTTTTTATCAGTTTGATAGTTATGGCTTTACTACCGGCCATTGCCGAAGAGTTCTTTTTCCGGGGCATCCTTCAAAACTTTACCCGTTCGGTATTTTACAATCCCCATTTAGCCGTTTGGTTTGCGGCCTTTGTTTTTAGTGCAATTCATGGTCAGTTTTATGGATTTGTGCCCCGTTTGGTATTGGGTGCATTTTTGGGGTATTTGTACCATTATTCAGGTAGTATTTGGGTGCCGGTTTTGGCACATTTTGTAAATAATGCATTGGCTTTAACCGGTTTTGTTTTGCTTGAAAAATACCCCAATGTGGCCATTTTTAAAGAAGATTATCATTTCCCACTTTGGGTTTCCTTACTCAGCGCAGTGCTGAGTGTTTTGATGCTGATTTGGTTTCACAAACAACAATTCAGAAGATTAGAAGCACATGAGTGATTGGGTTCCTGTGTTCAGAACAGGCGACAATCTGAAGGCGGAGTTGGTGAAAACCTTCTTGATTGATGAAGGAATTAACGCCATCATTGTAAATAAAATTGATTCTGCTTATCCCATATTCGGCATGGCTGAAGTGCATTGCCGAAGGGATCAGGTAGTTTTGGCCATCAACCTTCTAGAAAATAAATACCATGAATAATTTTTGGCAACGAACCCTTACCGGTAGCCTCTTTGTTACGGCTTTGGTTGGAGGAACTTTATTCAGCGAATGGACGTTCTTCGGTCTCATTTTTGTCATAAATCTCCTTTGCCTCATGGAGTTTTTTGAACTCCTGTTGCCGGATAAAAACTGGATTGAAAAATACTTGGCGGTAATTGCCGGCTCAGTAATCAACCTCATGTTTATTTTTATCATCCGTGGAAACTTATCCTTGGCTTGGTTCTACCATTTGATTCCGGTTTTTTTGGCTTTGGTGCTTATCAAACTTTTTGAAAATACAGGTCGTGAATTTGAAACGCTTGCCTTTCAAGTGCTTGGCATTCTCTACATCTGTGCTCCCTTGAGCATGTTAGCCGACTTTGGCTATTTCAATTCCATCAGCTACAGTTATACCTTGCCACTTGGTTTTTTCATCCTGCAATGGGCCAGCGATACATTTGCTTACCTGGTAGGAAGACAGTTCGGAAAGCATCGTCTGTTTGAACGGGTAAGTCCAAAGAAATCCTGGGAAGGCTTGATTGGCGCAGTAATTTTAACCGTAGGAACAGGGTTCGTACTTTCTTTATTTTGGGATGATTTGAGTGCCAAAGATTGGATGATAGTTGCCGCTTTGGTAGTTATTTTTGGAACCTTTGGCGATTTGGTTGAGTCCTTGCTCAAACGCAATTTGGGTATCAAAGACAGTGGCTCAATCCTACCCGGACACGGGGGCGTACTCGACCGATTTGATGGGGTATTTATTTCAGCCCCGGCAGTTTATTTTTATCTTCTCTTAACAACCTGATAACAGGCATTAGACATTTTCAGATTTTCAGTTAAGTTTGTCAACTTTTTTAACCAAACACTAATACAATGGCAGGTGACAATGTGATCAAGCACAGCTCGGAAAACCCATTCGAGTCAATGAAAAAACGCTTCGACGTAGCCGCAAGAATCCTCGGTCTCGACGAAAGTGATTACAACGTATTAATTGCTCCTCAAAAAACGGTAATCGTTAACATCCCCGTTACCATGGATGATGGTAAGGTGCGTGTTTTCGAAGGCTTCCGCGTGGTGCACAATGCAAACCTCGGTCCTTCCAAAGGAGGTATCCGTTATTCTATGGATGTTCACCTGGATGAAGTAAAAGCACTTGCAGCTTGGATGACCTGGAAATGCGCTGTTGTAGGTATTCCTTACGGCGGTGGAAAAGGCGGAATCAAATGCGATCCTCGCAGCATGAGCAAAGGCGAACTCGAACGCTTAACTCGCGCTTATACCGATATGATGGTGGATGTTTTCGGTCCTGATAAAGATATCCCGGCTCCTGATATGGGCACAGGCCCACAGGAAATGGCCTGGCTTATGGACGAATACTCCAAATTGGTAGGGCGCTCAACTCCTGCTGTAGTTACCGGTAAACCAATCGTTCTTGGTGGTTCATTAGGTCGTGTTGAAGCTACAGGCCGTGGCGTTATGGTATCAACCCGCTCTGCACTTTCTAAATTGGGAATTAACCCGGTTGGCGCTACTACTGCCGTTCAAGGCTTCGGAAACGTAGGAAGCATTTCGGCTAAATTGTTGGCTTCTCAGGGCATGAAGGTAGTTGCTATTTCCGACGTGAGTGGCGCTTATTACAATGCAAATGGTATCGATATCGAAGGTGCAATTGCCTACAGAGACGGTAACAAAGGCACACTTGATGGTTTCACCGGCGGTTCTAAAATTACCAATGCCGAACTTCTTGAACTGGATGTTGATGTGTTGGTACCTGCCGCTATGGAAGACCAAATCAACGAAGAAAATGCAGACCGTATCCGTGCCAAACTGATTGTTGAAGGTGCTAATGGTCCAACTTCTGCCAGTGCCGACGAAATCCTGAACAAAAAGGGAATTTTAGTAGTTCCTGATATTCTTGCCAATGCCGGCGGTGTTACCGTAAGTTATTTCGAGTGGGTTCAAAACCGTTTGGGTTACTTCTGGACAGAAGAGCGCGTTTATCGTCGTGCCGACCGTGTGATGAAAACCGCTTTTGAAGGAGTTTATGCAGCTGCTCAGAAATACAATATCAGCATGCGTATTGCTGCCTATGTGGTAGCCATCCAAAAAGTTGCAGATGTTGAAAAACTTCGCGGCAAATTTGGCTTATAATCCTCAGTTTTAATTTCTTTGTAACGCAGTGTACTTTTGTGCACTGCGTTTTTTTTAATTTTATTACATGATACATCGCGAAGGTAAGGCTACTATTTTTCTTTCTCTGTTGGTGCTTGGAGCACTTAACGGTCTCGTTTTCTACTTTTTACCGGAATTAACCTGGTTGCAAAATATCCTATTGGGAATTTCTGTGATACTGCTGGTTATCGTTTTGCAATTCTTTAGAAATCCATCCATCACCCCAACCTTGGGCGATAATTTGGTTATTTCACCTGCCGATGGAAAGGTGGTTGTTATTGAAGAGGTAGAAGAGCCCGAATTTTTCAACGGTCAAAAACGCCTTCAGGTTTCGGTGTTTATGAGTCCCTTCAATGTGCACGTAAACCGTAATCCCGTTGCAGGAATTGTTAAATATTTCCGCTACCACCCTGGAAAATACCTGGTAGCTTGGCATCCAAAAAGTTCAACCGAAAACGAGCGCACCACAACAGTTATCGAGCGTAAAGATGGTGTTCAGGTGCTCTTCCGCCAAATTGCAGGTGCACTAGCCAAGCGCATCGTTTGGTATCTTAAAGAAGGTCAGCCCGTTTCCCAAGCCGGCGAAATGGGTTTCATTAAGTTTGGTTCACGTGTAGATATTTTTCTTCCACTTGATGCCAAAATCAAGGTAGAACTGAATCAGGTAGTAAAAGGCGGACGTACCGTTTTAGCAGAAGTTTAAGTCTTTTTACACCAATCAGACTTTTATTTCCAGCCTTTTTTGGTAATTTCGTTAGTAAATCCTAAACCAACTCACTATGAAAAAAGTACTATTATCAGCCGCTTTTTGCGCCTTTATGGTAATTGGAGCTAAAGCTCAGGCTCCTGCTTCTGCTGCTGCCACAACTACTCCGGCAGCTCAAACCGAAGCAGTTGCTGAAGAAAAACCAGCTAAAGAAGAGAAGTCAAAAAAGAAAGACGACAAACATTGCGCCGATAAGAAAGAGTCAAAATCTTGCGCTCCTTCGTCCGGCAAAAAATCCTGCTGCGCCCACAAATCTGAGGCTAAAGCAGAGCCCGCTAAAAAAGAAGAAAACAAACAATAGTTCATCAAGAAAGGCTGTCGGTTTCGATAGCCTTTCTTGTTTTTGGAGCTTGCCTGTTGCCAATTGAATGCAATCAGAAATCCAAAATGCATCTGGGCAACAGGCCGGGGCATCCGCTCCTACTCTCCAAGCTTTCACCTGGCTGCTTGTAAGGCTTGTAAAGGGCTTCCTGTGGTCGCCTTTACAAGCCAACAATCAGCCGCCTCAAGCTTGCAGGGTATCCGCTGCTCCCCCTAAGCCTGGGGCGCCAATCTGAAATTCATTTTGCACTTCAAATCTTTTCCTTGCATGCCTGATTCCTTCCGAAGAAACTTTTGAAACCCGGAATTCCCAGGCAGATTTATTCCCGGAAACATTCATGAAACCGGATTTTTACAAGTCCACCTACACGCTTTTTTATGAGGCCTTTCCTCAAACCAAACCGCATATACTTGAACTAGCTTGTGGCCCGGGAAATATTACTCAATTTCTATTTCGCCGGCGCCCTTATTTTAATTTGCTGGCAACAGATTATGCGCCTGTCCCTTTAGAATTGGCGGCTAAAAATAATCCGACGGCGGAATGCAGAATTCTTGACCCAAAAAAATGGGAGAGCTAAAATCCACATTTTATGGAATACTTGCGGGATTTTACATTCCCTACCTCAATTCGGAAGAATGCGAAATGTTCTTTTTGGATTCGGCAAAAAGTCTGGTTAGGGAGGAATACTCAATTTCAGTTTTGATAAGGGCTATTCAAACCTGAGTGCTTTTAAACCGGAACAAATGGCTTGCGGGTTTACTTCAATTACCCCATCCCATTCAAAAAATCCTGGAGGCTTTGAACAAAACTGGTTTTGTGGTTTTGCACAAGCTGGAAATTCCTTTTCCAAATCCGGATTCTTCAGAATTTCATACCGTTTTAATTGCAAAACTTACCTCGTGCAATGTTGCCTGAAAAAATCCCAGGCTTGCCCCAGATTTTTTTCTGCCGCTTTTTTAAAGCAATCACATGCCTGCTCCAGATTTTCCCGCTTGTTTATTTCAAGCAAACAAACGCCTTTCGAGAATAGGGCCAATTCATCTTCCGCATCCAGTTCCAATACCCGATTAAAATCCGCTATCGCATTGTTGAATTGCCGCAGTTCCAATCTTACCCTTCCTCTGGAATACCAAGCCGATTTTCGGGTTGAATCCAAACGAATGGCTCTTGAAAAGAGCTGTTCCGCTTCACGACTTTGCCCCAAACTAATCATATTTAGGCCTCGTTTCACATACAAATCCGGATTGCCAGGCGAATGAAAAAGAGCCGAGTCGTAATCGCGAATGGCGAGCTTAAACGACTTACTCATGCTATGGGCATAAGCTCGGGCTTCAAATGCTTCGGCATAATTCTTTTTCAGTTGAATAGCTCGGTCAAAATTCTCAATGGCAGTTTTCCAACGGTAAAGCTTTGATTCAACAATGCCCGCATCAAAATGGTATTCTGCCGTTTGTGGCGAGCAGTTAATGGCCAGGTAATACTTTTTGCGGGCTTGCTTGTATTCTTTCTGTTTAAACAAGTAAAGTCCGGCCAATGCATGCGCTTCCGGATAGCAGGGATTGATCCGGTTCAGTTGTTCTAGCTCGGCAAAAAGTTCTAAAGGATAATTCAAGGAAAACCAACATTTGGCCATCAATAACCTGATTTCCTCCTCGGGCTTTTCTGTTTTTAAGAGCTCCCGGCATTTCACCAGACTTTCTTTAAACGCACCTGCCGCATACAAGGAATCGGCTTCTTGAAATCCCCGAGAAACTTGCTGCGACCATGCATTCACAACAAGCAAATGGAACCAAACACTTACACCAATTTTAAGCAGCAATTTCATGCTTGGGCAATGTAAATGTAAAACAGGTTCCACGGCCTTCTTCACTTTCTACCCAAATCCTTCCGCCGTTGCGTTCAATAAATTCCTTGCAGAGCATCAAGCCAAGGCCTGTGCCTTTTTCATTTCCGGTTCCTTTGGTACTTGTGTTTTTATATTGCGTGAAGAGCTCTGCCTGCTTTTCGGGAGAAATGCCAACGCCATTGTCAATCACCATGATTTTTATTTCTTCCCCATCTTCTTCACTCAGTAAAATAACCTCACCATGTTCAGGGGTAAATTTTAAGGCATTTGAAACCAAATTGCGGATTACCAAATTCACCATTTCTTTGTCGCCCAATACCTGACAGTCGGCATCCACATCATTCAAAAGCCTTATTTTTTTCTGGCTAGCCTGCCCTCCAACCAGCTGTATATTCTCCTCGCACAATTCAAACAAATCAATAGCTGTTGGCTTTATTTCGATACCCTTTATTTGTCCCGATGCCCAAACCAACAGGTTCTCCAGCAAATCAATGGTGTTTTGGACAGAATAGGAAATATCGCGTGTTAGATTGGGATTGTCTTCTTCTTTAAAATTGGGATTCGATACCAGATCGAAATAGAGTTTGGTAGTTGTAAGGCTGTTGCGGAGGTCGTGGCTGATGATTGAAAAGAAACGGTCCTTTACCTGGTTAAGTTGAGTTAATTGTTCCTTTTGTTCTTCGATGGCATTGTTTTTTTGCTGGAGTTCAGAATACCTGGTTTTCAGTTCCTGATTGATCTTTCGGTTTTGCCTAAAGAAATACAGCACCACCAAACTAAAACCCACCAAAACCACAGAAAGGATGATGAAGAAATTGCGAAGCTCCCGTTCTTTTATCAGTTGAAGGTCGCGTATTTCTTCGCTTTTCCGGTAATTGTCAATCTGTGCCTGTTTTTTTTCAGCTTCATAAAGCAGCTGCAAATCTGCGGCACGTTTCAAGATAGAATCATTGAAGACAGAATCCCTGATTTCGGTACTTAATGCTTCAAAGGCTTTCGATTTTCCCTTGTCGTTCAACGATTTGTAAAGTTCTGAAAGTCCGGAATAAGCCTCGTCTAAAAGCGTTTTCAAGCCAAGACTTTTTCCAATGGCAATAGCTTCACGGTAATGGGCATTGGCTTTTTCATAGTCTTTAAGTTGATAATTGACTTTCCCTAAACCACACAAATTTTCAGCAACCATGGCCTTGGCTTGAAACTTTCGTGCAATTACCAGCGATTGCTCAAAATACGCCTTGCTTGCCTCAGGTTGGTTCAGCTCGAGTGCTATTTTTCCAAGTTTTTGTAAGGTGTTTGCTTCCCCGGCTTTATTGCCTAATTGCCTGTAAAGGCTCAGCGTTTTTAATAAATATTCCCTGCTTTTTTCCGGATTTTTCTGGTTTTGAAAAATGGTGCTTAGGTTCTCCGTAACAACAACTTGTCTGAATTGGTCTTTTTGATTTTCGAGGAGTTGTAAACCTTTGAGGTTATACTCCACCGATAAGCTGAACAAATTCATGCGGGAATACACATCAGCCAAAGCAGAGTAGGAGCTAAGCATTCCGGAGGCGTCGTGTAAAGTTTCATAAATTCGAATGGCCTCGAGGTAGTTCTTAATTGCCCCGGGATGGTAGCCTTGCCTATGGTTGCAAACGCCAATCAAGTAGAAGCAACTGGCTTTTTTTTCTGCCTGTGCTAAAATGGAAGTAGAGCCAAGCGCCAATTGCAGGTTATCACGTCCTTCCTGATAGTTTCCTAGAAGTATTTGATTCTGCCCCAGTTGTAGAAGGATTTCTCCTTCCAAATATTCCAGGTTGTTCTTTCTTGCTAATCCAAGCGCCTCTTCAAGCACTAGAATACCTTTATTGGGTTGATTTACCGAAAGCGTAGATGCTTCCCTAAGTAATCCCTCTACTTTTTGCTTGGCAGGAAGACTGTCTTGCTGAAAATCAGCAGAAAATCCCGCAATTGGCAGAACAATCAGTAAGACTGTGGTTAATATTAGCCTAAGCAGGGACATGGTACGAAATTATCCAATCCCTGGTTTAATTTTTTTATAAAGTTTCAGCCTTTTCAACCAGTTTAAACCCTGATCCGTGAATATTTACAATTTCAAGCGAGGGGTTTTCTTTGATTAATTTCCGCAGCTTATTGATATAAACATCCAGGTTTCTTGCGGTATAAAAATCATCCCTTCCCCAAACATTTAACAACAAGGTATTGCGGGTAATGAGTTGATTTTTATTTTTTACGAATAGCTTAATGAGTTCAGCTTCAGTGTTGCTGATTTTTTTCTGGCTGCCCTTGAATTCCACAAAATGGTTAGGGATATCAACCACCATACCACCAATTTCATAGCTTTCCTCTCGTGCCAATTGGTCGTGTTGGGCAGCCTGAACACGTCTTAAAATCGCCTTTATCCGAGCCATGAGCTCTTGCGTACTGAAGGGTTTCGTGATGTATTCGTCAGCACCAATTTCAAAACCTTTTAACTTGTCTTCTTCTGAAGAGTTTGCCGTGAGAAATAAAATAGGAGTGCTCAGGTTTATTTCTCGAACTAAACGAGCCAATTCAAACCCGTTCTTTTTGGGCATATTCACGTCGAAAATGCACAAGTCGAAGCGCTCTTTCTGAAACACTTGCCATCCTTCTTCACCGTCTTTGCAATACTTGGATGTGTAACCATTCAGTTTTAGTGTCTCCTTCAATAAAGTGGCCAGTGTTTGTTCATCTTCAACAAGCAGAATATGTGGAAGTACTTCTTTTGCCATAGCTGTAAGGGTTTAAGACGAAATTAGCGGATAATGGGGTTTTATAAATCCATTAGACAAACAAAGCCCCTGTTTGGGTTGTCTGACTCGATAAGGAAAAAATCTACTTTTCTAAATAAATCAGCGGTTTACGAAGATTTTTTAAGATTTGGACCGGTATTTTTAAGAATTGGTTTAGAAAGAATAAGGCAATTATTAAGCCGGCTTTGCCTTCTTTTTTGCAAGATTTTTTTGGTTTTTGGTGGAATCCTGGATTCTTAATCTTAAAATAATCTCCAAGCCTCAGCTTTGGAGCATGAAGAATTTTCAGTTTTCCGAATGGCCGGTTATTTTGCTTTGTGCACTCATCGGTATTGCGTTTTTGCTTTTACCGGTCCAGGAAACTGACCAGCGTTTGCTTGCCAGTTTCCTTTTCCTGTTTCTTATTTATCCTTTAACTAGGAAAATGCTTAAAGTGATTTACAGATTTTATCTGCTGAATGTTGATGAACAAATTTGAGTGTTAGCTACCTTGTTTAAATCCAATTCCACGTTTTTCAGGATTTTGAGGGGCGTCCAGTTTGAATTCAGTAACGTCTTCCAGCAAGAGTTGGTTAATCATATCCTTATCGCGGGCCGCTGAGTCAATTTGTGCCAAGCGAAGATGCTGGTTTTTGATGGCCTCTTCAATCACTTTTCTAACCGTTCTGGCATTTCCAAAATAGGTATTACGGTTGCTATGTAGAATTTCAAAATACTGTTTTAAGTGGTTTGATGCAGCCTCATCAGCATGAATTGCATTTCCAGCCAGCATTTTGTTTCCAATCTCAAACAATTGAGCAGCATTGTAATCTTCAAAATGCATTTCCCGATCAAAGCGAGAACGCAGGCCTGGATTTGACTCCAGAAAATTCTTCATGTTTTCGGTATAACCCGCAACAATCACAATGAAGTCGCCACGGAAATCTTCCATGCGTTTGAGAATTGTTTCAATGGCCTCTTTGCCAAAGTCATTTTCACCTCCTTCGCTCAGGGAATAGGCTTCATCAATGAACAAAACTCCACCCATGGCTTTGTTCAGAATCTCTCCGGTTTTAAGTGCGGTCTGTCCAACAAATCCACCTACAAGTGCTTGTCTATCGCATTCCACCAAATTGCCACGCTCTAAAATACCGAGTGCTTTGTAAATCTGTGCAAGTATGCGCGCAACAGTAGTTTTTCCTGTTCCCGGGTTTCCGGTAAAAACGGCATGGAGCGAAAAGGTTTGACGAACATCTTTGCCGATTTCTCGGTAGAAGCGAACCAATTTTACCAATTCATCAATTTCATGTTTTACAGATTCAAGCCCTATTAAATTGTGCAAGGCATTTAAGGCCTGTTTCAACAAATCCTCGTCCACAGGAATATCGGCGGGATTGCGTTGCTTTCCGGCAAAAATCTTGTCGATATCGTATTCTAAAATGGTTGAGATATCTTCTTTGGTTAAGGATTTTACATCTTTGGTTTGCATGATGCGCAAACCCATGTTCATTTTACTTTCGTCGATAAGCGTATTCACATAGCGGGCATTCCCAAACATCCGGTCGCGGTCGCGGTAGGCATCAACCAATTTTTTGTACAAAACTTCCCGGGCAATTTTTGAGAATACCACGCCCCGTTTTTGGGCGGTAAATTCTGCAATCTGCATCAATTCCTGCGGGGTATAATCCGGAAAATCATAGTACATGTTGAACCTGGATTTCATACCCGGATTTGATTCCAAGAAGCTCGTAATTTCTTCGGGATATCCAGCTGCAATAATGGCAATATCTCCATCTCCATCGCTCATTTCCTTGAGTAGAATTTCAATGGCTTCTTTCCCGAAGTCTTTGGAATCATCATTCTTTCTAGCCAAAGCATAGGCTTCATCAATAAAAAGAATTCCACCGCGGGCTTTCTTAATTACCTCTTTGGTTTTAGGTGCGGTTTGTCCAATGTACTCAGCTACCAAATCGCCACGGTCAACTTCCATAACATGCCCTTTTGATAGTAATCCCAAGTCGTGGTAAATTCTACCCAGCATTTTGGCTACAGTGGTTTTCCCGGTTCCTGGATTACCGGTAAATACAGCATGCAAGTTGATTTTTTCCTTGTCGTCAAAGCCCATTTCCTTCCTGATTTTGATAAAATTCAGGTAGGTGGTGTATTCTTTAACTTTCTTTTTTATTGAATCCAGACCAATAAGCGCGTCCAATTCCTGAAGCACATCCTCCATTTTTTGTTCTGGGACCGCAACAGGCGCAGGTTCCACTGGAATTTCCGGCTCTGAGAAAAGGTCAAGTTTGGGTACAATTACAACTTCATCCAAATAATGTTCGCCAACTTCAAAAGGAACATTTGCAATGATTTGGTCCATAAAAACCACGCTAATGCTATAATCGTCAATACTCCAAGTTCCGCGTTGATCGCTGCCCCAGCCAACGGTAACATCCAATTCGGGTTCGGTTTTATCAACCACAATCAGTTTTTCAATGGTTCCCTTTAGCTGGCCGGTATTGGTATTAAAGAAGAATTGCAATTCACAAGGCCAGGTTTCAGGGTCGTGCACCAGGTTTTTTATCCGCATTTCAAGCCAAACATACCGGGTATCCAATGCATCAAACATGGATAAGTAATGCCTGTCGGGTTTAGGAATATTTCCATCAGGACCTTCGTACAAGCGCAAACCGGTTATTTGAAAATAGGGGTTAACGGTTTCCGTAACCCGACCAATATCTACAATATAGAAAGCCTTTTCAGCGACAAGAATCCCATCAATCCAAGCTTCCCAGCGGTAGCTTCCTTTTCTCCAGAAACTACCCGGACTTTTTACGCCCCAGCCTTCGCGGATAAAAACAATGTTTTCTTCCTTCTTAACCGGACGATCTGCGGAAAGGTTGCAGATGATACTTTCATCAGCCAGGTT
This sequence comes from Bacteroidia bacterium, assembly GCA_023151275.1. GTDB lineage: Bacteria > Bacteroidota > Bacteroidia > UKL13-3 > UKL13-3 > CAISCU01. The sequence goes on along the minus strand of JAKLJI010000005.1, from coordinate 94,328 downwards.
GATACACTTAAGTTGTACCTGGAGGTTCCATTCATTCTCGTCAAATAACTTGTTGAAGAAGGAAAGCTCGCAATAGATAAACGTGCATTCTGATTCATCGTAAACCTGGCGGTATTTCTTTTCGTTGTTGGCTAGCCATTCGGTTGAACCAAAAACTTTCAGGTCTCTGAATTTATAATGAAGGGGTGTATCTTTTGACATAGCTGAAAAATTAGTACTAAGTAAGTGCTTTGATTACCGAAACTGCAAGCCAAACGTTTTACTTCGCCAAAAAATTCTCCAAATCTTTACAATAGATTATAAATCTGGCTTTTAGGATGTGCACAAATTGCGTTGCCAGAACATTTTAAGAATTCTTGAGAAAAAACTTGAAAAAGGGTTGGCAATGTTCAACTCCATGCATAGATTTGCACTCCTTAAAAATTCAGCCTAAGGAGAGATGGGTGAGAGGCTGAAACCAACGGTTTGCTAAACCGTCATACGCTGTTAAGGTGTATCGCGGGTTCGAATCCCGCTCTCTCCGCCACTAAAACCCCTTCAAGCTCAGCTTGAAGGGGTTTTTTATTGTCGGGGCGAATTGCAATTGGTGGGGGCGAATTGCAATTCGCCCTTGCCTTTTTTTTAGCGAAAAGAAGAGCCTGCTAGTCTGGCTATTAGACTTGGTAAGCTTGGTTTTGCAGACGATTTGGGTATAGTTTTTTGAAAAACATTTGGAAATATTAACCAATACCTTATTTTTGCACTCCCAATTATTAAGGGAATCGGGGTGTAGCGTAGCCTGGTATCGCGCCACATTTGGGATGTGGAGGTCGTAGGTTCGAATCCTGCCACCCCGACTTAAGACCGCAATGCGGTCTTTTTTTTTGTCATTCATTTCATTTTTTATTGTTTGATGAAATATTAACACTAGTTGTTGATAATTAGGTAGGTATGCGTTTTATTTGCTTTAACCTTTATTTCGCATGAAAACTGCATTACTTACTTTTTTATTATCGTTGTTCCTTGTTTTTCAGGGAATCGCGCAAAGTCCACAACACAAAACAGGTGGAGTTTGCTTTCGGGTTGATGACCACCAAGGTGCCTCAAAATGGCGCGATTGGAACAAATTATTCAACAAGCATGGCCTAAAATTTAGCTTGGCCATCAATGCATCCCGCTTGTTTAACGATTCAGCAGCGGTAAATGCACTTCGCGAAATTGTCGCCTCCGGACATGAACTCATGGATCATACCCCCGATCACCACATGGGATTTTTTACAGTTCGATCACTTTCAGATACAATGGCCTTCTCGGGTCGCCCAGAAGTTGACCATATCAATGGAACCAAGGTTTGCTTGCGGGTAGATCCGCCACATACTACTTTCTTCAACGGAGAGGGTTTGGTAAACCTAATTGGTAACCGACTAATCTCCGTTGGAAATGGTGAGTTTGCCGGCATTAATGGAAATCCGTATTATGCCTTGGTTTACCTGCCAACACGAAATCAATACGCAGTTTATACTTCGGTTTCAAATCGTGTTTCTTCAGACCCGGATACCTTGGTGCTTCAAACCTATTGGCAGGAAACCTGGAGAAACGATACCGCTTATGGCATTCCCTATGAGCGTGTGCGCACCGAAGATGTAAATAGCAATGTTCAATCCAATATTCTTCTTGCAAAACGGAGTCGCGATTTGTTTGCTCTTTACGGACTTCCGGCACCCAAAACCTGGATTCAACCCGGCGGCAACTATGCGTTGTTGAATCGTTTTGATGTGCAAGATTTTGCTATCGCTTCTGGCTATACAGCCGGAGCAGTTAATATTCAATCTTCTCAAAAATGCTACAACGAGGTTGACTCTTTTGCCAATAGACGTTTTGCCTTGCAAGGTCCTGATTTCTATGAGGAGTCGGCCAATTTTCAAACCTTAACCAATATCATTTCCGACCGTTCGGCGCGTCATTACCAAAGCTTTGGGTTGTCGCACATGAACAATGTTCAAGGAGGTTGGACTGTTTTTCTTGGTCGGGTTGATAGTGTACTAACTTGGTTGAATCAACATTCAATTCCGGTTAGAACCTATAATCAATGGGCCTCAATTTTATTTGATTCGATACCCTTGCAAGGAGTAAATACCATCCCCAGCCTGGAAAAAGATTTGAATAATAACGGCCTGCCAGATGGTTACACAATCAATTCCACCGCTTTCTCGGCATTGGATGGCTTTCCGGGTAAGCCCAAAGGTGCCGTTTTTGGTTCGGCTAACAATCAAAACTTGGCTTCAATCAGCAATTTGGGTGGCTTGGAAAAAGGAACCAATTTGTTGCGCATGTACACCAAAGGGCAGCCAGGGGATTCCATTCGCATGATATTCAGTTTCCCTGAAATCAGCATTCCTTCTCGTTTGGTTATGTTTGGTGCGGGTACTCCCGATTGGACTCTTCAAACCAGAACCATAGACATTCCTCAAAACATCACACGTGTTAATGTGAGTTGGGTATTGATTAAGCGGAATATTCCCGGCACAGCAGCATTTACCTTTCCTGAAATGCGTAAAAGTGCAGTGCCAACCATTCAGAAAAATTACTCGGATACGATTCGTTCTACAGGGCAATTCAACCCTGTACCGCTTTACAATTTAATCGCTGATGGATATTTTGGTCCGCAGGATTGGACCATTTCCATTGCATCCGACAGTGAATTGGTGGCTGGTTTTGATACGGAAACTGGTTTGCTAAGCGTTCAGAAAAGCAAACCATTTTGGGTGGGGGAAGCTAAAATTAAAGTTGTGGTTAGCAATCCGGATAACCTGGCAGATACCGCCTACTTAAATTTCAGTTCCCGGAACTGGGAAATGCAGGCAGGCGATACCTTGGATATTGCTGTTGCCCTTGGAGCGGAGTACGCCTTAAATTCATGGAGTTTTTCGCCAAGCCCAACTTGGTTCAGCTATGCCTCAGATACTTTGAAAATTAGCACCCAATCTGATACTTGGGTAAAGTTTAATGGTTCCAAAAATGGAGTTGCTTATCTGGACAGTTTTTTTGTAAAAGTTTGGGGTAGTGTATCAAACCCTGTGGATTCAGATAGCACCGTTACACCACCTTCGCCAAGCACGGGTAATTTCGATTTTAGCCAGAAACTGGCCGGCGTGAATTTCCGTTTCGATGATTACCAATCGCCTGCAAACCTGAGAGCAATTAATAATCTATTCAATAGCCATCAACTGCGGTTTAATTATGGACTAAATGCTTCACGCTTGTTGTCGGATACCGCATACAGGAATGCGGTTAGGGAAATTTGGTTGGCTGGCCACGAACTTTCAGACCACACCCCAGATCATTCTACCATTTTCTTCAATCTAAATGCAAATGCCGATACCCTTCAATTTGTTGGACATCCGGGAGTTGACCATTTCAACGGAAAAAAGGTATGCCTCAAAATAGACTCCGTTGCAACTTCAACCTGGGTAGGAGAGGGCTTGGTTAACATAATTGGTTCCACACTCATTTCTCAGGCTCCGGGTGAGTTTAGGCAAATGAATGGATCTGTGTATTACTCCAACATTTATGTGCCGGCTTTGGATAGGGTTTTCACCTATTCAAACCTAAGAAATTTGAACGTATCAGACCCCGATACGATGACCATTCAAACCGTTTGGGGCGAAACTGTTAACTATCCTTCACTTACAGGCTTGACTCATGAACGAGTTACCCAGTATGATGTATTTTTAACGGAAGATGCTTGGCAGCTGTTACGCCAACGAACCGTGCAAATCTGCCAAAGCTTTGGTATTGATGCACCTCTGTCCTTTTTTATGCCAACCGGAAATTACCCAATGCTTCGCCCTGATTTGTTTTCCTCAGGTCCCGGATTGGTTGGACCCTTGGCATCAGGTGCAGCTTATGCAGGTAATTCGGCAAAGGTGTACAACGAATTCAATCCAACTGGCTCTCGCAAATTTGGTTTGCATGGTGGTGATTTCAAGGATGAACAAAATTCAGCTGCGAGCATTGCAGGAATTATTGCGGACAACGCAGCTAAGCATCAATGTAGCTTTAGTCAAAGCCATTTTTCGAACCTTACAGGTGGAATCACGGGCTATATAAGTCGCCTGGATACCTTATTAACTTGGTGCAAGCAAAACGGAATTCCGGTGCTTACCAACCAACAATGGGCTGCGGTTTTGTATGATTCAATAGCAAATCCTTTGGTGAATATTTTCCCAATGCTTCAAGTTGATAAAAATAGGAATGGTTTTCCCGATGGATATTCCACTCCATGGGCTGTTTTTGATACCACAGATGGTGTGGCCTTTAGCGGCAATCGCAATTGGCAAAGGACTTCCAACGGGATAATTACAAATGTGAATGGTTTGGGCGGATTGGAAAAAGGTGCCAATACCTTCAAAATTTCAACCAAAGGATTTGCCGGCGATTCTGTCCGCTTGGTAATCAGTTATCCCGACGGTGGATTTGCATCTCAAACGCTTATGATTCCTGCTAATACAAGCAATTGGCAAGAATATGAATTGGTTATTACCATTCCGGTTTCTGTTTCAAGAATAAATTTGGCATTCAATGCGGCAAAAAGAAGTGTTCCCGGGCCGATAAAGATTTCTGGGATACAGATGTATGCACAGCAAGCACTTTTAAAACAGGGACAAGCAATAAACACCAAAGAAGAGTTGCACCAAAACAAAGAGGAAGGACGTTTGCTGATTTACCCAAATCCCGGAACTGATTACCTGGTATTAAAGCCTGAATGGGATGAGCTGGAATTTGCTCAAGTTTATAATGGTAGAGGAACCTTGGTAAAGACCTTGTTACCGAATTCGGAAAACCTGTATTTGGTAAATGAGTTGCAGGAAGGAATATATATTATTCGATATAAGCTCGCTTCAGGGGCTACAGGAAATAAGCGTTGGGTAAAACTCGGAAATTAATCCTTTGCATTTCGGCATCCCAACCTTGAAAAGAGGCTTTGGATTAAAAAAAATGGCAATAACTGAGAAGTTTTTGCCATTTTTTAGTTAGAAAATTATATTAAAATATTCTAAATAATGGGCTTAGGATTTCTAGGACTTCCAACTGTCGAATATGATTTTAGTCAATATTTTCCCTTTAAAAACAGGCGTTTAGAGGATTTTTTTCAATTTTTCCAAGAGAGCCTCAATGCTGAGGAACGTAGTTTTTACGAAAGGGCACTTGCTTTATTGTTTTTTTAATCTCTAATTTTATTCTACCGTGGCAATGTCGCCAGGGGGTAAAATTATCAGTACAATATGAACATGAAAACTACACAAATTTTCATCTTCTGTTTGGCCGTTTTGTTAAGTTTTTGGGGGAAAGAATCGAGGGCGACGCAGCTCTCGGGAACTTACACCATTGACTCTACGCAAGCCGCAACAGCAACCAATTTCCGAAACCTGAATTCGGCTTTCATTTACATGACAAGTGCCGGTGCCAGAACTGATGGTGGGCCATCAAACAGTGCGCCGTTTGGCGTTTCAGGACCAGTTGTATTTGAATTTGCCGGAAGTATTTTAATTCATGATGATCAGGTTGAAATTCCTGTTATTCCCGGTGTTTCCTCAACCAATACTGTACGCGTGGCAGGTAAAGGGCATACCATTCAATACAATTGCAATGTCACTTTAAGGCATGTAATAAGATTTACAGGAGCCAATTGGGTTACTCTTGATAGTTTGACAATCAAAACAACCAATGCAACATATGGTTGGGGTATTCATTTTTGGACAAATGCAAACAATAATCAAGTACGGAATTGTACAATAGATATTAGCGCAGTTACCTCTACCAGCTCCGCCAATTCGGTGGGTATCTGCTTTACCAATAGTACAACTTCAGTTACCACAGCAGGTGCAAATGGAGCGAATAACTTATTTACAGATAATACCATTTTGGGGCACCCAACAACAGGTGGACCTTACTATGCGGTTACCCTATTGCCTCAGTCGTCTTCAGCTACAGCCTCAAACAACAAGTTTATTCGCAATGTAATTCAGAACTTTTTTTACAATGGATTTTACCTTTCCAATACCAATGGAACCTTGTTAAAGGATAATATCATTTCCAATCCAACTCGGACAAGTACAACCACAATTTATGCAATCTCGCTTTGGAATGGCAATAGGTCGGATTCAATCATAGGTAACAAAATATCATTACCTTTTGGTGCCAGTTCGACAACTACAAATACTGCTTATGGTATAGCATTATTCACACCAAATACTCAAACTACTGGCCCTGGTATATGCGCCAATAATCAAATCTTTGATTTTAGAGGAAATGGAACACTTTATGGGATTTACTCCTCCGTTGGTAACAACTGGCGTTTTTACCACAATACCATTTCATTTGATCAAGCCAATTCTACCGTTTCAAGTTCTTATCAAACCTATGGTTTTTACCATTCAGGTTCACCTTCCGGTTTAGGAATCGACTTCAGAAACAATATCGTTTCTATAAAAAGAGGTGGAAGCAGCGTTGTTTACAATGTTTACCTCGCCAACGCGGGTACGCTTTTCAATTTCAACAACAACGTTTATTATAAGCAGGGCCCGGGTTCTAATGTGGGCTATTACAATGGTTTAAATTACCCAACCTTTGCTAGTTGGAGAACAGCAAATGCCGGTGCATTCGATTCCAATAGTGTTTACACGGATCCAGGATTTGTAAGTCCATCCACTGGTAACTTTACTCCAACCGATGGATTCATTAACAACAAGGGTGCAAACTTAACAGCCACTGTTCCAACCGATATAAACGGAGTTCCTCGTTCCACCACTCCCGATCCGGGTATTTTGGAATTTACACCTCCAACCAGCACCGATGCGGGTGTTGCAGAAGTGGTAGTTCCTCCTGCACCTTTATTGCCGGGTGCTGTTCCAGTTAACGTAAAGATTCGTAATTCCGGAACCACAACCCTTACCTCTGTGCAAATCAACTGGACAGTAAACGGCGTTGCTCAAACTCCATTCGCTTGGACAGGTTCATTAGCAGGTGGTAGTCAATCGGCCAACGTTAACATTGGTAACTTTACTTTAACTTCATTAACCGGATTCAATATTGCAGCCTGGACATCCTCTCCAAATTCAGGTGCCGATGCTCGAATTGATAACGATTCTGCATATGCAGAAAATATCTATGCGGTTGTTCCTGGTGGTTCATACACCATTAACAAGAATGCTCCGGGTAGTGCAACAAACTTCCCTTCCTTCACTTCGTTTTCAAATGCAGTAACCTTTGGTGGTATTGCAGGACCAATTTCATGTAGTGTAGTTCAAGGGTCCGGCCCATACAATGAGCAGGTATTCTTTGGCAATATACCGGGTATCAGCGCAATTAGTTCAATCTTTATCAATGGAAACAACGAAGAGGTTCAGTTTAACAATACCAACCCTGGTTCAATTGGTATCATTAACCTAATTGGAACGGACTATATAACCTTCAAGAATTTAAGAGTTCGGTCGTTGAACGTGAGCTATGGTGTAGGTTTTATTCTTACAGCAGGTTCTGATTTCAATACCATTGACAGCTGTTTTATTGATATTTCTGTTACAACAGGTAGCGGTTCGGCTGGTATTGCATTGACTGGAACTACTTCCACTTCATTGACAACCACCGGTATCAATGGTTCATTTAATACTTTCTCCAATAATATGATTACTGGAGGTTCAAATGGAGGTCCTTATTATGGATTAATAGTTATACCAACAAACATTAATGGAAGTGCAAACAATACCACACGTGTAATCAACAATACCATCCGGGATTTCACAGTGTATGGCATGTATATCATGTACAGCGCCGGAGGTGTTTACCGTGGTAATGTAATGTCTCGCCCAACCAAAGCGAGTCCAACTACTCACTACGGTATCTACATGTCGAGTGGAATGGCTCAAGATACTTTCGACAGAAACGTAGTTAGACAGCCATTTGAAATGTTACAAACCTCAACAGGTACATTCTACGCTTACTATGCAATTGCAACCAATATTCCTGCCGCAAGGCCGGTAATATTCAGCAATAACATGATGTACAATATTCGCTTCAATGGTACATTATACGGGTTCTATCAACTATCAGCTCAGAACTTCCGTTTGTGGAACAATACCTTTGTTGTTGATCATCCTACAAGTACATCTACAGCTGTTACTTACTTGTACTACAATTCCGGAACACCAACCACAACAACCATTCGCAACAACATATTCTACCTGAATCGTGGAGGCTCCGGTAACAAATATGCCCTTTACTTCGCCACTACCGGTGCTGGTTATGTATGTAACAACAATGCCTTCTTTATGGGCAATGCAGGAACCAATACATTCCTGGGTTATTATTCAACGAATCAGCTTGATTTGACAGCATGGAAATTGGTTAACTCGGCAGCTTACGACCAAAATAGTGTTCAAGCCAATCCACGTTTCAGATCTTACATCAATCCTGATTTCTATCAGCCTGGTGCAGATTCGCTGAACAATGTAGGATTTGCTACTCCGGATGTACAATTTGATTTCTTGGGTCAGCCACGTTCAACGACTCCGGATATTGGCTCTTATGAATTTACAGTGCCTCCGGTTGATGCCGGTTTGACTCGCTTCACAGGGCCATTGAACCCAATCTCATTGGGGTTGAATGATATCAATGTGGTGGTGAAAAACTTTGGTACATCTGCTTTGTACTCTGCCGATCTGAACTGGTCGGTGAACGGAGTAACTCAAACTCCAACCGGATGGACAGGTAACCTTGCGGCTGAAGATACCGCTGTTGCAACTGCGGGTACATTTAACTTCATCAACCCAGGTTTTTACAACATCAAAGCATGGACATCAAATCCGAACATTCAAACCGATAGCTTCAACTTAAATGATACCATCGTAACTACAGTTTGTACTCCGTTAAGTGATACTATTCGTGTGAACCCGGCATTGCCCGCTGGAAATGGAAACTTCACCACCCTTCGTTCTGCAATAAGCAGCATCAATACCTGTGGAGTAACTGGTTCATTAACAGTTTTGGTTTCACCTGGCGTTTACAACGAACAGCTTACTTTCCTAGGTCTTATCCCGGGATTAAATGCAGGAAATAAAATCTACATAGTTGGGGCAGACTCTGCAACAACACGTATTGTTCACGATGGTTCAATTTCTAGAGCAACAGTTCTTATTAATGGAACACGAAATCTTGAGTTTAGGAATATTGGTATCGAATCTACCAACCCATCGGCTGGTTATGGGGTATTGATGATGAATGCCGCAGATAGCAATAGCTTTGTCAAAGTAAATGTTAAAGTTGCTGTACTCTCAACTGCTGTTTCAACGGTTGCAGGTATTGTTTCTTCTGCATCCAATATTAACCTGAACAATGCAGGTAACAATGCTAACTATATCCGCATTGATTCTTGTACCGTTTTAGGTGGTTACTATGGTATCGACCTATACAATGCCACAGCAACCAAAGCAGTTGGCAACTCAATTACCAATTCAAGAATCCTGAATGCCTATTACTATCCGGTATATGCTTACTTCCAAAACGGAATCATTATCGATAAAAACCAGATTCTGAATACAGGTAATGGTGTGAATACCTTCTCAGCAGGTATTTATGTACTTAGCTCTGACAATGGTATCCGCATTACCAAGAACCAGATTTTGGGTCAGTTGGGTGGATATGGAATTTACCTAAGTGCTAATTTAGGTACTGCACAAAACCACAACCTGATTGCAAACAACATGATTCAGTTAGGTGCTGCAACGTACACCTCGTATGGTATCTATGATCCGGGAAATCTGTATACCGATTACCTGTTCAACGCAGTTCACAATACCTCAGGTGATGGTTCTTATGCAAGTACAGCTATGTACTACTCTTACAGCAGTGCATCTTATGGCTACCTGGTTATTAAGAACAATATCTTCTCTTCTTCTGCAGGTGCAACTGCAATCTGGTGCGCCAATAACACCATTATTGGTACCTTAAATGTGCAGGTTGACAATAACGTTTACTATTCAACTGCTTCTTATCAGTACAGGCTGGTAAACAATATTTTCAACTCTTTATTAGCTTACCGCACTACCTTGAATTTAACCATGCTTACCAACCCGGATTCACTAAGTATTTTCGCTGATCCGAACTTCTTTAGTGCAACCAACTTGCGTACAATCAATCCGGTTGTTGATAGTATTGGTGTTCCATTTGCTTCTGTTCCAGACGATATTGATGGAAACACCCGTAGCTTGTTAGGTCCTGATCCAGGCGTGTATGAATTTGCTAAACCAGCAGAAGATGCAGGTGTTGTAGCCATTCTTGCTCCAGCTAAACCAGCTCTTGCCGGTATGACAGACGTTGCAGTAGTTATCCGTAACTTCGGTACAAATACACTTACTTCATGCAATGTTTCGTATCAGGTTGATACTTTGATAAGGACGCTAAGCTATTCTGGTACCTTGTTGCCGGGTGAGATAGATACCGTAGTGTTTGATACAAGCAGCGGCTTGGGCGGAACCTCACAGCGTTACTTCTTTAACGGTAATTTCACTACGATCAAGGCTTATACCACTTCGCCAAACAGCGTTCCTGATTTGCAGAAATTGAACGATACAGCAACTTTCTCTTTCTGTGGTGCTTTAAGTGGTGTTTATACCATCAACCCAACAGGAACAGGAACAAGCAACTTTGTTTCAATTCAAGCTGCTCTTGATAAACTCAATTGCGGTGGTGTAGTAGGACCTGTCACATTCAATATTGCTCCGGGTACTTATACTACGCAAATGGATATCACCAATATTGCGGGAGCTAGTGTAGCAAATATGATTGAATTCCGCTCTGCTACAGGTGTTGCAAGTTCAGTAATCATTACATCATCGAACTCAGGTGCTAACAACAACTACACACTTCGTTTACTTGGTGCCCAAGGCTTGAAATTCACTGGAATTACCTTCCGCAATACCAATACTACTTATGGACGCGTTGTGTCAATCAATAAGTTAAGTGCACAAAATATCAATACAAGTGATGTTGAATTCAGGAACTGTGTACTTGAAGGATTGAATAACCAATCAACTAGCGACTTGTTCAGTATTGTGTTTGGTCCAACAGGCGATAACGCAACGAACTTGAAGTTTGTAAACAACCAATTCCGCTATGGTTCTTATGGAATTTTCGTAGGTGGTCAAAACATCATTGCTCAGTTTTCAAATGCGTTGGTATTGGATTCAAATACCTTCTTCCAAAACTATTGGGCATCGATTTATTTAACCAACAGAAACAATTCCAAAATCAGAAATAACTTCATTGACGGTCATCCAAACTATGGTTATTATGGAATTTTCTTAAGTTCTGTTTCCAATGAAACCGAGGTGATTTCAAATAACATCCAAAGCTACAATGGATATTATGGAATCTACATTGCAACCAATAACTACTACGGTGAATTGGGCTTTGCCAGAATTCAAAACAACGTGGTTAACATGATGTCGGTGAACACGCAGTATGGTATTTACTTGGTAAACGCTTCCCGTGCAAGCTTCATCGGAAACACTGTGCGTTGCCAGGCTACTACAACCACTTATGCGTTCTATTTCTCGGGAAATACCACCAGCACTACTACACCACAAGTGGTTGCCTCAAACAACATCCGCTTGGTAAACAACATCTTGTTCTCTGCCAATTCGTATGCCTTGTATCTGGCAAATGTTCAGGCTCAGCAGGGCATGAGTCAAGTTGACAATAACCTGTACTTCAGTGGTACGGCTAATTTTGGTTTTGTTTCAGGTATCAATTACACCGGTGCTGCGTTCTACACCAACTTCAGAAGACAGGCGATTTCAATTCCGAATCAATCTGATTCACGCTCGTTGTTTGCTCCTGTAACATTTACCTCAGTCACCAATTGTAAGCCATTGGAGTCTTCGGTGAATGCATGGAATGTGAATGGACGTGCACAACAAATCTTTGATGTAACCAAAGATATAGTTGGTTTGAATCGTTCTTCTCAAGTTATTACCGGTGCTCCTGATATCGGCGCATACGAGATAACTCCTACTTCACTTCCTGTACTTTGCACAATCACCGATTCTATTGCTGCCGGTGCAACTCAGCGAATTGTTGACAATGGAGATACAGTTGCTGTTATTACCTGGGGAACTTCTGGAACCTTGCCAAGCAGCATTACTCCACGTTTTTTCCCTGGTGGTTTGATTTCAGACCCAACCAACAATGGCAACAATACCGGTGCCGATTACATGGATGTGTACTGGAGAATTGAAGCAAATGGTGGAAGTTTCTACACCTACGATCTCACCTTGCGCTACGATCCAAACATGATGGGAAAAGTGGTAAACAAATCGGATGTGAAATTGGCTAAAAAGCAAACCGGTGTAAATGGAACCTGGGTGCATTTTGGAAGCACATTCACTACTGTAGATACTGTGTTGAATACCTTTGGCACTACCTTCTTGACAGATTTCTCTGACTTTACAGGTACTACAGATTTTGCACCACTGCCTGTTGTGCTTTCTCGCTTTGATGCTGCTCGCAGAGCAGAAGATGCCGACTTAAGCTGGACAACCAGCAGTGAGATTAACTCAAGAAGCTTCGAGATTGAGCGCTCATTGGATGGTGAGAACTTTGAATATGTAGGCTCAGTTAAAGCTGCCGGAAATAGTCAGGTTCGCAACAGCTATAAGTTTACCGATATCAATGCTGCACAAATCAGCAATTTTGGAATGGCTTACTACCGTTTGAAAATTGTTGACCTTGATGGTTCATACGAATATTCAAAAGTGAAAGCAGTTGATTTCGGAAAAGACCGTGAAGGAATGGAACTTGAAGTGTATCCTAATCCATTCAACGAAGGATTTACCATGAAGATTTCGTCAACAACAGATGCTGCTGCATCGTATGAGTTAATTGATCTTTCAGGAAGAAGCTGGTCTAGTGGCGTGGTTCAAGTAAAAGATGCAGACAATTTAATTGATGTATCCGCATTGAATCAGGCACCTGCAGGAATCTACTTCCTACGCGTGAATCTGGGCGATCAGGTTCTGGTTAAGAAACTGGTTCGTCAATAAGATTTGATTGCAAGTCGTGTGAAAGCGGCGGCGGGGCAAAGCCCCGCCGCCGCTTTTTTACATTTAACTGATATAAATTTCATCCCCTCCTTAGGCCATTTCCTATCCTCTTCGCATATTTGCCCCCTGATTCCGTTTTGCCATGACCGAAAAAGAGATACTCAAAGCACTTTCAACCGTTCAGGAACCCGACCTGCACAAAGACCTGGTTTCCCTGAATATGATTCGCGATATCCGGATTTCCGGCGATGAAGTGTCATTCACCGTAGTCCTAACTACGCCTGCTTGTCCCCTCAAAGAAAAAATCGAAAAGGATTGTGTTCTCGCCATCCAGAAAGCTTTCGGCCCCCATATCCTGGTTAAAGTAGAAATGACGGCAAACGTTACTTCAAACCGCCTCGATAAATTGGTGCTGCCCAATGTCAAAAACATTATTGCAGTGGCTTCCGGAAAGGGTGGGGTAGGTAAATCAACGGTGTCTTCCGGTTTGGCACTCGCCCTCTCGCAAATGGGTGCCCGCGTGGGTTTACTCGATGCCGATATCCATGGTCCTTCAATTCCAATGATGTTTGGCGAAATGAATAGCCAACCCATGATGCGCGATGTGGACGGAAAATCACTCATGGTTCCCGTTGAAAAATTTGGAATCAAATTGCTGTCAATTGGATTTTTAATCAAGCCGGAGCAAGCAGTTGTTTGGCGCGGACCCATGGTTTCATCAGCCTTAAGGCAGTTTGTGAACGATACCGATTGGGGCGAACTCGATTACCTTATCCTGGATTTGCCTCCCGGAACCGGTGATATTCATTTAACCATGCTCCAGGTGGTTCCCTTAACAGGTATTGTAATGGTTACAACTCCTCAGGCAGTGGCTTTGGCAGATGCTTACAAAGCCGCTACCATGTTCGCCATGACTCCTGTAAAAGTTCCAATTCTCGGAATTGTTGAAAATATGGCCTATTTCACGCCAGCTGAACTTCCTCAAAACAAATACCATATCTTCGGTTACGGTGGCGGAAAAACCATGTCGAACGAGTTGGATGTTCCTTTCCTCGGGGAAGTGCCTATTTACATGGAAATTCGCGAAGGTGGAGATTCCGGCGAGCCTGCTGTGCTCAGCCAGGGAACTCCCGTGCAAAAGGCATTCTTCCAAATTGCTGAGAAAGTAGCTCGCCAAATTGCTGTTCTAAACGCAAATCTTGTTCCGGCTCAAAACGCATAGTATGGAGAATATTGAAGAAAAAATCGAAATCGCCCTCAACGGCATGCGCCCTTTTCTTCAGGCCGATGGTGGCGATGTACAGTTGGTAGAAGTAACCGCCGAACTCGATGTGCGCCTGCGTTTGCTGGGTAATTGCAGTTCTTGCAGCATGAGCCACATAACCATGCGCGCCGGTATCGAAAGCGGACTTAAAGCAGCCATACCGCAAATCCGTTCCGTGGAAGCAGTGGTTTAATTTCAAATCCGGCACCATTCAAATTCTTTTTGGGGGGTTCCCCTTGCCAAACAAATTCCCTCAGGAATTCAAAATGCGTTCCGGCAAGGGTCGGGTCGTCCGCTGCTACACCCTTGGTCAGCTAATGCGCCTGTAATTTGGCAGGCCGGGCTTCTTGGGTCGCCGCCCTGCCAAAACAGCCGCAATCAGCTGCCCTGCAGGTGGTATCCGCTTCCACCCCTAACCCAACAGTTCATCCCTTTCTAAATTTGACGACAAGCCAATTGTTCATTCCCCCTCTTTCCCGTTTCATGCGCCATTTTTTACGGCTGGTCGTGCTGGTGTTTTTTGTTTTTTGGCTTCCTTTCATTTTTGTTGCATAATCCATTCAGCCATGACCAAACATCTCCTGGTTTCCTTACTCGTTCTGCTCAGCCCATTGGCCCGCGCGCAATCGCCCGAACTAACCCAAACTGTCAGGGGACTGGTGCTTGATAAGGATTCCAGACAACCGCTTCCGGGTGCTACCATCGTTCTGTTGAATGAGGTGAAAAACTACGGGGCCAGCACAAATGAAAAAGGTGAATTCAGAATCAACAAAGTTGCTCTGGGCAGAAAATCCATTAAGGTAAGCTATATGGGTTATGAAGACCGCTACCTCAACGATATCATTGTGAATTCGGCCAAAGAGGTGGTGCTTACCATTGAACTTACCGAGAAAATTATGAGCACCCGCGAGGTGCTTATTACCGCTAAATCAAACAAAAGCGCTCCCAATAATGAATTGGTGCTGGTTTCAGGTCGTAGCTTTACCATCGATCAGGCCAATCGCTATGCGGGTTCATTGATGGACCCTTCGCGTATGGCGGCAAATTTTGCAGGGGTTGCCGGAGGTGGAAACGACCAACGCAACGATATTGTAATCCGTGGAAACTCACCTTTAGGTTTGCTTTGGCGTTTGGAAGGTGCAGATATTCCCAATCCCAATCACTTTTCAAACCAAGGGGCAAATGGCGGTCCCGTTTCTATTCTCAACAACAATACCCTGGCCAATTCCGATTTTCTTACCGGTGCTTTTCCTGCAGAATACGGCAATGCCAATGCAGGTGTATTCGATTTGAAATTGCGCAATGGAAACAATGAAAAACGCGAGTTCATTGGTCAAATTGGTTTCAATGGCTTGGAGTTACTCGCCGAAGGTCCAATCAAAAAGGGACAAAGCAGTTACCTGGCTTCTTACCGCTATTCTACTCTTTCTTTTTTTGATGCCTTGGGTATCAAATTTGGGGATAGTGGCATTCCTTTTTATCAGGATGCTACATTTAAAGTAAATCTTCCCAATACCAAGCTAGGCAATTTCTCGCTTTGGGGAATTGGTGGCACCAGCTCTACCAAATTGCAAGATTCTAAATTGTCGGAGGAGGATAGAAAGAAAGAGGCAGTGCCTCAGGATGTTGATTTTAGCAGTAAAATGGGTGTGCTTGGATTAAGTCATGTGGCCATGCTTAACAAACATGCTTTCATTAAATCCGTGCTTTCTGTTTCGGGTGAAAGCAATCGGGTTCGGGTTGATTCGCTAAATCCTTCCAACCAGTCTTTTTACCTGTTTAATTCTACCACCTCGTTCACAAAAACCATGTTGCATACCTATTTCAATCAAAAATGGAATGCACGAAATACCTTCAAAATTGGGCTTATTGGTTCACGCATTGGAGGATTTACAAAAGACAGTGTTTGGGCAACTGCTTTAAACCGCTACCGGAGCATGATTGATTTTGATGAACATACTTATTTGGGTCAGGCTTACCTCAATTGGAATTACAGGTATTCAACCCAATTAAGTTTCAATGCCGGATTGCATTACAACCACTATTTTTTAAACAATACACACTCACTCGATCCGCGTGCCGGATTCAGGTATAGCATGAAAAATTGGGGCTCGTTAAGCTTGGGATATGGTCACCATAGTCAGGTTCAACCCATGATTACCTATTTTGAAAAAACATTGGTTGATACCTTGAACAATGGCTACCTGCTGAGCAATAAAGCCCTTGAAATGTCGAAAGCGCACCACTTTGTATTGGCCTATGAAACCAATTTGGGGCAGGATGTGCGGTTTAAAACAGAGGTGTATTTCCAGGATTTGTACAATATTCCAGTTACGCAAAATTCCTCCACCATTTCGGTATTGAATTACGGTGCGCAATTCGGTGCACCCAATTTTGATAGCCTTGTAAATTCAGGTAAGGGAAGAAATTACGGGATTGAATTCACCTTGGAAAAATACTTCAGCAAGGGTTATTATTATTTAGCAACTTTATCCTTGTACGAAAGCAAATACCGAGGAAGCGATTTGGTTTGGCGCAATACCGCATTCAATGGAAACTTTGTTTTCAATGTGCTGTATGGCAAGGAATGGAAATTGGGTGCGGCCAATGTGCTTTCCATTAGTGGTAAACTTACCTGGGCCGGAAGTAGACGTTATATCCCCATTGATGAGGCCAAATCAGCCCAACTGGGTTATGAAGTTGCGGTGGAGGAACGTTCCTACGAAAACAGGCTTAAAGATTATTTCCGCACCGATTTAAGGGTAGCGTATAAATCAAATAGCAAACGCATGACCCAGGAATGGGGCCTTGAAATCCAAAACCTGACCAACCGCAAAAACATCTTTACCCAACAATTCAATCCCCAAACCGGTAACATCCAAGACCTGTACCAAATTGGCTTATTTCCGGTACCTTTCTACCGCATTTATTTTTAATGAAGACAGAATTTTCATTGCGCGCTTTGCTTATCCGGCAGCTGATTATTTTAGCCATGTCGGTATTCTTTGTCCTGGGTTTTGCCTATGGCAAAGGAGACGAGTTGCTTGATGCTAATCGCAACCTTGGTTTGACCATCTTTAGCAATTTCTTGTTTATTTCATTAATCTGGAATGGCAATTTGTTGGTATTGGGGTTGATTGATAAGCGTGTAAAATGGGAAACACAACCAGCATTGCGTTTGGGTTTGTCGGTTGGAATTGCGATACTGCTTCCCATTCTAATTCAGGTTCTTTACAACCAGCTTTTGTTCCCCTTAATCCATGGCTTGGATTGCCGGCTTTTGGAAAAAGAAAAATGGTATTCCTTAATCATTTCCATTGTCATCACCTTGATGATAAATGCCATTATTGTTAGCCTTGAATTTTTTCAACATTGGAAGAAAACCTTAACCGAGAAAGAAGAGTTAAAACGGAACAATATCGCGGCTGAATTTGAAAGTTTAAAAAATCAAATCAACCCACATTTCTTATTCAATTCACTAAATACCTTAACTAGTTTAATTGAAGAGCAACCCAAAACTGCCACCCGCTTTGTTGAAAATTTGGCCAGCGTTTACCGCTATTTGTTGTCGCAGCGCGAAAAAGAAACGGTAAGCTTGAAAGAGGAATTGGAATTTTTAAGTGCCTATGTTTACCTGAATCAAATTCGATTTGGTGAAAATTTGAAGGTTCAAATTCAGGTTCCTGAAATGGAGCAGAATAAGCAATTGGTAACCCTTACTTTGCAATTGCTTATGGAGAATGCTATCAAGCACAATGTAATCAGTAAAGACAAACCCTTGTTGATTGAAATTGGTGTAAAGGACGAGCGTTTGTTTATTCGGAATTCGCTTCAACCCAAGCGTATTCTTAGAGAAAGCAATGGGGTAGGACTGGGCAATATTGTAAACCGATACCGTTTTTTTACCAAAGACGAGGTACTGATTCAATCGGGGAATGGCTTTTTTGAAGTCCGTGTTCCCTTGTTAAAAAACTAAGTTCTTTAGCCTAAAGATTGGAGTTCGCCCGATTTGAATAGATGAGTAAAACTTGATTCTAATAGGATTGCCGCTTGGTGTTGCAATCAAAAAAATAGACCATAACCATGAACATTGTAATTGTTGAAGACGAAACACCGGCCTTGAACCGAATCATAAAATTGGTTAAAGAAGTGAGGCCTGAATACCGCATTTTGGGCACAGCAGATAGTATTGAATCGGCAGCCAATTTAATAGAAATGCATCCTGAAATTGATTTGGCATTGTTTGATATTGAACTTGCAGATGGCCAAAGTTTTGAGTTGTTCTCGGTGGCACAAATTCAGTTTCCTGTGATTTTTACAACGGCTTATGATGAATTTGCGCTCAAAGCCTTCAAGGTAAACAGCATCGATTATTTGTTGAAGCCGGTTACCCAGCACGATTTAGCTGCTGCATTCACCAAGTATGAAAGTTTACGGGGTAATTCGCAAAACAGGGTGCAGGGTTATGATGATTTGTTGCGATTGATAAAGGGGAATTCAACAACTCCCAAAGAACGCTTTTTGGTGAAGCAAGGACAGCGTTTAATTACGGTCCCGGTTCAGGATATTCTGTTCTTTCAAGCTGCAGATAAAATGGTTTATCTCACCACCAAAGAGGGTGCAAGGTATGTCATTGATTATTCCTTAGAGGAGTTATCGGGTATGCTCGAAACGCGTCAGTTTTTTCAATTGAACCGGCAATACCTGGCCTCCATGCAATCCATCAAGGATATTCATTCTTATTTCAATGGCAAGTTGAAAGTGACTGTTCAAGGCAGCATGGACGATGAAATTCTGGTTTCGCGCGAACGTGCTTCAGAATTTAAAGCTTGGCTGGATAGCTAATGAACTTGATGCCAATTCGGATTATTATCAACCCAAAATAAAGACATAAAAAAAAGGCAGCCCGAGTGGCTGCCTTTTTGCTTATGCTAATTTGGCTTTCAGCGCGGTATCCAGCGCATCAAGGAATTCTTCAGTATATAAGTAGTGTTCGCCATGACTTACCTTATTCCCATGAATGCAAACGGCAAGGTCTTTGGTCATTTTGCCACTTTCAACAACTTCAACACAAACCTGTTCTAAGGCTTGGCAGAAGCGAATCAACTCTTGGTTATTGTCAAGCTTTCCGCGGAACTCAAGGCCTCTTGTCCATGCGAAAATGCTGGCAATTGGGTTGGTTGAGGTTGGTTTTCCTGCCTGATGATCGCGGTAGTGGCGGGTTACGGTGCCGTGAGCAGCTTCAGCTTCCATCACTTGACCATCCGGAGTTACCAAGGTAGAAGTCATCAAACCAAGTGAACCAAAACCTTGGGCAACGGTATCAGATTGAACGTCTCCGTCGTAGTTTTTACATGCCCAAACAAAGTTTCCATTCCATTTCAAAGCAGAAGCAACCATGTCATCAATCAAACGATGCTCGTAAGTGATGCCAATTTTATCCATTTCAGCTTTGAATTCATTTTCGTAAATCTCTTGGAAAATGTCTTTGAAGCGACCATCGTATTTTTTCAGGATGGTATTTTTGGTTGAAAGGTACAAAGGCCATTTTTTCATGATAGCCTGATTGAAGCAAGCGCGTGCAAATCCACGGATACTTTCTTCGGTATTGTACATGGCAAGAGCAACGCCATCGCCTTTGAAATTGTACACTTCATGCTCAATCACTTGTCCATCTTCGCCTTCAAAACGAATGGTTAATTTTCCTTTGCCACGAGTTACAAAGTCGGTAGCGCGGTATTGGTCGCCAAATGCGTGACGGCCAATGCAAATAGGCGCTGTCCAGTTTGGAACCAAACGAGGCACATTGTTGCAAACAATCGGCTCACGGAAAACGGTACCGTCCAAGATATTCCGAATGGTTCCATTCGGACTCTTCCACATTTGTTTGAGGTTGAATTCTTTTACACGTGCTTCATCAGGAGTAATGGTAGCACATTTGATACCTACCTGGTATTTCTTAATGGCTTCTGCTGCATCAACAGTAACCTGGTCGTTGGTGGCATCGCGGTTTTCCATGCCCAGGTCGTAATACTTAATGTCAATATCCAGGTAAGGAAGGATGAGTTTATCTTTGATAAATTTCCAGATAATCCGGGTCATCTCGTCTCCATCGAGCTCTACAACCGGATTGGCAACTTTAATTTTAGTCATACGATACTAGGGTTAGAAAATAAGGCCCAATATTAGCGTATTTCGGTAGTGTTTGCAAAATGACAAATCTTAGTCAAGTGGATTATTCCTCCACTTGAAAAGCAATTTTACCTGCAAAGTCTTTTAAGGTTATTATTTCACGTTTTCCTTTCAGTAAGCAACTGAATTTTAGCTTGGCAATTTTACTTTGTTTGCCTTCGCGAGTGTTGATGAATGGATTCAATTGCTGGATCTCAAAATAGCTGGCTGCATTTTGAATGATTTCGGAACTGCTGTAAAGGTTACCTTGAGCATCTTTGTAGCTAACTTCAACCGAATAAAATGTGGGCTGGTCTTGCTCTGTTGTCCCGCTGGCAGTAAAGTTGGCGCGGCATGAGCGGGTATCCGGAGTTTGAATCAATTGACAAATTTGCTGGGTATCGCCTGCGTTTATCATCCAAGCACAAACCTGATATATCCCTGAATCCGGACATTCAAATTTCAAAGCTCTTCCGGGTTGTCCAACGGGTGTTCCATTTACCTCCCAATTTACAGTATTCAACCTGCTACTATCCGGAAAACTGGTTTGAAGAATAAGCTCACGGTTATTGTCTGGAAACGACCATGCCATTTTAAGCTCACCTGTGTTTTGCAAATGATGAATTCGCACCGGTAACTGAGCAGAGGCTTCGCAGCCATCTTGATAGACCACACTTAAATAAACGTTTTGTAAACCTGAAGCCGTAAATAATTTTTCAGGTTGGATTTTGGTTGATACACTTCCATCTTCAAAACGCCAAAATACCTGTTTGATGGGTTTGTTATCCTCGGGTTTGAATACAATTTTAGCCCGATTAACAGCAGAACTATCCGAAAGGGAAGGGTCAATGTAAAAGCGGTAAAGCCCATTCCTCAAGACTTCATCGGGATGAATCACAGGTTCCCTGTTGGCTCTGATTTTAAAGCGCAATTCTTCTTCCAGGCCAAGCTCAGTAGTTAAAACCAGGGTCTGGTCCGATTCACGATAGGCTTGTGGACGAACCGTTGTTCCTTCCTGCCCGAGGGAAAGCAGGAATTCTTTTCCGTTCACCATACCTTTCAATTCAATCGGAATTTGCTGTTCCAGGTTTTCAGGTTCAGGATTTTGCTTACATGAAATCAGAATGGAAATTAGCCCAAAAACAACATACATTCTGCTTATTACCTTACCTGCCATAAAAGTCCCAGCCTCCAGCCCTGGTTAAATACATTTTTCGTTTCTAAATTGTTTGTCCGGCTTTGAGGAATAGTACCTCGGAAAGCCATTGCTTGCAAGTGTATTCCCGGATAAATTCTGTAGGAATAGCCTAATTCAAGCAAAAAATCTTTCTGGTTAAAGGGTTGATTGAAGCCTGTTTTTTGTTCAACCGATACCACATGTCCATTTACGCGAATGGTTTCGCGTTCCCTGCTGTTCACCAGCACCAAATACCTAAAGCCCCCCGATAATTGATGTCGACTTCCGGCATCAAAACCTATCCCTAGCGGAATTCCAATATAATCCAGTTTTCGGGTTTCAAGCTTAATCTGAGTTTCTTCTTTTTCAAATCCATAGCGGTTCTGCACATAGGTTCTGCTGGGTAGCTGACCAAAAGTTTGGCTATAACTGGCACCCGTGTAAAAATGAACTTTGCCCCGTGGATGAAACTGTACCAAGGCTTGACCTTGAAAGGCAAATTCGTTGTATGCATTGGTTGAAGCAGCTAGCCCTAAAGCAAGATGAGGTGTCCAGTTGTTGTGTTTGCGAATTGGGGGAATCGATTTTTGTCCGGGTATTGCTATTGCCTTGGCAGAAGGAAGTGCCAGACTTCGCGAATTCAAAAGTATCATGTCCGGAAGCAATAGGTATTGTGGTGCTGTTTCAATTTTATCTTCACCTTCAATGGCTTCGCTTAAGCTCGATGCTTCTGCTTCTTGGATGGCTAAGGCTAAATCATTCGCATTAAAGCTTTGATTAGGTTCTTTGGTGTAAGTAGCGGCTTTCGGTTTTGTTTGAAGCTGATTCGATTTAATGCTTAATCGTACTTCGGGTTGTGCTTGGGGTTTAGCGAATACTTCGCTGGTCCTTGCTTGTTCCGGATTACCTGATATCAATTCCTGTTGTGAGTTTTGTTCTGAAGGGGTTTCAACTTTTGCTAGTGTTTGATGAGTTGCACTTGTGCCATTCTCAAGAAGTTGAGTTTGATTGCTTTGCAATAGAGCAGAGCTAACTAATCCGATCCCACTAAGTAGAATCAATGCAATTGCAGGAATAAGCCATGATGCTTTCGTGGCTTTTCGGCTTGCTGCGAGCGCCGCCAATGCCTTTTCCGCATCCGCCTCATGCAGGGGATAGGGGTTGCCTTTGACCTTCCTTTTCAGAAAATTATCCAGTTTGTCTGATTCTTCACCTTTCATAGTTCACTTGTTTACGTGTTGAAATGCCTGACAAATAGTTCTTGAGGGTATTCCGTGCTTGCATAATATGCCAGCGCGAGCTTGACTCTGCAATCCCTAATTGCTCGGCTATTTCTTTGTGGGATAAGCCTTCAAATACATGGAGATTGAGTACGAGTTTTTGAGATTCGGGCAATTTGTCGATTTGAATTTTTAGTTCATCCATACTAAGTTTTGCCTCTGCTTCATTCCAGTTAATGCCATGAAAGTCTTCTCTCACTTCATCTGCCGGAATATCACTTAGCAATTCTTTTTCTTTTTTGTGCTTTCGCCAATTATCAATGATGCAGTTTACCTGGACTGATTTTGCCCAAGGCTCGAATTGGCTGATATCAACATCCTCCAATCGCTGCATAATTCGGATAAATCCGATTTGAAGCAATTCTGCTGCTTCTTCCCTGTTTTTTGTGTAGCGGTAGCAAATGGGCATCAGCAAATCATAACAATACTTATACATGGCATGTTCATACCTGCTTTCGCGGTTAATACATCCATTAATGAGTTCGTGTATGTTTGCCAATGCCCTATTTACTGGAAACAAGGGAACAGCAATATGGGTCTGTCCCCTTGTTGGTTGAAGCTGAAATATCGTTAATTTTTCATTAGTTTCTTGAATATTCGTTCGTTGCCATTCTCTACCTGAAGGATGTACATTCCAGCGGGTAGTTCAGGCGTTTTAATGCTTATTTCCTGGTGTCCGGATACCGATTTTTCCTCCCATTCACCCATAACTCTACCTGATACATCCAGCATGCGGATGGAAATAGCGTCTGAAGTTTTGCTGAGCAGGTTGATATTCAGGGTATGTTCAAATGGGTTCGGATAAATCGAACCAATCACGAGTGAGTTTTCGCTAATGCCAGTTGCACGATCAACCACAATGTCTTTGCACTCCATGGTACTTACAGAGTCTTTGGCATTAATACTCAACAAGCAAACGGTGTAGGTTCCTGAATTCAAATACACGTGTCCGGGATTGTTATCCGGTGAAGATGAACCATCGCCGAAATCCCAGCTTGAACTGTGAAAAATTGCGGTGGTATTTGTAAACTGAATCAAACCGGAAACTGATGGGTCAGCCTGGTATTCAAAACTTGCCTGGTATTGGTTGGAAAGTGTGCCGTATTGGTTAATCAATATGTTTCTGCAAAGTTCGTCCACACAAGTGCTGTCTTGCTTCATAATGCGCATGCATACGGTGTACATGCCCGAGCCCGGGAAGGTATAGCTGAAGTTTCTCGCTTGGCCCAATTGAATTCCATTCACTTTCCAAGAGTAAACCAAACCTGTTCCGGTTGATAAATTGGTGAATTGGTAATTGTTCTGTCCGCTGGTTGAAAAGCTAAAAGAGGCTCTGCAACTGGCACTGCTGGTTTGTGTACTAAAGTTTCTGCAAGTGGTATTCTGACATACCGTATCATTTCCTTGAATTGAATATACACTTAAACAAACCGGGTAAACGCCTGCTTGGGTGTACAATACGGTTTCAGGACTTCCGGTTGAGCTTTGTCCATTTCCAAACGACCAGCGAATGGCGTTGTAATTGCCATAAGAGGTATTGGTAAACTTACCGTAAACGTTTCCAAATGAGTCGATTCGTTGGCTTTCAAATCTGGCCTGGCAGGTGTAAAAACTGGAGTCGATTACAATTACCTGTTTGGTTATGCTTGCCTGGCAACTGTTTGAGTTGATGGTTAATGTAACAAAATAGGTTCCGGGTGTAGCAAACGTATGCTGTGTTAATCGGCCTGTTGCAGTAGTGCTATCTCCAAAGTTCCAAGTATAGGTAACTCCTGCTACGTTTTGTCCTTCAAAGCTATAGGTGCGGGCCAGGTTTAAGTTTCTAACGAATCCAAAATTGGCAACACAATTGGTGCTCAGGTTGATGCTGTCGCAACGTGTGGCGGTACACGAACTGTCTTTGCGCGTAACGGTTAAACATACTTTTTTCCAACCGTAAGTGGTGTAGGTTTTAACCGGATTCTTTGCATCTGAGCCGGTTCCATCAAAAAAGTTCCATTGGTAACGGTGCAACGAATCAATGGCAAGCGCATAAAAATTCACCTTCTTGTCATTGGTTTGCCAGCGTGTCCATTCAAAATTTGCCGTACAGGTATTGCCATTTACTTGTACCGAATCACAGCTTGTGCTACTGCATGAATTGTTCCTTCCTGAAATGGTCAAACAAATTCTGTATTTACCTGCATTGGTAAATGTTTTGGTTGGTTTGGCTTGATTGGAACTCGTACCATCGCCAAACGACCAGGCATAATTGTAATTCAGGGTATCGAACTGATAAGGATAAAAGCTGAGTGTTTTTGCAGCATTGGTGGCATTGTACGACCAAAGTGAATTGCAATTGGGATTTACAACGGTAATGGTGTTGCAGTAGGTGCTTACACATCCTGAATCTATTCGTCTTACAGTTAGGCAGAATGAATAGGTGCCAAAAGAAGGGAATACTTTTTCAACAATGGCACCTGTTTTTACTGTGCTATCTGAGAATACCCAGGTATAGATGAAGTTACTTGAATTGAAGTATGCTGTAAATTTCTTGATGAGAGGATTATTGGTTGCTGAAATGGTGCAACTTGCATTGCATGAGGTGTCCGGCGCTATAAGGTTTATGCTGTCACACTTGGTTATTGAACACAAAGAGTCTTTTCGGGTAACAGTTAAACAAACCTGCTTTTTACCTGCACTTGTATAGGTTTTGGTAACTGTGCGTAGGGTTGATGTGGTTCCATCGCCAAACGACCATCTGTACAAAAAGTTGGTATCTGCAAGGGTGGCGGTAAATGTGCGTGTAAGGCTGTTGTTTGAGTTTTGAGTCATGCTCCAATTCGCATTGCAATTGGAACCTGTAACAAGATAATCCACGCAAATGGTATTGGTGCAGGATGAATCAAGCTTAGTTACTTTCAAGCATACTTTGTGCATGCCTGCACTTGGAAATACATATTCCAAAACACGTGTATTGAAAACATTAACGGAATCAACCGTCCATTGGAAGCTGTAGGTATTGGCAGCACCATGCGGGGTGAATATGCGTTTGAATGCATTGGATGTACTGGTTGCAATTGAAAATCCAGCATCGCAGGGAATGGTATTGGTTACCTGAATGGTATCGCAATGGGTTGAAATGCAGGCGGAATCTTTACGGGTTACAGTGAGGCAAACCAATTTTGAACCACCTTGAGCATAGGTTTTTTGAGGAGTCCTGTTGTCACTAAAGGTTCCATCGCCAAACGACCATTTATACCTGTAATTGGTATCGTTTAAGTTCGCAACAAAGGAATAACTTAAGGTGTTGTTTTGGTTGATACTGTAGGAGAAGGCCGCGCTGCACGTGATTACCGGTGGAATAACCAATGAATCGCAAGTGGTTGCCATACAACTGCTGTCGGCGGCCATTACCGTATGGCAAATCCAATAGGTTCCAGGGGAGGGAAAAGTGTAGGTTAAAGAGTTTGAAAAACTACTGAAAACACTGCCATTCCCCATGTTGAAGGTGTAGCGGTAGTTTCCGGCATTGTTGGCATTCACAAAGGAATACGTAAGCGTATTGCCTTGGCGTGAATGTGTGAAATTTGGATTGCACTGGCTGTAAACCTGTGCAGTGAAAATTCCCGTAAGTAAGAAAAGAAGGAGTATTGCTCTTTTCATAAGTTATGGTTTTTAGTTGGTACGAAGATTCAGCATTATCTGTTGGTGTAATTTATTTTTTATTTTTTAAGTTTCAGGAAATCAGTTTATTAAAATTATGATAATCTTTTGAAATCGACAACAATTCTGCAAAATCATGCTTTTGGAGTTTTTCCTATCTTCGCCGGCATGATACCTTCAATTGATTTGGCGGATTTTCTGAGTGGAGATCCTGTGCGTAAGGCTAGTTTTGTGAAAGCCCTGGGTGAGGCTTATACAGATATCGGGTTTGTTGCAGTGCGTGGTCATCTGCTTAAGGATGAAAGCAGCGAAGCTTTGTATGCCGCTTGCAAAGCCTTTTTCTCCTTGCCGGAAGAACAAAAGAAAAAGTATGAAATAGCTGGTTTGGCTGGTCAACGCGGATATACGTCTTTTGGAAAAGAACATGCCAAGGGCCGCAACGAAGGCGACTTGAAAGAGTTTTGGCATTTTGGTCAGATTGTAGAAGGCAATGACCCTATCAAGGAAGAATATCCTGAGAATGTATATGTAGCCGAATTGCCCGAGTTTGGTAAATACGGTATTGAGACTTACAAAGCCTTGGAAGAAACGGGGAAATACATGCTTCGTGCCATTGCCCTCTTTTTAGGTTTGGATGAGTTTTATTTTGATGATAAAATTCACCACGGCAATAGCATTCTTCGCCCCATCCATTATCCGCCAATCACCGCAGAGCCTAAATCTGCTGTGCGTGCTGCAGAGCATGAAGACATCAATTTAATAACCTTGCTTATGGGTGCAAGTGCTGAAGGTTTGCAAGTACTCAACAAACAAGGAGAATGGGTTGATATTACAGCCTTGCCTGAGCAGTTGGTGGTGAATGTGGGTGATATGCTGCAACGCCTCACCAACAACGTGTTAAAGAGTACAACCCACCGAGTTATCAATCCTCCCAAAGAAAAATGGGGTACATCGCGCTTTTCAATTCCGTTCTTCCTGCACCCTCGTAGCGAAATGCGTTTAGATTGTTTACCTGCTTGCATTAGCGATTCAAATCCGATTCAGTATGAACCGATTTCGGCAGGCGAATACCTCAATGAGCGTTTAAGGGAAATTGGATTGAAAAAGTAATGAGGCAACCCTGGCCCATACATGGTATTCAGGTTTTCTTCTTCCTGTTGTTTCTTTCTGTTCCTGCGCTAAACTTTTGGTTTTGCAGGCTTCCTGCTCTTGATTTTGGCATTGCCAATCAGGCCTTGTTCGCTTATGCCGATGGGCGCGATGCCAATTGCACCTTCATTCTGCAACGGGATTCCATGCCTTATTTGTCGCTCCATTTTAGTTTGTGGGTACTTTTAGTGTCTCCTCTGAAATGGCTTTTTGGGAAATGGACGCTGTTGCTTTTTCAGGCATTTGCTTTGGTGTTTGCCGGTGAAGGAATCCGACGTGTTGCTGAATACTTTGGTTTTACTAAGGTTCAGCAGGTTTTGATTTTGTTGCATACCTATTCCATCGGATTTATTTACAGTGCTATCGCAGATGGATTTCACGACAATTTGATTGCTGCATGTTTTGTGCCCTGGTTGTTTTGGTCCATTCTGAAGGAGAAAAGATTCGTATTCTGGCTTTCCTTTTTGGCAATCTTAATCAGTAAGGAAAACATGGCCATTTGGTTGCTGTTTTTAATACCTGGTTTGTTTGCCCTTGCCAACAAAATCAGAACTTGGAAATGGTGGGTAACTGCAATTTCGTTTGCTCTGATTTACTTTGTTGTTATCACCCAATTGGTAATGCCTCAATTAAGTCCTGCCGGTCGTTTTGAGCAATTGGACAGATTTAGCCATTTGGGGAAAGGCTTGACCGAGATTGTTACCTATATCCTCCTTCATCCTCTTGAAATGCTGAAAATGATGTTTTTTAGTCATGTTCAGCCCGATGAAATGGAGAATATCAAATGGGAGTTTTGGTTGGTTTTTTTAGTGTCGGGAGCACTCTTTTCGCTACGCTATCCGATATTCTTTTTAGCATTCTTACCACTTGTTTTTCAAAAAGAATGGAACAAGGAAGTGGTGTTTTGGGGAATCAATTACCACTATCAAATTGAGTTTGTGCCGCTCTTGAGTTTGGGTTTGCTGGTGTTTGTGGCAAGGCATTCGTCCCGCCAAGGAAAAAATATACTGCTAATTCTGGCTTTGGTGTCTAGTTTATCTTCAACAGTTTATCATTGGCATCAGCGCAAGAGTGTTTGGTATGAATCAACTAAGGAAAACTTATTAAGCAAAGCACATTACCAATCCGAAATCTCTTTTGGTGATTTATCTCCTGCGCTTCCATACATTCAAACATACCACAGCCTGAGTACCAATTCGGGATTGCTTCCGCATCTGGTTTTGGTTGATAAGCTGCTCCTGTTTCCGGTAATTCCGGAAAATGGGTATGTCTTGCTTCGGAATGATGGCAAAGATGCCTACCCCTTGTCGGAAGAGGAATATCAAAATGAGTTAGATGACTTGCGCAAAGGCATTGGCAAATACCAGGGCTTCAAACAGGTTTGGCGTTCAGAACACTTGAGTTTGTTCAAACGTGAGTAGGATGGGTTCTACTTCCCAGTTTCATTTATTATTCACTAAAAAAGCCATCCCGTTTATGAGATGGCTTTTTGAGTAAACCCGGATTAATCTTCCAGGTGAAATTTCACCAAATCTTCAAGCGGTGATTTAATGACTTTACCTATGTGCATATCAAAGCTCAAGGCAACTTCTTCGAGAATGTCTTTGAATACAAATCCTACTGAACCAACGCAATTGAAATTGTAGTCTTTGTAATCGGGATATTTGCTCACCAAGTTTTTGAAGAAGTCTCTAAAACTATCACGCACTTTATTGCGGATATAGGGGTGATTTACATACTCATCGGCGAATTTGCAAAAGCTGGCCAAATAGCGGTTTGGAAACTGGGTTGAATACAGCGTATGGAAAATTTGTTCGTTATCGGCAATCTGAAAACGTTCTTTGAAACGAGCTGCTAGTTCGGGTTCAAGTCTTCCGCGCATAAAGTCACGCACAATCTTTTTACCTATGTAAGAGCCACTACCTTCGTCACCCAATAAATAACCCAATGAATCGATATTCATTGAAACATCAACCCCATCGTACAGACAGGTATTGCAACCGGTACCTAAAATTGCAGCGAAACCTTTCTGCTTGCCCAGCAAGGCTCTTGCAGTTGCAAGCAAATCGTGTCCCACAAAAATTGTAGCTGCTTGAGGGAAGCATCTAACCAAGGCTTTTCTAACGATATCTTTCTTTTCCGGAGTTGAACAACCTGCACCATAAAAGTACACTTCGGTAACTACAGATGGGTCCATGTCTTTCAGTAAGTTTTCTGAAAGTGAGTAGTATATGGCTTCTGTATCAATGAAATAAGGATTGTAGCCAATGGTATGGTAAATTTTTTGGTTGCTCTGATTTTTGTCGGTCAAACACCAATCGGTTTTGGTGGAGCCACTATCTGCAATAAGGTACATATTTGCGCGGTCTTAGTTGAATGAAGATTCGAGTTTACCAAAATCCGCTGATAAATCAAAAAGCACTCGATTAAGCATCGTATGCAACTAAATTGTCAAAGTTTTTATTTTCCTAGCTATCAAGGCTATTCATATTCTTGGGAAAACTTTTGACGGTCTTTTGCTATTCTTGAAGTCGAACGCAACGCCGAGCGATGAATTTTTCAGGAACAATAAAAAGCAAGCTACCCGCTGTAGGAACTACCATTTTCTCTGTAATGACAGCGCATGCTGTTGAAAACAATGCCATCAATTTGGCACAGGGATTTCCCGATTTTAACTGCCATCCCGATTTGAAAAAACTGGTTTCAAAAGCCATGGACGATGGCCATAACCAGTATGCTCCAATGCCGGGATTGATGTCGCTTCGCGAGAAAATTGCCATCAAAACCCAGGAATTGTATCAGGCCATTTACGACCCTGAAAAAGAAATTACCATAGTTCCCGGGGGCACGCATGCTTTGTATGCGGCAATTTCGGCTACCGTAGGTGAAGGCGATGAAGTAATTGTTCTTGAACCTTGCTACGATAGTTATGTTCCTGCTATTGAACTCAATGGTGGAAGGCCGGTGTTCTATGAGTTAAAATACCCCGATTACAAGGTAGATTGGAATGAGGTGAAGAAACTCATCAATTTCAAAACCCGCATGATTATCATCAATACGCCGCATAACCCAACCGGAGGTGTATTGGCGGCTGATGATATGCTTCAACTCCAGAAAATACTCGATAATACGGATGTTGTGGTTTTGTCGGATGAAGTGTATGAGCATATCATTTTTGATAAACAAGAACACCAAAGCGTTGCGCGTTTCCCCAAATTGGCGGAACGTTCAATTATTGTTTCTTCTTTCGGCAAAACCTACCATACCACCGGTTGGAAAATGGGTTATGTTTTGGCTCCCGCAGATTTGATGAAGGAATTCAGAAAAGTGCATCAGTTTATTGCCTTTTCTGCAAATACACCAATTCAAGTAGCTCTTTCTGAGTTTATCGACCGGAAAGAACTGTACCTCGAACTCAGCGCCTTCTACCAAGAAAAGCGGGATTATTTCCGCAAGCTGGTTTCGGGCTCAAACTTTAAAGTGCTACCATGCAATGGCTCCTATTTTCAGTTGTTGAATTACGCCAAAATCACTCAAGAGCGCGATATTGATTTTGCCGTTCGCTTAACCCGAGAACACAAGGTGGCCAGCATTCCTACTTCCGTGTTTTACAAGATGAAAACCGACCACAACGTGCTCCGTTTTTGCTTTGCCAAAAGCAATGAAACGCTTGAAAAAGCTGCAGAACGCTTGATGAAAGTCTAATGGAAAAAGAACAGCTCAGTGTTGCCTTGCTTCAGCAAGACCTGATTTGGGAAAATCCCGAGGCCAACCGAGATAAGTTTGATAGCCTCATA
Organism: Bacteroidia bacterium; assembly: GCA_023151275.1. Classification (GTDB taxonomy): domain Bacteria; phylum Bacteroidota; class Bacteroidia; order UKL13-3; family UKL13-3; genus CAISCU01. The sequence continues at coordinate 62,766 of JAKLJI010000005.1, read as the reverse complement.
CGTGGGCTGGAAGGCAATCCCGATATCATTGTGATGCCCGAAATGTTTAGTACAGGCTTCTCCATGAATCCGGCTCAACATGCATCTGATATGAATCAGCCCATGTTAGACGCCATGAAGGAGTGGAGCAGATTGAAAAACGCAGCAATTTGTGGCAGCCTCATGATGAAGCATGACAATACTTTTGTCAATCGCTTTGTTTGGGTTGAACCCAATGCGGAAGTTCAATTCTACGATAAAGCCCATTTGTTTAGGATGGGAGAAGAGAATCAACATTACACGGCTGGTAACAAGCGCTTGTTGATTCGGTTCCGGGGTTGGAACATCGCTCCCTTTGTTTGCTACGATTTGCGCTTTCCGGTTTGGTTACGCCGAACGCCTGAGTTTGATTATGATATGCTGCTTTTTGTAGCCAACTGGCCTGAGCGTCGAACCTATCACTGGCGCACATTAGCCTTGGCAAGAGCCATCGAAAATCAATCGTATGTGGTTGCTGTTAACCGGGTAGGAGTGGATGGATATGGTGTGAGTTACCAAGGCGATTCGCAGGTGGTAGATCCGCTTGGAATGCCAATTTTCAGAGCGGATGATTTTAAGGAGGTGGCAGAAACTGTTACCATAAGCAAGAATAATTTGCTTGAATACCGCAAAAATTTTCCTGCCTGGGCCGATGCAGACCCGTTTTTCATTCCATCCTTGCAACCCTATTAATCCCGCTTTCATCCTTTTATAAAGCAATTCCAAGCATCTGGCATAATCCTTGATTTGCTAGGTAGCGGTTTTTATATATTTGATGAAAATGAATACCACAAAATCAACTCTTCTTCTTTGCCTTTTGTCAGCCACATCCTGGATGGCATCGGCCCAAAAGAATACCAATGCAGTTAAGCCAAAAACTACTCAGCAACAAAGCCCAACCCAATTGCCTCAATTGGTATTTGAGTACATGAAATGGGATTTTGGCAACATCAACGAACGTGCGGGCAGGGTAAAACATCCTTTTAAATTTACCAATACCGGAAAGTCGCCACTCATCATAAAAAACGTAATAACCCAATGCGGGTGTACCTCAACCGAATGGCCACGTGAGGCTATTCCTCCCGGAGGCACAGGAACCATTTTTGCCAATTACGATCCATTGGGAAGGCAAGGTGCATTCGACAAAGACATTACCTTGGAAACCAATGCAGATCCGGCTTTCCGGGTTTTACGCATTACAGGTTATGTAATTCCAAATAAGAATCAAATGGGTGAAATGTACAAGTACCAGTATGGAAATATCGCGGTAAATACCAATACCCTAAATTTTGGTAAAGTGCCTGATTCCCGCTACGATTCCTCGTTTATTGGTATTTTCAATATCGGCAACAAAAACTTTGATATCTATAAAATTGAAGCGCCCAACAATATCATAGTAAAGAAAAACAGCACCTCCATTGTGCCCTACAGCGATATGACCCTGTACGTGAATTACTATCCCAAGAAGCCGGTGGAATATGGGCCAATTCGCCAGGAGATTAAGCTATATACCAACGACGATACTTTACGCGTGAAATCGTTTTATGTAAACGCAGAGGTTGTTGAAGATTTTTCAGTGCTGGATGCAAAAGGCAAAAAGCGTGCACCTAAATTAAACCTGAGCACCACCGAACTGGATTTTGGTCAGGTGAGTTTGTTTACTTCTCCTGAGAAAGAAATCAAGGTAAGCAACAAAGGAAAAAATGACCTAATCATCCGAAGAATTGTCAGAAGCTGCAATTGCATCATTCCTACCATTGACAAAATGACCATCAAAAAAGGGGAGACTGCAACCTTGAAGGTGAAATGGGATTTGACCAATATGGCGGGCAACGACGAGCGTAGTTTTCGCTTGATTACCAATGATCCCAATAACAGCGACGTGGAATTCAAAGCGCGTATTACAGTAGTGCCTTAAGCACTTGCGGCATATTTTTTGAACAAGCCAGAAAAAAGTAAACCATGAACAAAGCAGCAGTTATCGCACTCGGATTTGCAGGTGGATTGTTTGGGGCCTGGGCCTTTTCAAAACTAAATCCACAGGTGGTTTTACAAACCGCTTCTTCATCAGATTCTCAAGAAATCAACTCGGTTTCGTACAAGGGTCAAGCCATGGCCAACGCAGATTTTGTGAAAGCCTCTGCCGTGGCAACACCAAGTGTTGTGTTCATCAAAACATTAACCAATCAACGCCAGCAGTACATTGACCCTTTCTTTGATTTCTGGAACAATATGGACTTCTTCGGCCGTCGTGGTCCCGTTTCCAGTTCAGGCTCCGGAGTAATTCTTACTGCTGATGGGTATATTGTTACCAACCTGCACGTGGTTAAAGGAGCCGACCAAATTGAGGTCATTCTGAACAACAACAAGCAATCCTACAAAGGACGCCTAATTGGTAGTGACCCATCAACCGATCTTGCCTTGCTAAAAATTGATGCATCCAATCTGCCTCATGTTACGCTGGGCAATTCAGACCAGGTTGCCATTGGCGAATGGGTGCTTGCAGTTGGAAATCCATTCAACTTAACCTCTACGGTAACTGCGGGTATCGTAAGTGCCAAGGGAAGGAATATCAATATTGTAAACAATCAATTTCCTATCGAATCCTTTATTCAAACCGATGCTGCCATTAACCCTGGAAACAGCGGTGGGGCTTTGGTTGATTTGGATGGAAAGTTAATTGGAATCAATACCGCTATTGCCTCCAATACCGGTTCATACAATGGATACGGCTTTGCAATTCCGGTAAATATTGTAGCCAAAATCATTAAAGACCTGATTGAATTTAAAGAAGTGCAACGTGGATTTACGGGCATGGAATTGAAGGATATTGATGCGGCACTTGCAGCCAAATTAGCCATCAAAAATAGCCATGGTGTTTATGTAGATGATGTGTTGGCTGAAGGTCCTGCCGACCAAGGCGGCTTAAGAAGAGGCGATGTGGTGATTGGAATAAACGACCGTTTTGTGGATTCAAAAGCCAATTTTGACGAGCAACTTGCTTACCTCCGTCCAGGCGACAAAGCCCGCATCAAATACCTGCGAAACGGACAGGAGAAAATGGCTACAATTACCTTGTTGAACCGCGAAGGAACAACAGCTATCATGAAAAAAGGAACGGTTAGTTCAGAAAGTTTGGGTGCCGATTTTCAACCCATCCCCAAAATTGAACGCGATCGTTTGGGGGTAAAATCCGGGTACAGACTTTCACAAATCAGAAACGGAAGAATTGCCATGATGGGCATGCAAGATGGGTTTATCATTCTTCGCTTCAACAAGAAAGAATACGAGAGTGTGGAAGAATTAATCAGCGATATGGAAAAAGCGCGTGGTCAGATTGTAATTGAAGGCATTTTGCCCAATGGAAGCCGCGCTGTTTACAGCTTCTACATGTAAGGCATTAAGGATTCGCATAAATCCCAATCGCATTTCAACCCATAAAAAAAGCCTGTTGATTTTTGTTCAACAGGCTTTTTTAGTTCTTGTTCTAATTTATAAAGCGGCAGTTGTAGCCTCTTTGTGGATTTTCTTAACCAAACCCTGAAGTACATTTCCAGGGCCGCATTCGATAAAATGCGTAGCTCCATCCGCAACCATAGCCTGAACGGATTGTGTCCATTTTACAGAGGCTGTTAATTGCGCAATCAGATTGGCTTTGATGCTTTCTGTATCGCTAATGGCAGAAGCTGTTACGTTTTGGTAAACCGGACAAATTGGTGTATTGAAAGGAGTTGAAAGAATGGCTTGCTCCAATTTTACCCGCGCTGGTTCCATGAGTGGAGAATGAAATGCGCCTCCAACAGGAAGAGGTAGTGCGCGTTTAGCACCGGCAGCCTTAAGCAATTCACAGGCCTTGTTTACTCCTTCAACCGAACCTGAAATAACCAATTGGCCCGGACAGTTGTAATTGGCCGGAACAACAACTGCATCGGTAATGCCTGAGCAAATTTCTTCTACTTTGGAATCTTCTAAACCAAGAACAGCAGCCATAGTTGAAGCTTGGGCTTCGCAGGCCTCTTGCATGGCCAATGCACGCGCATAAACCAGTTTAAGGCCATCTTCAAAACTTAAGCAACGGTTGGCGACCAAAGCCGAAAACTCACCCAAGCTGTGGCCTGCAACCATATCCGGTTTAAAACTTTCTCCGGCAACCAAGGCTTTAATTACCGAGTGCAGAAAAATGGCAGGTTGAGTTACTTTGGTTTGTTTCAGTTCCTCATCGCTACCGGTAAACATGATATCGGTAATGCGGAATCCAAGTATGGCATTGGCGCGTTCAAAAAGTTCGCGGGCTTGTTCATTCGATTCGTAAAGGTCTTTGCCCATTCCGCTGAATTGAGCTCCTTGACCTGGGAAAACGTATGCTGTTTTTGTCATGATAATGCGTTTAATGCAAGATAAAAAAATGCGCTCAGGAAAGGGAATTTTGTTGGTAGTAACCGAATTTATTCCCCAAAATATTCAACGAAATTGTTTTCGGTTTCAATAAGTTTCAAGGAGTGCAGTTCTCCATCCTCAATAAGAGGATTCAGACGGTCCCAAATGGCTACAATGATGTTTTCAATAGAGGGCATAGAGCCTTTTAACCAGTCGATGTCCTCATTCAAATTGCGGTGGTCTAAGGGTTCGGTAATGGTTTCCTTGATGATTCGCTTTAATTTTTTCAGGTCCATTACCATGCCAGTTTCGGGTTTTGCATAACCCTTGATGGTAACATACAACTCAAAATTGTGTCCATGGAAGTATTTGTTGGAACATTTTCCAAAAAAGGCCTCGTTCTCTTCGGGTGTCCAGTTTGGGTTATACAATTTGTGAGCCGCATTAAACCGCTCTCTTCGTGTAATATAAACCAACCTCTTTTTCTCTGTCATGCACTGAAAATCAGGCCGCGAATATAGGAATGATTTTTTGGAAATCGGGCAAAGTGGTGCATGAAAAGAGCCTAGTTTCGGGTTTAAGTTATTGGTTATTAGTTTGTTGATTTGATTTGCCTTGGGGTGTAAAACCTGCTCAATCCCTGAAAAAGCTTCATGCTTTTTGCTACCTTCGCAACCTATGATCGTTGTTACAGGAGCCGAGGGCTTTATCGGAAGTTGTTTAGTTGCCCGTCTGAATCAGGAGGGATTTAATGATTTGGTATTGGTTGATGACTTTGAAGCCGTACCCGGCCGTTCCAAAAATTTAGAAGGAAAGCGCTTTTCAGCCAAGGTAGCCCGGAAAGATTTTTTTGACTGGTTGCCTGCAAATGCCACCGAGCTTGAGTTCGTATTTCATATTGGCGCGCGCACCGATACCACCGAAACCGATGAGGCCATTTTTCAAGCGCTGAACATTGATTTTAGCCAGCGCTTGTTTCAATTTTGCGCCAAAGAAGGCATCGGCATTGTTTATGCATCATCGGCGGCAACTTACGGAGATGGCGAGTTTGGGTACGACGACGATGCCTCACGTTTGCATTTGCTTCAACCCATGAATCCTTACGGACGTTCAAAAAACGAATTTGATAAATGGGCTTTGGCCCAGGAAAAGCAGCCTCCGTTTTGGGCTGGTCTCAAGTTTTTTAATGTATATGGTCCCAACGAATACCACAAAGGCCGAATGGCATCGGTAATTCTCCATGCTTATAACCAGATTCAAGAAAAGGGCAGGGTAAACTTGTTCAGGTCGCACCGGCCAGATTACAAAGATGGAGAGCAGAAACGTGATTTCATTTATGTAAAAGACCTCTGTTCGGTATGTTTATTCTTGATGCATCACCGCAAAAACAGTGGCGTTTATAATTTGGGTTCCGGAGAGGCGCGTACTTGGAACGATTTGGTGAAAGCCATATTCAGCGCATTGAATAAACCGGTGAATATTGATTACATCGACATTCCTGAAGATATCCGCGAGAAGTATCAGTATTTTACCGAAGCCAATATGGAACGCTTGAAAGCCATTGGCTATACCCAACCTTTTGCAAGTATTGAAGCCGGGGTTGAAGATTATGTAAAAAACTACCTCGTACACGGAAAATACGAATAGCTTGAGTAGTCAGCGGAAATACCAGATTGGTCTGCTTGTCGGCATTTTGTTGCTACCGGCACTGATCTTTCTTGAAATCCGCTTGATAAAAAATACGGGAGCACGAATTGAATCTGCGGTTTCTCAAACCCGCAACCTGGTCAGGGAAAAAGAACGTCGTTTTTCTGTGATGAGCATGCAAATGCTCAAGGATACTGCCAATTACAAAACCAATTGGAATGAATTGCAAGCCATTGGTGAGTCTGAGAATGCAGGTCTGTTTTTGTTTAAATCAGACACGCTTTTGTTTTGGAGTAGAAACAATGCACAGGTAAAGAATGCATTGGATAGTTTAAAGCCCGGCATGAATTTTTTGCGCACACCAAGCGGCGCATTCCTGGCCTATTACCGCATTCATGCTCCCTATCGTTTATTGGTTCTTTACCTCATAAAGACAGAGTACCCGTACAACAACAATTACCTGGATAAGCGATTCAACGAAGAATTGCAATTCCTCGGACATGCAGATTTGTGTCTGGATCAAGGCGGGCAATCTTCCTCGGTATTTTCACTGAATGGGAATTATTTGTTCTCTTTGGAGTTTAATCAATTTGCGCGCGAAACACCATTTTGGTTAATGTTGTTAATTGGCTTGGCCACCTTGTGGATTGCCTGGTGCTTGCATCAATTGATGCGCATTTGGTTGAACTCGCATTTCTTTTGGTCGAGTTTGCTCTTTTTTGTCTCTACATTATCTGCACGTTGGGTATTTCTGGTACTTAAAATTCCGGTATTTGTTTATACCAACAAGTTATTCAGTGCAGAGGTATATGCTTCATCCAAAATCAATCCCTCGCTGGGTGATTTGATGAGCTTGGTAACAATTTTCCTATGGTATTTTTGGTTAATACGAGACAAAGGAGTTTATCAACCCAAAAATAAGCGTGCAGATTGGCTCTACCTTGGAGTCATTTCGCTGCTTGCAATAACATTTTCGGATGCCGCTTTTGATGCTATTCGAAGCTTAACCCGCGACTCTCAAATAAGCTTTGATATCAATGATATTTATTCCTTAACCCGCTATACCTTTTTGGGACTTTTACTCGCTGTAATGCTGCTCCTATTGGCTTGGCAAGTTACCCTAAGGTTGTATCAGGTTTTGGATAATTCAAAAGTGAGGAAGCAAGAGAAGCTGATACTTGTGCTCCTTGTTTTTTTCTTTTTGCATCCCTTTTTGGTCATTAAGTTATATGAGCGGGTTGACTATTATCCCTTGGCAGCTGCTCCCATGATTTTGGTATTTTTGATTTACAGGGCTTATTTCTTTCCACGAGCTAACCGCCTGCAACAGTACTTAATCATGGTGGTTATTCTGTCCTTCTTTACCTCCGTTTTTATCCATTTTTCATCCTCCAAACAAGAACGAGAAATCCGCGTGCAGTTTGTGGATTCGTATATCGGCAAAAATGAACCCAATGCCGAGTTTGCCATGAAGAAATTCCTGGAGCGGGTAAAGGAAGATGATAGCTTTATCAAAGCCTATTTCAAAAATAAAACGGCCCTCAAATCAGACCTCGTTCATCGCCTCAAAATTCTTTCCAATCTTAGGGACTTGGATGATTATGAATTGCGCGTGTACGACTATGATATTTATGGATTTAACTATCGTGCCAATAATCCTTTTATCTTCAGGCAACTGTATTCGGCTTATACCAGTCAGGACAAACTGAAGACAGTAGATAACTTCAGGTACATGGGAAATAATTCCAGTATCAAAGGCTATTTGGGATTTTTTCCAGTGTATGAAAAAGGGCTTCCCTTGGGTCGAATATTTATTCACTTGGAGAAGAACTTAACACCACACGAATACCGCTTTGATGATTTGTTCAACCCAACTACTGTAAATAAAGTGTCTAAACATTGGCAGCAATATTCGCATGCCATATACCGCGATGGACAATTGATTGGGCAGGGGGGCGAATTTCCCTACCGTTCGTTATTTTCATTTCCTGAGCCTGAAGAGAAAAATTACCACTATGTAGAGGAGAATGGATACGACCACTTAGTAATGAAAGTGGAAGATAACTTGTGGTTGGTGGTTTCAAAGCCAACCTCACCTTGGTATGAACCATTTGGTTTGTTATCGCTTTCTTTTACCTTTTTTACCTTATTGCTTGTAGCCAGTATCCTACTGTTTTTGCTGTTTAATAACAGTTGGGTAAATCGCATTTCATTTATTCGCGATTCCTGGTTTTTTAAATGGTTGAAAGAGAATACGCGCGACATGTTGTTTTTTGATGAATCGGATTTAAGTCTCTTGCGAACCCGTATTCAGTTGGGCATTATCTTCATGGTATTTATTACCCTTGCCCTAACCGCCTATTTTACCATCAACCTGATTGGAAGCCAGAATGATGCCCGCCAAAGTGAAAAGCTTTTGAAGAAAATCAGGACGGTTGCTTCTGCCGTAGAAATTGAATACCAGGAAGGAAGTTTTAAGGCTGATTTTCCTGAGGATTCAGAAATTAGGTTGAGGCAATTGGGCGATAATTTTGAAACAGAAATCAGTTTGTACAATCCCAAAGGAGAATTGATTGCTTCTACCATCCGCGAATTATCCGATAAGCGCTTTATCCTGCCCATGATGGACCCAGCAGCTTATTACCAGTTGGGACTTCAAAAGAATTCGCTGTTTCTAAACAAAGAATCAATTGGCGGACTTGATTTTAACTCGTTTTATGTGCAGGTGCGAAACCGAAACAATGCGCTGATATCCTTTTTGCAATTGCCTTATTTCAACCAATCGCAGGAATTGAAAAAAGAGATTTCATTCATTGTGGTTGGATTTATCAATTTGTATGCACTTCTGTTTATTGTAATTGGTATTCTGGCTTGGATGTATTCCAGAACCATTTCCTTTCCGCTTTTGCTGATTCAGCAACAAATGGCTCAAACCGTAATTGGAAAGAAAAATGAACCCATTCCCTGGACCCGCTCCGATGAAATTGGACAATTGGTAAGCCAGTACAATCAAATGATTGATAAGCTGGAAGAAAGTGCGCAGAAACTCGCCCAAAGTGAACGGGAAGGAGCCTGGCGTGATATTGCCCGGCAAATTGCCCATGAGATTAAAAATCCACTCACGCCCATGAAATTGAGTATTCAGCATTTGGAGCGTGCCTGGAAAGACCAACATCCCAAGTTACCCGAAACCTTTAAACGCGTTACCCAAACCCTCATTACCCAAATCGATTCATTGTCTGAGCTGGCCACCGGATTTAGCAGTTTTGCCAAAATGCCGGCACCAACCTATGAAACCATTCAACTACGCGACCTGTTGGAGCAAGTGGTATTGCTTCAGCAGCAATATTTTGAGGGCGAAATCCGTTTGGAGATGGACATGGAGATTGAAATTGAATTCGATAAGGGCTACCTGAATCGCAGTTTGGTGAATTTAATCAAAAATGCCACGCAAGCCATTCCTGAAGATAGAACCGGAGCCATTGTGGTGAGGTGTTCGCAAGTTGGAGAGCAGGTGCAAATTGAAATTGAAGACAATGGAACCGGAATTTCAGAAGAACAGGCTGCCAATATTTTTACGCCCTATTTCAGTACAAAAGTAATTGGCATGGGCTTAGGCTTGCCCATTGTAAAAAGTATGATTGAAAGTGGTGGTGGAACCATTGCATTTACCAGCATACTTGGAGTTGGAACAACCTTCAAACTCACCCTTCCTGTAAGGCAAAATCAATGAGGTTTGCGGTTTACTTTTTGTTGATTTTTGGCTTGATTTCCTTTGCTGCGGTAAATGCGCAAACCGCTCCCAATACACACAAAACAATTCTTCTTCAAACTGATAGTTTCTTACTCGATTCGCACAGCATTGTAAAAGGAACAGTTTCTTGTGTTCCCTATGTTGAAGGTGTTCATTACCGCATCAATTACAGCAATTCCTGGTTTTATAACCTCAGCATTCCAAAAGGAACCCAACTCACTATTTCCTTTTCGGCACTTCTTTTCAAGTATCCGGAAAGCTATAGCATTCGCTCGCGGTCAATTATTCAACCTGAGTTTATTTCCAACCCCGACCCCTTTAAGTTGGAATCGACCAACAAAGAGTTTTCCTTTTTTGAAAAACGAGAAGCCCTTCAAACCAATGGCTCCATTATGCGGGGCTTAACCTTGGGTACCGGCGGAAATTCTGTTTTGAACTCGAACATGAACCTGCAATTGGCAGGAAGAATTAACAATGAAGTGGATGTTTTAGCAGCTATTAGCGACGATAATAATCCCATTCAACCCGAAGGAAATACAGTGGATTTGCAGGATTTTGACCAGGTTTTTGTGAAGTTTAGCAAAGACAAAAGTGAGTTGATTGCTGGTGATTTTTTAATGGCAAAACCTGCACAAAGCTGGTTCATGAATTACTACAAAAAATCGCGAGGTCTACACATGCAAACCACACAGAATTTATCGCCCAAAAGTAAATTGCACGTGCTTGCAGATGCAGCCATTTCACGGGGAAGATTTGTTCGGAATCAAATCAATGGCATGGAAGGCAATCAGGGCCCTTATCGCTTAACGGGTCCCAATGGCGAATTGTTTATCATCATTATTTCTGGAACAGAAGCGGTGTATTTGGATGGCGAGCGCTTAAGCCGTGGCGAGCAAAACGATTATACAATTGATTACAATTCTGGGGAAATAACCTTTATGCCCAAAAGGCTGATTACTTCATTTTCGCGCATTGTTGTTGAATTTCAATATTCCGACCGCTACTATGCACGCACCGTTGCAGCCGCTCAGTTGGCTTGGGAGCTGCGAAACCATCGTTTTGCTTTGAATGTTTATTCGGAACAGGACAACAAGAATCAACCCTTTCAGCAAAGCCTCAGCGATTCGAACAAATTGTTTCTTGCCGCTTTGGGAAATCGGGTAAACGAAGCGCTGGTAACAGGTGAAGGTCCGGCAAAGGCCTTTGAAAGCGGAAAAATTTTGTACCGCAAAACGGATAGTCTGGGTTATCCAACCGTGTACGTATACGCGCCGGCGAAAGGCGACGATTCGCTGTATTACGAACTTCGCTTTTCTTACTTGGGAACCAATAAAGGCAATTATATTCAAAGTGCATCTGCTGCCAACGGCAGGGTGTTTAAATGGGTTGAACCCATCAATGGCATTCCTCAGGGAGATTTTGAACCTGTTCAACGCTTGATTGCACCTTCCAAGCGGCAAATGGTAACCCTTGGGTATCAGGTTCAGCAAAAGAAGCGCTATTTGAACCTTGAATTGGCCGGAAGCAATTCAGACCCCAATACCTTTTCCAGCCTCGATAATCGGCAAAATTTAGCAGGTGCATTTCGGCTTGATATGGGCAATACCTGGCAGAATTTTGACAGCTCAATCAAGGTGGTTCAGGAAGCATTTGCTGAAATTACAGGAACCAATTTCCAAGGGATTGAACGCTACCGGGGTGTGGAGTTTGATAGAATCTGGCAGCGGCAGTTGGGAAATGTAACAACCAACGCCGGACTTGGAGAGCAATGGGCAGGATTGAAAACACAACTCAACTGGAAACGGAATTGGGGAAGCACTTACCAACTCAACTATTTCAATCGGGGCAATGGCATTTTACAAGGCATTCAACAAACGCTTGAAACCCGACTGAATCTAAAACAACATTTCCTAAGTTTTGGGGCTGAATGGCAGCAAAGCGAAAGTTTGAGTAAAAATGCAGTTAGCAATTACCGGGCGGAGTGGGGAAGGAGCTCGCCTAAATTGAGGTATGGCCTGCGTTTCCAACAGGAGTCAAGTTTGTTTGGAATTCAATCGGATAGCTTGTTGTCGGGTTCTTTCGCCTTTCAAAACCTGGGCTTTTACTTGGGCAATACCGATACCCTTAAACATGCACTTCGTTTGCAAGCCGATCGTAGGTTGGATCAACGAGCTTCCGGAAAAGAGATGGCTGCCTACAGCGAAGCCACCGAATTAAAAGCTTCTTACCGATTGCTTCAGCGCAATTTCAATCGCTTTTCTGCCGATTTAGCTTACCGTGAATTTGGCATAAATCACCTTAACCAACTTGAACGTACTTTTTTGGGGAGAATTGAGTACGATTACAAGTTGTTGAATCGGAAGATTCAAGCCAATACCTACTTGCAAACCGGTTCAGGCAACGAGTTGCGACGCGATTTTCAATACGTAGAAGTGCCACTTGCACAAGGCATGTATGTTTGGAAAGATTTCAACAAAAATGGTATTCAGGATTTGAATGAGTTTGTTCCGGCAGCCTTGGCCGATAAAAACCTAGCCAATTACATCAAGGTCTTTTTGCCCTCCAGTTCACTCATCCCAACCCTGAGCACCAGCATGAATCAAACCCTCTCCATTCAGAACTTTAATTTTTGGAATTCCAAATCGGTATTGGGAAGCTGGTTGGGTCATTTTAGCAACCAGGCCGGTTTTCGTTTTGAACAGAAAAAACGCAGTGGAGAGGGGTCTTTTCTTGATAGATTGCGTCCGGTATCCGGCAACGATACGGCCTTAATTAGCGAGCAAAGTTCCTGGCGAAATACTCTGTTTTTTAACCGCAACCATCCTGTATTTGGAATGGATTATTCTTGGCAACAACAAAATCAGAACCTGCTACAAACCAATGGAAGGGAGCTGCGCTTTAGAAACGAGCACAAATTAAACCTGCGTTTAAATTTTAACAGCAGTTGGAGTTTTCAAGGGGCAGTTTCAACCGGAACCAAAAGCGTATTTTCGGATTATTTTGAAGCTAACCGCTTCAATTATACCTTTCGCGAAATGCGTCCGGTATTGGCCTATCAATACCTGCAATGGTTGCGAATAAACTTGAATTATTCCTGGTTTCAGGCCCAAAACAGGTATCTCGAAAATAGGGAATCTGCACTTACCCAGGAATTGGGTTCTGAACTTCGTTTATCCTGGGCCAAAGTGGGCTTGTTAAGTGCAAAATTTAGCATGTATCAGGTTGCTTTTGATGGGGAAGCGGCGGGCAATTTGGCTTATGATATGTTACAGGGATTGAGTGTTGGAAACAACCGGATTTGGGGACTTGGCTTGCAGCAACGCTTGGGGAGTAATTTGCAGATTTCGCTGAATTACGATGGCCGCCAAAGTCCGGGCGCACCCATTTTACATACCGGCAGAATGGAAGCCAGGTATGTGTTTTAGATTCTCAACCTAAGGGCATTGTAAGCCTGCGGGGTTTTAGCATGCGAGGGGTTGATTGAATAGTTAGGGCTTGCTGTTCAATTCAGATCTGCATTCAATTCGAGGATAATTCTAGCATATCGTATTTCCATACCGCCGACCTGGCTTATCTGAAGAAGATGATGCGGAGCCGGATTGGCGAATCGGAAAGATTGCTGCAAGGCCAAAGGCTGTAAAATCCACAGGAACCGTTTCAAAGCCTTGCAGAAGAATATTCCATCCCCGATTTAAATTCTTTTCAATCAGCAATTGAGCGTTAATCAGCAAGCCCTAAGCACAAAACGGTCAATTCCAGGAAGCTTCAAAAGGGCGTGCCCCCGGCTATGAACAATGGTGCATGGAACAAGCAACGAAACTGCCGGGGGCCAGGTCATCCGCTTGTACTCCTCGCCGGGCAAACTGGCAACCTGTAGTGGCTGTGGTGGCTTCCTGTGGTCGCCTCCTCGCTCACACAGTTGCCGTTTTCCCGTCTGTGGGGTACCGCTTCTGCCCCTCACGCATAAAAAAACGTACTGTAGCGCCAAAGCATACCCTGGACCCGGTTTTCCAAAGGATGAGAAATCAAAATTCTTGAATACCAATCAGGATTTGCTGTTCAATTCAAATCTGCATTCGGTTCGAGGATAATTCTGGCATATCGTATTTCCATACACCCGACCAGGCTTATCCGAAGAAGATGAAGCGGAGCTGGATTAGCGAATCGGAAAGCATGCTGCAAGGCTAAAGACGCTAAAATCCAATAAAACCGTTTCAATGCCTTGCAGAAGTATTTTCTCATTACGATTTAAATTCTTTTCAATCAGCAGCTTGGGCCTTAATCTGCAAGTCCTAAGCACAAAACGGTCAATTCCAGAAAGCTTCAAAAGGGCGTGCCCCCGGCTATGAACAATGGTGCATGGAACAAGCAACGAAACTGCCGGGAGGGGGGAGTATCCAATAAACTGTGTCAACTGTTAATTGTTTCATTCTATTTGTGATACTGTTCCAGTGCTAACTCCAGTCGACTTAACTAACTCCTTCCGTTCCCCTTGTTAGCAAAAAAAGAAATAAAAATACCCTTGACACAGTTATTTGGACACTCCCCAGCAAAAAGAATGAATAGGATAGGCTTAAACTTATTCAACCCGATTGAGAAAATTTTTCTGCGACTAAGCTGGAAAGCAAACCGAAAGCTTTATTCACACTCCAGAGTATTTCGGGAAAATCGAAGCCGGAAGAAGGGCTTTGGTTAAGGCTTATTTGTTTAGTCGCATTTTCATTTGCTATACTTTTCGTTAACTACAATAGAATTTGCTATCAGTTTGAAAAGTGGGGCAAACTTCTGCATATCAAGTTCCAAATCTCTTTTTCCCTCTTCTGAACCAATGCCACATTGAACGTTGTAGATTTTATTCTTATAGATAAAAATGTACCAGATGCTTCTAATTTTCAAATTGAAGTCTAACTGTTTAGCATTATACTCAAACTCTAATGCTCCTCCTTGAATTTGATCAAAAGTCATTTTTTTATAACTTATTAACTTTCCACCTTTCGGAACCATTTGCCTTATTTCATTTTCAGAGAAAAACGCCTCAATTTCAGTCTTTGATATTTTTTTACCCTTTTCTAAAGGAATATCCATTACCGATAATGTGATAGTTTCATTTCCAGAACCACCTTCACTAATAAATTTCTTAATTATGTTGGGTCTATCTGCCTCCATTGAAGTCCAGCTAAGTGGTACTTTAATTGTCCAGTCAGTGCCCTTAGCTTTTGAATGTCCTTTTGTATTAAAATGAAGAACATAGCCCCTAATAAATTCTTCTTCAGGTTGATCAACATACTGGTAAAATAGCAGGGTCTCTAGGATTGGGGAATTGATTTCTCCTTTCGCTCTTTGATTTACATTTTCAATAAATGAAATAGCCTCTTCTTGTGTTAATGAACTAATAGAAGGCTGTAAGGCCTTGCTTATTAAAGTCTCTTTAAAGTTGTCTATTTCTTCCTGAGACCATTGCTTAAGCAAGAATTTATTAATATTAGTTCTAGCGCGTCCAAAAGAGTAATTGAAATTAAGTTCAGCTGTATTAATTGCAGATTTTAATTTGGGAAAATTACTTTCTATTGCCTTTAAGGAATATTCCTGTCCAATCAGGAAGGCCAAAGCTTCTGTGGTTTTTCTCATGCCCGTATTTGTCTTGGTATTTTGAGCAAAAGTGCCAAGCGAAAAAAACACGTTTAGAATAAGTAAAAATGTTCTCATAGTCGTAATTTTAATTGGAAGGGAAAATTTCTGCTGATTGGCTGAAATGAGGGAGTTTTCCACTTACGCTCCCACACTTTGATCCCGTTTATGCGGGAGAATCTTGCTAGAAATTCTACCTTCAAACGGCTTGCCTCGTCATTTGACAAGGGCTCTTATTGTTTCATCACAAATGTATTTAACATTTTGGATTTACCAATTACCAGGGTAGAAATTATATCCTGGTAATTTTAGTTGTAATTTTACGTCTGAATAATCAAACATTCTTTCCTGTTATAAATTTTATTTGGTTAATCTAGCCCTTGGCTCCATTGCTATTCCACTTCATCATCACTACTAAAAGCTGGTCTGCCTCCAATACTTCATCTAATCCCTTGATGGCTGTTTACCACAAAAAGAGTTTCCCATTTTGTAGAATCAGGTAATTTTAATTCTGCTCTTGAAAGCCATCTTTGGAAGGCCTACCAAACTTGTTAAGGTAGAATGGCCTCTCACTTCGATTGAGCTCCACAACTTTATTTATCCCTCAATCATTTGTCTCCATCTTTAAATACCATTCAACCCTTTTGGCTATAGGGCTGATTCAAGGCAAACACAGTTTGCAGATACAAGTTGTCGGCTTACAATATAAATATAGTTGCGAAGGACCAATCTACATTAACCAAAAGTATGTCCGCGGAGCTGAACCACCAATTTCTTTAAGATGCTATTTCGATCGTTTCATTTTCGATAAACACCAATAATTCGATTTTCAAGAAGGTCTGAATAATATTTTTTGTCATTAATAAGGCCCTTTTTAATTGCTCGCATCGCAAACACATTAACCCATTGTTTAATCGTCCAACCGCCTACGAATGAAAGCACGGCAAATTTCCATTCTTTGTGATACAGTAAATAGCTTCCAAAAATAATTCCACCCCAAAAGAGAAGAAGTAAGATTTGAGCAATTATTTGCTTCCATCTATCTATATTAAGGCGATAAAAAACCAGAATAAATCTTTTTAGTAGTCGATAATCCACAATTCCACTTTCTAATAATGTAACAAATTCGTCATGAGAAAGGAGCAATGTTTCAGCATTCTCCGTTCCATTAAATCTCAATGTTTTCCTTAAATCTTCCATATTTTTTTATTGTTAAATGATTTATTACAAATTCCCTTAGTCTGAAATAGGCGATAACGTTCCTCGGACTTGCGCTATTACCTGCTGCGGAACGATTATTTGTCAAACTAAGATAGGAATTATTGCAGAACGAAAAGCTGAACATAACTAACTTACCGGCAATGGCGCAAGACCGTTCTTACAGGCTGGCTTTAGTCGATGTCGACATTATGTGCTATCTTAATGTGTTTCATAAAACTGTCTGGTTGATATATTTTTTCCTTATCCCACAGTATTTTTCCAGAGCCATAGTCAAATGATTTGCAGTCGGAGATACCATTAAATAGATAGCCACCAGCTCCACTTTCTAAGTCTTGAACAACGAAGTCTTCAAATACTTCTGCCAAATAATATGTTTTATCAAATACATGTGGTTTAATGGCAAGATTCTCAAATGTAAGCCCATCCTTTACACTTGGATAATAAATAGCATCAATAGAGCCATTTTCTAACTCATATAGAATTTTATTCGAGAAATATGCACTAAAAATATAGTCTAAATGTTGTCCCGCCTTAATTCTCTTGGTAAACGCGTCTGCTATGAATTGGACCAAATCATCAATTTGAGCTCTCATATTAACTGGATATTTAACTAATTCTTTTTCATAGATATCATTGAATTCCAAAGATCGTGGATTAACAACACCTTTTTGTTTGGGTGGTTGATTCTTAAATATTGGGCAATAAACAAGTCCAGAATCATAATGCTGTAATCTTCCATATTGAACGCGTTACCAGATCTCCGACCTTTGGTCTTATTTCATTGATGCTTGTCAAGTTGAACATCGAACCATAAAGAACAGATTGATTGGGTAAATTGCAGCGTCCATATTTACTTACTTTGTCCGCTGGTGGATATTTGAGAAGATTTATATCGCAAATTCTCTTGTTAGAGCCTAAAACATTTCTATTAACAGTTATTCTATGTATTTTAGGGAAAACGTGTGACATCGTCAAATGAGAAAAGAAGGGTAAGCAGTCATCAAGCATTAATAGGATTTGTTTCTCTATTAACGGAGTCACACCGTTTTCGGCAAGGCGTTTCAAAAAGTCAAGTATTGCTTTGAATTTTCTAATTTCTTCTTCATGTATGTCCATAGTAGGATGTTCAATAAGCTTGTTTGTAACTAACTTACTCCAGTACTAAAATATCACTTATGCCGAATTTTTGCAATGAAAATTAGTTGTCAGGTAGTGACTTATTTAAGCAGAAAAGATTCACTTAGGTATTGAATTTGCTTGTATATCGCCCTTTTTGGGGTTGCAAATAAGGTGTGGGGATGTGCTCTGGAATTGAAAGTAGGTTGAGAATCTTTGTTTGCCTAAGAAAGTTGAGTAATTTAGAGATAGCGCCAAGGCATACCTTGGCGCTGCAATAGGTGAGTAATTGGTAATTAGAAAAGGGAGGAGAGAGGTTTGATTTGAGTGTGAGTTTTAAGGGATGAAAGCGTGAGGGGCAGAAGCGGTACCCCACAGACGGGAAAACGGCAACTGTGTGAGCGAGGAGGCGACCACCGGAAGCCACCACAGCCACTACAGTTTGCCAGTTTGCCCGGCGAGGAGTACAAGCGGATGACCTGGCCCCCGGCGTTATTATTCCAACTGAAATGTTTCGCCTAATTTTTTTATGAAATAATTGCGTAATGGATTCTTTATTTTACTTTAAGTAAATAGGGTTGTTGTAGAATAGTAGCAATTAAAGTAAAAGCGGGGCAAAGCCCCGCTTTTTTTATCGGATAATAATCAATGGTAATACCCGGTTTTGTTGGGTGCCGGATAAAATGTGCAAATGATACTGTCCATTGGGTAAATGTTCCAGATTTAATTCAGTTTCCGTACCTGTTTTTCGTTTGGCATTATCCAATTTCCATACCCGTCCTAGGGCGTCGTAGACCACGAGTTCAACTTCCATTGCCGGTAATTTGCTTAAATCAAGAGTTGTTTTTCCTGTGCTTGGATTCGGGTACAAAGCAATGGGATACTCAATTGGGCTTTTTTGGCTTAAGCCGGTGGTGAATCCCGATTCCTGCGTGATTTGATCTTTGCTAGTTAAGTTGGTGTTCTTCTGGCCCCAGGTTATTCCATCGCAAGGATTGTCGAGTACCGTTACCTGGGTTGAAACTGTTGTTGTGCAACCAACATTGCTGATGGCGCGCAGACTAACGGTATAAGTGCCCGGCCTGGTGTAGGATTTACCGTAAATAAACGTTTGTGTACTGCTGGTTCCGTCTCCGAAATCCCATTGGTAGCCAGGTACCCATCCCCAGCTATTGAGTTGGGTAGTGTTGAAGAAATCGTACCTGTTTCCTACAATGCATTGGGTATTTGGACGGTAAATTAATTTAAAGGCTGCCTCCGGAATTCCTGAACCAATTGCACTAACTTGTACAGCCTGTGACGCAAAACGCGAGCAAGACTCACTTTTCACAGTAAGGGTAGGGTAAAAAGTTCCGGTTGACTGGTATGCATGGAAAATAACCGGGCTGGAGGTTTCCGATTTGCTTCCATCTCCAAAATCCCAGAGGTAAATAGCATTGTTTTCCAGAGGAGCTGTAAATCGAATCCCCGTTTCGCAGGCACCATTTTCAATCATCCGGGCCTCAAAAACCAATGGAGCCTGAGCAACTGCTGCCAAAACAGGATAATTGTTTAATTCAAGGGTGCTGCTGCAAGCGCCTGAACTTACCGTCAACCGTATGTTTTCCAAACCATTCTGGCTGTATTCCCGGTACACTTGGTTTCCGGTCAAGGTGCCTTGAGCTCCTTGAAGTTCAAATTGCCAGGAATAACTTAAATTGCTGCCTGACGCCAGACCTGTAAACAAGTATCCATTTCCGCAGGTTAAAGCCTGTGGGTTGATGGCTAATTGTTGAGGTTTCTCACCAATAACTACTGTTTTTGAAACTACCTGATTGCTGCCGTTGATTTGCAAACGAACCAAATAGCTGCCCGGGTTGGCGTAAGTATGGGTTGGGTTTTGTTGAGTTGAGCCATTACCGTCTCCAAAATCCCAATTCCAGGTATTCACCGGCATGGATGACTGACCCGCAAATGAAACGGTCTTTGATCCACAGGATTCGGAAACAAAGGTAAAATCAGTGGTGGCTGACGGTGTTACGCGCACATACCTGGAAACGGATTGTATGCAACCCAAGGATGAGCTGGCTGTCAGGGTAACTTTGTAAACACCCGGTTGCGTGTAGGATTTGTCGTAAACAAAGGTATTGTTGCTGCTGGTTCCATCACCAAAATTCCAGGAATAGGCATTGGCCCAACCAAATCCGGTATGGTAAGAAGTATTAAAGAACGAGAATCGGTTGGCAGCCAGTTCCTGCACCGAGTCATTATTAACCACGTTAAAGGCGGCAACTAATCCGCAAGCATTTGAGCCTGGATTCAAGGAATCGCCCGAATTGGCCAGTGAATCAGCAAGCACCTGAATGGTAACTGAAGCCGTATCGGTGCAACCTGTTTGAGCAGACACTACCAGTTTCACCGTATAGTCGCCGGTTTTCAGGAAAGTTTTTCCCGGAGGATTGGTTTGAGAACTGGTACTTGAATCGCCAAACAACCAGGTATGGGATTGAATGTATGACGGATGCTGATTGCTTGAAGCGGAACGGAATTGGAAGCGATTGCCGGCAAGTGCCTGCGAGGAAGCAGATTCAAGCGTAATGGCAGCAACGGGGCTGTTTTTGATATCCCGTTGGAGGCTGGTTTGGGTTTTGCACCCCTTGTTGCTGATAGCAGTAACCTGAATGGTATAACGCGAATTCGGGAAGCCCGGATCGAACCAGTTGATGGAGTTGTTGACCGGAAACTCGTGCAATACCGAAGCTTGATTGATTAAGGTATCTAAGGGAGAGCCATCGCCAAAATTGAAGACCAATTGGTGGATTGAATCTGTTCCGGGTGCCGGCAGTGCTTGAAACAAAACTGCACCTGAGCATAGCAATTGCCCGGCATTCCCATTGTAAGCCGGATTGCCAAACTCACCCTGCGAGCCGGCATTCGGAGTTGTTAATACCGGAACAGGATTGCTATTTACCCGGATGGATACCGCTGTTCGGGCAGTAGAAGGATAGGAGGCGTCTTGCAAGTAGAAAACGGTGTCTTGAGTTAAATTAGTCGGCGAAAAGTTTGAACCCGTATGAATAGCTGTTCCACCACTAGCTTGCGTAAACCAAGAAAAAGGTTCGGTTCCGGTAGCCTCTAGGTTGATGGTTTGCCCTGCACAAACTTCCGGATTTTGAGGAGAAACCAAACGAGGACCCGGTGCTGCGCCCAATTTGTACATTGCGAGGTGTGCAGTGGGATTATTGAAGTAAAGGTTTGGCTGTACCTGGTAGAATTGATTGTTTACTGGGATTCTAAAGCTAGGATCCCTTGGGTTGAATTGGTCAACTGCAATTCGTTGTGCATTTTCATCATAAGCAATGCCTCCTCTCGATAAGTGCAAAAGACGTCCTTTTGTATTTGCAGCTAGAAAAGCATATTCTCCCCCATGTTGATTGGGATAAAATGCCGAAATCAAGTCCCCATTCCAGGTATAAGTTCCAATAAAATTGAATGCGAAAGGATTGTTGGTTAACGGCATGAGTTGCGGAGTAAAGGACTCAGGACCTGGGTCGAAATCAAGTGTGTTGCCAGGTTCAGACAAACCTCTTTGCACAAATCCACTAATCCAAATGCTTGAATCCGTATTGATCACTAAATCTTGTAATGGATTCGTATTCCCTGAATTGCTATTGTTTCTTAATAGGCCTTTTGCCCAGTTTATTTCTAAATTTTCATTAAAACACAACAGTACAATTTGGGTGCCTTGGTTTGTATTGCTAAAAGGCACAATCACCGGGTTTTGTTCGGTTCCATAGTTCAGGTCTTCGTTCAGGGCATCAATAGTTTGGCCTATAACCAACTTGTGGAAGTTGAATTGAATGGCAGCCTGTCCGATGAAGTATTTTCCGGGAAGTTCCTTGGAAACACTTGAATCGCTGATTAAATTATACCTTGAAAGGGTTAATTTATACGTGTCTAAATCTCCTGTTAATAGGTACAAGTCATTTAATTCTTCGTTAATTGCCATACCTGAAGGAATGCCATTTGGACCGCTGAATGCTTGTATTAATGTACCTGAAGTGTTGAACTGTAAAATGGTTCCGGCATTGGTGTTTGCCGGAAAACTTGCTTCCACCCCGTTTTCGCCAATCCATTTAAATCCGTTTGCACTCTTTCCGGTAGCTAAAATGAAGTTACCATTTTCACGAGTGATGGCATTTAAGTTTAGCCAGGAAAGGTCAGCATCTAAAGCTTTCGCCCATTGCAATTCGAGCTGTTGGTTGTATTTGATAATATAGGTGGGGGAATTGGTCAGCAATTGATTGTCGAGGTAGTAGGTTCCTGGTCCCGGGTCAAAATCAATGGGGTTAGCATCAACCGCTTTGGCAATGGCTATTAATCCATTGTCCTCCGCCTTCAAGATTCTATAATAATCTAAAGGACTATTAATAAAATTCTTTATGCTGCCAATGGAATCGTAAATAGCGAGAATGGAATGGGCATTGGTTTCAATGAAAGATTCTTTGGCAGAAAAATTAATCTGTGTACTTGGCAAATAAGTTCTACCGGCCAAAGCAAAATCTCCATTTTCTAAAACAGCAATATTTTTTTCGTAATGCGTAATCAAGGGTGTTCTTGCAGAAGCCCATTCCATTACCGGGCCTTTGCTAAGTGGGTTATTGGGGTTCCAGCGTTGACTCACTGTAATAGGAATAGTAAGTGAGTTGCTCACTCCACCAGGACCTTGAGCCGTAACCGTAACTGTACCTCCACCGCCAATGGGCATTACTACGGCAAAGGTATCGTTTTCACCACCACCGGAAACCAAGACAAAACCCGGAGGAATTAACCAGATATAACGGGTTACATTGGGAACAGGATTGATGCTGATGGTGGTGGATGAACCTGCACTTATGCCGGTTCCGGAACCACCCGCCAAAACAGGTTTGGTAACTGGCGCATACGGAATCACATTCAATTCATCAACCGGCCCTATTCCACAAGCATTGATGGCAGCAACCTGCAACATGCCACCGGTTTGGGTGGTGTTTACAAGGATAGAATCAGTACCCTGTCCGTACCTAAATGTCCAACCGGAAGGCAATGTCCATTGGTAGGAAGTAGCCCCGCTCACCGGCACCACGGTAAAGGTGGCTACCGAATCGGTAATAACATAATCGGAGCGGGTGATGATGGAATCGGGTTTGGAAGGAAGCGGGCAGGAGGTATTGCTGCAAATTTGGGTAGGTGTATTTTTGTCTGTGGTTGATCCATCGCCTAATTGACCAACAACATTGTATCCCCAAGCCCATAAAGTACCGTCCGATCTGGTTGCTAGTGTATGGCCTGTTCCGGTTGAAATTGAATTCCAGTTATTTGCATTGCCTATCTGCACAGGATCATTTACTGTAGACAAAGTTCCATTGCCTACCTGACCCCAATTGTTCCAACCCCAAGCCCACAAGGTACCATCAGTTTTAAGTGCTAAAGTATTGCCATAGCCCGAAGTGATTGAAGTCCAATTTGTATGATTTCCTATTTGAAGAGGAGTGTTGTTCAAAACCCAAATGGTACCATCCGACTTAAGCGCAAATGAACGCATGTCTGATGCTGTTACAGAAACCCAGTTAGTTGCACTCCCGACTAGAACAGGTGTGTTTCGGTTAATGGTAGTTCCATCGCCTAATTGACCAGAATTGTTGCGCCCCCAAGCCCAAATGGTACCATCAGATTTTACAGCAAGAGTGTGTCCCTCTCCTGCTGAAACGGAGATCCAATTAGTAGCACTACCAATTTGAACAGGAGCATTTCTATTGGTATTGGTACCATCACCCAATTGCCCATCATCATTTCTGCCCCAGGCCCATAAAGTACCATCTGTTTTGATTGCAATTGTGTGATCATACCTTGCATAAACCTTAGCCCAATTATTCGAACTGCCAATTTGGGTTGGAGTAATTCTACTATTGTTTGTTCCATCACCCAATTGTCCAAAATTATTCCATCCCCAGCCCCATAAAGTTCCATCGGCTTTAATACCTAAGGTGTGTATGTAGCCTGATGAAACAGAAGTCCAGTCGTTATCACTTCCTATTTGAACAGGAGCGTTCCGATTTGTTGTGGTACCATCCCCTAATTGACCAAATTGGTTATTACCCCATGCCCAAAGGGTTCCATCCGATTTAACAGCAACAGATTGGTAGTATCCAGCGTTGATATTTACAAACGGTCCACACCTGGGAGCCTCCACCGTAAAATTCCCTGCAGCCGTTGCATTCCCCAGCGGGCTGGTTACACTCACAGCACCTGTTGTAGCGCCTTGCCCCACGGTTGCCACAATTTGTGTGGCTGTTTTAGAAATAAGAGTTGCAGCCACACCACCTATACTCAAAGAAGTTACATTGCTTAGGTTAGTTCCGGTAAGGGTAACTTGTGTGCCCGCTGAACCTGAGCTTGGTGTGAACGTGCTAAGGGTTGGTGCTGGGAAAGTAGTGCTGCAAATTTTAGAAAGTGTATTGCTATTTGTATTATTTCCGTTGCCTAATTGACCATTTCCGTTATAACCACATGCCCATAAAGTTCCATCTAGATTGGTCACCAACACATGCCCTGAACCAACCGAAACTGAAGTCCAATTAGTATCATTTCCAATTTGAAGGAGAGTGTTTTTATCTGTATTACTTCCGTCGCCTAATTGCCCATTTCCATTATACCCACATGCCCACAAAGCTCCATTTACTTTCTTTGCAAAAGTGGTGTTAAAGGATCCTGCCAAAATTGATTTCCAATTAGTTTCAATTCCAATTTGAATTGGAGTGCTAACATTGGAATTTGTACCTAGGCCTAATTGACCATAGTAATTGTTTCCCCAAGCCCAAATGGTCCCATTAGATTTGATTCCAACGGAATAATAAGATCCTGCAGAAATAGAGCTCCAATTTGTCTCATTGCCAATTTGAACTGGTGCGTATTTATCAGAATTTGAACCATCACCCAATTGCCCATAATAATAATAAGTTCTTCCACTCCAACCAGAGGAGTAGTATATGCCATTTGAACCCCAAGCCCATAAAGAGCCATTTGTTTTAATTGCTAGTACATGGTTAAAACCTGCTGAAACGGAAGCCCAATCTGTTGAGATTCCAATTTGAATAGGTGTGCTTCGGATATTAGTAGTCCCATCCCCCAATTGCCCATAATTATTATTTCCCCATGCCCATAAGGTGCCATTTGTTTTGATACCCACAGTAAAATTAGAACCTGAACTAACGGAGGCCCAATTGGAGGCCGATCCAATTTGAATTGGTGTGTTTTTGTCGGAAAAAGTCCCATCTCCTAATTGCCCTATATTGTTTAAACCCCAAGCCCATAAAGTTCCATCAGTTTTTATTGCTATTGAATAATTTGTACCTGCAGAAACAGAAGTCCAATCAGAAGCAGTACCAATTTGAATGGGAATGTTCTTTTCTGTAAAAGTCCCATCCCCTAATTGACCATTCCCATTATATCCCCAAGCCCACAAGGTACCGTCTGATTTAATTGCAACACTATGGTTTGCCCCGGCAGATACCTTCACAAAAGGCCCGCAGTTTTGGGCACTGCTGGATAGCGTGAACAGGAGGAGGCTGAGCGCGATCAGTAGGATTTTTTTGAATGGAATAGGGGAGAAATTCGTCATAAATCCGAGTATTTTTTTGGTGAAATCAGGCTTTGAATAAGCCTTGGCCGAAGGGATTGGGTAAAAAAATGACAGCATCTGAGTAAAAGTTGGTTGCGTCAAATATATGCGTTTCATGATGTTAAGCTATCCCTCAAAAGGGTGATTTATTGTGTTTTACAATTCATTTTGTTGGATTTGCCATTAGCAATGCTTGTGCCAGAACCTAAATTTTGCCTTAAAATGCTTGATAATTCTTAGTTTTCGGGATTTGGCTCTCGTGCATGATTTTCCCACTTTGGGATTTTTTGTTTATTTTTGATTTTTTAGTGCTTGATGTTTACCCATTTCAGGGGGATTGGAAACCCTTATTTCACAATTTTCCAAAAACCTTTCGCTGTCGGAGGCGCCGGGAGCTGCAAGAGTGTGAGTAATGAGTAATGAGGGGGTAGCAATCCGTGATTATCCAGTTTCCCTGTTTTACCGCTTAAACCACTTAAACCTTCATAAACCATCTAAACCTTTATCCTTTGGAGGGGAGGGCTATTTTGTTACTTTTCTGTGTGCCAAGGCGTGAAATTGCCATGGGATTCGATAGCCAAGTCATGCCTTGGCTCTACCATTGGAGTTGCCGGCTTTCGGTGCATGGCCAATTGCCTTAGGTGGAGCAGCGGTACCCCGCAAGGCGCTTGGCTTTAGGGTTTTGCGTGGAGGCCGGCTGCCGGCAGAAAGCCCGGCCTACAGGCTAAAAACCCTTAGCCGAGCGACGCGGAGTACAAGCGGATACACCGGCCTAAATGGGGCCCGAACTGCTTTTTGTTTCCTGATGCTTTTGTAATGGCCCCGTTTAGGCAAGGCCCTGGAACCCGGAATATGCATTTGCCCATCTATTACTGCCCAAAATGCCTGTGAAATTGGGCGTAAACTCAGTTTCCCTCACTCACCATAATGGTTGATTATGCCTTGCTCGTGAAACTGCCAATTTCTTTGGCCTTTTGGCCCTCATGACGAAGTTCAAATGCACAATCCGAGTTAAAAAAAAGCAGCCTGTTGAGCTGCTCTTAGGGTTTATAAAATTTGTGCGGCGTGTGCCTTGGTATCTACTTTGTCGATTACCTGCTCGAGTATGCCATTTTCGTTGATGACGAAGGTGGTGCGCAGAATGCCCATGTATTTGCGCCCATACATGCTTTTTTCGCCCCATACGCCATAAGCTTCTGCTACGCTGTGGTCTTCATCTGCCAACAAGGAGAAGGGGAGATTGTGTTTGGCAATAAATTTCTGATGCTTCTTGCCGGAGTCGGGACTTACACCCAGGATTTCATATCCTTTGGCTATGAAACTTTGGTAGTTGTCGCGCAGGTCGCAGGCTTCTGCGGTGCATCCCGGGGTGTCGTCTTTGGGATAAAAATACAATACCAACTTTTTACCTGTATAATCGCTAAGCGTGCGTATGTTGCCGTTTTCGTCGGCTGCTGAAAATGCAGGTGCTTTATCTCCTGCCTGTAATGTCAATGCCATGCAATTAGAACAGAATTTCAGTGGCTTTGTTTGCTACCAATCGGTTTCCCATTCGTAAACGGAAGTATTGCCACGGTTATCGCTGAGTTCTAGTTTCCAACGGGGTTTGTTTTTTTGCAATCCCAGCTGGGCGGCTTGTTTTTCTTCGGCGTAGATATGGTCGGCAGCGTAAATGAGTAAATCGTTTTTGGCATCAAAATCAGCAGCAAGCCAGCGTCCGTTTAGGAAAACTTTGTAGCCACCAATTCCCGAGAAATTATCGTCGATTCGCCAGCGGAAAACAGGTAGGGAGTCGCGCGTGTAGCTCAACATTTTGCCGCTGGGGGCCAGGGTATCGTAAAAAACAGTAAAGGTTCCAAAACTTCCCTGGCTGCCTTCAACCCAGCCTTTTTTGTAGGTTCCTCCTGCGTACGAAAGTCCATTGTTTTTACCAACCCTTGCCAGGCAAATGGCTTTATCGGGAAAAGGAAGTCCGGCATCTGCCTGAATGGCGATGGAATAGGTTTTATGAATGGCGGTGGTGGATTCGTGAACCTTAAAACAGGGTCCCAACGCATTTTTGGGACGAGCTTGGGTTTCAACATTCAAGTAAAGGGTGTCGTAAAAAGTACCGGAATGGCTTTCTAGCTTTAGACCGGGAATGCTGAAGTGATTTTTGGAATTGGGTAACCAAATAGGCAAATCTTTTTTGCTGAATAGATAATCTTCGCGAGGCTTTGGATTGGCAGGAAGTCCTTGCAGGTAGAACTGATAATAGGAATAGTTGTCGTTTACATCGCCCACAAAAACTTGCACCGAATCCAGCATACCTTCTTTGATGAATAGTTTGCCTTTGCTTTTATCTGTTTCTATGCCGCTAAAGGGGTTGTTATCGTCGCGGAAGAGTTTTTGAATGCGTTGTCCGTTGAGTTTGTACCAAGGATAATCAATATGCTGGTTGATGAACTTACTTTCAGAAAATGCAAAGCGATTGAGTTTGAATCCAAATTTTTTTTTGCCGCGGTGAATAAGTCCGTATTCGTACAAGCCTTTCTCATCGCGGGGTTTATGAATGAAATCAAAAGCCAGCAATCCAAATCCATATAGATCTTCCGGCAGTTTAAGTGTATCCGGGGAAACCAGAATTTCGGGCACATGGAAATTGTCGCCCGGAATTTTAGTCAGCTTGCTTTCATCAACCCGAATTTTTAGAACAGGTGAATTGCCATCGGGCAAAAAAGAATAGGCCCAAAGCTGGTATAATTTAGGTTTGAGGCTATCATTGGGAAAGGTGCCAAACAAGCCAGGATTCCAGATTTCTTCGGTTTTGGTTTCCCGAATTTCGTAATGCAAGTGTGGACCGGTTGATCCTCCACTATTGCCTGAAAGGCCAATGGTATCGCCTTTGTTAACCCAAATAAAGGGGTGTTTAAATACCGTATCAAAATTATAGGATTGAATGCGGTATTGGTGGTTGAGAATCCACTGTGCAATTGGACCTTTGTAACATTGCAAATGTCCATACACGGTGGTAAATCCATTGGGATGATCGATGTAAATGGCACGACCATATCCATTGGAGGCAACTTTAATTCGGGAAATGTAACCGTTAGCTGCTGCGTAAACCGGAAGGCCTTCGCGTTCTTGGGTTTTTAAGTCGATACCGCTATGAAAATGGTTGTCGCGCAAGGAGCCAAAAGGCGAAACCAGGTGCACGGCTGAATCGAGCGGATACCTGAAATAGGGCTTATACGAGCCTTGTGAAAAGCCGGTATAAGCCCAAATGAATGCGCACAAACCAAGCAGGAAACTGAGCTTCATGCCTTATTTTACTTCGGTATGTAAAACCTTTTTTCCGTTGAGAAAACCTTCCAATACATCACCCATTTTTACCGGGCCAACTCCGGCAGGAGTTCCTGTATATATTAGGTCGCCGGTTTTGAGGGTAAAGTAACCGGAGATATAGCTAATCAATTGTGCAAAATTGAACAGCATCATACTTGGGTTTCCTTCTTGAACGGTATCGCCGTTTTTTAACAAGAAAAAGTTGTAATCGGTTTCCGGAGCAAAGGGAATAAAATCGCCAATGGGAGCAGAGCCATCAAAGGCTTTTGCAATTTCCCAGGGCAATCCTTTTTTCTTTTGTTCGGCTTGAATATCGCGAGCGGTGAAATCAATCCCCAAAGTGATTTCGGAGATATAACCCAGGGCAAATTTCTCCTGAATGCGCTTTCCCATTTTGCCAATTTTAAGCACCAATTCAGCTTCGTGATGAACATCCTGGCTGAAGTCGGGATGGTAAAATGCTTCTCCACTTTTTAGAAGGGCCGTATCCGGTTTGAGGAAAAGTACCGGATTTTCGGGAATAGCATTGCCCAGTTCCTTGGCATGTTCGGCATAATTTCGGCCTACACAGATTATTTTCATGCTAATTTCTCCAATTCAGATTTAACAAACTGCATCAACTCGCGGATATAAGTAGCCGTGAAATTGAATTCAATACCGGCAGCCTCATAAATTTTTCCAATAGGTTTGGTATAGCCCAAGCTTAGTGCTTCTTTGTATTGTTCAATGGCCTTTTGCTTGTTGTTGAGGTAATTTCTCCAAACGGCAAGAGCGCCCAGTTGGGCAATGCCGTATTCGATGTAGTAAAATGGTACTTCAAACAAATGCAATTGTTTTTGCCATCCTGTTTGGCGGAATTGCTCGTAACCCGACCAATCTACCAGTCCTGTTCCAAACTCATTGCTCAATTCAACCCAGTAAGCGCGGCGTTCTGCTGCGGTATGTCCGGGATGGGTGTACAACCAATGTTGGAATTTATCGATAGTGGCAATCCAGGGAAGAATTTTGATAATGCCTTCCAGGTGTTCTTCTTTGGCCCGGTTAAAGTCTTCGGTATTTTTGTAAAACTCATCCTGACCTTCGTAGCTTATCAATTCCATGCTCATGCTGGCAAGCTCTGCCACTTCGCTTGGACAGTTTTTGAAAGCTGCGAGTTCAAGGTCTTTGCTTAAAAAGGAATGAACGGCATGGCCACCTTCGTGCACCATTGTTTCCACATCGCGGGTGCTGCTGGCTGCGTTCATAAAGATAAAAGGAACGCTGGTTTCTGCCATTGGATAATTGTATCCTCCGGGAGCTTTGCCTTTTCTGCTTTCCAGGTCAAGGCGTTCCATATTATCCATGGTTTCAATGCACCAGGCAAAGTAATCGTCAACTTTGCGGAAGCAATGAATGGTTTTGTCAATTAAATCTGCTCCGCTTGTAAAAGGTTCCAAGGCAGGACGATTTTGGGTGTCCACTTCCAAATCCCAGGGACGAAGGGTATGTCCGAGTTCCTTTTGTCTTTTCTCGTTGAAGGCTTTTACCAAAGGCATCACTTCTTGACGTATGGCATCATGAAAAGCAAAGCAATCTTCGGGGGTATAATCAAACCGGCCAAGCTCGGCAAATTTGTAATCGCGGTAATTGCTAAAGCCCGCATTGATTGCAACCTGGTGACGTAGTGCAAGAAGTTTATCAAACAAGGCATCCAATTCTTCGGAATGTGCTGCGCGTGCTTCCTGAATTTTTAGGAAGGCTTTTTCACGGATGCTTCGGTCTGGATTTTTGAGGAAGTTAGCAGCTTGTTGCAGGGTAAGTTCTTTGCCTTCCCATTCTATCGACATACTACCCGAAATGCTTCCATACTTTTGGGCTTCGCTAGCAATTTCAGCTTGGAGTGGTATGTTTTCCTCGCGGAAAAGAGCTATTTCCTGGCGAATACTTCTCAGGTAAACGAAATAAGCGTCTCCCGTAAGCTCATTCACAAAAGGAGATTCAATTAATTTCTTGTTGAGGATATCGGAATAAGGCGCAGCCTTGGGTTCGATTTCATTCACAAAAAACAGATAAGCCTTTTCCAATTCCGGATTGGTGGTATCACAGGTCATGTGCACATAGCGCCAAGCAAGGTTCTCGCTCAAGAAGGCTTCTAACTCTGAGCGATCTTTTAGCCAGGCCTTGAGTTCATCTGTTGAAGCGATGTTACGTTCGGCCAAATCTTTGAAAAAAGGGGCTATGCTATCCCAGGAATCAACTTTAAGTTTATCGGGAAGAAATCGGTGTTTGATAATTGTAATCATACGTTAAGAGATTGGTTCAAATGTACACTCTTCGGGCAAAATAGGACCTGATATCCATGCAAAAGTTTCCCATCCTTTTACACAGTCATTTTGTTAAACCTTGAGTTTTGTCATTGTTTAAGAATGCCTACCTCAACACATTTGGCCAGCAATCCGCCCATTGCTCCAAGTAAGAGAAAACGTATGAAAACGATAATAGAACCATTTCGCATCAAAGCCGTAGAACCCATACGGATGACCAGTAGAGAGGAGCGAACACGCTTTCTTGAAGATGCCCATTACAATTTATTCTCGCTTGATTCTGAGCATGTGCTGATTGACTTGTTAACCGATTCGGGAACCAGCTCAATGAGTGCCAATCAATGGGCGGCCATTATGCGCGGGGATGAATCGTATGCAGGCAGTCCATCCTTTCACCATTTTCAGGATGCGGTGCGGCATCTCATGCCATTCAGACATATTATTCCAACCCACCAGGGTAGAGCAGCAGAGAAAATTCTGTTTACGGCAATAGGTGGTCCCGGAAAGTACATTTTAAACAATACCCATTTTGATACCACACGCGCCAATGTTGAATTTTCGGGTGCAGAAGGGGTTGATTTGGTAATTGCTGAAGGAAAAAATCCGGCTAGCGAGCATCCCTTCAAAGGCAATATGGATTTGGAAAAACTGGAAGCCTTTATCAAAGAAAAAGGAGCCGAACATATTCCGCTTTGTATGCTTACGGTAACCAACAATTCAGGTGGCGGACAACCGGTTTCTATGGAGAACATCCGCGAAACCAAGTACGTATGCATGAAGTATGGAATTCCCTTGTTTTTGGATGCCTGCCGCTTTGCCGAAAATGCGTATTTCATTAAGATGCGTGAGCCTGGTTACGAGAATCATTCCATTGAACAAATTGTTCAGGAAATGTTTTCGTATGCAGATGGGTGCACCATGAGTGCCAAAAAAGATGCATTGGTAAACATTGGTGGATGGCTTGCTATGAACAACGACGATTGGGCGCTAAATTGCCGCAACTTGCTCATTCTTACAGAAGGTTTTCCAACTTACGGCGGCTTAGCTGGCAGGGATTTGGAAGCCATGGCTGAAGGCTTGAAAGAAGTGGTTCAGGAAGATTATTTGCATTACCGTATTAAATCTACCCAATACTTAGGTCAGGGTTTGATAGATGCCGGCATTCCAATTATGCGTCCTGTTGGTGGACACGCGGTATACATTGATGCCCGTCAGATGTTACCGCATATTGAGCCATTGCATTATCCCGGCCAGGCATTGGCTTGCGAAATGTATTTGCATGCCGGTATTCGTACCTGCGAAATTGGAACCGTGATGTTTGGTTTGCAGGCCGATGGCGTTACCGAAAAACCTGCTCCAATGGATTTGGTTCGCTTGGCGATTCCTAGACGGGTTTATACCCAAAGCCATATTGATTATGTGATTGAAGCCCTTCAAGAAATCAATGAGAACAAATCAGCTATGCGCGGCATGAAAATCAACTGGCAGCCTAAGCAATTGAGGCATTTCAGTGCACGGTTCAGCTACCTGGAAGATGAATCGCTTCGTAGGAAAATGGTTATTAACTAAACGAAGATTAGTATCAAACCAAAATAGAAAAGCCCTTTAGTAGCTTCAAGCAACTAAAGGGCTTTTTTTATGGTGTAAAAATCTTATTCTGATTCTTTAAAATCTATTCAGCGTCTTTGGCTTTCGCTTTTTTTGCAGCCGTTTTACGAGGAGCTTTTTTGGGCTTTTCTTCAGTTGCTGCTTCTTCTTTTACTTCTTCGGCAACTACTTCTTCTTTAACTTCTTCCGCTGGAGCGGCTTCAGCTTCAGTTCCGCGGTTGGCAAGTTTTTCCCAATCCAAGGAATCTTTCAGCATATAAAACCAGGTTATTAGTTTTTTCAGGTCACTGTCGTAAACGCGCTCAGAATCCAACTGAACGGCATCAATCAGAAACTGACGTACTTTCTTCAATTCTTCTTTTGCAGGAAGTTCAGCAGCTGCTTTTAGTTTCAGAAATACTTCCGAAAGGTGCATATCCCCTTCAAGGGTATAAATGCTGATGTCTTCAAGTACAGAAACCTTATCGTGAAAACTGGTTGCAAATTTTCTGCCGCTGCCAATGGTTTCAACAATCAGACCATTCTTGCTACGGCCTGTGATTTGGTGTAATCCGCTTACACCCGAAATCGCCACAATATCTTTTAATTCCATTTTCCGTTTTTGATTGGAGGGCAAATGTAGGGAAAAAGGTATTTCCCTGCTTCAATCCCTCAAAAGCCTTTCATTTTGTTTTGTACTTTTGCCGGCTACATGAAGCGGATTTTATTCGGGTTACTTGTGCTATTGGGTTGTTTTTCCGTTCAGGGACAGCAGGTTGTGAACATTGAAAGCAAGCGTTACGATTCGCGTGATTCTGCCCTTCACGGTGAAATTGAGTTATTATTCAACTTTATTCAGAACCAAAATAAGATTATCAACCTGGGCAATAAAATAAACTTAACCCGGGTAAGGCAGGAAAATACAGTGCTTTTTTTAGCTGAATTGAATTTCCTTCAATCCAATAGCAAAAACCTGGATTACAACGCCTATCAACATATTCGATTCAAGCGGGAGCTCAAGCCCTGGTTAAGCGGTGAGGCTTTTGCCCAAACCCAATTCAACCAACAAATTGGATTGAAATTCAGAGGCCTATTGGGCGCAGGTCCACGTATTCGTATTTTTTACGAAGATTCGATGAAACTTTTTGTGGGTCCGATGTGGATGTACGAGTACGAGCGCACCACAGACGAATATGCCCGCAACGTACACAACCGCATGAGCCTGTATGTTTCGTTTTTGTACTTCAAATCATCGGCATTTAATTTTGATATTGTTAGCTATTACCAACCCGATTTAATTGATTTTTCCAATTTCAGATTCAGCTCCGAGGCACGGCTTAACTTGAAGTTTACCACGAACTTTAGTTTTCGTATCAGCTACAGCCAAAATTTTCAGTCGCATCCCCCAAGTGGTATGCCAAACAACCTCAGTACATTACGCAATTCCTTTCTCTATAAATTCTAAGTAGGGGAGTTGGCGCAAAAAAACACTCGAAAATTGGGCCGAAGGGCTATTTTTGCCCAAAATTCTCCTTCATGGAAACCATTGAAAAATATTCTCCCAAAAACAAAATCCGGGTGGTAACTGCCGCCAGTCTGTTTGATGGTCACGATGCTGCCATCAACATCATGCGCAGAATTATTCAATCCTCCGGGGCTGAAGTAATCCACCTGGGACATGACCGCAGTGCTGAAGAAGTGGTGAACACCGCCATTCAGGAGGATGCCAATGCCATTGCCATGACCAGCTATCAGGGCGGGCACGTTGAATATTTTAAATACATGTACGATTTGCTGCAGCAAAAAGGCTGTGGCCATATCCGCATTTTTGGCGGAGGTGGAGGAACCATTCTTCCAGAAGAGATAAATGAATTGCATGCTTATGGAATTACCCGCATTTATCATCCGGATGATGGACGCGCAATGGGCTTGCAAGGCATGATTAACGACATGCTGATGAAGTGCGATTTTCCAACAGGACAGAACCTGAATGGAGAAGCAACTCATCTCAAAGAGAAAGATTGGAAATCAATAGCTCGCCTCATCTCTGCTGCTGAAAACGACCCCGATTCTTTCTCGAAAATGCACCATAAAATTCTTGAAGATGCTGAAATCTCAACCATTCCTGTCTTGGGTATTACGGGTACGGGTGGTGCAGGAAAATCCTCTTTGGTGGATGAATTGGTGCGCAGATTCCTGCTCGATTTTCAGGATAAATCAATTGCTATCGTTTCCGTTGATCCATCCAAGCGTAAAACCGGTGGCGCACTTCTTGGCGACCGCATTCGCATGAATGCCATTCGCAACAACCGCGTTTACATGCGTTCTTTGGCTACCCGTCAAAGCAATCTAGCTTTATCAAAACATGTAAAAGAAGCTGTTGATATTCTGAAAGCCGCGCGTTTTGATTTAATCATACTCGAAACTTCAGGTATTGGCCAAAGCGATACCGAAATCATGGATCATTCGGATGTGGCTTTGTACGTTATGACTCCGGAATACGGTGCAGCTACACAGCTGGAGAAGATTGATATGCTTGATTTTGCGGATATCATCGCTATCAACAAGTTTGATAAAAAAGGTTCTTTGGATGCGTTGCGTGATGTGAAAAAGCAGTTCCAACGTAACCACCAGCTGTTTGATAAGCATCCGGATGAAATGCCGGTTTATGGAACCATCGCCTCCCAGTTCAACGATCCTGGTATGAACAGGTTGTACAAGGCAGTGATGGATAAAATTGCACATAAAACCGGTGCTCCCCTTAGCTCAACTTACGAAATAACCGATGAGATGAGTGAGAAGGTATTCATCATTCCACCTTCGCGCACACGCTATTTGTCTGAGATTTCTGAAAACAACAGAGGGTACGACAAATGGGTGAATAAACAGGTTGAGATTGCCGATAAACTCTATGGTCTTCATACTTCTATGGAAACCATCAAAGCCTTGAATCCGGAAGACAAAGACCGTTTGCTCAAAGGCTTGTACGAGGCGAAAGCAAAACTTGAGCTTGATTTGGACCCAAGAAACAAACAAATTCTTGAAACCTGGGAAAGTAAAAAGAACTTATACCGAGATGAGTATTATGTTTTCAAGGTCCGGGATAAAGAAATCAAAATTAAAACCCATTCAGAATCACTTTCACATACACAGGTTCCAAAGGTTGCCGTTCCAAAGTTTAAAGGCTGGGGAGATATTCTTCGTTGGGCGCTTCAGGAAAATTTCCCGGGAGAGTTTCCATATACCTCAGGAATTTATCCATTCAAACGCGAAGGTGAAGACCCTACCCGCATGTTTGCAGGTGAAGGTGGGCCGGAGCGCACCAACCGCAGGTTCCACTACGTAAGTTTGGGCATGCCGGCTGCACGTTTAAGTACAGCGTTTGATTCGGTAACCTTGTATGGTAACGACCCGGATCACAGACCTGATATTTATGGAAAAATTGGAAACTCGGGTGTAAGTGTTTGGAGCTTGGATGCCGCTAAGAAACTGTATTCCGGTTTCAACCTGGCAGACCCCAAAACATCGGTTTCAATGACCATCAATGGTCCCGCTGCAATCATTTGTGCATTCTTTATGAATGCAGCTATCGACCAACAATGTGAATTGTACATCAAAAAGAATGGCCTTGAAGAAGAAATCAATGCCAAAATCGACGCCATCTTCAAAGCCAAAGGAACCAAACGTCCGGTTTACAATGGACCACTTCCTGAAGGCAATGATGGACTAGGTTTGATGTTGCTTGGCGTAACCGGCGATATGGTTTTGCCTGCTGAAGTTTACCAAAAGATAAAATCAGATACCTTAAAGCAAGTTCGAGGAACCGTTCAAGCGGATATTTTAAAAGAAGACCAAGCACAAAATACCTGTATTTTCAGTACCGAATTTTCACTTCGTGTGATGGGTGATGTGCAGCAGTATTTCATCGACAAAGGCGTAAGAAACTTCTATTCCGTTTCCATTTCCGGATACCACATTGCAGAGGCAGGTGCCAATCCAATTACACAATTGGCGTTGACCTTATCCAATGGATTCACCTTTGTGGAATACTACCTGAGCCGTGGCATGAATATCGACGATTTTGCGCCAAACCTCAGTTTCTTCTTCTCCAATGGTATAGATCCTGAATATTCTGTAATTGGCCGCGTTGCACGCAGAATCTGGTCAAAAGCCATGAAGATGAAATACGGAGCCAACGAGCGCAGTCAAATGTTGAAGTACCATATTCAAACTTCCGGACGCTCGCTGCATGCTCAGGAAATCGACTTCAACGATATCCGTACAACCTTGCAGGCTTTGTATGCCATTTACGATAACTGCAATTCCTTGCATACAAACGCTTACGATGAAGCAATTACCACTCCAACCGAAGAATCGGTGCGTAGGGCAATGGCCATTCAGCTGATTATTAACCGCGAGCTGGGATTGGCAAAAAATGAAAATCCATTGCAAGGTTCATTCATCATTGAAGAGCTAACCGATTTGGTGGAAGAAGCTGTTTTAAGCGAGTTTGATAAAATTACCGAAAGGGGAGGTGTACTTGGCGCCATGGAAACCATGTACCAGCGCACCAAAATTCAGGAAGAAAGCCTGTACTACGAAACCTTAAAGCATACAGGCGAATTCCCAATCATTGGTGTAAATACCTTCTTGAGTAGCAAAGGCTCTCCAACGGTATTGCCAAAAGAAGTTATTCGCTCTACAACCGAAGAGAAGGAATACCAAATTGAAATGCTAAATGAACTCAAAAAAGGAAATGCAGAAAAGGGCCGCGAGTCGCTTCTGCGTTTGCAGCGTGTGGCCATCAACAACCAAAACATTTTTGAAGAGTTGATGGAAACCGTGAAGTATTGTTCATTGGGTCAAATTACTGCTGCCTTGTTTGAAGTGGGTGGACAGTACAGAAGAAATATGTAATTCAAAAATTAATAAACCGGCTCCTTTGGAGCCGGCTTTTTTCTTATGCATTTAAAAGATTCTTTAGGCCGATTCAGGCTGGTAGCCTTTGTTGAAGGCATTTCTTATCTCTTGCTGTTGGGAATTGCCATGCCTTTAAAATACATTTGGGGATGGCCTTGGGCAGTGAAGTACATAGGCTGGGCGCATGGTTTACTGTTCGTATTGTTTTTGATTACCCTGCTGCAAGTGGCTTTAGAACGTGATTGGAAATTCACCAAGATTGTACTTGCATTTCTAGCCGGATTTGTTCCATTCGGAACCTTTTGGTTTGACAAGCGCCTGGAAAAAGAGGCGCAGTAATCGCGCTAAATAGGTTGCCTTAATTTGGGATTAAGCGGAATTCTTAAACTGCTTCAAAGGAAATTCTAAAACAACTTCCCTTGCCTTTTTCACTCAGGATTTCAAGTTTCCCTTTATTGGCCTCAATAAATTCCTTTACCAGACTCAACCCAATTCCGGAACCTTGTTCACCTCGGGTTCCTGCTTTTGTTACTCCAACCTCTCCACGAAGAATACGTTCAATATCAGTCTGATCCATTCCGGTCCCTTGGTCAATTACTTCCAGAAGTAGATTGTCAGATTCAATTCGGCTGCGAACTTCAATGGAACTACCTTCCGGACTAAATTTTATTGCGTTGGTTAGCAAATTCCGAATGATCATATCCATTTGGTTCATGTCGGCCAAAATTTGATGATCCATCCGAACATCTTCCTTTAAGGTGATGTTTTTTAATTCAGCCTGCTGCTTCAATAAATCAACACTGCGAATAACAAGGGGCTGAAGTGCTATCTTTTGAAAGTCAATATCGCGGTGTTCACGAATCCGCGCTTTCGACCAATTCAACAAATTCTCAAGCAACAAATTCAAATTACCGAACTTCTCCTTTAAGGTTTGAATAACATAAGGAAGTTCCTCTTTTTCAAGCATGTCTTCCTCAAGCAAAAACAAAGTTTGTTGAAAGCTTACCAATGGATTTTTTAAATCGTGCGAAAGGATAGAAAACATTTTATCCTTTACTTCATTTAAGTGCTGGAGTTCATCGGCTTTTACCTGAAGTTCTTCGGCCTGTTTGCTAATGAGTAAGTTATCTTCAATTTTCGCTTTTCTACTTTTCCGGATTTGAATCACAGAAATAGTCAATACCACAATAATGAAAAATAACAGCAAGCCAACAATTGCATTTTGTTTCAATTGCTGGTCATAAATTTTTTTCTCAGACTCCAGACGATTGATCTTTAACAGTTGCTCACGATTTTCAATTTCAAGTTCAATCTTTTTGATTTTAGCTTCCGAGTTTTTTAAGTCGGATTGATTTTTTTGTGCGGAGTATTCTTTGTAAACCTCTAAAGCTTTCTGATGATTCCCATTTAATTCATAGGCTTCTGAAAGTTGCTGTAGCCCAATGATTTGATAAGCGTCAGAAGGGTGTTGCTTTAATGAAGATATGTTTGTTAGGGCATATTTTAAAGCGTTTACCCGGTCTTTTTTGCTAAGATAAGCCTGCGCAATATTGTAATAAAATGCTGTTAGATATTCCGCACTTTGGTTTTTAGTAACTAATTCCAATCCCTTTTTTCCGAAGTGAATGGCTTGGTCATACTTGCCGAGAATATTCTCTATTTCAGATAGGTTAGCCAAAATGAGGATTTGATTTTGGGTTGAATTCAACTCTTCGGCAATTTTCAATCCCCTAAGAAAACTTTTTTCAGCCTCAATAAAATTATTTTCTGAATAGGCCAAAACGCCCTCCAAATTTATGATTGCAAATTTTTCAATCAAATTGCCTGCCAAGCTCGACCAATACCAGCTTTGTTGGATGTGTTTTCTTGCTTCCTTGTAATTGTTGAGCATGAAATACACTTTGGCCAAATTGGAATGCGTAATTGCTATTGATCCACTATCATGGGTCTCTCTTTTTATCCTTAGTGATTCCTTAAAATCACGGATAGCACCTACAAAATCGCCAAGACTTTCTTTTGCATTACCTCGGTTGTTGTAATTGCTAGATATGGATTCAGTAATGCCGTTTTCTTTACGAATTTTTAAACTGAGGTTGTAAAAGCGAATAGCACGTTTGTGATTCCCTTTGCTTGCATAGTAAACTCCTAAATTGTTAATAGCAGAGGCTATTGCTTTTATACTATTTGTGCTTTTGGCGCAGTTGAGTGCCTTAGTGAAAAAGAAATAGGCTGAATCAGGCTTGTCGTTGGCATTGTAAGCCGTTCCCATCCAATTGTAGGCATCGCACCGAAACGAATTATTTTCAGGTTTTGTTACTAAGGCCATTGCTTGCTGGGCTTTGGCCATGCACGAATCATCAACGTTGTTTTGGTAAGCATAAACAGACTTGAACAACAATTGAATTCTTGTGCTATCAGGCATGGGCTCCAGTAGCCTCGCCTCCAGTGTTTTAATGGAATTGAATTGCGCCCAGGCAGCGTTCGACCCAAAGCCAAATCCAATCAACCATAAAAGGCTAAATAGTTTTAATGTACGAATGGTTGTCAAATGCATTTATTTGGGTGGAATTTACGCGTATTCTGTTGAAAATAGAAGGATTGATGAAATAATACAAAAAAAGGCAAAAGGATTTTTCCTCTTGCCTTTGAGACAGCCTTTTTGAAGTGTCGATCGATTTCTTATCCTAAAATCCAGTTGAATTTAAATTCAGCTTCTGTAGAGATTTTCATCCGATCAGCAATGCGGGTTAAACGGTCGGGAAGATGAATCAAGTAATCCCTGGCTTTTTCGCCGTTTTCCTTCAAGCCGCTCACGTTTTCAATTTTCCAATCGTCAATCAATCCCTTCAGGATATCAACATAATCCAAAGGAGTATAAACGCCTAAACGCTGCGCACAATCGGAAAAGCTGGCAAACGAATTTACCTTCTCTCCAAGTTCTCTTAGGTATTGAGCCGGCATAACAATTTTCTTTTTCATCATGTCCTCAAATGCCAGCATCATTTCATTGGGGTCCAATTCAAA
The DNA here is from genome assembly GCA_023151275.1 of Bacteroidia bacterium. Taxonomy (GTDB): domain Bacteria; phylum Bacteroidota; class Bacteroidia; order UKL13-3; family UKL13-3; genus CAISCU01. Next base: position 22,208 of record JAKLJI010000005.1, on the reverse strand, counting down.
AATCTTGCTCACAAATGCTTTGTAGGCTTTGGCATGACGAGCTTCATCGGCAGCTACCAATCCGCAAAGTTTGCTTAAAATGGTATTGCCCTGGCTTTTGGCCAAACTCGCTACACGACGGTGCGAAATATTGGTTGCTAATTCCTGAAACGAGGTATAAATAAAATTACGGTAAGGGTCGTTGGATGCTCCGTTGTCAAAACCATCGCGAATCAAATACTGAGTTGAAGCCTCAAATTCGCGCATGTTGATCCTGCCACACAAGTATAAATAACGGTTCAAAACATCTCCATGCCTGTTTTCTTCAGCTGTCCAGGCACGAATCCATTTCATCCAATTGTTGTTTTCTTCCTGATTCACGCCATGTAAATTGGCTAACCAAGTTTCATAGGTTGGCAAAGCTTCCTCAGTAATGGTATCTACCACCAAAACGGCCAACAAATCATACGATAAATTGGAGGCTTGTTCTTGAATGGTTTTTAGGTCTGATATAAAGGAATCGTCTGATGTTAATGGCAATAATTCTGAGGCTTGCCAGTTGGTTTCTACTTCATTCAAATAGGTTTCGGATATCGTTTCCACATCTTTTCCGATGTGTAACATAACCTCCGATCTTCCTGGTGATAATGCTTGGTTCATGTACGAAAAAAAACAAATGTAATGGAACAGGTCCTTTCTGTCCAAAACTTAGAGTAACTTATGACGCGAATTTCAGTTCATTTTAAGGTAGTTGAACTGCTGATTTTTACCTTTTTTAGTCAATTTTGCTCAGAAAATAAAGCTGTAATGCAAGTAAAATGGATTGATATTCATACACATAGGAAGTGGAATCGTCCTGATTTACTTTTTGTTCGTCAAGCCTGGAGCATTTCGCTTGCAAAACCCGGCTATTTCCTTTCCAATGGAATTCACCCTTGGCAAGCAGAAAAAGCTTTCTTTGATGTGAACTGGGACTCTCTGTTGCAAAATCCCCAGGTTTTGTTTGTTGGAGAATCAGGATTGGATAGGCTGAAGCCCAATTTGGATGCCCAAATGAACGCCTTTCGTTGGATGATTGATCTGGCAACTCGTCATCAAAAACCTTTGCTCATCCACAATGTGCGCATGCATCAGGAAATTCAACGTGAATTAAAATCAGTTGATTGTCCTATCATCCTTCATGGATTTTCAGCCAACCAACAACAATTGGACGCTTGGCTAAAATTCCCACGGGTTTATTTCTCACTTGGAATGCGTGAACTCCAGCGCGGATTGCTTCCAATTCCTTTGAACAGGCTTTTTTTTGAAACAGACACCGCACGCAACGATGTTCAGCAGGCCTATCACCATTTTTGCCATCATACCCAAATACCTCTTGAAGAGTTGCAAAAACAGGTGATTCAGAATTTCAATGAGATAACAGCCAATCGACTATTCATCAGCTATCAAAACCATTAATGGCTTAACCGATACCCATTCTTATCAACCTCGATACAACTCTATTAAGGCGCATAGGAAATCGGTTCAAAAGGAGGCTTTCCAATTAATTCCAAGCTAGATTTTCAGGAGCTTGAGCTAAATAGGCATAATCTAAACCAAGTGTCTTAACCGCAGCCTCCCAAAGAAAATTCGGATCGGTCTCAAAAACCAAGTTCGATGTGGCATCCAATGTCCACCAGGATTTTAATTCCATTTCCTCCTCCAATTGTCCTGGGGCCCAGCCTGAATAGCCAATGAAAAAACGAAAGTCGCTCATGTTGGCTCGACCTGCATTCAGACAATCATTTACCTGCTCAATCGAACCGCCCCAAAAAATGCCCGGTGCAATTTCATTGGCTTCCGGAATGCACTCCTTTTTTCTATGAATAAAATGGAGTGTATTCGGTTCTACCGGGCCGCCGGTGTAAAGCGGGAAATCAGTTTCAAGCAATTCGGGTATCAATTCCATACTTGTCAAGGGATACAGGCGGTTCAATACAAATCCTACACTTCCGTCTGTTTGATGGTCGGTTAGCAAGACCACCGATTTTTTAAAGGATGGGTCTAACATAAAAGGCTCACTTAGCAAAAGACTTCCTCTTTTTGCCTTGAACTGGGTATTAATTTCTCGGATTTCCATAGCAGCCTCTGCAATTGTGCTTCACGTTTAGACAGCAAAATCAAGCCCTTTGTTGCGCTAGATCCACTAATTCTTTGTTTTTCACAAGGTAAGAATTGTTTGATACATTTTTGGCTTCGTAAACTTCTGTTTTTTCTGATTGGAATCAGAAAAGGTAAGCCAATGCTTATGTAAGTTTGAGGAAAATTTTTGTCATGATCAGCTCTAAACAACTTGCCGATATCCGGCAGGACTATACCTTGAAAACGTTTTCGGAGGAGGATGTGCTCGAAAATCCACTCGAGCAATTTAAGTTGTGGTTGCATGAAGCCATTACAGCCCAGGTTCATGAGCCCAATGCCATGACACTTTCTACCCTCCGCTTTGATGGAAGACCAACGGGGCGGGTAGTACTTTTAAAAGGATTGAATGAAGATGGCTTGGTGTTTTATACCAATTACGATAGCGATAAAGGAAAGCAGTTGATGTCGAATCCGTTTGCCTCACTTGTCTTTTTTTGGCCCGAGCTTCAAAGGCAAATTCGGGTAGAAGGGCATGTGAAAAAAGTTACAGAAAAGGAATCGGATGAATACTTTTTTAGCCGACCTATCGAAAGTCAGATTGGTGCGCATGCCTCGCCGCAAAGTCAACCCCTCGCGGGACGACATGTAATAGAGGAACGCCTCAAAGAATTACAAGAATTATTCAAGGAAAAACCTCTTATCCGTCCACGCCATTGGGGTGGGTATGTGCTAATTCCCGACCAATTTGAATTTTGGCAGGGAAGGGCTAGTCGTTTGCACGACCGTTTCAGATGGACATTAAAACAGGGCGAAAAATCGCATTGGGACTGTACGCGTCTGGCTCCTTAAGAATTTTAATTTCGTTGATTTACAGTGGTATTAGCTCCTTTTCTTAATTAATTGTTACCTCAAAACTTAAAAAACCCTAAAGTTTGATATCTTGCTAATACCCAAATCCCCTGCAATGACTGAAATCGTTTTGGTTTTTCTGACAGCTCTCCTCATCGTGGTATTCGCAATACCATCCATTATCACGGTGGCTAAACTTAAAGGATTGTACGACAAACCAAACGAACGTAAAATTCATGCCAACAAAATTCCCAGATTGGGTGGCCTTGCCGTTTTTATTGGCTATTTATTGTCGTTGTCGGTATTGGGAAATCTGGCTGATGTAGCTGGATTGCAATATTTGTTTGCTGCATTTCTCTTGCTTTTCTTCAGCGGACTTAAGGATGATATTATTGTGCTTTCTCCCATGAAAAAATTGGGAGCTCAATTAGTGGCAACAGGTTTGGTTTCGGTTATGACTCCCGTTCGCCTTACCAATCTGCACGGCGTATTTGGAATTGCTGAAATTCCACTTGGAATCGCCATTCCATTAACCATGTTTACCATTATTGTCATCACCAATTCGTTTAATTTAATTGATGGTGCCGATGGCTTGGCTGGTGCTTTAGGTTTGGTTATGACCATCAGTTTCGGAATTTTATTTGCACTTCAACAGGAATTTGCCTGGAGTGTTATGGCATTTGGCTTAAGTGGAGCCTTGTTGGGATTTTTATTTTTCAATTTCAACCCGGCCAAAATTTTTATGGGCGATGCAGGTTCCCTGACTACCGGTTTTCTGTTGTCTTTATTTGCAATCCATTTCATAGAAATCAATGCTCCCGGAATGTCGCCGGTGAATAAATTCTCATCCGCACCTGGAATCGCCATTGCTATTCTTTTGGTTCCACTTTACGATACCTTGAGGGTGTTTATTCTCAGAACTTCTAAGAAAAAGTCGCCTTTTGAGGCCGATAGAAACCATATTCATCATTGGTTGATGCGAATTGGAATGAATCACAAGGAAGTGAGCCTAACGCTGACTTTAATTAATATGGCATTTATTGGAGTTGCCTATACATTGAAAGATAATCCGGCCTATGTGGTTGTTTCCGTTATTATTGGTTTAGCTTTGATTGTTGGTCAATTGCCGGTTTACTTTTACAGGCATCGCCTTTCAGATTTGGAAGCGGATGATTCTGCTTTGATTGAATTGCAGGAAAATCTCCGTGGAAATCCTGAAAATATCAATCAGGATTGAGTAGAACCTAGTTTGGTTTCCAAAAACAAGCGCATTTTTTCAATCGCTTTGGCTCGGTGACTAATGCTGTTTTTTTCATCCGCTGACAGTTCCGCCAAGGTACGTTCATCTCCTTCCGGAATAAACAAAGGGTCGTAACCGAATCCTTTATCACCGCGCATTTCATAGCCAATTCGACCTTTCAGTTCTCCTTCAAACAAATGCTTTTCATTGTTGATAATCAAACAAATGCAGGTAACAAATCGAGCGTTTCGGTTTGATTTACCCTGAAGCTCATCCAGCAATTTTTCCATGTTGGCAAGCGCTGATTTTCCGGGTCCCGCGTACCTTGCACTAATAACCCCCGGAGCTCCGTTAAGGGCCTCAACTTCCAGTCCTGTGTCGTCTGCAAAAACAGAAAGTCCGGTAATATCAGCGGCTGCCTGAGCTTTCAACAAGGCATTCTCAGGTAGGGTAGAGCCGGTTTCCGGAATTTCTTCATGAATACCTAAATCGGTTAAGGAATACACCTGAATGAAATTCCCTAAAATCTGGTTGATTTCTCTGGTTTTGTTTTGATTATGTGAAGCGAAAATGAGTTTCATATCAGTTGAAGAACATTTTTTTGAGGCCTATCCATAATTTTCCTTTCGCAGCCTGATCGTGTTGGTAAGCTGAAAGAGGCATGGCCTTCAACATATTGCAACCTGTAATGCTTGCCTGTTCGTGAACATCCAAACGAATTTGTTGCCGAATCAGGTACTCATCGCAACCCCAACTAATTAAGAATTGGGGCTTTAGCCGGTCGAGCAAAAAATCAAATCCTGCCTTTTCCTGGGCAATATTGATTAACCAAATATCATCTATTGTCCTGCGAAGACCCTTTTCAAGAATTCCACTCAGCAGATTCATATCAGCTTCATCCAGATAAGTACTTGATTTCGATTCACAAAGCATCAATATCTTCGACTTACCTGACCCAAGCGGGTTGATTTCTATTGAAAAATCTGTTTCTTTGACCGCGTAAAGCTCCTCAAACAAGGGCAATACAAATTCATCATCAATTCCGAACTCAGTTTGCATACCATGGCAATTTCGATAAAAATCAATAAAACCACTCAATCCAGAATTAACCAGTGTGACTTTGAGAACATTGAATTTGGAAAAATATTCTCCGATCACATGTTTCGTGTGGATTTTACCGATGGAAAATGGGGAGATCCTGAAATCCTTCCTTATGGTCCAATTCCAATGGCTCCTTCCATTTCGGCAATCCACTACGGTCAGGCAATTTTTGAAGGCATGAAAGCTTTCAAAAGTGCAGAGGGAAAACCTTTGTTGTTTAGACCAATGGACAATATTAAGCGGCTGAATGAAAGTGCTGTTCGGATGGGAATGCCCGAAATTCCTGAAGAACTTTTTATGGAGGGCTTGAAGCAATTAGTTTCATTGGATCGCGATTGGATTCCAACCAAGGAGGGGAGTGCCTTGTACATTCGTCCTTTCATGTTTGCAACCGACGATTTTGTGGGTGTGAGGCCTAGTAATAATTATAGTTTTATCATATTTGGTTGTCCGGTTAACAGCTATTATCCAAAACCTATCAATGTTTTGGTTGAAGAAAAATTTGTTCGTGCCTCTGATGGTATGGCGGGTTTTGCAAAAGCTGCCGGTAATTATGGAATTTCGATGCTTCCTACAATGGAAGCCAAGAAAAAAGGTTACGACCAAATTATTTGGACCGATGGCAGAAGTCACCAGCATGTAGAAGAATCAGGAACCACCAATTTGTTTTTTGTGGTGAACGATACTACCGTTTGGACACCGGCTTTAGATGGAAACATTCTTCGTGGAATTACACGGGATAGTTGTATTCAACTGCTTAAGAAACGCGGATTAACAGTTGAGGAAAGAAAAGTTTCAGTTTCGGAGATTATTGAGGCAGCAAAAGCAGGAACCTTAAGCGATTGCTTTGGAACAGGTACCGCAGCCATCATTGCAAAAATTGCCGGTATTGGTTACCAAGGCCAAGACTTTATGCTTCCAGATCCCGAAAAACGTGATGTTTCCAACTGGTTGTATGCCACAATTTATGGCATTCAAACCGGAAAGTTAACAGACGATTTTGGCTGGGTTGTTTCTGTTGATTAACAACCTAGAGAATCAGTTGAGTTCTGGCCTTATCTCATTTCATAAAATCTTCCAGGGCGGACCTTTTGGGCCGCCCGCATTTTTTTAGCTGTTTACTTTTTCCCTAAAAAGACTTTCGGCTTTTGAAGTTCAATTGTAAAGGAGCAAGAACCTTGATCGATGCGCACTATAACTTGCACATCAAAATCCAACAACCTCAACGGATATTTATGATAATCAATTCACTTTGCAGAAATATCAATGGTTTTGGATTGAGGTAGGATTGGAAAAAAGACTAAATCCTGACACAAGCAAAGCGCTTTTAAATTTGTTCGATTGAAAATTGAGCCGACTTTGAATCCTTCAAAATCAAGAGCAAATTCACTAAAAAAGAACATTGCCAAATTTGACAATGCAGGAAATGTTCATTTTCATGCTTTTGATTGTCAGGTTTTTTTATTTGGATGAATTCTAAATAGCTTTTTTTTAGCATTGCCTTCCAGCAGTTGACAAATGGTATTATATTCGCGGCTGTGTTCCAAAAAGTGCGCTCATCAAGGCTTTCAGGTTTTGACATGCATTTTACAGTTCACAAGCAAACATTGAAAATCATCAAATAAATGAAGCTTCATCGATTACTATCAGCTGTTGTCATTTCACTAGTTTCTCTGAATCTGGCTTTTGCAGATGCAGCAGAAGGTGAAAAGCTGTACAAAGCCAATTGTACGGCATGCCACGCAATTAACGACAAAGTAGTAGGTCCTGCCTTAAAGGACGTACACAAACGCCGCGATGCCAAGTGGCTTGTTAAATGGATTAAGAATTCGCAAGCTCTTGTTAAATCAGGAGATGCAACGGCGGTTCAAGTTTACAAAGAAAACAATGAGTCGGTAATGACTTCATTTGAACAACTTTCTGATGCTGAAATCACAAGTATTATTGATTATATCAAGCAAGAAAGCGAAGCTCCTGCCGCTGCACCTGCAACTGCCAGTACAAGTGGAACTGAAGCTCCTGCTGCTGGTGCAGATTCTGGCGCTTCATCAGGTGGTTTCTATTCAACAACTACTTATGTTTCTTTGATGGTAATGGCAGCAATCCTGGTTTTGATTGCTATCATCCTCATTCGTTTGAAGAAAGTTGTTGATGGTTTGTATCAGCAAAAATTCCCTGAGCAAGCTGCTGCAGAAGCTGCTGAAAACATCAGCTGGAAAGACAATAAAAAATCATTCAGATACAAATTGTTCAAAAAGCATCCGGTTGCCGGTGCCATTGTGGTAAGCTTAATGTTTACCGTAGTGTTTGGTCTTTACGGTTTTGATTACGGCAATAAATACATCGGTGTTCAGAAAGGATATGCTCCTGAGCAGCCTATTAAATACTCACACGAGTTGCACGCCGGTACCTACAAAATCAACTGTTTGTATTGTCACAACGGTGCCGATAAAGGAAAACAAGCTTCTATTCCTTCACCTAGCACCTGTATGAACTGCCACATGCATGTTCAGGCAAAAGAAAAATACAATGGTTCAGTTTCTCCTGAAATCCAAAAAATTTATGATGCCGTAGGTTGGGATGCTGAAAAGCGTGCTTACGACCCTAGCAAAGAGAAAAAGCCTATCAAATGGGTAAGAGTTCACAACTTACCTGACCACGCTTACTTCAACCACGCTCAACACGTAAAAATTGGTAAAGTTGAATGTCAGGCTTGTCACGGTCCGGTTGAAACAATGGCCGTTGTTTCTCAGCAACGCAGCTTGCAAATGGGATGGTGTATCAATTGCCACCGCGAAGCAAAAGTTGATGTTGCCAATAACGATTACTACGAAAAACTACACGCCAACCTGAAAGCAGAAGGCAAAGAAATGGTTACTGTAGCTCAGAACGGTGGTCTTGAGTGCGGAAAATGTCACTACTAAACCTGAAGTCTAACATTTAACGAAAACAACATTCAATGGAAAATAATAAACATAGCTACTGGAAAGGTTTAGAGGAACTGAATCAGGATCCGAAGTTCCTGGAAAATAAGCGCAATGAATTTGCAGAAGGAATTCCTCTGGATGAAGTATTCACGGAAGAGGATGGTAGCATGAATGCCAACCGTCGCGATTTCTTGAAATACTTTGGCTTTGGAATTTCAGCAGTTGCTTTGGCAGCTTGTAACAAAGCTCCAATCAAAAATGCTATTCCTTATATCGTAAAACCTGAAAATATCACTCCGGGTATTCCTAACTATTATGCTTCTACAACTCCATCAGGTTGCAGCATTTTGGTAAAAACCCGCGAAGGTCGTCCAATTAAAATAGAAGGTAACCCTGAATCACCTATTTTCAAAGGTGGTGTTAGTGCAGCAGACCAAGGTACATTGCTTGGTTTGTACGATAACGAGCGTTTGAAAGCTCCTATGGCTTCTGGCAAAGAGGCTAGCTGGGATGCTGTTGATGCTGATATCAAAAAAGCACTTGCTTCTGCAAGCAATATTCGTGTAGTAAGCGGAACCTTGAACTCTCCTTCAGGCAAACGTGCTTTGGCTACCTTCATGGCCAAGTATCCATCTGCTAAACACATCCAATACGAAGCATTCTCTCAGGGAGCAATTGCTGAAGCGAATCAAATTGCTTTCGGTAAGAATGTTATTCCTGGTTACCGCTTCGATAAGGCAAACGTTATCGTTTCTTTTGGTGCCGATTTCTTAGGAACCTGGATTTCTCCAGTTGAGTTCGCTAAGCAATGGTCATCAACTCGTACCGCCGAGAACAAGAAAATGAGTCGCCATATCCAGTTTGAATCTTACCTTTCGGTTACGGGTTCAAATGCGGATGTTCGCTACCCAATCAAGCCTTCAGCTGAAGGTGTATACCTCATTTCCCTGTACAATAAAATTGCTGCTTTAGCCGGAGTTCCTGCATTGGGTTCAATGCCTGCTGTTGAACTTCCGTTAAACATGATTGAGTTGACTGCAAAAGAACTTTGGGCTGCGAAAGGCGCTTCATTGGTAGTTTGTGGTTCAAACAACCTCGATCATCAATTATTGGTTGCTGCTATCAATAGCATGCTGGGTAATGTTGGTTCAACTTATGATTTAGACAACTACAGCAATCAACACTACAGCAACGATGCGGCTTTTGATACCTTTGCAAATGAATTGGCTTCTGGCGCAGTTGATGCTGTAATTTTCTGGGGAACCAATCCGGTTTACAGCTATTACAATTCAGCTAAATTGGCTGAAGGCATTAAGAAAGCAAAACTGAGTGTATCCACTAACTTGCTGCTTGACGAAACTTCTGAACTTTGCAAATACAACGCTCCAGCAGGACATTTCTTGGAAAGCTGGAACGATTCAGAACCAAAAGCCGGATACTTCGCTTTAACTCAGCCTACCATTTCTCCTGTATTCAATACACGTCAGGCTGAAGAAAGCTTGTTGCGTTGGGCTGATAACACTAGCAATTACTACGACTTTATCCGCGAAACCTGGAAAGGCATGGCGGGCGGAAGTAGCGAAGAGGCTTGGGTAAAGAGCTTGCACGATGGTTTCTATTATGCAGGTCCTAAAGCTACAAGTGCTCCAAAATTTGCAGCTGATTTAAGCAGTGCAGTTAATGCTGCATACAGCACTTACACAGCAAGCAAAGCCAAAAAAGAACTAAAGCTTTATAGCAAAGTGGGTGTTCTTGATGGAACTCATTCCAATAACCCTTGGTTGCAAGAATTACCTGATCCAATCAGTAAAGTAACCTGGGATAACTATGCCAATGTTTCAAAAGCAACTGCTGATGAGCTTGGTTTGAAGGAAGGTGATTTGATTACCATCAGCTCAAAAGCTGGAAAAATCGAATCAATTCCGGTTTTGATTCAGCCAGGTCAGCCTAACAATGTAATTGCAGTTGCCGTTGGTTATGGCCGCACTTCAGGTGGGAAAGTTGCCAAACTTGCTGCGGGTAAAAATGCTTACGGAATGGCAGCATTGAGCAACAAAACAACCGTTTACGGAAACTTTGATATCACAATCGAGAAAGTAGGTAGCGGTTATGAATTGGCTCAAACACAAACGCACCACACCATCGAAGGTCGTGCAATCATCAAAGAAGCTTCTTTGGGCGAGTATGTGAAAGATGCAAAAGCTGGAAATCACGACCACCACGCAACCTTGAAAGAAAACGGAAACTTGCTTACCCTTTGGGGCGAACACGATAGCAAAGGTCACAAATGGACCATGGCTGTTGATTTGAACAAATGTACAGGTTGCGGAGCTTGCGTTGTTGCTTGTAACGCTGAGAATAACGTTCCGGTTGTAGGTCGCGCAGAAGTTTTGAAGCGCAGAGAAATGCACTGGATTCGTATCGACCGCTACTACAAATTCAAAGACAAGGATGGAAAAGGTATTACCCGTGAAAAAGGGAATGCCAGTGCAATTTTGAAAGCAGAAGGCGAGAATGTTTACTCCCTTGATTCAGAAGACACAACTACCAATTTTGAGGATGTAAGCGTAGTTCACCAGCCGCTGATGTGTCAACATTGCGGCCATGCTCCTTGCGAAACGGTTTGTCCGGTACTCGCTACCGTTCACAGCTCAGAAGGTTTGAACCACATGGCTTATAACCGTTGCGTAGGTACGCGTTATTGCGCAAACAACTGTCCATACAAAGTGCGTCGTTTCAACTGGTTCAAATACCGCGAAAACGACCAGTTTGATTTCAATTTCAACAACGATCTCGGAAGAATGGTTATTAATCCGGATGTAACAGTACGTTCACGTGGTGTTATGGAGAAATGTTCATTCTGCGTTCAGCGCATTCAGGCAGGTAAGTTGAAAGCGAAGTTGGAAAACAGAACCATTAAAGATGGGGATGTAAAAACAGCTTGTCAGCAAACTTGTCCTTCTGATGCAATCATCTTTGGAGATATCAACGACGCTAACAGCGAAGTGGCAAAATACTTCAAAAATGAGCGTAGCTATTTCTTGCTTGATGAGTATAACGTACAACCTTCCGTTGCTTACTTAACCAAAGTACGTAACATCGACGAGAAGTTGGCAGAAGAGCATCATGGAGCAGCTAAGCACAAAGCAGAGCCAGCAGGTGAGCACAAAAAAGAGGAGTCACATTCATAATCTGAAAACTGAATTAGCACATGTCATACGAATCACCAATTAGAGACCAATTAGTAACCGGTGGCAAAACCTATCGCGATGTAACCCGCGATATTACCAGACCACTTGAAAATCCACCTTCTAAAGGCTGGTGGATTGGCTTTAGCCTTTCAACACTGGTTCTGGCCATCTGGATTGCAGCAACTACGTACACCGTAATTGTTGGTTTAGGAGCCTGGGGCTTGAACAAAACAGTAGGTTGGGCATTTGATATTACCAACTTCGTATTCTGGGTAGGTATCGGTCACGCCGGTACGCTTATCTCTGCAGTACTCTTGCTTTTCAGACAAAAATGGAGGATGTCTATTAACCGTTCGGCGGAGGCCATGACCATTTTTGCGGTAATTTGCGCAGCTTCATTTATTCTTTCGCACATGGGTCGTCCGTGGGTAGCTTACTGGCCAATCCCACTTCCAAATGCTTTGGGTACACTTTGGGTTAACTTTAACTCACCATTGGTTTGGGACGTATTCGCGATTTCAACTTACTTCTCTGTATCCTTGGTTTTCTGGTATATCGGTTTGATTCCGGATATCGCTACGGTTCGCGACCGTGCAACAACCAAAGCCCGCAAATTCTGGTACGGTTTGTTTGCCATGGGTTGGAATGGTTCAACCAGAACCTGGCACAGATATGAAGTAATCTCTTTGATCCTTGCAGGTATTTCAACTCCATTGGTACTTTCAGTACACTCTATCGTATCTATGGACTTTGCTACCTCTCTGGTTCCGGGATGGCACACTACCATTTTCCCTCCATACTTCGTTGCCGGTGCTATCTTCTCCGGATTCGGAATGGTATTAACACTTTTGGTTATTGCCCGTGAGGTTATGAACTACAAAGACTATATCACCGAAGCCCACTTAGATGCCATGGCGAAAATTGTAATGGTAACCGGTACTATGGTAGGTATGGCTTACATCACAGAATTCTTCGTGGCTGCTTACTCTGGTGTTGAATACGAACAGTACGCTTTCCTTAACCGTGCTTTCGGTCCATACTGGTGGTCGTATTGGACCATGATGAGCTGTAACTTGATTGCTCCTCAGGTGTTCTGGTCGGCAAAAGCACGCAAGAATCCAAAAGTATTGTTTGTGATGTCAATCATCGTAAACATTGGTATGTGGTTCGAACGTTTCGTAATTATCGTTACCTCGCTTCACAGAGATTTCCTTCCATCAAGCTGGGCTATGTACACCCCAACCGTTACCGAAGTAAGCATTCTGATTGGTTCATTCGGATTGTTCTTCTTCCTTTACTTCCTATTCAGCAAATTCTTACCATCAATCAATATGGCAGAGGTTAAGAGCATTATCCCAACTCATCACGATGACCACGGACATGCAGATCACCACCATGCCCACGCAACAGCAGAGAAAGGAGCCGTACATGGACACTAAAAAAATGATTTTAGGGGTTTACGATAATCCCGATAAGATTTACGCAGCTACCAAAAAGCTGATCAATAGTGGTTACTCAATTGAGGATGTTTACTCTCCCTTTGCCATTCACGGCATTGATAGATTGATGGGCATTAAACGCTCACGTTTATCAGTAGCAGCCTTTTTGTTTGCCATGACAGGTTTGAGTTTAGCTGTGATATTCCAGGTTTACGTGTCTAAAATCGACTGGCCAATGATTATTGGTGGTAAACCCAACTTGCATATTCCTACCTATATTCCAATCACGTTTGAATTGAGTATTCTATTCACCGCTTTTGGAATGGTAGCTAGCTTTTTCATTGTTAACCGCATGTTCTGGGGTAAAAATGCAGACATCATCGATCCTCGTGTAACAGACGATTTGTTTGTTGTTGCTGTAAATATCAAAGAACATAAAACTGATGTTCAGGCTTTGAATCAGATTCTGATTGAAAACGGAGCTATTGAAGTCAGAGAAAGGATTAAAGAAGACTAATGGCAAACTCAAGATTAATACTCAGTGCTTTTGTGCTGATGGGAGCTGCATCCCTGCTCAGTTCCTGCAGTGCCGGAGGTGAAAATCCCGGTTACGAATTCGCCCCTAACATGTACCATGGTTTTGGTTACGAGCCTTTAGCTCAGTTAGCTGATGAGCCTAACAAAATCAATCCTCATGGAATGAACATGCGCGAACCTGTAAAAGGAACTGTTGCCAGAGGACAAGCTGATTTCGCAAAATATGCCCTTCCAGTTAGCAATGAAGGATATGAAGCATCAGCTGCTTTTAGAAATCCTCTTCCTGCATCAGCTGCTAATATTGCAGAAGGACAAACGCTTTACAATATCAATTGTACGCCTTGTCATGGTGATAAAGGCTTGGGTGATGGAACAATTGTAGCTGCCGGAAAATTCCCACCTCCGCCTAGTTACGATTCAGACCGTATCAAGACTACACCTGATGGTAAAATGTTTTACTCAATCCGTTACGGTAAAAACCTGATGGGTGCATATGGAACTACCTTAACTCCTGAGCAAATCTGGAAAGTAGTTCATTATATCCGCACCGTAAGTGGACCGTACAAAGGAACAGCAACTGCTTCAAAATAAAGTTAACCGAAGAAAAGATTTAAAAATGGAACACGCAGAAGTACATATCAGAGAAGAAAAATATGCCATTACAGATGGTAACAAGAAGTGGGCTTTTGGCCTCATGATTGTTGGTCTGATCCTGGCCGCTATCGGTTACTTCACCTACCATCCGCACATGGAGGGTTTGGGCGAACACGACCTGCACCATTTGGTTCAAAAGCGTTTGCTTAGCAACTTGTTGGTTAATGGTTATTTCTTTTTCATCGTTTCAATTTGTGCCGCGGCTTTTATCGCCATCTCACAAATTGCAAATGCAGGTTGGTATATCGCCATCCGTAGGATTCCTGAAGCAATGAGTGAGTATTCACTTGTTGGTGGACCTATCCTTATTATCGTCAGCTTAATTGGATTACCTGTTTTATACCATTGGGCACACGATGGAATCATGAATCCTGAAGCTCCTAATTTTGATGCAATCCTTGCCGGTAAAAGCTGGTACCTAAACAAACCATTCTTCTTTATTAGAATGATTGCGTTTATGGGATTCTGGATTTTTGCAGCACACATGTTCCGTCAGTATTCTCGTAAAGAGGATTTGGCTGGTGGACTTGAGAACTACAAAAAGACGTATGCTTTATCAGCAGCATTCACCGTTATTTTTGGTTTTACCTTTTCCATGTTCTCATGGGATCAAATGATGAGCATTGATGCACATTGGTATTCAACCATCTTCTCAATCTACAACTTCGCTACAGGTTGGGTTAGTGCTTTGTCAATTGTGTATTTGTTTACCCACTACCTACGCGGTAAAGGCTATTTGAACATCGCAAACGACGAGCATCAGCACGATTTGGGTAAATTCATGTTTGCCTTTTCCGTATTCTGGACTTACATGTGGACTTCTCAATTCTTGTTGATATGGTACGCAAACATTCCAGAGGAAGTTGCTTACTACAAAGAGCGTTTGTTTGGTTCATACCAATTCTTATTCTACTTTGTTGTTTTGATTAACTTCTTGGTTCCGTTCTTCTTCTTCATGAGAAGAGATTGGAAGCGCAGCAAAATTGCCGGTTACTTTGTAGCATCTTTGATTTTACTAGGTCACTGGTTAGACGTGTATTTGATGGTTATGCCTGGTTCTATGAACTTAGCTACAAATCCTACAGAAGCTAATCCGGGTGGAATCATTAAAGTTCCGTTCCAAGGATTTGGTTTGATGGAGATTGGTTTCTTGTGTCTGTTTACAGGTTTGTTCCTGTTCATGACTTTGAAAGCCTTAACCAAAGCCAACTTGTACCCAACTAAGCACCCGTATATCATGGAAAGTGCTTTGCACGATGTAGGAATCTAATCCGAACATACATTCATAAAAAAAGACCATCGATTTCGGTGGTCTTTTTTTATGCCCATTTCTGCAGGGAGGAATAATGGAGACACTATTTCTAGATACCAGTAGGGTATTGGGTGAATCTTTTTGGGGAGTAATTAAGGGCAAAACATTTCGCCCAATTACAATTCGCGTTCGAAATTGACAACGGCATTGGCGCCATCAAACCGGCCCATGGGATTAAATTTGGTAATTTTTACCCTCACCTTCTGCAGGTATGGATATCGGTCGCATAATTCCTTAACAATTGATTTTCCTAAATCTTCAATTAGGGCACGGCGTTCGGCCATTTGACGACCTACCATGGAATATACTTCCTCGTAGTTTACCACATCGCTCAGTTCTTTGAACTCTTTGTCGTCGTAAACAAATTGCTCCAACACTACGTCAACACGGAATTTGCCGCCTTTTTTGGCCTCTTCCGGGTACCAGCCGTGAAAGGCGTGGAATTCCATTCCTTCGAGTGATGTTTCTAATTTCATGTACGATTACCTGCTTGCAAAAAAGGGGAAAAGAGATGAAGAAACAAAGACTTTCCAAGGCCCAGCCCAAATGAAAACAGTGGATTTGCGTAAAATTACAAGGGTTAAATTCCTGATTGCGTAAAACTAGCTCCGCCATTGACCAATAAACAAAGAAACGTTTTACTTTTTGGGTTTGAACTAGCTAAATTCGCTGACCCATTTTAGGGTGAGAATTACAGACCAAGCAAAACTATGAGTGAACATAATTTCACACGTGCGAATAAGCAGGATGCCTACCAGCACCACGATTATTATCTGATGGATGAGCTTCTTTCGGAAGAACATATCCTGATTCGTAATACAGTTAGAGATTGGGTAAAACGTGACCTTTCTCCCATCATTGAAGATGCTGCCCAAAAGGCTGCATTTCCTCACCATATCATTAAAGGCCTTGGTGAAGTAGGTGCCTTTGGTCCGCAATTGCCTGCCGAATATGGCTGCGGTGGAATGGATTACATTACTTACGGTATCATCATGCAAGAATTGGAGCGTTGCGATTCGGGTATTCGTTCAACTGCATCGGTGCAAGGAAGTTTGGTGATGTACCCCATCTACAAGTTTGGTTCTGAAGAGCAAAAGCATAAATACCTGCCTAAATTGGCTAAGGGAGAAATGATGGGTTGCTTTGGTTTAACTGAACCCGACCATGGTTCTAACCCGGCCGGAATGGTTACCAACTTCAAGGATGCAGGAGATGGCAAGCACGTGATTTTGAATGGTGCCAAAATGTGGATTTCAAATGCTCCATTTGCAGACATCGCTGTGGTTTGGGCAAAGAATGAAGAAGGCAAGATTAAAGGTATTATTGTTGAACGTGGAATGGAAGGTTTTACTACTCCTGAAACGCATAACAAATGGAGCTTACGCGCTTCAGCTACCGGAGAATTGGTGTTCAACGATGTAAAGGTTCCAAAGGAAAATATTTTACCTGGCGTTGAAGGGTTGAAAGGCCCATTAACTTGTTTGAACTCGGCTCGCTACGGCATCAGCTGGGGGGCAATTGGTGCGGCCCTAGATTGTTACGATACCGCATTGCGTTACAGCAAAGAGCGTGTTCAATTTGGCAAGCCAATTGGTGGATTCCAGCTTCAGCAAAAGAAACTTGCTGAAATGATTACCGAGATTACCAAAGCCCAACTCTTAACTTGGCGCTTGGGTGTGTTGATGAATGAAGGTCGTGCCACCCCGGCTCAAATTTCTATGGCCAAAAGGAACAACGTAGATATGGCTCTAACCATTGCCAGAAATGCACGTCAAATGTTAGGCGGTATGGGCATTACAGGTGAATACCCAATCATGCGTCACATGATGAATTTAGAGTCGGTAGTAACCTACGAAGGAACCCATGATATCCATTTGTTGATTACCGGCATGGATATCACAGGTGAGAATGCATTTTCATAAAATAAATCATGCAATGCCGGAGTGTCCATCACGGATATTTTGGCATTGTTTTTATACCTTCTACCACAAATTATAAACCTATGTATGTAATTAAATTCGGTACCGATGGATGGAGAGGCATTATTGCCGATGAGTTCACGGTTGAAAATGTAAAACGCGTTGCCCAGGGAACCGCAGAATACATCAAGAAAGAATTCCCCACCAATTTATCGGTTGTTATTGGTCACGATTGCCGCTTTGCCGGTGAACTGTTTGCAGAAACCACTGCCCGTATTATGTGTGCCAATGGCATTAAAGTGAAAATGGGAAAAGGTTTTGTTTCTACACCCATGGTAAGTCTGGGTGCAGTGAAATATGGCGCAGCTTTGGGTGTGATAATTACGGCCAGTCATAATCCTCCTGCTTATAGCGGTTTCAAGTTGAAAGCCCACTACGGAGGACCATCAAGTCCTGCGGTAATTGATGCTGTTGAGCAAGCCATTCCGGGCACACCTGTTAGCTTGCCTTTAAGTTCAATGCAAGAATTGATTGACAAGGGAATGATTGAGTACGTGGATCTGGAAACCATGTATGTCAATGAAGTGGAGTCCAAATTCGACCTGAAACTGATTAAAAGTTCAGGTATGGAATTTGCTTACGATGCCATGTATGGTGCAGGTCAGAATGTAATGCGCAGGTTGTTTCCTGAAATTACCTTATTGCATTGCGACCATAACCCGGGCTTCGATGGACAAGCACCGGAGCCAATTCATAAAAACCTGGCCGAGTTCAGCGAACTCATTCGCATTAGCGAGGAAATTGACTGCGGTTTGGTGACAGATGGCGATGCAGATCGCATTGGTTTGTACAACAAAGCCGGAAAATTCGTGGATTCACACCATATCATTCTGCTGTTGGTGCATTACTTGCACAAGTACAAAGGAATGAATGGAAAGGTGATTACCACGTTCAGCGCTACTTCCAAAATTACCCAATTGGCTCAGGCTTACGGATTACCGATTGAAATCACCAAAATTGGTTTCAAATACATCTGCGAGAAAATGGTAACCGAAAATGTGTTAGTTGGTGGTGAAGAAAGCGGAGGAATTGCCATCAAAGGATTTATTCCTGAGCGTGATGGAATTTGGATTGGATTAACCCTTTGGGAATTCATGGCCAAAACAGGCAAAAGTTTGGATGAATTGATTCAGGAAGTGTACGATGTGGTTGGTTCTTTCTCCATGGGAAGAATAGATTTGCACATCACTGAAGAAATCAAACAACGCGTTTTGGCTGATTGCAAATCAGGTAAGTACAGCACGTTTGGTAACTATACCATTGAAAAAGTGGAAGACCTTGATGGATTTAAATTCCATTTGGGCAATGGTGAATGGGTGATGATTCGTGCCAGTGGCACCGAGCCTGTTCTTCGGGTTTACAGCGAAAGCAATACCGAGGAAAACGCGAACAAAATCCTTCAGGCATGTAAAGAAACAATTCTTGCGTAGGAAAGCCATGTTTTTTTGGCTATAGCTTTACTTGTGTGAACGATTAGATTTTTAGGGCCAATAGCTTTTTGCTATTGGCCCTTTTTTAAAATGGCAATAGCTATTGCTAGAATCCCGGCCTGTTCAATTGATGCCGGATGGCTTTTCATTTTTAGCAATTGGCTGGCTCCTCCTAGAAATTCAAAAAAAAAATTTTAGGGGGATGTGTATGCCTCCAAGGATGAATATTTCACCTATGGGGTTTCAGCATTTGAGGTAGGATTGCAAATCTACCAACATGTAAACCCTACGGGGTTAGTAAATTCTCAGGCCATTCAAATGCCCTTTGCCATATTAGCTATTTCGCTTCAAGAAAGCCTTCCAGGAAAAAGCGAAGCAAATACCCAAATTCTGGTGACGAATTTCTCTTCCACTTGCTTAAAACGCACACCCTTGGTACCCCTGCCCAGAGCATCTACCTCAGGGCGCAAATCTCAGAACCTTGAAAGAGGCAATCCCTAATCCGGTAACAGCATCTTCGCCAAATCCGAACTATCAGGCAACTGCACATCTGCATCCAGACTCTCGTATATTGAATTCTTACTTTTAAACTCCGGAACAATTTCCTTCATCTTTCCAACAATGCGCATCATGTCCTGGTTACGGTACATGTCAATCAGTTCGTAGGTGTTCTTTTCTACCTCATTAAAATCGTACTTCCTCACTTTACCAATCATGATTTTGGGATGGTGAGTCGGCATGGTGTTTTCTTCGTCGTTCAGCAATTCTTCGTAAATTTTCTCACCAGGCCTCAAACCGGTAAATACAATTTGAATGTCTTTTCCGAGGGTGAGTCCGGATAGTTTGATCATTTTCTTGGCCAAATCAACAATTTTGGTCGATTTACCCATGTCGAAAATGAAAATCTCGCCGCCATTTCCCATGTTTCCTGCCTCGAGGACCAATTGGCAAGCCTCTGGAATGGTCATAAAATAGCGGGTGATATCCGGATGGGTTACGGTGATTGGACCGCCTTCCTCAATCTGTTTTCTAAAACGGGGAATAACCGAGCCGCTCGAGCCTAGAACATTGCCAAATCGGGTAGTGATAAATTTCGTTCTTCCTCCGGTCAATTGATTTTGATAGAAGAGCGATTGAACATAAATTTCGGCAATCCGCTTGCTTGCACCCATTACATTGGTAGGGTTAACTGCCTTGTCTGTGCTCACCATTACAAAACGATCTGCTTTGTATTTAACAGCGAAATCGGCAATGGTTTTTGTGCCGCGTACGTTCACCCAAATGGCTTCACTTGGATTGTCTTCCATCAAAGGAACGTGTTTATAGGCCGCAGCATGATAAATGATATTGGGCTGATACTTTTCAAAAATCATCGCCATGCGGGCTTCATTGGTAATGTCGCCCACAATAATTTCAACAAAGGTGTTTAGCTCATTTTTAAAATTCTCCTGAAGTTCAGAATCCAATTCGTACAATTTGATTTCCGACTTATCTACGCAGAGCAATTTACGTGGTTTGAACCGCAACAACTGCCTAACCATTTCGGAGCCAATAGAGCCTCCAGCGCCGGTTACCATTACCACTTTGTTGTTCACTTGGTTGCCAATCTTCGCCTTATCCAGTTGAATGACATCGCGTTCAATCAAATCTTCAATCTTGATATTCTTTATCTGATTGAAGCTCAGCTCACCATTAATCCATTTGGTCACAGGGGGAACGGTTCTTACATTCACATTCAGGGCGAGACAACGTTCAACAATATCCTGTTTCCTGGCTTTTGAAATGGATGGAATAGCAATAATGATGTACTCAATATTCAAGCGGGTAATGGTTTCTTCCAACTCGTTAGTGCCATTGTAAATGGGAACACCTTCCAATATTTTTTTCTGTTTTTGCGGACTGTCAAATGCAGCCACTTTTATCCCTCTTCTGCTCTCTTGTTCCAATTTTCGTTTGGTGGTAATACCGGCGTCGCCTGCCCCAAAAATGGCGTAATTGGTAACCGTTTTGCTACTCACCGAATTAATTCGTATATACATTAACTTGATAAATACCCGCACGGATGCTAGAAAGAAAGTGGAAAGCACAAAATCAATGAGGAGAATCGTAAGCGGGAAAAGGTGAACCTTTTTTTCTGGCAAGTAATTATAAAGGGAATCGATGAAGAACAAAATCACCGAGGAGGCCACCATGGCATAAAATATGCGCAAGCCGTCTTGAACACTGGTATGGCGTATTACAAAAGCATGCAGTCGGAAATAGCTGATGGAGATTCCTTTAACAGCCAGGTAAACGGGCAATACCATGAGTGCCGGCTTCAGAAATTCCTGGCCCAAATCCAGACTGAACTTGGCAAAAAGCGACAAAAGGTAAGCTACTGCGCAAAGTCCAAGATCGAACACAAATATGGTCCATCTGGGAATTTTTCCGGAGTTGGAGAATAAGAGTTTAAAAAACTTCATCGTTTCGCAAATTTAGGCCTCCAATCGAAAAATTGTATGAAATTATCAAAAATTCTTCAAGTCTTTGGATGCATGAACACGGAATTTAAGGGCTTGTTAAGTATTATCCTTTCAAGATAAAAGCAAATTATCAGCTGGTGGCTATGAGGTAAAAAGTGGTTTTCGTTTTTAGGCAACAAAACAAACAATTTCCAAGGTTTATGTAGAGCCAAGGCATGCCTTGGCTATCAGAAAAAGGCAAGCCCTTGCTATGGAATCCTTTAACACTGGCACGCCTTGGCACATAGAAAAGAAACAAAATACCTGTCTGCCAAAAGATGAAGGTTTAAGTGGTTTATAAAAGTTTAAAGGTTTAAGCGGTAAATCAGGGAAACCAGATGATCTCGGAAATGCGGCCCTCAATACTCATTACTCACACTCTTGCTGCTCTCGGCGCCTTCGACAGCGAAAGGCTTTTGGAAAATTTAAGCCACAAATTTACACACGAAATTTAAATACCTCAATGGATTAGTGTTCTCCTAACAAAAGAAAACACCAGTCTTCCAAGGGATGAAGGTTTAAGTAGTTTATGAAGGTTTAACTGGTTTAAGCAATAAAACCAGGGAAGACAAAGTAGCCCGGATGGCTTTTTTAGGGCAATTGGATAGTTGCAGAAATTCAAAAATCAAATATTCGGGTTGATGTGAATGCCACCAATGAATATTTCACCCCTATGGGGTTTCAGCGTTCGTGGGGTGAATGCAATTCTACCAACATGTAACCCCTACGGGGTTTATGAAGGTTTAAGTGCAATTAAACATGAATCTTGATTCCTAGGAAATGGAGAATTTCGTCATTATGAAAGCCTAAAATCAGGTGTAGCCCTTCTCGCTGTCGGCCGCGCGTGCCTGCAAAATCCGTGGGCAGGACGGTGCGGTCTGCCTTATTGGCTGGTTCGCCTCGGGTAGGCCCTGAGGGCAAGAGCGAAGCAGGCGCGAAAAGGCAGGG
>JAKLJI010000059.1 GCA_023151275.1 Bacteroidia bacterium | reverse complement strand
TGTGCTTTTGGTACGATTCTATCGAGTATAGCATCAGCAATAGTTGGCTCATTGATGTATTCATACCAATTTTCAACAGGTATTTGTGAAGCAAAGATTGTAGCTTTTCGGGCATATCTATCTTCAAGTATCTGAAGGAAAGCGAGTTTTACATCCTGTGTTAATGGAGCCAGCCCAAAGTCATCGAAGATAATCAGATGGATTTTTTCTAGCGTATTGAGGAGATTATTGAAGGTTCCATCCAATCGAGCCAGAGCTACTTTTTCAAGGAATCTGTTCAAGTTAAGGTAGAGTACTTTGAAGCCAAGTTGACAAGCTTGCTGTCCAATTGCGCAAGCCAGATAACTTTTACCACAACCGGTTGCCCCAGTGATCAAAATGTTTTCTGCTCGTTTAATCCAATTACAATCAACCAGTTGAAGAATGCTTTCTTTGCTTAGGTTTCTGGCTTTACTGTACTGAAGGTTTTCAAGTTGGGCATCGTATCTAAGCCTTGAGAACTTGAGGAGTAGTTTGGTTTTTCTGTCATTGCGGTCTAGTAGCTCGCTTTGAGCAAGCTGGGCAATGAGTTCGTGTGCTTGAGGTTGCTGATGCACAGGTAACTGTGCAATAGCCTCATAGAGGCTTGCCATTGCGTGAAGCTTTAGCTCATGCAATTGTTGAGTTGTTTGTGTTGTGTTCATGTTTTTAAATGATTATTTGTACTCCTGCTTACCGCGGATGTTCTCGTGTAAAGGGATTTTAATTTGCTGTGGAGCCAAGGGAGCTTTATCAAGGCCTTTTATAAGGATTTTTTCAAGTTGGCGGTAACTTATAGTAGGTGACAGCATTGCGCGCTCACAGGCGCGCTCTAAACGTTCGACAGGGTACTTTTTCGCCAAGCTTAACACCCCAAGACAAGCATTGTAGGACTGTTCAATAAAATCCCTCGACACCAAAAGTAGGTTGACGAAGGCATAGGTATGAGGGCCTATTTTTTCACTTTGAGTCCTGAAGTAATCTGCGTCCCAACCCCGTTGTTGAAGTATTGCTTCATGATTGGAAGGCATGTGTTCCTTTAAGGTTGTGTATCCATGAGACCGACTTACCCGCTGGTGAAAAGCAACTCGGGTTAGGCTATCATAAATCTCAACCGTATTTTGGTCATAGATAATCTTGAGAGTCTTGCCGATTAGTTGATTGGGCACGCTGTAGAAGTGCTTATCCTGACCCAATTGAACGTGATAGTTTCTTTGAACTTTTGCCGTTGTGGTGCAGTACTTCTCAAAAGCTTGAGCTGGAAGCGGTGATAATAGCTGCTTTTCTTCGGCAAATAGCTCCAATCTTGTATAGGGTTTATTTTGAAAACGTTGTTGATGATGCTTGTTAAGTTGCTCCAAAATAGCTTGATTCAGCTCGGACAAGCTGTAGCAGGTTGTATTACGCAAAGGCGCATAAATGCGGCGGTATGCCGTCAAAACGGCTCCTTCAACATGCGCTTTATCCTTTGGCTTGGCTACTCTTGAGGTGGTACAGTTGATTCCGAAATGAGCAGAAAATGAATACATTAAATCGGTAAAGTCTGGATCGTATCTGTTGGCCTTTTTTACACCACTCTTCAGATTGTCCATTTTGATATTGCGAGGCACTCCACCAAAAAAGAACAGTGCATTGTTTAATCCCGCTATAAAGTCCTCCTGTTTTTGGCTATGCATCGCCTGTACATAAGTGTATCCACTGTAAGGAAGGATGCATACCAGAACCTGACAAGCTACCTGCTCTCCGGTCTCAATATCAACGTAATGCAATATTGATCCAGCAAAGTCAACCATCATGTTTTCTCCAGCAATATGCTCAAAGTGCATGCTTGCCTGTTGCTTGGATTTATCCAAAGACAGGTGATAACAAAATTGAGTATAACTGTAACCGTCTGGGTTATCTTTTATGTACTCTTGCCATAATAAGAGTCGTGTTACCCCTGTGCGACGTAGCTCTTTTCTAATGACAGGAAGTTGGCCCTCCAGGGCCAACTTCCTGTCATTAGAAACAGAGGGAGACACCTTACGCGTTTGATTTATAAGTCCATGCAAGTCAGTCTCTGAAAGACTTAAAGCCTCTGATGGTGTAAGGCCATTATCTTGAATAATCTTGAGGTAATCATTAATGGTGGTCCTGGAAAAACCTGTATTGCGAGAGATGCTCCGATTGCTCTCCCCTTGTACTTTTCTTCTAAAAACTTCTTGTACCTGATGCATATGTTTGGGTTTATTTGCCATAATCCAAAGATTAGGGCTATTTACATTGCATTTTTAGTGGTACAGTTCAAACCGGAATCACTGGTACAGTTCAAACCGAAATCACTGGTA
>JAKLJI010000058.1 GCA_023151275.1 Bacteroidia bacterium | reverse complement strand
ATAGGTTTTTAACAACACCATTTACATTAATGTTAACTGTGTTTGCGCCTGTAGATGTAATACTTAAAGTTTTTGTCCCTTGGTCAGAAAGTGAAGAAGGGTTAAATCTCAAATAAACCCTTGTCGAGGAGATTGTTCCAGAACTTGGGGTAATTGAAATCGAGCTAGAAAAGTTTAAACTATCTGAACTTACCTCATAACCTGAAGGTGCATTAACTACTGCATTTGAAGTTAAGTTTAATCCGCTAATATCAAAACCTGTAGCAATAGATGGTGTGGATAAACCAGAAACACTAAATTCCGGCAATGAAGCAATGGAAGCAGAAAGGGCAGGATTGTTATTTACTGCAACTTGGCCTGTAAGAGTTAAAGAAATCAAACCTCCGCTTCCTGTAGTTGCACCAGCATTCCAACCATAAATACGAATTTCTAGGTTTGATAACCCATTGTATCCAGAAGAAGGGAAGGTTATTGTTTGATTGCTGCTCGCAGTTAGATTTGAGCCAACTTGTTGGGAGTTGCTAGTGAATCCCCCGACACTAGTAAACACTCCGTAGGTAGCAGGACCTGTACCTGAAGACCCTAAAGAAATAGTTAGAACAGAGCTGTTGAGGTTGAATGCATAACCCGGATTGGCTTGCAAGGTAAATGTTAGAAAATCTTGGTTTGCCAAATCAAGAGTAGCACCCGTTGCAAATCCTGTAGCACTGAATCTAGCGCTGCTGCTTGAACTTGTTAAACCAGTTCCACGACTTAATACAACTATTGAAGAATTGGAAGGGTTTTTTGTAGCATTGACAGTTACGGGAGAACCACTCCAAACATTAGTAAATTGAAGTAAATTAGGGACAGTAACATTAAAAGAATTACTAGAATCCGAACTAATTAATCCTGTAGAACTTGCTAAAATTTTTATTCCTGCACCCAAGCTAGAATACAAGATATTTGAAAAGGTTGCTACTCCGGATACCGAATTGACACTTGTAGTTGAGGTAGTGTCAAAAGTGCCCAATGTTGAAAGGGTAACTAGTCCGCTAAAATCTAAGTCCGTATTTGTAAGAGTGTCATTTGCAAGGATGGTTATTGCTGGTGTCATTGTGCTGCCCACCAAGACATCGGTTGGTTGTGTACCGAAATAAAGTTTTTGGGCGGCAACTTCAATTCGATTTCTGTCACCAGTAATTGAACTAGTAGCTCCTCCGGCATTTGTGCTGACAAATTGAGAGCCTAAAGCAGAAGCAGAAACTGATGAAACCTCAAATGAGAATTGAACATTATCTGTTTGGGTGGACTTAAAAGTTGCTCTTAAAGAAAGGTTAGCAATATTATCATCAGGGACAGAAAAGGATAATCCTGAAAACGTAGCGGTTGAGCCGGAAATAAGCTGTTCTCCTAATTTAGTATTACCATCAAACAATGCTAATGATTTTAATGGACCTGGATTAGAAATCGAAAAGGAAATTGAATTTATTTCGGTCTGCTGAGTGTCAAGATCTGGGGATGCTGTGCCACCATCTCTTACACTTAGTTTAAAAACCTCCATACTATTAGACGTTGTTAAATTGGAAGAATCAAGCGCACTTTTGAAGTCGATGTTGGAAGGTTCTATAAAAGTGGGTTCAGCCACAATATCTGAACTGGTTGAATTTGGAGTAACCGCAGTGGTTTCGGAACTTACTCCAGGAACGCTGGTTAAGTAATTCTCATAACCTGCAACTCCATTGTAAGAAAAAGCAGCAACATGATAAACAGTTGAAGCAGATAATCCGGTAACTGGAATGCTGATATTGCCAGAAAGGCCATTGTAAATTACATATTCGCCTGTTTGAAGGGTGTCTCCCCCTGAATATACCGTATTTGCATTGTACGTTCTTCCGTCTTGCGGCATTCCGGTAATAGCCGAGGCGGATTTTATTGCAACCAGAACTGAATCTCCATTCCCACTTAAAAGATTAAATGTAATTGTTGAATGTGTTATTGAAGTTGCAGTGTTAAAAGCAGGTTGAATAGTTGGAGCAGGTCCTAATATTTTAAAGACATAATTTGGCACTGTGGCTATTTGGCTGCTACTGCTTGTCCAATTTGAGTTTTGATTGATTTTAGTAAATAGATTTGCCGCTTCATCAGCAGTATTACTTAAATTATTTGTCAAATACCCATTCGCTAAATTAAACTGAAGTGAAGCGGATAATGATTTCAATTCAGATGGTTCGTAGGAGTTAGCAGAAGTACTAACTAAAGAACCAGAGGTAGTCCAACTTGCTCCCGACATCAACCCATGAAGTAGTTTTTGACCGGATGTCCATGTTCCTTGGAATGCAAAGAGCTGTTCACCAGAAGCATTCAATGCGAAATTTGATGGTG
>JAKLJI010000057.1 GCA_023151275.1 Bacteroidia bacterium | reverse complement strand
AATACTACCTCATCCGGTAAATCCCAAAAAGAACGTCCTGCATTGGTACTTGTACTCACCAACTTCTGGGGGCTGCCCAAGTAAACTGTATCCATACCCGGTACAATGGTCGGTGTGGCTACGCTTGGATAAAATCCCGCTATCGGAGGTAGCATTTGGTTGCCAGCAGTTGGCAATTCGTAGGTTATTGAGCCCACAAAGCTACGTGTAGCAATAGTTGGAGGATTTCCCCCATATCCTACATTTGGTCCAAAGAATATTGTCATTCTTCCATCAGTGACCGAAACAGGCATGGCTGCGGTGTAAGTTGTATAAACCAAAGTCCCACTTGTAATTACAACAAAACCATAAGTTTGACCAGCCGGAACAAGCAAGTTCATTGGAATTGGGATTTGCTGAAGTACCGGAGCTGTGGTGGCAGCCGTTGTTCCTGTCAAGGGCACAGTTGTACCAATTTGATTCCATCCCGAGGCTGCATTTATTGCTCCTGGTGTACCATTGATCGGAGTTGTTTTATACCAAACAGATACGTTATGAGCGCCCGTTAAAAAGGATGCAGAGATTGATTTGATGAGAAGGTTTGAACTTGCACCGACATTAAAGGAAATCCCAGATTGGCCATTTCCGCCATTGGAGGTAGGCATAGTGCTCAAGGTAAATGTTTGTGCCAAGGCGAAGAAAGGCAACAAAAAAACCAAGAAAAGCAGGTGTACATGTTTCTTCATATTGATGGATTTAGGACGACCCATCAAAAATTAAAAATTCATTATAAAAAACCTAATACATGCTAATTTTTTTAAAGTATTTTTTACTATTAAATGTTTTTTTACGTAAAGAATACCAATTATCAAGGCCAATCGAAAAAATGAACGGCTTTTTTGGGAAAACCTGCTCAAAGAGCAGTTTTCAAGTCAATCATAAAAAATCAGGCCATGGAAAGAAATCTCCATGGCCTGATTTGGTTGAATATAGGCTTAATAAACTAAACAGGATTGCCTATTGCACCTGAATCTTTCTTGTGTAAACCTGATTGCCAGATTCAACTCTCAAGATATAGATGCCTTTGCCTTCTTTACTTAAATCCAATTGCTGTTCAGACAAATCATTTCTGCTAAGTTCTTTGCGAGTTACCTCTCTGCCCGTTATATCAGTCACTATTAAATTCAGGTTTGCATCCAATACTTGTAGCAATTGCAGATTGAAAATACCTGAACTTGGATTTGGATACACGTTCATTAAACTTTCAAACTGAATATCTGAAGCAAGACCTGTGATGCAAGATTCTTTTGAAACACTGATGTAGCGGATAAACACTTTACTCACATTACCTGACATATCAGTTACCCGATAATTCATGCTATACAATCCCGGTACATCACCAAAATAACGGTTGGTTGAACCCGGTATCAATGGCAAATTGGTTGTGATAACCAAACGGCCGCGCATCTCTGAATCCGAATTGTAGTTGTCTATCAACTCTACGCCCGGATCGATAAATTCACACCATCTGTTCAAGTTAACTGTGGTTCCTCCTAGTATCTTTACCTCAGGCACCTTGCGGTCTACTACACGGATTTCACGCATCACTGAATCTTTATTGCCCGATGGGTCGGTTGCAATTATCCAACGCTGGATTGTGCCTAAAGCATTTACAGGGACAACCTGTGGACGGTAGCTTATGGCTATCGTGTTTCTTGCCCATACGTTGTCATTTACTGTAAAGCCAGGATCTACATACGGCTCATAAACATCCCATGTGATTGGATTATCTCCCTGCAACTGGATTACAGGTGCGATATTGTCTGTCACGCGAATCTCTACCAATACCTCATTGGCTATATTGCCACTGCCATCCATTACATTGTAGGGCAGGTAATAGGTTCCTACATTGTTTACATCCACTGTTCCAAACCAAGTTGGTACCAAGCCCTTCCAGAAGTTATCCTCTACACGAACAACCTTCTCCAAATCAATGGCGGTTTTTACTTGGTGTACATAGTAGTTTCTACCTCCGGTGTAGTTCGGAATAATTACAGGACGTGTGCTATCTCCTACTGTTACCAAGCGGTTGGCTGAAGCTGATTTTCCAAATGCATCCGTTACGCGATAGTTCACATTGTATATACCCAACTTCGCTGTATCTACATTCGAAGTTATGATGATGTTATTGCTCGGAATCAAATTATTCTGATTGTCGCGAGCTACTGCTCCATTCTCCGGATAACGATTATAAACCTCCACATACTGTTGACTTGGTCCATTCAAGGTCAAGGTTGGACCTGTTTGATTCAAGATTACAAATACTGTTCTGTACAAGGTATCTGATACATTGCCATAGTAATCTGTTACAATATACTTCAAGTAGTTCGGACCAACTTTTGTGATATCTACATTGCCAATGCGCTGATAACGCGAACTTACATTGCCTTCGATATTATCTGTAGCTGAAACTCCTGGGTCGATGAACGGCTTATTGAT
>JAKLJI010000056.1 GCA_023151275.1 Bacteroidia bacterium | reverse complement strand
AACAAATAAGGCTTAAACGAAGCCCTTCTTCCGGCTTCGATTTAAGCCTGTGTTGAATGAAGCTTGCGGTTGACCTTCCAACTTTAGTGGAAGTGAAATTTTTCTATGGGGTTTGAATAAGGTTTGGTATTACCTTTTTATACTTTTTGTATGCTCAATTTTTAAAGCAATTGCCATTATTGCCTAGGCAAGCGTTCTCTCCCTTGCTGTTTTTAGCCTTTTAGAGGGGCTTTGTTTACTTTTTGCTGATATTGAGCATAGCTTCGCCTGTTCGCATTGTATATGCAAAAAAATCAGGTCTTTGGTGCTGGCTGGGTCTTCGCTAATTTTGGTGGAGCATTGGCACTAAAACTTTGGATTCGTATCATCTTGCCTGTTTTGCAACAAGGACATTGGTCGGCATCATAGCCCATACGTTGTCTGGCTACTTCCTTCCAATCACGATTTGCTTTGGGTTTAATTGCTACTCCCATCAACACTTGCCTGTACCTTAATCTTGGCTTGTTGCGTGATGCCAGCAATCCGTAATGTCGGATACGCCTAAATCCTGATGGCAATATATGCGTAAGCCCCCGGTGAAGTACATCTTTTACAGCAGTTGAATTGATAGGATCTTCGGGGCATGAGTAAATCAAGTGAAGATTATCAAAAGCATTTGGTCCTTCAAGTGCAAAGTGGCCTAAGTAAATCTGCCTATTGCAAACAAGCCGGCATCCCTTATCAAAGTTTTTTGTACCATTGGAAGAAACAGAGCGGCTCAAGTTTATCCAATTCCTTTACACTTCTTAAGCCAGGTAAGTCTAAGTCAAAAGAACTAGAACTCCATCTGCCCAATGGCTGCTATTTTTCGATTCCGGATGATTGTCCGATGAGTCTGTTGCAAAAATTGATAAGCTTGTGCTAAGTCTAAGTATTCATCAAAGGTATTATCTGTTCCGTGGTCATGCCGACATGCGCAATGGCTTTGATAGGTTGAGTGGTTTGGTGAGAGAGCATTTGCAAAAGGATCCACTGGGAGGAGATGTATTTGTATTCATCAACAAAAGGAGGAACCAGATTAAATTGCTTTGTTGGGATGGCGATGGATTTATGCTGTTCTATAAACGCCTTGAACAAGGAACATTTGAACTACCTAAAGGGGAGCAAAGTGACATTACAGTTGATATCTTGAGCTGCTTATTGCAGGGCATAAAACTCAGTACGGTTCGTAAGCGAAAAAGGTATGTACATGGGGCATAAATGTGGATAGTTTTGGGTATAAGTAGAACCTGAAAATACCAATAAAAACAAGCACTTTCGGTATATTCGTATTGTGCAAAAAAAGGGGCAAAATGAGCTAATAACCATCAATAAAAGCGAGTACGATTTGCTGGTTTTTCAGGTGGAAACACTCAAGTATCAGCTGCACAAAATTCAAAAGATGGTTTATGGCGCCAAAAGCGAAAGAAGAGAGTTGATAGACCCTTTGCAGCTTTCAATGGACTTAGGACTTGCCGCACCCATCCCTACACCCCCACAAGAGAAGGAAGAAATTTCTTATACCCGCAATAAGCCACAGCAAAAATCCCAACCGGCGCGTTTACCTCTTCCCGCTGATCTTCCCAGAAAGATTATTGATATTGAACCCGAAGAAGATGTAACTGGACTCAAGCGCATAGGCTATGAGATTACCGAGCAGCTGGAGATGATTAATGCGCAGTTTTATGTAAAGCAAATCAGACGTGCAAAGTATGCCAAGCCAGATAATAGCGGAGTGGTTATTGGTCAATTACCCTTACTTCCGTTTCCAAAATGGTCGGTGGGAGCTTCTGTGATTGCTCATATTTTAGTTAGTAAATACCTAGATCATCTGCCCTTGGATAGGCAGCTCAAGATGTTCAAACGATATGGTATGGATGTTGCTAATTCAACCATTTACGATTGGGTTATGAAGTCCATAGATATGCTGAGGGTATTGCACGATAGGCAAATTCAGTATAATCTATCGCGAAGTTATCTTCAGAATGATGAGACACCAATCAAGGTTCTGGATAAAGAAAAGAAAGGCTCAACACATCTGGGATACTTTTGGGTTAACTACTCACCCCTAGAAAAAGTGGTAGTGATAAATTACAGCAAAGGACGATCAGCCAAGTTTCCAATAGAGTTCTTCAAAGAATACCGCGGTTATTTACAAACCGATGGGTATGGTGTATATGATATGTTTTCCACGCGCGAAGAAATTACCCTTGTGGGCTGTTTGGCTCATGCCAGGAGGTATTTTATTGAGGCCAGTGGCAATGATAAAGCACGTTCAGATTACTTTGTATCCAAGGTTCAAAAGCTCTACCAACTTGAAAAGGAGTTGAGAGAAGCTAATGCCAAACCTGACGAAGTGCTCAAGCAAAGACAGCTGCATGCTGTACCTATATTAAATCAAATCAAAGACTGGTTGCTTGCCAACCAAAAGCAAGTCACGCCACAGAGTGCAATTGGGAAGGCGATTTACTATAGCTTAACCCGTTGGGATAAACTAACACGATATACCACAGATGCAATCTTGGAAATCGATAATAATTTAATCGAAAATCAAATTAGACCAATTGCATTGGGCAGGAAGAACTTTTTATTCTGTGGCAACCATGATGCCGCACAACGAGCAGCCATAATCTATTCCTTGTTGGCAACCTGCAAGCAACACGAAATTAATCCCTACGAGTGGCTGGTGGATGTATTTGAAAAACTACCAACCCGAAAAGTCAATCAAATCGATGACCTACTCCCTCAAAACTGGAAACAATTAAACTAGGTGTACTTTACCGGGGGGATAC
>JAKLJI010000055.1 GCA_023151275.1 Bacteroidia bacterium | reverse complement strand
GGCAAACCGAAAGCTTCATTCAACACAAGCTTAAATCGAAGCCGGAAGAAGGGCTTCGTTTAAGCCTTATTTGTTAGCTGCTGGGCTTAATTTTGCTAAAATAGCTTATTTTTTGAGATAATAATTTGTACTTTTGTGGCTTCACTTCCAAAAAGTATACAACACGTGGCAAAGCCTTGGATTAAATAATTATTAGGGTAATTCTCTTCAAAACCCACTTTTATGGTATAGTACTCTATTAGTATTATGCTACAATTATTTTGTTGTATAATTTAATCAAGTTTTTATGGAAAACCGTAAATGGTTTAAGACCTATATGTTTATATGGGCTGGACAGTTTGCTTCAATGCTTACAAGTTATGCTGTTCAGTTTGCTATTGTTATATGGCTTAGTCTGGAGTACAAGTCAGCCGAAGTTTTAGCCTACGCAGGAATAGCAGCTATGTTGCCTCAAGCATTGATAGGCTTAATAGCAGGTGTATATGTTGACCGTCTCAATCGTAAATATGTAATGATTTTTTCGGATGCTTTTATAGCTCTCTGTGCCCTTTTGTTACTCGTCATTTTACAAAATGAAAATGTTAATCTTATATGGATATACATTTTATTGGGTTTACGCTCTGTTGGTAATGCTTTTCACGCTCCGGCACTACAGGCAATTGCTCCGCTGATTGTACCCCAAAATGAATTGATAAAGGTAGCAGGAATTAATCAGGTGTTACATTCGGTTTGCAGTATTGGTGGTCCTGCCATTGGCACATTAGCCATTGCTTATCTTCCTATTTCAAAAGTATTGTACTTGGATTTGATTGGAGCATTGCTGGCTATTCTTTCACTCGTGATGGTGAAAATTCCCAATGTGGTTGCGAAG
Source organism: Bacteroidia bacterium (assembly GCA_023151275.1). Classification (GTDB taxonomy): domain Bacteria; phylum Bacteroidota; class Bacteroidia; order UKL13-3; family UKL13-3; genus CAISCU01. Next base: position 2,406 of record JAKLJI010000055.1, on the reverse strand, counting down.
TCAAAATCGTCTGCACATTCTATTGCTACAGAATTTTCGGAAGGGTTTCAGACTGTTTCAAAAAACAAAGGTTTGCGTTATCTTTTTCTTTATGCAATGGCGATAACCTTTGTTATAATGCCAGCTGCCATTATGTTTCCGTTGCTCACAACAGGGCATTTTGCAGGAGGAAAATGGGAGATAGGAATTGTAGAAGTGGTTTGGGGCGGAGGTATGCTTATTGGCGGTGTCATCCTGAGTATTTTCAAATTGAAAGGCTCAAAAGTAGTCGCAGTCAATGTTATGTATGTATTATTGGGACTTACATTTATTTTGAGTGGTGTATTACCTGCAAGTTGGTTTGTAGGATTTGTGATGGTAACAGCCATTGGCGGTATCAGCCTGTCTGTTTTCAATGGCTGTTTTACAGCAATTGTACAAACAGAGGTAAGTCCTGAAAAATTAGGACGTGTATTTTCACTTTATTATAGTTTGGCAGTTTTGCCAAGTGTAATCGGTTTATTATTCACAGGCCTGATTGCAGAAGTTATTGGTGTAAACATTACGTTTATCATAAGCGGTTGTTTGGCAATCCTTGTGGGTATTCTTTCGTTTAGCACTCGCAACTTAATGCAATTAGGTAAAATCAAAAATATTTAAAAAAATGAAAAATAGAGATATTCAAAAATTAGCGGAAAGAAATGGGTTAATTCTTTCGGATGAAATGAGTTTTAATGAAATGGGAATTGATTTTAAGGTTGGTTTCGCTACAGATAGGGATGGCACAAAGTGGTTGTTGCGTATTCCAAGAAGAACAACCTTAGGCGAACAGATTGCGAATGAGAAACGCATTCTTCAATTGGTGTCGAAATACCTTTCGGTTCAAGTTCCTGATTGGCGTATAGCTAATGAAAAACTGGTAGCCTATCCTTTGCTCGATGGAAAACCTGCACTTACTTATGATGCGGAGACTTATGAAGTAACCTGGAATATGTCTAAAGAAAACGACCTTTATATACCATCATTAGCGAAAGCACTTATAGAACTTCATTCAATTCCTACGGAAGAAGTACTTCGTAATAATCTAAAAGTTTTGACACCTGAACAGGTTAGAAATGAGATTTCTGAAAGATTGATTTTGGTGAAATCTGAATTAGGGATAAATGCCGAATTAGAACTTCGGTACCAAAAATGGCTGGATAATGATGCCTTATGGCCGAATTTTACAAAATTCATTCACGGTGATTTGTATGCAGGTCATACACTTACTCATCATAATGGAGAAGTTTGTGGAATTATTGATTGGTCAACTGCACAAGTCAGCGATATAGCACAAGATTTTTCAGGTCACGTTACTGTTTTCGGTGAAGAAAGTCTGAAAAATTTAATTTCGGCATACGAAAAACAAGGTGGAGAAGTATGGGATAAACTGTTTGAACAAGCAGTTGAACGAGCTGCTGCCGCACCTCTAGCTTATGGATATTTTGCTTTAGAAACACAAGATGAAATTCATCTTAGTTCTGCAAAATTACAGTTAGGTGTTGAGTAGATTTTTTTTAGTAGGGGCTGACACCTTAATCGGGTCAGCTCCCTATTATTTCAAGGGATGTTTGTCTATTAGCGTTGTTGTGTAGCCTTGCAGCTAATCGGGTCACGCAAGGGAGTTTCACCCTTGCGTTCCCACGGAACCGTGCTTGATCCCGCACGTGCGGGACTCACGGCTCTTCTAGTTTCATCACGAATGTATTGAAACATCATGGATTGACCAATTGCCAGTGTGGGAATAGTGATGGATTTGTTTTGAATTTTGCTCTAAGCCAGTGGATGGATTTCATTTTGTAATAGCCTTTTTCCCATTTTACCCATTTTACAAGGCGAACATTTAGTTGATGGCATATTCGCCTTAAATGTCCTGTAGAAAACTTGCCGTAATAATTGATGATTCCTCTTATGATTGGCCTTAATTCTTTAGCTAGTTCTTCAATTGATATTCTCTTTTTGTGCAACTGCATTGATTTAAATCTTGCTAGAATGCTCTTTTCAGATTTATTACTGATGCGAATACTTGGCAACAGCATTCCCTTGCCCTTTATCTTGTTCCATTGAGGCTGTATGCTGAAGCCCAAAAAGTCATACTTCTTTACATACTTTTCTTCTGATTCTCCTCTTAGGTTTACAATTTTGGTTTTAACAGGATGTAGTTCCAATTTGCATTTTGTTAGCCGTTGCTTGATTTGTTTCAATACAAACTTGGCTTGCTTTTCTGTTTTGCAATGCACGACTATATCGTCTGCGTAGCGCTCAAATGGCTTTTCCGGATGGTTTTTATGCATCCATTTATCAAAGCATAGTAAGCCCCCGGTGAAGTACATCTTTTACAGCAATTGAATTGATAGGATCTTCGGGGCATGAGTAAATCAAGTGAAG
>JAKLJI010000054.1 GCA_023151275.1 Bacteroidia bacterium | reverse complement strand
AAACACCTCTTAAGTTAAATGTCCTCAATTGGTTACTAAATAGAAGTCTACATTTTTAGAGTTGTTAAAATCTTGAAAGAGTAATTCAATTCGTCAATAATGACTTTTTGAGGGACAACTAATTACGCCGAAGTTGTTCGATAAAAAAGCTTTTAAAATTATTTCGTTCATGTTCAAAAGGCATAACATTTAACCCGGAATACGCATTTTACCATCTATTGCTACCCTGTAACCTGAATAATGCAATTGTTCAGCTACTACGTTCCAAAAGGCCTGTGAAATTGCCCGTTTCTCTCCCTCAGCATACCAAAACAGGTATGCCTTACTCGCGAAACTGCCAATTTCTTTGGCATTTTGGCCCTCATGACGAAGGTCAAACTCATAATCCTTGTTTATCCCAATATTAGAGTACCAATTGAAAGCAAAACAGTGGCTTAAGCTCCAACCAAATCCAAAAATTAACAAGGAACCGCTATATTGCCGCAAGCATGAACAAGGCCGGAGTTTTTCTCATTCGTTTTATCATCACTTATTTGGGCTTAAATGCCATATACCAAGTGTTAGTTCAAGTTGCAGCTCCAAATCCGGATGCGTTTACCAAGTTGGTTGCCCAGCTGAGTAGTGCCCTTTCCCCCGGAACCTCTTTGTATAGTGCCGAGGGTTTCAACAAAATTCAGGTTATTTACCAAGGAAAGGCTTTGGTGAATATTCTGGAAGGCTGCAATGGAATGGCTGTCTGGATAACCCTACTTGCTTTTGTGGTGGCATTCAAAGGCAAAAACAAGGATTACCTCTGGTTCCTCCCCCTTAGTTTTTTCTTGCTTCAGGCCGGAAATATCCTACGTCTTATTGTCCTCATCCGCATAAAAATAGCATTTCCTCATTGGTTTGACTTGTTTCATACCTATGTGTTTCCTGCAGCATTGTATGCGGTTGCTTTTGGGTTGATGGTTTGGTGGACACAATTGATAAAACAAAATAAGGCATGAAAAAAGTTGGTACAGGAACACTGCTAGTTTTGATTGCCCTCTTTCTTGGAAACTTCAGCTTGCAATCGTTTAATATCCTAAAACTCAGCAGCTGCGATTTCTATCATTTTCATCCGGAATGTTCGAGTGGCTTTGAGGCAGTTGTGAATAAATTAACCCGGCTGTTATTGAATCTGTTGGCCTTATACCTGCTCCAAATCAGAGCTCAACAAAAACTACTTCCATTTGGGCTTGTGGGCTTTGGGTTGATCTGTACTTATTTCTTCCTCTTTTTTTCGCAAGTCGCCTGGAGTGATGCCGGAATTCGCGTGTTGAACCCTCTCCTATTTAGCCCACTGATTCCATTGGCCTTGTTGGCCTCTACCTATTTCCAAAAAGAAAACTGATATGCTGTTACTGATTTTTTATTTTATACTTCTTTTTCCATTGCTGCTTATTTGGGGTCAGGTTCCTTATTGGCTGCTCAAAAAATCAGGCAGCACCAATCCATTCGACGACCTGTTGATGGGCCTGATTGTATTGAGTTTGGTGAGCATGGGTTTGGTATTGGGTGGCCCCATAAATGGACTAACCCAAGGTATTATGCTGTTCACCACGCTTAGTTTAGGTTGGCTTTGGCGCGAGCAGCTTATCCAGCGCTGGAGTCTTTTTAAAGCAGCGTTTAAAGGAATGTCGGCACAACGAATAGCCCTTCGGCTTGCCTTGGCAGTACCCGTTCTTTATCAGAGTGCCCAAGCCACCAAGATTAACGATTACGGTGCTTACTACCTGCAAACCATTCAATGGATGGAGAAATTCGGTGTAGTAAAGGGACTTGCCAACCTGTACCCTCCACTGGGATTGTTTGGAACCTGGCATAGCCTTACCGCACTTTGCGACTTCAATCAGATTGGCTTTGGGAATACCCATTATTTGAATGGCCTGTTGATGTTGATTTGGATTTTCTGGTCGCTGAGAGAGTGGGAACTGGCTGTTTTTCAATTTCACCGCAAAATCGTATTGCTCATAAGTACTGCATTTATCCTCGTATTGGGATTCTTCTTCCTCACAGCCCCTTCGGCTGATTTACCTATTTTGATTTTCAGCGCCTGGCTTTTTCACAGGAGTCTGTTCGAAGAAAACAAATTACACGGCTTTTTAGCCCTCTTGGTGGCCTTTTCGCTATTTTGGATTAAACCGCCTGCAACTGCAGCGCTTGTTCTAGGTGCATTTCGCTTGCTTCAAAAGGATTGGTCGCTTAAAAGTAAAAGTTACTCCCTCATGGCATTGTTTCCATTCCTGGTTTTGGGCTTGACAAAAAATACCCTCCTGAGTGGCTACCCTTTATACCCCATGAGCAGTCCTGACTGGTTGAATCTGGAATGGAAAGTACCAGCGGATTGGAATGCCGTTTACCGGAAAGGGATTGCCAGCTGGGGACAAAACGACAATCCCAATCCGGCAGAATTTGAATCGGCTCAAGAACCTGTATTAAAAAAACTGGGCGTTTGGTTGAGCAGAGCAGGCTATAAAGGACTGATGAATAAGGCCATCTTTGGCATAGCATTGCTTGCCCCCCTTGCACTTGCCTGGGCCATGCGCAGGAGGCAGGTGAATCGATTTCAACTTTTGCTATTTGCCGGTTTGTTGCTTGCCTTAAGTTTAGATTGGTTATTCCTGCGACAATACCGGCTATTACTAACCAGCACACTTATTCTGCTGCTCATGGGTACCTATTTGGTTTTGAATGCATCACAAAAAAGTAGCTGGCTAGCTTCCTTAGCTCAGAGCGGCGGGAAACTGTATTGGGGACTTGCTTTTATGCTGGCGATTTTTGCCTGGGTACCGTTTTCAGCATTTCGGGAACAATCGCGCAACAAAAACATCACGCAATCGGAAGGTTTTAACAGCCGCTACCTAATTTTCCCCTGGCAAAAATTTGAGCATGGCGAACTTGCAACTTGGGAATTGGGAGGAATGACTTTCAGATATTATCCTGAAAGAGGTTATTGTTGGGATGCTCCTTTACCTTGTGTCACCCGTAGTCACCATGCTATTTTACTTAAATCCATGCAATTGGAAATAAGGCCACTCGGAAAAAAGCCGCAGGATGGCTTTAGGCTGGAAAAAATTAAACCAGAACAACTAGAAAACGCACACTGAGGTGTATTTCGCGCTTTTTAAAATCTTCATAAACCGGGGAATTTATAGGGTTTAATGAGTTTAACGAGTTTAAATGGTTTATGTGATTTCGCCTTTTAAAACTTTTCTAAATCCGGGAAATTGGAGGCTTTAATGGTTTAATGTGGTTTTATTTTAGCGGGTAGTGGAGCTTTTAACCTTCATTAACCTTTCTCCAGCTGCAAGGGTGTGGGTTTTGAGCAAGAGGAGGAGAAATCCGGCACCAGAATTTGGGGTCTTGTTTTCGAACTTAGGCGCTGCAGACAGTGAGGAGGGCTGCTCCTGATTTTAGGTTTTCACCATGGCGAAATTCTACATTTCCTAGGAATCAAGATTCTCGATTATTTGCCGCTTAAAC
>JAKLJI010000053.1 GCA_023151275.1 Bacteroidia bacterium | reverse complement strand
CATAAGCTTGTAAATACTGGATCAATTGAGGTGATTTATTTCTTAAATTTTGGCATCCATCACTACCATCTAGGCGCGTTATTGAGTATTTGAATATGCTCATAGAACGGCATGGTAAGCCGAAACGAACCCGAACAGATAATGGCCCAGAGTTTAGGTCAAAACAGTTCCAGTGTTGGCTGAAAAATAATGACATTGTATGGAGTAGAATTAGAAAAGGTAAGCCACAAGAGAATGCTAAAGTAGAGCGATTCAACAGAACATACAGGGAAGATGTGCTCAATGCACATGTTTTCAATACAATTGACGAGGCCCAGGAGATAACAGATGCATTCATGGAAGAGTACAACACCATCAGACCTCATGAGGCGCTGAACTATCAAACACCTTCCACATATGCTGCATAGGTTTTTGAAGGCATTACTCCTCGAGAGAATAATGAAAAACGGAAGGGGAAAATCTCCACTCCCGTTCTTCGTGATTTTCTGTCGGAGGAATCTATCTCTGGCGAGTTGCTCCTCAGCAGCTTCTGTTTCGATTCAACAATGCAAAATTCAAACCCGAAAACTATATTTACAACCTGTCACAAAAGTCAGTAATTTCCCGATTGTGGATGTAGGATGTGGGAGAAGGCGGCACCGAAGGTGCCGCCTTCTCGGGGTTTATATGGTTTACTTTTTTTGAAGTCGGAATGCAGTTCAATTGGAGACAACCCTGCCTGAGGGACAGGAGCGGTTATGGGGCTGTGGGGAATGCCAGGGCTTGCGCGGATGCCGGAGCGACCTTGGAAGCTACCGGCATCCGCTTGCAAGCACGGCAATTACCCATTGCCCCATTTGAGCGGATGGCCCGGCCCTGAGACGGCTTTTCCAAAGCCGGGGAGGGGACAGGCCCGGAAAGCATTTTGAATTTGTTTAAGTTTTCAGGAGGATACGAAATCCTTTTTTTGTGAATTGTGGGTATTTTGATTTGTTCTGACCATCCAATAAGCCTACTTTTGCCCAAATCTAAGGAACCTTGAATCGTTCAGTAACCAAATTTCCGGCCACTTTATTGTTAGCGGACGGAACGGTGTTCACCGGAACATCTATCGGAAAAATTGGCACCACAACCGGAGAGATTTGCTTCAATACCGGTATGACAGGCTATCAGGAAGTATTTACCGACCCAAGCTATACCGGGCAAATTCTCGTTGAAACCAATGTGCATATTGGCAACTACGGAATTTCTGCCCTGGAAGAAGAATCGGATTCCATCAAAATCGCCGGTCTTGTTTGTAAATCATTTAATATCCCTTTCAGCCGCAAACAAGCTGATCAAACCGTTCAGGAATATTTTGCCCTGAACAACTTGGTTGGTATTTCGGATATTGATACCCGTCAGCTGGTTTTGCATGTGCGTAGCAAGGGTGCTATGAATGCCATTATCTCCAGCGAGGGAAAAGACATTGATACCTTAAAACAGGAATTGGCTGCCGTGCCATCTATGCAGGGCCTCGAACTCTCAAGTCGCGTTTCAACGCCTTCTACCTATTATTTGGGATCAGACCAGGCTTCAAAACGTGTTGCTGTGCTTGATCTGGGCATTAAGAAAAACATCCTTCGGTGTTTGGAAGAACGCGATACTTACCTCGCGGTATTCAATGCACATACTTCTTTTGAGGAAATGATGAAGTTCAATCCCGATGGATTTATGATTAGCAATGGTCCCGGCGACCCGGGTGCAATGCCCTATGCCATTGAAACCGTTAAGAAAATTGTAGAGGCAGGTGTTCCATTGTTTGGAATCTGTTTGGGACATCAAATTTTGTCAGAATCAGTTGGGCTGAAGACCTACAAAATGCACAATGGGCATCGCGGTTTAAATCATCCCGTTAAAAATCTCATCACCGGAAAATGTGAAATTACCAGTCAGAACCATGGTTTTGCCGTGGATATTGAACAGGCAAAAAATAATCCGCTTGTAGAATTAACGCATATCAACCTGAACGACAACACCGTAGAAGGCATTCGCCTGAAAGGAAAAAAGGCGTTTTCGGTTCAGTATCACCCGGAAGCAGCTCCCGGTCCGGAAGATAGTCGCTATTTATTTGATGATTTTGTTGCAATGCTTTAGATTGTACCTTCATCTGATCGCAACATGAAAAAAGTTTTACCTCTTTTTGTTCTATTTTTTCTCGGGTTTTTCAGTTTAAATGCTCAGTTTTCTAAGGTAAGCTGGGGCATGAAAAATACCATTACGGTTACTGCCACTCCCGATTTTGAAATGATTGCCAGCATTCGCACGCATTACTATGCGCTGATAAAGTATTACGAGAATGCAGAGGAAAAAGCGATTGGGGCTTCCAATAAGGTAAGTTTGGTTAAGTTTGATGGTAACCACAACGTACTCTTCTCTAAAGATATAATTCCAGAGGAAGGGTCAAGCTTTCTTTGTGGAAGAATGGCCGGAGACCATTTTAAATTTTTCTTTCGTGGTCCCGACCAGGATGGCAAAAAAGGCACTGCAATTTATGTTCAGAACATTGGACTAGAAGGCAATGAATCAAGTGTTCCTGTTCAGGTTGTTAGTCAAACTCCTCCCAAAAAAGGCTTGACTGATTGGTATATTGAAACCAGCAAAGATGGCAATTTTGTATTGTCGCATGGATTCAAATGGAATGGAGCCGGGAAGAACCGCTTATACACTTCTGAATCCTTTGTTGCCGTAATGAACAAAGACAATAAGCTAATTGGTGAAACCACCATTGGTAAATTGTTGAAAGACCAAAAAGGTGGAAGTTTTCAAGTGCTTCCAAACGGTGATGGACAGGTTGCCATTTTGTGGATAGGTGAAAGCTCTGCAAAAGCAAATCCGGTATTGTTGGCTGAATGGAATCCTGAAACCGGAGAATTGCGCAAATCAAAAATGGATTTTAAAGGTTGCGCTGACTTGCGTTTGCATGCAGGTGCCGACTTTTATTCGGTGATTGGTGTAAATACGCGCTATAAGAAAGATGCTGATGTTGGCTTGAAAATTATCCAAACTGATAGAGAAACATTTCTTGTTTCTGAACCTGTTTCGGTCAACCTTAACAATACTCAGGTGGGTGATTATATAGTCACCACAGAAGATTTTGATACAAAAGGCAAGGAATTGCCCATGCACCGCAAGTTTGCAATTGATTTGGTTGAAAGTAGGTCGCAAAAAGAAATTCAGGTTCGCCTGAGCGAATACACAGCAGACCGTTATGATGAGCAAACCGTATTAACGGGTTCTCATGCGCTTATTCGACTAAATAGCAATGGAACCTTGAAATGGCAAGCCTTGGTTCCCCGCAAAAATACAGGCACAAATACTATGCTTGATTACGCAGAAGTGATGGAACTTGAAGCGGGTAATAAAGAGTATCTAATTTTCAATGATATCCCGGAAAATCAGAAAATCTCAAACACCGATATTTCTACCCCCGCAAAAGCACTCAATGCGGCAAGTCCTAAAAATGCACTGGTTGCTTGGGTTAGCCTAAACGGAACGGATGGCGCTGCCAGTAAAGGTGTCATCAATGATATTCAAAATACTGAAAGAGCCTTGTTTTTTGCGCCTTCCGCTTACTGCATTATGGATGGAGGACGACTTTCACTTTGCATGTGGGGAGCAGAAAAAAATAAGGTGAATTATAAATTTGGAGTTCTTTACCCCGAAATCAAAAAAACAAAATAACATGAGTGCTATTATTGACATCCATGCCCGCCAGATTCTGGATTCAAGGGGCAATCCTACCGTAGAAGTTGAAGTAATTACCGAAGATGGAGCTTTGGGCCGCGCTGCCGTTCCTTCTGGTGCTTCAACTGGAATTCACGAGGCCGTTGAATTGCGCGACGGCGACAAATCTGTTTACATGGGAAAAGGCGTTTTAAACGCTGTTAAACATGTGAATGATGAAATTGCCGATAAGCTGATTGGGGTTGATGTGTTTGAACAAAATAGCATCGACCATGCCATGATTGCCTTGGATGGAACCGAAAACAAAGGTCGTTTGGGTGCAAACGCTATTCTTGCTGTTTCAATGGCTGCTTCTAAAGCTGCTGCCATTGAATGCAATATGCCTTTGTACCGCTACATTGGTGGTGTTAATGCAAATACTCTACCAATCCCATTGATGAATATTTTGAATGGTGGAGCTCATGCCGACAACGCAATCGACTTCCAAGAATTCATGATTATGCCTACCAATGCCGATACGTTTAGCGAGGCATTGCAAATGGGAACTTCAGTATTCCATCACCTTAAATCGGTGTTGAAATCGAAAGGGTATTCAACCAATGTGGGTGATGAAGGTGGATTTGCTCCAAACATTCAATCGAATGAAGAGGCTATCGAGACTGTTTTGAAAGCCATTGAAGCCGCAGGTTTCAAACCCGGAAAAGACATTTATATTGCCATGGATGCCGCAACCAGTGAGCTTTGGAACGAAGAGAAAGGCTTGTATGTTTTCAAAAAATCAGACAAACGCGAATTAACTCCGGAGGGCATGGTTGAATATTGGGCTGAATGGGTTAAAAAATATCCAATCATCTCCATTGAAGACGGTTGTGCTGAAGATGATTGGAAAGGTTGGGGATTGCTTACCAAAGCTATCGGCGACCGTTGCCAGTTGGTGGGTGATGATTTGTTTGTTACCAATGTAAAACGTTTGAGCAAAGGAATTCAAGACGGAGTGGCTAACTCTATTTTGGTTAAGGTAAATCAAATTGGTTCCTTAACCGAAACCATTGATGCCGTTAATATGGCTACTCGCAATTCCTACACCAATATCATGAGTCACCGCTCTGGCGAAACAGAAGATACTACTATTGCAGATCTTGCTGTGGCCTTGAACAGTGGTCAGATTAAAACCGGTTCTGCCAGCAGAACAGATAGGATTGCAAAATACAACCAATTGTTGCGCATTGAAGAGGAGCTTGGAGGTACAGCTTACTATCCCGGCAAATCGTTTAAGTACGCTAAGTAATTTAATAGAAACACTTTTTATAAAAGGCCCCGGCTTGCCGGGGCCTTTCTTTTTGGCCAACTTGAAGCCTTTGGCTGTGACCGCGAACTCAAATTGAAATTTTAATTGCCGGGCTGATTTAAAATTCGCAAACTTGCAGCCATGTTTTTCAGATTCAAAGAGATTGTTTCTAACCGCTATTTCTTGGCTACATTGGCCTTTGTGCTGTTGCTGGTTTTTAACGACCGATATAGCATTCTGGACCAGTACAGGTACAACCGCGAGCTCGACCATGCGCAGGAAACACATAGCTGGTATCAATCTGAAATAGAACGCCTAGCCAAAGAAAAGGAAGAGCTGTTTGGCGACCAGAAAAAACTTGAAAAGTTTGCGCGCGAAAAATACCTCATGAAACGGGATAGTGAGGATGTATTTGTTTTTGAACGAAAATCAGAAAAGGAATAAAGGCAGCGCTCGTCCTTCTAGGACTGAAAAAATTGTTTAAAGGTGTTTCTCTGAACAAGGGACAGAAGCGAATAATAGAAGCACCGTTTTTCAAGAATTGCCAAAATTTCAAACACTAAGCAGTCAAAGGTTTTCAGCTTACCTGCGACCGCCTTCGGGGTCGAATAACCTTTTGTAACTGATTTACTATAAA
>JAKLJI010000052.1 GCA_023151275.1 Bacteroidia bacterium | reverse complement strand
TATTCTTGAGATGTCAGATACCTCAAAGGTTTGAGTTCTTTTCCGTATTTTCTATCTAAAGTTTCGGATAGTTGTGACTAGGGTCTAAATTTTAAACCAAATTTAACGCACTTAACAAGTTCTGGACCCTTTTGCACAAAATCTAGCTGCGAAAAATGAGTGCTTTTGTACATTCGCGAAACAAATCATACTTATGTTAACCAATCACGAAATTGACTACCGCATTTTTGGAAGCGAAATGCAATGTGTTGAAATTGAACTCGACCCGCAAGAAACTGTAATGGCGGAGCCGGGCAGTTTTATGATGATGAATGAAGGCATTCAAATGGAAACCTTGTTCGGCGATGGTTCACATCAGAACTCCGGTTTTTTAGGTAAATTGATGAATGCCGGAAAGCGATTGTTAACCGGTGAAAGTTTATTCATGACAGCCTATACCAACTTGGCTGCAGGAAAACGCCAGGTAACTTTTGCTGCGCCCTATCCCGGTAAAATTATTCCGCTTGATTTGTACCGTTTGGGTGGTCGTATTGTTTGTCAAAAAGACTCCTTCCTTTGCGCGGCAAAAGGGGTAAGTGTTGGCATTGAATTTCAACGCAAATTGGGAACCGGATTGTTTGGTGGTGAGGGATTTATCATGCAAAAACTGGAAGGTGATGGAATGGCTTTCGTACATGCGGGTGGCCACGTTGAAGAGCGCGATTTGCAACCTGGTGAGGTTTTGAAGGTAGATACAGGCTGTATTGTTGCCTTTAGCAAAGAAGTAGATTACGATATTCAGTTTGTTGGTGGAATCAAGAATACCTTGTTTGGTGGCGAGGGTGTGTTTTTTGCTACTCTCCGTGGCCCGGGCAAGGTTTGGATTCAAAGCTTACCTATTTCACGTTTGGCCGGAAGAGTGCTGAGCTATGGCACTGCAGGTGGTCGTCGCGAAGAAGGAGGCTTGCTGGGTGGTTTGGGCAATATTTTGGATGGCGACGGCTATTAATCAATAAGCCTTAGTCGGGAGTTCAATTTCCTTCACAAATTAGAATTGTGACCAAAACAGAAAGCATACAATTCCTTGTCGACTTCTTTAAGGAGGTAAACTGTTCATTCAATGTTAGGCTAACAAATGGAAAGCAAACAAGCAGCTGGGATACGCTTTTTATTCAACCGGCTGAGAGCTATGTTGAATTTGGACAAACCGGACCTGTTAGAATTTCTGAATTAGAGTGGATTGATATCAATCCAATTGAACAAGTTCACCTTGGATGCCGCATTCCTGATAAACTAATAGACCATACCGAACGAATAATAACTTGTCTCGACGAAAATGCCATCCAATATACCCAAATGGATAAGACAATTCGTGTACATATGGGCGAGTCCTAATTTTCTCGGGCTGTAAATTGGTTAGTCTATTTATGAATGATTGTATTCATTTGCAAAGGCAAAAACCAAAATAGCCAATTGTAAAAAATTTGATATTCAGGATAATATTAAAAAAAGGACGGTGATTTACCGTCCTTTTTTTATTTCAATTTAGTCTTTTAGGCCCAGCCACTCTTTGGCAGTTTTGTAAAGCAATTGTTGTTTTTGCTCCTCCGACAAATCCTTCATCAATTCAATAAACCGGCCATGCTCTAAGTCGCCTAGTGGGAACGGAAAATCACTTCCCATGGCAATACGTTCTGCACCAAATTGCTTAAGAATAAAACGAAAAGTATCATCGTCGTGCACCAAGGAGTCGATATAAAATTTATCCAAATACTCTTTAGGGTCTGCAACTTGATGCACATTGCATAAATCGGGTCGAGCATGGTAGGCATGCGAAATTCTTCCCAAGGTTTGTGGAAAGCAGCCTCCGCCGTGGGCAAACATGACACGTAGTTTAGGATACTTATCAAAAATACCTCCAAAAAGCATACTGCAAATGGCCAATGAAGTTTCGGCAGGCATTCCCACCAACCAAGGCAGGAAATACTTAGGCATTTTCTCTTGAGCCATCATATCCCAAGGATGGACAAAAATGGCGATTCCCAACTTCTCTGCAGTTTCGTAAAAGGGATAGTAATAGGGGTCATCTAAGTTCCTGTGTTCAATATGGGTGCCAATTTCAACTCCTGGTAACTCCAATTCATAATGAATACGGGTTAATTCTTCACAGGCAAGGGTAATGTCCTGCATGGGCAAAGTTCCAAGGCCTACAAAGCGCTTGGGGTGACTTTTCTGAATTCCTGCAATGTAGTTGTTAAAATAGCGCGACCATTCAAGCGTATGCTCCGGTTTAGCCCAATAATAAAACAATACCGGAACTATGGATAAAGCCATCAATTGAACCCCATGCTTATCCATGTGGCGGATTATCGCCTCCGGATCCCAGCATAAATCATCAATGGCACGAAAAAATGTACCATTGGCTTTCATCATATTCGCCCTTCCGGGTTGGTAATGGTCCAGGTAAATAAAATCATCGCCATATCCATATTTGTCTTTGAGATTGGGCATGTTCTCGGGCAAAATATGGGCATGAACATCTATTTTAGGATAAGATTGCATCAGATTTGGGTTTGGGGCAAATAACCGCTGATTTGAACTGAAATGCAAATGAGGATTTGCATTCCGTCAAACCTAAACCCACAGCTTCTTACTGCGCAATTAGGCGCTCAACCCAAATTCCACCATCAGCATTTTTGAACTGCGCAATGAAAATTCCAGCACATGGAGCAAGCCAATTGAGGTTATCTCCACTTGGTAACAAAAGTGTTTCCAGCAACTTGCCTTCAAGCGTAAACAATTCAACCCAAACCTTCTCTGAACCTGAATTTTGAAACATAAAGTTGCCGGTTTGAGTTGGATTGGGATAAACCTTCAATCCTTCTGGCTTTTTGCTGATTTTGGGATTTCCTGTAAACGCTTCACAAGCTTTTAAAAGTGAATAGGCATTTAGTTTTCCAACTCCCCAGCGGGTTGAATCGGGATTGGCACCGGTTGCAGCATCCACCAACCGGGTTGCTTTAAACAAGTGTTTGATTTCCTCCGGATTTAAAAACGGATTTTGTTGCAACATTAAAGCTACAACCCCACAAACCATGGGTGATGACATTGACGTTCCACTAGCTTCCGCATAAAAATAATCCCTGGAATTTTGCGGGTCACTGTATTTCACAACACTTTGCACATAGTTATTGCCTCCTGGCGCATACGATACATCGTAAGAATTAACCGAAGATGCAATGGTAAGTCCGGGTGCTGCAATATCAGGTTTCATGCGTCCATCTGCTGTTGGACCAATGCTTGAAAAGGGGACGATTTGTCCAAGCTTGGCATAGCCTGAATAGCTTTGGGTGGTATTTCCCAAATTTTTGAACGAGACTTTAGAGGCATAAGCCGCAACTGTAATGGCAGAGCGTGTGCACGACATTTCGCCAAGCGTGTATTTGCTATCTCCCTTGGTGGCAAAACTTTGACCACCATTGCTAAAGTTGCCATAATAGCCATTGTATTGCTCTACATAGCCCATCCACATGTGTGCAGCGCCAGATTTTCCCTTCAAGCCAATACAAATGGAATTGCCAGTTTTGTTGAAGAAATTGAAGAGCAAATGGGCTTTTGAATTTGCAGGATCCTTGGCTACTCCAAATGCTGATAAATAGCAAGTATCGTTGTTGGAGCCTATCAAAAATGTATCCGGAAATTGGGTGCTGAAATCTGGAATTGCCAATTCTGAAAGCAAGGTTATTCCGCTGTACAAACGAACAACTGCTTTTTTATCGGTTCCGGCATCCGCCCAAACATCAATCCAACTTCGCTTTTCTCCGGCAACCTGAGGCAGGTTTGCAAAGGTATAAACGGCGGTGTCACTTTCCGTGAAAGCCTTGTACAGGTGTATGTTTTCATCGCCATTATTGCCGGCTGAGTTTATAAAAATCTTTCCCCTTCCTGTTAATCCATCCAGTGCTTTGGCAAACAGGGAGCTTCCATCGTTTGGACCAATACTGCATCCCCAACTTAGGTTAGCAACTGCCGGTTTACCAACCGAGGAAGCATAAGTGAAAATATAATTAACTGCATCAATTATACTGCTCATGCCCATGCCTGTCCACTCGCTTTTTTCTGGCCGAATTCCCACAAAAACCAATTCCGATTCGTAAGCAATGCCTCTGTTTTTGGTGCTACCCAGTCCTGAACCGGATGCAATTCCTGCCACATGCGTTCCATGCGAAAAAGAAGCAACTTCAAATCCTTTAGTAATAATCGATTCCGAATCTTTGAGTTCATTTCCATACGCATAACCTTGCGGTGGAATTCCTGAATTGCGCTGTTCCCAAACCCGTTTCACGCGCAGGTTGGCTCCACTGGTATCACGAAAAGCAGGATGGGTATAATCAAACCCGGCATCAATAATCCCCACAACAACATTTTTTCCCGTATAGGGCAATTTCAGGTTAATGGCTTGCGCAACTGAATCCAAACGCAGCGCCTTTTTTGCTTCTGCCATGTTGTGATGAATGTATTGGTCGGCTTCTACCCTATCCACTCCTTTTAGTTTAAGGAATTCAGCTGCAGAAGTTTCAGGAATTAATACAGTTCGAATGTTTCCAATTTGGGTTCCGGTTTTGATGCCAAGTCGCGTAAAATCTTTTTCTTGAAAGCTTGAATTGGTTTGAACAAAAGCGCTTATAAAAGTGATATTTCCTTTCTTGTAACTCGGCGTAATTGCTGATTGTTGCGACTTCAACCGACTTGCAAATAAGGGGTCAATAAAAGGTATTTGAGCATTTGCATGCAATTGTAAACAAGCGAATAGGACGAGTAGAATTCGGTTTCTCATGTTTGCAAAATAGTTGAATTTAGGGAGAAACGAATTGGGGGTACTATGTACCAAAGTTCACAAGCATGCACCTGTTGACAACCAAAATTGAAATTCTTAAAGCTTTAATCAAGTGCCCAACAACAAGTGTTTAGCGCTCTTTAATACTTGTTCCAAATTTACTTCCAACCCCAGGAGCACTTTGCACGTAAACCTCTCCACCATTAAGTTCGGTGAACAACTTTGCAATCCGTAAACCCAATCCGGAGCCTTTTTCGTTGGCAGTTCCGCGTGTGCTTGTATTTGAGTTGAACAAATTTGCTATGCGTTCATCAGCTATTCCAATCCCTTGATCGATAACCTGAATATCTATCATCTTATGGGTTGTAGGTCTGGCTATTATGCTAATTTTCCCATTCTCATTTGAGAATTTTATGGCATTTCGGACAAAATTTGAAATAACAATTACAAAGAATGAACGGTCGCCAAATGCCATTAAATCCTCCGGAATATTTTGCTCAACCCGAAGCGATTTGGATGTCAATTGAACCTTTAATGTCTCTGTAACCTCTTGGACGACTTGTGCAATATTGAAAGCAGTTTTAGTGATGTTTAAACCTCCCATTTGCGACCTGGCCCAAATGAATACGTTTTCCACATACGCGCTTGTTTCAGCCATTTGAGTGCTGGCCATTTGAGTTATTTTCCGTTTCTCTTCAAGAGGAATTTCCTGGTCTAGCAACATTTCAAACAAAGTGCTCATGTTTTGTATGGGCGACTTAATATCGTGTGAAAGGCTTGCAAATACCGTGCTTTTGAATTCTTCAACCTCCTTTAGGGCATTGTACTGCACCTCCATTACCTGCACCTGTTCTTTCAGCTTCTCGTGCACCTTGCGGGTTTCTTCTCTGTAAAACAGGCCAATTTCCAACAATCCCCAAGATACAAATATCAAGGAGGTGTAATTATCGGCGTATTGATTGAATGCTGAAACATAAGGTACTATCAATTGAGGCTGAAGAAAATAATACCAAAAAAACACCCCCACAATTATTAACCCGGATAATAATGTAATGTAGGATTTAATTCGACTTAAAAACAGAGAGAGAAATATTGGCAATATGGCAAAATAGAGCAACATAGGGCCGTTAAAGCCTGCATTTAAAGGCCAAAAAA
>JAKLJI010000051.1 GCA_023151275.1 Bacteroidia bacterium | reverse complement strand
AAGCTTTGCTTGCAGTTTCAGGAGTAGCATTGTAGTAGTTCTGGTTGATTTCACCTGTCAAGGTATTACCTTTCAGGGTAGGCAAATCATCGTAACCCCACTGGTATTTTTGCACGAGGTTGGCTTCACACACAAAGTTCTTGTTGAAGTAGCGTACGGTAGCTGTATGCACTTGTTCGGCGTTTACAGCAATATCCACGCTGGTAGAAGCGCTACAGCCATTTTGCGAAGCAGTTAAGGTAACAACAGCAGTACCTGCATTCGGGAAGCTGATTAAGCTGTATTGTTTGGTAGAACCTTGCGCATAGAGGCTGGCATTTTGTGCATCCCATTGGTAGCTAACACCTGAAGCAGGAGCAGAAGCTGCACCGAAGTTGAGGTATTGTGCACCTTGACAAACCGGAGTAGCAGGTTGAATGCTGATAACAGGTTTGGCAGGAGAAGG
The DNA here is from genome assembly GCA_023151275.1 of Bacteroidia bacterium. Classification (GTDB taxonomy): domain Bacteria; phylum Bacteroidota; class Bacteroidia; order UKL13-3; family UKL13-3; genus CAISCU01. The sequence goes on along the minus strand of JAKLJI010000051.1, from coordinate 6,447 downwards.
ATTCAAAGTTCCCAAAACTGCTTTGTTTTGAATGATGGCATCGGGAGAACTAGCGGTAAGGTTACCGGCAGGAGTTCCAGTTGCGCTGCTGCTGATACGGATATACAAAGTTGTAGCAGCAACGATACCCGAAACCGGAGTGAGCTTAAGACTTGAGGTATAGCCCGAAGCAAGTGTTGAAGAAACTTCAAAACCAGCGGGAGCAGTAATAGTAATATCACCGCTTAGATTAATACCACCAACGGTGAACTGTTGTGCAGAAGAAGCAGTACCCTGGCAGGTAGAGAAGGGGTCGAAAGAAGCGGAAAGGCTAAGCGTTGGACCTGGAGGTGCTACAGCTACAATAAATGGAATAGCATTGCTTTGGCAACCTGTTGTTGTGTTTTTTAAAGTAAGGTTGAAGTTGTAATCACCTTGAGCACTAACAGGCATCGGAATTGCAATTGGACTAGCAGCTAATGGTGCATTACTGATTGCTGAGAAGCCTGTCATAGCATTTGGGGTACCTGTGCTGATGCTGAATTCGTTCGGGTTACCGGTTGTAGCAGTGTAGGTAAGTTTGAATGAGGTAGAAGTATCCGAAACTGGAATAATAGCATTAAAAGTTATTGTAGGAACTACATTTACTGTTCCTGAAACAGCGATAGATTGCTGTCCGGCACCGTTAGAAGTACAGGTTATATTTCCAGAAGGTGTTCCAGTTGCAGAAGCTGCCATTCTTGTGTAAATGGTTGTTGTAGGAACAGTACCTGAACTTGGAGTCAGGTTTAAACTTTGGGTAAACCCGGAACCTGATGTGGTTGAAACCTCAAACCCAGCCGGAGCAGTAACGACGATGTTTGCGGTTAAGTAAGTTCCACCAACACTAAAGGTTTGTTGGTCGGCAGGAGAACCTGCACATGCAGTGAATGCGCTTAGTGAACCACTGATGGAGATGCTTGGGGCGGGTTCTCCAACAGTTAAAGAAACAGGAATCGGATTACTTTGACAACCTGTGTTGCTGTTTTTTACCACAAGCAAGAAGTTATAAGTGCTTGCAGTACTTGCAGGAATTGTAACTTGAATTGGACTGCTTCCAAGTGCGGCATTCACAACAGGGCTGAAATTTGGCATTGCTCCCAGAGAACCTGCAGAAATACTGTATTCATTAGGAGAGCCGGTTGTAGCGGAGTATGGAATGGTGAATGAAGTTGCGGTTGTTAAAACAGGATTGATGGTTCCAAGTGCAATGGTTGGAATTACATTTACAGTTCCGCTAACAGCAATCGATTGGCTTGTAGCACCGGTAGAAGTGCAGGTGACATTACCAGAGGGCGAGCCGCTTGCAGAACTGGTCATACGAATGTAGATGGTAGTTGCATTAACGCTTCCGGAAATTTGGGTAAGCGTAACACTTGGGCTAAATCCGGTTCCGGAGCTGCTAGAAATTGCAAAACCAGTTGGAGCTGTAATCGTTATATCGGCAGTTAAGTTAGAGCCACTAACCGTAAAGCTTTGTTGGCTTGAGGCAGAGCCTGCACAAGCTGCAAATGAAGACAGTAACCCACTTACTGAAACAGAAGGCCCTGTTGCGTATTCAAATGCGCCAATGGTTGGGGAAGTGCTTGAGCGAGTTGTTCCAATAACATCGGATGTTACAAGAGAAATTGGAGTTCCTTTGCCTGCAATTAAACTTCTTTTTGCTGCCAGGATGCTAAGATTACCGCTTGAAATGTTTGTAAATAGGCTTGCACCGGAATGAGTTGCAGTGCTTAATGAAAGGGAATTTGAATCGTTTAAACTATTCGTGATAAATCCATTGATACCATAAGGCACATTCAGATAATCGAATCTTAAGGTATCCTGAGCACTGAACAAGGCATTGTAATTTGAAACACCCGGGTCAAAATTCGTACTTGATTTTATTCCTAAAGCAAATCCTGTTCCTGTTCCCCCGCTGCGTTCGTTAAAGAAAATATTATTTTTTAAGGTAACCTTAGAATTCAAGGCATCGCGGTAAAAAGCATAGCTAGGTAAGGCACCTGCGTTGTTTGACCCACCTACATAAACGGTGTTGTGGAAAAAACGGTTAGTTGGGAAATTTGAACCAGAAGCCATATCCAGAATGCCGAAAACAGCCACCTCGTTACCTGTATTGTTGGCAAGGGAAATTTGGTTATTGCTAATGGTAACATTGTTGTTTGTTGTTCCATCGATCAACAAGCCGACTGCTTTGCCGCAATCACTTGCTGTTGTAGTTGAGAAATTACGGATATTGTAAATTGAATTGTTTGCGATGCTAAGGTTGGTAGCTGTTCCTTTTGATAATATCCCTATCACATAAGAGTTGTTTACAGGTCCTGTAACTGGGATTTGTCTGTTAATGTTATATACAACATTACTATCAATTACAGAACCTGCTTTCGCACCATTTTGCAAGCTAATACCTACCGGGAAATAGGTAATTCCTTGGTCTGTGCTGTAACTAGTAAGGTCGCGGATGGTGTTTTTTCTAATCCTAACGAATGCGCCCTGAAAGGAAACTATTCCACCGAGTCTTCCTGAACTAGACTTCCAGAAATTAATATTTCCAATAGTGTTGTTTTCAATGATGGCGGTGTCTGCACCCATGATTAGAATACCGCCATTGTCATAGGCAGTATTCATGGTATCAGAAGGCAAGGTTCCACCACCAATAATATTTCCAACTTCGGTTCCAATACGAACATTTCCTTGTGCTTTAATTCCATTCAGTGTGCCAACATTTGGGCAAGCCATATTTGAAATTAAATTGCCTTGAATGGAGGAGAAACCCGTGTTTGAAACAGTTAAGAAAATAGGATTCCGTTCTCCGTTAAAATCAAACGACATGGCAGCGCCGGTTCGATTTTCATTCGCGCCACCAATACTATTGAAGTGTACGCGATGTCCATTTCCTGAGCTAGTAGAAATAATAATTCCATACATGTTTCCAAGGGCATTTCCAGAAGTCTGGTAAATGGCGTTGTTACTTACATTGTGATAACTTCCGGATGCCAAGTAGATATAGTTGTGGCTTCCACCAATATTTCCAGTTTGATACACATGGTTGTACTGTATCAAGGCACTGTCAGCCGATTTAAAGAGATAAATTCCAGAAGAAGAAAAGCCATAGATTCGATTTCCATGGTGACTAGAATCACCCCCAATTGTAATCTTGTTTCCTAAAGAACTGCTATAAATCAAATAGTCTGGAATACCTACGGTTCCAGGCGTACCCATTGAGGAACGAATATCGTTGGTGCGAAGCCTTACCTGGTTATTTCCATCGCCTATATTTACTACTCCAAATGTTGTGAATGATTTTGTATTACTTTCAATTATGCAATTTGAAATAGAAACACGAGAGCCATTTTTTATAGTAAATACAGGGTTTCCACTGGAAGGAGTTGAATGGGTAGAGATAAATCTTAAATACTGACCACTTCCATTGATACTTCCATTGATTGTTACATCAGATGCATCAGCACTATCAATGGTAATCATTGGTTTTGCACCATTCAAACAAGAAATTACCCGTGTAGTATTTGTAGAGGATTTTATGGTTAAATTGTAGCCATTCAATGCGTTTTTTGTAAGAGAATAAGTGCCTGTTTCAGTAAGATCGCTGGTGATGCTAACAGTGGTATTTCCGGTAAGTGGTGAAAGTGCCATGGCTTGAAATAATCCGCCATCGTTGGTTAAAGATGTAAATGTATCAGAAGTACCAACATTCACGGATGTAGGTATAGCAATTGGTGCAGCACTTGAAGTCATTACTCTGTTTCCTATACCATTGGTGGAAACAGCTACAAATTTTCCTGCGCCATAGCAAACAGACTGCCAGCTATTATCTGCTGGGGATGTTCTTGATGTCCAATTAATGCCATCCGGACTGGTCATAATTCTGTTACCTATTCCAGAGCCTGAAACAGCAACGAATAATCCATTTGCATAAGTAACATTTAACCATCCATTGTTAGCTGCTGATGTTCTAATAGTCCAATTAATGCCATCCGGGCTGGTCATTACGCGGTTACCCGTTCCTGTGCTAGCCACCGCAACAAATAATCCGTTGCCATAAGTTACCGAAGACCAACTATTATCCGCAGCAGATGTTCTTGATGTCCAATTAATGCCATCCGGACTTGTCATTACCCGATTGCCTGTACCGGTATTCGAAACAGCAACAAACAGCCCATTTCCATAAGTAACAGCGTTCCAAGTGTTGGTTCCCGAAGTGGTCCTTCCTGTCCAGGTAATTCCATCCGGACTGGTCATTACGCGGGTTCCTGTTGCAGTTGATGCAACTGCAACAAATAATCCATTGCCGTAGGTCACTGAATACCAAGGGGAGTTTGCTGGTGCTGTTCTAGCTGTCCAGTTAATTCCATCCGGACTTGTCATTATCCAGTTGCTTCCTGAGCCCCCGGAGGCAACGGCAACAAATAGCCCATTTCCATAGGTTACAGAAATCCAATTGTTATCTTCTGCTGATAATCTGCTTGTCCAGTTAATCCCATCCGGACTTGTCATTACCCGATTGCCTGTACCACTGATTGCTACAGCCACGAATAGGTTATTGCCATAGGCAATACTCCTCCAGCCTAAATCGGGTGTGGTTTGTACGGTAGTCCAATTTATTCCATTGGAGCTGTAAATTGCACATTTTCCAGGAGTGTTATTTGATACTACTACAAATTGGTTGCTGTTGTTACTTGCTACGGCCATAAAACCCCCGTTAAAGGGAGTTGTTCTAGTAGTCCAATTAATTCCATTTGGACTGGTCATTACTTGATCGCCGGTGCCATTATTGGCTACTGCTACAAACAGGTTGTTTCCATAAGTTACAGAATACCATTGTACATCAGCCGGGGTTGTTCGAAGGGTCCAATTAATTCCGTCCGGACTGGTGATTACACGGGTTCCAACAATACCGGATGGAGCGACTGCAACAAATAATCCATTTCCGTAGGTTATTGATTTCCAGGTTCCACTGTTCGTGGGAAAAGTTCTAGCTGTCCAGTTAATTCCATCTGGGCTTGTCATAACCCTGTTATTTATTGTTCCATCAGATGATACAGCTACAAACAGGTTATTCCCAAAGGTTACTCCAGTCCAGCTGTTGTCGGCAACAGAGGTTCTGGATGTCCAGTTGATTCCATCCGGACTGGTCATTACCCGATTTCCCGTTCCAGAGCTTGCCACCGCAACAAACAATCCATTACCATAGGTAACCGATTCCCAGACCAAGTCCGCCGCTGAAGATCTTGAAGTCCAGTTTATACCATTTGGACTAGTCATTACCCGATTGCCCGTTCCAGAGCTTGCAACTGCTACAAATAAGCCGTTACCATAGGTCACGGAATTCCATGCTTGCGCAAATGCATTATGTATGGTCCAATTGATTCCATCTGTACTTGACATCACAGTGCTTGCAGTTGTTGGGCTATTTGCAACAGCTACATAGCGGCCATTTCCATAAGTTACAGATTGCCAGGATCGGTCAATGCCTACTTGTTGGCTTTCCCAGTTGATTCCGGCTTGCTGGGCCCGGCCTGCCAGGATACTTAGCATGAGCAGACAGAATAAAAGGAGTTGTTTTTTCATATAAATTGAATTTTTAGTGTTGATTTCTTTGTTTGCACTGGTTAAATCCAGATTGTCCAAGATTTAGCCTGCCCTTATTATCCTATACTTTTCATCTGAAAACCCTTGCCTGATGGATTATCCCCTTGTAGGATTGGGTGCCCAACCCGGCGGTTTTCTTTTTAAGTAAGAATTCATCTTTTCACAATAGTGCAATCCATTCCCTCGTAGTTTTTTATATTTTGATTATTTTTTGTCAATGTGTCCTAAAAAATCATCACCAAAATAGATTCCTTAATCAAGAATTTCTATTGGGCTTAATAAATTAAGGGTTAACCCTTACTGTTTTATTTTTTCGTAAAGTCATTAAGGTCAATGGTTTGTGTCTGTTTTTCTTGCTAGGTTATTCTTTTTTTAGAATAGTTCTACTTATTGTTCATCCAAAAAATTGTTGTTTCTACTGATGAATTTGTTTTGTACTGAATAATTGGGATTCAAGTCAAATTCAATCCCCCCCAAAAACAAAAAGGAGCCTGAAGCTCCTTTTTGTTTAATGGTTGAGTGAAGTAAGAATTAGAATTCCAGCACGGTAAACATCACCCGTCTGTTGGCTAATCTGCCTTCTTCGGTGTTGTTATCGGCTATAGGTTGTGTTTCACCATAACCTACTGCTTTCATTTGTTTGGCGTTTACACCTTTTTGCAAGAGGTAATCCATCACTGTTTTGGCGCGGCTTTCAGACAATACGAGGTTCTTTTGGTCGTCACCTACATTGTCGGTATGTCCTGCAACTTCAATCACCATGCTAGGGTTTTCTTTGAGGATATCTGCCATTTTATCGAGGATATTGAAAGAGGATTC
>JAKLJI010000050.1 GCA_023151275.1 Bacteroidia bacterium | reverse complement strand
AATACCTCAATGGATTAGTGTTCTCCTAACAAAAGAAAACACCAGTCTTCCAAGGGATGAAGGTTTAACTGGTTTATGAAGGTTTAAGTGGTTTAAGCGGTAAATAATCGAGAATCTTGATTCCTAGGAAATGAAGAATTTCGCCATGGTGAAAACCTAAAATCAGTAGCAGCCCTCTTCGCTGTTGGCAGCGCGTAGGTTCGAAACAAGTCCCCAAATTCTGGTATGGCTCCCTCCTCCTCTTGCTCAAAACCCACACCCTTGCTGCTGGTGGAAGGTTGAACGGGTATAAAAAGGTATCCGAATAAAATAAAGAATCAGATTCTTTACGATGCTATTCTTAAATGCAGAATAATCTTTAGGTTGACGACAAACTTACTTTTGCTCCGGCAATTTCCGCTGTCTTTCCCTAGGGCGGAGAATACGGAATTCAACCTTACGGTTTAAGCCTTCGGTATTCAAATGGTACTTCTGCACATAAGGATCCTTCTCCGAGAACACCAATAAGCGGCTATCATCAATTTCATAAATCCGATACAATTTACGCTTTACCTCCAAGGCCCGCTTTTCGGCCAGGGTAAGCTGAGTCATATCCGGCTTGTTGTTATCCGCATGGCCTATTATCATAAGCGTTGTACTGGTATCAATAATCATGATACGCGCAATCTGTTGAAGCAAACCGTACTGCTCCACATGCACCGTAAATCCATTGGGCGGGAAGGTAATTGTTGGTAAGCCCAGATTACTTTCTGAAATAACTACAAACTCATCCTTTGGAATAGAGTCATTGAATTCAAGAATACTTTTAGTTGAATCTCCTCCAACACCCGGTTTCATATTAGGAAAATACAAACTTAGGGCTTTTCCAAATCCATAGGGGTCGGGATCAATGGAATCGGGAATACCATCATCATCACTGTCTAAAGTTTTTCCCTTGCTATCCACTTTAAAACCGGGTTTGGTATTGGGTTCCACATCAATGGCATCCGGAACACCATCACCATCACCGTCACGTTTCAAGGCAGCAGCAGCCTCTTCTTGGGCTTTCAACAAGTCTCGGTAAATCTTTTCAACCGGGTTTGACCAATCAATATGCTTTGGCCTGCCCTTACTAACAATGTTGTAATGAATCGATGCAACAACCGAACCGTTTCCATCCGGCAAACCTCCACTGGTATTTAAATCCATCCGATCAAAAGCCATCAAGCCATAATTCAATTCCAATGCAAAATCAAATGCATTGGTAATTCTTCTTCGGGCTCCGAGTGAAAGTGGCACATAAATTACGTTTTCTTTTACTGGGCTTTGGGTCGACAAAAAATCTTTTTGGGAATTTACATTCAATACCCCTACACCAATACCAAAATAGAAGTTATTCCGCGGGAAACTTTTTCTAAAATCTACATTACCCAGGTTAAATAAGGTTTGCAAGTGAAATGAATTTAACCTTCCCGTAAAGAAACTGGTAGTGTCGGTACCACTTGAACCGGTTATTTTGCTGTGCATATAACCCAGTCTCAGGCTCGTAATATGACTGAAGGAGTATTTGCCCCAAAACCCGTAGGCCGGCCAAGCAGCATCCATCGGGATATCTCCGGCATAATAGCCAATACCGAAATTTGCGCCCAATGAAAACTGGGAATATTTCTCCTGAGGAATGATCTCATTCGTATCTCCCTTTTCGGTGAAATAAAAGGTTCCTTCTTTACCCAGAACGCTCATATCCGGATTTTTCATCCGCTCGTTTTTCTTATTCGTGTTCCCCTTCTTTTGCCCAAACGAAACAAAAGAAAGCAGAGACAGAACCATTATAAAAGAGAAAGTTCTCATGCTGAGGTGGCTTAGCTTAATACTTTGCTAAGTTACACCTTAACATGAGAACTCCCAAGGCGCCCAATGGGCTTTATCTACATCTTACTGTTTATTGTACAAATGAATCCAGCTGTTTGCATCCACTTCTTTGCGAGCTCTGCGCAACAAATCCATGGCTTCCTGCTTGTTGTCTGTAGAAATAATCGCCAAACGTAACATACGTGAATAACTTCCGTCCAGGTAAAGGCTTGGAGTAAATCCTTTGGTTTCCAATTTGGCTTTTGCCGCACGTGCAACCGATTCTTTGTTTAAAGAGTAACATCCTACAATAACATTGTACTTCATTGGCGGTGGTGTGATTGACTCACTTGGTTGGTAAGTACCGCTTGGCTCAACCGGAGTTGGTTCTGCTTTTGGTGCAGGGCTTGGCTTTGGAGTAACCGGCTTTACTGGCTTTGGTGCAGGCTCTACAGCTTTTGGTGCAGGCGCTGGAGCAGGGCTTGGCTCAACTGCTTTAGGGGCTGGAGCCGGGGCTGGTTCAGGGGCAGGGGCCGGAGCAGGCTCAGGCTCTTTTACTGCCGGTGTAGCTGGTACTTCCTGTTTCGGAGCTGGAACCTCTTTTGGCTCTTCCACCACAACAGGTTTGTCAATCACAGGTACTTGCTCCAATGGCACTACTTTTTTGTCTTCCGACCAGTTGTAGCCACTGTATGTCCAATCTAAATGCTCCTTACCATATTTTGCACCAATCTTGTAAGAAACTCCGGCATATAAATAAACGCTATTGTCCAATTTCTCATTTTTAGGTGCTGCATCCAGCCAATAGCTTGAGTTGTAGTGAATATCAATCCCGGTCATGAAATCATACTCGCTAGTGATATATTTTTTGGCTTGATAGCCCACCATATAAGTCTGTGTTTTCCAACGGTATTTTGAATTTTCAATGCTACTACCATCTCCCAACTCATAATCTGTATTCAAGTTCATTACCGCAGCACCGGCACTCACATAGTGATTCCAGGTTCTGCGAGTATTTGGCTTTTCGCCCAACTGATTCAGGTTCAAGACACCGCGCATTCCGATCAAGGTCGTCCAGGTATCGTATTTCTTGATATTGTCGTTGTCAACCAGACCAATAACCGGAGTGGTAAGAGGCGAGCCATTTGAACCACGGTACTTGTACCAGCCAAAACTTCCCTGCAAGGCAAAGGCACGGCTGAAGGAATACTTGCCATTCAAGCCACCACCTAAGCTAGGTGAATACCCAATCGTGGTGAACATGATGGGCAAGCCCAAATGGGCTTCGCCGGTAAAACGGGAATACCCCACTTTTTCCTGAATTTCTTCCGGCTCATCTTTTTCTTTCCAATCCAGGAGGTTATGCGAGCGGCTGGCTCCAATCTTCAAGTTGACACCCACATAGGTATTCAGGTAATTGTCCAGTTTCTTATCACCGTTGGTGGCATCCAGCCAATACGATTCGTTGTAGTTGAATTCAGTACCTGCAGTCAAATCCACGAAGGAATTCAGGTAATAGCGCACACCACCGCCCAATTGGAAGCTTCTCCACATGGGAGAAGTCTGATAATTGGGATTACCAACACCCTTTCCATCTATATAATAGGCTCCGTATTTCCCCAAAAAGGTATATCCACCTCCAACACTTACAAAAGGAATGTACTTACTGGAAGCTTGCATACCGAGCAAGCGGTTCAGGTTGTATTGGAAAACCAGGTTCAAGCTGCGAAACTTGGTATTGTAACTGATTACGTCGGAAGGAAGGTAGGGAGTTGCTGACAAAGCACCAGCCGCATTTCCGGTTCTGGCGCCAAAGCCAAAGGCATTGAATCGCAGGCCGGCATTCAAATCCTGGGTAATGGAATAACGTGCTCCCACTGTATATTGGGCCACAAGTCCGGAATTGATGGAGAAAAAAGTCAGGGGTACACCGTAGTTCAGGTCAACCGTAATTCGAGGATTCGGCTTAGCTGCTTTTTCCTGTGCAACTGCCGAGGAAACGAAAATAGCAATAGCCGAGGCTATCAAAAAGGATTTTCGTACCAAAAAGGTTTTCATATGCATAAATTTTAGGCAAAAGTAGGCCCTTTCCCAGCTAAAAAAAAGCCTGGTACATTATGAGTTCTTTAAAATTTCATTTCGGAACATGTAAGTATTTACTCATTTCCATCCAGTTATCCGCTCAAAATCCCAATTCAATCAACAAAAACGCTGCTCTGCTAATTTTTGACGCATTGTAATTTCAACTTAAATTTTTTCTGCATTTCACAACAAGAATAACTCAAGGCCTCCAACTATTCTGAAAAAGCCCCCTTCTACCCGCCTAAAACAACCAATTACATAATTTCACGCCTGATTCTCATGGGTTTAAAAACATACTTCCCCCAATTGTCCACTTTTTTTCTCAGATTTTCTTTTTCTCGCGCTTGTTCCGTTCTTTGAAGACATGGAGCTTTTACTCGACAATATACGGTCAGGCAACAATATTGGGTCAATTTTCAGAACAGCAGACGCTCTGGGGGTGAAGAAAATCTGGCTCACCGGAATTTGTGCCTTACCGCCCAACCGGGAAGTTCTGAAAACGGCCTTGGGTGCCTGTGATTCCGTAAACTGGGAATACCGGGAATCGGCTACCTTACTTTGCGAGGAGTTGAAGCAATCCGGTTATACCTTATTGGCTTTGGAACAGGGACCGGAGCGGGTATTGCTCCAGGATTACCAATTTGATCAGTCAATTACCTGTGTCGTGCTCGGTAATGAGGTGGAGGGGGTAAATCCGGATATCCTCAAGTTGGTGGATAGGGTGCTGGAAATCCCCCAATTCGGAATCAAAAAATCGCTCAACGTAGCAGTTAGTGCGGGAATGTTGTTGTGGCAATGGAAATGGCAACAGTTGAAAAGGCAGAAGGTTTAATTGGTTTATGAAGGTTTAATTGGTTTAAGCAGTAAAACGGGGAAACCAGATGATCACGGAAACCTGCCCCTCATTACTCATTACTCACACTCTTGCTGCTCCCGGCGCCTTCGACAGCGAAAGGCTTTTGGAAAATTTAAGCCACAAATTTACACATGAAAATTAAATACCTTATCGACTAAGTGTTCTCAAAAAACAACAAAATACCAGTCTGCCAAAGGATGAAGGTTTAAGTGGTTTATGAAAGTTTAACTGGTTTAAGAAGTAAAACGGGGAACCTAGATGATCACGAATATCTTCCCCTCATTACTCATTACTCACACTCTTGCTGCCCTCGGCGCCTCCGACAGCGAAAGGCTTTTGGAAATTTAAGATCCAAATTTACACACGAAATTTAAATACCTCAATGGATTAGTGTTCTCCTAACAAAAGAAAACACCCGTCTGCCAAAGGATGAAGGTTTAAGTGGTTTATGAAGGTTTAACTGGTTTAGGACGTAAAACGGGGACACTACATGATCACGGATATGCCACCCCTCATTACTAATTACTCACACTCATTGCCTTTCCATCGGAGTTTGAACTCCCATTCCCCCATTCCCCTGCTAAACCTGCAAGGATTCAATCCAACTCACCACTTTCAGGGCCTCCCTTGCCGAGGCACTCTCGTGGGCATGGCCTTGAAGATGCTCCATCAAATTAAAATATACTGCGGCATGATTGGAGGCCGATCCTGTATATGTTCCATACCGGTTGGGTTCGGGGCTTGGTGCAAGCTGCGGACTACTCATCCCTTCAATGTGGCAGTATTCTATCTTGTCCATGTACTGACCTCCAATTTTAAAACTCCCCTTTTCCCCCAATACCACAATGCTGCTCTCCATATTCTGGTTCCAGGCATTCACCGATACATTCAGGGTTCCCAGTGCTCCATCTCTGGTTTTAAAAACTACGGTTCCCTGGTCGGGAAATTCGGTCAGGTGCTGATGAAGTTGATTCTCGAAGGTGGAATACAGGGTGCGGATATCTTGAAACACCCAAAACAACAAATCGATAAAATGACTGAATTGGGTAAACAAAATCCCCCCGTCAAAGCGCCTGGAGCCGCGCCAGTTTTGTTCAGACTTTTTTCCCGATGGGTAGTAACGCTCATCCCGGTTCCAAAAACAATTCACTTGCACCTGAAGAATCCGCCCAAGTTTTCCATCACCAATAACCTGTTTCATCCATTGAGAAGGTGGCGAATAGCGGTTTTGCTTCACCACCCAAACATGCCTTTGGTTGCTGTGGGCAGCAGCTAAAATGGCCTCGCCTTCTTGCATGCTCAGGCACATGGGCTTTTCAATCAATACATGTTTCCCGGCATTCAGGCAATCTATTGCAGCAGCGGCATGCAGTCCATTGGGCAGGCAAATGCTGACAATGTCCAAAGCCGGTTCCTGATGCAACAAATCAGCCCAGTTGGTGTAAAACCGAACTTGCGAAAAATCTGCCTGGAGCTCATCTTGCCGATTCAACTGACTATCGCAAACGGCAACCAATTGGGCATTGGGTAGTTTGTGAACGAGTTGGGCATGTTTTTTTCCGATATGTCCGTATCCAATAACAGCAAAGCGATGAAGCATGGGGGCAAGTTAAGGAAGTGAAACGAGTAATTCGCAGGAACGAATCGCATTCGTCTGAAAATCCGCAGGAATCGTTCGTGGAAAGTGAAGGGTTTTGGTTGTCCCGGATAAACCAATCTGCTCCTTTGCATGAAAACTTCTCATGTAACAAACAAAGCTGCAATAGTTTCCCGCTGAATAATGCGGGGATTGCTATAAAATTCATAGCTGCGTTCGGTTCGAGGATAAGCCTGCTGGATAATACTCGTGTATAGCCAATCCGGTCTATTCGAAGAAAATAATACGAAGTTGAATTAGCGAATCAGGAAAAGGAACAAGGATCAAAATACAAAAATCAAATAAAATCGTTCCAAAGCCTTTCAGAAGATTTCGATTTTCCGAATGAACAAATTTTAAACCAGCAAGATGAGCATTAATCAGCAAACACCATTAACCCCTTAGGGGGTAAAAGATTATCAAGCTATCAGAAAATAAACAAAACACCAGTCACCCAAAGGATGAGGGTTTAACTGGTTTATGAAGGTTTAAGTAGTTTATAAAGGTTTAATTGGTTTAAGCAATAAAACCAGGGAAGACAAAGTAGCCCGGATGGCTTTTTTAGGGCAATTGGATAGTTGCAGAAATT
>JAKLJI010000004.1 GCA_023151275.1 Bacteroidia bacterium | reverse complement strand
TAACCCTTTTCCTTGCAAAGCTCCATGAATTTATCTCTACCTATGCCCTGAGGCTTTATCATCGTATACATACTTTTCAATGCCATGGTTGGATGCTCATTGCGTATTTGACAAACGATTATCTCCAAATTGGAAGTAAGCTCCAGCATTTGCATTTCTCTTTCAATGTACTGGTGTATAGCTTGTTTGCTTGTATTGAGGCTTTGATAGAAGAAGTTTAAGCTACAGTCCAATATCTCTCGATGCTGCCAAAACCAAATTATGACTTCGTTTCTGAGTTTTTTTTTATGTCAATGCCATAGGTCTTTTCTGCTAGCTCAATAAGCTTCTCCTGGTAAGTGATAAACACCTCTTTCTGTCCCAGCAAGCGCTCTAAATCAGCTATTCTACACTGTAGCTCTACAATCTTCTTTGTGTCACTTTCTGATTCCACTATTAGACGTTCTCCTTTCTTTTGATTCGAACTATACTTTCTTAGCCATAGCCTTACGGCCCATGGCCGAACTTCATAGGCTGCACTAATCTCTGAAATTGTAGTCACTTTTTTCTCAATCTCACGTACCTTTTTCTTCTTGAACTCCTCACTGAAAGTTCTTCTTCTGCGTTCTGCCTGACTCAGGCTAAATTCTTTTCGGTTGGCCATATGTTTGTTTTAAAGTTTTGACTTCAAAACGGTCAACTTATTTCAGGACGTGACAATCAATGAAAACCAGCTTTTCTAGCAAAACTTCCAATTCAAATTCAGGCGGAAGCTTGGAAATAGTTTCAATGATTTTCTCTTTTTTCATTCTATAAAAATAACAAATCAACCATTGAAAAGCAAGATTTTGCTTAGGAGTTCCCACTTGACCCAAAAGCCCATTGCAAAAGGCTGTCGGCCCATAAGTAAGGGCCAATTGCAATTGGCCCTTACTTATGGAGTGTTAGCACTTGGGTATTAACAAAGTATGTACTATACTTGTACTGCAAAATGAAAAAAGCACTCTCCTTTCTGCTAATCCTCTTGTTTTTAGGTTCATCTATGAACCTAAAGGCTAGTTTGCATTATTGCGGCGATGTGCTAACCGAATTTGCTTTGGGTGATCATGCGGTAAAGGACCCATGCGAATGCGCAGATATGGGCAATACCGATTGCTGCTCAGATGTAATGCTTTCTCCTGCAATACCGGACACCCCCATTACCGAAAGCAGTATTCAACTGAAAAAACCAATTGCTTCAAGTATTTTGTTGGATTATTTGGTTAAAGATTGTTCTCCAATTGACCTAATTGGGCTCAAATCCCAAACGCCGAGGCCGAAAGAACCGGCCTGTCGAAGTCTTGATTTTTTAAGTGAATTGCAGATTTTTAGAATTTAGGACCTGAAATTTTGATTTTGAATGTTCGCATTTTAAATCAACTTAGGTTTAAGCGCGTATGGCGCATTTTCTTATTTCTTTTCACAAAAACAAAAATCAATTCTTTTCATGAAAAACCTTATTGTGGGCATTGCCCTACTCGTTTCTCTATTAAATATACAAACTACTCAAGCCCAAAGCACCGCGCTTGATTTTGACATGACCGATTGCAAAGGAAATCGGCAACATTTATACGGACTCCTGGATTCAGGTTATACCGTACTACTTGAATATGTTATGATTCCCAATTGCGCCCCTTGCATTACAGCAGGAAAAGGCCTGAAATCTGTTCTTGAGTCCTTTCAGCAAAGCAATCCGGGAAAAGTGAAACTAATCCAAATTGGCTACAGCGATTTTTACGAATGTACCAATTTGCTAAACTGGCAATCTACAAACGGCTTCCCCTACCCCATTCGCGAAAAAGGAAGTGCAGAGGTAGAATACTATGGCGGAATGGGAATGCCAACAATTGTAGTTGCAGGTCCAAAAGACAGAGCTGTTTACTATGTAAAACAAGGTTATTCGCCATCCGAGAATGCCAAAATAACTACTGCAATTAACAATTCAATAAGCGGAGTAAGCAGCATCAATGAATGGAAAGTCCTTCAAATTAAACTGTATCCAAACCCGGCTAGCGAAAGCCTAACGCTATTTAATCTTCCAGAATCTGCAACCTTGCGGATTATGGACATCAGCGGTAAAACCTTATTAGAAAAAGAGGTTCTGTCTGGAGATGTGCAACTTGATATCAGCGCTTTTGCTAAGGGCATGTACATCGTTTCTTTGGATTTGAAAAGTGGCAAACACCTGCAACAACCTGTAATTTTCAATTGATATGAAACAGCGTTTGTTTGTTCTGCTTCTTCTGGGAGCAGTTGTTTTTGCATGCAGCAAAACCGAAACTCCAAGCAACACCTCAGAAGTGTATTCACCAACTCCCTACAATGTTGCCATACCTTCTTGGGTAAGTACCTTTTTAAGCCCAATGCCTACCAATCCTTCCAACCCATTAACGGTTGAAGGAATTAGTTTAGGTAGAAAGCTGTTTTACGAACCCATGCTGAGCGATAATCAAACCCAAAGCTGCGCCAGCTGCCATTTGCAAACGGCAGGATTTACAGATACCGCCGCATTCAGCAAAGGAACCAATGGGGCAATAGGCGATAGAAACGCCATGCAAATTATTAACCTCGCTTGGTCGAATTACCTATTTTGGGATGGCCGAAGAACTACGCTTGAGGCACAAGCGCATGATCCGGTTACCAATCCCATTGAAATGCGCAATACCTGGCCTGTTGTGGTAGAGCGTTTACAAAAAGACCCCATTTATCCGGGCTTGTTTTTCAAAGCATTTGGCACGCGTACAATCGACTCAAACCTGGTAACTAAAGCCATTGCCCAGTTTGAGCGCACCCTAGTTTCCTTCAACTCGCGCTTCGACAAATACTATTTTGAAGGAGATACCAATGCCTTGAATGCTCAGGAAAAAAGGGGTTTAGCCCTATTCTTTGGCAAAGCCGATTGCAACCATTGCCATTCAGACGTATTGCTTACCGACGATGCCCTGCGCAACAATGGCCTCGATACCCGTTTTACGGACCGCGGACGTGGAAAGGTTACCGGACTCCCTACTGATGATGGCAAATTCAAAGTGCCCACCTTGCGCAATATTGCCGAAACGGCTCCTTATATGCATGATAGCCGATTCAAAACTCTGGAAGAAGTGGTAAATCATTACAGTGATGATGTTAAAACCAACTCTCCCAATTTGGATGAAAATATGGAAATCATTGCCAAAGGCCTGCGCTTAAGTCAGCAAGAGAAATCCGATTTAGTGGCCTTTATGAAATCGCTGAGCGATACCGAATTTTTAACCAACCCTAACTTCAAAAAACCAGAATGAAAAATCTAATGCTATTGGTGGTTATCCTGCTGGGATTGCAGGTTAACGCCCAAAACAAAACCGAAAAAACAACTTTAAAAGTTTTTGGCAACTGCTCCCAATGCAAGGCACGCATTGAAAATGCGCTCGACCAAAAAGGAATAAAAATGGCCGAATGGAATATCAAATCCAAAGAATTGGTTGTGGTTTACAATCCCACCAAAATTTCTTTGGAAAAAATCCATGAATTAATTGCCAAATCAGGCCACGATACCGAAAAAGCAACAGCTCCCGATTCGGTCTATTCAGAACTGCCCGGTTGTTGCCTCTATCGGGAGAATCCGCATACGCATGAAGATTAAAAAAAGGAAAGCTTTAACCCGTTTCCTGTACCTGTTTTTCTTCCTTGGGCTTCAACTCGCAACGGTTCATGCCCAAGAGAAGAGAATACTTCGTGGAATTGTAACCGAAACCACGGATAAAGGAAATATCCTTCCAATTGAAGGTGCAAGTATTCATTGGTTATACACGCAATCGGGAACAACTAGTGACAGCCTAGGGCATTTCCAACTTCCCTACCATCCCAATTCCCGCAAGCTGGTGATTAGCTATATTGGGTTTAAAACCGATACACTGCTCATTGCTGGAGAACCCTTTGTGAAGGTTGCACTTATCAACCGAAATGAGTTGGGCGAAATTGCAGTTTCCTATGTGCGCAAATCAAGTGAGGTAAGTTTTATCGACCCTTTTAAAACCACCTTGATGAACGAGAAGGAATTGTTTAAAGCCGCTTGTTGCAACTTGTCAGAAAGCTTTGAAACCAATCCCTCCGTAGATGTAGCTTTTAGCGATGCACTTACCGGTACCAAGCAAATCCAAATGTTAGGATTGGCATCGCAGTACACGCTTATGTCGCAGGAAAATATTCCCTCCACACGCGGAATCTCCATGCTTCAAGGGCCATCGTTTACTCCTGGAACTTGGTTAAAAGGCATTCAGGTTACCAAAGGACAAGGCTCGGTGGTAAATGGATTTGAAAGCATGGCCGGACAAATCAATACCGAACTGCACAGCACCGAAACCAAAGAAAGGCTTTACCTTAATTCCTATTACGGAGCAGGAGGTCGCACCGAATTAAACATGGTAACCCGCCTGCATACAGATGGAAAATTTAGGCATGTGCTTTTTCTGCACGGCAATACCACCTTTTTGGAAACCGACCACAACAAAGACGGCTTCATGGATAACCCAACAGGCCGGCAAGGCAACCTCTTGTACCGCTTTCGTTGGGACCTTAGCAAAGGCCTTAGCTGGATGGGAGGATTTCGGGTTTTGGATGACCTGCGCAACTCCGGTCAACTGGGTGTAAATGTTGACAATCCTGGGAAACTCTACGCCATGAAACTCGGCGCCCAGCGCCAGGAAGCCTGGAGTAAGTTGGCCTTTACCTTTCCTCGTAAGGTTTACAAAAGCATGGGTCTTCAAATGCAATTTGCCAATCAAAACAACCAGGCCAGGTTTGGCAAACACAACTACGGCGGCCAACAGCAAAGCACCTATATCAATTTCATTTACCAGAGCATTATTGGCACAACCAACCACAAGTTCAAAACCGGATTCAGTATTCAATCCGACCGCTTTGCAGAACGATTGGTGCAATTCGACACCTTGTTGCCGGTGGTTTGGAACCAACAAGAAGTGGTAAGCGGTGCATTCTTTGAATACACGCTCAATGTATTGCCCAAGTTCACACTAGTAAGTGGAATCCGTGGAGATTACAGTTCCATTTTCAATGGATTTATCACACCTCGATTGCACCTGCGCTATGCAATCAGCGATAAAACCGTTTTGCGTGCATCGGCAGGCAGAGGACGAAGATTAGCTTCAGTTTTAGGTGAAAACATGACGCTCTTGGCTAGTTCGCGGGTATTTCAATTCCCCAAGTTGAACTTGCAAACCCTTGTTCCCTTGAGCGAATATCCATTGAGTATGGCAGGTTTCAGACCCGAAATTGCCTGGAACTATGGTTTAAGCCTGCAACATGAATTTCGTTTGAATTATCGGCCGGCCACCTTGCATATCGACTTTTTCCATACCCGTTTTGAAAACCAGTTGGTGGTTGACCGGTACGAAGATTCGCGATCGGTTTATTTTTACAACCTGGAAGGAAGAAGTTATTCAAACAACCTGCAAATTCAGCTTGAGGTAGAGCCCATGCGCAGGTTTGATATTCGACTCGCATACCGTTTGTTCGACACGCGTACGCAATACAAATCACAATTGCTCAATGCGCCTATGGTAGCCAAACACCGGGCCTTTGCCAACTTTGCCTACGAAACCAAAACCAAATGGAGCTTTGATTATACGCTACAATGGATTGGTCAGAAACCGCTTCCATCCACCAGCGGAAATCACCACGGCGATTTGTTTGCCAATAGCTCCGAAGCCTATTGGTTAAGCAATGTACAGGTAAGCAAATCCTTCAAAAACCAAGGACTGGATTTGTATGTCGGAGCCGAAAACTTGTTCAATTTCATGCAGCACCACGCCATATTAAATGCCTCCACACCCTTCGACGAATACTTTGATGCCACCCTAGTTTGGGGGCCGGTATTTGGACGCATGGTGTATGGCGGCATGCGTTGGAAATGGTAACATACTTTCTTTTTTAGGGGCTTGCCGGCCGGGGTAATTCAATTTACGCAACATTAAAATGCGTTTCCACCCCGGCCGGCCGGGCCATGCGCTTGTAATCCCCGTCGGCTTTTGCCGGGCTGACATACACTTGAACAGAGCTTCCTGCGGTCGCTTGTTCAAGTGTGCAGCCCGCGTATTCAATTTCAAATTCATAAAAATAACGGCAATTAATTTCCATCAAATTCCAGGCAAAAGCCGCCACGGGTTACCGCTGCTGTCCCTAAGCCGAAGGGGCGTGGTGGGATGAAATTGGGTATACTTTGATAAAGGAATAGTTAAGGACTAAGGTTTTTTTGCCTTTGCCGACTTGATAAATTCACTATGAGTTTAGTGTTTTGTGCCATCAAAGAATAAATCCTGTTCAAGCAGAGATAATTTTTCTTTTTATTTATGGTCCATTCTCGATGGCAAATAATGCCTTTTGTGCAAAATTCAGTTAAAATTAGCCATCAAACACAAATCACTGACGATTAACCATTCATCATCAATCATACAACCTTGGAAACGTCCATTCTAAATATTAATCGTTGAATTTCATTTTTTATAAAATTTGTCATCCCCCCATTTTGCGGGATTGTTTTTGATGTAATTCGATATGGTTAGATACGATTGTTCATTGCGGATGATATGTTCATAATAATTTCGTTGCCATAATTTACCGTCAAACGGTTGCCAATTCAACGTTTTCACCCCACGAATATATTCCACCGTAACAATGGATTGGAATGCACCAATCATATTGCCAACGGTTTTACCCGTAGGGGCAATCCCTTGTGGTTGCCCCATTTTTGAATCATCATCATTTGAGGTATTCACCGGATGGGCAAACCCTTGTGGTTGCCCCATTTTTGAATCATCATTATTTGAGGTATTCACCGTTTGGGCAAACCCTTGTGGTTGCCCATTTTGGATACTGGTGTTATTTTGATTGCCCGCATCATTTTGGGCGACCACAAGGGTCGCCCCTACGATTTCCAAAATGGCGTGGAAATGGTTTGGCATCACAACATATTCGTGTAATTGTATATTTTGAAATCGATTGGGTAATTTCAACCATTCATTTTCAACCATCGTTCCTGCATCATTCAATTTCATTTCTTTATTCACAACCTCTCCAAACAAACACGCCCTATTCTGACAACAAATCGTAATAAAATACAATCCCGCCTGCGCATAATCATAACCTTTTAATCGGATAGACTTTCGGTGGTGGATATTGGGATTGTATTTTGTTTTGTTGTTCATCTTGTTTGTTTTATTGGGGCGACCACAAGGGTACGCCCTTACGTTTCACCCGCCAAACTCGAGATTAATTATGGTATCTGTTCCGTAGGCTTTTGGTTTGGTATTCCGGTATTCTCTGTGTAGTTGAATCATAATTGCTATTGAGGTTAAAGTTATCACACCTAAAATAGCAAAAAGAATTTCATTTAACAATGCGAGGAATATCAAACCAAAACCAGAATTAAATTGCCTGTACTCGAAGCAATCCTGGAGGGTACCAACCGGAGAAATCCCTGAATCTGCCAAACCACAAAAACTTAAAACCTTTGTGGATTGCACATTATCCATGGATAAAACTCAGTTTTCGGTTTGACCTTTATCATTCTTTGAAAGTTTGGCCGCAGCTACCTTTGGGTATCAATTCAACAGGCCATGAAAACAGATATTAAAGTAAAACATATAATGACCAGAGAGTTGGTTGTTGCAAACTTGAACAATCGCTTTTCTCAGGTGCTTGATTTTTTCTGTCAATTCAAAATAGCTCATCTGCCTATCGTAGAAGAGGATAAAATTGTGGGGATAATTTCGGTGAATGATGCACTGAATTTTCTTTACGCCAAATTGGGAGCCGGCAACGTTCACGTAGAAACCTTGAATGAGGAATTTAAAATGGAGGATTTAATGACTCCAGATCCTATTCATATTTCTCCGGAAGCCGGATTGGATGAAGCCCTTGAAATGCTGGACAAAGGCCGCTTTCAGGCATTGCCTGTAGTGGAAGATGGCAAGCTGGTGGGCATCGTAACCAACAAGGACCTTGTAAAGTCCTTCTCCTTTGAGGTAAATCCGGTTGAGAAAAGATCGACTTATACCATCGAAACTTCCGGTTTCGGGATATAACGATTCTTTCATGCGGATGGGGTTCAAATAGCAGGGAGTGATGGCCCTGCCTTGGTTTAACGCCGTGGTATAACAGCCGCGGCGTTTTTTTTATGTTCTTTCCCCTTTCCTGCTTATTTTTCCCCCTATGATTGGAACCGAAGCCGCATACCTGGAAGCCTGTTCATTGCACCGCATTGGAAACCCTACCCATGGAGATTCCATTGAACTTAGTAAAACCGAACTGGATATCGACAACCCTGAATTGCGCATCCTGCTTCATAAATTCTTTTTGAGTTCATTCAAAAATTTTGAATACCATCGCTTCACTTTCTCTGATGGCAATCCCGATATGAATGCCGTTTTCCGCTATGCAAAAGACTATTTTGACAACGGAACAAACTTACATTTAACCAGTGTTCAGCTGGCGTCTTTGTTGCACGAACGTTCAAGCCATCCACAAATAAAACCCGGCGATTTTTTTGTAGCCTCATTTTCCGAAATTCATTACGAAGGCAAGGCCATTCGGGCATTGGGTTTGTTCAAATCAGAACAAAAACAAAGTTTTATCAAAACCCTCGAAAACGGAAAGAACTTTGAACTGCTAGCGGAAGAAGGCATTAGTCCGGAAAAGTTGGACAAAGCCTGCCTCATTCTGGATCATGAACAAGAAGATGGTTTCCGTGTATTAATAATCGACCAAAGCAACCGGGGTGGTGAGGCTCGCTACTGGCGCGATG
This sequence comes from Bacteroidia bacterium, assembly GCA_023151275.1. GTDB lineage: Bacteria > Bacteroidota > Bacteroidia > UKL13-3 > UKL13-3 > CAISCU01. The sequence goes on along the minus strand of JAKLJI010000004.1, from coordinate 143,072 downwards.
AGTTTTTGAACCTGGAAGTGGTAAAGGATGAATTCCATCAAACCCGCGAATTCATGAACCTAACAAGTGATTTTGTGAAACTTCAATTGCCGGAAGAATTTGAAGTAAACAAAGCCGACCAAATTGATTTACTTAACCGGTCGGTGGATTTCTTCAAGAAAAAAGAAAAGTTTGTTAAGGAAGAATTTGAGCAGGAAGTACTGCAAGATCAGGGTCTAATCACCTCCTTTCAAACCTTTGATGAGGCTTACCGGCAAAGTCGCGAGCTGGATGCTTTTACCGAATTTGAAATCTCCTCCGCAGCAGTAAAAAAACAATCCAAGGTTTTTAAAAGCGTACTTAAGCTGGATAAAAACTTCCATATCTATATCCATGGCAACAAAGAATTGATAGAGCGAGGTACGGACCCGGATGGAAGGAAATACTATAAAATTTACTTTGAGCAAGAAAGTTAATAGTGGGACATAGCTAAAAATCCGGATTCTCGAAAGGAATCCGGATTTTTTATTTCTTAACCTGAATATACGATTTCAGGCTCTTTACATAGTTTTCAAATGCTTGCAAGCCTTTAGGGGTAAGCTTGCAAGTGGTTAAGGGAAAATTATCTCTAAAGCTTTTCTCAATTTCAATGTAGCCGGCATCTTTCAGCTTTTGCAGCTGGGCACTTAGATTACCGGCAGTTGCACCGGTTTTTTCTTTCAAGAAATTAAATTCAGCCTCTTTCACACCTACCAAAACCGATACTACTGCCAATCGTAGTTGGGAATGTAAAACAGGATCAAGGTCTTTAAACATGGGCCGCGCGATATGCTTTGTTTTGAAGGATGCCGGGAATAATGAATCCACCCAGCACCGCTGTTGCCAGCAAAAGTAATTGAATATCGTATTGGAAAAAGAAAGCGACGATGGCGCAAATCCAATTTACAAAAGAGCCCATGCGCAAAGGTTTAACCTGAAGAATTCCACCGGATATGTACGTAACCAAGGCATAAACAACCATAATCACCGGAAAAAAGGATTTCCAATTGGTGCCAGTCATGGGCATAATTAAACAAATAATCAATAAGCTGATGGTAAATGCTGTCACCACATAGCCCATCAATTCATCCACATAGGTTTTTGCCTCCAGCTTTTTTTTCTGACTGTCTTTCCAGCCCATCAAAAAACTTATCAAACCACCCAAAGGCATTAAAATGGCCCATACTAAGGCATGTTTTTCATAGGTAAATTGAGTTAGGAGCACATAATCTGTAAGTGCAGAAACAAAGACCAAAACTCCCCAAAGCAACCAATACATGCCATTGTCGTGCATTTTTTGCTGCGCCCTGTTAATCATTTGCTCAATTAATTGCAGGGCCTCGTTTTCGTTGAAGGATGTAGGATTCATATTAATTAATGATTAGTGGTTTTGCTTGGTAAAAAAATTTAGAAGAATTTGGTTGAATTAAGTAATGTCCTGCAGCCAGATCCAGCTGTATGGTATTTTCCATAACCGGAATTTCTTTTAATAAATTTCCCATTAAATCAAAAATCTTTACCCCTTCAATGGCAGGTCCAACAAATGTTAAACTTTTGCTTGTAGGATTTGGGTAGTAAGCAAAGGATTCAACATTCAATTCCTTTTGACCAACCTGCAAACCTTCCAATTCCAAATCATCAACCCAAAGCTTGGAACCTGCAACCGGAGCGGACTCATCCCTGCTCGATGCAAACAAAATTGAAATGGAATCGGGCAATTCATTGCTTAAGTATTCCATTGGAATTTCAACCTTCATCCAACCGTTGCTATAATCACCGAATGTCCAGCCGGCTTCTGCAACAAGCAATTGGCTTCCATCTGCTATTGTTTTTCTGAGTTGGCACAACATGGCTACACTATCACCGGAATCAGGTTCTGCTTTTACCCAAAAACGAATATGTGTGGGCCTTCCTTGAAATGGAACAAAGGTTCGGTTCAAATCTGCCTCCCCGTTATCATCCAACATATCACCCAAGGTAAGAATCCCAGGAATGGTTCCAAATGGAGTTTGAGTAGTTTCAAGCAATGCTGATCTAGTTCCGCTATGTGCATCTGAACTAGAAGTTGTGGTTGCCGGAAATCCAAATTTCCCGAGGCTATTCAACGTAAACCATCCTTGCGGATCTTCCCAATTTGTTGTGCCCTCGGTTCTCGTTACCCAATTCTCAAATCCATGAACCTGGGCCTTTACCGGTTTATAACTGCCACAGCCTAAACCGAGAAGTAATATTAAATAAATGTGTTTCATACAGATGCAAAAATAAACTAGTTTACATTATAAACTATTTTAAACAGATAATCAACCCATAACATTCTGACTTACTGCTACATAATTTTAACCATTTACCTGAAAAATGAATAGATTTGACCCAAAATGCTTCTAAAGTTTCAACAAAAATTGCTTGAATTGGGATTAAGTCCGGAGGTTTTGGAGAAACTGATTCAAAATACTTGCCGAGTTTATGGTTCAACCTCTCGCCATTACCACAATTTGATACATATCACGAGCATGTTTGAAATGCTAATTCCGATTGAAGTCAAATTCAAAAACCCACTAGCAGTGTATCTGGCTGTAATTTTTCACGATTGGATATATGATTCAACAAAATCCGACAATGAGGAAAAAAGTGCGGAGATGGCCGCAAAATTTGTAAAAGCATTGCCCAACTTAGCAAGCCTCGATGTTGAAATTTCTCAACTGGTTATGTGTACCAAAAATCATGAGCCAACTCATTCCGACTCAGCATTCCTTATTGATGCAGATTTGGCGATACTTGGAGCACCTGTTGCTGATTACTTGAAATATTCCAAGCAAATTCGACTTGAATACGCTTGGGTTTCTGAAAACGAATACAGGGAAGGTCGAAAGAAAGTTATAACAAAATTCCTGCAAAGAACATCTCTTTTTCATACTGGTCATTTTAAGGAATTATTTGAAGAGCAAGCAAGATTCAATCTGCAAGCAGAACTAAAGGAATTGCATTGAGGTAAAGGACTACCTGATATATGTAATTGGCGAAAGTATTCTTGCAAGAAGCTCCCGAGGTGGCTATCTTACAATAGCTAACCTAAAGAACCACCCATGGCCCGAAGTAAAAACTTGCTTCAATTACCGGAACTTTCAAGTAAGAAAGCCTTGAAAACATTGATTGAAAACCGGAGTATTTATAACCTCGAAAGTTGCGAACTAAACATATTTGAGACCTATCAAACCAGCGAAAAGGTTCAGTTACAGTTTACCGATTTGGTTGTTACTTCCATGTTAAGAGGCAAAAAGGTTATGCATTTGTTTGATGAACCGGGATTTGATTACTTACCTGGAGAATCTGTGATTATTCCGGCGCATGAACTCATGAAAATCGATTTCCCCGAGGCAAGTTCTGAAAATCCAACGCAATGTTTGGCCTTGGCAATTTCGGCCTCAAAAATAAATCAAACACTAGATTTTCTGAATGAAAAATACCCGCGCAACGATGTGCAATGGGACCTTGACAGCAGAAACTACTATTTCTACAACAACGAGGACCTTGCACAAACTATCAATAAACTTATTCAAACCTGCAAGAGCGATTTAATCACCAAGGATGGACTTGCCGATTTAAGCTTGCAGGAATTACTGGTAAGAATTATTCAAACCCAAACCTTAAAATCTGTGCAGGATGACCAACAATCTATCAAATCAGGCACAGTTATTCATGCCGCAGTAGAATGGATTCGCATACACCTTTCAGAAAAAATCAACCTGAATGAACTGTGTACCACTATGGCCATGAGCCAAGCTTCCCTTTACAGATTATTCAAAAGGGAACTTGGAATTAGTCCGCTAGAGTTTATTATTCTCGAAAGAATTCGACTAGCCAAAAAGCTGTTAACCGACCAGAAACTTTATATTAAAAATGTTTCTTATGAAGCTGGTTTTGAAGACTGCAATTACTTCATAAGAACTTTTAAAAGCATTGAAGGCATCACACCAAAACAATACAGGAAATTGCATTTGAACAATCAATTTTCCGCGTAACGCAAAGGTTCTAGGTTTTCAAGTTCGTTTTTGGTAAATAACCTGGATTGAACAATAAACCTTTTCCCGTAAGGGATTTCAAGTGAAAAACTGGAACCTCTTCCATGAACAAGAACAACATGCAACTGGGTAAACTTCCAATACTCAAATTGGTCTTTACTCATCCAAAAATCACAGTTTTCGATACTACCCAGGCAAACATCGCTGCTACCGATTTTGAAATCGCCTTTTTCAAAACACATGGGCTGTGAGCCATCACAACATCCGCCACTTTGATGAAACATCAATTCACCAAACTGATTTTTCAGTTCTGCAATGAATCCGGCAACTTCGGACGAACAAGAAATACGGCTTATCATAATAAATGCCGGCAATGAAATGCATTGCCGGCAAAAAGTTTATCAATACTAGAAAAAGCCCAATTTATTTTTGTTGTAGGATATTAACATGTTTTTAGTTTGACGGTAATGATTAAGCATCATTTTATGAGTTTCTCTTCCAAAACCTGATTTTTTGTAACCACCAAAAGGAGCATGAGCAGGATACAAATGATAGCAATTTACCCAAACCCGTCCAGCCTGAATGGCACGAGGAACCTGATACAATTCATGGGCATCACGTGTCCAAACACCTGCCCCCAAACCGTATAGGGTATCGTTGGCAATTGCTATGGCTTCTTCAGTGGTTTTGAAAGTAGTAACACATACAACCGGACCAAAAATTTCTTCTTGGAAAATGCGCATTTTATTGTGACCCTTAAACAATGTTGGCTGGATGTAATAACCATTCGCGAGGTCTCCATCCAGTTTGCAAACGTCACCACCTACCAAAACCTCAGCGCCCTCTTCCTTACCAAGTTTGAGATAGGATTGAATTTTTTCGTATTGGTCTGACGAGGCTTGTGCACCCATCATGGTACTCATTTCAAGTGGATTGCCCATTTTGATTGCTTTCACACGTTCAATCACCCTGCTCATGAACTTTTCATAAATGCTTTCATGGACCAAAATTCTGGAAGGACAGGTACAAACTTCTCCCTGGTTAACTGCAAACAAAACGGCCCCCTCAATGGCTTTATCAAAGAATTCGTCATCGGCATCTGCAATAGATGGGAAGAAAATATTCGGCGATTTTCCGCCAAGTTCCATCGTAACCGGAATCAGATTTTCAGATGCATATTGCATTATTAGCCTGCCCGTTGTTGTTTCTCCGGTAAATGAAACCTTTGAAATACGTGGTGATTGCGCCAAGGGTTTTCCTGCTTCCGGACCAAATCCGGTTACCACATTTAGCACCCCGGCCGGAATAACATCTTTTATTAATTCAAGCAAACACAGGATGGATGTTGGAGTTTGCTCTGCAGGTTTAACAACCGTACAGCAACCAGCGGCAAGAGCCGGAGCAATTTTCCAGGTAGCCATCAACAAAGGAAAATTCCATGGAATAATTTGCCCAACAACTCCAATGGGTTCTGTCAAACAAATACTAACCGTATGTTCATCATGCTCTGAAAGGGTATCTTCTTCAGCACGAATTACACCAGCAAAGTACCTGAAATGGTCTATGCAAAGGGGTAAATCAACCAAGGTAGTTTCACGTATGGGTTTGCCATTGTCGAGGGTTTCAATAGCAGCCAAATAATCCAGATTGGCTTCCATTGTATCTGCAATTTTCAATAAAACTGCTGAGCGCTGTGCTGGCGATGTCTTGCTCCAACCCGGGAATGCAGCGTGGGCGGCATCCAATGCAAGCTCAATATCTTCCTTTCCTGAACGTGCGGCTTTGGCAATTACCTTGCCATCAACAGGGGAATAATTTTCAAAGTACTCTCCCTTTACCGGAGCTACAAAACGACCACCAATGAAATTATCATAGTGGGATTTGAATGTTGGTCTTTGTGTCATTGTGTTAGGTTTATAGGTTAGTGTAACACAATGTTCCCCTTTCCAAATTTTAGAAAATAGCACAATCCGTTCAAAGAATAGCATCAGAATGACACCAATCAATAACCAACCTGATGCTCATCAGGAATCTTGCCTTTTCTCCCAACCCGACTTCTCTTCTTTATACCCAATTCTTGGTAGCTGTATTCAACCCGGAATACGCATTTGACCATCTATTACTGCCCAAAATGCCTGTGAAATTGGGCGTAAACTCAGTTTCCCTCACTCACCAGAACGGTGCATTATGCCTTGCTCGTGAAACTGCCAATTTCTTTGGCCTTTTGGCCCTCATGACGAAGTTCAATTGCGTAATCCGGGTTCAAAAAAAAGGGACCAGTAGCTTAAAGCTACACAGTCCCTCAATGCAAATAGAATGCGTTATTGCTTAATTCAGGCCAACACCTCAATGCAATTGAATTGGGATGGGTTGATTATAGCCCCTCAAAATAATATTGAAGTAGCGTGATGTAGCCTTAAGGTTTGACAAATCAAAGCAAACCTCCTTTTGAAAATAAGCTTGGCACATTTGCTCCTCGGGCATGTTGGCAAGTGTGGCTTGCACCACTTGAGGGTCGCTGGCTAGGTTTACATCTGTGGTATAAAGCGTAATTGGCGTAGGATCAAAATTGCAACCTGAAAAGCCAAGCATCAAAACCAAATTATTGTTTTCCTGCCTTGCATTTAACACATGAACAGTCATTTTCTCCTTGGGAATTTCGGCTTGTTTAATGGAGGCCTTGCAGGCATATCCATTCTTTGCATACTTGGCTGTTAAGAACACGGCAGGAGTTCCACGCATGCAGATACTCCCTACATTCACAGGCTCAATAAGCACTTCAAGCGGCTCATCTTCTAGCAAAGGAACACCAGCGAACCAATCCAATACTTCGTATGTCTTTCCTTGGTCTGAATGGAAAACCCAACCGCAACCATCCAATTTTCCGCTTAGGTTTTCAAGTTTGCCAGTTAGTTTAAACTGCTCTCGCTTGCTCAATAGGTTCAAACTTGTTAAACCAATTTGCTCGGTTTTACCATCTAACAATACCGTTCCGCAAATAGGTGAACAATGTTCATTGTCGCGCAATGCACGCTTGGCAAAACTTACCCGATCTCCATCCTGGTAATACACAGGAATTAGGGTTGCGAAATCCTGTACACAAGGTTGATAATAGGTTCCATCATCGCCCTTAATCCAAAGGTCGCCAAGTGTACTTGCGCCACAATTGATTCGAACCATCGTTCCAAGCATTCCTTGCGGCGTAACAGGACCATCCGACTTTTTACATGCATTTGTCCAGATCAATCCAAACAATAGAAATAGCATTCCAATTTTTTTCATAGTCATTGATTTATATCCTACTAACTAGCTCAACTTGCTATCTGTTACACGAAAACCGCTTTTTTATTCCCAATTCCACAGAAAAATTCATAGGATTTGGCAAAGTTACATAATCCGGATGAAGAGCATTCCGCCATTGCCATTGGGTTTGTAATCCGGCATACATCCACCAGGATTGACTCAAGGCATAAAAAAAACGGCCTCCCAACTGAACCCCAAATCGGTGTTGCTGAAGTCGATTCCCAGATGCTCCATCCAATGTAACTGTTGGATTTGGAGAGGCCGAACTTCCCTTGTAATGTTTATTTCCAATCAACAAAATATAAGCCAGTCCCGTACTGATTTCATAGCCTGCCTTTTTTCCGGATTTGCTATAAACCAAATCGAAAGGTAGTTGCACATAATCAAAGCTAAAATCATAATACAAGCTGGCTTCCAATGCCTCTTTAGTTTTTAAATCAACTGTTGTATTCAAATTCCCTTCCTTGGGGTTAGGAACATGAGTTGCTTTGATTCGGCTTACCACAAGGCGTTCAAGTTGCAGTCCACCCGAAAATTTTAACTTCTTAGAAATGGGCATTCTATAGCGTGCCTGTAGGCCATACCCATAAAGGACCATTCCGGTTTCATGTATTCCATCAAACTGAACCTGACTTTGTGCATTTGGACTTTGAATGCCATTATAGAGGTAAGTATGTGCGCCAAAGAGCAATTCACTACATAGATTAATTGGCCATTTACGGAATGATTGGTTACTAATTTCAACCGAATCAAAAACTGAGATTTGCGGATTAGTTGAAGGCAACACAAACACCACTTCCGCCAAAGAATCATGAATGGGCTGCGGATTTAGCTCTTCCGTTTTTCCCAGCGTTTCGGGCATACTAACACTTACATTTTCAGTTATTTTGGCTTGAAGTGGAACCGCATTTCTATTGGATTTTTGCTGCAAAATGGTGCCTGTTTCCTCAAGTGGTAATTTTATAACCGGTTTATCAGAAGTCGGATTTTTTTCACGACTATCCATTTGCGTTTTTCGAATAGCTTTTGAAATAGGAACAGATTTGGCTTGAATTGATTCTGGCAAAATACCCTTTGGAGCCTGCTCCTCAGCTTCGCCGAATTTAATTGTATCTTTAAGAACCAAACCACTGTTTGAGAATGAAGTGCTGGGTACAATTTTTGCATGCTGCTCGCTTTTTTGAGGCTTTTGGAAAACGAAATAGATGGAAAAGGAAACCGCAAAAACACTGGCAATGGCCAGCGGAAAAATCAGCCAAAATAATCCTTTATTCCTTTTGGTTTGAGGAAGTTGCACCATGGTTTTCTCAAACAAACCTTGAGGCGGTTGGGGACGGAAACTCTCGAATTTATGGCTTAGCTCCGATTTCAGTTCGTCTTTTTCCATAATCTAATCTGATTTGGGCCCATTTCATGAGGTCTTGACGGGCACGGTAATAAATAACACGCGAGGATGCTTCGCTAATACCCAGCATTTCGGCTATTTCGCGGTGGGAATAACCATCAATGGCAAATAGGTTTACCACACTTTGCTGAGGTTCGGGAAGTTGCTTCAACAGCTTAATCCAATCATCGGCACTAAGCTTGCTCAGAACATCGCTTTCTTGAACAGGCTCATCCAAGTCTTCCAAACCTGATTCAAGCCTGAATTTTTTATTCAGCCGCAAATGCGTTAAAGCGGTATTGATGGCCAAACGCTTCACCCAGGCAAGCTTTTGCTCGCTTTGCTTGAGTTTATCCAAATGGGTATAAATCTTCACCATACTCAACTGCAATACCTCCTCAGCCTCGGTTTCGTTTGCGCAATAGCGTAGCGCTACACCCCAAACATCGGGTGCAAAATAATCCCAAAGCGAGCGTTCTGCCTGGGGTTTGCGTTGTATGCATTGCTCGATTAGGCTGTTTAAATCCAAAGGTGTTGCGTATTTTTAGTTAACTACCCAAATCACAGGAATGTTACAGGAAATTTCACAAAATCACAAAAAGCCCAATTCACTGGATACCAATTATTAACAAACATACAATAGTAATTTTTGCTATTTTCCCCAGAAAAAGTGACATGAAAAAACTTTTACTACTGCTCTTTATTTTGATTTCAGCTTTTAATACAAAGGCTCAAATTCATTATTGGACCAGCACATTCGCAGGAAGTGGCACGCATACCGTAAAATCAGTTTGCGTTGACACTTTGGGAAATGTGTATTCTATAGGGACATTCACAGGTTCTGCGGATTTCGACCCGTCCCCAAACTCGCTCATATTAAGTGCTGTTGGAAATTCAGATTGCTTTGTGAGTTGCATGAACTCTGGAGGGCAATTGCTTTGGGCAAAAAATTTTGGATCAAATCTGGCAGATGACGGAAATGCGATTTGTCTGGATGCAAATGGAAACATTTACATTACAGGTACTTTTCAGGGAACTATTTCATTTATCGCGGGTAACCCATCTGCTACATTAACAGCAGCTGGAAGTTTTGATGGTTTTCTTGCTAAACTAGACTTTCAAGGCAATGTAATTTGGGCCAAAGCTTTTTCTGGAAGTAGCGGATCAGAAGAACCGGTATCTGTAACTTGTGACAAATCAGGGGCAGTTTATGTAGGGGGAATCTTTCAAGGAACAGCAGATTTCGACCCCGCAACAACGACATTGAATTTAACCTCTTCGGGCTCAAACGATATGTTTATTGCAAAGCTAAATCCCAATGGAAACCTCATTCGAGCAACCACATTGGGCGGGTCATTGCTCGAGACTCTGGGTTCGCTACAAATTGATCAAACTGGAAACTTGGTTATTTGTGGTTCATTTAGAGGAACAGTTGACTTTGATGTAAATGCCGGAGTTCAAAATCGAACAGCAAATACTGGTTTTACTTACGATAATTTCATTCTAAAATGGGACTCTTCCTTTGGCTTTGTATGGGCCCAAACCTTTGGAGGTACCGGTGCTGACCTTGCCAAACAAGTATGCATAGGTGCTAACAATTCGGTGGTTTTAACAGGTTATTATACTGGTACTGTTGATTTTGACCCTGGACCCGGAAATTTTCAGCTTAGCTCCACTGGAGTGGTAAATGTGTTCGTTGCGTCCTTCCAATCCAATGGAATATTTAGTTGGGCGGCATCACTTGGAGGGAATTCTAATCAAAATGGAATAGCCTTGTGTACAGATGATATTGGGAGCATTTATGCAGGAGGTTGGTTTAAAGATACAGCTGATTTTGATCCGGGAACTGGGGTTTATCCATTAATTGCTATTGGTGCCGAAGATGGATATGTGTGTAAACTAAGCGCCTCCGGCCAATTTGAATGGGCCTATTCTTTAGGTTCTGCCGGATTTGAAAGTGTGAACGCACTTGCATGCAACCTCACTACCAGAAACATAATCGCCTCAGGTCAATTCTCTAATACAGTTGATTTTGACCCAGGCTCTGCCGTCTTTTCAAAATCCTCGGCAGGAAGTACCGATGGTTTTTTGAATGCAACCGACATGTTCTCACCAATTCTTCCTGTTCTATTTACCCATTTTTCAATTCAGGTTGATGCTACTAAACTTATTTGGAATTGGGAATGTGCCTTTGAAAAAAACAACCAGGGGTTCTTTCTCGAAGCAAGTGAGGACGGAATTAAATTCTCGCGTTTGGCTTTTGTAAAGGGTGCAGGGAACAGCTTAAAAACAAGCAAGTACCAATACTATTCAACTCAATCAAATTCTATTTATTATAGAATTGCTCAGGTTGATTTTGATGGAAGCATCAATTATTCCAAGACTTTAGAAATAGGCAATAAATTAGAATCAAACAATCCCATTTTGATTAACCCAGTTGAAAACCAATTGCAGTTCCGGGACCCAGTTGATTGGGATTCCTGGGAAATCATTTCAAAGGAAGGGGTATTGGTTAAACAAGGTCAAACAGGTACTTCAGCAAATGAACCAATTCGGGTTGAGGAGTTAACAAGTGGCTTATACCTTCTGATTATGAAAACAGAATTTGACAGTTTTTACATTCGATTTCTGAAAAATTAGAAATCTACAAAAGTCAATTTCTTATCTTTTCGCCCATGCAGTATTCGCAATTAAGGGGCTGTTTTGCAGCTATTTTTCTAGTGTTCGGAATTTCAGCTTCTGTTTTCGCACAAAATCCGGGCGATACCATTCGCGTAAGAACCTTTCATTACGGCAGTAATACGAGAGATACCGTAGCCCGATTCCCTTCTTCAAACCTCAGTTTTGAGAAAATAATCATGCGCTACAACATGCGCTGCAAAAACGGATTGGTGTCCAATTCCGAAAACCGAAATCTGGGATGCGGCGAATGGGATTACTCTTGCAATACCTACATTGTAGATTCTTCCAAAATAGAAGAAGTTTCAGCAACCCAAGCCCGTTACCAAATCAGTAATTTCGCCGGCCAAAAGTTCTTGTACTCAACAAAACCTGTAGTTGATTATTACCAAAGGCTTGGAAAAAAAATAACGGTACTAGGAATTGAATCAGATACCCAGGCCATTGTTAACCCGGGAAATGGCTCTATCGACATTAACTTTCAGCAACATTCCGGCCGTTTTCAAGTATTGATTGGCGCCGCCGAATTGCGAAGTGCAGGCTTTTCTGCTGGTCCGCTCAACAACCTAAGCTTGAATATCAACCAAGGAACTGTTTCACTTTCAAACCTTAAAGTTTCCATTCTATCCACTAAGCTCAGCAGCATCCCACGCAATTCTTTGGTTAACGACAGTTTAATCACGGTTTTTAATGGTCCATTTGCTTTTGCTCAGGGATTAAATCGCATAAATTTTCTAAATGGATATACTTGGGATGGCCTTTCCAACTTGGTGATAGACCTAAGCTGGAACAATCCTTCAACCCCTGCAATCCTTCAGGTAAAAAGAGGAAGTCTTGCTTTGGGTTCGGGACTTTTTTCTGATTCTCCTTTCAGCCTCGACTTATCCAATAACGCGCATATTCGCCTCGACACAACCGACTTTTCGAGCATCAGAAATGAGCTAACTATCAGTTTTTGGGTAAGAGGAAATGAGGAGCAAATGCCCATTTCTACAACCATACTGTATGGCTATGATGCAAACCCCGGAAACCGTCACCTCAATATTCACCTACCGCACAGCAGCAACAATGTGTATTTTGATGCCGGATTTTCGGCTGGTTCCTACGACAGAATTAATAAAATTGCGAGTGCTTCTGAGCAAGGTGGTCAATGGAACCATTGGGTTTTCACCAAGAACAGCCAAACCGGAATCATGAAGATTTTTCTGAATGGAAAACTGTGGCATTCCGGAACCGGAAAAACAAAGCCCTTAAACCTCTTAAATCTTATGCTGGGTAAAGACCAAAACTTAGGAAATAACTACAAAGGAAGAATCAGAAGTTTGGGTATTTGGAACAAAAGCTTCCCCGATTCGGTAATTTCAACCTCATTGGTTGGCGAGAATGCTGATTTTTCGGATGGTCTTGTGAGCTATTATAAATTCAATGAAGGTAAAAGCGATTCGGTTTTTGAATATGCACATGGAAAATGGGTGATAGGCAACAAGCTCCAATGGACAGCAGAGCGTGGTGAAAACTTGGTTTCTGGTTTTATGAATGCTGAAATACGGCCAGAAATGAGTTTCGGAAGAACAGTGGCTCAAGTTCAGGTGATTGATACGCTCATAACCGATTCTGTTATCCGGCCATTAACCCAGGTGATTGAAAATGCTGTGATATCCAAACAAGGACAAACTCCGCTAGCCTCCGATGAAATTAGCGTGGTAAAAACCGATTGGGTTTATGCCGCATTTCCTTCACGGATTTACACAGAATTTGGCAATAGCTGGAAAATTGCTGATTCTATTGCCGTTTTAGATGCTGATTCTTTGATTCAAAGTAACCTAAACTTCAAACGCAGATTTCCTTGGTACAATGAAATTATGTCGTTTGTTACCCCTTATGGTATTGGTTTGAATTTAGGACCTGAAGGAAAAACCTGGTATTTTGATGTTACGGATTTTGCACCCATTTTAAAAGGAGACAAACGAATTTTAATGACCTTGGGGGGACAAAATCAAGAACAAAATGACGTTGAATTCTGGTTTATTGTAGGAACTCCGGTTCGTCCGGTTCTTGAATTTAATCAAATTTGGCAAGGCACACCACGAGCAGGCAACGCGTCCCTAACTTCAATCAACAACAACAGTCGTTATGCACCGGTTCAGGTTCCACTGAGAGCAGATGCCAAAACTTTCAAAATGCGTTCAACCATTACCGGACATGGCGCTGAAGGTGAGTTTAAGGCAAATGGTGGCCAGGTTGACCACATGCTAAATATAGATGGTGGCACAGTTGATTACACCTGGTCGATTACCCGTGATTGCTCCTACAACCCGGTATTTCCTCAAGGAGGTACCTGGCTTTACGACCGTGAAGGCTGGTGTCCGGGAGAAGCTTCTTTGCTAAAAGAAAATGACCTCACCCCTTTGTTAACTCCAGGCCAACCGGTTACAATTGATTATGAGGCTTCAGTTCCACCAAAAGAAGGTGGCGCTTACAATTACGTGGTAGCTCATCAATTGGTAAGTTATGGTGATTTTAACTTCAGCAACGACGCACGAATTCTGGAAGTGATTAAACCAAGTGATAAAATTCTGTATGGCCGAAGCAATCCAATTTGTGCACAACCAGAGGTGGTGGTTCAAAATAGTGGTTCAGGAACAATAAATTCGATTGAAATAAGCTATTGGATAAATTCCAATCAACAAAAGCAAAGCTATACCTGGAATGGAACGCTCATGCCCATGCAAACTGTAACCATTCAACTTCCTCTTGGCAATCTTTACAACCAAGGCATGCTGGCTTCGGGAAATCAGTTTTTTGCTGAGTTAAAATTGGTGAATGGTAAGGTTGATGACTACACGCTTAACAATCGATTCATCAGTCCATTCAACAAGCCTGAAATTTTGCCATCTGTTTTCAAACTTGAGTTTTATACCAACCGCAATCCGAACGAGAACTCCTTCCGTATTTTGGATGAAAACGGAAAACAAATCGATTTCCAGGGCTTTAGTCAGGCAAGCACATTGCACAGCTTTGAATACAATTTAGGTGGATGCTATAAAATTATAGTTGAGGACACCGGACTTGATGGTTTATCCTGGTGGGCCAACAGTTCACAAGGAACAGGTTTTATGCGCATTCGCAATTCAAGTGGGACCAGTTTGAGTACAGTTTCACTACAAACTGGGCGCTTGGCAAAGATGAACTAGAAGAAGAGACTTTTTCTGTGTTCCCAAATCCGGTTAAAGACCAACTCACACTCGACTTTCCGGGCGTATTAAGCAATCAGGTGGCCGTTTTCGATATTTGGGGCAGACAAATGGAGATTTCAAAATCAGCCTTAAGTGAGCAGCTAAATTTAGATTTCAGCCAATTTGCACCAGGAGTTTACCTAATAACTGTAAATAAAGACGGTAAAAAACTAAGTCGAAAAATTATAAAAGAATAAACCCGGATTATGCATTTGAACTTGGTCATGAGGGCCAAAAGGCCAAAGAAATTGGCAGTTTCACGAGCAAGGCATAATGCACCGTTATGGTGAGGGAGGGAAACTGAGTTTACGCCCAATTTCACAGGCAATTTGGACAGTAATAGATGGTCAAATGCGTATTCCGGGATAAACATAAAAAAGCGGTTTGGATATGAATTCAAACCGCTTTTTATATCAATTAAAATCTGACAATAAAGTCAATCTATGGGTGATTGCATCCTCTAAATCACAGGCCAGAGGAATAAGGACTTTATCTTCAATGAGGTCGTGAACATGAAGGTCCTTCTCAAACATTTCCAATTGCAGGGTAAGAATTCGACCTGGACTTTCATTCAGCTTGGTATCCGACAAAGCATTCCAGTCTTTCACCAGACGGCACAAGGGATTCTCTGCTTGGTCGTGGTGTACAAAATCAGCCATGCGAAAAGAATTTTCCTGCAACAAAAAGGAAGAAAGTCCCCTACTCTCTTTACCGGCTTGCACCAATCTATCTAAATACGGCAAAAACTGGGTTTCCTCCGCGGTAATATGCTTATAAAAAGCTACTTTAAACAGTTGAAAAAGTGCATAAAAAGCACTGGTTTCGGCATCGTATTTTAACAGCAGCAATTGTTGTTCCATCTCTGGAATGCGCTTGCTCAAATACATTTGATGCGTTTTCCGAATGTAATCAACCAACAATTCGGGTTGAAAAGAGCTGAAATCTTCAGGAGCGAATAATTCCGGATTTTCAAACAAGCTTAAAACCCTGCATAAGAACGCTTCCTTATCCCTTCCTAACTTACCCTCATCCAGCCAGAAACCCTGATGCTCGGGATACCTGCTTAGCAATTGTTCAAGAAAAGGATTTCGTTCCATGCTGCGAAAATACAAGTCAAAGCCGGCTTTACTGAAATTGAACTCTTAATTGTGATTGCTTTTCGAAAATATTACCAAATGGCCCAAACAGCCAATGCCACCCATACCAGACCTTTAATCAAGAAAAACAAAAAACCGATAAGTCCCACTTGCTTGAGCCGGCTTGCATTCCAAACCTTCATTTTCATATCAATTGGCAAGTACTTCGTAGGTTTTAAAACTTGATTTCATAGGAGCTTCACGACCCTCTTCTTTTGCCTTTTGCAAATCGGCAAAACCACGTTTGTGTCCTTCCAAAAATTCAGGTGAACTGGTCCACGATTTAAATGCATCTTCGTTTTCCCAATGGCTCACCACCAAATAGGTTCCATCAGCTTTGGGTTTCAAAACTTCCATGCGAATAAATCCAGGAATTCGGTCGATGGCATGCGCTCGGGTACCAAACAATTCCTCAAATCTGCCTACATAATCGGGACTGCACTCCAGGTAGTTAATGGCTACAAAATTTCTCATCTCACTCATAATCTGATTATTTTATTTTTATTTAGACTAATTATAAATAATAGCAATGATACAAAGCTTTCAAGTACTAGTCAAGTAGTTTGATGAATTATCTAAAACTATTAAGTAAAATCGGGATTGAATCAATCCATAAACAGCCTGTCGATTCTCGAGAGGCCATCCCAGTCTCTTAAATTAATTAGGCTACCTTTAATGGTTTTTCGATCTGCCGACCATTCTTCCTTCTTCTCCATACGGGCATCAAAAAATCGAACACCGCAATAATGGGCCGATTCAAATGCGCTCCACTCATCGTACAAAACTACGAGCAATCCCTCGTGCCAAAACGAAAGGTAATTCAAATCGAGTCCTTCATTCAACTTCCCACCTGGTCGCATGTAATAGGAATAATGAAGCGAATCCAATGAAACTGAATCATTCACTGGTTCTTGAAACATAAGCCTTCCCCTGTGGGTAAAACGCACTTTCAAATGCTGCTCCAAAGAATCACTGATAACTTCGATGCGGTGTTGCTTTCGGTCTGAAAACTGAAAAACATGCTTCTCAGCCTGGGCCTGGCAGGTGGATATGCCTCCCCAAAAGACGATCAAACTTGCCAAAACAAAAAAAAGTCTGAGTTTCATTGCATCAAGCATACAAAGGATTGAATTGATTCCCAAATAAATGCAAACAATTGTGGTTTAAATTCGATTAAAATCCTCTTCAAGTCAAACCGGAATAGGCGAAAAAGCATGTATTCCTAAACAATATACCTTCGAAATTGGGCGTAAATTCAACTTCCCTTACGCACCATTACGATGAATTATACCTTGCTCGTAAATAATGAATTTCCTAGGCTTTTTGCCCTCATAACGAAGTTCAAATCCATAATTTGGGTTGAATCTGGATAGCTCCTATTCAAAAAAAAGCGGAACAGATTTCTCCATTCCGCTTTCCGAATATTTAAATGAACTAGTGACCTCCCCCGGCCTCCAACTCATCTACATTAATGCCTTGTTTTGCGAGCACTTGTCTTGCACGAACCGCAAAAAAGCTGAGGTAAGCAAAACAAAGAACAGGAATAATATAGGATTGATGAATTCCAATGATATCAGCCAATTTACCTTGAATTGGAGGAATAATACCTCCCCCCAAAATCATCATGATTAAAAAGGCCGAACCTTGCGAAGTGTATTTGCCAAGTCCTTGAATGGATAATGCGAAGATACTAGGCCACATAATTGAACAGGCAAGACCTCCACTTAGGAAGGCATAAGTTGAGAGCGTACCCGCAGTAAACAAGCCAATTAGCATGCCAATCATTCCAAAAAGACCAAACACCATTAAGGTTTGTGCTGGTTTGTCTTTACCTAAGAAAAAGGCACCTATTTGCAATGCAACAACCACAGCATACATTAAAAGTGGGGTCATATCATGCCCGGAAAGTGCATTCACCGCAAGTACTACTCCAAAAGCAACATAGGGAACCACAACCAACAAAATGGTTCTCAAACTGGCTGATGGATTGAAAACCCCGATGGCGCCAGTCCAACGACCTATCATTAAACTTCCCCAATACATAGAAATGTAGGGAGCCAATGCACTACCTTGAATTCCGCCAAACTCCGGATGTTTCAACAATTCACCCAAATTGCTTTGAATGGTAACTTCAACACCTACATAAGTAAATATAGCTAACATCCCCAGAACCAATTGCGGATAGCGAAGTGCACCCCAGCCTTCAGGATTTTTCTGTGCGGTTTGATTTGAAAACAGAAGACCGATAACAATCACCAACAAGGCCAGGAACGAAAGTCCCAACCCAGAAATGTCTTTTTGATGTTGATTAATTACCTGTTCAATAAATTCAGGGTCTTTATAACGAAGGAATAAATAGGTGAATACAGCAACCAATGACAAGGTAATGATTATCAACATGCGCGTTGCTTTGGGTGCTGGCTCAAAATGGTCGTCGGCTTTACCATCTGACAAGCTTTTTGAAAAACCAAACAAAGACGCAGCAGCCAGAAAAAGAACACCCACAAATACATAAAGGTATTCCATTTTGGTAAGTGAAACCGTTTTGATGATTTCACTCAGTTGGTCACCGCTAACAATGGTTCCGAAAATGGCCAAAGAAACCACAATGGGACCGAGTGCCGTGCCCAAAGAATTCACACCACCTGTAAGGTTAAGTCGGTTTGATGCAGTATGCGGGTCACCCAAAGAGGCAACGAAAGGTTGTGCCGCAGTTTGTTGAAGTGAAAAGCCAAGTGCCAAAATGAAAAATGCAGCCAGAATAAACAAATAAGCTCCGGCAGTTACTGCGGCAATCATTAGCCCGGCGCCTAGTGCGCTTATCAATAACCCATAAATAATTCCCTTTTTAAAGCCCCAATGATTCAGCATATCGCGATGTGAAGCCGCACTGAATAAAAACAAGGCAAGAGCTCCAATATAATAAGCCCCATAAAAAGCGAAATCAATAAGTTGGCTCTGGAACTGGTCTAAGCCAAACCGTTCTTTGCAAAAAGGGATAAAAACTCCGTTGGATGCTGCAATAAAACCCCAGAAAAAGAAAACCACTGCAAGGGTGTACAATTGCGATTGCTGTTTCCCGCTACTCATAGTAAAAATTTTGTTCAAGTAAATGGATTCTCCAACAAATTGCAAGAACCCGGGTTATCTAACAATTGATAGAGTACTGACAAATCTCATTGGAAACAAGTGCTTGTATGGTGACCTTTATACCTGTAAAGTCATTTACAATTGCTTTACACAAACCCACGATTTTTGAACCTCAACCCTAAACAAAAAACATCATGATCAGCAAAATTCTAGTACCAACCGATTTCTCGCAAGCCGCGGAAAATGCTATGGATTACGCGATTGGTTTTGCTCAGAAAACCAAAGCATCTATTCACCTCCTTCACATCAATCAGGTGGCTTTGGTTGATGCAAGTATGCCTGCCGAAAGCTACCAGATGTTTGTAAAAGAGCAGGAAGATTTCACCGCAGAAAATTTTGAAAGGCTGGGCAAAAAGCTAAAAGAAAAAAGTGTAAATTTTACACTAAGTAGCCATTATGGTTTTGTAGCAGATGAGATTTGCCATTACGCACATACTGAAAATGCTGATTTAATTCTAATGGGAACTACCGGAAGTTCGGGAATCAGTGAAATTTTGGTTGGGAGCAATGCCGCATCGGTGGTTGCAAAAACAGAAGTTCCTGTTTTAGTTATTCCACCCTCTTGCGTTTACAAAGACCCAGGCCGTATTGTTTATGCATCCGATTACAATGAGCCCGAAACTTATGTTTTACGTCGCTTGGTCTACTTTGCCGAATTATTTGATTGTCCGCTGGATGTAATCCATGTAAAGTCTGAAAACGACAAGTATTTCAAGGCAGAAAATAACTTCTTTAAACGCAACAAATCAGAAATTAGTTACCCGCAATTGCAGTTTATTGAATTGGAAAAAGGGGAAATTATTGCCTCTATTAATGAATACGTAGATGGGGTAAAGGCTGATTTGTTGGTGATGGCCAAACACAACAGAAGCTTTTTCGACCGTTTGTTCCACCGATCCATGAGCAAAAAGATGGCCTATCATACCCATGTTCCACTGCTGATTTTGGTAAAAGACCAATTGCAGAAATAAAAGAAAGGCGGCCAAACAAAGTTTGGCCGCCTTTCTTTTGTAAAAACAAATTTCTTATCCGTTCATTGAAGCCAGAAACTCTTCATTGGTGCGGGTTCCACGCATGTTTTTCAATACCAAGTCCATAGCCTCCTCCGGATTCATATCCGAAAGGTGATTTCTCAACACCCAAATGCGCTGCAAAGTGGTTTTATCCAATAACAAATCTTCGCGGCGCGTACTTGAAGCAACAATATCAATGGCAGGGAAAACACGCTTGTTGGCTAATTTTCTATCCAATTGAAGCTCCATATTTCCGGTTCCTTTGAACTCTTCAAAAATAACTTCATCCATTTTAGAACCGGTTTCAGTTAAGGCAGTTGCTATTATGGTTAAAGAGCCTCCGTGTTCAATCTTACGGGCTGCACCAAAGAAACGCTTGGGCTTATGCAGGGCATTGGCATCAACACCACCCGAAAGAATTTTTCCGGATGCAGGTTGAACTGTATTAAATGCTCTTGCCATACGTGTAATTGAATCCAATAAAATCACAACGTCATGACCACTTTCAACCAAGCGTTTTGCTTTTTCCAAAACTATATTCGCCAATTTAACGTGCTTTTCAGCTGGCTCATCAAAAGTTGAAGCTACAACTTCTGCACGAACACTTCGTTGCATATCGGTAACTTCTTCCGGACGCTCATCAATTAGTAAAATTAACAAATAGACTTCCGGATGATTCTTGGCAATGGCGTTGGCCACATCCTTCAACAAAATGGTTTTACCCGTTTTGGGCTGTGCAACAATTAAACCCCTTTGTCCTTTACCAATTGGAGCAATTAAATCAATAATTCGGGTTGAATATGAACTGGAGTTATCAGCAATGCGAAGTTTTTCATCCGGGAACAAAGGCGTCAAATGCTCGAATGCAACACGGTCTCGAACCTCGGATGGAAGCCGGCCATTGATGGATTCAATTTTCACCAAGGCAAAGTATTTTTCCCCTTCTTTGGGCGGACGAATCGTTCCTTTTACTGTGTCTCCAACCTTCAAACCAAACATTTTTACTTGAGAAGGAGAAACATAAACATCATCCGGTGAAGGCATATAATTGTAGTCTGATGACCTCAAAAAGCCATAGCCTTCTTGAAGCATTTCAAGAACTCCTTCTGAGCTAACGATACTTTCTAATTCAACATAAGGCTGCGATTGACGCTCCCGATTGTCGTTACGTTCAGGTCTTTCGTTACGCTCGCCTTGGTTATTCCTTTCGTTTTGATTATTCCGCTCGCCCTGGTTATTCCTTTCACCTGGGTTGTTTCTTTCGTTTTGATTGTTGCGATCACCTTGATTGTTGCGGTCGTTGGAATTGTAGCGCTCATTACGTTCATAACGATCACCATTCCTTTCTCCGCGATTATTTCTATCATTCCTATCTCTCCAACGGTCGTTTTTTGAAAAAGGTTGCTGGGGAGTTGGAGCTGGTGCTGAAGGAGTATCCCCTTGAGATCTGTTTTCCGCAGCAGCCAATGCAGGCTCTTTAGATTCAGAAACTACTACCGGTACTGAATTATCAGCCACTTCTGCTACTGGCTCTGAAACAAGATTTTCAACAAGTGGAGCAGTTGTTTCAGCAACTTTTGCCTTGCTGGTTCTTGCTCTAGGTTTACGCTTACCCGATTCCTCTGCGGAAGCAGAAGCATCGGAATTACCTTTGGTTTTTTGAATAGCCTGAATCAAGTCTTTCTTGGAAAGCCCTTCAGTAGAAATACTTAATGTTTTTGCAAGTTCCCTTAGTTCGGAAACAAGCATTTCATTCAATGGTAGAATGTCTTGCATGAATTATTTTTTTTGGCAGAAAGCTCAACCGTGGTTTGAAGTTCAGAACTGAACCGGGAGCACTCTGGACAGAAATATTTTGATGATGCAATACTAAGATAAATTCTGAAAAAACCAACTGATTGCAAATTCCCAATCTATTCCACTGAACCTAAGGCAGATTTGTAGGCATCCAGACACCTTTTTCGTGCAAATTCGTGCACCACAATTGGCTTATAAGATAAATTCTTTCCCAGTTCAGGAACCCATTTTCGGATGTATTCTCCTGCTGAATCAAATTTCTTGGTTTGAAGTTCCGGGTTAAATACTCTGAAATAAGGTGCGGCATCGGTGCCTGAACCTGAGGCCCACTGCCAACCGCCGTTGTTTGAACTTAACTCAAAATCCAACAGTTTTTCGGCAAACCAAGCTTCCCCCCATCGCCAATCAATAAGCAAATGTTTGGTTAAAAAACTGGCTGTAATCATGCGAACCCGGTTGTGCATGTATCCTGTTTGCAACAATTCGCGCATTCCTGCATCAACTATTGGATACCCGGTTTGCCCCATTTTCCAACGTTCAAATTCATCCTCATTATTCCGCCAAACAATCCTGTCGTATTGCGGCTTGAATGCATGCCCCACTACATGCGGAAAATGAAATAAAATTTGCATGTAAAAATCCCTCCAAATCAACTCATTCAAAAACACCTCATTGGTTTCCAAAGCCTTTCTGGCTTTTTCACGAATTGAAATTGTACCAAAGCGAAAATGCACACCAAGCTTGCTAGTTCCGTGAATTGCAGGATAATCACGGGTTTGATGATAATTCCGGATTAAATTCAGGCTAACCTGGTCTGATGGAAAAATCAACCCCGACTTTTTGAATCCCATGGCTTCCAAAGAAGGGATTTCCGATTCAAACCTTCCGTGATGAAAATTAGCGAAATAGTTCTCTGTTGGATAAGCCTTTAAATAAAAAGAATTAAGCTTTGCCTTCCATTTGCGGGAATACGGGGTGAAAACTGTGTATGGTTTTCCGTCGTCCTTCAGCACCTCATTGCCTTCAAAAATGCATTGATCTTTGTAATCGTAAACTGATGAGCCCTTCTCTTTCAACATCGTGCTTACCTGCTCATCACGCGAAATTGCCGAGGGTTCATAATCCCGATTAAAAAAAAGGGCCATTCCCGGATAATTTACTACCAACTCTTTCCAGATTTCAATTGGCTTTCCATATTTTACCAACAAATCCGAACCTAGTTCAGCTAACTCAGCACGTAAACGAACTATTTGCTGATGAATGAATTCAACCCGCCCGTCCTTTTCAGGAAGCTTTTCCAGAATCTCCGCATCAAAGATAAACACAGGAATTACAGGCTTGCCTGCCTTCAGGGCATGGAAGAGACCGGCATTATCATGTAAGCGTAAATCACGGCGAAACCAAAACAGGTTGTATTCATTCATACTTAGGCAAACCCATTATTGAATATTTGGTTTTGGGCTTACTTTAAATCTTGGGCTGATGAAATCCATATCGCAAGGCAAACATGAGGAAATGCTGACGACGATTTTTAATTTTAAGCTTTGCAGCTAGTGCCCTGCAACGGTACTCAATTGTTCCTTCTTCCTTAAAAAACATTTTCGCTAATTCCTTATTGGTTTTACCCTCACAAATTCCAGACAAAAGCCGCATTTCATCTCGAGATAATTGCGAATAATTGTACTTTTCTTCGGAACCTTTTCCTAGGGCACAGAGCAACTCTTGTGGTAAATCCTGAAGCAGGGTTTTAGGAATCACAGCCCGTGCTCCTAAACTGTAAAATGCCGCTTTAATACTTGTTTTTACAAAAGCAGAAAAAACCACAAATGGAACATGAGGCAGACGCTCCCTAAGTTTATCTGCCAACTCAAATCCGCTGTCACCCGGCAATTCAAGATCAATTAATAGTAAATCAATCTTACATGCAATTGTGGGTAGGTCATCAAAAAAATCCTTTCCAACTGAATAAGTTCCAACGACATAAAATTGCTTGGACTTGTGAAGGCGATCTTGAATGATGTACCTCCACATTTCGTTGTCTTCAATAATTACTACGTTTAACATAGACTTGTTAATTTAATGGTGACTAAAATCTTTTGTTAGCACCAAGTTAACAATCAGCTAACAAGCTGTCAAACAGCATTTTAAAATCTAGTGAGCACCCAAATTGAATCTTTAAAAAATTAGTTTACCTTTGGTAAACGCTTTTTTTACCAATTCGCATAATTTTTATTCCAATTGCAAAAACTGATGTTAATTTTTAGTATTTCTTGAATTGAATGGCTGATTTATTTTTTTTCTATTTCACTAAAAAATCGAACAACAATTTAAAAAAACTAAGTTTTTCCTAAACTAATTCAGGAACTTCTTAACAAATCAGCCAAAGCCAAATTCAGCTCTGGGAATTCAAATGAGAAGCCGGAATTCAGCAATTTCTCTGGCACAACTTGTTGACTTGCAGCCAGCATTCCACCCATTTCACCGAATAGAACTTTTAGAACCGGCACAGGAACAGCCGGCAGAAAATAGGGACTTCCCAAGGCGCTACAAACCGATTTCATCATTACCTGCGAACTAACCGGATTTGGAGCTGTTGCATTAAAAACCCCGTTCAATCTTTGCTCAGATATAAAATAAAACATACGAGCTAAATCCTGAATATGTATCCAAGGTTGAATGGCCTTATTGCTACCGAATGCTGCCGCAAAACCAAATTTTGCCGGAGTTTGAATGGCTTTCAGGAATCCCCCTTTTGTTGACAAAACAAGTCCAATTCTCAGAATGGCCAAGTGGTCAACATAGGCTTTGGCCTTATTCGCTTCATTTTCCCATTCCACACATACATTGGCAAGAAACCCCTCGCCAGCGGGATGATTTTCGGTGACTCTACCTGACGGATAAGGTCCGTAAATCCCAACAGCTGAAGCAGAAACAAATGATTTCACCTGATGATTGCCCGCCTTTAACCAACTCACCAAAAGTTGGGTTGATTTAACACGGCTATCCAAAATCCGCTTTTTTTGACTCTCACTCCACCTTTTATCGGCAACTCCTTCGCCAGCCAAATGAATAATGGTATCTACTCCATTTAATGCATTTTTATCTCCTTCCTGTTTATCCGGATGCCAATAAAACTGCTTAACAGAGCCCTCCCGAGGATTTCTGGTAAGGTGAACTACTTCTTTTCCTTCCGAAATCAATAGATTTGTAAGAAACTGCCCTACCAAACCAGTTCCACCAGAAATAAGGAATTTTTGTGCCATTACTAAAAAAACAAAAGAAAGGAGCCAATGTTTATTCTAGATAATAAAAGTGTGACAAGCACATTGGGAACCTTTACAATTAAAGATATTGAAGCAGTAACAGGCATTAAGGGTCCAACCTTAAGAATGTGGGAGCAGCGCTATGGCATTATCAATCCAAAGCGGAGCGAGACCAATATTCGTTACTACGACGACAGCGACTTAAAACAGCTGTTGAATATCAGTGTACTGAATAACCACGGGTTTAAGATTTCAGAAATTGCAAAAATGTCTGAGGAGGAAATTGCGGAAAACGTAATTCGTTTATCCAGCTTCAGCTCAGAACATAGCAATCAAATCAAAGCCCTAATATCAGCAATGCTAGGGTTTAATGAAGCTGAATTCCACAAACTTCTTTCAGCTGCTATCATGCAGCATGGCTTGGAATACACCCTGCTAAAAATTGTTTTTCCCTTTTTAAATGAGGTTGGAATCTTGTGGCAAGTTGGTTCCATTCAACCTTCTCACGAGCATTTTGTAACCAATTTGGTGAAGCAAAAATTGTTCGTTGCTATTGATGGGATGATTGGGCGTTCGGCTGCCGGAAGTAAACGTTTTTTGTTATTCCTTCCAGAAAATGAAAAACATTCGCTAGGCTTGCTTTTTGCCAATTATTTAATCCGCTCCAGGGGTCACGAAGTGGTTTATCTAGGTCAGGAAGTGCCACTCAAAGATTTGAAATTTGCCTTTAGTGAACATCAGCCGGATTTCATTCTTACTTTAATGACCTCGTCTCAACCGGATTTGAACAAACAGGATTTTGTTGATTTTCTGAGCAGAAACTGGCCTTCAAGCCAAATCTTGCTCACTGGTTCTCAATTCTTAATGTGCGATTTGGAATTGCGGAAAAACATTACGCTTATCAAAAATCTGGACGCCTTTATTAGCTTGCTTGATAACATCCGGGAAGCTCCCCTCAGAGCGGGCTTGAGAATTTAATATTCAGCGCCACCTTCATTTCGCTCCAACAGGAGTAAATTCATGATGCGGGTTAATTCGGCTTCGGTAACATGCTGGTAATTGTCTGGAACTTCAAACAAACTATCGTCAATAGGTGCCGGAAAAACTGCTCGAACCCGAATTCGCATCTTTAACTTCTCTTGTTGAATGGTAAAATCCAATAGCATCCCATCAATTTTCTTGAGGGCCGGATCTTGGTCAACATAAAAGGGTTGAATATCCGGAGTGTACCAAACCTCATTAACGGCAATTCCTTTGGAAGTTTTTCGCCTTATTATGGCTTTTTTTGCCTGATATCCCTGAATTTTCTTTACCTCATTTGTCAGTTCTACTTCAGATTGCAGGGTATCAAGTCCCATCGACTTTCTGAATTCCTGCATCTCGGAATCGCTCTTATGAAGCGCCATCCTTTTCTTAAACACATTGAGCAAAATGGTATATGAACCGGTTGACTGGTCAGAAATGGTTACATTTTTTCCAAATGGACCAACCCCCATTTCTGTTCTGCTTTTATTTCCTTTGAAGTAAATTACAGCATCTTTGGCGAGGTAACTTTGGGAGGAAAGCAACTCGGCAGGAAGACTATCGTAGGTAATGTCGTAAATTATTTTCCCTTCACCCAAACGAACTTGTGCAAGTAAGCCCTGGATGAATCCGAAGAAACCAACAATCAAAATCAAGCCAAACCTTACCATACCAGCTTTTCTTTATTTAGGAATGATTGAATTCCCTTTTTACAATCCTCGCTTGAGCGTGCAATGGCGTTCATCCGGCTCGCATAAGCTAAAGCGTCCGTCAAATTCATTTGCTGCACATCTGAAATCATTTTCTTGGTTAAAGCTAAGCTTTGGGCTGATGTTTGACGGCACAAACGCAAAGCAAATTCCTTCACGCGTTCTTCCAAGACTTCGGTTTCAATAATTTCAGTAACAAGTCCCATTCGGTGAGCTTCTTCTGTTGAAAACACATCGCCGGTAAGTAAGATTTTTCGTGCTGCCTGCTCCCCTATTTTTCTTAGTAAAAACACCATTACTATGGCTGGAACAAATCCAATTTTCACCTCGGTATAGGCAAATTTGGCCAATGGACTTGCAAAGCAAAAATCACAAACCGTTGCTAATCCACAACCACCAGCAAACGCGGGTCCATCAACCATGGAAATTACCGGTTTAGGTGATTCGTAAATCAACTGAAACAATTCTTTCAAATGATCAGAATCGCTCAAATTGTCTTCAAACGTATTTTGTTGAAGCTTTTGAAGCGAATCTAAATCTGCACCGGAACAAAAGCTTTCTCCATTCCCACGAATCACAATTACTTTTACCAATGCATCTGAAATACTATCCTTTAATGCCTGTTTTAATTCAGCAACCATCTGGTAACTGAGTGCATTTCTTTTTTCTGGCCTATTCAAGGTTAACCAACTAATGCGGTCTTCGGTAGTTCGTAAAACAAGGTTTTCCATACAATGCAATGATAAAGGGAATAAGTCCAAGTTTTTCAACCAGATTTCAAGGGCTTTTGTTCTGCTTACGATTTAGGCTACGTTTCGTCTCAAACCGGATTTCTTTTACACCCCCAACTGCTTTCACCCGTACCAAATCGGCCTGTGCGAAATCAATCCGCTGCAGAGAAAGTTCATTCCTGGCCAAAAACTCAGCCAGACCTTTGGAAACCACCTTATCATGAGGTAAAAAAACACAAGCCATTTTGCCCCATTTCCAAATCCATATCTTTTTACCAAATGAAGAATATGTAATCCAACCTTGTCCTGTTGTTTGTTGAATATCTTTAATCAAGCCTATCGTTTGAAAAATCAACACAGAAACAAGCAATGAAATGGCAACGCCAAATCGAAAACGATAAATTGTAAGCACCAGGAATAACAATCCCACCGAGAAAACCACCCATTGAATCGGTTCAAACCAAAAACCCTGAATTACGGCAAAGGGCCATCTGGCTATCCAATTGGCCAAGCTGTTCATAAACTCCAACAGGTAAAGCACAAGCTGCGCAAAAAAGGCAGACAGCATTTCAGAAAACAAGGAAGCTAAAAGTTCAAGAAGCCCCAAATAAATCAGTAGTGTGCTTAAAGGAACAATGACCAGATTTGCAGGAATAAACCAGCTTGGAAACTGATGAAAATAATAAAGGGTAATAGGCAGGGTGCAAATCTGCGCAGCAATTGAAGCCGATACCAACTTCCAACACTGATCTAAAAGCCAGGAATTGGGTTCCCAAAGCAAATACAAATCCTGGTAAAAAAGCCCCAATCCCAGAACCGCTAAAAAACTCAACTGAAATCCGGCATCAGCTATTAGGTAAGGGTTAAAAATCAACAAGCAAAATGCGGTGGCAAATAGCGAATTTAAAGGATGATAAGTACGCTCTATCAATCCGGAAACTACCATCATGCTTACCATTACCGTGGCGCGAAGAATGGAAGGTCCCATTCCACAAACAAATGAGTAAGCCCAAACGCCTGCAAGAATACAAATCCCATGAACAATTTTACCTTTCTTTACTTTTTTCAAGGGATTTAATATCAAGCCTAACAACCAATAAATTAAACCCACATGCATTCCACTAACAGCCAAAATATGTAAGGTTCCGGTTGCCGCATAGGTTTCAAGCAGGCCTTTATCAATTTCATCATCCTCGCCGTACAACAAAGCCATCATTAGACCTGAATAGCTATTCTTTCCGTATCGTTCATACAAATGACTTCTAATGCTTTGAATAAAATTGGCAGCAATACCCTCTTGCTCCTTTTCCAACTTTGCAAGCACAAAACCAGTTCTATTTTGTAAGCGGTACTGAAAGAACCAATTTTTTCGGGCAGCATAGGATTTAAAATCAAAATCACCGTAATTCTCCGACTCTGGAATTGGTTTTAACTCCTTTCTGGAAATTAGAATTCCATTCTGGGGAAATAATGAACATAACTGGGTATCAACCTGAATCCGAATAAACTGAAGTGGATTTTTTTTGACTGTTCCGTTTGCATAGGAATGAAGGTTGCAATTCATTTGGCCAAAAGCCTTACCGGGTTTCACAACCGGTACTTGAAGGGGTTCAATATATAGGCTGTCGCAAGACAAAAACGACTGAAATTTTATATCCTGATTGAACTGAAAGACCCAAAAGTTTAAGAAGCCTGTAAAAAAAATTAGGAATTGCAATCCCATTCCTCGTAAAACATCCTGAAAAATTCCAATTTTAAGGTAATCCTTAACACCAAAAACAGGGATTAAAAAGGCAATGCAAACAGCAGGCAAAAACACCGTATGAATATGCAGAACACCAACTAAAACTCCTGATATAAAACAAATTAAAATCCTAAAAAAGGGCAATTGATGCCAGAAATAGGTAAACATGAATTGGAGAATTAGGTGGTAAAAAACCTAAAGTTCTCAATCAATTAATTGAGTTCAAAATTTCAATGAATCTCTAGTTGCTTGTTCGTGGCATTTGATTGGCAAAAGCCTAATATTGAAAAAAAATAAAAAGCTATGTATTCAGCATTACTTCCAATTCACAACATTCTTCGCTGGGCATTTCTTGCTTTGGCAATTTGGGTTTTAGTTAAATCGGTTATTGGTCTGATGGGCAATAAAACATTTACTCCCGGAGATAAAAAGCTGGGTGGAATTCTTTTGGGATTTGCGCATCTACAGCTTTTGATTGGGATTATTCTTTGGTTTATAAGTCCAAATGTTCAGGCGGCATTAGCCAATATGGGAGGAGCGATGAAAGATTCTATTCAGCGCATGCAATTGCTTGAACATCCGCTTACTATGATTTTGGCTATTGTTTTAATTCAAATTGGCCGAATCAAAACCAAAAAGGCTTATGCCGACTCAGACAAACACCGCAGAACGGTAGTTTACCTTGGAATTGGATTGGTTCTGATTCTGTCAAGAATCCCTTGGACTACAACTCCCCTATTTCCATTTTAAATAATTGGTGCTATGCACAAAAAGAAATGGCCATCAGCAAGCTGATGGCCATTTCTTTTATACTTCATGGTGAACTTACAGAGTAGCAGGAATATCAAATCGAACTAAGTTGCGGAATGCCTGAATACGAGCATCCAGCTCGGCTTGACTTAGATTGATGATTCGTTCAGTACCAAACTTTTCAACACAGAAAGAGGCCATTGCTGAACCAAAAATGATCGCATTCTTCATGTTCTCAAAGCTGATATCACCGGTTTTGGCCAGGTAACCAATAAATCCACCGGCAAATGTATCACCAGCACCAGTTGGATCAAAAACATCTTCAAGCGGAAGAGCTGGAGCAAAAAACACCTCCTTGCCATGAAACAACAAAGCACCGTTCTCACCCTTTTTAATAATCAGGTATTTAGGACCCATTTCCTGAATTTTTGCTGCCGCTTTCACCAAAGAATATTCACCTGAAAGCTGACGAGCCTCCTCATCATTGATGGTTAATACATCTACTTTCTTGAGGGTCTCTTTCAAATCATCCAAGGCCACTTCCATCCAAAAGTTCATGGTATCCATTACAACAAGCTTCGGACGTTTTTGCAAACGCTCAATTACCGTTTGTTGAACCTTTGGGGTGAGATTTCCAAGCATCAAAAACTCACAATTCTGATAAGCCTCAGGTACAATGGGATCGAAATCTGCCAATACATTTAACTCAGTAACAAGCGTATCCCGACTATTCATATCGGTATGGTACTTTCCGCTCCAGAAAAAGGATTTTTCGCCCTTCTTCACTTGCAAACCTGTGGTATCAACCCCATGCTGATTGAGGTGATCAATAAATGCCTGGGGGAAATCTTCACCCACAACAGCAACTAAATTTGTGGACTTAGTAAAGTAAGAAGCGGCAAGTGAAATGTAGGAAGCGGCTCCTCCAACAATTTTGTCTGTTTTTCCGAAGGGAGTTTCTATAGCATCAAATGCCACAGAACCAACAACTAATAAGCTCATGCGTTATTTTTTTAAAAAAATTTCTGTACAAATATTGCGCAATTAAATTTCATTTCCTATCATTGCATCCCCTTTCGGAGGAAACTCCTCGATAGCTCAGCTGGTTAGAGCACATGACTGTTAATCATGGGGTCCCTGGTTCGAGTCCAGGTCGGGGAGCAACAAGTAAAAAGCCATTCATCACTAGACGAATGGCTTTTTCGTTTTTATCCTACCCTCCATGTATTACATCTATTTCCTTTTTTCCGAAGATGCCGATAAATACTATATCGGACACTCCCAAAATCCTTGGCAAAGATTATCGCAACACCTCAACAATTCTGGCGAGAGATTTACCGGAAGGTACAAAGACTGGAAGCTTATTGCTGTTTTTGAAGTCTCAAATTCTAAAGGAGATGCTGACAAAATTGAAAAGTTCATCAAAAGGCAGAAAAGCAGAAAACTCATTCAGCAAATTTTAGCCGATGATTTTGCGGGTTCTGGACCTTTAGCTCAGCTGAAAAGAGTCCCACATGAGCCAAGTTAATCATTCCCGGACGTCCGGGATGGTTCGAGTCCAGGTCGGGGAGCAACAAGCCATCATTTCGGATGGCTTTTTTGTTTAAGTTGGAATTAACTTTGCGCTTCATCGCATTTTAACACGCCAAAACTCATGCATTTTGCCCTATTTGGCTAATTATATAACTAACTATCAAACAATGAGTCGACGGCTAATACTTTTGTTATCAACCCTTTACTGAATTCATTTTTTAAACTCCGTAGGATGTTATTAAAACAATGTATCCCCCAGGTAAAGTACACCTAGTTTAATTGTTTCCAGTTGTGAGGTAGTAGGTCATCGATTTGATTGACTTTTCGGGTTGGTAGTTTTTCAAATACATCCACCAACCACTCACACATTTTCATTAAACCAACTTCTCAAAACCGTGTGCACAGCCTCTATTCCTAATGCTACTTTAATTTGTTGTGCATGTTTTAAACAGAGCAACTCAAAACCAACAAAATCTCGTTAAAAATTGAAGGAGGCAAATCTCAAGTTGATTCTCTTTACTACCATATTAGACAATCAATTATTTCAAAAACTAATAGCAATTAATACTCGTTAAACCTACCAATGAAAGCATCAAGAAATCACCTAGAACGAATCTTCATGCTATTACTTTGCTTACCCTTATTAAATTCTTGTAGCCTAATAGCCAGTTTGGTTATTAACTCTGGATTCAAGGATGCAAAGGTGGAAACAACACAATCCACAATGCAATTTCAACTTGAAAATAATTTTGACACCACAAACTCTTTTATTATTCATGCAGATACCGGAAATGCGTATTATTGGATACAGCAGTCCATAGGTGGCGAATTTCAGCTATTTGACAGTACAGGCAATCTTATAGAATACAATGGTTCCGCGTCTTGCAGCGGCATCATTTTCTCAGAATTTATTCAGGGCAAAAACGACAGCTTTAAAGTTCACCCATCGACCTATAATTTGACAAACATCCTAAATAAATGCTATGACTACCGGGAAAACTATGTGGACTTTTCAAAAATCAAAAATGCTGATTTTTATGCCATTGCATGCTGGTCAAAATTTGCAGGTGGAAAATCGGGATATGAAGATGGCGTGAGATTATACGAAGAGGAGCTGAAAAAACACCCTCACAAACGAATCATCCTTCTAAAATTAAACACCGACTTGCAAGAAAAATGGGGTATGAAAAAAAATGGCAAAGCAAAAATCAAAATTAAGGTTGTAAAAAGAGAGGCCATCCTCAACATAGGGCCCTTGCCTTGGAAAAACTAAGCATAGTTAAACCTCCTTCTCAAAGATGAATTTCCAAAAACACAAAAACCTGGTTAAACCGAAGCCATTTTCTTAGTTAAATTTTAACCCTTTCCCAGATTAACTGAAACAGGAATCGGCTTATTCCTGTTCCTTCAAAACAGTGAGAATTCTTCCCCAAGTCCAAAGAAAATTCTGCTTCATTCAAGCACAATAATTTGCTTTTCAATTCAACCTTAAATAATCAGTTCTCCAGATTCGGATTTGTGCCAAATCATATCACACTAGTAACTAACTAAATAAAAAGTTAGTCCTCCCCGAAATCTTCCATTAGGCATGAACTAAATCGAATAAATCCTTAAGCAAAAAAAGGCTAACCATATAAAATTAAGGACCCTTTGGCTGAATAAATGTAAGCACTTGACATCGAATCTAGACCCCTCTCGGGATATCAAGAGCCAGACAAAAAACTGAACTTAAAAAATATTAACAATTTCGTATATTTGGTAAATTTGAGAATTTATGGCTGTAGTAATTGATAAATCTAACTCGAAGAACATTACAAAAATTCTTAGAGAAAAACTAAAGAAAACGAGTAGTGCAGGAAATTTAAAGAAACACTTTGGCAAGTTAAAAAGGAATATTGACGGACTAAACTATCAAACCTTAATGCGCGAAAATGAAGATTGATTTTCTTGCTGATACAAATTTTCTGATTTATATCCATGAAGGAAACAATACTGTTGAGCCATTTTTGGAATATGACTTTGGGATTTCTTTTACTCTGAAATTGAACTTTTAGGTTTTAAAGGAATCTCAAAATCAGAGGATTCTAAATTACGCCAATTAATAAACGATTGTTTTCTTTTGGAATGGAATTCTAAAATAAAAGAAAAAACAATCGACTTAAAGCGCAAATACAATGTGAAACTTCCTGATGCCATAATTGCAGCAACATCTTTAGCTTACCAAATTCCATTGGTAACAGCTGATAAAGGATTTTCAAAAATAAAAGACTTGGATCTGGTAATTCTGGAGATGTAAAAATAATTAAGAACTTCATTAAGGATCAATATCTAAAAAGTCCTGAAAAGCGTGAGTGG
Source organism: Bacteroidia bacterium (assembly GCA_023151275.1). Taxonomy (GTDB): domain Bacteria; phylum Bacteroidota; class Bacteroidia; order UKL13-3; family UKL13-3; genus CAISCU01. The sequence goes on along the minus strand of JAKLJI010000004.1, from coordinate 109,228 downwards.
CAATTTGCTTTTCAATTCAACCTTAAATAATCAGTTTTCCCGATACGGATTTGTGCCAGCCCCAGACTATCCACCCACTTCCCAGCAATTTCACCGGAATAAAAATAAAGGGCCAAGGCTTTGTAAACTCTTCCATTTAAATTTATGGAATCGCGAAATAAATTAGGCTGAGTTAAGGCATAATCCTCGCTCCGAATTGCTGGAGCATTCTTGATGAAGAAATCCAATAAGGAATAAGATTGGTCAGCAAGCACCCGAGTGGAAAGCTGAAATGCATAAGTTGAATCTTCCAAGCACCTAAAGTTATACGCTTGGCGCTCCAAATACCAATCTTGTGCGCAATTGATATCCTCTCCTACCTTTTGAGTTTTCAAAAAGCTTTGCTTTGGCCCCTCACAAGCAAATGATAAAGTATCGCCTTGCAGTGAACAAAATTTGAGCATTTCATGACCAAGATAGGGTAATCTTGCTTTTTGACTTGAACTTAAGTACGAATAAATGGCCCGCTCATCGCATTCGGTTCCTTTGCGACAAGCACTCAACACAATACCTGTTAGAATTAAAACCCACAGCCATTTCATATGATTTCAGACTGATTTTAGGCAAGCTAGCATTTTAATGGAATAAACTGTCAAGGATGTAGACGCAAAATCAAAGCGCATTAGCTTTAAGTTCTCGCCAAATCCAAAATCTTCGATTACTGTTTTTGAAAGAATGCCGAATTATTGTAGTTTATTTGCCATCGTCCATCCCAAAAATTGAATTAGGCTATCGTGATGTTGAATAGGCATCTACAAAGGCTTGGAAATATCAAAAAAAGCAGCACAAAGAGATGACAAATACTTAAAACAGTTCAGGTGGTAAGACGACATATCAAAAGAACATACCGGGTTGGAAAGTACGTGGTTTACAGAGAAACCCTGGTAGATTACAAGGAGAAAATCTGGTCATTTATTGGCTCTTTTAGCGGCATTGGCCTTATCGCATGGATACAGCACCTGTTTCTAAACGAGCAAGACAACCTGTTTCTAATTGGCTCATTCGGAGCAAGCAGTGTATTGATTTATGGTGTAATTCAAAGTCCATTGGCGCAGCCCCGAAACTTAATTTTCGGTCACTTAATTAGTGCCCTCATTGGCGTAACAATCGCTCAATTTTTCGGGGGTCCTGTTTGGCTGGCAGCCCCTTTAGCCGTATCACTTTCGATTATTGCTATGCAATACACCAAAAGTCTCCATCCTCCTGGTGGTGCCACTGCACTAATTGCGGTTTCAGGCTCAGCAAAACTAAAAGCCCTCGGCTATTACTATGTCTTGTTTCCAGTCTTAAGCGGAGTGCTAATTTTATTGGTCGTAGCTTTGTTGGTGAACAACATGACTCCCTTACGCCAATATCCTGCTAAAGGAAAACCTTGGTATAGAAATTTATTTTGAGCCCATACTTGTAATGGCTAAACGAATCCAAAAAAGGTAGACAGATCATTATCAACCCCAGTAATTCCGGTTTAATTCAGAAAAAAAGTCCTAGTTTAATATGGCGGAGAAATACGACTAAACACTTCGTAAGTTTTGGCCCAACTACCCTTTCAACGTATAACCACTTAAGTTACTAACTCCCCTGATTCGTCAATAAATTGAGTAGGTATTGGTTGTATTCTTTTGCTTGCTTTGTCTTTTTGAGGCCCCAGAGTTCCTGCTGGGCAAATTGCCGGCTTTGTTTCAAATCAACTACTGGTTCTGGATAGGAAGGAATGCTTTTCATGCGGTCTTCCCGGCTTAATTTCCAAGGTTCATGCACAAATGCCAAAGGTAGATCCTTTAATTCTTCTACCCAGAGGCGAATAAAATTGCCCATGGGATCTTGTTTGTAGGATTGCTTTACCACATCGTAGGTGCGAATAATATGCGTGCCACTGCTCCCGGCTTGCATTTGAATTTGAGGGTAATGTATTCCTGGTTCATAATCCAAAAACAGCTGCGCCAGATAGGGTGCGATTGCTTGCCAAGGCTGCCAGCAATTGTGGGTAATAAAACTCACCAACATTGCCCGCATCCGAAAATTGATATACCCTGTTGCTTTCAAACAACGCATACAAGCATCAACCAAAGGAAAACCCGTTGCACCTGCTTTCCAAGCTTCCAGTATGCGCTCATTAGTTTGGGTTCTTACTTGGTTGAATACCGGATTCAGGTTATGAAACTCCATGCGGCATTCGGTTTCAAACTTCTGGATAAAATGACAATGCCAACGAAGACGTTCTTGAAAAAACTTCAATTGAAAACGTCGTTCGGGTTGAAGCTTTTTCTGCCGCTCAACTGCTTGATAAACTTCCCTCATGCTCAACATACCCCAAGCAAGGTAAGGCGATAATCGACTGCAGGAACGTCTCGATTCGGCAGGTTTCGAAATATGTTTCACATAGCCTACAACCCTTTCTTGTAAAAATGAATTCAAATATTTTAAACCATTTTGTCTTCCTCCGGGTTGAAAACGGGCTTTATCATCGATTGGAAAATCTGGAATTTCAAATGCATTAAGGAAAGGAACAGGAAGGCGTAACTCGGAGAACTTCAAGGAAGCAGAGGCAAAAAGTGAATTATGCATGGTTTGATACCAGTTTGCCGGCCATGCCTTGCGGCTTTTCAACCTGCGTACAACCCCATCTCGCTGATATTCTTTCCAAATCACAGCCTTCATTTTCAAATAAGCAGCAACATGTTTGTCGCGATTAAAACTAACCTGATTACCGGTTTCGCAGTGAGAGTAAACAATTTTGACATCCACATATTCCAACAAGCGCTCAAAAAACTCAATAAATTCAGCATGCAAAACCAGCAATTGAATGCCCTGCTTCTTAAGGGCTTGTTTCAAATCAAACAGCCCTTGAGCAGCGAAACGCCAATGGATAAAAGAGCTATCAGAAGCTGCCATCAAGCTGGGTTCAAATAAAAAAACAGCAAGCGTTGGAATGCCGGTCTGCGCGGCTTCCCATATCGGTTGATGGTCCGTAACCCTCAAATCCTTTTTGAACCAAATCAATTGTACTACCGGCTTCACATTGCAACAAACAAAAAATGACTCTAGGGGTTTGATGGGTATGCAAAAATTGCAAGTAGAAGAAATTGACCGCATTATTGAAATGGCTTGGGAAGACCGCACCTCTTTTGAGGCGATAAAAAGGCAATTTGGCTTGAAAGAGTCTGAGGTTATTCAACTTATGCGTCAACAACTAAAACCTTCATCCTGGCGAAGGTGGCGCGAACGGGTAAATTCCGGCGTATCCCAGAAGCATGAAAAGAAACGCAACCCAGAAATTAATCGATTCAAGTGCAGTAGGCAACGCGCTATTAGCGGAAATAAGATTAGCAAACGGAGCTAATTCCATTGTGCAATAAGTTTGCTTTTGGTATTATTGACCCTAAAAATGGATAGTCAACGTATTCCTGAACGCATTGAGGGTGAACTACTCGACCGCTGCCTAGAACGAGGCTTCTATCGCATGCAGCAAGACATGTTTACAACCAACCTGATTATTCAGGAAGAAAGCGTAATGCCCGTTCATTGGTTACGTACACGCCTAAGCCTATTCAATCACAATTCAAGCACCAAAGAAATACTTCGTAAAAACAAAAAGTTCAGTGCCGAAATAAGCCCATTCCAATATTCTGTTGAACTGGAAGATTTATTCAGCTTGTACAAAACCGGAATTAGCTTTACGCCTTCAGCTTCTGTAGCTTCTTATTTGTTTGAGGATGAAAAGCAACATCGCTTCAATACCTGGATGATTCAACTCAGAGACCGGGGATTGTTAATTGGTGCAGGAATTTTTGATGTGGGCATGAATAGCATTGCTGGAATAATGAACATTTATCATCCCGACTACAAAAAACATAGCATTGGCAAATGGCTTATGCTGCAAAAAATGGAGTTTGCGAAAAACATTGGAGCTGAATTTTACTACACGGGATACATTAGTCCTGGAACTCCACGTTTTGACTACAAACTCTTCCCTTCAAAAGATTGCATTGAGATTTGGAATCCCGATGCAGAAGTCTGGTTTCCATACAATTTATTTCCAGTGAAATAAATAACACTAGCTTATTACTTCTAAAAATGAATTGAACAAAAATTTTCAATGGAACCTTTCTTTGGAGTATTTCCTAATGATGATTTGTATCTTTATTCAAGCCATCTGACTCAGTTTTTCACTTATTAAAGCAAACCCAAAACAATGCATCTAGAATGAGAAAATAAATCAGGTAATTTCACTACATGAATTATTCTTGAAAAACCTTTCACACTAGCATAAAGGAGTAATTGAGAGAAATTAACTTGGCGCCCCATTAGAAAATATGGCCCATGAACAGTTCAACTCCCAGGCAGATACAAGGAAAATTTCTAGGGTAAAATCTTGAATAAATGGGACTTCAGCAGATTCCAAAAAAACACGAGAGGCAGTTCCCTTTTCTCTCAAATCTGAATTCGGGCCAAAAAATTGAAAAAACACCACTTAAAAAGAAATTAAACATCGACATCACCCTGGTTATTAAAGAATTAAAACAGAAAAGCTAATAAACAACTTGAAAAATTAGTTCAATTTTTAGCCTAAATTCTCACAAATTCCTTTTTTATTTACTTAAAAGTTGCAGAAATTGATTCGCAGTTGAAAAGGAAAAAACCACCAATTATCTAGGTTTGACACCGACTAACCTTACTCAACTGTATCAATGAAATTAAATCTACTCTTTATGGGTCCGGAAATACCTTTGTTTCTATCCGGTGATTCAGGTGTGCAGACGCATCTAGTGCCTTTCGAGATGAAGGCAGCAGAAGAAAAATTAGAAAGTCTTGAAATGTCAGGATTCATTCCTGATTTAGTAATCATCCAATCTAATTTAGATGATTTGAATCTGAAGTTAAGTCTCAGTCCTATTCTTGCACGCTTGCATGTATGTCCTGTATTACTTCTGGCAAACCCGATGCAAATTAGGAATCAAAGTTTTTTGTTGGAAAATGGGATCACGGATTGCATCGACCCTGAACTCGGTCCGGAAATAAGCCGAATAAAAATTAGAAATTGGGCTGAGATTACCCAACGACTTCGTTCTCCGTTTCAGCCGGGCTTCGTATCCACCAGTAAGGATAACCGAAACAACTTCATTGATAATTTAACCCATATTATTGAAAAACACCTTTCCAATGAAAACCTTGATTTGGAAACTTTGAGTAAAGAAATTCATCAAAGTAAATCAACCATACAAAAAAAACTGAAAAGGCTAGCCAATAAATCGGTTAGTGTTTATATCCGAGAAATAAGACTAAACCATGCAAAGCGTCTGCTAGAAGAAAGTAATATGAGTATTTCTGAAATTGTAGATTATGTAGGATTTGGAGGTGCGTCCTATTTCAGCAAATGCTTCAAAGATTTATATGGTGAAATACCAAGCAATTGGAAGAAAAAAATCAGCTAATTTGGAAGAATTAGTTATTGAATAAACTGCGCAACTTTTTTATTACTAACTTACTAAAGTTAATTTAAACCTAATTCTCGAATCACTTTATTTCATGCCTACTTATTTTCCCTCGAACGGATTTGTAAAACTACAGCTGTACTCGGGCAGAACAATAGTGTGCATGAGCAGAGGGATGACAAATTTTTCCGCGTGGTAAATTGGCAGGGCAACACCAATCCTCCAGCCCGACAAAACTCTTGCTAATGTTAAGACAAGATGAATTCCCACCTCAATCCAAATCGTTTTTACAGCAAATCAAAACAAAAGGCTAACCATTAAAACAGAGTGACGATTTAAGAACAATTAACTCCCGAGAGAAATGACAATTTATTTATAAATCGAAACTAAGTGGATTTATAAATTTTGAATATCCATAAGGCCTCGGAGCTGCAATGATGAATTATTAATAATTAATTTTCAACTAAATCGTCACAATAAACCACAATTAAAAACCCAAATCTGTCTATTACTATAGCTAATTCCTGATTATTAGATACTGTATTTCAAAAGATTAACTTGCGCATACGAATTATGGCCAAGTTGATACTGACACTTATTATATCTAAAAAAGAATCGGAGGATTTATTCAAAATCACGTCCAAAGATACCATAGGTGCCCGAAATCTTGAGGCGGATCTTCAAACTTTAATTAGTATTGAGATTGAGTCGATTCTTCCTCAAAAAACCTCCTTATTCATTCCAATTTCTGGGGAATCAAAAGACCTGTTAATTCAACTCTTAAAGATCAGCGGAATAACCTATAAAGTTGGGAAAATTGATTCTGGGCATGCTCAACTTCTTCAAGATTCAAACCCAAACGAAATTAATTTAGGTCCGTTCCTTGAAGCGTTAGTTCAGGAAATTAAAATGGAATTGACGCAAACATTGGATTTCAATCAAGTAGTTAACTATTACTTAAACAACATCAACAATTGCTACCTAATTGTAACACAAAAAGGAAAATTAGTGGTAGGCAGTGGAGAAGAATACGAGCGAATTTCCAAAGACTACAATGCATTTCAAACAGACATAACCAATTCACTATCAAGACTGACTCAATCATCAAAAAACTCGGTAGAAATTCAGCTAAACACAAAAGATTATTTACTTGAACAATTGCCTGGTCTTGGGAAATTAGCCATTTTTTGTATTCGAAATAAACCCCAATTAAAAATTACTGAATCTGAGGCATCTGAACAAAAACTCTTTTTAAATACCATCACAGAAAGTCAACAAGTTTATTTAAAGGAAGAAACTACCCGTAAGGGATTTGAGTTATTGTTAAATCAATTGCTAAGCTATACCGAAAGTTCATTCGGGTTTATTGGCGAAGTTAAAACAGATGAAAACAATGCTCGTTACTTGGTAAGCCATGCGCTTTCAAATATTGCTTGGGACGATGCCAGTAAATCTTATTATGAAAAAAGCTATCAAAGCGGTATAGAATTCAGAAATACATCAACATTGTTTGGTCAAACCTTATTAAGTGGCGAGGTTTATATTAGTAATTCTCCTGAAACCGACCCCAATAGTGGTGGCGTTCCTCATGGGCATCCAAAACTGCAATCCTATATAGGAATTCCCTTTTATTTTGGAGATGAATTTACTGGCATGATTGGCCTAGCCAATAAAAAAGGTGGTTATGATGCAAGCTTGGTAAGCAAGATTGAACCTATTCTGGTAACATGCGCCAATTTGGTGAATGCGCATAAATCACAACAGCAAAAAAATCAAATCCAGGAAGATTTAAAAAAATCGAAGGCCGATTTGGAATCCATTATCATTTCCATGCGTGATATTGTATTTGAATTGGATGAAAATCTCACCATAACAAATTTCTGGACCGGCGACGAAGCGCTGTTATTTCTTCCGCCAGAAAAATTAAAAGGACTCAATTTAGTTTCACTTGATGAATTTCCATCGGTTATTGAACTCACAAAAAAATGTGAATCTACTTTAAAGACAGGCGAGCGAGGCTATTTGGAATATACATTACCCATTCGGGGTAAAGAAACTTGGTTTAAAGCCACCATTAACCGGATTCAAACCAAAGGGCAAAAAAATAGACTTTCCGTTCTAATTCAAGATTATACTGAAGCCAAAGAATGGGAGCAAACCAATTTGATTGCACTTGAAAAAGAAAAGCAACTCAACCTGCTTAAATCGCGTTTTATCAGCATGGCATCGCATGAATTTAGAGGTCCACTTTCCTGCATTCAGAGCAGCGCAGAAATCATGGAAATTTATTTAAATCAAGCAGAAAGCAACCCTGAAAAATTAAATAAACACATCAAAACAATTCGACAAGAAACCCAACACCTAACTGGTCTTGTTAATGAAATTTTGCTGTTAGGAAAAACAGAAAGCTCCAATATTGAGGTTAAAAACCAGGAAATCGATTTAAGGGAATTAATTGAATCCATTAGTGAACGAAATAAATTTCATGCTCAATTTAAATTAAGTTTCAGTGAGCCTTTCCGACTTGTAAAATCTGACCCTCTTCACTTGGAACATATTCTTGAAAATTTACTTTCAAACGCCATCAAATATTCAATTCCCGGAAATCCAATACCTGAAGTTAGGAGCTTCTTTGATGAGTCAAGCTTCAGTATTGAAATAAAAGATTATGGCATTGGCATTCCTGAAAAAGACAAAGAAAATTTATTTCAATCCTTTTTCAGAGCAGGAAATGTTACAGGAATTTCTGGAAACGGCATGGGCCTAGTATTGGTCAAAAATTTTGTAGAACTCCACAAAGGTACCATTACGTACACCAGCAAAGAAAATAAAGGAACCACATTTATCATAAATCTACCCGGATGAAAAAAGAGAACTTAATTTTATTGGTTGAAGACGAACCTTCCATTCGAAGAAATGTAAGCGAATACCTCAGACTATCTGGCTTTCAAATTATTGAAACCCAAAATGGAGAAGAGGCTCTTTTAATTGCGGATACCATCAAACCAGATCTCATAATTAGCGATATCATGATGCCCAAAATAAATGGCTATGATTTTGTTAAACAATTGAGAAAAAAAGCAAATTTTACGAGTGTTCCGGTAATTTTCATGACTGCGAAATCAGATATGGAATCAATGCGAGAAGGCATGAACTCCGGCGCCGATGATTATATCGTTAAACCTTTTCCCCTACCCGATTTAATTCTCCTGATTCAACGAAAACTAGATCGCATGCAAGATTTGCACAAACAGATTGAAGCAGAAATGATCAAGGAAGGTTTAAATATTGGAAGACTTAAAACCCACGAATTAAACACTCCGCTGCATGGAATTTTAGGTTCGGCTTCTCTCTTGCTAGAGACAATGAAATTGAATTAACAATTGAGGAAAATTGTGAAATCAGTTCAAGAGAAACCTTGTGCAATGTGGTATTGTCTGAATTGTGCGATAACACGTTCAAATTCACACACAAAGGCAAAAAGAAATCCATTTCACTCAGCAAACAAGAGGCCTGGTTTGAACTCAGCTTCTTAAGTGAAGGTCAGCCTTTTTCCAAGGAGGAATTTGAAAATGTTGGCCCATTAAAACAGTTTAGAAAAGAGCAATTTGGTCAACAAGGATTAGGACTTGGACTTTATCTCAGCAAAGAAATGGCAAAAAACTTAGGCTGGGAAATGATGCATTTCGAGCTTCCGTTCAATCAAACAAAACTTGTACTCCGCATTCCGATTAACGGATAAAGCGCGTCCAGATTCGTTGCCCATTTCTATAGGTTCTCACTTCAGTTAGCTTTCCTGTTGAATCAAACTTTTCCCAGGGTCCTATCCATTGGTAAATGGTAGTATCTGGTGTAATTATCAATTGTGCAGTGCCCTTTAATTCTGGTTTCCCATTGGGCCAATAATAAGTCGTCAATATGGTTTTATTTCGCTTGTAAATTTCTTGCTGCTGCAATTTTCCATCGGGATAATAATAGCTTACTTTACCTGTTGGCTTGTTGTTTTTGTACCTAATCTTATAATAAAGCTTTTTATTGGCTGAATCGTAATACACTTTCCAAAGTCCTTGCTTTCTATCCTTTTTATCCCTGAAATTCACAGAAAAAAGCGGATGCCTACAAGCTCCTTGAATCACCAAAATAAAAACCAAAAGAAGCCACCTAAGCCGAATTATTCTCATGAAAACCACTTTGCTTTTGAATAGTCAACATCAAGAGAGAAAGGGTTGGCACTTTAATCCAAGAACCAAACTACCAAAGAGAAGCCAGAATTGCATGCGATTGAATTTCTCTGAAACCAGGAACATGGTAACTAAAATACCTGAGCAAAGCTTCAAGCAAATGATTGCGGAGCTGTCGGTTGGATGGTATTGCAGGAAGGTCGGCAATACCTGTTTTCATGATGCGGATTAAAAGCTCAGATTCGGCTACGGTTAGACTGTCTGGTCCGGAGCGGTATTCATCAATAAAAACGCCTTCTTTCAAACTGAACACCCTATTTTCTGAACCTTCAACGAGGAAGGGAGAAAATCCCAGATGAGCACTTAAGCGAAGCAAAAAATGTTGTGGCAACCAACTCAAGGAGCTTTGTGTGATATCAACAAATTGCACCAGATTAAATAGGAAGTCGAACAAAGATTCATCGGGTTGATTTTCTTCGTTCAGTGTCTTGGACAATACCTCAGCTATAAACAAGGAGACGGCAATGCGCTCCATATCGGTATGGAGATTAACAAGCGGCGGATTACATTTTAGTTCTTTGATGCGATGAATGCTATTGCTTTGCTTTTGATAAACCTCAAGCTCAAGCAAATTAAGCAACTGCAAATGGGCGGGTTTTATGGCTGATTTTGGCCCCTTTACCCCACTTACCATGTACGATTGAAGACCTTGAGATTGGGTGTACACTTTAAGGATATGCGAGCTTTCCTTGTAAGGAATTACCTGAACAAGCAATCCAATTACCTTAACCAGCATGCTAACGTGAATTGTGAGCCATCAAGCCTTCTTTTGTTGCGAGATAAGAATAGGCATCCATATTGTCGGCATCGTAGTAAAATGTGCGCAGGTATTCTTGCTTGGTCTCATCAAAACGCATAGGCACTACCATTTTCCGATGAATAAGGGTTTTCAGCCCATCGGCAACAATAGGTGCAGGATATCCTGTTTCTTCCAACAGGGTGCTAAAAGGCTCTACAAAATAGAGGCAATTCAAAATATCCCATTCAAGTTCACTTAGGTCGGTATTCATATTATTTTTGTTGACGGCCTTTCCAATTGTAAGCACCCAGATTAGCCCAAATTCCAATGATTAAAACATACAAAATGTGAAAGGGTTCAGCTACAATCAAAAATACGATTAATGCAGATCGCTTAAAAAAATGCACTACAGGAAACAAAATCGAAAATTCAACGAGTGCTTTACCTAGCAATTGAGCCGCTCCAATACTAAGAAATTGTGGGTTCCAAATTCCCAAAATTAAGTTTACCAAGATGCTTAGGTTGAACAAATAAGCTCCAATTAAAATGGCCGTAATGTATCGGTTGTCGTAATGTGTGCTTTTTGACACCCAACGACGTCGTTGATCACTCAATTGTCTGAGGGTTGAATTGGCATCAGTGACCACAAGCGCATCTCTATTTTTGAGAAAAAAGACCTGGTTTGGATAGCGTTTAAACACCTTGTGCAACAGGAACTCATCGTCGCCAGAAGCTAAGTGCATTTTATCTTGATAGCCGCCCACCTCTGCAAAAACTGTTTTAGAAAAGGAGAGATTTGCAGCACTGCACATATTAGGATTTTTCAATTGAATGGCGGCCGCTCCTATGCCTAAAAGACCGGCAAATTCAAGTGCCTGCATGTGCTGAAAGGTATTCTCAGAACCAAACATAACAGGAGCATAAACCATTTTTGCATTTCGGGAAACTACAAAGGCAGAAAGTGTCTTCAACCAATTTACAGCATGGCTGCAATCGGCATCCGTTAATACAATCCAATCGGCATCCGATTGCTGGATGCCGTAGGTAATTGCTGCTTTTTTAGAACCCAAACCTTCTATTTCAGCTACATTAATTAAGCGAAATGGAAACTCAGGAAACTCGGCCATACATGCCCTAATTTCACGCTCAGTATTATCGGTGCTATGGTCATTAATTAGTGTGATAGAAAATTGATTCAAGGGATAATCTAAACGTCTAAAATTTTGAAGCAATCGCCTTACTTGTGCTTCCTCATTGCGCAAAGGAACCAAAACATCAAAACGAATAAAATCAGAAGCTGAGTTTTCAGATTTGAATTCGGGAATGCTGAACCAACCGTAGGCAAATGTTCCAATCAACCCGACATAAAACAAGAGCAACAACAGACTAAAAAATTCCCAATAATGCATTAGGTTTTCACTTTAAAAATGGCGTACAATCCAACCAATGCAGGAATCATAATATTGATTATCCACAGGGTATATGAAGCAAGAAGAATCCCTTCCAGGTTATTTGAATAAGCACCAATAAACCACAGCGCACTACTTCCGCGAAGGCCAATATCGAGTAAAAAGAAGGAAGGTACTAACAACTGAACAAAAAAGGTTGCAGTGATACATGCAGCGGCCAAAGGAGCGGAAATATTCACATCAAAAAACCAAAGCAATAATGTGTATTGGGTTAAATAAGCCAGGTAACGAATTGAAGACAATCCCAGCATTTTGGTAAGAAAAGCTGGCGATTGCTCACTAAACACGTGAAAAGATCTGCGAAAGGGTTTAAACCATTTTATTCTAAATAGGATTGGGGTAAGAAAACGCATGTTAAAATACACCAGCAAGGCCAGCAAAAACAAAAAAACAAATACCACTGCCAATAATCCTGAAAACGGCAACTGAGCCAATGTTAAGTACCAAAAAGCAAACAATCCCAGTGCAAGTGTAACCATTACCTGAGCTGAATGTCCAATGATAGCTAACAATGCAGTTTTGATGCGATTTAATTCTTTCACATGAATTACCCTTCCTGCAAAATCGCCCAATTGATTTGGAGTAATAATACTCAAAGTTACTCCTGAACAAACAGATGCAAGAGACTGCTTCCAGGTTAATTGCTCATACGGTTTTGTAAGTAACACCCATTTCCAAACTTCCACCCCCCAATTAAAGAATAGAAGCACAAAAGCCAAAACTAGGTATTCGGGATGTTCAAAGCGATTCTGACTGGAATAGTCGGAAATACGCTCATCCATATTGTACCTATAAAAGAGCTTGATAAAAATAAAGGTAAGCGAGGCCAGCAATAAAATCCATTTTAAAGCAGTTATCAGGTTTTTATGGAGCTGGTTTGGCAACATTCCAATCTAAGAGGTAAGTTTGAAAACAAAGAAACAACCGGCACTAGCCAATCCCAAATTCCATGAAAGAAAAACAAGAAAGAATTATACTGGGCATTGACCCGGGAACAATAATCATGGGATACGGCATCATAGAATGCAAGGGCAAGCAGGTAAAACTACTTACGATGGGTGTACTTAAGCTTGACAAGTATGGTGATTATGCGTTGAAGCTGAAAAAAATCTTTGAACGAACAGTTGGCTTGATTGATGAATTTCATCCGGATGAACTTGCGATTGAAGCACCTTTTTTTGGTAAGAATGTTCAAAGTATGCTCAAGTTAGGAAGAGCACAAGGAGTTGCAATTGCTGCTGCAATGAGTCGTGAATTGAGTGTAAACGAATACTCGCCAAAGAAAATCAAGCAATCCATTACCGGAAATGGAAACTCAAGCAAGGAGCAAGTTGCAGCGATGTTAGAACGCATTTTAGGTTATGAAGAAACGCATGAGTTTCTTGATGCTACCGATGGATTGGCCGCAGCTTACTGTCACTATATGCAGAGCCAGGGCTTGGGTAAACTGCTTGCCGAAAACAAAAACCCTGTCTTGAAAAAAAAGGGCACAAAAAAAGCCTCCGGTTGGGAGGCTTTTGTAAAGGCTAATCCAGATAAAATCAGTAAGAAGAGTTAATAAAATTCCAAGGTCGAACGTATTCCCTTAGCAATTGCTTCCATTTGCTCTGCCGGCAACTGAAGCTTTTCGTTGGAGAAATTCATTTCCTCCATTGTACCAAAAGGAATCAAGTGAATATGGGCATGTGGCACTTCCAAACCCATAACCACCACACCAACACGCTTTCCTGTGAATGTTTTGATTCCTGCTGCAACATTTTTTGCAAACAAGTGAAGACCAGAATAGGTGCTTTCGTCCAAGTCGAATAGGTAATCAACTTCCTTTTTGGGAACTACCAAGGTATGACCTTCGGTAAGTGGACGAATATCAAGAAAGGCAAAATACTCTTCTGTTTCAGCAATTTTGAAACAAGGAATCTGGCCCGAAATGATTTTAGAAAAGATACTCGCCATTAGAGACTGATTTCAAGAATTTCAAATTTCAGCACACCGGCGGGCACTGTAACCTCGCAGATATCGCCCAATTTTTTCCCCATTAATCCAATACCAATTGGCGATTTGAAGGAGATTTTTCCCAATTTCAAGTCGGCTTCTTTTTCATTCACCAAGGTATAAATCATTTCCTTTTTTGTGGTATGATTTAATACGCGAACCTTACTCAACATCATCACCTTGCTGGTATCTAACTTCGACTCATCAATGATTCTTGTTTTGGTAATCAAGTCTTCCAGTTGAGCAATTTTTGTTTCAAGCAAGCCCTGGTCTTCTTTGGCAGCATGGTACTCTGCATTTTCACTGAGGTCGCCTTTGTCGCGTGCATCAGCTATTTGTTTTGAGATGAAGGGACGTTGCACATACTTCATTTCATGAAGCTCCTTATGAAGCTTCTCAAAACCTTCTTTTGTTACATAATTAATTTCTGCCATACACTATTTCTCTGGTAGGTTATTAAAACAAAAGAAACGCTCCGCAAGCGGAACGTTTCTTTCAATCAAATATAGTAAAATTTTAGTTACCTGCTATATTCAAACGGATTCCTAAAGTATGGAAACCATTAAAAATACGGGTTGGTGCATACGAATAATCCAAGGCAAAAGCAGTTCCACCTTTAGAAACAGGAACCTGCAAGGTTGCACCTGCCCAAATTCCATAATCAGGTGTTAGGTTATTTGGATTGTTTTGGTCATGTCCCAATGAGTTGCTGTTTTGGATATTGTACGCGGCGCGAACCATAAACATTTCTTTGAAGGCATACTCCGCACCTAGGCCAAGAATATTGGACTGGAATGCATTGTACTGGAAATTTCCGGTGGCCGACAAGCGGTGGAAATAGGTTTCTTCACCTTTATCTAAACGCATATCATAAGCCAAACCAATGTTCACCAAGGCAGGTAAATTGAACTTGTCTGCATCAAACAAAGCCCGACGATCAGCACCTGTGGTTGAATTCAACGCTCTGAAAGATAAACCTGGGCCTGTATAGGTTAAATCCGGACCAATATTTCGAGCGGAGATACCCAAGTGAAAATCTTCTTTCTTAATTTTTTTCTTCTTAGGGCTGAAGCTGGTCTGATATTGTACACCAAAATCAAAGCCAACACCGGTAGCACGCACATCAGAAACACCTTCAGAAACCAGACGAATTAAGAATCCACCTGTGATACTGTTAGAGAACTTCTTTGCATACGAGGCATTGAAGTTCATGATTTGAGGACTGTAAGAAGGAAGCGTACCATCTGGCTGGTCAACGGTGGTAATTGGAATTGAACCAAAATCCCATGAGGTCATTCCCAAACCCAAAACTCCACCTGAACCATCCTCACCCAAGGATTGTGCAAGTCCGAGGTTGTTAATGCTAACACCGGAACCGGCCAGGAATGTCATTCTTGAAAATGCCACTTCTGTTCCTGTTGTATACGCAAGTCCACCAATATTGAGGTAAAAGGATTCAACACCTTTTACTAGGGATGTATTGCTGTTCCCGAAGCCAGTTCCTCTGGCAAACGGATTTATATTGAGCTGGGTAGCACCTGCTCCACCCGCACGATCAGGGTTTCCTGCGAAGAGCGAGTAAAAGCTTAACGCACCGATTAATCCTAAAGTAATTTTCTTATTCATGACCTTAATCTTTTTCTTTTAAATCCCTTCCGGCAAGCCGGAAGGGAATAGTTCATTTAGAAAGTATCGAAATCAGCTTTACGCATGATACCAAACCATTTTACAACACGCTCACCTATGCCATCTGCATAAATATGGATTAGGTAAACACCACTTGAGATTGGCACATTGGCATCATTCTTCAAGTTCCAATCGATATAGGTTCTTTGGTCATCATCTTTACGGATACGGCGAACTAAGAATCCGCTTTGGGTATAGATTGAAACCACACACTTTTTAGGAAGATTGTTCAAACGCACACGAGTATCAAGCTGGTTGGTTGGATCTTCATATCCAGCATAAGCGTAGTATGGATTTGGAGAAACAGAAACCAAGTCAAGGGCTGTTTTACCAGCTTCTTTTGTACCAACTTCAGGGGCAATGTTCTCAGTTGAGAATCGGTAAAGTGGAAGACCGTTATTTTCAAGAACGCTTGAAGTAGCTGTATATCTGGCGAAAGGACGCTTAACACGAAGAGTTACTTTAGCTTCAGTTGGAATCAAACCGTCTTCAATTTTCCACATTGGGAACTGATTAACGCTCATTGGAATGGTAACCCACATAGCTTGAGAGAACAAGTAACGTTTGTTCAATGAAGCAGAAGTTCCGGCTTCAATCAGGTTAAACAAACTGTCATAGCTTCTTCCTTCATCATAGCGTGGACCTTGGTAACGAACAGGACCTGTTGGTGATGTTCTGAAAGGTTTGCTACCCATGATGTAAACGTGGTGTTTTCCACCAAATAGAATTTCAGTACCGGAAATATCGTTGCGAATGTAATTGGCAGTTGGATTCCAAATCATATCCGAACCATTTTCAGTTGGCAATGAAGAATCCTCAGCAAACATGATGTTCAAACGCTCACCAGTTTCAAGGTTAATTGCATAACCAGGGAACCAACCCATTCCAGTACCAGCAACCGGCTTACCATTTTGGTCAACCGAAGGAGATTTTCTACGGTTCAATTTCACAGCACCTCCAATTGTAGTTGCTGGAGTTTCACCTGCTTCAAGTACTACGCAACGCGACCATTTGGTTTTATCATTGGTAAATACAATCTGAACACTCTGAAGATCAGACAATGAGTTGTCATCAGAAGCACCACCAATACCTAGACTAACACCATCAGAACCTACTGCCCATGCCGGACCAAAAGTTGAACCGGTTCCGGTTGCAGTGTTAGCAAGTGCTCTCGCACATAGTGCGTAAGGAGCCCAAGTTCCATTGATAATTTTGCTGTAAGCCTTACGAGGGTCCAAAGAACGCTTAGGTGTGCCAGCAGCAAAGTCATGCTCATAGAAATTATCGAAGTTCGATGAACCTGTATTTCCTGAACGAATCCAGTTGAAAGGAACCAAGGGAGCAGCTTCGTCAGGAACGCCGGCTAACCATGGGTAATTTTCATTTGCATAAGAGATTTCCGCAGAAATAAATCCATTGCTAACATCCGTTTCGTCGTCTGGATTTCCTGGGGCAACAGCCTGTTCCATTTGAACGCTTAATCCCCATTTGGTAAACAT
The DNA here is from genome assembly GCA_023151275.1 of Bacteroidia bacterium. GTDB lineage: Bacteria > Bacteroidota > Bacteroidia > UKL13-3 > UKL13-3 > CAISCU01. The sequence continues at coordinate 92,131 of JAKLJI010000004.1, read as the reverse complement.
TTGCTCATTACGAACACCAATAACACGCTCACCTTCAATAATCTCACCAGTAGTTAAGTTCTTCAAGTACCATGTTGCAGTGTCTTTATTCAAAGCAATATTTTTATCTGAACTTGAAGTATCACTCAAACGAAGCTCAAAAGTTGCTTTTGGTATCTTGAATGGATTTACCACTTTCACCAATAATGGACCAAAACCTTTGGTGTATTTAGGTACTTCAACGTAGTAAGGAGCTAACAAGGCTTTTTGAATCGACTCTTCAGTTAATTGAATTGAGTGACCCGAGTTACCAATACCTTCAATTTTTTCAATCTCAGGACCTTCACCATAATTTGAATTTAGAACAGTTCCTTGTCCATGTGGAGCAGCTTTATGAGGAACACCCATCACGGTAAGGTTACCTGAACCATCCCATCTTTTACGACCGGCAAGGTATTGAGTTTGCTCAGAAGAACAGTTTGTAGCACTTGCGTAAGCAACCAGGTAATAATGGTAGTTTTTGAAGTTAGATAGTGTTTGGTCTGATGCTGTAGAGAAAAGGTCTTTGGTGATTTCAAAGCTATGAGATACTCCTTTGTCGGCACCATTAACCATAATTTTCTTTACGTTACCCAAGTCTGCATCATTCACAATATTTACAATCAAATTCACACCATCAACGATATCACACTGAGCAACCAAGCGAGCTTCATCCGAGTTGTAGATATCACCTGGAGTTGCACTAGTTTTAGTTTGGAAAATTTGATACCCTTGGAACTTGTAAATGGTTTTATCTGCACACAAACCAGCAGTAGAGTCAATGTATTTTTCAGTCTCTTGGTAGTTGGTAATGTTCAGAATTAACTTTCTGTCGAGTTCAGTAATTTCAAGAGAAGGAATTTTAGGTCCATCAATGAATTTGAAGTTGTTTTTATACAACACATAAGCTTTGTCAGAAGCCTCTTTCAACAAGTTAAATGAACCGGTTGCACCACCTGTAGTAGCACGAGCCCACACAACAGCAATAGTTACTTGGTTTTTAGCACCAGGAAGCATGCTGAAAGGACCAGCTGTTTGCATGAAACGACGGTCACCAGGTTGGTTACCGGCAATACGCTCAGTCCAAGCTTCTCTGTTTGCAGGGTCTGAACTACCCGGGAACATGAATGAAGCAGTATCACTTCCACCACGACCATTTCCGCCGTAGGTAATGTTCAATCCATCTTTCCAACGGCCATTCAAGTAGTTCCAGTAATGCTCAGGGCGGCTAGGATTACCTGTGATTGAGAAGTCGTTGTTGTAATAAACGAATTTGGTCAAACCAATTTCTGAACCATCCGGACGGCGAGGGCCTTCAAAGAAGTTTACCCCAACACTTGGAGGATTCAAACCATAACCAAGAATACCTTCATCGTTATCATCACCATTGTAACAAATACCTAGGTTACGTTTAACGTCACATTCTACGTAGTCATCTGAGTAGTTACCCAAGTCCGCATCAACCCATTGACCGAAGATACAGCTATCAATAGTTTCAGTACCTCTGTTGTAGATAGTTGTGCGGTAGAAAGTCATGTTATTGATTTCGTCGTTTGTTGCATAACCAAAGCATTGTGTATGCAACTCAAGACCAATAGGAAGACCTTCAGTTTCTGAGTGAATGTTACCTTTATCGTTGTAGATAACATACATCATCATATCTGGAATATTATCGCTACGATTTTGGTCAAACGAAGGATAATCACCAGCAAATGGATCATAGATACCATCATTGTTGGTATCGAAGAAAGGAGCCAGAATTGCAGCCTCACCAGGACCACCTTTACAAGGCCAAGTAGCTATTGCATCTGATGGGTTCGACTTATCTGCATTGTTCCTAAACACCTCAATTTCTTGTAGCGTTACTTTCCAGATTTGGTCGAAATCTTTACATCTTTCTTTAGTAATAGTGCCTCTGGAAGCTCCTTCAACCTGAAGTGGTCCGGGATAATAGTCGTTACCACTTTGGCGATAAGTTTGAGCAGCGATACGCAGGTTACCCTGAGTAATACCACCAATCCAAAGTGCACCTGAGAAAAGCGAGTGTTTAGAAACCTGTCCACTTGGAACTTTTGGAATTTCATAACGAGCATTGCTCAAGTTCCACCACATGTCGCCGCCATTCAAAATGGTAGTACGAACATTGTTCACATCGAGGTCTTTCTGTTGGGTTGCTGCTTCGCAACCTCCTGCCTTTTTCAAGAGTTTCGTCTGACTTCTTTTACCCAGCCCGCTGTTTTCTCTTGCCGAGGCAACAACAACAAGTGAGAGCATAGCCAAGACCAAACCTGTTCTTGCAAAAAGCTTACCCATAACTGTATTCATATTGTTCAAGGTGATAATTTAATTAGAAATAAAGGGCTAAACCTAAACGGGTCAAACGTGGAAGTACGAACCTGTCAGGATTTAACATCCTTGCATTGTACAAGTCAATGTAAGATTGCTGACTGGTTGCAGTACGGATTTGTTCTTGCGCTTGTGGTGATGCCAAGAATCCGTCGTTGTATCCACTTCCGGTGTAACGGAACACTGAAGTAACGTTTGCTGTATTCAACAAGTTTTGAACCCAGATGAATGCACGCAGGCGGTAAACTGTAGTAGAACCGTCAATTTTCTTTTGTTTGAAAGTAAAGTTTTTATCGATGTTGATGTCGATATTGTATTGAGCAGGCAAGTAAGCTCCGTTGATTGTTCCTTTGATTGGGCTACGAACAACAACACCTGATTGAACTCCATCTGGAGTAGGAAGCAGGTTTTGTGTGTAAGGGCTACCCGAGAAGGTGGTAAAGATGAAGTTAATACCTGCGTTCTCGAATATCTTCTTACCAGCTACAATTGGACCATTGTACTCTTTTCCTTCTTTGTAGTGGAAGTCGAAGGTCAATTTTACGGTGTGGCGAATGTCAAAGTCATTCGGATACAAGGTTCTCAAGGTTGGAAGACCTACCTGAATAAGTGCGTTAGATGAGGTAGAGTTTGAACCTGTACCATCTGAGAATTGAAGTTGGTAGTTCGCTCCCAAAGAGATGTTGCCAATTTCACGTACTGTGTATTCTAAACCTATGGATTTGGTTGTAGAGAAGTCGATGTTACCAAATGTAGTGTAATCGTTTGGCCAAGCTTGAGCATAACGATACAACTGGATTTGGTTTCTGAATTCACGGTATGAAGCAATGATACCCAAAGCTGCATCCTGACCAATTTGCTGACGGAAACCAATTTCATAGTCGGTTACAGTTTGCATTTTCAAATCCGGGTTTGAAATAGCACCGCCGCTCAAACGGTTTTGCAGGAAGTAGTAGTCGTCAATTTGACCTACGTTGCTACCTGTTGGACGTTGAGCCAAGATATCATAGGTTCCAAAGAACTGAGAGGTTGTGTTGATTGGGAATGAGAACCATACACGAGGCAACAATTTCACATCTGGAACGTAGTCTGTGAATGAAGCAGCAGTTGGTCTGTTTGGATTTGAAGGATCAAGCAAAAGTGGAGTGTTACGCGTAGTACCAGCTTCACGTGCAATCAACTGAGGGTCTGTAATTGGGTTACCGTTTCTGTCGTACCAGTTATTTCCTTTACGGAAACCAGCCACATTGATAGTTCCACTTTGTCCACCTTCACCAAATTTCTCGTTGTCAACATAAACTGCATAATCATCACCAATAGTAGTAGGGATTTGTGAGGCAAGTCCACCGTAGGTAGAGCTAGCTTTAACCTCTCCAACGGTATAGATTGGAGCCATTGAATACGGATCTTTCAATACTGGTTGGTTAGCATCAAAACGCTCAAGACGCAATCCCACACGAACAGTTAAATCTTTAAATACGAATTTATCCTGAACCCAAGCTGCCAAGTAGATAGGTTGGTAAGCTGGAAGAAGACGTTTGGTTGGATCGTTCAAGAAATCATCAATGGTTGGTCTTTTGCGAACGATATTTCCTAAATGATCATATCCGGAGTAGGCCACAATGGAGTTACCATTGTTCAACAACTCACTCGCATTGAACATATCCAATGAAAATGTATTTGGGGAATATGAGTTTACATCCAAGAAGCTATACTGGTTGATTAGATTACCATTCGCATCACGCGCACCGGAGGCAATCAATTTGTTTCTCAAGTTAGCATCAAAATTAGATTGATTCTCAGCAACAATTTTGCGGTTAAACCAAACTGTATCCTGGAAAACTCCATTTTGGTCGAACTTCAAGATAGGCTGTGAACCAACTGAATCGTTCAATCCCTGGAACTGGTTGTTAACATACAAACGCATCAAAGACCAAAGTCCATTCGTGCTTAAGCCGTAAGAACGACGGAATTGCTGCTCACCAGTGATACCCACCTGAATTTCGTGTTTTGCCTTCGGATTGCTTTTTGGAGCAATGGTAAATTCACTCATGATATAAAGAGTAAGAATTTCACCCAATGATTTTGAATACCCATTACCATTGGTTCCAACGTTTGCAAACATGGATGAGTAGATTCCAGGAGGATTGTCACCATTGATAAGACCACCAAGGGCACGAACAGTTCCTAGGGTTGTGATATTGTCCTGACCAAGGAAATCATAGATTGCGCGTGTGTAATTTCCGCGAATCTGATTGTGTGGGCCTTGCTCAAAAGTATAAGCAGTGTCTCTGTAACCGGTTTGACGCAGGTAGTTGGTTAAGTAAATGTATTTTCCATTGTCCATCAGGAAGCTATCAGCAGGCTGACCAAAACCTTTTACCACACGGGTATAAGTTGGTGCTTGGTATGTAGTGAATTTACCAATATGACCATACTGGAACAGATTATCTTGGAATTCAGCATCCATATTGGCTTGTCCGATACGCTCATAGGACATACGAACAGTATAGAATGCATTGCTAATGCCACCCACTTTTGACGGGTCTTCTTTCTCTTTTCCTTTCTCAGCCTCTCTAGAGAAGTTCTGAGTGAACTGCAGATAAGTTCTAAAGATATTGGTCTTGGTGATGGAGTTGTTATCAAAGTTCATCAAGGAGTTGTAGTGACTCCAGTTTTTACCTTCACTTAAGTTTCCAAAATAACCAAGACGCAGGTTGATATTACGTGTTGGCTGGAAGTTGAAGTTACCATTGATATTGAATGAGTAGCCTTGGTTGTTTTGTTTGTAACCTACTTTTTCCAAATCAGCAGAACGAAGGTATTCAGCTGCGGGGAACAAAGTACCTGAAGCATTTGGAATCAATGGGCGGGCTTGAAGTTCTTTTAGTTTGCTTTCTTTTACACGGTATAAATCAACTGCCGGAAGAGCACCATCTTTTGAATAGGTATAAGAACCAGAAACCAAGAAGCCTACCAATACACGCTCTTCGTTACCGCGGCCTTTGTTAATGATTTTAAGTGGACCTGAAAGTAATCCCTGGGCTTGATTGTAGTTTGAGTTGTCTAACCAACCGTTGAAAGGAGTTGCAGTGATGTATTCGATGGCACGCACAAAATCACGGGTTGGAGCCTTGGTTGTGATACTAATAGCACCACCCACGAAGTCACCATACTGAGCCGGAGTACCTCCGGTAATTACCTGTACTTGGTCGATAGCATTTTGAGGAATGCTATTTGCACCGGCGTTTACACGCACACCATCAATATAATAAGCAGTACCATCAGCGCGAGAACCTCTAATGTTTGGAGTAGCGCCGTTTCTGGAGTTTACACCCAGAGCGGTATTGGCCAAACCATTCACGTTACGCTGAGGAGAAGCCATAATCTCTTTTGCTGTAATCTTCTGTACGTGAGCACCTCCACGATCAACCAAATCTTTTTTAACCTGTACAACAACCTCTTTCAATTCGGTGTTGTTGTTCATGGTCAGGTTGACGAATTTGTCCTCATCGGCAGCAACCATTACACCGCGCAACACGGTATTTGCATAACCAACGTAAGTAGCCGAAAGCTCATATTCACCTGGCTGCAAAGGTTTTATCAGAAACGAACCGTCATCGTCCGTTAATACAGCACCTTTAGTAACGCCATTGAGCTTTACGGTAATACTAACAAAATCCATCGGCTTTTTGGTTTTAACATCTAAAACCTGTCCCCTGATGGCGCCCATACCCGACTGAGCATAAGAACTCAGTGAAAATAAGAGGGCGAAAATGAGAAGAGCGTATATTTTCTTCATTTACTTAGGATTTACAGTAACAAAACAATTTTTTTAAGAGCGGTAAAATAAATCAGTTAAAATCAATTAAACAAGGTTGGACCATTATAAGAGTGGAGTTATTTCAGTCCTCGGTTGTGAATTTCAATTAGTTTCTTTAACAAAACTTCAGAAATTTTTTGATAACTCTCAAAGGACCAGCCTCCAATGTGAGGGGCAAGGACCACGTTCTGCGCATTTCTTAAGTAATCAAAATCTAATTTTTGCGCTGAAGTCAGAGTTTCCAATTTCTCGTTTTCGAGCACATCCAGGCAAGCACCTTGCAGTTTACCCGATTTTAGGGCGTCCACTAAATCACGAGTATGTACAATTCCTCCCCGGCTCAAATTCAGCAAAACGAGATTTTTCCTAAACGCTCCCAAATAGTTCTGATTGACCATTCCTTTTGTTTCAGCAGTGAGTGGAATGTGGAAACTAATCAAATCAGCCTCCTCAAAAATCTGGTCCATGGTGGCTTCCTGAATTTCCTTGCTTCCAAAATTGGAGAGGTACTTGTCGTAAACAAGCACTTTCAGACCAAAGGCAGGTAATCGTTTTGCGACAGCTTTACCCGTATTTCCATAACCAATTACAGCCATGGTTTTCCCGGCAAGTTCGTGCCCCCGATTTTGTTCGCGGTTCCAAATTCCTGCTCTCACCTGACTATCTGCACGATGCAAAAAATTCCTTTGCATGAGCAACATGCCAAGCGTATGGTCGGCCACTGCTTCAGAATTGGCCTCACCGGCATTGATGGTAAGTATATTGTGTTTTCTACAATATTCTTCGTCGATATTATCCATCCCGGCTCCTGCTCTGGCAATTACCTCTAGCTGCTCGGCCCTTTTCAGCAAGGATTCATCCAACTGAAATTTGGAGCGAACCACCACCACCCGTGCTGTTGGCAACAAGTTTTGAATGATTTCTTCTGGTTTATTTTCCGGCACATAAAGAACTTCAAAACCTGCCTTCGACAAACCTTCCGGAAGCACGGGATGCACATCGTCGACAATGAGCACCCTGCACTGATTTGTCGTTTTCATGTCAGGTTTCTGAAGAGAAGTAAGCATAAGATGTAAAAGGGTTGCATGAATAATTAGGCAAGGTCATACATAAAATGTCCAAGCGAGAAGTAAATGGCAATTCCCAACAAATCATTGGTAGTTGTAATAAATGGTCCTGTTGCAATGGCAGGATCCACCTTTAGCTTATTCAGTAGCAAGGGCACAAAGGTTCCGAACAAGGATGCAAAAATAATTACCGTTAGCAATGCTATGGAGACCGTAAGCGCCAAATCGTAGCCTGGAGAAATTAACAGATTATAGCCCAATATTAGGAGTGAACAAATCAACCCATTTAATAAAGCCACCCGTGATTCCTTAAGAATCTTCTGCAAAATATCTTTTGTGCCCAAGGTATCATTGGCAAGCCCCTGTACCACAATAGCTGAAGATTGAACTCCGGCATTCCCTCCCATTGCTGCAATTAATGGCATAAAAAAGGCCATTTCGGGATGTATTCGAATTTGGTCCTCATAAAGCTCAATAAACCTTGAACTGGCAATTCCTCCGAGCAAACCAATTAATAACCAAGGAAGTCGGGCTCGCGATAAAATCCACACCTTATCCGTAGCATCTACGTCCTCGGTAATACCCGACATCAACTGATAGTTTTCATCGGCTTCTTCGCGAATTACGTCCACAATATCATCAATGGTAATTCGACCAACCAATCTACCGAGTGGATCCACAACAGGAACAACTACCAAGTCGTATTTTCTGGCAAGGTTCGAGATATCCTCTACTGAGGCTGAAGTGGAAACTGAAATTACTTCTTTATTGTACACATCTTCAATCCTGGCTGCCGGATTGGCAAGGATTAGGTTTTTAAGTGTTATGATTCCTGTAAGTCGTTCAAATTCATCGGTTACATAAACCACATAAATTGAATCAACATTTTCTGCTTGCAAGCGAATTTCTTCAATGCAGGATGCAACAGTGGCATTTTGTTTAATTTTAACCAACTCAACCGCCATCAGGCTACCCCCGGTGTTTTCCTTATAACTCAACAAAGAGAGCAACTGACTTGCATATTCAATATCCGTTAATTTTCCAATTACCTCATCGCGGGTTGATTGAGGAAGCTGAGAAAGAACATACACGGCATCATCCGAATCCATGCGTTCAATAAACACGTTGGCAATGTCGAAGGCACTGAAAGAGCTAAAGAAGGTTTCACGAACGGGCTCCTCGAGTTCAACCAATACTTTAACTAGTTTATCGGCTTCAAGTAAGGTTAGTAAAGCTCGGGTTTGCTCGTCATTCAATTCATTGGCCAACTCCGCAATATCCTGAGGATACATGGTAGCCAGAGACTCAATGGCTAAGGTTTGATTGTTTTCTTCAATCCACTTGGAAAATTGTTTCCGTAGCGATTTATCAATCACTGTTTTTTCCATACCCTGACAGTTCTACCAAATTGGTTAATTCACAAAAATCATTCAAACTTAATTCTTCTGCCCTTGCCGAGGCAAATCTTCCCAGGCTATCATCGTTCAAGCCAAAAACAGCAATCGCATTTCTAAGCTTTTTCCTGCGTTGATTAAAGCCGGTTTTAACCACCTTTTTTAACAGAGCAATGTTCACATCCGGTAAATTTTCATTGCGAGTCATGCGAATCACCCCTGACTTAACTTTGGGAGGAGGAATAAATACTGTTTCCGGAACAGTAAAAAGATATTCTGTTGAATAATAGAGTTGCGACAAAACAGTAATAATTCCATAATCCCCATTCCCGGGTTTGGCTGCAATTCGCTCGGCAACCTCCTTTTGAAACATGCCCACCAAAACCGGGATTTGTGTGTAATTATCTAGAACCTTAAAAACTATCTGCGACGAAATATTGTAAGGGAAATTTCCAATCACAGCGAATTCGTTGGGGAAGTAGTCCTTAAAATCTAGGTCGAGGAAACTTTTATCAAGCAATCTATTCTCCAACTGAGGAAAATGCTTTTGGAGATAAGCAATTGATTCTTTGTCGATTTCTGAAGCCCAGATTTCTTTTCCCGAACCATTTGATAACAAACGTGAGGTAAGCACACCGGTACCGGGCCCAACCTCAAGAATGGCATTCGGAATTGGATAGGAAAGCAATGCATCAACAATATTATCTGCTATTACCTGGTCGTTAAGGAAGTGTTGACCCAGTTGTTTCTTTGCTTTTACAAAATCCGACATGCTACAAATAGAACCTATTTTGAGGATTTTTTGAAGCCGGGGAACCAAAGAAAAATCGGTCATACAAAAAAACAGCCGGTTAGGGATGAAAGCCACCAATTCAAAACAAAGGAAAACCTCTTGTCATTTGGATTTGGAGAGCACCAGACTTTTTTAGAATTTGCATAAAATCTTTAACCGTATGAAAAAGTTCTTCCAATTTTTAGTAGTAGTTGCCCTGCTAGTTGCGGGTAATCTTCGTTTGTCGCATGCACAAACCGTCTATGTTACCGAGAAAGGCAAAAAATTCCACGCCAAAAATTGCGATTTGGTGAAAACCGGAAAATCGGGAATGGAGCTTGCAGAAGCAAAGAAAGCAGGTTATTCTCCTTGTGGCCATTGCAAAGCAGAAGCAAAAGCACCTGCAAAAAAAGAAACACCAGCAAAAGCCAAGAAAAAGTAATTGTCGTGTAAGTTGTGAAAGGCGGTCTTAATGGCCGCTTTTTTTGTGCCCAAAGGATTACAAAGGGCATTGCTACGAAAAAACCTATTTTCGCAAAAAATTAAGGACATGGAATTTCAATCAATAAAAAAGGCGCAGGCAGGTATTAGCAAGATTAGTTTGCTAAACAGCCAAGCTGAAATTAAAACGAGTGGATTAAGCAAAGAAGAGCAAAGCTGGCTAAAAAAAAGGCATAGTCAGAAAGACTATTTCAGCTCATTTAACCGCTTAACTAGTTTTGAATTTATTCAATTTTCTGAAGGAATTTCAGGCAAAACTGAAGCCGAAAAACTGGAACAATACCGAGGCTTGGGCAATAAAATATGCGCTATACTGAATAGCTACAAACTTGAATCCATTCAATTGGAAGGGTTTGATAAACAGGCCATGTTAGCGGTTGCTGAAGGCTTATGTTTATCAAACTACCAATTCTTGAAATACCGCAGTGGCGAAAAAGAAAGCAATAGTCTATCAAAAATAATTTTGGTTCATGAATCCCCACTTAAAGAGGAGCTTAACCAATTGGAAGCCATTTGCGAAGCTGTTTTTATGGCAAGAGATTTGGTTAACGAACCGCAATCCTACCTGGATGCCCCAAAATTGGCAGGTGAGATTCGTAAAATGGGCAAAAAAGCAGGTATTAAGGTTGAGGTATTGAGCAAGTCTCAAATTGAAACCTTAAAAATGGGAGGCTTGTTGGCCGTAAATCAAGGTTCACAAACCCCGCCCAGCTTCAGCATTATGGAATACAAGCCTGCTAAAGCACGAAACAAGAAGCCAATTATACTCGTTGGAAAAGGAGTAGTTTATGATACAGGTGGATTGAGTTTAAAACCAACCTCATCCATGGATACTATGAAATGCGATATGGCCGGAGCTGCAGCTGTTAGTTGTGCATTGTATGCAATTGCCAAGGCGGCCATTCCTGTTCATGTTATTGCTTTGGTTCCAGCAACTGATAACAGGCCTGGAGAAAATGCCTACACTCCTGGCGATGTTGTAACCATGTACGACGGCCAAACTGTAGAGGTATTGAATACAGATGCAGAAGGAAGAATGCTTTTAGCCGATGCATTGGCTTATGCGAAAAAATACAAACCAGAGCTGGTAATGGACTTTGCAACTCTTACTGGTGCAGCAGCTGCAGCCATTGGTCAGTATGGAATAGTATGCATGGGAACAGCAGAAGAAAAGGTAAAATCAAGCATGAAACAAGCCGGAGAACAGGTACATGAGCGTCTGGTTGAATTTCCGTTCTGGGATGATTACTCAAAACTGCTAAAAAGTGACATTGCAGACATGAAAAACATCGGCGGGCCTGTTGCCGGTGCAATAACAGCTGGAAAATTCCTCGAGAAGTTCACCGATTACCCGTGGATGCATTTCGATATTGCAGGACCAGCCTACCTGAGCTCTCCTGATTCTTACCGCGGAAAAAATGGAACAGGAACCGCAGTTAGGTTCATTGTTGAATTCTTAAAAAATTACCAGGCATGAGCAAGTTACCTGTTATTGGAATAAGCATCGGCGACCTGAACAGTATTGCACCCGAGGTGGTACTGAAAAGTTTGCATGATCATCGCATTCTAGATTATTGTGTACCTGTGATATATGCTTCGGTTAAGGCGATTAACTTTTGGAAAAAACTACTCAACCTCAGCGATTTACAATTAAATTATATCCGCAGCATTGATCAGGTAAATCACAGAAAGATAAACCTGTTAAGTGTTTGGGAAGAGGAGGTTGAAATAAAACCCGGAGAAAGTTCGGAGTTGATGGGCAATTATGCCTTTTTGGCCTTGGAAGCCGCTTGCACGGATGTTTTGAGTGGACAGCTTCAGGGATTGGTGACAGCCCCTTTGAATAAAAACACCGTAAATCGCCCGGACCGACCTTTTTCGGGACATACCGAATACCTGGCAGAACGTGCTGATGCTCAAAGCTTGATGGTTCTATCAAACGAAGATTTGCGAGTAGCACTCATTACCGGACATATTCCAATTTCAGAAGTAGCCGGAAAATTGAGTATTGAAGGAGTAAAACAAAAAATTAAGCTGTTTGCAAAGGCACTTAAATCAGATTTTGGCATCAATCATCCTAAAATTGGAGTTTTGGGTTTGAACCCCCACGCTGGCGACAATGGTTTACTGGGCAAGGAGGAACTTGAAATATTAATTCCTGCGATTGATAGTTTGTCGGAAGATCCGGGGTATTTAGCTATGGGACCGTACCCGGCGGATGGATTTTTTGGTTCGGGGCAATTTAAAAAGTTCGATGGCATCTTGGCCGTTTACCACGACCAAGGCTTGATACCTTTTAAATCGCTAGCCTTTCATGATGGCGTAAATATAACTTGTGGTTTACCCTTTGTGAGAACTTCGCCTGACCATGGCACGGCTTATACCATTGCCGGAAAAAATCAAGCTAATCCGGAATCGTTTAGAAACGCCCTTTTTTCTGCGATTGATTTAATCGCCCAACGGAGGAGAAGCGAGGAAATTGGAGCTAACCCTTTACCAATGACCCCCTTAAAACGGGAAAGGTTTCGGATTGATTTTTAGAGACTGACTGAAAATCAATTAGTAACAAAAAAAAACTGCATTTATCCACTAAAACCCTATTTTTGTCGGCTCTAAAAATGGGAATGAGGAGTAAAGCATACACAATTGAATTCAATAAACTAAGGCCGGGAGCCAATAGTTATGAGTTTGATTTGGATGCCGAATTCCTGAAGGATTTCGAGTTATCGCCAATCAAAAACGCTGATATAAAAGCAATTACGAATGTCGAAAAGTCTGAAAACATGATGGAAATTACAACTCATTTAAAGGGAACAGTTGTAGTGAATTGTGACAGTTGTTTAGCAGAAATTCCATTTCCTCTGGATGCAGAATTTGGCTTTCTGATAAAGATGAGTGAGGTAAACAATTTCGACGATCCGGAAATGATTTACCTGAGTCGCAATGAAATCAGCTATGATTTGTCCCAATTTCTTTACGAAAGTATTTTGTTGGGCTTACCGGCGAGAAAGAGTTGTGAAGATTTACCAGAGCCAAGAGCATGTGACACCGAGATGTTGAAAAAGTTCAACGATGAAGGTAAAACCGGAGACGATGATACTGACAATGAAGACCCTCGGTGGGAGAAATTGAAAGATATAATTAAATAAATAAGGAGAATACTACTATGCCTAATCCAAAACGAAAAATCTCTAATTCACGTCGTGACAAACGCAGAACTCACTACAAAGGAGCTGCTCCATCGTTAACAATTGATTCAGCTTCAGGCGAAGTTCATTTGCGTCACCGCGTAACCCCTAACGGTTACTACAAAGGAAAACTAGCTTTTCCTGAGATGAACAAAGGAATTTAATCGCTTTCCACACCCAAAACCCTGAGGTAATGAGAATTGGTTTCGACGTAATGGGGGGAGACTATGCCCCTAAAGAAGCAATTGCAGGCGCACTTTTGGCTCTTAAGGAGTTAAATGGAGAAGCTGAGCTTGTTTTAATCGGAGACGAAGAACAGATCCGTCACCACCTGCAAAACGATGGCGCAAATCCGGATGATTTTACCATTGTTCACACAACAGAAGTGATTGGAATGGGAGAACACCCCACCAAGGCTATCTCACAAAAAAAGAACTCCAGCATTTCCTTGGGTTTTGGCATGTTGGCTGCTAAAAAAATAGATGCCTTCATCAGCGCCGGAAATACCGGCGCCATGCTTGTTGGCTCTATGTTCTCAGTAAAACCCATTGAAGGCGTTATCAGACCAAGTATTACCAGTATTGTTCCTAAACTGAACGGTAAATTTGGTCTATTGCTTGATGTGGGAGCCAATGCAGATTGCAAACCTGACGTATTGTTTCAATTCGGAATTTTAGGTTCCTTGATGATGAAGCACGTTTATGGGGTTGAAGACCCAAAAGTAGGTTTGCTCAGTATTGGTGAAGAAAAAGAAAAAGGAAATCTAATCACTACTGCAGCCCATCACATGATGGAAGAAACCAATGCATTCCATTTTATTGGAAACGTTGAAGGTAGAGATTTGATGAACGACAAAGCAGATGTTATCGTTTGCGAAGGATTCACAGGAAATGTGGTATTGAAAGCATTGGAATCCATGTACTATGTAACCCGTAAACGTGGCATTCAGGATGAATTCTTGGAGCGCTTTAACTATGAAAACTACGGTGGCACCCCAATTTTGGGAGTGAATGCACCTGTAATTATCGGGCATGGAATATCGAATGCCAAAGCCTTTAAAAACATGATTCTATCAGCCAGGGATGTGGTGAAATCAGACCTGTGCAACATTATCAGAACTTCATTTAAGGACGTAGTACTTCCTATTTAACATGACCAAAATTACCGCCGCCATAACAGCAGTTAATGGCTATGTTCCGCCAACCGTCTTAAGCAACAAAGATTTAGAACGGATGGTAGACACCACAGATGAATGGATAACCACTCGTACCGGAATTAAAGAACGCAGAATTCTGGATGAACCCGGAAAGGCTACATCTGATATGGCTGTGGAAGCAGTAAACGGATTACTTGCCAAGCGAGGTATTGGACCGGAAGAAATTGATTTAATCATTTTTGCAACCGTAACCAGCGACCTTATTTTCCCTTCATCGGCTTGTATTTTGGCTGATAAAATTGGCGCCAAAAATGCGTTTGGCTATGATTTAGCAGCCGCTTGCTCCGGATTTTTGTTTTCGCTAGAAACCGGTTCTCGCTTTATTGAAAGCGGCAAATACAAAAAAGTTGTTGTTGTTGGGGCCGATAAAATGTCGTCTATCATTGATTATACAGACCGTAACACCTGTATCATTTTTGGCGATGGCTGCGGAGCGGTGCTACTTGAGCCTAATGAAGAAGGCATGGGAATCATTGATTCTGTGTTAAAAATAGATGGTCAAGGCCGTCATTACCTTCATCAAAAGGCAGGAGGTTCATTGAAACCACCTAGCCATGAAACCATAGATGCACGGGAGCATTTTGTTTACCAAGACGGAAAAACTGTTTTCAAGTTTGCCGTTAAAGGAATGGCAGATGTTTCGGCCCAAATCATGGAAAGAAACCAATTAACAGCCGACGATATTGCTTGGTTGGTACCACATCAAGCCAATTTGCGCATTATTGATGCTACCGCCGAACGCATGGGATTAGGTAAAGAAAAAGTGATGATTAATATTGACCACTTTGGAAATACTACCAACGGCACTCTCCCACTCTGCTTATGGGAATGGGAAAATAAACTTAAAAAAGGTGATAACCTGGTACTTGCCGCATTTGGAGGTGGCTTTACCTGGGGAGCTATTTACCTAAAATGGGCATACGACCCGAAATAAGCATTTTTCCTGAGAAGGATTTGTGTAACTGTTTTTTTTATATTTTTGACTTCCTAATCATCAATTTATGGAATTAAAAGAAATCAAGGAACTGATTAAATTAGTTTCTGATGCGGGGGTATCTGAAGTTGAAGTTGAGCGCGGCGATTTTAAAATTTCGATTCGCAAAGCTGACGACAAAGTAACTTACGTACAACATACTTCACCCGTGGTTCACACGCCGGTGTATGCAGAGGCACATCATCAGATGGCACCATCTCCGGTTGCAACAGAAAAAATTGAAGCACCTGCTTCAAAAACTGAAACCGTTGCCGGCAATTACATTACCATTAAATCGCCAATGATTGGTACTTACTACAAGTCGCCATCACCAGACAAAGCTGCTTTTGTTCAAATTGGAGACGAAATCAAGCCAGGTCAGGTCCTTTGCATTGTAGAAGCCATGAAATTATTCAACGAAATTGAATCTGAAGTTTCGGGAAGAATTGTGAAAATTCTGGTAGAAAATGCTTCACCGGTTGAATACGATCAGCCTTTGTTTTTAGTTGAGCCTATTTAAGGTTTCAAACCCAAAACCAACCCAACATGTTCAAAAAAATACTAATTGCCAACAGGGGTGAGATTGCCTTACGGATTATCCGTACCGCAAAGGAAATGGGAATAAAAACCGTTGCTGTTTATTCAACAGCCGACCGAGACAGTTTGCATGTCAGGTTTGCTGATGAAGCGGTTTGCATAGGCCCACCACCTTCACCTCAATCCTACCTGAATATTGCCAATATTATTGCTGCTGCTGAAATTACGAATGCAGACGCAATCCATCCGGGTTACGGATTTTTATCTGAGAATGCAAAATTCTCTCAGGTATGTCGCGACCATGGAATTAAATTTATTGGCGCATCGCCTGAGATGATTAACAGCATGGGCGATAAAGCCAGTGCAAAAGATACCATGAAGAAAGCAGGCGTTCCTGTAATTCCTGGTTCTGAAGGTTTGTTAGCATCGGCTGATGAAGGAAGAAAACTTGCCGCAGAGATTGGCTATCCGGTTATCATCAAAGCTACAGCTGGTGGTGGTGGCCGTGGGATGCGGATTATCTGGAAAGACGAAGAATTTGAAAAACATTGGGACAGTGCCAAGCAAGAAGCTGCTGCTGCCTTTGGAAACGACGGCATTTACATGGAAAAATATGTAGAGGAACCTCGTCATATTGAAATCCAGTTAGCCGGAGACCAATACGGAAAAGTATGCCATTTGAGCGAAAGGGACTGTTCAATTCAACGTCGCCACCAAAAACTAATTGAAGAAAGTCCTTCTCCGTTTATTACTGACGAATTGCGCGAACAAATGGGTGCAGCTGCAATTGCAGGAGCATCAGCAATTGGCTATGAAGGATTGGGTACGATAGAATTCTTGGTTGACAAGCACCGGAATTTCTACTTCATGGAAATGAATACCCGTATTCAGGTGGAGCATCCGGTAACTGAAGAAGTAATTAACTTTGATTTGGTTAAGGAGCAGATTTTAATCGCAGCCGGAGTTCCAATTTCAGGACGCAATTATTATCCGCATAAGCATTCCATTGAGGTTCGTATTAATGCTGAAGACCCCTATAACAATTTCAGGCCAACACCTGGAAAAATTGAGAATCTTCACAAGCCGGGAGGTCATGGTGTTCGGGTTGATACGCATATTTACGCCGGATACACCATTCCTTCAAATTACGACTCAATGATTGCCAAAATGATTGTAAGTGCGCAAACCCGCGAAGAAGCAATCATTAAAATGGAAAGAGCCTTGGGAGAATTTATTATTGAAGGTCCGGGTTTAAAAACCACCATTCCGCTTCATATCAAACTGATGCAGAATGAGGATTTCAAGAAAGGAAATTTCACCACTGCTTTCATGAATACATTTGATATCAACAAATAAAGAAAAGCTGCTCAACTACGGGCAGCTTTTTTCATTTCAATTCTCATGGAACTAATCCCCCTACTCGCTCTGCATCCGCCAATTTCCGGCTATTATGCAAAATCAAAAGGCCATTCGTTTTGGCTTTGGTTTACTCTTGGATTTTTTCTTCCGGTCATCTCGAATATCATCCTTTATTTCCTAAAAGACAGACCTCTTCAGCCTGTTGAACAAATTGTTCAACAGCATCAGGATAAAGTACTATTCTCCGTTAATCCGGAAGGATTACCTGGGCGAAATAATTAAAGGAAATTGGAAACGCTTATCGCCGTAAAAAACCAACAGCATGTAGCCGCCAGCTGCAACGCTTGAAATTTTTAATGGAGTACCTGCTTTGATTTCCTTTCCGGAAAAAGAAAGGATTTCACGGCCATCTTGAGCAATTAACAGGATTGAATCCGGGGTTTGGGAGGCCTTCCAAGTCAATTCACTTCCGGTTAAGGGATTGGGATAAAACTGAAAATCACTTGAAATCTTGGCACTTTTTGGCAAATAGGTAGTAGAGGTTTCAGGAAATAAAAACTCGAATGCAGCAGGAAATTCGCGTTTCCAGAACCATTCGCTGTGAGCACCATCCGTTTTTACAGTGTAAGAGCAGTTGGCAGAGTCAATTCCTTTACCCAATAACAGGTTTTTCATACGAAGCATATCGGGCACCATTTCGTCACTCTCGGTATCATCGCATAAAAACGCAACTTTTAATCCTTGATTTGGGCTTGATGCTGCAGCAAACGTAAACAAGCTATCACTGAACCAAAATGCAGGTGAAAAAATTAACGCCTTTCCAAAAACGGAGGGATACTTTAAAGCAGCATACATTGAAATTAAGCCACCCATTGAACTACCTCCAATTCCGGTAGAGGCTAGGTCTTTTTGAGTTCGATAAGCAGAATCGATATAAGGCTTTAGGGTATTCGCAAGGAAATCAACATACAGATTTCCTTTTCCACCACCATATCGGGAATTTACATAAGGCGAATATTCATTCAATCGCTCCGCATTTCCATGTTCTATTGCTACAACAATTGCAGTACTTTTTCCTGATTTTTCGCGTAAATCAAGCGCTTCATCCACTCCCCACTCTCCAGCGAAGGCGGTTGCATTATCAAACACATTCTGGGCATCGTGCAGGTAAAGAACAGGATAGGATTTGGAATTTGAATCGTAATCTGAAGGAGTATAAATCCAAATTTTGCGGGTTAAACCAAGTTGGGGAATAAACATGTCCAACTTTTTTATCCGAGCCAGAGCAGTAGAATTTCCTCCTGATTTTTGGTCTTCCCAGCCGGCAATTTGAAGCTTTAATTTAAGATTGGGTAGGTAGGTGAAGCTTCGGTTTGGAACAAATCCACCCGAACTTGAACCTTCAACTGTAGCCCATGAGCCACGCGTAATTTTAAATTCCACCGTTCCAGTTGAACCGGGAAGAACAAGGGTCCAAAAACCATCAACCCAAGTAAACTTATGTTGTGGAGAAGCCGGATTCCAGTTATTGAAGCTACCTGCTGCATAAAATGAAGAATTTGCCGGAGTTGACGCAGGAAGCGACTCAAGCCGAAGCTCAACTTGTGCAAAGGCTGATTGAATCAGAAATGAAAGAAGAAAGAGTAGAAAAAACGTACGCATCATCAAACTTAATCAAATGCAGGTAGATTTGCAGCGATGTTAGTTGTACGACTATTTGCATTTCTGCTGGTATTCCTGGTACAAAATCAGGTAAAGAAAGAAGGAACAGGGTTGTTTGATTTACGAGGAAAGCCTGCAATGTTTCCTCCTGTTCAAGCAGTTGAAGGAACCGTAATCTGGTTTTTTAGTCCGGAATGTCCGCTCTGTGAAAACTACACCTTGGCCATTCGGGAATTGCAAGAAAAGTACAGAGGAAGTTTTCGCTTTGTAGGCATTTGTCCATTAGAGCAAATCAATGCAAATCAAATTGAAGCCTTTCTCCAAAAATACAAGTTAAAGCTAGAAGTTTACCGAGACCCCAATAAGCAATTCACCCAAAAACTTGGAGCCCGTGTAACCCCGGAAGTATTTGTAATCAACAAAAAGGGAAAAACGGTTTACAGCGGCAGAATAGACAATTGGGCATACGCACCGGGAAAAACCAGACAGTTTGTAAGTTCGCATGAGTTGAAGGAAACTCTTGAGAAATTAAAAAAGAATCAGAACCTGAATTATTCACATCAACCCGCAATCGGATGTTTTATCGAGTAATAGGAATTTTTGCCATTTTAATTTTGCTTGGAGCATGCGGAAACAAAAACGAGCAACCGGATTTTGCGAACGACATTGCACCACTCATTTACAAGAATTGCAGCAAATGCCACAGCGACGGAGCTGGAGGGCCATTCAATCTAACAAACTACCAAGAAATAGCCAGTAAGGGAAATCTAATTTCGTATGTAACTGAAAACCGAATTATGCCCCCTTGGCCCGCTGACCCGGAATACACCCATTTTTCAGGGGAAACAGTTTTGAGTCGGGATGAGATTGAATTGATAAAAACCTGGGTAAAAAACGGTATGCCGTCTGGCGACACTTCTTCACTTGAACCGTATAAACGACCCGAGCGAAAAATGTTCCCCAAAGGTCCATCCATGCTGGTAAAACTGCCAACTCCTTTTCGGATAAAGGGAAACAACACCGATCATTTTTTTGTAGCTCGATTTCCAATAACACTAGACCACGATACCTTTTTAGAGGCCGTTGAATTTATTCCCTCCCAAAAACGCTTGGTACATCACATGAATGCACATTTGATAACCTATGACGAGGGAAAATCAAACCAGAAAAAAACCGGGAAATACTGGATTAGGCAGGACCAGGCAGAAAGTGTACGCATCCATCAAGATTTGGATTTGTTGTATGAAGATGGCAGTTATCCGCCCATGACACCATCGGTATGCAATTATTTACCGGGATCACAATTTAGCTATTACCCCCATGGAATTGGTGGCTACAAACTCAAAAAAAATTCGGCATTTTACCTGAACGATATCCATTTTGGACCAAGTCCTGTTGATGTTGAAGACTCCTCCTACTTCAGATTGTACTTTACATCCAAAGCGCCAACTCGACCCGTAAGTGAATTTCAGATTGGGACCTTGGGTATTGCACCGGTAACACCTGAGTTGGTAATTCCACCTAACGAGATTAAAACTTTTCATATCAAGTTCACGGTTCCGGAGGATATTTCGGTGCTAAGTTTGGTGCCACATATGCATTTAATTGGGAAGAAATTTCTGGCTTATGCATTGAAACCTTCGGGAGATACCATCCGTTTGATTCGGATAAATAACTGGGATTTCAGGTGGCAATATTTTTATCAGCCTCCAACCATGTTGCTTATTCCCCGAGGAAGTACCATTTATGTGGAGGGTGTTTATGACAATACGTCATCCAATCCCAATAATCCCTTTTCTCCACCCAGGCAGATTGCAGACCGAGATGGAAGCATGAAAACCACGGATGAAATGTTTCAATTGATTATCACCTATGTTCCTTATCAAAAAGGAGATGAGCTGAAAAAACTAGGGATTGAGGCGGAAGAATAGCCTTTAGGCAATGAACTCCATTTAAGGCTTGAATAAAAAAGGCTGACTAAAATGTAGCCAGCCTCTTTAAAATAATTCAAGCTAAGAATTAGCAATATTCTTCAAAAGCAGCTTTCAGGTGATCGGCAATCATTTGGGCGCTTCTACCTTCAATCATGTGGCGTTCAACAAAGTGAACCAATTCCCCATCCTTAAAAAGTGCAATGGAAGGAGAAGAAGGAGGATAAGGCAAGGTAAACTCACGAGCTTTTGCAACTGCATCAGCTTCCTGACCAGCAAAAACAGTAAGCAGTTCTGAAGGCTTTTTGGCACTTGCAGCAACGGCTTGAATAACACCAGGACGAGCAGTACCTGCTGCACAACCGCAAACCGAATTAAAAACTAGGAGTTGAGTACCTGATTTTTTATTGAGTGCGGATTCTACTTCGGAAGCATTCATAAGTGATTTAAAACCTACTTTTTCAAGCTCTTGACGCATTGGCGTCACCATCATTTCCGGATATGGCATAATTGATTTGTATTAAAATTTTAAAAAAACAAAATTGATGAATTTGGGGATAAAACATCAATCCTAAGGCCAAAATGATGAACCTGCAAGCTTGTCAGGATAAATTTTACAAACAGGGCCTCAAAGGCTTGAAGATTTTTAGAATAATCCAAGGCCAAGCTTTAACTTTGCGTGACAAAATTGATTATCATGTCTGAAGCAAAAACACAACTGCCTTATAAGGTAAAAGACATCGCCCTTGCAGAATGGGGCCGCAAAGAAATCCGTCTGGCTGAAGCTGAAATGCCTGGTTTGATGGCTATTCGCAAAGAGTATGGACCACAACAGCCTTTAAAAGGTGCGCGCATTGCAGGTTGTTTGCACATGACCATTCAAACCGCAGTATTGATTGAAACATTGAAACATTTGGGAGCTCAGGTTACCTGGAGCTCATGCAATATTTTCTCTACACAAGATCACGCTGCTGCTGCCATTGCGGCTGCTGGTATTCCGGTTTATGCCTGGAAAGGTCAGAACGAGGAAGAATTTGACTGGTGTATTGAGCAAACTTTGTTTGCATTTGAGAACGGCGAACCTTTGAATATGATTCTTGATGATGGTGGCGATTTGACCAATATGGTTTTAGACCGTTATCCTGAATTGGTAAAAGGAATCAGAGGTCTTTCTGAAGAAACTACAACCGGAGTTCACCGTTTGTACGAGCGTATGAGAAAAGGTACGCTTCCATTGCCAGCTATTAATGTTAACGACTCTGTTACCAAATCAAAATTTGATAACAAATACGGTTGCAAAGAATCTTTGGTTGACGCTATCCGTCGCGCCACAGATATTATGATGGCCGGAAAAGTTGCCGTTGTGGCAGGTTATGGTGATGTAGGTAAAGGTTCTGCTGAATCATTGCGTGGTGCAGGTGCTCGCGTTTTGGTTACTGAAATCGACCCAATTTGTGCCTTGCAGGCTGCAATGGACGGATTTGAAGTAGTTACCATGGAAGAAGCATGTTCACGTGCAAATATCTTCGTTACAGCAACTGGTAACGTGAAAATCATTACTGATCGTCACTTCAAAGCCATGCGTGACAAGTCTATCGTATGTAATATTGGTCACTTTGACAATGAAATTGATATGGCTTGGTTGAACAACAACTATGGCTCTACCAAATTCACTATCAAACCGCAGGTTGACGTATTTAATGTAGATGGAAACGAAATTATTATTCTTGCTGAAGGCCGTTTGGTTAACCTGGGTTGTGCAATGGGTCACCCAAGTTTTGTAATGAGTAACTCATTCTCAAACCAAACTTTAGCTCAGATTGAATTGTGGAATCATACAGACCGTTACGAAAACAAAGTGTATGTATTGCCAAAGCATCTTGACGAAAAAGTTGCAGCGCTTCACTTGGATCATATTGGCGCAAAGCTTACCAAATTGGATCCTGAACAAGCTGAATACATTGGAGTTAAGACCGAAGGTCCATTCAAATCTGAAATGTACAGATACTAAGAATAATTTCTTAAAAAACAAAAGCCTCATCAATCCGATGGGGCTTTTGTTTTATATTGTGTTATGCAAAAAATTACAAGCTTCGTAATCCTTGGATTGATAAGTGGTCTGGCATCATGCTGTGAACCCAAAGATTTGTATTGCCCAGGTGGCGATGTAATTCGAGCCAAACTTCCTTATACTACTGGCGATTTGCTAACATTTGAATCATTAAACGGAAAGCGATTCTATATTCAGCTACAGGCATCTGACAGTAAGTCAAAAGGATTTGAATATACTACCTCGTGCAGTGTTCCAAGAAAGGATGTTGATTGCCGACCACAGGTTGAAATGAGCGGAACCTTTATTGATTCATCGGATGTATTGGCTCAAAGTGAACTTGTAAACTTTAATGTAAGCATTTTCAAGTTGGATGGACAGGAAAAAGAAAATCTTCAATTGTTTTTTTGGGGTAAAGATTACAATAGCCGTGGGGGAATTCTACTCACAGATTACGGGCAATCAGAAAGAGCTCCCGGATTTGACCCTGCTAAGTTCAGCAAAGTGAATAGCTTTTCAACCGGAGAGAAAAATTTCACCAATATCTACATTCTAACAGAGCAGGAAAAAAAGAAGTCGATAAATGCTTTGTTTGATGAAAAAGGCCGTTTAATTGCCTTGTATAACCTTACGGATTTACATTGGTATTATCAACTAGATTAGAGACACTAAAGGTTTCAGACGGTGATTTTTGAGACTGGCTTACAAACAAATGGTTATTGTAAAGCACGTACCCTAATCTTTCCTTTAAATCATCTGGGTTAAAAGGTTTGAAAATGTAGTCATTCATCCCCACTTCATACACTTTTTGGCGGAATTGCATTTCATTTTCGGCTGTGATAGCGATGATCGGTATACGGCGTTTCCGTTCATCCGGAATTTTACGGATTAATTTTGTGGCTTCAATACCATCCATCTCCGGCATGTGAATATCCATCAGAATCGCATCAAAGGTTTCTGTTAACGCTTTTGAGTAGGCTTCTTTACCATTCATTACCACATCTGTTAACACTTCCCATTTGTGCAGGAACTGGCGGATAACCAGGATATTCATCATATTATCTTCAGCAATAAGAACACGCTTGCCTTTCAGAGAATCCTCAAATGAGGCAGTTCTTTGGCTTTTTCCAACCGCAGCATTTCTGCTAACCTCGAAATTAATTGAAAAATAAAAGGTAGAACCCGTTCCTGGTTCGGAGCTCAATTGCAGCTTACTATTCAGATTTTCCAAAATGCGTTTGCAAATGGACAATCCCAAACCGGAGCCGCCATACTTGCGAGTTATGTTTCCATCTGCTTGTGTAAAGGATTCAAATATTTGGTTTTGTTTTTGATTTGAAATTCCAATCCCGGTGTCTTTAATTTTAAAATGCACCAGTGAATGATTGACCGTGCTTAATTGAAGCCCAACTTCAATCTTAACATAACCCCTTTCAGTAAACTTAATGGCATTGCTTACGAGATTAATCAGCAATTGGTTAATCCGTAATGGATCACCCTTGAGGACTGCGGGAATTTTTTCGTCAAAACTTACCAGCAGTTCTACTCCTTTTTCTGCGGCCTTAACCGAGAACAAATCGCGGATATCAAGAACAATACTTTTCAGGTTGAACTCGATATTTTCAAATTGCATCTTACCAGCCTCCATTTTGGAAAAATCGAGGATATTGTTCACGAGGGCCAGGAGATTATCGGAAGATATCTTGAGGATATTCAGGTTTTCGAGCTGACTGGTTGGTGGATTGCTTTGTTGAAGCAAATTTGTAACCCCAACGATTGCATTCAAAGGAGTTCTAATTTCATGTGAAATGGTAGAAATGAATTGGGCCTTTACTTTTGCGGCCTCCTCAGCCGCCTCTTTTGCTTGAAGGATTTCTACATTTTTTACCTGAAGAATTTTATTTTGAATCTCGATTTTCTTTTGTTTGGCATTAAGTTCATGATTTACGCGCTTTACCCTAACCAAATAGAACCACATAATTAACAGAACTAAAAAGCTAATTAGAACACCCGAAATGAGCAAGGTCTTACGGAAACGAGCCTTTTCACGGAAGGAATTGGTTTCGGCCTCGTTCTTTTCCGATTTTAGCTGAAGGTAATCCAATTGCAACTGGTCGAGGTGGGAACTAGTTTCCTTGCGATAAATTGTATCTTTAAGAGCATCAAACTTTTGGAGATAGGTATAGGCCTCTTTAAAGTTGTTCTTTTTTTGAAACACCTTATGCAATCCATCATACACCTCAAGTAACAAGGGTATTCCATCACTTGTGGTTGCAAGTTTTTCTGCCTTTCGGAAATAGATTTCGGAGGAATCTAACCAATTCTTTTTCAGGTAAACGAAACCCAAATTGTTGTAAGCATTTCCTAAATCAAGTGTTGCACCAAAGGAGGCTTTTATTGCAATTGATTTTCGCAAGTAATCGATAGCTTTATCCATTTGGCCCAAATCGGAGTAAACCAAACCCAGGTTATTGTAGCTCAATGCCAAATTGGGCGGATAGTTTTCTTTTTTGTCGAGCTCGTAAACTTTCAAAAAATACTTTAATGCCTCTCTAGGCTGATGATTTTCGTGGTAAACAATCGCTAAATTGTTAAGGGCATTGGCCTCGGAATTGTGGTTACCACCCATCTTATAAACCAATTCGAGGGATCTTTTGAAGAAAGCTGTGGCTTCGGTGTATCTTTTTTCGGCTTGGTAAAGCAGGCCTATGTTGTTATATGTATCTGCCAGACCATGCAAATCTTTCTTTTCTTCAAAGATGTACATTGCCTTGTAATAGTTTTGTATAGCTTGTTTATACAAGCCACGGCGCTCAAAGGCAATTCCACACAGGTTGAAAGCGCGGGCAAGTGCATTTTTTTTCTCTGATTCAGCAAGAACCCGAATAATGTCTTCAAGTATTAAGATTGAACTATCGTAAGGTTGTTTATCAAATCGACTAAAAACAATAGCAAGTTTCGCATAAGCTTCTGTCTCTTTTAATTTATTTAACCTTGCAAATTCCAATGCCGAAACAGCGGTATTGTAACCGGAATCAAGGTGTTCATTTTCCAGAAGTGCGAAGGATAAATCTACCATTGATTCTGCATAATCAGCAGTAT
This sequence comes from Bacteroidia bacterium, assembly GCA_023151275.1. GTDB lineage: Bacteria > Bacteroidota > Bacteroidia > UKL13-3 > UKL13-3 > CAISCU01. Next base: position 66,192 of record JAKLJI010000004.1, on the reverse strand, counting down.
TTAGCTTGCCTGAATGCAAAACCTGGCGGATGCTGTCTGTTTTAACCTGCGACCAAAGTGGCTGAAAACCGGCAAATAAAATTACTAGCAGCAATATTGGCCTATGCCAAGCACAAACTTTTGTATGTTTGAAGATAAAAAACACCCGTGTACGAATGACAAAATTAAGTGTAAACATAAATAAATTAGCGTTAATCCGTAACTCAAGAGGAGGAAATAACCCTGATATTATTCGGATGGCCGTTTTTTGTGAGCAATTCGGGGCAGATGGCATCACCATTCATCCCCGGCCGGATGAAAGACATATTCGCTATTCAGATGTTTCTGCCTTGAAAGAAGTTATTGGAACTGAGCTAAATATAGAAGGCAACCCTAAAGAAGAAAAGTTTGTCGAACTGGTTTTAAAGAATAAACCACACCAAGTTACGCTAGTGCCCGATGCTAGTAATCAACTCACCAGCGACCACGGTTGGGACACGTATAAGGAGCAAGATTTCCTGAAATCCATGATTCAAACCTTTAAAAATGCAGGCATTCGTACTTCCATTTTTGTAGACCCTGATGTTCGCTTGGTAGAAGGAGCTTATGAATGTGGCACGGATCGGATAGAATTGTACACCGAGGCCTACGCAAGTCAATATTCAAAAGGAAAAGAACAGGCAATTGAGGCTTATGTTAAAGCAGCAGAACGCGCCAAAGAGCTTGGTTTGGGTTTGAATGCAGGCCATGATTTAAGTTTAGAAAACCTTGCCTACTTTAAAACCTGCATTCCCTGGTTGGAGGAAGTTTCCATAGGCCATGCATTGGTTTGTGATTCACTCATGTTGGGATTGGAAAACACCATTCAACTGTACAAAAGGTGCCTCAAAGGCTAATCACTAAAGAATTTAAATGGGTCTTACTGAGGCCTTCAAATTCATGCACTCAACCGGAAATTGCTTTGGAATGAAATTTGAATGGCTTGAGGCAATACATAAGTGTTCACAAAATAATCTCAAACGAAATCACATGAAAAAATTAAGTCTATTCTTTATTCTCCTGTTGCTGGTTGTGGCAGGAAAAAGTCAGCAGGTACAAGCACAAGCAGCAGGAATTGCACTTGCAGGAGAATCTCGGAAATTGGTAATTCCTGACGTTGCCATTTTATACCTAAATCTGAATGCAGATGCAAAAACAGAATCGGAAAGTTTGGAAAAGCTAGCGCGCAGGCAGCAAGAAATTCTCAAGCAATTGAAAGCAGAAGGCTTTACTGAGGAACAAATAAAACTAAGCAATTTCTCGGTAAATGCACGCTTTGATTATGGAAAGAATGGAGAAGCAAAACGGATTGGATTTAGTGCAACCCAAAGTTATGTTGTTAAATTTCCATTGGATAAGCAGCGCTTGTTGAAGGTTTATAAAAACCTTAGCTCGCAAAATACCAGCGCCGATTTAACCATTTCAATGGGCAACGAATGCTCGGAGGCATTGAAAGAAAAAACAGAATTGGAATTGATTAAGATTGCGGTTAAAAATGCAGGTATTCGCGCCAATGCACTAGCCGAAGCCTCTGGAATGAAAGTTGGCAACGTAGAATATATCCGTTACCACTTAGCCGAACAACTGCATGCACCTGTAAATGCAGAAATGAAATGGATGGCTCCTGCAGCGGTGGCTGATGCAAGCGGACAGCAATTTTCAACCGACTTCAGCATTCAGGAAATTGAATTTTCGGAACGAGTTGAAATTCGGTACCAGTTGTTGAACAAGTAAATCCTCGAAAAATAATCCTGTTAGTTAAAGGCTAGCAGGATTTTTTTTGAGCCATTACAATCAACTCAACATCAATGATGCTCCGCAATTCTGAGAAGGAAATTGGCAAATGGAGTGTTATTGCCGATAAGATGTAAATTTGCCTTATGTCGACCCAGCTTAAACAATCACAGCCAACTTTTGGAGAACCTATGGGAATAATTTTTGATTACCAAGAGATTACTGATTTATTTGGATAATAGAAGTTGGTAGATTTAAAGAGCAAATTGAATGATGGAAGAAAAAGACATACGCTGGAAACAACGATTTGCCAATTTCGAGAGAGCGTTTAATCGTCTGAGTGAGGCTATGGCAGAAGATGAATTAAACGAACTGGAACGAAATGGGCTGGTTCAGCGCTTTGAATTCACCCTGGAACTGGCTTGGAAAACTACAAAAGATTTTCTAGTAGAAAAGGGCTTTGCATTTAAACCTTCGCCTAAAGACACCTTTAGGAAGGCGCAAGAAGGCGGCTATATTGGCTATGCGCAAGAGTTAATAGACGGGCTGGACCTACGAAATGAACTATCGCACGATTATGATGGTCAAAAGTTTGAACGTGCAGAAGAGCAATTACGCCAAGAAACCTTTCCGGCATTAAAAGCACTTTACGAATTCTTTCAGCAACAAATTAATGAATCACAAGCTAACTAGTTTGATGAGATTAGATGAGTAAAGAACAGAACAAATTCGGCCTAACAGAGCGAAACATTGGGGAATTGTATGCCATTTTTAAAAAATATACCGATGTTAAGGAGGTACATCTTTTTGGAAGCAGGGCGAAAGGAAATTATACTATTGGCAGTGATATTGACCTGGCGGTAATGAATACCGGGTTACAACCCAAAACCATAAGCCGAATATTGGCAGATTGTGCCGAAAGCAGCCTACCAGTAGCTGTAGATTTGGTTGATTTTACTTCGCTTAACAACCCTGAGTTTATCAACCACATTCAACGGGTAGGTATTCTTTTTTATGATTCAAAAAGAGACGAGCAAGAAGCGAAATCCGACAGCCATTGAACATACTTTTTCTCGATAACTCCGAAAAGGGCTTAACGAAATTCTCCCTCAATAAATTAGTTGAAATGAATTGAGTGGTCTTCTGGCACCAAGGTTTATTCGTAATTCCTTTGCTAAAAAAACAGCAACCAATTACATTATCGAAGACGATTCTCTATTCCAACTTAAATCTCTGCTAAATATTTAATCGCTTGTATCATTTGAATAAAACTACTCGAAGTATTCCTATTCAAATCCAGATTAGGAGCTATTTTCTCAGCATTTTCAATTTTAGGCAGGAAAGCAAATTGTGCATATTCAGGGATAACCTTTAGTAGCAAAGTAGATGGTTTGAAAATTTCGTCTACAAAACGCAATTCACTTTTATGGGAGATTGATTCTGGTTTAAATCTAGGATAGGTTTTAGCCAATGCAGAGAGGTCCCCTAAAAACCAGCTTTCAAGCTCCCTGCAAACAATCCGAATTTTAAAAGGACAGGATAGCCTGCCCTGTGCAATTTGCTCAAGCCTATTTTTTATTTCCTTACAATCCGCACTATCTTGATCTCGTGAAATTATTATTCGTGAACCTGGGATCATACTAAGACTTGGAAGAGCGGAAATAATTGCTTTTTCAAGGACCTGCTTCCCCTGATGTGGATAAACCTAATAAAATACGCCTTCAGGTAACAACTTCGGAATAATCACATCAAGCACTCGCTTTATTGAAGGTTCTTCAACGAAAATATGGATGAATTTCATAGATTGGCACCGTTGATGTAATTGTTGCGCCAAAGCCAACCAAGCTGGTTCTCCTTTGCAAGTTCTTTTACTGTCTCATCTTCAAATGCGGACCTGATTTCGCTAAACCCATCTTTTTTTACTAGAAAAAATAGTTCTTCTACTCTTACCCCATTTACAAAATCAGGAGAATGACTAGATACCAAAACCTGTCCCCCTCTTTCTGCATACTCCCGTATTTCTTCACACAACTGTAAGAGCAAATCCGGATGAAGAAAATTCTCTGGTTCTTCAATACACAAAAGAGGATGAGGGTTTGGATCGTTTAATAATATCAAAAAGGCAAACATTTTAATGGTACCATCGGATACGAATTTTGATAAAAATGGATTCGTGAAGCTTTTATCCTGAAATTTTAGTAAAATCATTCCATCTTCTGTTTCCTTCGCTTCGACTTTATTTATTCCAGGAATGCGTCTTGGTAATTTTTCTAAAATTTTATTAAATGTATCTCTATGGTAATCGTACAAATATTTTGTAACCTGTGCGAGGTTATGCCCTGTAACAGATAAATGTTCACTGATTCCTGTTTCTGATAAATTCCTACCATATTCTATTTTAAAGTTTGAAACATACCAACGCTCAAGCAAAGTCCGAAAAGCACTTAATACTTTGTATTTCTCAAATTGCCCTAAACCCTTAATAGCCATAATATCAGGACTCGCTACCTTTTGGAATTCCCTTTTTTCTTTACTTTCATTTGAATCATACTCATCCTCATTTGAAATAGCATATCCTTCACCGTTTGAAAAGTCCAAAAAATGCCAAGGTTTTCCATATTGACCTCTTCGGTATTTTAGAACCTCTTTATTAATAAAGGCCCTTCCTTGATTGAATCCAATTTCGATGTAATAAGTAACTAACGGAGGTCGATCTTCATTAGGAATAGGATTTCTAAACTTCACCTCAAACTTAATATTTTTGGAATGGTCAGTATCCCTAGAAATTAATTCGTGGAAACCTCCTCTTCTGTTTATGGCAATGTTGACATTGTTTTGCAAACAATCGCTTAGAAAGCCAAAAACATCAAAAAAGGTGGATTTTCCTGAACCATTTGGGCCTAAAAAAACTGACATCCTTGGAAGATTCTTTATTGTGGTGTTTTTAAAAACCTTATAGTTTTCGATTGTAATACTCTCAATTCGCATATTTTAACAATTCAACCTCCCGAAACTAGGTTAACGTACTCGTTTTTGAAAAGAAAGCCATAGAAAGTACAATTCTAAACTCTTCCACTTTGAATGATGCAACTCCAGAGATTCAGGACAATAACAAGACTACCTGTTTGACATCAAAAAATGAGGCAATTTTTTTTCGAAGTCATTTCAAAATTCCTTCCATTTTCTAGCACCTTTAGAATTAAGATCACCTTCCCTCTGCCTGAGGGGCAGGAGACAGTACCCCACAGGACGGGGATTTAGCGGATGCGGCTGAGGGCGGGCGACCGCAGGAAGCCCCGACAGCAGCCATGCAGACGCTTAATCCCCGGCCGAGGAGTACAGGCGGATGACCCGGCCTTTTGGGCGGCAGGAATTTACTTCGTGCATGAAGTTGCCGAGGCCCAAAAGGCAGGCCCACCAAATCTGAAAATGAATTTGATTTAGCGACGGATGGTTTCTTCGCGGTCGGGACCTACCGAAATTACATTTACCGGAACGCCAATTTGGCCTTCTACATAGCTCATGTATTTGCGGAAAGTTTCAGGCAAATCGGAATAGGTTCTGATTTTGCTCAGGTCGCCTGTCCATCCCGGGAAATTGCGGTATAAGGGCTCTGCATTTACATCCTGAAGACTGAATGGAATTTCGTTGGTTTCTTGTCCGTTGATGGCATACCTATCGCAAACCAATACCTCTTCGAAGCCGCTAAGCACATCGCTTTTGGTGCAAATTAAATCAGTAACGCCATTGAGCATAATGGCATAGCGTAAAGTTGGCAAATCGAGCCAGCCTGTGCGGCGGGGGCGACCTGTTGTTGCACCAAACTCATGGCCTAATTTGCGAAGCATTTCACCGGTTTCATTTTCCTGTTCGGTTGGGAAAGGTCCATTGCCCACGCGGGTACAATAGGCCTTAAAAATGCCATATACTTTTTGAATATGCTGTGGCGCGATACCCAAACCGGAGCAAGCTCCGCCGGTGATTGTATTGGAAGAAGTAACGAATGGGTAAGAGCCAAAGTCGATATCGAGCAAAGTACCTTGTGCACCTTCTGCCAGGATTTTTTTGCCCTGGCTGATGAGGTTGTTTACAAAGTATTCGCTATTGATAATTTTAAACTGCTTGATGTATTCAACGGCTTCAAAAAACGCCGGCTCGTGGTCGTTTAGGTTGTATTCAAAACCTAAGGAGTTGAGCAGTTCGCAGTGAATATTGGCAGCATTTCTGTACTTCTTGTTGAAATCAGGCGAAAGAATATCGCCAATTCGCAATCCACTACGACCAATTTTATCTTGGTAAGTTGGGCTGATACCACGCAGCGTTGAACCCACTTTGTGTTCGCCTTTTTTGGCTTCGGAGGCCGCATCTACCAAGCGGTGAGTTGGCAAAATGAGGTGAGCCTTTTGTGAGATGTAGAGGTTTTTACTGATATCTACACCGGTAGCTGAGGCCTTTTCGATTTCCTTTTTGAGTTGAACCGGATCAACCACTACGCCATTGCCGATGATATTGATGCAATGTTCATGAAAAATACCCGAAGGAATGGTATTGAGCACGTATTTATTACCTCCAAATTCGAGCGAATGGCCAGCATTTGGACCACCCTGAAAACGAGCAACCACGTCGTACTCCGGGGTTAGCACATCAACAATTTTTCCTTTTCCTTCATCACCCCATTGGAGGCCGAGAACAACATCTACCATAAAATCTAATCCTGTTTAACTGTTTTGCGGCAGTTGAGGCATTGCTGATTGGCATCTACCTGTGGCTGACCGAATAAATATAATGAGTGATTGGTTATCTGAAATTTCATTAAGTCTCCCATGGTGCTTTTGATTTGCTGGATTCTGGGGTCGCAGAACTCAAGCACATCGTTGCACACATTGCAAATGAGGTGATCGTGTTGGCGGAAACCGTATGCGCGTTCATAGCGCGAGATGTTTCGTCCAAACTGGTGTTTGATTACCAGGCCGCAATCGAGAAGGAGGTCGAGTGTATTGTACACTGTTGCTCTACTAACTCTGTAGTTGCGGTTTTTCATGTGCTCGAAGAGTGTTTCAACATCAAAATGCTCTTTGTTTGAGTAGATTTCATCAAGGATTGCAAAACGCTCGGGGGTTTTGCGTTGCTGATGGTATTCCAGGAACTCGATGAATTTCTGGCGTACCTCGGCTTTGATTTGATCCTGTAATTGCTGATTTTCAGTACTCATAGCAAATTGAAGTTGCGAAGATAAGGGTTGACGCTTTAGGACGGAAATTGAATTTAAGGCCCAAGGCAGAAATCAACTTAAATCCACGCGGCTTACGCTGATAAGCGGGCTTGAATTTTTTATGGCCGTCATGATATTCTCAAGTTGACCGGTATCGTGCACTTCCAAATCAATGGAGCCTTCAAATGAGCCTTCATTGGAGGTTATGGAAATGGATTTCATATTGATATTCAGTTGTCTGGAAATGATATCTGCAATCAAGCTCACAATTCCAACGCTGTCGATTCCGGCAACGCGAATGGAGGTAAGAAATGCCTTTCCATGATTTAGGGCATCATCGGCCCATTTGGCACGAATGATTCTGTACCCGTAATTGCTCATAAGCCCAAGTGCATTTGAGCAATTGGTGCGGTGAATTTTAACCCCCTCACCTACCGTGATGAATCCAAAAATCTCGTCACCCGGAATGGGATTGCAGCATTTAGAAAAGGAGTAATCCAGTTCAACTTCATTGTCGCCAAGAATAATGGCATCGTTGGCATGTGCAGCCTGTGGTTTGGGTTTGGATTGATTTTGAGTCTCGACCGGCTTACTTTTTTCAGCCAACAAAATAGCACTGATATCCAGCTTGGTGCGGTCTATTTTCTCGGTGGCGATGAGGTAATACAGCTCAGAAACGGATTTTATCTTGAGGTGTTTGATTAAATCCTGTAGGGCTTCGGAAGTGAACGCAATCTTTGCGTTCCTGAATTTACGTTCCAAAATTTCCTTACCCATGGAAGCCGCTTCCAGCTTAAGTTGTTTGAAGTAATCGCGGATTTTGGCCTTGGCTTTGGCTGTAACCACATGGTTTAGCCATTCTTCATTGGGCTTTTGCTTGGCCGAAGTTAAAATTTCAACCTGATCGCCATTGGCCAGCTTATGGGTATTGGGAACAAGTTTGTTATTCAGTTTTGCTCCGATGCATTTTCCGCCTAAATCGGTATGAATATCGAATGCAAAATCGAGAACGGTTGAGCCGGCAGGCATTTTCCGAAGGTCGCCTTTGGGCGTAAACACAAAAATTTCATCGGTATAAAGCGCGAGTTTAAAATCATCGAGAAACTCAAGGGCATTGCTTTCAGGGCTTTCAAGAATTTCACGAACGCGAGCGAGCCAGCTCTCCAAGCCATTGTCGTTGTTTTGGGCAGCATCTTTGTATTTCCAATGGGCGGCGAATCCTTTTTCGGCAATTTCATCCATGCGTTTTGAACGAATTTGCACTTCAACCCAACGACCAGAAGGCCCCATTACAGTGGTATGTAAACTCTCGTATCCATTGGCCTTTGGAGTACTTACCCAATCTCGCAAACGGTCGGGATTGGGCGTATAGTGGTCGGTAACCAACGAGTAAACCTTCCAGCAATCCGATTTTTCAAATTCGTATTCAGTATCAATGATGATTCGAATAGCAAACAAATCATACACCTCCTCAAAGGGTATGTTTTGCTTTTTCATTTTGTTGAGGATGGAATGAATGCTTTTGGGTCTTCCCTTGATTTCATAAACCAATCCGGCAGCATCAAGGTCACCAATAATAGGTTCGATAAAATTTTTGATGTATTTGTTTCGCTGGGTTTTGGTTTCGTTGAGTTTGTTCTTAACAAAATTGTAATTATCAGCCTCCAAATACTTGGTACTCAAATCTTCGAGCTCGGTTTTGATAGCGTACAGACCCAGTCGATGCGCAAGTGGCGCATACACATAAGCCGTTTCTGAAGAGATTTTGAGCTGCGATTTCGGACTCATGGAGTCAAGCGTACGCATATTGTGCAAACGGTCGGCCAATTTTATGAGAATCACGCGCACATCATCTCCCAGGGTAAGCAACATTTTGCGGAAATTCTCGGCCTGAATGCTGCGGTCGGGCTGGTCAAAAACGCCGGAAATTTTGGTAAGGCCATCGATAATGCGCATCACCCGCTCACCAAATTTAAGCTTTACCAAATCCAGGGTAATGTCGGTATCTTCAACGGTATCGTGCAAAAGTGCGCTTACAACCGAAGTAACGCCAAGACCAATTTCCTCTGCGCAAATCTGGGCCACGGCAATGGGATGAAGAATATAAGGCTCTCCACTTTTACGCCTCATATTTTTATGGGCCTCAAGGGCTAGGTTGAAGGCTTCCCGGATTGTTTTTCGATCTTGTGAAGTAAGTGTACGCTTGATGCTGCGAAGAAGAAGGCGATATTGTTTTACAATCAGCTGATTTTCTTGAAGTATAGGATCAGGTTTGGTTTCCATTCTGGAGGGTTCTGCTTGGGCTCAATCTAGTTAAAAAAAGGGGAAACCAGAAAAAGTAAAAATAAAAAATATCGAGGTTTGATGCGGACAAAGAGGGCATAATCAGGAAAAAAGAGGAATAAAAATCGGAATAGATTTGGAAATGAAAAGGAAACGACTACATTTGCAGTCCTTTATTTTTAAAGCACAGTTCTTTATTCACTTGCGGATGTGGCGTAATTGGTAGCCGTGCCAGACTTAGGATCTGGTGCCGAGAGGCGTGGGGGTTCGAGTCCCTCCATCCGCACGTTTTTTTAACACCATGAACGTTACATTTGACAAAAAAGACGAACTCAATGGCACGATTGCCATTTCAATCGAACCCACTGATTTCATTCCTTCCTACGACAAAAAGCTGAAAGACTACGGAAAGAAAGCCAATATTCCAGGCTTCCGTGCCGGACAAGCTCCAAAAGGTGTTATTGAAAAAATGGTTGGTCAAAGCATTTTACTTGAAGAAGTAAATATGGTTGCCAGCAATGCGCTTCACGATTACATCGAACAAAACAAACTCAATATCTTGGGTCAGCCTGTTTTGACAGAAGACACCAAAATTGACGAATTAAGCAAAACTGCTTCTTATACCTTCAAGTTTGAAATTGGATTAACTCCAGAAATTGAACTGAATATTTCATCAGCAGATTCCTATCCGTATTACAGCGTAACCGTTAGCGAAGCAATGGTTGATGATGAAATCAATCGTATGCGCAAGCAAATGGGTACACTTACTGATGTTGAGGAAGTTGGTGAAAATGACATGGTTTATGCTTCTTTAACCGAGTTGAACGAAGGTGGAGAAGTTTTAGACGGTGGCGTTAATGCTCCTTCTGTTCCTTTGGCGGTAAATACCATTAAGGACGAAGAATTGAAAAAAGCGGTAATGGCGCTTACCAAAGGTGCAAGCATGAATTTGAACATTTTTGCTTTGTTCAACAACGATGAAGTTGAAATGAGTCATGCACTTGGCGTTCAAAAAGCAGGAATTGCTGATTTGAACAAAGAGTTCCGTTTTACCTTGAACGAAATTAAACGTACTACAGAATCTGAAATCAATCAGGAGCTGTTTGATAAAATTTACGGTCCTGGCGCAATTAGCACTGAAGAAGAATTGCGTACCCGCATCAAAACCGAAATCCAAGGCTATTTTGAGCAGCAGGCTAACCACTTGTTGGAACACGAATTGTTCGACAGTTTGGTTGCCAAGCATTCAATTACCTTGCCTGATGAATTTTTGAAGCGCTGGTTAATGGATCGTCATCCGGATAAATTCAATGCTGAAAACATTGATGAAGCCTACAAACCAGAAGCCAATTACCTAAGAAACCATATCCTTGAAGAGAAAATTTTGTTGAGCAACAATATCCAAATCACTGAAGAGGATATCCGCGCAGCTGCAAAAGGCTATACCCTTCAAATGTTTGGTGGTTACAACATGGGGAACCTAGGAGATGATTTCTTGAACAGCATCATTGAGCCACAGTTGAAGAAAGACGATTTCCGCAGCCGCATGATTAATGTTGCAGCAAGAGCTAAGGTGAACGAGTATTTGATGAATACCATCACAAAAGACGTTAAAGAGGTTAGCATTGAAGAGTTTAACGCCATTGTTTCTGAACACAATGCGAAACACCATCATAACCACGAACATTAATTGGTACTCCAAAAAAAAGCCGTCTGAAAATTCAGATGGCTTTTTTGTTGCACATGCACATGGGATTTGATACTTTAATTTACTTCGTGCATTTCAATTCCGTCTATTAGAAACTTACCGGTACTAAGTACATTCAGTTCCATGCGTATTCTTTTGGCATTTTCGGGTTGGGTAAACTTAAGTTCGTGTTTTTCCCAATTTGATGAAGCTGCAGGAGAGGAAATAACTTTTTCACCAAATCCTTTCTTAGCGGTAACTCCACTAAGCTTGAAAATCCATTTCGTTTCAGGGGAAGATTTTGTATAAAAGCTAATCAGGTAAGATCTTCCCGGTTTTGCATCGAATTCATTTGTAAATCCCGGTGACAAGTAACCTCCTTTGTTGGAGCAGGTATTAATTGAGAATTCGAGTGCTTGCTTCCCTTCTACCCTATCCGAAGAATTTAAAGTTAGGGTAAAATCGCCGGAAGCTGCTGCCTTATTGGTATACAATAACCAATTTGCAGGATACCCATCGACTGATTCTTCAAATCCACCATTCATGGAGTTAGTGCCATTTGGATGGCATTCTGAAAACCGGTTTGAGCAGGACATCGTAAAAAGTGAGGCCGAAATCAAAAATAGCAAGCCATTAAGGCTGAACAATTGCAAATTAGTTATCATGGTGCGTAGATATTACAGGCACAAAGTTGCAGAGAGTAGAGCAAAGCCACCTTTGACAAAAATCAAAAAGGAATTCATGCCTTTCCGGCCCTAATTCTACTTAAGGTTTCTTGTTTTATTCCGAGATAAGAAGCAATTTTCCCTAAACTTACTCTTTGCAAGAGAGCAGGTCGTTTCAAAACTAGTTTTTTGTACCTGTCGGCAGCTGTATTGAGTTGCAAAGAAAGCCAGCGTTCTTCCAACTGAGCGTAGTAAGCTTCCAGGATTTTCCTTCCTGCTCTTTCGGTGACAGGAAACTTTTTGTAAAGTTCCTCAATATCATCGTAGGACAAAGCCTCCCAGATGGTATCTTCCAAAGCCTCAATACGTTCGGGTGAGGGTTGCCTGCTTAAAAAACTGTAATAAGAAGTAGCAAGCGCATTTTCTTCGGCGAGCCAAGTGCAATGGTCTTGGTCGGGAGCTTCTAAAATTCCGCAAACTAGTCCGGATTTAATAAAAAACAGGTGATTACAAACCTGCTCACAGTCCAGCAATATCGTTCCTTTGGCATTCCTGCCTTCAACCACATGGTTTTCTAACCAGGAAATTGCCTGGCTATCCAATTCACAAAATTGGTGGAGGTGCGCAATTAATCCCATGTGTTATTAAAAAAGGGGGAACCAAAATGGCTTCCCCTTTTACTTAAATTGATTTAACTAATAAAATCAAAGCCGGTATAAGGAACCAAGGCTTTTGGAATGCGAATTCCCTCAGGCGTCTGGTTGTTTTCCAACAGGGTGGCCACAATGCGAGGAAGCGCAAGAGCGCTGCCATTTAAGGTGTGAACCAGTTGATTTTTTCCTTCTTTTGGCTTGAATCTGCATTTCATGCGGTTGGCCTGAAAGCTTTCAAAATTTGAAGTGGAGCTCACTTCCAACCAACGTTGTTGAGCTGCACTATACGTTTCAAAATCGTAGGTTAGGGCTGAAGAGAATCCCATATCGCCACCACAAAGGCGCAGAATCCGGTAAGGGAGTTCAAGCTTTTCCAAAAGACCTTGAACATGCTTCACCATTTCTTCCAAAATCTGGTAGGAGGAATCGGGGTGAGCAAGTTGAACAATTTCTACCTTATCAAACTGATGGAGACGATTCAAACCACGCACATGAGCTCCCCAGGCTCCGGCTTCACGACGGAAACATGGTGTATAGCCTACGTTTTTAATCGGCAAATCCTCTTCTTTCAGAATTACATCTCGGTACAAATTGGTAATAGGAACTTCGGCAGTAGGGATCAGGTACAACTCATCGGCAGTAACATGATACATCTGCCCTTCTTTGTCTGGAAGCTGGCCGGTTCCAAAACCAGAATCAGCGTTAACTACAATGGGTGGTTGAACTTCGGTATAACCTGCTTTGGTGGCTTCATCCAGGAAAAAGTTAATAAGCGCGCGTTGCAAACGGGCACCTTTGTTTTTATAAACCGGAAATCCAGCCCCTGCAATTTTCACACCCAATTCAAAATCAATCAGGTCGTATTTCTTGATTAAATCCCAGTGTGGAACTGCGGCCTCGTGTAATGTTGGCACCTCTCCCCATTGGTAAACATTAATATTCTCTTCAGGAGTTTTTCCTTCAGGAACCTCATCGCTTGGCATGTTGGGGAACGAAACCAAAATCTGGAAACTCTTTTCTTCGAGCGACTTCAGCTCTTCCTCACCTTGACGAGCCAATTCCTTAAGTTCGGTTGAACGAAGTTTTAGCTGTTCGGCTTCTTCTTTCTGACCTGCCTTCATCAATTCGCCAATTTTCTTGGCAAGTTGATTGGCTTCAGCCTGATTGTTTTCTACACTTACTTTCAACTGACGTTTTTCATCGTCCAGGCGAAGCAACTCGTCCAAATCATCCAGGTTTTTTACCAGTTTCTTGGCCAGTTTGCGTTTAACATCCTCCAGATTTTCGCGGATGGTTTGAATTTGCAACATAGTGGATTCGGCTTAAGCTTCAACAATCAAAACTTTCTCCATCACATCGCCCTGACGAATCTGGTCGATTACATCTAAACCTTCAACCACTTTTCCAAAGCAAGTATGGTTTCTATCAAGATGTTGGGTATTTGAACGGTTGTGGCAGATAAAGAACTGTGAACCGCCGGTATTTCTTCCTCGATGTGCCATACTTAACACACCACGATCGTGGTATTGGTTATCGCCATCCAATTCGCAGGGAATGGTATATCCGGGACCACCTGCACCTGTACCGGTGGGGTCGCCGCCTTGAATAACAAAATCAGGAATAACGCGGTGAAAGCTTACGCCGTTGTAATATCCGCTAGTGGCCAGTTTACAGAAATTTTCTACGGTTTGAGGAGCATCTTTTTCAAAAAACTCAATCTTCATGAGTCCTTTGTTGGTATGGATTTCAGCTGTACGCATGTTTAGTAATTTTGGCTGCAAATTAAGTCAAATAATTGGGTAGCAGAAAGGGTTATAGAAATTAGGAAAGCGGAATAATTGCTGCGATTCCTTTATTTTGCGCCAAATCTAAACGAACATGAATTACGATGTTGTTGTAATCGGAAGTGGTCCCGGTGGATATGTTGCTGCTATTCGTGCCAGCCAGCTGGGAATGAAAACTGCCATTGTTGAAAAAGCAGAACTGGGTGGAGTATGTCTGAACTGGGGTTGTATCCCCACCAAGGCCTTATTAAAATCTGCACAGGTTTTTGAATATATCCGACATGCCAAGGATTACGGAATTACAGTTTCTAGCGCCGAGCATGATTTTGGTGCTGTTGTAAAACGCAGTCGCGGTGTTGCTGAAGGCATGAGTAAAGGAATTGCTTTTTTGATGAAGAAAAACAAAATCGATGTTATTCAAGGCTATGGCAAATTGCTTTCAGGTTCTAAAGTTGAAGTAACTGAAGCTAGCGGAAGCAAGAAAACGGTTGAAGCTAAACACATAATCTTAGCCACCGGCGCTCGCAGTCGCGAATTGCCCAATGTAAAACTCGACGGAAAAAAGGTTATTGGATATCGCGAAGCAATGGTTATGGCCGAGCAGCCAAAATCAATGGTGGTTATGGGCTCTGGTGCCATTGGTTGCGAGTTTGCTTATTTCTACAACAGCATGGGAACCAAGGTTACTATTGTTGAGTTTATGCCCAATATTCTTCCTATCGAGGATGAAGAGGTTTCAAAAGAAGTTGCAAAATCTTTCAAGAAATCGGGTATTGAAATTATGACTTCAGCCTCGGTTGAATCTGTTGATACCAGCGGAAAAGGCTGTAAGGTAAAAGTTAAAACTGCCTCAGGCATGGTTGATTTGGAAGCCGATGTAGTTTTATCTGCAGTAGGTATTCAAACCAATCTTGAAAACCTAGGTCTGGAATCTGTTGGTGTAAAAACCGATAAGGGCAAAGTAGTGGTTGATGATTACTATGCAACCAATATCAAGGGAGTTTATGCCATTGGTGATATTGTAAAAGGTCCGGCTTTGGCGCACGTGGCTTCGGCAGAAGGCATTATTTGCGTTGAGAAAATTGCGGGACACCATCCTGAACCTTTGAACTACAACAATATCCCGGGTTGTACGTATTGTTCGCCAGAAGTTGCTTCGGTTGGTTATACCGAAAAAGCAGCAAAGGAAGCCGGATATGAAATCAAAGTTGGCAAGTTCCCATTCTCAGCCAGCGGAAAAGCATCGGCAGCAGGCGCCAAAGAAGGATTTGTTAAGGTTATTTTTGATGCCAAATACGGTGAATTATTGGGAGCCCACATGGTAGGAGCCAATGTTACCGAAATGATTGCCGAAATTGTTGCGGCACGCAAGTTGGAAACAACAGGCATGGAAATCATAAAAACCGTTCACCCGCATCCAACCATGTCGGAAGCGGTAATGGAAGCAGCAGCCCAGGCTTATGGAGAATGCATCCATTTGTAAACCAAACGAATAATTACAATAAAAGGCGGTCAATTGTTGATCGCCTTTTTTGTTTGAATGGGTCATATCCAACAATTGAATCCGGAATGGTGGTACAGTTGAAACCGAAATGGTAATCCGAAATTTCACCCTGATGGGTTGATAGGTTTTTAGGACAAATCGGCGTGTAGAATTCTGCGACCCCTTCAGGGTCGAACTTTCATGACTAACCCATTGCTATAAACCTACGACCCCTTTGGGGTCGAGCTGCCGTCCAATCCATCTAATTTCTATAAACCTGTAATCCCTTTGGGATAATAGATGCAAATAGCAATCAAATAAGATTCCAGAATTATCTAACCATTGAATCTGAAATGGTGGTACAGTTGAAACCGAAATGGTGAACCAAAAATTCACCCTGAAGGGGTGATAGGTTTATAGGACAAATTGCGAATAGGATTCACACGCCCCTGAAGGGGTCGTACAATCACCTCCACCATTTTCCTTTTTTAATTTCATGGCCCGATTTTACTGAAGTACTGCTATTCCTAATAACAACAGCCTCAAAATCGTCCTTTAAATTCAAAGCTATTGGAGCCAAAATTGGATTTCCCCAAGCATTCAAGGTAAATTGCACTTCATAAATTTTAAACTAAAAAGACTTTCAGCTTGTGCAAATTGACTTAATAAAAAAATAGAAATATGGCGGGAACATTTTCACAAATTTACATTCAAGTGGTATTTGCTGTAAAAGGGAGAGAAAGCCTAATCGAAAAAGAATGGGAAGAAAGACTTTACCAATACATTACAGGTATAGTAAGGGCTAAACAGCAAAAACTGATCGCAATAAATGGCATGGCGGATCATATCCACATTTTCATAGGCATGAAACCTTCTTGTTGCCTTTCTGATTTGATAAGGGAAATAAAGAAAAGTAGCAATGAATTCATTCAGTTAAACAAATTTTCCAAGTTTAATTTCAGTTGGCAGGATGGTTATGGCGCATTTTCATACAGCCATTCACAAATTGATGCCGTGGTGAAATACATCGAAAATCAAAAAGAGCATCATAAAAAAACATCCTTCAAGGAGGAGTATATTGACTTTTTAAAGAAATTTGAAATTGAACATGATGAAAAGTATTTATTCAATTGGATTGATTAAAAAATTGACCAAGGGAAAAGCATAGTAAAACCAAGGGATTGCGGTGGTTTCTGCGACCCCTTCAGGGTCGAATTTTGATGACTAACCCATTGCTATAAACCTACGACCCCTTTGGGGTCGAACTGCCGTCCAATCCATCTAATTTCTATAAACCTGCAATCCCTTCGGGATTATTATTACAAATAACAACCAAATCAGGTTCCAGAATTATCCTAGAATTGAATCCGGAACGGTGGTACAGTTGAAACCGAAATGGTAATCCGAAATTTCACCCTGAAGGGGTAATAGG
Source organism: Bacteroidia bacterium (assembly GCA_023151275.1). Lineage (GTDB taxonomy): Bacteria > Bacteroidota > Bacteroidia > UKL13-3 > UKL13-3 > CAISCU01. Next base: position 49,241 of record JAKLJI010000004.1, on the reverse strand, counting down.
TTTATAGAACCAAATATTGAAGATTCCCTAATCCTCAATTCTTTATCAACCGGCAATAGCCTTCGCCTATTTTCAACACATACATGCCAGGTTCCAGACCTTTTAGCTCCAATTCTTCGTTTTGAACCTGACCTGTGGCAATCAAACGTCCATTCAAATCAAACACAACAAAGGAACTTCCATTCTCAATTCCCTTTACCTGCAACAATTCTGTAAATGGACTCGGGAATACCTGTAGCTTTTTGCCAACCTGCTCCTCCAATCCAACCGGATAGGTGCTGGTTTGAATGGTAAACAACAAGCGATCGCAGCTTGGGCTGGTGAATACCAAATCCAAATTATCAAACCCGGAATACCCTGCATTTCTAAGGATGTAAAGGGTATCTGGCATCAAATTCTGATTGTTGAATTGTGCCTGATGCTGGTTGAAATTCTTGTGAATGGCAACGGTATGGTAAAAGTTGGGAAGTCCACTTGCCTTTAATGGAATGGCCAAGGCCGGCGCTGATTCAAAATAAAGCATCTTCGAGCCTCCCGGGTATTCAAAGGGATCGTTCAACCTAAATTGATGAGCATGGGAACCCATGGCACCTCCCTTTTTGGTAATTTGAAGCTGAAACGTAGTTGGGGCAGTAGGTTGAACTTCAATTTTATAGGGCAAGGCTCCGTAACGAATGGTGCTTTGCGGACTCGATGTCCAGGTGTACACCGAATCATCCGGTGAAGGAAGCACCTCCAAGGTTTGACGGCAGTTTTTGCAGGCAACCGCCTCAGTTGCCACTAAACTTATGACCGCTGTATCTGCATACAAGCTATCTGAAGGATGAAAAACCCGAATGAGAACCTGGTCTTCCCCAGTTTGAAAATGCTTATTGGGATACACATACAAATTTCGATTTCTGATTTCGGCTGTATTGGAAACTCCTTGATTCAGAATTTCCCAGGTTAAGGTGGAAGGAAGATAGGTTTCTGATTTTACCTTATTGTCTAAATCCAACACCGGAAATGCCTGATTGGCTTTTCTTGCTAATCTACCCGCCAAAATTTGTGGAGATTGGTATCCGTTTAATCGAATATCGCTCACATAAATAGTTGAACCCAGGGGTGCATTTAGGTTTAAGTAAATGCTTATTACATTCACATTTTCGGGCACATAAAACCAAACCGTTTGTGTGGTCCAATCGGGAGTATCTGCCGGAAAAGTCCGCAATAAATCCATATTGGCCTCCGGTAATTGCATATACATACCAATGTTCTCCCATTGATTTTTTCCCCCTTTGGTTTTCATGCTCATTTGGTTCCAACCTTTGGTTAATCCACCTAAAATCGGAACTCGAAGCAATTGGCCGCCAATGTTTCCCGACAAATAAGGCAGGTTATCGGGACCACCATTTGGCGAATAATTTCCAACACCCAATACAATTCCATCGGGGTTGCCATCCACATCACGGTCGCGGGATAGACTTGGAAAGATGTTTTCTGCTGAATAAACGGAAGACAAGTTTAAATCGGCATTTACTTCCGAATAGGTTCTTACGGGAATTGAATGGGTTTTGCAAAAGGCCAAAATTTGCTGAAGCTTGGCCACCACATCATCAATTTGCGCAGCACCTCCCCATGAACTGAGGTGATTCAGGCTTACAGTAACAATATGCGAAGCAGAGTTATCGGCAATTAGCTTGATGATTTCAGCAACTGAATTGTATTCCTCGGTAAAATCCCCACCTCGAATTTTGAAATGATTATTGCCTTCCGGATTGCTAAACAAGTAAGTATTTTGTTTGAGGGGATAGACATTTCCGCAGGTATAGCCGTATTCTGCCTCATAAATTTCCTGCACTTGCTTGCTGCTTAGATACGGAGTAGAATTTCCGGGTTGAAGAAAAACAGTTGGAGCCTTAAGCTGATTGGCTGCGAAAAGCATTTGGCTGTATTGAGCCAGTAACCTAACCCCATCGTTTGCAATGCTGATATCAAAGGGAGAAATTTTTCGGTACTCAACATTTGTTGCGTTGTTCAAGCTGATGGTTTCACCCCAAAACGAACGAACAAAAGCAGTATCGGGGTCGCTTGGCACTGTGCTGTGGAAATAGGCCAAACCCAGTACCTGATTGGTGGCAGGCAGGTACAAATGGGTGAAATAGTTATCACCCCAAGTGTTCTCGGCATTCCATTCTCCGTTTTTTCCGGAGATAATCATATTGTCTTTTATGGTTACTCGACTTTCGTTTCCAACTCCCGAAAAATCATTGATGGTATAATTCAAACAAACCCGTTTTTCGAGGGTATTCACATGATCAACTCCAGGCTTTGCGGCAAAATAGGCAGCCTCTTCCGGCAAATGATACTTGAAAAAATGGGTCATATCATTGGGCGTTTGATCTGCCAATTCATGGCCTTCTGCTTGAAGGGTTCTCAGTAGATTCCAATAGGCATTTGAATCAGCGTAGAGGTAAGCATTGGAAGGATTTACTCCATGCACAAAATGAAAACCGTATTGCTTAAAAACAGTCCTGATTTTCTCAAGCTTGGCAGGCTCCTGGTAATCATCAAAGCGAAATGTAACTCCAGCATTTCGGGAATGCACTTGGCCCTTTACTGAGCCAATTACCGCAAGAAGGAATAAACTAAAGAGTAAATTTTTAAGCATAAATTGAACGAATAAAACAAAAATACTCAGCAGTTCTGTAATTCTTCCTCCTGAATTTCAATTTTATACCATCGGTTGTTTGATGTATTCAACCTGACAAAAAAAAGCCGGCAGAAAACTCCGCCGGCCTCCGGTAATCAAAACCCCTAATGAAAACCAGATTTAACCAGGAATACGCATTTGACCATCTATTACTGCCCAAAATGCCTGTGAAATTGGGCGTAAACTCAGTTTCACTCACTCACCATAACAATACATTATGCCTTGCTCGTGAAACTGCCTATTTCTTTGGCATTTTGGCCCTCATGACGAAGTTCAAATGCATAATCCGGGTTTAATTACAGTTATGAATAAGTTTGATTAGTGACTTTCCCTTGGGCGAAGAAATCTCTAAAAAAAGTACTCCCTGAATATTCACTTGGGAGAAATCAAACTGGAAAGAATTTCCATCTTGCTTTATAGGAGGCAATTCCAGTTTTTTCCCATGCATAGTTAACAATGAAAAACTATAATCGTTTTTAAAGGCTTCTGGAACCCGTACTTGTAAAAATTGGCAAAATGGATTGGGAAAAACATCCAATTCTACCCTACTCATTTCTTTAACTGGAATGGCAGTGGCTTTACCTGGTTTCAGCCAAACATCTGTCCATGTGCCTAAAGCAGAACTTTGGGTTCCGGTATTTGTAAAGAAAATATTGGGAGCAGTGCTCGAAATCCCCCCATAAACAGTTCCCAACAAAATTGAATCCTTTATGCTAGGAGGTAAAACAAAAACACTATGTTCATCGCCTTGCAAATCGGTGGCAGGAATAAACTCGGCAGAAGCACCCTGATAACCGGGCATTTGAACAGGAAGTTCAAATTCAGCCATCACACCATTTGACTTTCTTTCAACACAGCTAATAGTTCTCACAAATGGAACACTATCATTTCTGACCAAAGTACCATTTTGATACTGGTACTGACCAATTCCTCCAAAGAAAAGGGTGAAATTGGTTTGAGTTGCCGAATCATAAAGTACAGCATTGGCAGTATGGTATTGATTCAAATACTGGTTGAAATTGGGAATTACTTGGAAGCTGACTTCATCAAACTCCACCACATTTAACCAAGGTAAATCAACCCCATATTGAAAAACTCCTGACCAGATATGAAATTTTGTATGGCCATTTGCAGCACGAAAAGGGGTTAGATTATAGTCTCTGCGATGCAAATTCAAACTATCTGTCCATTCCTGAAAATCAAGAATTGTAAGCTGAGTATCGGCAAGATTCAGGTTAAAGGAACGGATAGAATTGGTGTACTTTTGCACATAAGAAGCGCCGCCCATGGGATTGTATCTTCCATCGAATCGATTGCCACCCGCGAGAAAAAAGCGATCCCCAATTGCAACCATGTGCCCACCGGTTACAGCCATCCGTTGATCAGAAATTTGCCTAAAGGCCTGTGAAAAATTTGCATTTTGTTGAAAGGCCGAATAAAGCACTTCCAAATCTACAACAGTCAAATTTGGAAATGTAATGTGGTTGGCCTGAGTTGCCGAATAAGCATAGCCACCGGTTAAAAGCAAATAGTTACCGTATTGGGCAAATTGCATATTGGTACTCTGCAATTGCTCCTGAATGCCACTTGGTAAAAGACTTAAGGAAAAGGATTTAACCTCAAAGGTTCGGTTATGGATAAGGTAAACCTGAGTATTGTTGCCTGATGCAGCAAAACTAAATACAGGCTGGCGTCTGTGAAGTCCATCGGTGCGACCTCCAAAAAGAAAAACGTAATCGCCAAAGTTTCCCCATGCGAATGATTGAATGGCCGGCAATTGCATACCTGTTTTTGGATGCAGGGCAATTTGAAAGGGTTGACTTTGTGCTGCACCAATTGAAAACAAAAGAAAGGCCAACAAAGGCAAAAGATTCATTTTAAGCTTCATTCCTCAAAGTTGCGTAGATTTGATGCAATTCAACGGAACAAAAGTTACATGAACCATTCTACTCAAATTCATTACCCAAACCTACCCTTTGAATGGATTGATGTGGGCACCCCAAGTGAGGAGGAGCTACGGGAATTAGCGGTTCGATTTAATTTACCTCAACCTGCGGTTTTAGACTGTTTGCAATCAGACCACTTACCCAAATTTGAGGTATTTGAAGAATACACTTTTGTAATTTTCAGGATGTTTGATGAGCATTCGGTTCACCATCCAACCAATTTCCAGCAGCTTACTCGAAAACTGGCCATTTTTTTTAATGAGAAATTCCTATTAACCATTCACAGAAGTCATACCCAAATCATTCAAAAAGTTGCGGAAAAATACTGCGGCGATCCTTTGGTAAAGCGACCATTTGACGTTGTTTGCAAAATCAACAAAAACGTAATGGAGACTTTTCAAATTCCACTGAAGCAAATCGACAAACAAGTGGATGTTTATGAACAAAGCATTTTCCTGAAAAAGAAGGTTCCAGATTTACTGCAAAATCTCTACCGGATTAAGCGAAAAGCCTATTTGATAAAGCGTTTAAATCTGATTAACAAAACGGTTATCGAAGCACTTCCACATAACCACAAAAAATCAACCTATTACAGCGATATGTACGATTATTTTGTTGGTCTTGATAGCTTGACAGATGAAATTTATGACAGTATCAATTCCTTGTTGAATTTATACCTGGCCATTTCGAGTCAGAAAACCAATGACGTAATGCGTATTTTGACTGCCTTTTCGGCTATTTTTCTGCCACTTACCTTTGTGGTGGGCATATATGGAATGAATTTTGAGTTTATGCCCGAACTTAAATTCACCTGGGGTTACCCTGCGGTTATGTTGGGTATGCTAGGGATAACCTTGGTCATTTACCAATGGTTCAGAAGAAAAGGATGGATGTAATAACACTATGGAAAAAGAGGCAATAGATTATGGCTTTTACTTAGCCAAGGGAATTGATTTCTCAAGCTACAAAGAAAATTTTGAAAAGGAACTGAATGGTTCAGACGAAAATCCGTACAAACAATACCTGCCTATGAACTGGCAGCGGCTTAGCCGGATAGAACGAACCATTCAGCTAAATGCCGATTTATTGGCCGCAATTGCAGCAAAAGCTGGCAAGCAAAATTGGCTGGTGATTTCAGAGCATTGGTGCGGAGATGCCGCTCAAATTGTTCCGGTTCTGGCCGCCCTTGCTCAGGCCTCAGCAGGAAAGATAAACTTGAAATTGGTTTATCGCGATCAAAACCTGGAATTGATGGATGCACATTTAACCAATGGCGGACGTTCTATTCCTAAATTGTTGATTTTAAATGAATCCAATGAATTGCAAAGCACTTGGGGACCTCGTCCTGTGGAAGCACAAGATTTGGTTGTTCAGTTAAAAAACAATCCGGAAACGGCTGCAAATTATGCCGAAGAATTGCACAAATGGTATGCATACGATAAGCAGGTAAAAATTCAAGAGGAGCTGCTCAAGTTGATGAAATTTTGAAAAATTCATTGACTTTAGTTTAGGTTTTTATCAATTATTAATCCCAGGGACCAATGAACTAGGAAGTTTTAATCCGAAATTTTACATTTGGCCTAAACTAACCTCAATGAAAAAAAGCACTACACTAATTGCCTGGTTATTACTGGCATTTGGGACATTCGCTCAGGCTCCTGATCTTAGCCCCACTCCTATCCAAACCGAAGACAGGTGTACAAAACCGGGATTTGCTTTTGGGATAAACCTGTCAACCAATGGCCCCGGAGCTAACCTTGGCTTTACGCTGAACAAGAAAGGCAATCTGCAGTTACGACTTGATGGCAAATACCTGCCCGTTGAGATCAAGAATTTTGAGTACGACTTTAATAAAACGAAAGTCATTCTCGACATAAATGCCACCATAGGATCGGTTGGAGGCTTTTTAGATTGGCATCCATTTAACAATGCGTTCAAACTTACGCTTGGTGCATCTTCCATTATGACAGATATTGCTGCAACAGGATTATTGAAAGATTCGGTTCAACAAGGCGATATTAAAATCTCACCCAAAGAGGTAGGTGAAATTAAGTTTGGGGTAACATTTAAACCAAGTGCCTATGTGGGAATTGGTTTTGGAAGAGCTGTACCCAAAGGCCGGGTTGGAGTATCACTTGATTTAGGAGCCTATTACATACAAACTCCCCAGTTAAATTTCAGTGCAACGGGCATGTTGGAGCCTACAAGCAACCAGCAGGCTGTATTGAGAGAAAACATCAAAGGCTACAGCTGGTTGCCTGTTATGAATATCGGCATCAACATTCGGTTAAACAGCTTAAAAGAAAACTAAATTATGAAAAAGATATTACTTAAAGCCTCCCTGTATGGACTTGTAGCTGGCTTTGCGAGCTTACCCATCGCCTGCAAATTGAAAACTCCAACTGAAGGATTTCAAATAACAGTTCGGGCAGATGCAATCAATGCTCCCTCTTTTTTCAATTTGGTTGATGCCAAAAGCGGTTATTCAGATGCTGCCTTTGAGAATTTGGAGGTAAAAATAACGGGTAAAGATGCTGATAAGGTTTATTCAGCTACCGGAAGAAAAGACATTTATGTAAAAGAAGGAGCCTTATTGATATCCTTGAGAAAAGGAGTTGTACCCACAATAACCAACCCAATTGAATACACTATCAATATAGAAGCAAACGGATTTCTTTCTGAGGTGTATACCGTAAAATTGTATTCCGCAGCGCCTGTAACGCAAACGATTTCTTTAGTAAAAATTACAAATTTACCTGGTGGAATGGGTGCTAAAACCCAGCTTGTTTCCGCAGCTGGAAATGGTGAAGTTTCAACCGATGTATCAATTGTTTCGGATGCTGGCGCAGACAAATCAACCAAAGCAACCTTAAGCATAAGTAGCGGAACCATATTAAAAGATGCAAGTGGAAATCCGGTAAGTGGAGAAGTTGAATCACGCGTAATACACAATTCCGTTAATTCAGCAGAATCTTACGAAGCCCTACCCGGGAAGATGTCGGATTTGGAAATTAAAGATGCAACAGGCGCAACACTTTCAGCCACCCAACTTCGTCCAGTTGGTTTACTTACTATTGATATGACTTCGGGAGGAAAGGAAGTTAAATCATTCAGTAAGCCGGTGAATAGTATCATTGAGATTCCTGACGGAATGCTCAATCCTACAACTTCTGCACCATACAAAGAAGGTGATCTTCTTGATGTTTTCAGCAAAAATGACAATGAAAGCAATTGGGTTCGTGAAGGAAGTACAACGATTACCAAAAATTCAACTACCGGCAAACTCGAGGCCAATATGTCCATAACCCACCTTTCATCGTGGTTGGTTGGGCTGATGTCTACAAAATGTAATTTCACCTTAAATACACCCACCATCTTAAAAGATACTGAAGAGCCACTGGTGGTTACTTTTCAACCCATTATTCGTTTCAGCTCGCTCCTAACCATAGAGGGAACAGAAATCACCGCAATGGGTAACGATGAAGTTATTCGAAATGCGATTGCAAGTTCAATTGGAATTAATGTAGATAGAATCCGAATTAACGCTGTCAGGTATTTGTCGCAAGATTTAAGTTTGTCAAAAAACGCGCTGGAACTGCCAGCCTGTAATGCCACATTAACGCTTGATTACAGAGGAACTTCAACAGATGTAATTAACTTTTATTTCCGCGCAAAATGTAAAAGCGGAAGCATGAACTTTGCCACACTTCCTCCGAATACAACTGTTTATTTCATTGAAGAAAGTGTTTATCAAAATCTGGCAAATTATGTGAATGGTCATAGAGTTTATCCAATTGAAACCTCTCCTTCCGGAGTTTCTTGGACAAAAATGATTTCTTCAGATGCAGTGTACAATAACAATCCCTATTCAAAGACTAACCTCCTGAAAAGTTTATTGAAACCAGGTACCAAATACAGAGCCTCTGTTTATTATGGTACCGGCCAATATACTGAGCGTATTGACTATTTGTACGACACACCTCCTGGAGCTACGCTACCAAATTCAGTTGTAGTAGAATTTGAAGTAGAGCGTTGCTCAAATTAATAAAATTAGCTATTTTAAAATGCCATTCACTTTCGGGTGAATGGCATTTTTTGTAAAAATAAATCTACCAACATGTTGAACCCAAAAACCATTGTAAAACTTAGCAACTCAATCGGTTTGATTGCAATTCTTCTTCTTTTATTCTGGGTATTCGGCTTTATTGTTACCGAAATTTTCGACCTCCAACTCATTAGCTTTCGGAAAGAATTCTTTGGTATTTCAATTTTAGCCTTACTCTCCCTAATGGCAGGGGCGCTTATTTTGAATATCATGTTTAACCTTAGCCGAATAGCCTCCCGCGGTGAACCGCAGTCTGAAGATAGTCCGCAAAAGGTGAAGCGCTTGAAATGGATTTTGCTTTCAGGCTTTCCAATTGTAGCAATTGCCTTGTTTGCCGGAGATAACTACTACAAGGAAATTGCAAGCAAAAAAAGTTTAGAATTTGCCAAGCATTTACAGACACAATTAGCCGAAGAAGTAGAGCTTGAAGCCTATGAATTCAACAAAAACTGGATTGGTAAAAGTGAGAAAACCCTTTCATTTATTAACCAGCTAAATGGAAGACCTGGTAATTTATCCCTGATTTGGCAAGACACTTTGAATGGCAAAAAACACTTTTTCAGCATTTCAGAATATTACGAAAATGATGAGGATTCAAGTGCCTTTGAAAAAGAAACCTACTTGCTGCTTCCAAATAAAGAGAAATCTGAAGAGTTTGAAAAGTTGCTAAACGGAGAGCAAAAAACAATTCAATTGGAAAGAAGTGGAAGAAACTTTGAAAGCTTTATTCCTTTTACTCAGCACCAAAAAACATTCATTCTCCAATTCAACGAATACCAATAAATTTTGATTAGGGTAGAAAAGAAATGGGCTCGGAAAATTCTGAGCCCATTTCTTTTTAAGGATTCGGAACCTTGCTTTCAACCAACAGAACTACATCGTTTACGGTAGCCTGGGCTTCAACTTCTGCTTCTGTTAATGTAATTTCAAACTCGGCATTCAAGGCATCTGTGAGGCTGGTATAGCCACCACTTTGAAATCCTAAGTTGCTTTGCATCCTCAAGCTATCTGCAGAAGGTGCTTTGTCCATAATAATGGTTTTTACTTTTCCTCTAATTCCTCCCATAGGTTTAAAATTTGAATGAATTTAGCACTTTTTATCAATTATTAAACAACCAGGGCAGAAAAGTCCACTTATGAATGAGTTGGAAGCTAAAGGTCTTTTACAAACTAAGTTCAAATCGAGCAGCTAAAGCCAATAAGTCATTTTCAACTTCTGCATTCAACCCGATACCAGTTGCCAATCTTTCTTGTTTTGCGGCAAGCTCCGGCTCACCGGGTATTAGCACAGGCTCTTCCGGATTTAATCGTTCAGAGGCCTTGAAGCGTTGAATCCAATTGTCCATGTGAGCAAGAAACTCTTCTTTTGGACGAAACGCATCCACACGCATGGCGCCTACAAAATGCCCGATTCCCTTTCCGGGTAAATTTTCCAATGGGTTTAGAAAGGCAACAAATGGTGGCACCCAGGGACCATAATTTGCGCCTGGTAATACCGCCGACAAAATATCAACCATTGCGGCCAAACCATAACCCTTATGTCCGCCTAAAGGAAGCAATGAGCCTCCATTTTTAAGTTCAAATGCATCGTTACTTGAGCCTCCCTCGCGCGTTTGTACCCAATTATCAGGTAGCGACTTGCCTAGGCGCTGAGCAATTTCCAGCTTTCCATTGGCTGCAGCACTGGTTGCCATGTCCAATACAAATGGTTTTTCTTTTCCGGCGGGTATGGCTACACAAATTGGATTTGTACCCAACATACGTTCTTTGCTTCCGCTTGGAGCCACCAAGGGGCTTGCATTCGTCATGGCAAATCCAATCATATCCTCCTCAAGCGCCATCATGGCGTGAGCTGCGGCTATTCCAAAGTGATTGCTATTTTGCACCGCAACCCAACCCGTTCCCACATTGCGCGCCTTTTCCATGGCCAATTTCATAGCCTCTTGTGCTGTGAACAAGCCCAGGCCCAAATCGGCATCCAGGCTGGCAGTTGATGGCGTTTCGTGTAGAATCTTTAAACTCGGTGCAAAATTGGCTCGGTTTGCATCGCGCAGACGAACATAACCGCTTAAACGAGCCACACCATGCGAATCTATACCTCGCAAATCGGCTTCTGTTAAAACGGAGGAAGCAATTTCAGCTTGATTGGCGGGCATGCCCAACTTTACAAAGACTTGTTCTGTAAAACTGCGCAATTGCGCATGGGAATATTTTTTCATGAAATTGAGCGGAGTAATGGATTACAAAACTACCAACCTGAAGCCAAAATATCAGCCAAATGAAGGACTTTTAGTCCGGAACGGGGTTTGTTCTTTAAAAGACTTTCCAATTGCAATAAGCAGGTTGTATCTGTAGATGTTATTGCAGTGGCTCCGGCCAGTTCTGCAGCTTCCAAAATCTCAAGTCCCATGCTAACCGACATGGCCTCTGAACGCACGGCAAACATTCCGCCAAAACCGCAGCACATGCCCTCTTTGGGCAATTCTACAAGCTCAAGACCTTCCACGTTTTTAAGCAACTGACGAGGCTGAGCAGCGATTCCGCAATGCCCGGTAGCCTGGCAAGAATCCATGAGTAAGACTTTGCCATCAAAGCGAGCACCCAACTGGTCTATTTTCAAAACATCAATCAGAAACTCACTCAGTTCAAAGGTTTTTTTCTGAAGCTGACGGTATTTGTTGTGGAAGCTTGAATTTTGAAACAGCAAATCGTAGGAATTGCGAATCATGGATGTGCAAGCAGATGCCGCGCATACCAGATTTTTATCGAGTGAAATTTCATCCAAAAACTTCTCAGCTACTTGACGAGAATCTTCCCATTGGCCTGCATTGAATGCCGGCAACCCACAACAGGTTTGTTCCGGGTTGTAATTCACCTGGCAACCTGCCTTTTCAAGCACCTTCACTAAATTCATTCCGGTTTCAGGTTTGAATTGATCGACGAAGCAGGGAATTTGAATCTGGATTTTCTGAACTGCCATTAATCTGAGCTTTGACCGATAAAGTTTTTAATTCGCGATATAAAAAACAAACCTACTAAAAAAAACAACATGAGCGCCAATACCGAGCTGCGCATACTTTGTGTTGCATCAATGAGCAGGCCATAAATCAAGGTTCCTAGTACAATGGCAATTTTCTCGCAAAAATCGAAAAAGCTAAACCAGCTTGCTGTTTCTGTGGTATGATCCGGAATAAGTTTTGCATAAGTTGAACGGAACATGGATTGAATACCACCCATAACAATACCCACAACTACTGCAAGTGCATAAAATTGATTGGAAGAACTTACAAAATAGGCCGCTATGGTAATACCAATCCAAACAAGAAGCATGATAAGCAGGGTATAAATATTACCGATTTTGCCCGATAACTTGGAGAATGCCCATGCACCGGCAATGGCAATTAACTGAATGATGAGTATGGTAAGAATGAGTTCATCGGTTGCCATTTTTAATTCTTGTGAACCAAATAAACTGGCCACATACATAACAGTTTGAACACCCATGGACGCGAAAAAATAACCGAGAAGGTAGTTTCTTATTTTAGCTTGTTCTGGCTTTCTAATTTCCTGGAGCACCTTCTTAATTTCCCTAAATCCTTTGTGAATAAGAGAGTCATCACCCTTTAAGGCAAGCGATTTGTCTTCATAGAGGTTGCTGAAGGTAATCTGGGCAAAACCGGCCCACCATACTCCTACGCTTACAAAGCTTAAGCGAATGGCTAGTGTTTCATAATAACTTTTGGCCTTTTCAAGGGCAAGTGTGGCATCCAATCCTGCTAGTTCATATTCCTTGGCAAGGTTCTCTATCGGGAAAAAGAAATCAGCTTTGATAATGAGAGCCAGATTAATAATTAGGAGAAGTACCGAACCAATATAGCCCATTGAAAATCCACGGGCACTTACCTCATCGTAGCGGTCTTCGGTGACAATTTCGGGTAAAAATGCATTGTAAAAAACAATTGACCCACCAAAGCCAAACAAGCTAAGGACAAAAAGTAAGATACCAAAATAAACCGTTTCCGGTGTCATAAAAAACATGAGCAGGCAGCTTAATGAACCCAGGTAGGCAAAAAAGCGCATGAAGGTTTTCTTATTTTTACGTGCATCGGCAATGCCTGAAAGAACCGGCGAAAAGAAGGCTACTAAAAGGAATCCCAGCGAAAGGGCATAGGAATACAAGGCCGTATTGACAACTTTAAGCCCAAGTATATCGAGGTAAAATGGTCCATCTGGAGCATTGCCTTGGCTTATAGAAGCGGCCTTACTTACTGCTTCGTAGTAGGGTGGGAAAATGGCCGTAGCAATGGTAAGTGAGAATACCGAATTTGCCCAGTCGTAAAAAGTCCAGGCACGAATGGTCTTCGGATTATTCAGTTCTGCATTCATTCGGTGAAAATACAAGTAAAGCCGAAATAGGCAATTAAGAAGTCCTTATTTCTTCCAATTTGATTTCCAATGGGATTATTCGGCGTTGCATGCCCAGGCATTTAATATGTACTAAAAATTTTAACCAGGTAGTATTCCATATTTAAATCGGCGAGGAAAGTAAGATTGGATAACGGAAACCCGCATGAGGGGGTGACGTGGAAATCCTTTTTGCGCGCGCGGGCCGGCGTCGCAAGGGCAGGCAAAAAGATTGGAGCAAACACCCGACCCCTTGGTGGAAACGCATTGCGAAGCTGAAAATAATTATCCTCCAAGGGGGCATGCCCAAAAAAAATTGGAATGAATGCTCATTTTGAATCTTGAACGCGAGCAAGTGTTTTAAGCACGAATTTGATTAAATTGAGCCTGTTATGCCCGAAATATCGAAAAAGAAAATTCCCGTTCCGGTGGGTGCTTATTTGCGCAATTATTTGAAGCACCACCATCGTGAAATGCGCATTGGAATTGAGTATCGTGATTTGATGGGCTTTAGTGATTCAATTGCCTTGTACGATAAAAAAGGCAAAGACACGCTTTGGGAAACCTGCATGTATCCGCATGAATGGTTTAACGAATTGCAGCGTGGACTAATTGAGGTGTATGCCTTGATGAAAGCCGGCGGAGATATTGGGGTGATGGAGCATTTGTATGTTGACCGGATTGATAACTGCCTGTACGGAAACACCTCACCATTTCGCATTCGGATTGTGAACCGAATAAACGACAATTTTGATTATTTCTATGTAAAAAAGGCTGATGCATCGCGCATACTCGGACTAGAACTTGAGCACTTATTGTCGCCCAACCGAATTCATTATCTTGTGTACAACGACACGCTAATTGAAGAACATATTGCGGGTGTTCCGGGCGATGCTTTTTTAAAGTTGTATCAAGACCATAGCGATTTCAATCCCATTCGCTTATCGAAGGAGTTTATTAAATTCAACGAGCGTTGTTTTATTAAGCTATTGGGTGATATGCACAGCAGCAATTTTGTAATTCAGCTTACGCCAGATTTTGAAGAAGTGCATTACCGCATTCGCGCCATTGATTTTGACCAGCAATGTTACGAAGGCAAGAAGACGGTTTACCTTCCGCAATATTACAAGCAAAACAATCCCTATGTGGAATTGGGGATGAAGTATATTTCAGTTGAATCGATGAAGCAGTACCAACGTGAGGAGCGCGCCATGATGATAAACCGGATGAAAGCTGCAAAATGGCCTTTGGTTAGGCTGATTGAAGCCATGAGTCGGGACCCATTGGCACCGGAAGACCACGTTAGGAGGTTACGCGAGGAACTGAGCGAGCATTACAAAAGCAGTCGTTTTGAACGCGCAGAAACCATGGGAGGCCTACTCAGATGCTCGTTGATGCATTTGTTGAGTACTACTAGTTTTATCCGAAAGAATCACCTGTAGCTAGGATGCTTTTTGGTGCTTGAAGCGGATTATTTTGATTTTCTCGGCTGCAGTTTCGGCATCAATTACAAGCTTATCCATCTTCTTATCCATTCCGGGCACTTCGTACATGTAATCCAGCATTAAGGCTTCGCAAATGCTACGCAAACCACGAGCTCCCAGTTTCAAATCAAAAGCCGTATCAACAATCAAATCAATTACCTCATCTTTAATATCCAGCTCTATGCCTTCAAGCGTAAACAAGTATTTGTATTGTTTGATTAAAGCATTTTTGGGCTGAGTAAGAATATTATGCAAGGTTGATTTATCGAGTGGATTCAAGTGACAAAGCACAGGCAAACGACCAATGATTTCGGGAATTAGACCGAAGGTTTTGATATCGGCTTGAGAAACGTATTGCAGGAGATTTTCTGAGCTATCGAGCTCCTCTGAATCTTGCGATTTGAAGCCGATTGCCTGAGTTTGTAAACGACGAGCAATGATTTTATCCAGGCCATCAAAAGCACCACCGCAGATAAACAGAATATTCTGGGTATTTACCTGAATCATTTTTTGTTCGGGATGCTTTCTGCCGCCTTGTGGAGGAACATTGGCAACCGTACCTTCTAAAATCTTAAGCAAAGCCTGTTGCACACCTTCCCCACTCACATCACGTGTGATGGAAGGATTGTCTTTTTTGCGCGCAATTTTGTCGATTTCATCAATGTAGATGATTCCCTTTTCAGCTGCTTCGAGGTTGTAATTGGCGGCCTGAAGAAGGCGAACTAATATATTCTCAACATCCTCGCCAACGTAACCTGCTTCTGTAAGCACAGTTGCATCGGCAATGCAGAAAGGCACATCCAGAATTTTTGCGAGGGTTTTAGCCAGCAAGGTTTTTCCGGTTCCGGTTTCACCCGCTAAAAGGATATTCGACTTTTCAATTTCGAGGTCATCACCCGCTTTTGAGCCTGAATTGATGCGCTTAAAATGGTTGTAAACGGCAACGCTCAATACTTTTTTAGCTTCATCCTGCCCAATAACGTATTGGTCGAGGTGCGCTTTGATTTCGGCTGGTTTTAGAAGCTTGCGTGAAGACTTATATCCTTTTGAAGGAGTTGAGCTTGTTACTTCGGCTTCTTCATTCACAATACGGTGAGCCTGAATGATACACTCGTCACAAATTAATCCATCTATACCGGCAATTAACATAGCTGTTTCAGCTCTGCCACGGCCGCAGAATGAGCAATGATCTTCTTTTCTTTTCGCCATAACGCGCCAAAGATACCTTACGGGTTTGATTCTGCCTAATCCAGACTTAGGCTTCTTTTTACAACCCGCAGACCTTCAGCGGTAATCCATCCGCAGTTGCTGGTAATTTGACCAACTTGGCTTGAACTATCGGGAAGGAGTTCAACAAAACCATCCGACTGCCAATTGTTGTTCCCTTGCGAATAGGAGATGGAATAGGCAAGACGCATTTTCTTTCCACTCACATTCTGAACCCTGAGTTGGGTGCTACATTCATTGGGCAATGCTTTGCAAGGGGTATTTGAATAGGTTTTCATGGATTGCGAAAAATGGAAAACCGCAAGCGCCTGCTCCTCGGTGGAATTGGGTATGGGGTCGGAAAGAAAAATACTCCGGAACTGATTGGGTAGCAGAGTTGGAATGCATTTCGTGGAACTGGAATCAGCATCAATACCAGCTCCTTTTTTACAGGCTGAAAAAAGGAGGTTAGCTCCTAAGAGGAGCAACAAAATTCGACTTGAGTAATGGCTTGAATTCATACGACTTGGTTTGATGCAAATTTCTCATAGCAAATTCATTCAATAGCTTTCAAAATTCGTCAGCTCAAGCCAGTCAAGGACTACACCTCATCTCAACCCGAAAAATCAACCAAATTACTGGCAATTCTTGCAACTTGAAGAAAACAAGCTGTTTCAACAAAACCTTGTGGAAAACATCAATAAGTACTAAAAAGAATACAGTTTTTGATTTTCTGCACAAAACCGAAAAAAAAGTAAAAATCAATGTCGCACTTGCTGATGAAAAAGCGGCAACAAAAATGCAGAAAGCGCGGCCTTTTCAGACCGCGCTTTCAAACAAAAGCTGAAAAAAGGGATGTACACCTTCGGCCAATAACCGAAAAAATGGGTTAACCGGATGGTGATTCAGTTTGTGCTGAAATTTGCAAACCGAATTACTTCTCGGTTTTTGTTTTCAGCAATACATCATCAATCATGCCGTATTCTTTGGCTTCACTGGCTATCATCCAATAATCGCGGTCGCTATCGGCCTCAACTTTTTCAAAAGGTTGTCCACTATGGGAGGCAATGATATCATACAATTCTTTTTTCAGCTTTTGGATTTCGCGAGCTGTAATTTCAATATCAGAAGCCTGTCCTTGTGCGCCACCCAAAGGTTGGTGAATCATAACGCGGGCATGTGGAAGAGCAGAACGCTTGCCTTTTTCTCCGGCACACAACAAAACGGCGGCCATAGATGCGGCCAAACCTGTACAAATGGTTGCCACGCTAGGGTTTACCCATTGCATGGTATCATAAATTCCCAATCCTGCGTAAACAGAACCACCCGGACTATTGATATACATTTGGATATCACGGCGGGCGTCCATTGAATCTAAAAACAGCAATTGCGCCTGAATGATATTGGCAACATAATCATCAATAGGCATGCCCAGGAAAATAATCCTGTCGGCCATCAAACGCGAGAACACATCAATTTCCCGGAAATTCATGGGGCGCTCCTCAATTACGGTGCGGGTCATGTTTTCAGCGGTACTTTCGATATACGCATCCACTTTCAGGCTGGAAAAACCTTTGTGTTTAATCGCATAGTTGCGAAATTCTTTTCCAAAATTCATGCTCATGGTATTTAGTCAAATATATAAGGCTTTCGCAGAATACGAATGCCGGTCATGGAATTCAATAGCTATGCCAGAATTTTCGTCTGACAAAATGCCTATTCAGGTTTGATTTCAGCTTCACTTTCGGAACCCAATTCGCCGGCAGTGGTTGCTGGCTGAGCTGGATTGGCTTGATTTTGAGTTAACAAAATCAATACAAAACCAATGGAAATTGCGGCATCTGCCAGGTTGAAAACCGGGCGAAAAAATTCAAAATCCTCACCAGCCCAAAACGGGAACCATTCAGGAATTCGGGTTTGAATCAAGGGAAAATAAAACATATCCACTACCCTTCCATGAAACCAGGAATCGTATCCAAAATACACGCCATAGAAAACAGAATCAATAATATTACCCAAAGCACCGGCGGCAATCATGGTCCATGAAAACACATAAGCCTTGCCAGCCTTGGTTTCAATAAGATTATTAATGTACCAAAGGATACCGGCAACAAACAGTATACGGAATAGTGTCAAAAATATTTTTCCGGTTTTGCCGCCAAATTCAATCCCAAAAGCCATTCCATAGTTTTCAGTAAAATGGATTCGAAACCAGTTACCCAAAACATGAATCTCCTCACCAAGTACAAAGTGAGTTTTTACATACAATTTCACAATCTGGTCAACAACCAGAATTACCGCTAACAGCAAAAAAGCCAACAGACGAAGATTTTTCATTCAGGGCAAATCTAAAGAAAGCAGCATGAAAAACACAGTAGCCCTTATGCTTTCAAAAACTCAATCAATAATCCGTTGCCCTGCTTTTGGGGCGGAAAAAGCTGATCAATCCAACGAAGAATTAACACAAGTGGAAGGCAAGGTAAAAAGAATAGGGCTGAAAGCACCTTTAACGGGAAATGACCATGGGTAATTAGGGTAACCAATAAGGTAAAAAGTTCATAACTTATAATCCCGGGCAGGCCATGTGTAAAGCGGGCAGCCTGTAATTGAAGTCCAGCTTGTTTTGCCTTTTCAACCAATTCTTCCATTGAATAATCATGGGACCTATACAAACGGTCGTAACCCGGGTATTTCCGGATTACATATTTGTAGGGACCAAGCACCAACCGCGATTGAAGTGGGGAGTAGATTAGCAGCGGAGCATTTGGTTTGAGGCAATTTGACGCATTTTTCAACACTTCTGTATCATTGGGGATACAGTGCAAAACACCAATGCACCAAATAGCATCCAATGAATTTGAGGACACAGGCCAAGGTTTGGACAAATCGGCCTGACTCAATTTTACATTCTTTAGGCCCTTGTGTTGAATCAAAAATCGGCCTAATTCAAGAGTATTTGAATTGAAGTCCAAGCCAACGAAATGTAAGTGGGGATTTCGACGGGCATTGCCATACAAAAATTGTCCTTCACCAAATCCGGCATCCAATACAGTTGCCCCGGCTGGCAATTTGCGGAGGATTGTGTGAATTCCTTTGAAACTCAACCCAACTCGCTGGTAAATCAAGGCAAACCAGGCATAAACCACCTTAAGCACCCAAGGCTGAGAAAAGTACCAGCTAGGATATTGATGCGCAGTTAGCCGTTCGGCAAGGGATTTTGATGCCATGAAGCGGCAATATATTTAATGCAGACTGAAATAGGCAAAAAAAAGGGGCCTAAGGCCCCTTTCAAAGATGTAAATTCTTACTTGTATTGCTGAAGTTTGGCTTCCATACTCAACGTGGTATGTGGAACCGCCCTCAGGCGCTCTTTGGAAATCAACTTCCCGGTAACTTTACAAATTCCGTAGGTTTTGTTCTCGATACGGATAAGTGCATTTTCCAAATTCTCGATGAACTTGCGCTGACGAGCAGCCAATTGGCTCAAATATTCCTTTTCAGAAGTAGATGATCCATCATCAATTTTATTGTAGGAATTGTCGGTATCTGCACCACCGTTTAAACCCGGGTTCTGCATTTGATCCATTAGGTTGGTCAACTCTTCACGAGCTACTTTCAATTTTCTGTTGATGATTTCACGAAACTCTTCCAATTCTACATCGCTGTAGCGCTTTGCTTCAATGGGAAGTATTTCTTGCTTTTCTTCTTCAAAATGAGGCTCTTTGCTAACCACTGGTTGCAATTCCTTTTTCGGAGCTGAAGGCTTCACCACTTTGGTTTCCGTTTTGGCGGGTTTGGATGGCTTAGCTGACTTAACCGCTTTTGTAGGAACCTTTTTGGTGGCCTTTACCGCTTTTTCTGCAACTGGCTTTAATACTGGTTTAGGAGCAGTCTTTTTTGCCGATGCTTTATTAGCAACAGGTTTTGCAGTTGGCTTAGTAAGCTTCTTTGCGGCCGATTTTACCGCAGTCTTGCTTGATTTTACGGGAGCAGATTTTTGAACTGTCTTTGTAACTTTCTTAGCAACAGGCTTTACTGCCTTAGCCGCTTTTTTTGCCGATGCTTTTTTAGCAACAGGTTTTGCGGCCGGCTTGGTTGCCTTCTTAGCAACAGGCTTTGAAGCTGGTTTTGCTTTTACCTGCTTCTTAACTGCTTGTTTCTTCACTGCAGGCTTCACAGCTTTCTTAGCAACTGCCTTTTTGATAGCAGCCTTTTTAGGAGCAGCTTTCTTCACAGCAGCCTTTTTCACAGCCTTTTTTGCAGGCGCTTTAGCAGCTGTTTTCTTTATTGCAGCTTTTTGCTTTTTGGCAGGTGTTTTTGCTGCCGGCTTTTTCACCGCCTTTTTGGCAGGTGCTTTTTTTGTGTTTTTAGCCATAAACAATTATGCTTTTTGGATAGTAACCTGAATTGAATTATCGTCTACATCAATAGTATTTTCAAGGGTTTTGCCGCTTGCAAACTCCAAAGAGGCTGCCAATAATTCGGTGCAAATATATGTTTTGAACTGATTTATAGAACTTTTTAAATATTCATGTTCTCCCACCAGGATGTGGATTTTATCTGTAACCTCCAAATTGGAATCTTTCCGCAAGGCCTGAAGCTTACTAATGAACTCGCGTGCAATGCCCTCCTGACGCAATTCTTCGCTCAAAGAAATGTCTAAAGCCACAGTTAATCTGCCCTCATTGGCTACCTTATATCCCGGAATTTCCTTCGATAAAATTTCAACATCACCCAATTCGATAACAAAAACTTCATCCTCAATCTGAAGTTCCAATTGTCCCTTGGATTCCAGTTCAACAATTTGATCCTGAGTCATGGCTTGAATTAAGGCCGCTCCGGCTTTCATTTTACCGCCCAACTTTTTACCCAATACTTTAAAATTAGGTTTGATTGATTTATCAATGGCATCAATAAATTCAAGTTGTTTTACGTTCACCTCGGCAAGAATTAGGTTTTGAACATGTACAATTTCATCCTTAATCCGCTGATCAATTAAAGGAATAAGGATTTTTTGCAAGGGTTGACGGACCTTGATATTTTCCTTTTTCCGGATAGAAAGAACCATGGAAGAAATGCGCTGGGCATAATCCATTTGCTCCTCCAATTCGGTATCAATGGCAGCTTCAATAACTTCTGGCAAATCCGTTAAATGAACCGATTCCATTTTCCCATTCAGGTTTTTGTACAACCAATCGGAGAAAAATGGCGCAATTGGACTCATCAACTGGGAAACCACCAACAAACATTCGTACAGGGTTTCGTAAGCTGCTTGTTTGTCCTCATTCATTTCACCTTTCCAGAAACGACGACGACTTAAACGTACATGCCAGTTCGATAAATGGTCACATACAAACTCCTCAATGGCGCGTGCAGCAGGTGTTGGATCGTAATCGTCCATGTGCTGGCGAACTGTCTTTACTAAGCTTTGCAGTTTGGAATAAATCCAACGGTCGAGTTCTGTGCGCTGCGCCAACGGTGTGGTTTTATCCGGATTGAATTCAAATCCATCAATATTGGCATATATGGCAAAGAATCCGTAAGTATTGTAAAGGGTTCCAAAGAACTTACGCTGCGATTCGGCAACGCCTTCGATATCAAATTTCAGGTTGTCCCAAGGATCGCTGTTCGAAATCATGTACCAGCGGGTAGCATCAGCGCCATACTTGGCAATGGTTGCAAATGGATCCACCACATTCCCCAAGCGCTTACTCATTTTCTGACCGTTCTTGTCGAGTACCAGTCCGTTAGCAATTACATTCTTGTAAGAAATCTGGTCAAATAACATCACAGATAGTGCATGCAGGGTAAAGAACCATCCACGTGTTTGGTCAACACCTTCGGCGATAAAATCTGCCGGGAAATTTCCCTCAAATATTTCCTTGTTCTCAAACGGATAATGCCATTGCGCATAAGGCATGGCCCCTGAGTCAAACCAAACGTCAATCAAATCAGGCTCTCTGAACATTTTTTCGCCTTTTGATGAAGGAAAAATTACCTCATCCACAAAAGGTTTGTGCAGGTCTTTCAATTCAAAAGATTCAGGCATAAACCCTGCTTTTTTTCCGGCTTCAATGCATTCCTGCAATTCGTTTACACTTCCAATGCAACGGGTTTCAGAACCGTCTGCTGTTCTCCAAACAGGCAGCGGCGTTCCCCAATACCTGGAGCGAGAAAGGTTCCAATCTACCAGATTTTCAAGCCAATTGCCAAATCTGCCAGTTCCAGTGTGCTCAGGTTTCCAGTTGATTGATTTATTCAATTCAACCATTCTTTCTTTTACTGCTGTGGTTTTGATAAACCAACTTTCAAGTGGATAGTAAAGAATGGGTTTATCTGTTCTCCAGCAATGCGGATACGTATGGTCGTATTTTTCCTTTTTAAAAAGTTTGCCTTCGGTTTGCAGCTTAAGAATTATACGCTCATCCACACTCAGGTAATTCAGCTTGGAAGTGTCTTTGATTACTGAGCTCAATTTCTCTTTTTGAATAGCTAAATCCTTCTGCTTTTCATCTTCTGTAAGGTAAGCTTCTTTTACATATTCTTCACCATACAAGAAAACGCCATCCTGCACGCAATCCAAGAAACGACCACGTTTATCAACCAAAGTTAGCGAGCCAATTCCGTTTTGCTTGGCAACTCTAAAGTCGTCGGCACCAAAACTAGGCGCAATATGTACAATACCAGTACCATCTTCAGTTGTAACAAAATCACCGGTTATTACACGAAACGCATCGCCATTTTCAACTTGTGCAAACGGAAGCAATTGCTGGTAGCTTAATCCTTTTAATTCTTCACCTTTAAACTCATCACTGATGTGGTAAGGCAACAATTTATCTCCAGCTTGGTAGGCTGCAAAATCGAGTTCCGCCTGCTCAGGTTTGAAGTATTTTCCTACCAAATCTTTGGCCATTACCACACTCACCAACTCGTGGGTATGTGGATGAATGGTTTTGATTAAGCAATAGGTAATATTTGCTCCAACTGCCAATGCTGTATTGGAAGGCAATGTCCAAGGTGTGGTTGTCCAAGCCAACATGTAAACTCGCTCTGTTTCGGGCTTTAATGCAGAAGCATCATTCAACAAAAACATGGCAACAGCTGTACTGTCCTTTACATCCTTATAGGTTCCGGGTTGATTGAGTTCATGTGAACTTAATCCGGTACCTGCTGCCGGTGAATAAGGTTGAATGGTATAGCCTTTGTAAAGCAATCCTTTCTCAAACAAACGAGAAAGTAAATTCCAAAGGGTTTCAATGTAATTGTTGTCGTAAGTAACATAAGGATCATTCAGATTCACCCAATAACCCATGCGCTGGGTCAGGTTATTCCAAACGTCCGTGAATTTCATTACATCCTTACGGCAAGCTTCGTTGTATTCCGCAACCGAAATTTTCTTTCCAATATCTTCTTTAGTAATGCCAAGGGTTTTCTCTACCTGAATCTCAACAGGCAAACCATGGGTATCCCAACCTGCTTTGCGCTTTACTTGAAATCCTTTTAGGGTATTGTAGCGGCAGAACATATCCTTAACCGCCCTACTCATAACGTGATGAATGCCCGGCATTCCATTAGCAGAAGGTGGCCCTTCGTAAAATACAAAAGATCGTTGGCCTTCACGCAGCGAAACACTCTTCTCAAAAACCTGATTGTCCTGCCAATTTTTTAATACTTCTTCCTCAAAGGCAGGGAAATCAAGCTTTTTGTACTCTTTATACTTACTCATAACCAGTTTTTACAGATTTTAAAAGTCTGCAAAAATAGTGGGTTTGAGCGAGAAAAGGGGCCAAAAATTTGAATTACAGCACCTAGTCGACAATGGGGAGTTGAACCACAAATCGGGTACCTTTACCCGGCTCACTGAATACTTCTATTTTCCCATGGTTCTTGTGGAGGTATTCGCGAATGAGAATAAATCCCAATCCTGTGCCTTTTTCACCCTCAGTTCCATAGGAAGATTTTGGTCCGGTCTCAGTGAACAGTTCATCAACCAAGGCTTTGTCCATTCCAATACCAAAATCAATTACCTCCACCACCAGAAACTTACCTGAATCGGAAGTTTGACAGTTGATTTCTATACTTGAATTCCGATTAGAAAACTTGATGGCATTGTGAATCAAATTTCTGAAAATCATTTCCACGCTGCTCTTATCTGCAAAAATTGCTGTCGAATTCTGGCAATCCACTTTCAATTGGATGCATTTCCTATCCAAGGCTTTTTCCAGGTTACGAATAATTCCGGACAACAATTCCGAAAAAACAATTCGTTCTGGCTTCAAGCGATCGGTTTTAAGTTGAGTGCGTGTCCAATTCAACAAATTGTCCATCATTTCAAGCGAATGCTCCAGGTTATGAAACAACTTTTTGAAATAAGGCTCAATCTCTTGCTCAGTTAAATCTCCGGAAACATAGGCCTCAACCAAACTGGTAATCCCTATCAACGGACTTCTCAAATCGTGGGCAACAATGCCAAAAAGTTTGTCTTTTTGTTTATTAATTCGATTTAATTCCAGATTTTGCTCCTCAATTTTTTTCAAGTATTTCCTGTTCTCAATCTGGCGCATAACCTGATTGGCCAACACCTGCAAGGCAAACCTTTGCTGGTCTGTCAGTTCTCTAGGAATACGGTCGATAACACATAAAGTGCCTAGGTTGTATCCGTTCGGACTTGTTATAGGCATTCCTGCATAAAAGCGAATATTTGGATCTCCGGTTACTAAAGGATTATTTTTAAACCTATCGTCTTGAAGGGCATTTTGGACAACAAATAGGCCCTCTCCTTCAATGGCATGCTTGCAAAATGCCAACTCTTTTGGTGTTTCCGTAATTTCAAGACCAATCCTGGCCTTAAACCATTGCCGATGTTCATCAATTAATGAAACCAGCGAAATAGGTGTGCCACAAATCGCTGATGCCAATGAAACCAATTCATTAAAGCCTTCCTCTTCTCCGGAATCCAGAATTTCGTAGAACTCCAGCTCTTTTAGCCTTGCCGCCTCATCAACCATGTACCAAATTTACTTTTTTTAAACGCGCAGTCAATTAAAATTTTATCTAATAATCTTTTAATCTTCTGGCTCTACATCTACTAATACTGTGCTGAACTCTTCTTTGGCATTAATACTCTTTGCAAGCGAAAGTAGCATAGAAGGCAAAAGCAGCAAATTCATAAACATACCAAAGAGCAAGGCCAGCGAGGTAAGCACACCTAATGCCACAGTACCCCCAAAATTGGAAGCAGAGAATATGATGAATCCACCAAATAGGGCTACCGCGGTATAAATAATACTCGGACCTGCTTCCACCAAACTTTCAGGTATGGCTTTGTTCATGTCCCAATCGTTTCGTTTGAGTGAGTTCCTGTATTTGGCGAGGTAGTGAATGGTAAAATCAATCACAATTCCATAAGCAATACTAAAAATAATAATGGTTGATGGCTTCAATCGGATATCAAAATAACCCATGATACCAAAGGTCATTACCAACGGTATCAAGTTTGGAATAAGACTAATAACAACCATTTTCCAGGAGAAGAATAAGAATGCCATCATAACCGAAATCAGTGCAAGTGCCCAAAGCATACTTTCGATTAAGTTCTCAATTAAATAATCGTTTCCTTTCAAAAAGATGGCTGATGTTCCGGTAATTTTAACTTCGTACTTGTCCTTTGGAAAAATGGAATCCAATTTGTTTTGAACCGAAGCAGACAATACTTTCATTTCCTGTGAACCAATATCGGCCATTTGAACACTTACCCTGGCAACTCTGTAATTGCTATCCACCATCGACTTCAGCAGATTGGCTCCTCCATTGTTCCGGGGCAAAAACGACACAATATTGGTAATATCCATTACACTTGGAACCACATAAAACCTGGGATCTCCGTCGTTCATGGCCTGGTTGGCAAATTTCAAAAAATCAACCACTGACACAGGCCTTGAAAATTCCGGATACTTTACCAATTCCTTCTCAAGTTTGTTAATCTTTTGAAGAGTTACATAATCCTTAATTCCATCGTCCTTTTTGGTATCTATCCGTATTTCAAAGGGTAGCGTTCCCTTGAGATGCTTTTCAAAAAATTTCAAATCCTGGTAAACCGGATCCGATTCGGGTAAATCATCAACCACATAGCCTAAATTCTTCACCTGAAATGCCCCAAAAACAGACACTAAAAGCAACAAAACGGTAATCCCATAAATTCCTTTCCGGTGATTGTAAATCAGGTAATTGCAATAATCCAATACTTTATTCAGCCGAACGCCATCCAAATGCTTGATATGGTGGGGATGTGGAGGTGGTAAATACGAATATACAATGGGAATAAAAACCAACGAAATCACATAAATCGCCATGATTACAATTCCCGACACCACCGAAAATTGGTCGAGAACTGAAGAACCCGAGAAACTGAACACAACAAATCCAATGGCCGTAGTGATATTGGTTAAAAAGAGTGCAAGTCCATTCTTTGAAATCAATCGGATTAGGGCAAGCATTTTATTACCATGTCGTGTAAACTCTTGGTGGTACACATTCAATAGGTAAATGCAATTCTGCACCCCAATAATTACCATTAATGGAGGAAGTACACCTGTAAGTAATGTAATTTTGTAGCCGAAAATTCCAAGTGTCCCTAAAGTAAAAACAACCCCAATAACCACTACGATCAAGGAGAAAAATACTGCCGAAAAGAACTTGAAAAATAAAAAAATGAATATGGCGGTAACTAGGATAGAGAGGTAGGTAAATATCTTAATCTCTTCAGCAACCTTTGAGCTAAAAACGGTTCTTACATAAGGCAATCCGGAGTAGTGAATTTTGGTTTGATGTTTTTCGCCCAACTGATTGGCTCTGTCTTCTATTGCTTTCACCAAAGGAATTCTGGCTTTGCTGTCGAGTTTATCTTTTTTAAGCGTAACCGCCATCAAAGTGACCTGATTCTCCGGATTGTAAAGCAGACCCTCGTAAAACTTCAACTCTTCCAGCTTTTGTTTGAGCGAATCAATGTCTTTTTGTGTTTTGAAAGTGCCAATAGCCAGCGGTTGCAATTCAAGCTTCTGCAATGAATCGTTTCGTTGGAGCTTGTAAAGTTTTGTAATGGAAAGAACTTTCTCTACCCCATCTATCTTTTCGATATCATTACACAAGTTGGCCCAATCGTAAAAAAATTCTTTTTGAAACAGGTCTTTTTGCTGAACGCCGATGACCAAAATATTTCCATCCTCCCCAAAAGTCTGTTTAAACTTTACATACTCCACAAAATCAGGGTCATCCTGAGGAATTACCTTGGCAAAATCATAAGTCATTTGCACCTTGGTTGCAAACCATGCCATGCCAAGGGTAAGAAGTCCAAGGGCAACCAAAATCCAAAAACGGTTTCTGATTACATAAGTGCCTAGCGTATTCCACATAAATCGGGCAAAAGTACCAAAAAGGAATGGGTATGAAGTTTGAAATTTCTGTAAACCTGTTAATTTTATTCTAACCTGACGCGAATCCTTCAATCAAAAGACGAAACCTCCAAAGGTTTCCGTTTATTTGTGTTTTGATGAAAATGAAATCGTTCGCCATAGCATTCTTTCTGTTTTTTCAGCTCCAGTTTTTTTCATCCAGGGCGCAGCAAACCAACGCAGGACCAGGCACTTGGCAGGTTCACCTCCCCTATCAAAGCAATTTTTGCATTGAGCGGGTTGATAAAAAGCTATTCTGTGGCTCCCTAAGTGGCCTGTTTACCTTTGATGTAAGCGACAATAGCATTGAACGTCTGAGTAAACCCGCAGGATTTTCGGATGTAGAAGTAAAACTGTTCCGCTACAACCCATCGCTAAAAAAGAGTTTGATTGTTTACAACAACGCCAATATCGATGTTTTTGACCATCAAACCGGTAGCATTTACAACATTCCCGACATTCTCCAGAAAAGCATTATCGGCAAAAAAAGTATCAACGATATTTTCTTCTATGAAGAACAAGCCTGGCTAGCCTGTTCATTTGGTGTAGTTGTGGTTGATATGAACCGCAAGCAAATTGCAGACTCCTATCAGAATTTGGGACCAAATGGGGCTCAGGTAGAATTTCAAGCCCTCGTTATTAATCAGCAATCCATCTTTGCCTTGAGCCAAAACGGCATTTTCCGCGCTTCACTAGATGCACCAAACCTTTCTGATTTTAAATTCTGGACACGAACTCAAACCAGCACCAATAGCCGGTTTGCAGCAGTTTTTAAAAACCAGGTAATTGCCGAATTGGATAGTCAGGTTCAAGTTTACGATGGAATTGGCTGGACCAAATGGCCACATACATCAAGCAATAAAATAAGAAGAATTCGGGAGTCGTATGGTGAATTGTTGGTGATAACCGATGAGGAAATTATTACCCAAAAACCAGACGGAAGTATTATCAAAAAACCGTTTTCATTTAGAAATGATGCCGTTTACGATAGCCGTGGCTTTTTAGCTATGGTCGACAATCAATTTGGTTTAACCATTGATCGCACCGACCAAGGCAATGTAGATTATTATGTACCGGGTGGTCCGGCAGGAAAAACAGTTTCCAAAATGCTTTACTTCGATAAGCGCTTGTATGTAACCGGTGGCTACGTAAACGATGTTTGGAGTCCGCTTGAGTACAACAACACCAAATTCTCGCGCTACCAATACGGGCAATGGTACAACTACTCAGCAAAAGACCATCCCAAAATAGAGCCTGCGCGAGATTTCATCGACATCAAGAAAAATCCGTTTTCGAACCGGATTTTCATTAGCAGTTATGGAACCGGGATTTTTGAAATGGAAAATGATGCCATTGTTAACTTCTACGATGAAACCAATAGTACACTTCAACGAACTGTTTCTGCCGACCCCAACTACCGTCCTTTGCTGGCAGGAGGTATGGATTTTGACAGTTATGGGAATTTATGGGTAAGCAATTTTGGCAACCCAAAACCCCTCAGTGTAAAAAGCAGAAACGGATGGACCGCCTTCTCCATTGGAACCTTATTGCTCGGTAACGAAATTGGTTGGGTTACCTGCGATGAATACAACAATGTTTGGACCAATACGCTGAAAGACAAAGGCATTTTGGTTTATAATCATGCAGGCACACCCGATAATCCCAATGATGATACCTATAAATTATTAACAACGGAAGCGGGACAAGGTGCTTTGCCAAGCAATACTGTTTTATGCATGACTTTAGACCAGCGAGGAGAAATGTGGGTAGGAACCAGCGAGGGTTTATGCATTTTTTCAAACCCGGGTATGATTTTCAACACCAAAAACGCCTCTTACGATGCCAGACAGATCATAATTCAGGTTGGGTCAAACTATGAAGTTTTCCTGGGTAAAGAAGCCATCAATTGCATCAAGGTTGACCCTGCAAACAGAAAATGGATAGGCACTAAAAATGGTGTGGTATTGGTTTCGCCTGATGGATACACCGTTCTCAAAAATTTCACCACTGCCAACTCCCCTTTACTTTCCAATAATGTATTGGAAATTGGCATTGATGAAGAAAGTGGAGAAGTATTTTTTGGAACCGAAAAGGGCATGATCTCGTATGTGGCAGATGCCACTAAGGGTGAAGAAGAATTTAAAAACGTAAAAATATTTCCAAACCCGGTAAGGCCTGAATTTGATGGCGATATCACCATTCGGGGTTTGGTTAAAAATGCTATTGTTAAAATTACAGATATCAGCGGAAACCTGGTGTACGAAACCACAGCCAACGGAGGAACTGCAACCTGGAATGGCAGAACGGTAAACGGCAAAAGGGCATCAACCGGGGTTTACCTGGTTATGGCAGCCGATGAAGAAGGCAATACATCTTATGCCGGTAAATTTGTATTTATCCATTAAACGCACATGAAAGCAGCAATACTAAAAGGAATTAATGAGGCTCTGGTTTTTGAAGAAACAACCGCGCCTGAATTACTTGAAAATGAAGTCCTGGTGGATGTAAAAGCATCCGCTCTTAACCACCGGGATGTTTGGATTCAAAAAGGCCAATATGCCGGTTTAAAATTTCCGATTATTCTGGGCAGCGATGGCTGTGGAACAGTATCAGTCGTTCAAAACACAAACCACACAAATTGGATTGGCAAGGAGGTTATAATGAATCCATCCTTGAATTGGGGTTCTAATCCTCGAGTACAAGCCAAAGATTATGTAATTTTGGGTTTGCCGAAAAACGGAACATTCGCAGGACAAGTTGCTATTTCCGAGCGCTTACTTGCCGAAAAACCAGCGCATTTATCCGCAGAACAGGCCGCAGCTTTGCCTCTGGCAGGCTTAACCGGATTTAGAGCTACCATGAAAAGAGCAGCGGTAAAAGCCGGAGAAACTGTCCTTGTAACGGGTATTGGAGGTGGCGTTGCCCTGTTGTCGATGCAATTTGCCATAGCCGCAGGTGCTCAGGTTTTTGTAAGTTCCGGCTCCGACGAAAAGTTGGAAAAAGCCATTGCCATGGGCGCAAAAGGTGGTGTGAATTACAAAAGCGAAAACTGGCACAAAGAATTGCAAAGCCTAAGTGGAGGTTTTGATGCTACCGTCGACTCAGCCTGTGGAGAGCAGTTTTCTAAACTGATTGATATGGCCAAACCTGGCGGTAGAATTGCATTTTATGGCGCAACCTTGGGTCCGTTTAACAGTGGTGTTCCGGCTAAAATTTTCTGGAAACAATTGGATATTTTAGGCTCAACCATGGGCAACGATGACGAATTTAAGGAAATGGTTTCCTTCGTGAATCAGCATAAAATAACGCCGGTTGTTGACTCCGTATTCCCGCTCTCACAAGCAGAAAAGGCCATGCGTCACATGGACGAAGGCAAGCAATTTGGGAAGATTGTACTCGACAATCAAAAATAATTCAATACAACACCAATTTTCACAGGCATTTCTTAATTTAACAGGCTTGAATTAAACCACATGAAAGTTACAGAACATATAGCTCAGGCAAATGGCAAAACCCTTTTTTCCATTGAAATTCTCCCTCCATTAAAAGGCAAAGACATCCACAGCATTTTCACCGGAATTGACCCTTTAATGGAATTTAAGCCGGCATTTGTAGATGTAACCTACCACCGGGAGGAATTTGTTCTGCGGAAACGCAAAGACGGAGGATTTGATAAAGTGTATACCCGCAAACGTCCGGGTACAGTTGCCATTTGCGCGGCATTGATGAACAAGTACCATATTGACACAGTTCCTCATCTTATTTGCGGTGGTTTCTCGAAAGAAGAAACCGAAAACGCATTGATAGATTTGCACTTCTTAGGGATTGACAATGTGTTGGCATTACGCGGTGACAACATCAAAAACGAAAGCAACTTTGTTCCAGAACCGGATGGAAATAAAACCTCGCTCGAACTCTTGCAGCAAGTGGTGAAAATGAACCAAGGTCAATACCTGGACCCCGAACTCGAAAACCCGGCTGTTTCATCATTCTGTATTGGGGTTTCAGGATATCCCGAGAAGCATTTTGAAGCGCCCAATATGGCCAAAGACATGGCCTGGTTGAAACAAAAAGTAGATGCCGGTGCTGATTATATCGTAACTCAAATGTTTTTCAACAACGAAAAATATTTTGAGTTTGTAAACAAATGCCGTGAAATGGGAATCACCATACCTATTATTCCAGGCATTAAACCGCTTACCACCCGCAAACAACTAACTGTTTTGCCGAAGATTTTCCATATCGATCTTCCTGAAGATTTGGTAAATGCAGTAGAAGCCTGCAAAGACGAAAAAGCAGTAAAACAGGTTGGAATTGAATGGGCTATTCAACAGTCGAAGGAATTAAAAGCAGCCCATGTTCCGGTATTGCATTACTATACCATGGGACTTGCAGAAACCACTAAGGCCATAGCAAGTCAGGTTTTTTAAAAACAATAGTAGGTCTAACCCAAATTCATATTATTCATTAACACAAACTAAGGAAACAAAATTTTAACTTAAAATTTTAACGACTAAGATTTTTGCGATATTAATTGCAGTTGCTATTGGGGCAATCATAATGCTGATGATTGGAAAGAAGGAAGAAAAGATTGAGTTTACAGACAAGCAAGCCTTTATTCAAAATGCCTTATTCGTAGTAACAGAAGCAGGATTTAAGAATGATGTAAATTCTGAAAATTTTATGTCATTCAGCCCAACAATAAAAGCAGGCCTTGCTAGTGGACCTGTGACAATTCGCATTTATGAAAATTATGCTATAATAAATGCTCACGGTTCAAAAATCGGAGGTATTATGGATCAATTGAAAAAATAAAATGAAGGACTTGAAAACCTTTTTTTTGAATTCTGAAAATATTTCCAAAATACCAAAATGGGCAAATCATTCTTTAATTGAGCAGGAATACTTAGACCCAGGAATTTATTTATATCGCGAAATTTGTGCATATTCATTTGAAGAAAAGTTTAGTAATGAATTTATTGAGTTATGCTACATTATTCTTAAAGCTTGGAATATGAATACTCGTGGAGCGAAATTGATTGATTTTAAAACTTTCAAACATTCAATAATAAAAAACAAGAATTTTATCAAAGGTTTATCAGAAATCAAAATCGAAGATTCCACTATTAATATTTCAGAGCTAGAAAAAATAAGGCAGCTGTTCTACAATATGACCTTGGTAGAAACAAAGGCAGGACTTGTTACATTCTCTAAATTAATTCATTTTTTTCTTCCGGAATTACTAATGCCAATTGACAGGCGCTACACACTAAATTTCTTTTTCGGTCATGGAAATATCCCACAGGAAATAAACAAACAATTTGATCTCTATTGCAAAATACTATTCCAGTTTAACTCTTTTGCACACTCCTATGACTTCAATAAAATAAAAGTAGATCGATGGAATTGGAATAAGTATAAATCCAAGTCGATTGACAATTTGATTATTGGATACATGCGGGATAACAATAAAGTTAGCTGACTAACCTATTAGAAGAGCAAAGAAAAAACTAGAAGTTTCAGATTTGCTAAATAAATTCAAGCAAGGATAAAAAATGGATTTCCTTATTGTTTGCTGAATTAAGATTAAACCATTTTAAATTAAACTACTTTCAGCCTGATATTAATTAGTTAAACTCCAATCTAGAAACCCTTACCACAACCTACGTCCCGAAGCAAATTGCAACTGGTATTTGGCTGATGCATATTTGGCATTGAGTTCAACCTGCTTCACCTGAGCCTCAATTAGCGCTCGCTCGCGTTGATTGACCAAAAACAAGGAACTTTCACCGGCTTCAAACCGTGCTTCCTCAGCTTCACGCATCCAGCGGGCATTTTTCACCAAGTCGTCTTGAATTTCAAGCAATTGCTTCCAGTTTTCCAGTTCGTTGTATGCAATAACTACTTGGTTGCTAAGCTCTCTTCTACCCTGTTTTAAATCAAGTTCTGCATCGCGAATTTTAAGTCCAGTTAATTGGAATTTTCCGCGCTCTTTGCGCAGAAACAAACTGGAATAAAAACTCAAGCCAAACTTGTAGTTCTTTTCAAACAAGCCGGGCACCACATCTTGCTTGTTATTGGTATAGGTTTGAAACGGATAATACTCCACATTTAGCTGAGGTTTTAAATTCTCAGCGGATAATCTTCGCTCAACTCGAGCCTGTTGCAATTTAACACGGAACTTCTGCACTTCAGGATGCAATTCATCAACTCCCCTAACTAAGGTCCCCAATGAATCAGAACTAATGAGAACACGCTCCATGCCAACCTCAGAAGGCCGCATAGAAAAAGGCAATTGAATGGGATTGCCATCATCGTCCCACAAATAATTCGACAATTCAAGCACGGCATTCCGCAAATCCAATTCCGATTCTTTCAGGAGCGCTTCACGACGCCGGTATTCAACCAAAGCTTCAACACTATCAATGGGTTTTTCTTCACCACCCAAGATGCGATTGCGAATAAAACTCAAACGGTTTTCTGCCAAATCCAGGTTTTTTTTCATGAGTTGATTGCGTGCATAGGCCGCTTGCCAACTCCAAAATTCTTTGGCAGCCTTCAAAAACAACTTGTTGATTTCTTTAACCTGCTCCGCTTCGTTCATTTGCAAAACCAATTTGGCTTTTTGAAGCTCAGTTCGGCGTTGATCAGTGAACATACCTCGTAACAAGGGAACATTCACCCCTGCATAAAGCAATTGGTAGTTGGCCACAACAGGAAGATTCGTAGTTGGGTCAATTTTAGCATACTCTCGGCTAATTGCGGGACCAGAACTTTGGTCCATTCCCGCCTTCAACTCAACGCCAAGCCGGGTAGCCATTTTTAGTTGTGGCTGCAAATAGGTGTAAGACTCATCTCCCTTGGTAGTTTTGCCGCGTAACTCGGTTTGAAGAATGGGATCAAAAGCGCCCCGTGCACTCCGAATTTCGCTTCTTGCCATTTCGGGCAATAAGGCAGCCTGCTTGGCCACCGGATGATTCCGCATTACCAAGGAATAAAACGCATTGAACACCAAGGAATCAGAAAGTTGAGCTGATACCTGAAAACTGAGGAGAGAAAATAATAAGACCAACCTCACTTTTCAGCCTCCTTCCCTTTGTCCATTTGCGATTTTTCACCTTTAGCTGGCTGTTCCAGCAGTTGAACAAAATCTGGAGGGAAGCCATTAAACTGACGCCACAATTCGTACCAAACCCTTACGCGATTTAACATAGCCCAACCATATACTCCGCCACCGGCTCGCACCAAGTCGGGCCAAGGCTCATCATCCGGGTCTGGTGTTACCAGTACCCTAAAAAGTCCGTTTGAGGAATTTACGCGATCTACGGCTGCAACTACACCCCCAAAAGTACCTACCGATACATTAGGCCAACCCGAGAAAACCAAAGCCGGCCATCCATCAAACTGAACACGTACTTTTACTCCTTTGTGCATCAAGGGCAAATCAAGAGCCTGAACATACAATTCTACCGCCATTCGCGCATTAGCGGGCATAATGGTAACCAAGTTCTCGCCTTCCTTAATGTTTTCGCCTAAACCTGAACGCAAGGCTTTTACAATATACCCATTTTGTGGAGCACGAATCACGTAAAATCCTGAACGAAGTTGTAAGTTGCTCAATTCAATGCGCATCTTTAAAATTTCTGCCTGCGATTCAAAAACTTCTCCGGCAGTTTCATTCACCGAGCTTTCGGCTTTTGAAATTTTATCAATGTAATCGGCCTCCACGGCATTCAATTCAATTTCTGCGTTGATTAACTCGTTCTGTACCGAATTGTATTTGTTCTCTGCCTCAACCAATTTGGCATTGGCCTCTTGGGTTTTATTATTCCGGTTTTGCAATTCAGTTAAAGAAGCCAGACCTTTATTAAACAAACTTTCTAAACGCGTGTATTGGTCTTGAGCCAATTTTAAATTCACCTTGGCAGCTTCAAAAGATGCCCGTTCTGCTTCCACTTTAAAGCGCATTTGCTTTACCTTGTTTCGGGTCTGCTCCAACTTAATTCTCAAACCACTTTTCAACGCTTGAACCTGCTTCTGAGTAGCCTCAATTTTTTGATACTTTGCATTTACTGCTTCCTCCTTGCGCTTTATCTGATCATTGGTTCTGGAAATTAAACTCGGGTCAAAAAACTTCTCCTTTACCTCCGAGATAACCGCAATAGTATCCCCCTTTTTTACAAATTGTCCTTCTTGTACCAACCATCGTTCAATACGTCCACCAATAACGGAAGGAACCGTTTGGGGGCGATCAGCCGGACTAAACGGGGTAACCTTTCCTTTACCACGAACGTTTTGTTGCCAGGGCAGAAATAAAATGGATAGTAGAATAGCCAACAAGCCCAGCAGGTAATTCCTCACATATTTAAAGCGGTTGGGTGTATTTACCAACCTTAAAGAGTGTAATCCCCGCTCATCCAATTCATGCATCAACATACCTATGTGCTTATTCAAAAATGATAAAATCCAACAATCCGGCCTTTTTCAATTCTTCAAAATTACCCTTTGAGCTTATTCTTCCGTTGCTCATAACCCAAATTTCATCGCAGCGCCTTAAAACAGATGGATGACTGCTGACCAAGAGCAATGACATGTCGGCTTTGGCAAACAAATGATCCAAAATCTCTTGCTTTTCACTTTGATTGATTTGATTAAACAAATCATCAATTAACATCAAAGAAGGATTGGCAACAAAAGCCCGTGCAAGGAGTATCTTCTTTCCAATATTACTCGGGAAATTAGTGGCACCTGGAGTAATTTCTGTTTTAAGCCCCTTGTCCAAATTTCCTAAAAAAGTATTCAAACATGACAATTCACAAGCCTTTACAATTTCAGAAAATGCAAGCTGCGGATTCCCCATGCAGATATTATCCTCAATGGTTCCTTCAAACAAATCGTTCAAATTTCCAGTATCGGCAATCAGGTTCCGATACGAGTTTAAGTTTACCTCACGCAAAGAAACTCCATTCAACAAAATTGCACCCTCATAGCTGTGATATAAACCAGAGAGAATTTTCAATAAAGTACTTTTCCCGGAATCACTGGTTCCAACCAATGCAATTTTCTTTCCGGGATATATGGCAAAATTCAATCCTTCAATACTATTATTTTTAGCATCAGGATAAGCAAAACTTAAATTCGACACTTCGAGCTTGATCTTCCCATCAGGAACCAAATCGCGGGCAACTCGGCCGTTAACAGGCTCAATAGGCAAGTCGGTTACTGTTCCAAGTTTATCAATGGCGGTTAGTACATCGTAAATATTCGAAATATTGCTAATGATTTTTTCAACCGATGAAATAATCAACATGATAATGATTTCGGAGGCCACAAACTGACCCAAGTTTATCTCACGATTAACAACAAGTGTCGCGCCCAAAATCAACAAGCCCGCAGTAATGGCTGTTTTGAATCCAATTACTGCCATAAACTGCTTTACCAGAATACCAAAGTGCTTTCTTCGGTAGTACAAGTATTTGTCGAGAATCTTATCCGTTTTATTTACTGGAAGTCCGGTGTTTGCAGCCATTTTAAAAGCATGCAAACTTCTTCCTATTTCTTCCAGCCAAAAAGCCAGTTTGTACTTGTATTTCGATTCTTGAATACTGGTTTCCAATGCCTTTTTACCCGTAAAAACAAAAACCAATGAAACTGCCAAAAACAAGCTCAAACCAAAGAAAATAAAACTATAATGGTAGAGAGAAAGGAGTATCAACCCAAAAATAATCTGAATCAAGGCACTCGCAAAGTCGATTAAAATTTTGGGCAAGGATTTTTGAACGTTCAACACATCAAAAAAGCGGTTTACCAATTCAGGGGTGTACTGTCTATCTAAAACCTCTGATTTGATGCGCGGAATGCGGTAGGAAAATTCAAAAGCTGTTCGCGTAAAAATACGCTGTTGCAATATTTCAACTAAGGAAAGCTGCTGCACCTGCAACCAACCCGAACCTAAAGTTGCCAAAATAATTAAAATAATCAGCAAAACAGCACTTTCAAGAAGAAGTCCACCCGAAACCAATCCAATAACCGCCTGAATTCCGAGTGGAATAGTGAGAGTTATGAGGGCCACCAAAATGGCAAAAAAGTACATGGTATAAATGTCCTTTTTTTCCAAATCAAGCAACTTAAAAAAGCGCTTTACTGGGGTTTGACCGCTATTTTCTTGAAGTTCTACTTCACTGGCCTGAATTCTGAACCCGGAAAAGACTACAATCCTGCTTTCCTGTTCGCGCATTTCCGATTCCGAAAATGAATCTGAAATCATTGCATAATCTCGCACACAGGTTGAAATAGTCGCAAACCGCTTTGATAATTCTGCAGTATCAAGAGGCACCTCAGTTTCATCCCGACCTGTCCAAGAATCAAACTGCCTAAACCTGGCAGAATTTATTCCCTGAATCAACAAAGGCTCTAAAGTATTAGCTCCATTTTTAAAAACAAGTAGCGGAAAACTATCGTTTTTAAGTAAAGCCAATAAATCTGAAGGTGTCAGCGTGCGCAGTTGGAAATGATAGCCTGCCGAATCGGCAATCTCTTGAAACTGAAAAACAAACTGTTGAAAATCCTGAGGAGCCTCGTCAGAGTAACTTAAAGCTGCTTCCGACAACTCGTGAAAATTAATAGAGTCGCCAGATGAACTTGCAAATTGCCTTACCAGCTCAATAAAGTGAGTACGCCGCATACGGCAAAAAAACAAAAGAACACTTAAAAAGTTTTAAAATCTCAAACTCTTACACTGTCAATATCTTCCCTGATATTGCTCATTTTTTCTGTTTCGTTTTCAGGTCAAATTTGCCAGAGTTAGCGCTTTCCATTGCATTCGATTGCGGAAAGCGTATTTTTGACCCACCAAAGTTTACAAAACCCTGACAATGAAAACAAACGAAATTGTTGAAAAGGTAATGGGCCTTGCTTCTAAGGCACACGTTAACCTGAGTCCAGCTGAATTGGTTCGTCACGCTATATTAAATGGCGAAGGTGTATTGAACGACACTGGCGCCCTGATGGCCGACACAGGAGAATTTACCGGACGCTCTCCTAAGGACAAATTTTGTGTTCTAGATAGCAAAACCGAAAATACGGTATGGTGGGGAGATGTGAATCAAAAGTTCGACTCCAACAAGTTTGAAGCCCTTTTGAACAAAGTGATTAACCATTATGCCGGAAAACAAATCTACGTGCGTGATGCCTATGCATGTGCTGATCCCCGTTACAAGTTAAATATCCGTGTAATCAATGAAACGGCTTACCACAACTTGTTTTGCTACAACCTTTTCCTTCGCCCAACAAACGAAGACCTGAAAAACTTTGAACCTGAGTGGCTGATTATCAACGCTCCTTCCTTCAAAGCTATTGCCGCAGAAGATGGAACGCGTCAGCACAATTTCTCCATCATCGATTTCAGCCGTAAAATCATCCTTGTTGGTGGTAGCGGTTATACCGGTGAAATGAAAAAAGGAATTTTCACAGTGTTGAATTATATTCTTCCTGAGGAAAAAGGAGTTCTTAGCATGCACTGCTCAGCCAACATTGGCAAAAAAGGCGATACTGCTATCTTCTTCGGCCTTTCAGGAACAGGTAAAACAACCCTTTCTGCTGATCCTGAACGCAAACTAATTGGCGACGATGAGCACGGATGGGCAGATGATTCTGTTTTCAATTTTGAAGGTGGCTGCTACGCAAAATGTGTTGACCTTACCCAAGAAAAAGAACCACAGATTTTCAATGCCATCAAATTTGGCGCATTGCTCGAAAACACGCGCTTTATTCCAGGTACTTCTACCGTTGACTATACAAATATCAGCGTAACCGAAAACACCCGCGTTGCTTACCCAATTCACCACATCGACAATGCTGCTGAACCTTCATTGGGTAATGCTCCGGAAAATATCTTTTTCCTAACCGCTGATGCGTTTGGTGTATTGCCTCCAATTTCAAAACTCAATGTTGGACAAGCCATGTACAGTTTCATCAGCGGATATACCGCAAAAGTTGCTGGTACAGAAGCAGGCGTAACTGAACCACAAGCTACCTTCAGTGCATGTTTTGGTAAAGCATTCCTGCCTTTGCACCCTGGAAAATACGCTGAAATGTTGGGTAAAAAACTTCGCGAAAATCCAAACATCAACGTATGGTTAATTAATACAGGATGGTCGGGCGGAGCTTATGGCGTTGGTTCACGTATGAAACTTTCTTACACCCGTGCCATGATTACCGCAGCCCTTAATGGCGAACTGAATTCAGTAGAATTCGAAGCACATCCCGTATTTGGTTACATGATGCCAAAATCTTGTCCAAATGTGCCGCAAGAATTGCTAAATCCTCGCAATACTTGGGCAGACAAGGCTGCTTACGATGCTCAAGCCAATAAACTTGCCAATATGTTCGTTAAAAACTTCGAACAATTTGCAAGTGGCGTAAGCGAAGAAATCCTGAATGCCGCTCCTAAAGCACAACAAAACGCTTAACTAAGCTTCAATATCCAAAACGGCTTGAGAAAACTTCTCAAGCCGTTTTTTTTGCACCTAACCCTATCCAACTTCTTACACCATACTTGGGCCTGTCCTTTTGCCAGGTCAATTCCTCAAACAACAAAAATCCGTGCAGGCAAAAGGCCGGGTCATCCGCTTGTACTCCCCGTCAAGTGCTGAAGAGCCTGCATGCGCTTTGCGGTGGCTTTCTGCCGGCAGCCCCGCAAAACGCGCAGCCTCAATCAGCCCTTACCGGCGGGTACCGCTTCTACCCCTCAGGCAAGTTCCAACTCCATTCAGGAAACGCTTTTTATTGCAGATTCCCCTTAAATCCAAAAAATTACATGCAATAACTTAGGTAAACCTCATTTAATTTAAGGCAGATTCAAGGAAAACCTTAATACTGAATCCGGTAAATTTGTATTTCAAACTGTCAGTGCATAAATCATGAAAGCAAAGTACGTTAACCCTTTTACCGACTTCGGATTCAAGAAAATCTTTGGAGAAGAAGCTAGTAAGCCTTTGCTTATTGATTTCCTCAATGCACTCCTGCCTCCTGAAGATAAAATCTACCAACTCAACTTCCGAAATACCGAACAAACGGGTTTATCCGAATACGACAGAAGAGCCATTTTTGATATCTACTGCGAAAATGAAAAAGGCGAAAAGTTTATTGTAGAACTTCAAAAGGCCAAGCAAAACTTCTTCAAAGACAGAACAATTTACTACGCAACCTTCCCAATACGCGAACAAGCCGAAAAAGGTGAGTGGAACTACGAACTAAAATCGGTGTACTGCATCGGAATCCTCGATTTCACTTTTGATGATTACGAAACTGAACCCGAGAAACATGAAGTGCTGCATACCATCAAACTCAAAAACCAGCATGGAAAGGTATTCTACGACAAGCTCACTTTCATTTACCTCGAAATGCCAAATTTCAAACTCGCCGAACAGGAACTTGCAAGTCGGTTGGACAAATGGCTTTACTTCATCAAAAACTTGGAAGACTTTCAGCAAATCCCTAGCATTTTCTCAGATGAAGTTTTCAACCAAGCCTTTGAAAAAGCAGAATTAGCCAAATTGGGCCAAAGCGAAATGGACAAGTACGAAAGCAGCCTAAAAATTTACCGCGATTTAAAAGGCGTTATGGATACTGCATTTGATGAAGGTAAATTGGAAGGGAAACTAGAAGGATTAGTTGAAGGAAAACTAGAAGGACTTGCCGAAGGAAAATTAGAGGGTATAGTAGAGGCGCTCAAAACTACCGCTCGGAACGCCAAACAAATGGGATTAAGTACCGAGGAAATTGTTAAGCTTACAGGACTTTCAAATCAGGAAATTGAAAAGCTCTGACAAACAGCTAGGGTGAATCCATGGGGTTTGACTTCAATTTCAAAAAGACAAATTCGCTTACCTTCGTAATTAGTAATCCTCCTTAACTACTTTTCATGAGCGAGTTTCTTTTCTTTCACCCAAACTTAGAATTCAAGTCAATCACCTTACCGGAAGAGGAGTCAAAACACCTAATTAAGGTACTTAGAAAGGCAAAAGGGGAACAAATTCGCATTATGGATGGGCAAGGAAATCTGGCCTTAGCAATCATTAGAAATGATCATCCAAAAAAGTGTGAACTTGAAATAATCTCCATCGAAGCACAAGTCAGCGCAAGAAACTACCGATTAAGATTAGCTATCGCACCCACCAAAAATAACGACAGAATGGAATGGATGCTTGAGAAATGCATTGAAATTGGTTTAGATGAATTGTACTTTATCGAAACTAAAAATTCTGAACGTTCACGCTTAAATTTGGAACGACTTGAAAAAATTGCCATCTCGGCATTAAAACAAAGCAAGCAATTCAAACTACCCATTCTAGGCGAAATTCAAAAACTTGATAGCTTTTTCAAATTACAACAAACATGGAATTGCGAGCGATTTATTGCTTGGGTTGAAACAGAAAAAAACGAAGGCTTACTAAAGCATTTGCAATCAAACCTAAATTCACCCGCCGATATTCTCGTTTTAATTGGTCCGGAAGGCGATTTCACACCTGATGAAGTGCAACTAGCTATTGAGAACCATTTCAAACCGGTTTCATTAGGTAGAACAATTCTTCGTACAGAAACTGCAGCTATACAATCGGCCAGCTGGGTATCAGCATTCTATAACAGCTAAGGCCATCTGTCAATAACAAATCATCACCCTGCATGAGCCTGAATATATGCCGTCTGCATAAACCTGCACTACATACAATCCGGGTAAAATCAAACTTCCATCCCAAGAGCTTGTTAACCTAATCTTATTACCATCTGAATACAAATCAGGCAGAAAAATAAATCGAGTTGCCACCCATTGCGGATTGGAATCCAATGTAAGCAAACGCAATTCAACCTGACTTACCCCTGCCGGATTGGTGTGTGCAATCTCAAAATTTTGCTCAATCAAACCTGAACTTGCTCGCAAAGGATTGGGATAAGCAAGCACATACAATTCATTTCCATAGTCCAATTCAGCTGCCGACTCAAAGGCTCCAAAATCTGGGGAACTTCCCAAGGGCCGGCCTCTTCCCTCCATATCTGTTTGTAACCAATTACGCTGCTGCACCAATGATGGAACTGCCAAATCAACAGATGGGGCATTTTCAATTAGGTGATAATCTCCATTTGCAATATCACGGAAACCACTTAGTGCAAACTCATTTGAATAGAAATTTAGCGCATAAACACTGCGACTATTCAAGGATATAAAAGATGGATTAGTGAGGGTTGAATAGCCAGGCACTGAATTAGAGGAATACACCCCATTAATAATTGTTGAAGCTTGATCTGAGCTCGTATCAATCGCTATTAGGTTATTTCCAACTACACTTCCTTGAATGTAAGCTAAACCATTTAAGTTAATTCCTTGTGGGGCAAACGTATTATAGGGAGAAGCCATCCGATAGGTTTTACGAATAACAATTGTATTGTGAAAAATCTCATACGGTAATCTTGCCACTGTAGTGTCCTTGCATACCTTATCCGAACAATAAATGCCGTATAAAAAGGAGGTTCCTTTTAACATGCCATTCTCATAATAACCTCTTGCCTTTTGCGATAAACCCGGCTCAAGAATGAGATTGTTATAAATCCGTGTTCCTGTTCCAAAACTGGCAATTGCCACTCCAGTGCTTTTCTGAATGTAATTTCCATAAACGCTGGCAATGGAGGGTTGTCCAATGGTTATTCCTCCCATTTGAGAGGGCTCATCTGCATACGAATCGTTTCTTATTAGGTTTGAAAAAACTACACAAGGATTAGCCATGCTTACTTGAATAGCATCCCATCCGGTTGAATCAAGCAAATTATTGCTAATTGAAACCCCAACCATTTTATGGGGCAACAAAGTAGTTTTTACTCCGGAACAAGTTAGTGTAATTCCTGCACCATCTCTGTATCCGGTATTGCCTATATATAAGCCCTCGGTGCCAACATGGTGAATATAGTTGTGGTGAATATCCAAATCATAAAAAACAAAATTGGAATAAGTCGAAAAATTACCACAAGTTGGGTCTGTTTTTGCCATAATTCCAATTGCGCCAACATGGTCAATTTCCACACCCTCCACCTCGGCATTGGATGAAAATTGATCAAAACTTAAACCAGCTCCGGTTGCTAGCCCGGTTATCCGAATACCATAGGGTATGCCGGGTGTTCCCCTTCCATTAACTTGGATATACCTGCAACCGGAAAATGCCAGCCCATAATAACCGCCTGGATTATTTAAAATCATTTGGCCGCTTCCGTTTCTAAAAACTAATGGATTCAAGCTATCCCCTTGTAAATTTTCTACCTTCAAATACGACCTGACTCCATTCGCAAAAACAAATACATCCCCGGGTAGTGGGTTAACCTCCATAAGATTGTAGGTGATTTTAAAGGTTCCCGGACTTTGAGTTGCCGAATACCGAATAAAATTGGTTGAAGGCTGAATGCTATAAACAAATGCCTTTGATGGAATACTCGAGAAAAAAAGAAAAAAAAGGAATAGTATTGAAGTTCTCATCTTGTTCGCATTTGAATATGAAAGTTAACGCATTTGCGGAACCTATGCAACTAATCATCAAAAAACAGCCAAAAATCATCCTTTTGGCCTTCATTTTGCTATTTTCTGTTCCAGGAAAAACTCAAAATCTGCGCATTGGACGTTTAAAATATCAAGGAGGAGGCGATTGGTACGCTAACAAAACTTCACTGCCCAATCTGATTCAATTTTGCCGAAAAGAACTCAGCATCAACCTTCAAGCTGAAGAAGATGTGGTAGAGGTCGGAAGTCCTGATTTATTTAATTACCCTTTTATTCACCTTACTGGACATGGAAATGTTGTTTTCAGTAGCTCAGAAGCTAAAAACCTAAGGAATTATTTGATGGGTGGTGGCTTTCTACATATTGACGATAACTATGGCCTGAATACCTTTATTCGACGTGAAATGAAGAAGGTATTTCCGGAATTGGAATTCGTTGAAATTCCTTATTCACATCCCATTTACCATCAAAAGTTTGATTTCCCTACCGGCTTGCCTAAAGTGCACGAACACGACGGAAAGCCTGCCCAGGGATTTGGTTTGTTTTATGAAGGCAGGTTGATTTGTTTTTACAGCTATGAATGCGATTTGGGCAACGGTTGGGAAGATCAAGAAGTTTATAACGACCCTGAAACAGTGCGCCAAAAAGCACTTCAAATGGGGGCCAATTTGCTTCATTATGCCTTTACTAATTGAGAATGAACCATCGCGGATTCTTTTGCATATTGTTTTTTTTAAGCCTACTCTCCTCTCTTTGGGGACAAAAGTCGGCGCTCAAAAAGCAGCTTAAGCAATTCGACTTTTCTG
Source organism: Bacteroidia bacterium (assembly GCA_023151275.1). Lineage (GTDB taxonomy): Bacteria > Bacteroidota > Bacteroidia > UKL13-3 > UKL13-3 > CAISCU01. Next base: position 4,605 of record JAKLJI010000004.1, on the reverse strand, counting down.
CTGTAATCCTCCCAGATAGCTTACAACCTGATTTAAATTCAACCCAAAAAATAGCCCGGCCAAAAATATTAGCATTTGTAGGAAACAACTACATGCGTTTTGAAATTCGAATTGCAGAGGCTTTCAAAGACAGCGCTAATCCCACTCGCTACCGCATGTGGGGAAGAACTCGCCACATGGGTTGGGCCAGAACGTTTATTGGCGATTTGTATGTTTTGGATGTTAACCTGGAAAAAAAAGCACAAAAAGGCTTGCGAAAAGGATGGATAAAATTTAAAGTCCTCATGCGGGAAGACAGCCTAAGCCAAGGCGCTGCCCATTATGAAGGCACACTTACCTGCCATTTTATTTTAACCCAAAATAATCAAATTCTGTATGACGCAACTTTGCTTGGAAAACCTGAATTCAAAAACAATCAATTTGTAGGAAATCGAATTCCATTCGACAATCGAAAAGCCGCAGAGGTGTGCAATTGGGGCGATTTCAGAATTCCGGATTGCGGCGATTTGGATGTGGGAAAGGACCAGTTCCGACCTAACGAAAAATACCTGAATCAAAATTGGAGAATGTACCAACTCATACTCACCGGAAATCCAAGTTGGGAAGCTACCAAACAGGCAATTCTTGAGGAGAATAGTTTATTCTGATTCAGGGCATCAATATTGGACCTAACTGATAAAACCAGAGGTAAAATCCTAGAATTCCGCCCATCAATCCCGAAGCCCAAAAGACTAAAAGCCTGTTCCTCGGCACAACATAAAAAGAAATATAGGTAAGCACCGCCAATCCAATCAATCCAAATACTACCGAAATAAACAGGGGATGCAATTCATGGTAACGAGCCAACCTTACTTCGTCGGATTGCTCAGTAAATTCTCCCCTCAGGATAAGTTTTGGCAAACTCATAAGCAAATTCATTGCCGGTCTTAACCAAAACAAAGCAAGAAAAATGCTTGCCCAATATTTCCAGGAAAAGGGAGCTCGCTTGATTTTTAAAATCAATAAAATAAAAACACCCAAACAGCCTGTTAACAAGGTTTGAATGGGACCTCCCCAAACCGTGAAATTAACCGCATCTGAAACCTCAGCCCTTAGTTTTTCATAGGTTTCCTTATCGGCAAAATCCTTCTTGGAGCGAATAGCTTCATAGTTTTTTTCATGCAATTTCATAAACTCACGGTATGGAGTGAATGCATCCCAATTGGAGGAGGAAGATTTGTAATTAATTTCGGCAGGAACTCCTAACATACGACTCGCCAACCAGTGTCCTCCTTCATGGAGCAAGGTTCCGGCAACTGTAAAAAACAGAAAGAGCATTGTAAGCACAAAGCCAATTTTCAATTGAGAAAACTTAATCTTCATAGGGGATAATCGCTTTCAAGAGATATTGAATTAAGCAAAGAAATTAACACTTTGGGCCACCAATTCAAAATGCACAAACCCATTTCCAGCTTTGGTTTGAAGAAAGCACACACGTTAAATTTTAACTTCGTCATGAGGGCCAAAAGGCCAAAGAAATAGGCAGATTCACGAGCAAGGCATAATGTAGTGTTATGGTGAGTGAGTGAAACTGAGTTTACGCCCAATTTCACAGGCATTTTGGGCTGTAATAGATGGTCAAAAGCGTATTCCGGGTTAAATCAACTTCCATCAAAAAACCAATCCCTTGACAACTCAATCCAATTGTAATTGCGATTAATGTCTAGTCAGGCCCTTAAACTCACGAAAAAACAACACAAAATGGCGACTCATTCGAACCCATATTAAATATTGGTTATGAATTGGCAAATAGCTTTTTGGCTTTGCTTAAAATTGTTCTTTTGCTGCATGAAATTTCTAAAAACATCTGCAAAACTTCAAAAATGCATCACGTGTGGAAGCATTGATTTGGAGCGTATTCCCAGACCTAACTTTTGGAAATTCATCCTATTCTTTGCCAACTTCAAAGTGTATAAATGTATGTCCTGTCAAAGGAAATTCATCCAATTTTCAAACTAAGTGAATCCAAACAGAATCACGTGTTGACAATTCCAGAATAATAGCCTTTGTTTTCTATTTCAATGCGAACCGGCTCCGGCACCAAATAACGAATCGACTTGTGCGCTTGAATACTTTCACGAATGTAAGTGGATGAAATATTCAACAAGGGCACTTCAAACAACTTAATATGAGGATGATTGGCAAGCAAAGGTTTTTCAACAATCCCGGTTCTGGCATAGACAAAAACCTTATGAAGTTCAAGAATTTCCTGATACGATTTCCAGAGATGAAAACTCTGTAGATTGTCTCCACCAATTATCAAAGTAAACGTATGCTCAGGGAACTCTGAACGTAAGTATTCAAGCGTATGTACAGTATAAGAAGGACGCTCCAGGTGAAACTCTACATCAATTGCTTTAAAACGTGAATCGTTTTCAATTGCAAGCTTTAACAATTCAAAACGCAGCTTTTCATCCAACAATTCATCATTGGATTTAAATGGATTCTGAGGGCTTACCACAAACCAAATTTTATCAAGCTGGGTGTAATCTGCCATGTAATTGGCGATAATTAAATGCCCCGTATGTACTGGATTAAACGAACCAAAAAACAACCCAATTTGCATATCAGCGCGCAATAAATTCGTTCACCAATTGCTCGGCCTTGGTTAAGGCAAGCTCCAATTTATCATTCAGTAAAGTCTTTTCAAATTTCGACTCGTAACTGAGTTCATGGACGGCTTTATCAACGCGAATACGCAATGTTTCTTCAGTCTCCGTGCTACGGTGACGCAATCGCATCTCAAGGGTTGCAACATCCGGAGGTTTCACAAAAACAGCAAGAGCTTGATCTCCATAGTAATTTTTGATATTCAAGCCTCCAACTACATCAACATCAAACAATACAACCTTGCCCATGGCCCAAATGCGTTCAATTTCCGACTTCAAAGTCCCGTAGAAATTTCCTCCGTAAACTTCTTCATACTCCAAAAATTCGCCATTCCTAACTTTCAAAGCAAACTCATCCCGACTTAAAAAATAATAATCCTTGCCATTCTCCTCTCCCTGACGCATGGCACGTGTGCACGCAGAAACAGAGAACATCAGGCGATCATCCTTTTTTAGCAAGTGCTTAACGATAGTAGTTTTGCCCGAACCGGAAGGGGCGCAAAAGATGATAACCTTATTCATGGGCCTGCAAAGGAACGAATTATAAGATATTGTTGATTTGTTCTTTTATTTTTTCGAGTTCATCTTTCATTTCCACCACCTTACGCTGCATAGCAGAATGATTGCTTTTTGACCCGATCGTATTGATTTCGCGACCCATTTCTTGGGCGATAAATCCCAATTTCTTTCCGGCCCCTACATCTTGCATGGTGGTTCTGAAATAGGTGCAATGCTGCGCCAATCTTGACTTCTCCTCACTGATATCTAATTTTTCCAGGTAATATATCAACTCCTGCTCAAAGCGATTTCTGTCTGCCATTTCACTAGGCAATTTGGCCAACTCCTTCATCAAACGCTCTTTAACCAACGTAATACGTTCCTGTTCAAAGGGTGTTATTTCTTCCAGTTTTTGCTCAATGCTTCCAACCATACGCTCAAGTTCAATCGCCAACATAGCGCCTTCCTGAATTCTGAATTGGTCAAATGCCTGAAATGCTGCATTCACACAAGTCAACACCTCCTTGTAATCTTCATCCCTCGGCTCATCATCCTTACTGCTCAAAATATTGGGAAATTCAAAAACCGATTTAAATAACTGGTCGGCTGATCTACCCGATAATTCGGAAAGGTGGTTTAGCTCTTTTAGATAATATTCGGCAACATCTAAATTCAAAGGATTCACTTTGTCTTCAGCGAGCTTGTAGTTTACATTGATAAAAACGGAAACAGTACCCCGCTCAATTTGCTTTTGAAGATCACGACGTAATTCAAGTTCCTTGTACTGCAAATTCCGCGGCATGCGCAGGTTCAACTCAAAAAATTTACTGTTCAGGGATTTTATTTCAACCCTACATTCAAACCGTTGGGCTTCAATTGCTGCCTGGCCATAACCGGTCATCGATTTTATCATGTGGCGAAAATAGGCTTTTGGAGTTGGAATGCCTTATTTGATATCTTGATTCAATCCCTTTCCAATCAAACCAAAACCCATTCGTTCAATTACCATAAAATTCAAACCGACCTAAATTCAAGCCATAAAAAAAGGCCGTCCCAAAAGAGACAGCCTTTTTATTAATTCAAAAATTGGGATTAAAGTGCACCAATTTCTTTCAATACATTATTCATGGCGCGCACTGCATCAGCGCTCTTGTTGAACAGCTCCTGCTCTGAAGCATCCAATTTGTAATCAACAATAGATTCCCATCCGTTGCGACCTACAACCACTGGAACTCCCAAGCAAATATCACTTTGTCCATATTCGCCATTCAAGCTTACGCAGCAAGGCATAACACGCTTTTGGTCACGCACGATGCTTTCTACCAATAATGCAGAAGCTGCACCCGGAGCATACCAAGCTGATGTACCTAATAATTTAGTAAGTGTAGCACCACCAACCATTGTAGCATCGCTGATTTCTTTCAATTTATCAGCATCTAAGTAATTTGAAACCGGGATA
>JAKLJI010000049.1 GCA_023151275.1 Bacteroidia bacterium | reverse complement strand
AGAGGCGCTTCGTTTACTTTTTGCTGATATTGAGCATAGCTTCGACTGTTCGCATTGTATATGCAAAAAAAAATCAGGTCTTTGGTGCTGGCTGAGTCTTCGCTAATTTTGGTGGAGCATTGGCACTAAAACTTTGGATACGTATATCATCTTTATTTGGACAAGTTCAAAACCAACCAGACTTGCTTTTCTCCCAGCTTACCCCATATTTTTCTCGCAGATTGTGGATAGGTTTTTTAACCAAATCCCAACCCTTCGGGAATCTGAGCTTAGCTGAAAGTGCACCGTCAGAGAAAACTTGGATTAAAATTAACATACACGTATCTTTGAGACAAGATAAACACGTGTCATGACAACCAAACTTACATTAACAATTGATGATTCAGTAATATCTGTGGCCAAGAAATATGCCAAGAACAAAGGCAAGAGTCTTTCAGACATTGTAGAAAATTATCTTATGACCTTAACTACAAATGAAAATCAAGAAGAAAGTATCTCTCCTAGAATTCTGAAACTAATGGGGACAATAGAGCTGCCTGAAGATTTTGATTACAAAAAGGCGCTAACAAGTAGTCTAACAAAAAAGTACAAGAAATGAAATACTTATTCATTGACACAAATGTACTAATAGACTTCTTGGCCGACAGAAAACCCTTCTCTTTGGAGGCGGCTAAACTTTTTGATTACTCCTTCAAAAAGAAATTAACAATTTACGTTGCTGCTGTTTCATTCAATAACATTTACTACATCCTTCGACAGTCATGTTCGCACCTAGTGACAATCAAGATTCTTAATGAACTACAAGAATGGGCTGAAGTTACAGACGTATCAAAAGAGGTAATAAGAAAATCCTTAAAATCGGAATTTAAAGACTTTGAAGATGCCATTCAATACAATTGTGCCAAAACCATTGGAAAAATAGATTGCATTGTGACACGTGACACTAAAGACTTTAAGACGAGTTCCATTCCTGTGATGACACCAAGAGAAGCATTGACTATGATTGAAAGCATCAGCAGCTAACATTTAGCGTAATAGACGAAGCCCTGACGAAGCTAGCGCTTGTCAGGGCTTGTCAGGGGGCTTTTTTGTTCTATTTCCTGTTGGCCGATACCAGGGTCTACGCTTGGGGGCAAAGTAAATCCTCTGCCTCTTCATATTTGGATCTAGGGAGGTGTAGATTCCGGACCCAATTGACCCCCTATTCCGGTCAAATTGACCCCACCCCAAAGAAGTCAAGTAAAATTGAATTGGATTCAAAAGTGTGTCATTCCGGCACAAACTGCCCCCCTATAATTGAAGTGTCATTCAAGCAGACTTTAATAACTCCAACAATAAGCTCCAAAAAGTCGATGGTAGCGAACTTTATTGGGTTGAACAAAACGGATACTCTTTTTTCAAGTACCAGTAAAATTTGGAAATGAATCTTTTTGTAAGGTAACTGAAACAAGCGAAAAATAATATTCCTCACCTTTTGATAAAAAAACACTGAAGGTCAGCTTTTCTTGTAAAACAATTCGCTACTTCTGATACTATGGAGGCACTAAAAATTACAAAAAGCAGCAGCACGAACCAACTCATAATTGATCTGCCGAATAATTTTGTTTCTAAAAAGCTTGAAATTATTATTCTTCCTGTAGATGAACCACAAAACGATTGGACGACTCAACAAATAAACACCTTGAATAAAGCCTATTCAACAGATGAACCTGAGTACGATTTGTTGATGATAAAAGTGCCTAATACCGACTATGAAAAGCGGTGATATCATCCTTGCATCACTTCCACAAGCAGATGGTAGAACAAAACTGAGACCTGCTTTGGTTTTAAATTAATGTTACCCTATAGAGATTTGTTGGTTTGCGGAATTAGTACTCAAATTCATCAAGAAGTGAATGGACTTGATGAACTAATTAGCCAGAATGACATTGACTTTATAGAAAGTGGTTTAATTCAGCAATCCTTAATCAGAGTAGGCTATTTGGCAATTATACCTCACAAAATAAGTGCGGGCACCATTGGAAAAATAGCTAGTAAACGGTTGCAAAAAATAAAGAATCAACTTGCTGAATTTATTCTAATTGATTGAAGGAAATCTCATAAAGCTGGAGTTAGCATGAAGCATACAGTCGCAATTAGGAAGCTAAATATTTACTACCTCCATAGTGCTCAAGCCCTGTTTCCCTCAGCATTATAGCGTTTTGTAGATTCCGTACCAAATTGCCCCTCTGTTCCGGGCAAATTGACCACACCCGAAAGAAGTCAAGTAAAATTGAATTGGATTCAAAAGTGCGTCATTCCGGCACAAACTGCCCCCTATTATGCCGCTTTCCTGAGACAAAATGAGTACCATCCAAACTGGCTTATCACTCGGCGTCCCCCCATACTTATCCTGTAGACACAAACAATGAATATCGTAATTCTATTGCAAATTAGGTGCTAAATAGCTAACTTAGGTGAGTGGAAAAAGATAAAAAAGTTGGATTAGACTTCGAGGTAGACAAGTTGACGAATTCAATTGAGAATATTGTAACGGGCGATAGTTTTCCAACTGAGGTTTCTGTATTAGAAAAAAGTGATTTAAGATCAGTATCAAAGAGTCAAAAATGGTTATTTGATTGGCGAGAAGAGTATAAGAATCCAATAAGGGAGGTTTATAAGTTAACAATTGTTGGGAATCCAAGAGTAATTCAAGGCTTAATAAGTTTAGAGGTAAAGACTGATCATGTTTATATGCATTTGGTGGAGAATGCTCCTTTTAATAAAGGTAAGAATAAGATGTATGCAGGTGTAGCGGGAAATTTGGTAGCATTTGCATGCAAGCTTTCATTTCAAAGAGGGCATGCAGGCTTTGTATCATTTGTTTCAAAAACAGTATTGATAAGCCATTATGAATCGACATTAGGTGCAAAACATTTTGGAGGTAGGTTAATGATACTTGAGAGTATTACAGCATTGAAGTTAATGAATAAATATTTTTAGAATTAGAAAGATGAGTTTAAAGAATAAAGTATTAGAAGTTGATGTAATAGGCGGATTACGCCCATTAACAAAGGAAGAAGAGTTAAGAATAAGTGAATATCTAAAATCAAGGAAGCTGAAGCAAATATCCGGAGCACCCAAAAAGCGCCAAGTTAGACCGAAGGCAATAGCTGCAAAATAAATATGTCCTCCATTTAGCTGCCTTAAGCTCCTCTGGGGAGCTCCTGCCCTTTCGCCGAACCGGAAATTTGTGGCCAATAGTTCAGCTTTGTACGGACTTGAAGGCGAACCCAATGGCATCCAGATTTGGCGGATTGATAACTCAAAAAGTGAATCAGGAGAAGCGCTAAGCATTCAAAAGCACCTGGAAATCGACCAACAAATGTGGGCTCCCGATGATTTTTACTGGGAATCCGACCAATCCTTGATTGTAAAAGTTGCCCCGGTAGAATCCTATTTGAATGAATCGGGTCAGCCAAATGAAAAAGACTTCTACTACCTCAGGTTGCTACTAAACTAATTCCCGAAGTCAAAAAGGATTTTGCATGATTTAGTCAGAATACATAAGTTTGCCGCCCCTTACCCCTAGTACTTTACCCCTGAAGTCGGCTGCCAATTGCCCAATTAATGCATTGGCCGGGATGCTGCCAAAATCCCTTCTTATGACCTAAACCATGAAAACTAAAACATTCCTTAGTGCTGTCCTTTTTATGCTTGGCGCTGGCCAATTGGTTGCACAAGAAAAAGCAGGTGAACAATTTCCGGGACAATTTTCCTTCGTGTATCCCATAGGAACGCATGGCACAAAAAGCAATGTCTATGCCTACACCTTCTCCTTAAATGCATTAAGCGGCTCAACCGGACAAATCAAAGGATGTGAAATTGGAGGCATACTGAACAAAAATGCAAGTCATGTAAGCGGTTTTCAGGTTGCAGGAATAGCAAACCTAACCCAAGGAAATGTGGAAGGCGTACAAATTGGTGGAATTTACAGCAAGACAGATAGTGTAAACGGGGTTCAAATCAATGGTATTCTCAGCCAATCAAACCATGTAAAAGGGCTGCAAATTGGCGGCATTCTTAACAGAAGCAAAGTTGTAAACGGCCTTCAAATTGGCTTGATTAATATCTCGGATACCATTACCCGGGGCATGGCCATTGGATTGGTAAACATCGTAAAAAGGAATCGCTTCCGGGAGTGGACAGTTGCTGCGGCAGATTACCTGAATTTGGGAATTTCCTTCAAAACCGGCACCCCGATGTTCTACACCTTGGCCAGTTTGGGCGCTAATTTTCAAAACGAAGCCTTGGTGGCAACCGGATTTGGCATTGGACATCTGCATCCCATCAACAACCGCTTTACATTTCAACCCGAGCTTATCAACTATTTTTATTTCCCTGTAGATTTTACCACACAAATCAAAAATACCCGCATTACGCATCTAAAACTGGGCTTGGTGTGCACCATTACCCGGAAACTGGGAATAAGCCTTGCGCCCAGCTTGTATTGGGCACTAAAAACCAATCCAAACAAAACAGAAACATTCGGTTATGCGCAAAGTCCACTCAAACCACTTGTCAGTTTTGAATCCCGAAATGGACTCAGAAAATACGAATTGGGTTATGCCTTAAGCATTGGGTTGAATTTCCATTAGCGAAAAAGGGATTGTATTTTGGTTGGCATAAGCAGGAATAACCTATGAAAAGAAAGCGGGGATTAAGAAGGTATTACAAGAATTTGGAAACCCAAACAGAAAGCTGGACGGAACTTAACTTCAGTAATTCTGAAAAAGCTTGGTTTGATTTGTGGCATATCCATTTCGACACAGAGGGATTTGGAAACAAAAGCTTTAAACGAAGAAAGCCCCATTTAGAAAAGCTAATCCGGCATTTTGATTTATTGGGCAATAAGGCATTGCAATTAAAAACTGACTTTCAAATTTGGGCCATCCTTTATGATTTCAGTAGCTACAACGATGCCTTATACTTGCATACCCCTGTTCTGGGAAATGACAATTTTCCGGTTCAAATTGAAGGTTTAACCCAGGAATGCACATTGAAAAATAAGGCATTGAAAGATTTCCTGGTTGGATTATCGGGGTTTATTTTGCGTTATGGGAAAGCAGATGAAGGATTTTGTGTTGTTTATAAAAGTCAGTACGGAATTTCACTTTAAACACAACCATTTCCCAAACCTAATACTAAAGCATTTCTCTCTCCAGTTAATTGCAATGAAAATGCCAAACTATTCAACTCGCTTTTTGTCTTCAAGAGAATAATGCAACTTTGAAAATACAATCTCAAAAATAGCAAACAACCATGCCATCCTTTGATCAAGTACAATCCACTTTCATTTTGCAAAATAATGCTCCGGTAGATGTCTTTATGGGCCTTTCAGCCAACGAAATGCACCACTTACTTTACGACAGTTTTGGCGATAAGTCACCCATTCAATTTCAAGAACAAATTGATAACAATACTCTCGATAAAATTCCAATTTTCAGGATTTTGGAAGATTATTTGAAAATCCTTCAACGGGAAACATTTATTAAATTAACTCCACTTGGTGCCTTACCTAAAAAAGTAATGGTGGAACTTTATTCCAAGGGCTACCTACCCGATGATATTATTGAAGCAGGAATTACAAAACTTTCGAGAGAAGAAGATTGCATTTCAATTCGCAGTGCAAGATTTGCCGCTGAATTGGCCCGACTTGTAAAAAAAGTAAACGGCAAATTGAGCTTGACTAAAACAGCATTGAAACTATTGGAAACCAACAATCGAGTGCAATTATTCAAGCTATTCTTTCAAGCCTTCACCCAAAAGTTTTCTTGGAGTTACAACGACTTGTATCCCGAAGAACCCATAGGGCAATTGGGATGGGGATTCTCCCTGATTCTGCTTGATAAATTTGGTGACCACCCACAAACTGTGAAATTCTACGCAGATAAATACGCCAAAGCCTTTCCGGTACTTTTAGATATCTTCGAATCAGAACATTTCAGCAGGGAGGATCATTTTTTTAGATGTTATGGAATTCGGTCCTTTGATCGTTTTTTTTATTGGTTTGGTCTGGTAAGTGTTGAAAAGAAAAAAGAGATTCTCAACCTAGAAAACGACACGTTTCAAAAAACGGAATTGATTAAACAACTTTTTAAACTGGATATTTAATCGAATTGCTTTTCCGAATTTGTTGACTGTGCCATTTGATGAATTGCAAATTTGGATTATGCCCTCCTGTTCAAAGCCCATTTCATTGGGATTTTTACTGCGATGAAGAATGGATTCAAGACAATTTATCGCTACTTCCCCATATATTCCTTTAGTTTTACACCCATTAATCGTTAGCAATTAAACCCGCAAGCCAATGTCGATAACAAATGAAGAAGAATTATTAGGAATGAAAAAGGCTAGTGATGCAGTGGCATTGACCTTGAAGGAAATGCGCAATTTTGCGAAACCAGGCATTTCAACACGGGAATTAGATTTGTTTGGAGCTACGGTGTTAAAGGAATTCGGAGCTAAATCTGCACCCTATCTAACCTATGGTTTCCCGGGTTGGACCTGCATAAGCGTGAACAATGAATTTTGCCACGGTATCCCTTCTCCTACTCGCATCTTGCAGGAAGGTGATTTAATCAATATTGATGTTTCGGCAGAATTAAATGGGTATTGGTCCGACAACGGAGCCTCTTTTGTTTTAGGTAACGATATCAACCAACACCAGAAACTCATTCAGGCCTCGCAGGAGATTTTGCATAAAGCAATTTTCGCCATTCGTGGAGGCGTTCGCATTTCGGATATTGGCCATTTGATGGAAACTGAAGCCAAGAAACGTGGATTTAAGGTAATCAAAAACCTGGCAGGACATGGCATAGGCAGAAGCCTACACGAGGAACCCGGAGATATTACCAATTACAGAGACCCGTTCAACAAAGCACGATTCAAAAAGAATTCGGTGGTAGCCATCGAAACATTCATTTCTACGCATTCCACTTATGCAGTAGAACAAAACGATGGTTGGACCATGGTTGGAAACAAAGGCGGATATATGGCGCAACATGAACATACCATTGTGGTTACAGAGGAAAAGCCAATCATACTTACAGAACTCAATCAAATCTGGCTATAGCGAGAGCTTGTTGAAATTCGTGACCGATTTAAATTGCCGGCTATAGCGATGGCTATTGGCTATGGCTTTTGAATTCGTGAACGATTGAGATTTTCGGCCTTTTGCTTTTGGCTTTGAAATTCGTGAACGATTTGAAATTGCCGGCTATTGCGATGGCTTTTGATTTCGTGAACAATTGAAATTTTGGGCCGTTTGCCATTTGATTTTCTGTCACGTCCTGAAATAAGTTGACCGTTTTGAAGTCAAAACTTTAAAACAAACATATGGCCAACCGAAAAGAATTTA
>JAKLJI010000048.1 GCA_023151275.1 Bacteroidia bacterium | reverse complement strand
GAACAAAAAAGCCCAGACATTGCTCAGCATGTCGGGGCTTTTTTTATGGGGCTTTTTCGTCTATTACGCTAAATGTTGTACGACGTAGTTATTTATTTAGTTTTTAATTCGTCCAAATATTTTCGTATGTCTTTTTCTAATTTTTTGGGATAATCATAATTTAGTTTTTTCGATAATTCAGTTCCAATTTTTGAAACTAAATCAGCCATTGCAAATAAAGCATCCCAATTATCATTTTTTTTACTTCCTGAAAATGTTTGTTCTATTGTTTCCCACAAATCGGTAGTCAGGTATTTTTTAAAAAGTCTGCCGTATTTATTGGTTGTAATATTCCAATTATGTTCGCTTGAAATGTACCATTCGATTAAAGGGATTAAATAGTCTGTTCGGATATTATTTTCAGTCATAAACTTTGTATAAAACAAGTCATCCCTAATAATACATTTTGCGGTATGAGCAATGTCCCACCAAAAGTCATTTAAAACTTGTTTGAATTTTTTTTCTGTAGGTTTTTTTATTATAAAAATCTGGTGAGTAGGCTTTTTTAGACTATTTGTTAGCCCTTCTTTATCCACCAAAACTTTATAGCCAATATCCCAATCTTCGTGTAATTCATTTTTTTTTGCGTCAAGTAAAAATTCGGGTTTGCTGTATAATTTGAAATCTACTTTGACATAGTCAGCATATAAAACCATTTTCATAGCGTGTTTACCTTCGAAATAGGTTTCGTCTTCTTCAACCATTGCAATTGGATTTCCAAAATTTTCTGTCCAAGTATTGTCTGAAATATATTTGGCGTTATTTTCGAATATAAGTTCAATGTCTAAGTCGCTAAAATCGTCAACAGGTGCTAATGGATTTACAAGTGAACTTGTCAATAATACTGCTCTTATGTCTCGGTTATTTTTAGACCAATCAATTATTGCTTTTAGTTTTTCGTCACGAACTTTCATTTTTACGAGGTGGGTTTTACTATGTCGTACAACGTTCCCACGCCTTGCGCTGTTGCCGATTGCGGTGCAGAAACTGTCAACCAAGATATAATATTTTGCGTACATAAAAGCTTCATTTTACCACGTCACCGGCAATGGCGCAAGACGTGTGTTATAGGGTGTAGCTTTTGTGTTGTCGAGGACTTACTGTTTGACATGTGCTATTTCAGCAAGTTTACAATTTAGTGTCGCTTTTAAGTAAATAACCAATTTTTAAACTAAAGAAAGAAGGAATTATTCCAACTTTTGAATGATGTGATTCATTTGTTCCCTTGTCGTTATTAATAAGATATAATTCTTGATTTGTAACTAAGTTATTAAAATACTGAAATTGAATTTCTGGTCTTAATACTAACCGTTTTAAAAATTTATTTGACTGAAGTTCAAAGCCAATAATAGACCCAAAACTTAGTTTATTTTTGGTGTCTATTTCTTGAATATAATTCAATGAAAAACTTGTTGTGTCTGGGTAGATTGTAACCAGTCTGCCAGAAGAACCATAAAGACTTATTTTATTTATTCCAAGTGTCGCCCCAACGATAATATTTATGTTAAATGTATTTGATTTGAACAACTGGTATGAGCAAGTTATAGGTAAATAAATTGTCCTCAAATTGTATCTGAATTCATTTGCAAATAAACTAGCAGAAGGGTCTTCGAATGATTGAAACGTAATTTTGTAATAATTGTCGGATATGCCTATTCCTGTCCCTATCTTAATTGTTTCATTTATTTTATGATTTATATTTAACCCTATGCTATAAGGAAAATAGCTCAAATCCTCTTGTGGAGGAAATCCATTAACGTAATTAAAACCACCTGATGTTTCAATTACTTTAAATGAGTTATTAAAAGAGTAATTTAGTCCCCCGTATATGCTAATAGATGTTTTGTTCTGACCATAAATATTGATGTTTATTAACAAACTAATCATGGTCAACAAGAATATTTTTATAAAATTTTGCATTGTTTAGCTTTTATGTCGGTCATTTAATTTGTTCTGCTATACCCTATAACTTACTTATACCCGTACTAAAATAGCTTATTTCTACATTTTTTGCAATGCTTATTAGTTGCGTTTTTGGTTTTGTTGGCGATGGAATAGTTCTTATACAGGCAAAAAATGGGACCTGCTGCTTACATGGGTGTAAATCTCAGTCGTTCGCGTGCTATTATGGCCGAGTATTACTTGAATATAACGAATGTCTGTTCCTGCATCCAATAAATGAGTGGCGAAACTATGTCTTAAGGTATGCAGTGTTGCATCTCTTTGGATTTTAGCATTCAATAAAGCTTTTTTCATTACGTTTTGAAGACTTCTTGGGTCGTAAGTTGTTCCAGCCTTTTGACCCTCAAACAAGTAGGTGATTGGTTTGTATGCCCTGAAATAATCTCTTAGCAGATTCAGTAGTTTTTCCGAAATAGGTACATACCTGTCTTTCTTCCCTTTGGCTTGCACAATTTTTAACTGCCTGGTGCTTGAGTTGATGTCTATCAACTTCAAACTAATCAACTCACCTGCACGTAATCCACAGCCATAAATTAGGGAAAGCATGGCCTTGTGTTTTAAATTCCCGATTCCTTCCAATAGGGCTTTTACTTCTGCTTTGCTCAATACATTGGGAAGGTGTCTTTCAGTTCTGGGTCTTAATATGGTTTGAGTTAGCATTGGTAGATTCAGGATTTTATCAAAGTACAATTTAATGGCGTTGGTTAATTGATTTTGGTAAGAAATGGAATGCCCTTTTTTGATTACCATTTCGTCCATAAAGCGAATAATATCTGACTGTTTTAAATTTTTGGGATGAATTTTTGGATAGTACTCCAAAAAGAATTGCAAACAATCTGAATAGGTTTTTTGGGTGTTGGCGCTGTAATTCCTGTATCGCATAAATTCTGAGAAAGAATAAACCTGTTCCAAAATGGAATAACTTGTTTCTTGTTGATTTGTTCCTCTGTCTTCGGATTCAAGGGGAATACGCCAGATTAGTCTGTTTTCAGGAGTATCTGGTATCTTCCAACATTTTAATTCAGGGCTGTAACTGCTGCCAGCAGTTCTTCGTGCTTGCCGGTCGAGCACAAAATGTAATTGAAAAAAAAGAAAGAGGTAAGAATTTCCTTCGATTTGTTGAATTTGTGATTTCCAATGCATGATTTTAAGGTTTTCCTGAATGGGTTTTGAAGCTTTATTTCTTATAGTTTTTTAGGCTGAGTCCAGGCAGGAAAAGGGTTTTGGATGAATCTTGCCAGGTTCAAGCTACTTCTATATTACAATCCATTAGGAAAAATTTTATCACCCAAATTTTTCAAAAACAAACTAAAGGAGCAAGAAGAAGAAAGAGCAAGAAGAAGAAAGAGCAAGAAGAAGAAAGAGCAAGAGCAAGAGAAAGAGTGGGATGGAGAGAGAAGAAGAAGAAGAAAGAGAAACAGAAGGAGAAAGAGTCAGAAGAAGAAAGAGCAAGAAGAAGAAAGAGCAAGAGCAAGAGTGGGATAGAGAGAGAGGAAGAAGAAGCAAGAGAAACAGAAAGAAAGAGGAAGAAAGGGAATGGAGAAAGAAAGAAAAGAGTTTGTGTTTTGTGGGGTTTTGCCTGAGGGGCAGGAGCGGTACCCCGCAAGGGGGCGGCTTTTAGCGTTTTGCGGCCGGGAGGGCTGCCGGCAGAAAGCCAATCTCGGCCGCTAAAAACGCTTAAGCCGGCCTCCGCGGAGTACAAGCGGATGACCCGGCCGCGTCGCGAATTTTTGATTCAGTACGGGTTTTTGTTTGCGGCCAGGCCCAGAAAAATCAGTGCCTATTCTCCGAAGGTTAGCAGGTTGTTGTCGGGGTCGAGTAGGGCGAATTCTTTTTTGCCCCAAGGCTTTTGCTGCAGCGGCGCGTTGGGATGGATGGAAATTCCTTGTTCCTGAATTTGCTTGTAATGCGCCTCGATTTCTGTGCAGTGGATGTAAATTTGTCCGTAATTCTCCAAGGGATTTAATGCCGGAAATGCGAAGAAATGCAGTTCGATGGCATCCTTTCTTAGGATAAGGTAATCGGGATAATCCATTGCGCCAATGTCATTGAAGCCGAGCTGTTGGTACCAGTTTTTGGTAATGATTTTATTGCGCATGGGGAGTTTGGGGACGGCAGAATTAAGCATGCTGCAAGTTCTTGATTTTTTGGAAAAGCCCTTCTTCCTAATTCAAAAGTGCTGAATTTCTTAATCCAGGTTATTTTTTAGGGCCTTGAAACTGGTTGAACTTTGTGCTGTTGATTTGAGGTACAGTTATGAATCGCAAAAAGTTTATCAAAAACAGTTTAAGCACAGCCGGTATTCTTGCTGCCGGAGGAATGGGTTCTGACTTGTTTTCGGAGGCTAAACCTGCGAGGCCTGAACTGGAACCTGTTGGTTTTAATCATTTGCCCATCAGCAAAAATCATTTTATGGAAAACAGGATTTTACATCCGGCCGATAGCCGGGGACTGGCCAATCATGGCTGGTTGAAGTCGCACCACAGCTTTAGTTTTGCTTCGTATTACAATCCGGAGCGCATGCATTTTGGTGTTTTGCGTGTGCTGAACGACGATACCGTTTCGCCGGGCATGGGATTTGGCACGCATCCGCACGACAATATGGAGATTATTTCCATTCCGCTGGAGGGCGATTTGGAGCACAAAGACAGCATGGGAAATACACAGGTGATTCGCCACGGCGATATTCAGGTGATGAGTGCCGGCACGGGAATCTACCATTCGGAATACAACCGGAACAAGGAAAAACCGGTGAAGTTTCTTCAGATTTGGGTATTTCCAAACCAACGCAATGTTACTCCGCGCTACGACCAAATTACGCTGAACTTGAAGGATCGCTTGAATCGTTTCCAGCAAATTCTGTCGCCATCGGCAGAGGATGAAGGGGTTTGGATTCACCAGGATGCCTGGTTTCATTTGGGCAAATTTGATACGGGTAAAAAAGCGACCTATTCGCTCAAGAAAAAAGGAAATGGTGTGTATGTCTTTTTGCTGAGCGGAAAAGCAAGCATTGATGGTCAGCCCTTGCAAGCCCGCGATGGTTTTGGGCTTTGGAACCTGGAAGAATTTGATTTTGTGGCCGAGGCCGAATCGGAAATTCTGTTGATGGAAGTCCCAATGCATATTTGATTTAATTTTTCAATTTAATAAACCACTTTAATAAACAAAACATGAGCACAATTAACTGGGCATTAGACCCTACACACAGCGAAGTAAGCTTCAAAGTAAGACACATGATGATGACCAATGTAACTGGAACTTTTGGTCAGTTTAACGTAACAGCAAGCACCGAAGGTGAAGACTTTGCGACCGCACAAATTAGCTTTAGTGCAGACATTGCCAGCATCAATACCGGCAACGAGCAAAGAGATGGTCACTTGAAATCGGCAGATTTTTTTGATGCAGAAAACCACCCACACTTGGTTTTCAGCGGAAAAGGCATGACCAAAAAAGACGAAGAAAATTACGAATTAACAGGTGATTTGACCATTCGTGGAGTTTCGCATCCGGTAAGTTTTGCGGTTGAGTTTGGTGGAGTTCAGAAAGATCCATGGGGCAATCAAAAAGCCGGATTTAGCATTAGCGGAAAAATTAACCGCAAAGACTTTGGATTGAACTGGAACGCTGCATTGGAAACAGGTGGTGTTTTGGTAAGTGAAGAAGTAAAATTGAGCGCAGAAATTCAGTTGGTAAAAGGAGCTTAATTGACTTCTAAAAGTAATGGCGAAGTGGGTTTCCTACTTCGCCATTGCTTTTTTTGGGGGCGTTGATTTTGGTTTGATTGATTCACCCGCTAAGGCATTTTGACATTTTAAGTAACAGAGAAACAAAGTTGAAAGGGCTGCAGTTGATGAATTAACAAAGAAGTTAAGCAAATGCGCTCAGAAGGGATTAACTTTAACTTTTATTCCGAAAGCAATGGAAAACAACAGAAGAAATTTTATTAAAACTGCTGCCGTATTGGGACTTACGGGCATGAGTAATCCCATGGACTTGTTTGCAGCCAACCCGGAGTTGAGTCAGAAATCAGATATTAAGCCGGTAAACGGCAAGTATGAATTACCTGCCCTGGGTTACGCCTATCAGGCCCTAGAGCCTCATATTGATGCAAAAACCATGGAGATTCACCATACCAAGCATCACCAGGCCTATATCAACAAATTGAATGAGGCATTGGAAAAAGAACCGCAATTGAAATCCATGCCCTTGGAAACGATGCTTCGCGATTTGCGTGCACTTCCGGATTCGGTTCGGAGTGTGGTGCGCAACCATGGAGGCGGGCATTGGAACCATAGCTTTTTCTGGACTTTGTTAAAAACCGGAACCAAGCCATCGCCGGCATTGACGAATATGCTTACGAATAGCTTTGGTACGGTAGATAATTTCAAGAAGGAATTTGAAAAAGCCGGAACCGGATTGTTTGGTTCGGGTTGGGTTTGGGTGATTAACCAAATGGGAACTTTGAAAATTGTTACCACACCGAATCAGGACAATCCCTTAATGGATTTGGCGGAAGTAAAAGGCAAACCTGTAATGGGTTGCGATGTATGGGAACATGCCTATTACTTGAAGTACCAAAACAAGCGAGCCGATTACTTAACGGCATTTTGGAATGTGTTGAACTGGGATCAGGTGGAAGCGAACACGCGCTAAGCAACTGATTCATAAAGGGGAATAAAATTTTTTCAAAATTGCTATGGAAAAATGCATTCCCTTCTTATTTTTGCATCCCGTCTGAGAGAAATTTCAGACAAAAACGGTGGTTTTAGCTCAGTTGGTTAGAGCGCCTGATTGTGGTTCAGGAGGTCGTCGGTTCGAGCCCGATACTCCACCCGAAAATCCCCTTACGCGAGTGAGGGGATTTTTTTTTGTCTTGATTTACGTTTCACATTGAGATTATTGAACTATGGCTATGGCTATTGGCGATGGCTTTGGTTGTGTGAACGATTATCAATCCATGGCCATTGGCTGTTGAAAACCATTGTTGCACCAATTTAAATCCTTTACGAAATATCTAGCCATCGCCATCGCCAAAAGCCATCGCTGCATACATTCAAATCGTTCACGAAATCCCCAGCCATAGCAATCGTCAAAGGCCATCGCTGCATTTATCGGTTGAATAATCTAATTCCATTTAGTAAAAACCTGGATTGGTCTGTTTCGGTATGTTCTGTCCAGCCTATAAATTTCCCTTTTTTATTCAGGTTTACGGTTCGGTATTCATCTGCAAAATCGAATCTTACCTTACTTTCTGAGCATTCAATCACATTCCAACTTGAACCCTTGTAGGAAGGTTCAATGGTAAAGGGAATGCCTTCTTTGTGCAGATAATCTTCAACTTGGGCAAAGCTTATGTTTTTATTTTCTTGAATAAACCAGGTATCCATTGTGCACCTTGAATTTCCAAGGCTTATCATTTCTTTATGATTGGTGCAATCAGCCAGAAGGTGGTCGTTTTGAATACCAAAAACGGTTTCAGTTTCCGTATAGAAGAAGAATTCATACCAGCCATATCTAATTATTTGGGTTTCTTCTGCCTCATGAAGTTCGTATTTGTTTCCCAATAAATCTAGGATGTCGGCTTTTGTGGAGCCGATGGAAATGGTTCCAAATTTTCCTGTTCTAATGTAAGCACCCGCTAAAGTACACCAATTAAATTAAAGGGTATGCGCTGAATTTTGGCGCATGAAGAATAGAAAAGAAGAAATGCAGCTTCACCTTTCGGCATGGAGGGCGAGTGGGATGAGTAAGTCAGCGTATTGCAAAGCGCA
>JAKLJI010000047.1 GCA_023151275.1 Bacteroidia bacterium | reverse complement strand
ATAAAATAATTAATTTGGAACCAATGAATTTAAGCTTATCTACCCACATAAAACTACCGAAGGTTCAGTTCAACAGCCGTTTTGCAAAAAAGCGGGTTCAGTGCTTAATTGAACATTCTACATCGTATCAAATTTTGTGGTGTATTGACAGTTTTGTGCTCCGAAATCCGCCACTGCGCCAAGCGCCAAAACGTTACAGGTAATTGTAATGACAGACAACTCAAAATAATAACAAAATGGACTATTTTAAAAAATTAACAGGACAAGAACGTAAATCACCGTTTAAGGACAAAAAAAACCTGCCAAATGCAGACGAAATTAAAAAATTAATGAATACTGACAGTTGGCAGTTACAAAATTTAGCGGTTGGACATTACAATGCAAAGGAATATCAAAGTGCATTAACCCATATAAATAAGGCCATTCAATCAGACAGAGAAAATCATCATCTATATTATATTAGAGCAAGTATAAAAGAAGACTCTGGTGACTTTCAAGGTGCAATAACCGATTACATAGAAGGATTAGACATATCACACGAAGACTGGTATGCTACTTATAATCAAATTGCAGTTAATTGTTTAAATTTAAAACAATTTCCAACTGCACTAGCTGCGTTCGACATAGCAATTGAGTTAAAGAATAAAATAACAGCAGAAGGAGTCAATGAATCTATAATGCCTTACGTTGCTGATGCAGTTGTAATAAAAGTAGATTTTGAACGAATATATACAAATAGGGCAAATGCAAAATTTAACCTTGGTGATTACCAAGGATGCATGGATGATTGTAATTCTGCAATTAAAGCAAATCCAAAATATTCTAGTTCATATTTGTTAGCAGGTATATTATTAGCAGAAGTTGGTCAAAAAGACCAGGCGTTAGACGTATTAAACAAGGCTCTTCAATTAGGCAATGCGAACGCAGCTAACATCATTAAACAAATAAAATCTAAATAAAAAAAATACAAATATGGAAATAAGAGACCTTTCTAATGATGAACTTGATGAGTATATCGAAACTTATCAAGACAGAATCGAAACTATGTCAGAATACATATCAGATACGGAAGACTATGCTACTCGCTCAGCTATGAATGATGAACTAATTAAATATAGAATGACTCTCCGAGCCTTATTACAAGAAAGAGAAATAAGAAGTAAATCTGTTAAATCAAATTCATTAATTGACCTTGATAATTTCATATTTGAGTCATCTGACCATCTAAGATATGAAAATAAAATTCATGTATCTGGACCACATGGAGGTGCTAAAAGAATAATCAAAGTTGAGAAAAACATTTCGGGATTAAGTGGTTACACAGTTACACTATTCAATGGTGATGGAGACCATCCAATTTGGCAAAACAACGTTCAAATGGCGCCTAAAGCAATGAAAATAATTGAAGCTAATAATGAAAAGATTGTTTTGCGTGGCTTTGGTCATGACATTATGGGTTCTTCATTTTCTGATTATGGTATGACTATAATTTTAAGCAATAATATTGTAGAAAAGTGTTTTCTACATATGCATGACAGAAATGTTGATATTGAATATTTAAAATAAATGAACATGAACTATAAAAAAAGTTATGCCTTACAAGGCAAGGAAATAATCATATCAGTTCCTTATTCTGTGAATAGCAACAACACAGCAATTAATACTGCAAGATATCACAAAGTAAAAATAGGACAAAATAAAGCAGAAATGTTTACAAATACGGATATTGCAGAATTCAATGAAGATATCGAAAACCAAATAAATTTTCTTCAAGATAAGATAATTAACGATAAAAATCTATTTGAGTCATTAGCTTTTATGTGTGTCAACCACATTCAAAGATTTAATAGACTAATCATTACAGATTTATATTCATACTTGGATAACACAATGATTATTGTTGATTCTACTAATAGCATCTTTCACAATCTGATTAATTCAGAAGAGGATGGAGTAAGATTACGAAATAATTTTGAAAATAGTATAATCAAAGGCTTATACGACCATATTTGGGTTGCAAAACCAAATTTATCATTTGGCACACAACCTGAATTAGTGAGGCTTAAAGATTTGAATAATTAAAATCATGAGAACTATACTATCAGATAACGTTTCATTTTGGAAGAAATATACTTTCAAAAAACTGATTCAATTAGAGTCCATAAATTTTAATGACAATAATACAATTAATCTTAAATATTTCTTCACGACACAATCATCAACTTACTTTAAGGACCCTGAAAAATATGAATTATTTAGACACAATTATGAAGTAGTTTCTGGTGGTTGGTATGGCTCAGAAGGAAGATGGAAGACGGTAAAGCAAATTTACAGAGAAGTGGTATTTAAAAATATTAATAATTTATACAAATCGTCTAAACCACGTGAAACCTATTTTGAGATTTGCAAGCCAAGATTATCCAATACCAGTAAAGTTGTAATCTCAATTGCTGACGAAAATATATATGAATTTAAATGTAAAGACATAATATCTTCGGAGTATTACAAAACCTTCCTTTTTGACAAGATTATGGATGAGTTTGTTGACATGACTGATAGTTTCGATGGCATGAATTTTATTGGAGAGGATTTATTTCAACCCCCACCTTTTTAACAAATTTAGCTATCCACACAGAAAAAACAACTACCTGTAACACACGTCTTGCGCCATTGCCGTTAACGTGGTAAAATGAAATTTTTGTGTGCGCAAAATATTTTATCTTGGTAGACAGTTTCTGCTACGCAATCGGCAACGAGCGCAAGGCGTGGGAACGTTAGCGGTCATTGTAGGGCGACCGTGCAAAGGGAGACACTGAAAACTGAACAGAGAAAGTAGAACGAAATAAAATAAATCTATATGGGACTATTTGACCTTTTTAAAAACAAATCAAACTCAAACGAGCCAACATTTGACAAATTTGAGCCATTCCAAAGTTTACAGAAACAAGATTTTGCTTTTCATCCAACACGCTATGAAACTTGGAAAGGCGGAAAAATGGTTGACAGTGGTAAGGTAAATACTGTCATCAACGCAAAGGTAATCTCAGTTGACGGTGACGAAAAAATGGAAGTTACGTTCAATGACACTAAACTCAATACTGAATTAGCGAACAAAAATGTTTACGATGAATTTGTAACCGCTACCGACAGACTTCAACTCATCACGATTCCTAATGAAACCAATAGTGAAAATATGGGGATTAAGATGTTTAGAATGACCATTGGTGCAACAAGACATCGTAAAAACTTCAACAGCAATGAACCTTATTGTTGCAATTTATTTTTGCAGAGTGGAAAAATTGCAAAAGTGACTTTTTCTTACAGCAGTCCAGAAAAGTTAATTGAGTTCTATTCTGAACGAAATGAGGAAGACGATGAAACTTTCGATGTAGAAGATTTAGAATTTGTATTTCATTCTTCCGACCACTTACGTTACGAAAATGGTAGACACGTATCAGGACCACACGGTGGTGCACCGAGAGCAGTTAAAGTTGAACCAAATATTAGTGGCAATGAGGGCTATACAGTTACAATGTTCAACACAGATGGAGGACAAGCTGTTGTTCAAATGGCACCAAAACAAATGAAATTAGTAAAAGCTGACAGTAAAAAAATTGAACTAAAGGGATATGGTTACGACCAGATGGGAAGTTCATTTGCAGATTATGGGTTGACAATTTTTCACAATGACGGAAAAATTGAGAAATGTGTTTTACATATGTATGACAGAGGAGTTGACATAGAATATCTAAAGCTTGAGGAACAAACTAACAAAAAGAATAACACAACAGAAACTGATAGCATTGAAGAAATTAATTCTTTCTTAAACAGATTTAAAACCCTTCCAATGACCGTAAAGACTCAATTAGCTCAACAGACGGACCAATTAAATAATCTTGGGGTTGACTGTTATGAAAATGATGATATAGAGAATGCTATAGATTACTATAATAGGGCTTTAGAAATTTATCCGATAAACGATGACGCACTAAAGAATTTAATAGTGTGTTATAGAGAAATTGGAGACTTTAAGAAAATGCAATTAGCCCAAACCAAATTAGACTATTTAAAAAAGATTGGTTTATAGAGTCAAAACAACGAACCGCTAAACAAATAAGGCTTAAACGAAGCCCTTCTTCCGGCTTCGATTTAAGCTTGTGTTGAATGAAGCTTTCGGTTTGCCTTCCAGCTTAGGCGCAGTAAAATTTCCGCTATGGGGTCTGAATACGTTTTAGCTTTACCAATTCATTCTCATTGCGGGCTCAATTTTTAATGTAGTTGCCATTATTGCTTTTGCAATCTTGCTTTTCTTAGCCATTTTCAGCTCCGTAGCGAGGTTTTCTTTGGTTTTTGCTGGTGTATATGCATAGCTCCGCCTGTTCGCATGCTGCATGCAAAAAAATTAGATTGTGGGGGCTGCTTGGGTCTTTTCTAGTATCGGTGGAGCATTGGCACTGAAACTCAGGATGCGTATCATCTTGCCGGTTTTGCAACAAGGACATTGCTCGGAAGTCGGCTAAAATGCAGCGCAATAGCAGCCAAACTTCGTCCGTAATTGCTAACCAGGCTCTTACTCTTTTGGTCGATACTCACCCGTTCAACAAAACGCTGATACGCATCACTAAAGCCCACAACATGAGCCTTAGCTTGGGCTACATACCTTGCGTAGCCTCTTTTTTTTGTTCCATAAAATAATTAATTTGGAACCAATGAATTTAAGCTTGTCTACCCACATAAAACTACCGAAGGTTCAGTTCAACAGGCGTTTGGCTCAATGGCGGGTGACGTGGTTAAATCAAGTGCAGTGCTTCTATCAAAGTTTGTGCTTGGTTGACAGTTTTGTGCTCCGAAATCCCCCACTGCGGCAAGCGGCAAAACGTTGGCAGCAACCTTAACGAACAGCGTCAAATAGAATAAAATGAACAAGAACTAAAAATAATTTGAAAAATGCTAAATGACTTTTTTAAATTAAATACTCCATTCACAACTGTTGCGACATTAGCAGACTTGGAAAATATGCTAAAAACAACGGACAGTTTAAAGGACTTTTTGTATAGTCCAGACCTTGTGCCACCAATTGGTTATGGTCATCCTAAAATTAAATTTCGTAACAAAACATTTACGAATGGTAGTTTCTCTAAAAAGCTGATTAAGGATGTCGTATTTATAAACTGCGTATTCAAGGATTGTTTGTTTATAGGTTCTCGAATTGAAAATTGTGAATTTCATAATTGTAAATTTGAAAATGTAAACACACATAAAATTGAAATTAGTAAGACTTACCTAAAACCAGAATATTTTAAAAATGCAATTACGGATAGTAAATATTCAAATATTGCAGTTCATCTTTTTCAAAAGATTTACGAAAATATAAGTGACGTTGACCAATTAACAATAGTCAATAAAGCGGAATATTATTTCAGGGATTGGAGCAGGAAACATACAATTTCGAAGTGGAGAAACAAAGAGATTGGAAACTGGGATTTCTTATGTGAAATTACGCCAAAAACACTTCACTACCTTGTAGGATATGGAATCCGATTTGAAATATTTTTCACAACCTACTTACTTGTTTTACTTTCGTTTTGGGGTCTTAACCACAAAATCTGGGAAAAATACCAAATCAAAACAGATTTGTTTACTGATGGAGTTGTCCACACAAAAATACATTCAGCCTATTTCACTTTTTATACTACTACTTCTTTGGGTGCAGGTGAAATGTTCCCTCAAAGCAATTTAGGTATTGTCCTAGCAGTCACACAAAGCATTATAGGCTATATTTTTATAGGTGTATTTTTATCAATGCTTATTAAAAAAATAATGAAATGAAAGCAGAAATAAACTCAATAGCAATTTACGGCTCTAGAGCAAGAAAAGACTATGACATACATAGTGACAATGACCTTCTAATTGTTGCCGACAGTTTTGACAAAAAGTATGATATAGAATTGATGTACAACAATTTGGGATATTCCTGCTCCGCATACACATTTGATAAACTAAAAATATTATCCGACAAGAAGGCACTTTTTGTTCAGCACTTGAAGCAAGACGCAAAAATATTGAAGGATGATGATAACAGACTAAATTTTATTTTAGACAACTATACGCCTAAAGAAAACTACAATGAAGAGATAACAGAAACGATAAACTATTTTGAGATAACAAAATTTATTCCAGACACAGTTGAAGGCATCGGTTGGGCATTTGATGTAATAGCAATTGGATTAAGAAATTACAACATATTACAACTTGCTAATCACAAAATTTATGAGTTCTCACTTCCTAGAATACTTAACTCTTCAAAATCCATTTTTAATTTAACGGAAGATGAAATTACGACTCTTGTTAACACTCGAATAGCTAAAAAGAATTTCAGAGAAAAATACTATAGTCAATTACCTTCAAAAAAGGAATTGATAAAAACAATTAACATACTTGAGAAAAGATATTCTATTTCTATATCACCAACATTTCTCCCTGCTAAAATATTCAATGAATATGCTTTTGACAAAGTGTATAATTCGAAAGAATTTACAGCTTACCAAAAATTAAGGCTTTTCGAAGCTTTTATTATGACTAGTCCATTAATAAAAGATAGTTTATTGAGAGAGAAATGCAGAAGAATTATTGAAAGCCCGAAATTCTACGCTTCAAGTTTTAATGACCAAAACTATATTGACAACTTACTTATTGAAATTATTAATGTCAAGTAGAAGAAAGGCAGCTGCCAACAAATAAGGCTTAAACGAAGTCCTTCTTCCGGCTTCGATTTAAGCTTGTGTTGAATGAAGCTTTCGGTTTGCCTTCCAGCTTAGGCGCAGTAAAATTTTCTCTATGGGGTTTGAATAAGTTGTAGTGTTACCTTTTCTTGTTTTTTGCGGGCTCAATTTTTAATGTAGCTGCCATTATTGCTTTTGTAATCTTGCTTTTCTTAGCCATTTTTAGCTCCGTAGCGAGGTTTTCTTTGGTTATTGCTGGTGTATGCCTATTCGCATGCTGCATGCAAAAAAATTAGGTTGTGGGTGCTGCTTGGGTCTTTTCTAGTATCGGTGGAGCATTGGCACTGAAACTCTGGATGCGTATCATCTTGCCGGTTTTGCAACAAGGACATTGCTCGGCATCATAACCCATGCGTTGTTTGGCTACTTCCTTCCAATCCCGCTTTTCTTTGGGTTTACTTGTTACTCCCATCAACACCTGCCTATACCTTAATCTGGGTTTGTTTCTTGATGCCAGCAGTCCATAATGCCTGATACGCCTAAACCCTGATGGCAATACATGCATGCAAAACCTACGCAGAAACTCAACTCCACTTAGTTGCATCTCCTTGGTTCTTCCTCCATCCCGGTAATCCTTGTAGCGGAAGGTTACACCCTGTTCATCCACCTTGACCAAGCGTTGGTTGCTTATGGCAACCTTATGCGTATAGCGACCCAAATACTCAATCACTCCCTGAGGTCCACCAAAGGGCAGCTTGCAGTAAACTACCCATTGCTTGCTGTACAAAGCAGTTCTTGTGGCTTGGTCAACCGGTTGTCGCTTTTGCTTGTGCCAGTTCAACCAAGCCTCCATAAACTTTCCCTTAAACAGCTGACTCATTACCTTCTCCGGAAACAAGTACTTCCCCTTGCTTCGGGATTGTCGCCAATGACCCGTTTCTGTTTCTCCTCCTCCTGTTACAATCAAATGTACATGCGGATGCAAACTCAGGGTTTGTCCCCAGGTATGTAAAATAGCCACCATCCCAAGTTTTGCTCCCAGATGCTTTGTATCCCAAGCCAAAGTCATCAAGGTATCGCGGCTGCATGTAAACAAGCTGTTGTAGAAATAAACCGGATCATGCATGCAGTACCTGTTCAGCTCTTCGGGCAAGGTGAACACTACATGGTAATACTTGATAGGCAACAACTCCGATTCCCGTTGTTCTATCCAGCGTTCCCGGTTTGTGCCCTGACACTTTGGACAATGCCTATTGCGGCAGGAGTTGTAACTAACCCTTAGTTTGCCACAGCTGCTGCATTGGTCAATATGTCCTCCCAAGGCAGAGGTTCGGCACTGAGCAATCGCTTTCAATACCCTGCGTTGGTCTATTCCCGGCCAATGCGCTTGTTCAAATGCTTTGCCATAACGCTGTACAATATCCGATAGCTCAACGCTTGCCTTGTGCAACATAGCCATACAAGCTATCTAGGGTCTGCTGATTAACGCGTAATTTAGTGATTGAGCGGATTCAAAGCCGGAACAAATGAATTCTTCTGCAAGGTTTGGAAAAGATTCTATTGGGGGAAATTGGATTTTACTTTGCAGCATGCTTTCCAGAACGCTAATCCAGCTCCGCATCATCTTCTTCGGATAAGCCTGGACAGCTGTACCAAAGTACTATCTGCCAGGCTTATCCTCGAATCTAATGCAGATCTGAATTTAACAGCAGACCCTATCTAAGGGGCTATGAACCGGATGGGGACGCAATTGTGCTACATGCAAATAAACCATCGTCGTCCGCAAGTCGCTATGACCCAATTGCCGTTGGATGCTATGCAAGTCAACACCATCTTCCAGCAAGTGGGTAGCAAAGCTATGCCGCAAGGTATGCATGCTTACCTCTTTGCGTATCGTGCTTCGCTTCAAGGCTTCATTGATGATGTATTGGATACTTCGTTCTCCCATTGGTTGACCAGGAGTTTGGCCTTCAAACAAATACACCTGAGGCTTCACCTGACTTAAATACGCTTCTAGCTTATCGGCAATTAATCCAGCTAAGACCACAAAGCGATCCTTTTTGCCTTTGCCTTGTCTCACATGCACCATCTTCCTATTCACATCCACATCGCTAATGCGCAACATCCGAAGTTCATTCATGCGCAAGCCACTGCCATAAGCCATCGTAAGCAGAAAGCGGTGCTTCAACTGAAAGGGCATTTTAAACAGTTCTTTGCATTCCTCCTTACTCAACACCACAGGAAGCTTTTCTTCCTTCTTGATACTGGGCATTCGGATAGCATGTTCTTCCATGCCATACAAGCGAAACCAATGACGCAAGGCATACACAGCCTGTTTAAAATAGCTCAAGGACTGCCCTTCTTGCTGCGTCATACGGTACAGGTAAGCATTCAATTCATCCACACCAATCTCATGCGGAAGTCGGCTAAAATGCAGCGCAATCGCAGCCAGACTTCGCCCGTAATTGCTAACCAGGCTCTTACTCTTTTGGTCGATACTCACCCGTTCAACAAAGCGTTGATACGCATCGCTAAAGCCCACTACATGAGCCTTAGCTTTGGCTACATACGTTGCGTAGCCTCTTTTTTTTGTTCCATAAAATAATTAATTTGGAACCAATGAATTTAAGCTTATCTACCCACATAAAACTACCGAAGGTTCAGTTCAACAGC
>JAKLJI010000046.1 GCA_023151275.1 Bacteroidia bacterium | reverse complement strand
AAGCTTTGCTTGCAGTTTCAGGAGTAGCATTGTAGTAGTTCTGGTTGATTTCACCTGTCAAGGTATTACCTTTCAGGATAGGCAAATCATCGTACCCCCACTGGTATTTTTGCACGAGGTTGGCTTCA
This sequence comes from Bacteroidia bacterium, assembly GCA_023151275.1. Classification (GTDB taxonomy): domain Bacteria; phylum Bacteroidota; class Bacteroidia; order UKL13-3; family UKL13-3; genus CAISCU01. The sequence goes on along the minus strand of JAKLJI010000046.1, from coordinate 9,829 downwards.
CAAACAAAGTTCTTGTTGAAGTAGCGTACGGTAGCAGTATGCGCTTGTTCAGCATTCACAGCAATATCCACGCTGGTAGAAGCACTACATCCATTTTGCGAAGCAGTTAAAGTAACTACAGCAGTACCTGCATTCGGGAAGCTGATTAAGCTGTATTGTTTGGTAGAACCTTGCGCATAGAGGCTAGCATTTTGTGCAGTCCATTGGTAGCTAACACCAGAAGCAGGAGCAGAAGCTGCACCGAAGTTGAGGAATTGAGCACCTTGACAAACAGGCGTAGCAGGTTGAATGCTGATAACAGGTTTGGCAGGAGATGGGTTTAAGGTTCCTATGACTGTTTTGTTTTGAATGATGGCATCGGGAGAGCTAGCGGTAAGGCTACCGGCAGGAGTGCCTGTTGCGGAGCTGTTGATACGGAGATACAAGGTAGAAGCTGCAACGATACCCGAAACCGGAGTGAGCTTAAGACTTGCGGTATAGCCCGAAGCAAGTGTTGAAGAAACTTCAAAACCAGCGGGAGCAGTAATAGTAATATCACCGCTTAGATTAATACCACCAACGGTGAACTGTTGTGCAGAAGAAGCAGTACCCTGGCAGGTAGAGAAGGGGTCGAATGAAGCAGAAAGGCTGATACTCGGAACTGGTATTGCATCTGTGGTAAAGGATTGGTTTGAACCATAGCTGGTACCGACTGAGTTTATCGCATATGCCCTTACAAAATAGGTTGTATTTGAAGATAATCCAGTAACAGTTTGTGAAAAATTACCGGTACCAGAGCCAATCTGCACTTTAGTTCCTGAGCTTGTAGTTGGGTTGGAGGTGGTGGCATAAACAACCCCTCGTTCACTAACGCTTGCACCTCCATCGGAAGTTACATTACCGCCTAGGTCTGCTGAGTTAGCGGAGATTGAACTTGGTGTAGCTGTGTTTATAGAAGCCAGGCTTGGCCCGGAATAGGCAACAAAACTACCCATTAATGGAGTGCCCAATTTGAAGATATCGTAATTGCAAGGATTCGAAAAAGTATCAAATTCAAAAACGGATACATGATAGCGGGTACCACTCGTTAAATTGCTAATGGAAACACTATCGCCAAAACCTCTGTAAACTACTCTTGCGTTTGTATCAAGAACACTACCGGTAAGATTGGTTTTTGCGGTATAGATTGAACCATTAACCGGGGCTAGAGTATCAATCGGATTGTTAGCCTTTACTAAAACCAAACATCCGGCTCCTAAGCCTGGCTTCCATTTGATTGTTGCGCTTGCTCCGGTGATATTAAGGAACTCGATATCGGTAGCATCCGAAGACGGAACAGGGAAAGGTTCAGGAATCAATTTTGCAACCAGTGCGGTTGGACTTGATAACCCATTTAAGTGCTGGTAAGAGCTTGCCACACCAAACACATGCATTTGTTTATCTGATGTTGTAACATAATAGGCATATTGTGTTTGAGAAATTGCTACAACAACTTTACCGGCAATAGAAGATGTAGTAGCTTCAACTAATACAGGAGGTATTGGGCTGTTTGGACTTCCGGTTCCCAAATGGGTTAATGCATTATTTCCCATTGCATGCACTTTGCCATCTGCATCAAGTACAATGGAAGAGCTGGATGTTCTATTTAAAACCATCGACAACACCCTTTTTTGGTATAAGCTTGATGTAGACTCATTGTTTATGCTATCGGGTACAGTACGAATTGTAGGACCAGATAAACCAATTTGTCCAGATAAGCCCATTCCATATAAATTGCCCTCTTCATCCAGCAACAAGGTTGCAGCATTTCTTGAATCAATATCCACAATTGTTTTTCCTGCTAAAGCTCCGGATTGGTTAATTTGTACGGGTTCTTCCACCACATTGCTATGACCAAGGCCCAAAGCGGAATTGGAGTTTACACCCCAGCCATGGATTGTTCCATCTGACGCTATGGCAAAAACATTGTTTTCGTAGCTGGCATCAATTCCTTTGGCAAGTTTGATGATGGTTTTTCCAACTAAACTACCCAAGTGATTTATAGATGTTGGACTGTATACAATTCCATTTGTTGCGGCGCCGTTTCCTAAATTACCCAGCGTGTCTCTGCCCCAGCTACAAACTAGTCCATCTTCGGTAAGTCCGTAATAGCAATCAGACCCTGCCAATACTTGAATAACTGTTTTGCCTTTAAAATCTCCCCTTTGGGTGATGTCAACCGAGTATCTTTTTCTAAATGCGTTGGAACTGTCTCCCAATTGTTTGAAATTATTTGTTCCCCAGGTATGAACAGTATTGTCACTTGCAAGAGCAATAAATCCCTGACTTCCGTTCGATAATTGTGAGATTGTTTTTCCTCTAAGAGAACCCTTTGCAGGCATTTCAACCGGACAATAGCGGTAGGTATTACCACCATCGTAGTCATAAACATATTGTCCGTAAAGTTTACCATTCTTTAAAAAGAATGCGCCGTATTGTCCGTTTTGCGGAATCATTACGTTTTGGGGATTCTTTACATAAAAGTACATTTTACCAATTTTGAAATCTGTGGTGGTGGCCACCGCAATGTTTCCTAGATAGGCAGTTGCAGGAACAACTGCTTCAAGGGTACTGTCATTAATCACAGTGAAACTTTCTGCCGGCGATCCTCCAAACCAAACTTTAATTACGTTTACGAAGCCGGTACCTTTTACGGTTACAGTGCTTCCAATATTTCCACTTGAAGGAACATAGTTCTTAATGCTTAAACCGGGAGGGGGATTTCCAACAGTTAATGCAAATGGAATGGCCGCACTTTGGCAGCCTGTAGTTGTGTTTTTAATGGAAAGGTTAAAGTTGTAGGTGTTTTCACTACTTGCTGGAATGCTTACCTGAATAGGACTTGAAGTTAAGCTGGCATTTGTAATGGCTGAAAAACCCGGCATTGCAGTAGGTGTTCCAACTGCAATACTGTATTGATTTGGAGAACCTGTTGTAGCAGAATAAGGAATGCTGAAGCTTGTAGCTGTATTGGTAACAGAACCAATACTTCCTAAAGTAATTCCCGGGATAGGGTTAATTTTTGCAATAATCGCAGTGCGTGATTCACTTATACAAGGCGTATCAATGGCCTCAGCATAGAGAGTTGTTGTTGCATTTAAGTTATTCAGTGTAATTGAATTTCCAGATATGGAATAAGAACTATTATTTTCAAGAGCTGTTCCGCCGGTTGCGGCAGTGTACCAGTTTATTTTTCCTGCACTTGGTGTTGCGGTAAGGGTAACATTTCCAGTTCCACAACTTGAATCTGCTTGGGTGGCCGTGATTGTTGGAGCCGTGCAGGAACTTCCGGAAGAGGTCATTACCCTGTTTCCATTGCCGCTGGCAGAAACTGCCACAAATTTTCCTGCACCAGAAGTAACTGTGTACCAAAAGTTGTCAGCTGTAGATGTTCTGGAAGTCCAATTTATCCCATCGGGACTTGTCATAATCCGATTGCCAATTCCAGAATTGGATACCGCAACAAATAGACCATTTCCATAGGTAACAGATTGCCAATTGTTATCAGCTGCAGATGTTCTGGATGTCCAGTTAATTCCATCAGGACTTGTCATTACCCGATCTCCTGTTCCAGATGTTGAAACTGCAACAAATAGACCATTGCCATAGGTAACAGATTGCCAATTGTTATCCGAAGCAGATGTTCTAGAGGTCCAATTTATCCCATCGGGACTAGTCATTACCCGATTTCCTGTTCCTGAACTTGACACGGCAACGAAAAGACCATTTCCATAGGTTACTGATGACCAGGTATTACTGGCTGCATGTGTTCTTAGGGTCCAATTAATTCCATCGGGACTAGTCATTACCCGATTGCTTGTGGCATTAGTAGCAACCGCCACAAATAGTCCATTACCATAAGTTACAGATGACCAAGTATTACTGCCGGGAGTTGTTCTGGAAGTCCAAGTAATTCCATCGGGACTTGTCATTGCCTGGTTTCCAAGACCTGAAAAAGAAACCGCCACAAATAATCCATTTCCATAAGTAATTGCCATCCAAGAATTATTGGCGGCTGGTGCCCGTGAAGTCCAATTTATACCATCCGGGCTAGTGATAACATTGTTCATTAGCCCGGCAGACGCAACAGCAACAAATAAATTGTTACCAAAAGTAATGCCTCTATAGGGAAGATCACCGGGTGCGGAATTCACCATATTCCAGGTAGTTCCATTTGAGCTGTTCATCACGCATTTTCCATACCCTGAAAGCGCAACTGCCACAAATTGATTGGAGTTGTTAAAAATTACGGATGTAAAGGAGGCATCATAAGGTGTAGTTCGGCTGGTCCAATTAATTCCATCCGGACTTGTCATCGCTCGATTTCCTGTTCCTGTGCTCGCAACAGCAACAAACATGCTATTACCATAGGTCACAGAGTTCCATTGTATATCTGCTGCTGAAGTTCTAATTGTCCAATTTATTCCGTCAGGACTCGTCATTACTCGGTTCCCTACAGCACCTGTTGCTGCCACGGCAACAAACAGTCCATTTCCATAGGTTACTGAGGTCCAGTAATTGCTGGTCGCAGGGCTAGTTCTGATAGTCCAGTTTATTCCATCGGGACTGGTCATCACTTTGTCGGTTGTTCCACCGGCTGCCACAGCAACAAATAGGTTGTTTCCATAGGTAACAGAAATCCATTTGCTGTTACTAGGAGTGGTTCTGGAAGTCCAGTTAATTCCATCGGGACTGGTCATTACGCGATCAAAGTTTCCGGATTCCGAAACGGCAACAAACAATCCGTTTCCGTAGGTTACCGATAGCCAGTTGTTGTCTTTCGCTGATGTTCTGGAAGTCCAGTTAATTCCGTCCGGACTCGTCATTACCCGGTTTCCTGTGCCTGAAGTGGAAACGGCAACAAACAAGCCATTTCCATAGGTTACAGATTCCCAAGCTTGTGCAAATGCGCTTCGTATGGTCCAGGTGTTGCCATCTGTGCTTGTCATTACGGAATTTTCAACTTGATCTGCTGAAACCGCCACATAGGTTCCATTTCCGAAGGTTACACTCCGCCAAATGCGGTCTATTCCCAATTGCTGGCTCTGCCAATTAATGCCCGCTTGTTGGGCCATTCCTGCCATTACAATCCATGTATTCAGGCAAAGGAGTAGTAGCTGTTTTTTCATACGCATTGTTGGGTTGAATTGATCATGATTTTGCTGTTTTGGAATTCACTTCCTGTATAGTTGATCTCTTCATTTTCAGGATTGAAAAACCTGTAGCCTTTGGCGCATACCCCGGCCCCTTGTATGCCAAGATGCTGCTTTGTTCTTTTTCGCATGGATGTATTAATTTGGTTGTGTACTTGTTTTGATTTTCTGCCTGTCGAAAATTCAACAGATAGTCCAGTTATTTTTATGAGTTATTAATTTTTTAATAATCCATAGAAATAACTCTACCAAATTAAGCTGACTAGCTAAAAATTAATCACTTATCACCAAATTTCAGGGTTAACCATTAGCTTGTAAATAATTCGCAAAATCTTGTTAATGTGTACATTGGCCAAAAAGATGGCTCTTAACAATTCTAATTTGGAATTGTTCTTTGTGGGTGGCCAGAATTACGTCTGTCCAGTTTGTACCTGATGCTTGCTGTTAAATTCAGATCTGCATTAGATTCGAGGATAAGCCTGGCAGATAGTACTTTCGTACAGCTGTCCAGGCTTATCCGAAGAAGATGATGCGGAGCTGGATTAGCGTTTTGGCAAGAATGCTGCAAAGTAAAATCAAATTTTATCCAAAAGAATCGTTTAAAAACCTTGCAGAAGAATTCATTTTTTCCGGCTTATAATCTACTCAATCAATAAATTACGCGTTAATCAGCAGACCCTAAATAAGACTGAAAAGCTCAATGCAGCTCCGGCCTTGCGCTCTCCATTTTATCCAGGCTTTTTTGGTGGAGCCCATTTCTCCGTATTCCACCTGAAGCCAATCGCCTTTGATTTTTCGCGGGATATAAATTTCATCGGGCTCCCACTTGAGGATTCTGCTTCGTGAATCCGGTTCCTGACGAAGTGGATTTGTAGAAGGCGTAAATCCAACGGCAGCCATGCTTAGTATGTAGTTTTCCAAGCTTAGGAACTTAAACCGGTTATCTGATTGTGGGATGAAATAGATTTTCTGTTGATGTGCAATCCTGTATTGGCCTTGGGAAAGATCAAGGCATTGAAATCCGTGCTTCCGGATTTGTTCTGAAACCCGAATGGATTGCAAGGTATTGGAACTGTCTAGCAGCAGCAGTCTGGTGCCGCTTGGCAAGGATTTTTTGAGTTGCAAAATGCCCATGGGTAAAGGCGTGTTTTCCTGAAGCTGAGCATGAATACCAAGACTCATGAGCATGAATAAGAGTAGTGCAGTGTATTTCATTATTGTATTTTAGTTGCTTAGGATAATTGGCTTCCAAGGCTTAGGTGGCTTACTGATATAGGTCTAATCACACTATTTTCCATTACGCAAAACATGTAGTGCAAACAGCATGAATTACAAGTAGGGAGAGAAGGATGTTTTTCATGGTTATATTTTGGTTAAATGGTAATGATGGCAGTAAGTAAATTGAGCTCTGTTCCCATGTATAGTCTGTTATTCTGAGTACTTTTTTCCCAGTAATGATTTGTTCCATTCGGATCTGAAATTTATCCAATCATTCTCATAAATGCTTTTCAGGTTTTGGTTTGATTCTAATAAAACCGGGTCAAATTTCATTAAAGAATTGGAGTCGTTTACCTGTTCTGCTTGCATGGGCATTTCTCCATGATTTTGATAAAGCTTGCCATTGAAAAATACCCATTGCGTAGTTCGCTAACGATTAACCAGGTTAATCCAAGTAATTTAGAAAAGAGAATTGCTCAAAAGGAAGGGGTCGTCGAAGAATCAAGTTTTGTTTTTTAGCAGGCATGTTCGGACCGTAGCTTTGTTTTTCAACCTTTTTTAATAACAAGTTATTTTTCTGGTAGGAAAAATGGAAAACGTTACTGTACAGATGTTTTCCGCCACCCCAGCTGCAATGAATAGCCAGGTCATTGCCACGGATGGTGAAGGCCGAAACAGAGAAATTCTTGACTGCTTCAGGATCCGGGATGTGGCATTGGTAGGAATTCCCCGAAAGGATAATCCTGATTTTCCGTTCCACAACAGCGGAACCCAGACTATCTCGGTAGATATGGATTTTCATCATCTGCAATGCCATGGTATCATTTATAAAACCTTTGCTAAGCAGCAAGGTATCTTGCCTTAAAGGAGCATGTTTCGATGCCCCTTGCGGGGATGAAAGAAAGGGCAGTATTAGCAGCCCAAGGAGCAGGAGGAAGTGGGTTTTCATGGGTTGCGCTAAGTTAACCAATCCCGGCCAAAAAAGAAAGGCTGTTGTTCGGGTTTCCGGTAAGATTTTGTTTCCTTCCTAAGCCTGCTTTATGTGCTCATTCAAGCGGTGTAGATAGAAACAAGTTCATGGCTTTTTTCTTCGCAGCACAGAAATACAGCACTGAGTCTGCGCGGGTAATCCTTATCCATCCACCCGCGTTGATTTCATAGTCCAGCTTATCCAATGCGGGGCCAATACCTTTTCCAACCAAGCTGCAAGGGAGGTTTTCATGATTGTATGTGCAGGATTGGATTTTTGAAAAAGGTGGGTATTTAACGAATAGTGCATTTTGTCGTAGTCGTTCCTCAAAAAGTCACAATTCAGCCTAATGAAGCGCTGTAAAGAAAAGAATTCCCTAGTCTTTTGGAAGACTGGTATTTTGTTGTTTTCTGAGAACACTTGGCTTTAGAGGCATTTAAGTTTCGTGTGTAAATTTGTGGCTAAAATTTTCCAAAAGCCTTTCGCTGTCGAAGGCGCCTGCCTGCGCTGCAAGGCCAACACCCGTCAAAATCCCTGCCTGCCTTTTCGCGCCTGCTTCGCTCTGGCCCACAAGGCCTACCCGAAGCGAACCAGCCAAGAAGGCAGACCGCACAGCCCAACCCACGGATTTTGCCGGCACGCGCTGCCGACAGCGAAGATCCGTTCCAGATTTAAGATTGGTTCTTTAGCTAAAAAGGATAACCTGCATCATATGAATTCATTCAACTTACATTCTCCATTAGACAAGAATTCCTGCCAATCAGGATTCTTTATTGAAAATTTGGCGCATATTCTCTTATTTGAACATGCTAATAACCAGAATTGAACAGTCTTTTGAGGATAATCAGATAGGAGAAAAGTGAATTCGTTTCAGGCTGAACGAATAGTGCAGTTTCTGGTTGATTTTGCCTTAACTCATACATGGTTTGGATCTGAGCTACTATCCGCATAAAGCAGTTTCGTTTTAGATGTTTTTGTTTTGATTGTCAGTAGCTTGTTACTCTACTATGGCAGCTAGTTCAGTTGCTTATTTTTCAATTAAAGATTGGTTCCACTTTTTTCGAAATTCAAGCCAATCCGTTTCACAGATTCTTCGTAGCTCTTGATTTTTTTCCGTTAACAGGGAGTCGAATTTCAATGAACAACAGGAGTCGCTTAGCTGTTCGGCTTGCATGGGCAATTCACCCCAATTTTTATGTAGTTTTTTGTTGAAAAATACCCATTGCCTCACCTGGATGGGGTCGCTTCCGAAGGGATAGGCCCGCTGAGTGGTATAAAAGCTTACGATGGGGTAAGCAAGTTTGTTGTTGATTTTAAAGCTGTTTATGAAATAGTAGGGGTATTCGTTTTGAAAGGAGATTCGCTCACCGAACGAAATCGTATCGGATTTTGCTCCCAGTTCGCGCTTGCTGAATTCGAGCTCCGAATTTTTAATTGGAAAACTCACGTCGTGGCTTATTTCAATGCGGTAAATCGTTCGTTCTTTTTTGTTACTCACAATCAATTCATCCTCTATTCCGAATGGCAGCTGCATGCAATTGACTCCTTTTTGCACCGATTTGGCGAACCGGGCTTCCGGATTGCAACTGAACAATACCAGTAAAAAAACAAGTAGTTTATTTTGTTGATTCATTTTTATTGGAATTAAAATTGAAATTAATTACAGGAACATTATAGTTCGGTATTTCTCCTTTAGGCAGGAAATATCTGATTTTTTTGGGGTTGAAAAATGTTGAAACCTTCACTTGACTGGCTTGATTTCCACCATATCCATGGATATCATTTCCATTAATACCAATAATAAAGGTAACATGAGAGTTATTTATTACTGCAATTGCCCCAAGAGCAGGTTTTTTTATTTCGAAATACTGTTCATTCCACTTGTTATATCCAGTAGCGGTTGCATTGAATTTATTATTGTTTGATGGGTATCCAGATTTGACCAAATTCCAGTTTACAAAGGATGCACACCATGCTATTTTATCGGATTGAAAAGGATGTCCACTTGTTGGATTAGTTGTAGTTGAGTGATATTCAATTATTCTTTTGTTTTCTCCTAATTGATTTTTGTGTTGACTGTCTTTTTGTCCATATTCGCTTTTTGCATTAATAAGATACTTGGGAACATAAAAATCATGTGCATTGAAATTTTTTCTTGAGGAAATTGTTACCTCTTTTAGCAGATTTTCTCCTAAATTAATGAAAGAATTTGACCCAAAAACACTTGTTGCTACTTCATCGCTAGGCAGCCAAACGGGATTATCATTTTCAGTGAAGTTTTTCTTTATATACCAGTCATCCAAAAGACCATCAATATCAACATTCTTAATTGGGTTACATCTTAATGCATTGTAAGCTGTCCATGCCAACCTTTCTTCACTCAACGGATCCGTGCTAATCCATCTTCCTATCCGGGGATCGTACATCCTTGCGCCGAAGTCATAGTATTCCAGGTGGTTTCGCAAGACCA
>JAKLJI010000045.1 GCA_023151275.1 Bacteroidia bacterium | reverse complement strand
CTTAAAGGGGGACTCCCTAAGAAATAAAAAATAACACTACTATTGTATTGATTTTTGCAGCGCGTTTTTGTGGTACAGTTTCATCCGGAATCACTGGTACAGTTCATCCGGAATATTCAGCGGGCAACAATATGCCAAGGAGGACAAACCGAATTTTGGCATTTTTCTGGATTCTTCACCAGATAGGTGGGGGCGAGTTTTGATGAAACGAAGGGAATCAATTTTGGCAAGGAAGGAGGAGCGCAAGGCCCGAACACTCTTTGAATCCGACTACTTACTGGGCGTTTACGATGAACACCGGATGGGGGGAATCCGATTTAAAACGGAACTTGAGGGTAGTTTTCAGAGCTCGGATAAAGAGTTGGCTGCCCCACCATTAACCTCTCTTAGGGAGTTGGAATTTGCCAGCTTACAACTGGAAGAAGAAAATGAAATTACAGATGATGAGGCATTGAAATGGCTGAATATGCTCATAGCTCCAGGGGCATCATTGGGTGGTGCTCGTCCTAAAGCAAGTGTGAGAGATCCCAAAGGAAATTTATGGATTGCGAAGTTTCCAAGTGGACAGGATGAACGCAATGTTGGTGGCTGGGAGTTTGTTGCTATGCAAATTGCCCAAGATTCAGGAATTCAAGTTGTTCAGCATGAGTCTCGTAAGTTTTCCAAAAAGTACCACACCTTTTTAAGCAAGCGATTTGATAGAACTGCAAGCGGTGAGCGTATTCATTTTGCATCAGCTATGACTTTACTTGGATACAATGATGGAGCTGATTTTCATGAAGGTGTTAGCTACTTGGAGCTGGCTGAGTTTCTTACACAACATGGGGCAAGAGTTGATCAGGATTTGGAAGAACTTTGGACGCGCATGGTCCTAAATATTTGTATTAAAAATACAAACGATCACTTGCGTAATCATGGTTTTCTTTTAATCCATTCAGGTTGGATACTATCTCCAATTTACGATTTAAATCCATGTCCGGATGGACTTGGCCTTACCCTAAATATTTCAGAAGATGATAATTCTTTGAGTTTAGAATTGGCTATGTCGGTTATCGACTATTTCAGGATAAAGGAAAAAACAGCCACATCAATTATTTCTCGCCTGCAAGCCTCTGTTGGAAATTGGAAAAAGATTGCGGATACCTTAAAAATACCGAGGACAGAGCAAGGTCAAATGGAGGCCGCATTTTTACGATTTAGGTAAATAATTTTTTGTGCCTAGTTCAATTCATTAGACCTACTTCTAATGGTTAATTTTAGCGATTTTACTAACTTAAGTAGCACCTTAATTAACCAGGTTGGGAAATGGCTGGCTTTTTTGACAAGTTGTGGATTTTGTTTGGGTCTAGATACAGCCAGAGCTCAAAGGAAGAATGGCTTTAGCTCATCATCATCAAGTTACATCGAATGGTGTGAACAAAAAGCATTTAAAATGTTCCCGAATTGGGAACATTTTGTTATATTTGTATAAGAAAAAGAAAAAAGTGAGAGTCATTGCAAAGAAGACACTAAAAGAGTTTTGGGAAGACCACAATGATTGCGAGCAACAATTAAAGTCTTGGTATGAAGAGGCTTCGGGTGCTTCTTGGAAGACTCCAAATGACATAAAAAGAGATTACCCTAGTGCGAGTGTTTTGGAGGATAATCGTGTAGTCTTTAATATCAAAGGAAATAACTATCGGTTAATTGTCAAGATCAATTATCGGTTTGGCATGGTTTGGATTAGATTTATAGGGACACATGTTGAATATGATCAGGTGGATGCAAAAACAATTTAAAATAAAGGAAATAAATGGAAATAAAACCTATTAGAACAGCAAAAGACTATAAGCAAGCAATGGCTCGCTTAGAACAGATTTTTGATGCTCGTCCTGGTACCAAGGAAGGAGATGAATTAGAAATACTTGCTATTCTTATTGAAAAATATGAAGATGAAAAGTATCCGATTGAATCTCCAGATCCAATAGAGGCAATTAAATTCAGGATGGAGCAAATGGGATATAAGCAACGCGATTTAGAAAATATCATTGGCTATAAGGGGCGGGTAAGTGAGGTTTTGAATAGAAAAAGAAAACTTACTTTGGAAATGATCCGCAAGATTCATGAAGCCTTGCATATTCCTGCTGAAGTGCTGGTAAAAGAATACTAGTAACTTTGATGCAGTTATAGAATTGTTTATAAACAATTGGATTGAAAGCGAAATCGAACAATTTGTATGGTAAAGGGACCTGGTATTTGAATTGATTTCTGCGCATCTCCGGACGTATCGGGCAACAAATAGAAAGAATACACGCGAAGCACTGGTAACACCGCATAATTTACTTGCATATTAAATCTGTCCGAGACGCATTGACTTATTCATGTTTTGGGCTACTCGGCAAAATCCTCGCAAAAAGAAATTTTGAACCTAGTTTTATCAATGAGTTCAATCACACTATTTTAGGAGGTTTGTGGAATTCAAAACTGTAACCGAAGACAAATTTCTGCCCTATTAATTCCTACAATTCTGCTAACTTACGTAACACCCTGATTAACCAGGTTCAAAGAGCAGGAATAACAACGCTGCAACAAAAGAAGAATTGGTTAATAGATTGGTATTTTAGCAATGATCCCATGGGCTCCATCTACCTAGCCGCACTAAGAAATCCGGCATTGGTAAGCACTTGCCAAACTAACCCGGGTATGCTGTTTGGAACGTCTTTTTCTTCTTAAATTTTCCAAATCAAACCAAGTTTCTGCTATTTTCGATTTAGCTTGTACCGGATATGCGTAGTGAATTCGGAAGGAATTACTTCAGTAATTTTGAGTTCGTACAAATTTGGATTTATTCCCTCAAACAAGCGAATTCCACTTCCTAAAAATACCGGTGCCACATGAATGAAAAACTCATCCACAAGTCCTGCATTTAAAAATTGTTGAATAGTATGGGCACCTCCTTGAATACGGATGTCCTTGCCTTTCGCAGATTGTCGGGCCTTTTCCAATGCAGATTCAATTCCATCGTTAATAAAAAAGAATCGGGTTGAGCCTTCCTGCACCCAAGGCTCCCTTTTTTCATGGGTCAAAACATACACATCGGCCTTGTAAAGGTTGTTAGGCCAGCTTACTTCGCCCTCTTCAAACATGCGTTTCCCCATGATGTATGCCCCGGTTCTGGCAATGGTTTCCCGAATAAATCTACCCTCAGCTCCATCTTCATTTCCGCCCTCCATGCCCAGGTGCTCCCAAAAGGCTTTTTGATGAAACATCCAGGAATGGATTTTGCCCGAAACTCCGCCCATAGGGTTTTGCGGACTTCTATTATCCCCCGCAAAATAACCATCCAGGGAGATTGCGCTATCAAAGAGTATGTTGCTCATGGTGTTTTTTAGGTTTAAAATTTGTAAGGAATTACTGGATTACAATATCAATCTATTTTTTTAAAACCATTCCTTTCTTTTAGATTATTTCTTGCTTAGGAATAACAAGCAGAGTAAATATCAAACTTACCATACGCAATAGGTCTTGCCAACTGTGTTGAAAAAGCACAAATTGAATAGGCCGGTAGTTCAATTCTTAAATTTCTTGATAGCCTTATCAAAATCGCTTTCGTAAGTTTGGTCTTGAATAACCCTGTAATTATCGTATTCACTTTCGGCCTTTAGCTTGGCTTCCAGCATACTTACTTGGCCCTTGTCTTTCAAAATGGGATAATTGGAAAGTTCCAGGAACTTATCTAAAAAAGTAACCCATTGTTGCATGTTAAAGGCAATGCCTCTTTGTGCATTGTTTTCTGCCAAATCTAAATAGGCCGAAACAATTCGGTTGAGCTCTTGAATATGTTGGTGCGATAAATAATTTTTGGCGATAACCACATCCGACTTCACTATTTTTCCATCTGGTGCATCTTTCCAGGTTTTTAAGCCCATGTACAATTTGCTAGCATCGACTTCGGTATAGATGATTTCTGCCGCTGTTTTGCCGCTTATAGCCCAATGCAACTTGTTTTGAACGGCGGCAAAGAAATCTCGTGTCTGCTGACTTTCTTTATCATAATCGGTGCTTAAGGCAAATAAATCCGTGATTTTCTGGTAAAACCGGCGTTCGCTGGCTCGAATTTCACGGATTCGTTCGAGCAATTCATCAAAATAATCCTGCCCAAAGTTTTTACCTTGTTTTAGTCGATCATCATCAATGACGAAACCTTTGATGATAAATTCGTTAAGTGTGGTAGTTGCCCATTTGCGAAAATCTGTAGCTTGAACGGAATTCACGCGGTAGCCTACTGCTAAAATGGCTTCTAAACGGTAGAAATTAGTTTGGTAGCTTTTGCCATCTTGGGCAGTATGTGCAAAATTTGCACATACTGTTGCTTCTTCTAGTTCATTGGATTCGAATATGTTTTTTAAGTGTTTGGTTACCACAGTTCTATCTACTCCGAACAATTCTGCCATAGCTTTTTGAGTAAGCCAAAATGTGCCTTTGTCGAAATAAACAGAAACCTTCACTTTTTCTGTTTGTGTGCTGTATAATAAAATATCTCTTGGTTTCATCGTGTATTATTTCATTTCAAACACCCTTATAATCATCACTCTTACCTTTTCCCCTGGGGCTCCCTATCGCTTAAGGGAATGCCTAATATACCCACTTTTTACTTTTTGAACATCTTCGGCATTTAAACCATTTGCTTCATAAACCATTTATCTATTTCTATTTGCTTTCGGCTGCCGTAATCACAGGCTTCCCACAGGGTTCTGCTGACTTCTATTATTCCCCGCAAAATACCCATCCAGGGAGATTGCGCTATCAAAGAGTATGTTGCTCATGGCAATGGTTGAGTGAATTTGATTTACGTTAAAGATAACAAAAATTAATTTTAGAATTTGGATTCAATTTAGGTAGAAATGGAAAAGTCTAGATAAATTTAAGATTGATTTCTAAAAGGTGTGTTCATCAACCTCAAATCTCCAACTAGTTAGTTTGATTATTCCCAAACTTAACACCCTCTTCATCCCACATTTCGCGGTAAGCGTTTACATAAGTAACTGTGGCTTGCGGGTCAATTTCCATCAAATATCGACAAAGGCGCCGGTAAAGCAGAAGAATTTTTTCATCGAAACAGAAATCGAGCATAAAATCTAAGGTGGAGCTAATATGGTTCACATCTTTGTTCTGGGTATTTACTATACTATTAACCAAGGTGTCGTAATGCTCGCACGCTTGTATTGCCAACTCTTGGCGCTTTTCCACGATTGCTTTTATTTCTTCAAGCATTTCTTTAATTGACTTTCAAATTAAGCAGTATTTTAATTTGGTTATTGGGTTATTCAGGAAAATAGAATCCTTTAAAACCGATGCAGCAAGGGATACTAAAATGTCAGTTCTCCCTTGGGTTGCCACATGTTATCAATTGCAAATTGCAAGGATTCTATTACCTGGTTGTCTGTTTGCCTAATTAATTCATCTTTGAGAAATGGAACTAAACCCTCATTACGTAATTCTAATGCAATTTCTGAGGATTTAATTTTTAATTTTTTACTTTTACTATTGAATGTAAAAGTAAATATCTCAATCAGTTCATGAGTTGAGAAATTGTCAGATATACAATTTAGTAGTCTTTCAAGGGTTCGCGAGTTTCCGTTTTTAATATGTTCCAAAAATCTCAGTTTCGCATTTTCGTAATAGTACAAGAGTGCTTGAAGCTTGTTGATTGCAGGCTCCCAAACTCCACTTGGTCCAATGTTTATCGCATTAAGTAAGTTGCTAAGGTGCTTTTCTGTTAATGCATTCGTTTCAATCACTTCAATAAAATCAACAGCAATTTGTTTTAGTAAATTGGCTTCATTTTCTAGGTCTCGTTTTGAATATCTTTTATTGTCCTGAACCCAGCTTTCGATGTTCTTAAATTCTGTTTCAATGTCGAATGAAAAAAGGGGTGGTTTGTTATCAGATTTTAATACGTGCGATTTTGCCATAAAGGTTACAGATTATGTTTTTGATAAACCTAATGTGACAAATTTATATAATATACGCTTTCTGTATAAAATATTAGCCCAAATCGACAGACAATCCGCCAATTGCCTGCAATTCCCACCCAACACGCCCTTCGCGTTAGGGACTGCCGCGGATATACCCCGTTGCCGGAATGCACTGGATGTTGGCAGATGCCGGCGACCGGCAGTGAGCCCGGCAGCTGACTTACAGCCAGTGCTTTTTCGGCTGCGGGGATAGGAGCAAAGGCCCGGCCTGTTGCGGTACGGGTTTTCAATTTGCATTCGTTTTTCTGCAACAGGCAACGCCCAAATCGGCTTATGGATTTACTACAGGTAGCACAATTTTTGATCCTTGGTGGATGCGTATAAAGCCGGGAACAAAGTCTTTTTCTGTGGCTTCAAAAATATTCATGAATTGCTGTGGATTGCGTTCTGCCAAGGGGAACCAGGTTGACTGTACCTGAATAACCAAGCGGTGGCCTTTCAAAAATCGGTGGTTGATATCGTTTAAGTGGAAGTGAATTTTAACGGGTTCCTTTCCGGGTGTTAAGGGCTCTGCCTGCTCCAAACTGTTGCGGTATTTGGCTCTGAAAATATCACCGCGTATGAGCAATTGGGCACCTGAATTGTTAACTACTCGCTTATCCAAGGTGTCGTTGGGCATATTTTCAGGTTGTTGGTCGAGCACTTTAACAACAAAATCAGCATCGCTTACATCTGCACTTACCCATAGTTCAACCTCAATGGGGCCGGAAACTAACAAATCATTTTCTAAAACCTGCCCTTGGTAACACAATACATCAGGTCTTCTGGATGCAAATTTTTGGTTCGAAACCATGTATTCGCGGCTCATGCCATTGTCTATTTCTTCCATGTAGGGAACAGGTTTTGTGGGATCCGACCAATAGCTGTCGAATCCTTGGCCTTGCTGGGTTTGGCTGAGTTGTGCTCCCGGATTTAAGTAATAGCTTATGCTTTGACTTTTGGGTGGCCATTGCGCATAGGTTTTCCATTGGTTGCTTCCGGTTTCAAATACGGTTGCTTTGGTTTTATTTTCTTTTCCTTTGCCTTTTAAATGGTATTCAAAAAAAGGAAACTCAATGCTGTCTTGATAGTACCTTGAGGTGGCTGAACCAAAATTCATGTTCCCTAAATGCGAGCCAAGTGCACGGTTCCATCCGCCGTGATACCAGGGCCCCATTACCAATCGGTTATTGGTTTTTGGAGATTGGCCTTCAATGGTTTTATGTACTTGCAAGGCGCCATACAGGTTCTCGGCATCAAACCAACCACCAACAGTTAAAATAGCGGGCTTTATTTGCTTGAGATGCGGACGGAGATTCCTGTTTTTCCAGAAGCTATCGTAGGTTTCGTGTGCACTGATGTCTTTCCAGAAAGCAATTTTTCCTTGGTAAAAGGAATCTACGTATTTCATGCTTTTTACCTGATTTAGGTAGAAATCATACCCATCCTTTCCCGGGAATTGGAAGCCTTTGGCCCAGTCTTTGGTCGGGGAGGGACGAGCTTGTCCAAAACTGCTGAAAAAGCCAAAGAAATGCGGGACAAACAAAACGCCGTTGTGGTGAAAATCATCGCCGGTGTACCAATCTACAATGGGTGCCTGGGGCGAGCTTGCCTTAAGCGCAGGATGCGCATTGATCATACCAACTGCGGTATAAAAACCGGGATATGAAATTCCCCATTGGCCAACTTTTCCGTTGTTGTTGGGGATGTTTTTGATACACCAGTCAATGCAATCCCAGGTGTCGGTTGACTCATCTATTTTAGCATTGCTTACCGATTTCATGGGGCGCATGTTTTCAAACTCACCTTCACTCATGAATTTTCCGCGCACATCCTGAAAAACAAAAATATAACCCGATTGCGCAAAGGCGTCGCTGGGCCTAAGGTAGCGCGGGAATTGGTTTTCTCCATAAGGACCAACACCATAAGGTGTTCTGTTCAATAAAATAGGGTAGTTGCGCGATTTGTCCTTTGGGGCGTAAATAGCCGTAAACAAACGGGTGCCATCGCGCATGGGAATCATAGTTTCCGTTTTGGTGTAGAGGCTATCGGGTTTGATAAATTGAGCCTGAAGGAGTTGAATTCCAAAAACCAGGTGGAATAAAAGCGTTAGTTTGATAAACTTCATAGGGTAAATCTAAGCTTGATTGGTTGAAGTACAAAATGTGTTGGGGTACGCCTTAGATTGGAAGCTTATTGACCTTACTGGATTTTGTTCTTGTTTTTAAATAGCTTGATTGCCAGTTTTTTGAAGAATTTAAGGCTAGTGCAGATTTTCCTTTTTTCCAATTTAGTTGGATGAAATGGCGTTGGATGATTTGTTTGTTTTTAGTGTTGATGGCTGAACAGAGCAGGGCCTGGGGATTTTATGCGCATCAGCAGATAAATCAATTGGCAGTTTATGCTTTGCCACAAGAGTTGTTTCCTTTTTACAGGTCGCAAATTGACTACCTGGGTAAACATGCCGTTGATCCTGACATGCGCAGGTACCTGGTTGATGGTGAGGCTTGCAGGCATTATATTGATATTGATGTGTTTGAAAAAGCGATTCCTTTGGATACACTTCCGCGCAGGTACAGCGATGCCATGGCCAAATTTGGAGAAGACAGTTTGCTGGCGAATGGAATTGTTCCCTGGCATATTCAATGGGTGTTACAAAAATTGACCAAGGCTTTTCAGGAGAACAATTGGGAAAAGGTAATTCATATTTCGGCGGAGTTGGGCCATTACGTTGCAGATGCACATGTACCCTTGCACAATACAGCCAATTACAACGGCCAGTTAACAGGTCAGCATGGCATTCATGGCTTTTTTGAGAGTCGTTTACCCGAATTGTTTATGCCCAGATATGATTTGATTACTCCTGAAGCCGTTTACCTGGAAAAGCCATTGGAGTATATCTGGGATCGCATTGAACAAGGCTTTTCGGCATTGGATACAGTTTTTTCGAGTGAACTTGATATGCGGAGAACCTGGGTTGAATCGAAAAAGACCAGCTTAGAAGAACGCAATGGAAAATTGGTTAAGGTTTGGAGTTTAGAATATGCGGCGGCCTGGCACAAAAAGCTGAACGGAATGGTTGAAAGGCGTTTGCATGCCTCAATTGAAGGGGTTGCCTGCTTTTGGTACACTGCCTGGGTTTTGGGGGGACAACCTAATTTGCCCGGAAGCGTGGTGGTGGCGGAACAGGTTTCCGAGCTTCCCAAAGAGCCTTTGAAAACCGATAAACCTGGAAGGAAGGAAGATCATGGGCCGGAATAAAAAGGCAAAAGCCTCTTTAGTATTTGGAAATTGCGAAAAGCCTGAATGAGATTCAAGTGGTTTGAAATTTTCTTTCTGTAAAGGCAGTCCTGTGTTTGTCCAAAATCCCTATAATTGTGCAAAACTTGAGTTGTCAGGCATGAACCACAGACCTATTTTTGTTTGCATAGAGTTAAACTTTGGTTCTGGTTTAGCTTGCTTTGAATGAGGTTTTTATAAGATTACAAGACGTATGAAATTTATAGTTAACAGCAGTGTTTTACTCAGGCACCTATCGTATATTGATGGGGTTGTGGTTGCAAAGCCGGTTATTCCAATTCTGAATAACTTTCATTTTGACATCAAAGATGGGGTGTTGAATATTTCTTCAACCGACCTGGAAACCACAATGAGCACAAGTATCAAAGTGGATGCCAAGGAAGATATTTCAATCGCCATCCCTTCTAAAAATACGCTGGAACTGTTGAAGTCGCTTCCGGATCAACCTTTGGCTTTTTCAATCAATACCGAAAAAGGTTTTGTTGAAATCAAGTACGAATCAGGAAGATTTAAACTTACCGCCCAACGTGGCGATGAGTTTCCAAAAACTCCTGTGATTGAAGGAGATGGAAATTCTTTTAAAATCCCGGCTAAGGTGCTGCAAAGAGGTATAGTAAAAACCTTGTTTGCATCAAGCAACGATGAAATCCGTCTGAACCTAACCGGTATTTATTTCCAATTGTTCCAAAATAACCTCACGTTTGTTGCTACAGATGCCAATCGCTTGGTTCGTATGTCGAGAAGCGATGTTAAGCCGGGTGTAGAGGAAGCATTCATTATTCCTAAGAAAGCGCTTAACCTGCTGAAATCTGTATTGCCAAATGATGATACCGAGGTTTCTGTAAACTTCAACCGTTCAAATGCATTCTTCCAATTTGGTGATATCAACTTGATTTGTCGTCTCATTGATGAGAAATACCCGGATTACAAAGCGGTAATTCCTGTTGATAATCCCAACAAAATGACCATCGACCGTCAGGAGTTCTTGATGGCTGTAAAGCGTGTAGCCATTACCTCTAACAAATCAACCCATCAGGTTCGTTTGAAAATTTCAGGTAGTGAATTAACCGTTTCAGCAGAAGACATCGACTTTGAGAACGAAGCTCAGGAAAAATTGGCTTGTCAATACGAAGGCGAAGACAT
>JAKLJI010000044.1 GCA_023151275.1 Bacteroidia bacterium | reverse complement strand
AGACAAACACATCACCACTCAATGGATCTTTTTGCAGATGATCCCTTACCATGCCACTTAAGCTATCAAAGCTCTTACGCATATCTGCATGACCACGATAAAGGTAATAGCGCTGATGTACGCTCAGGCTCAGCATAAGCTTACCAGCTTTTGCAAAAGTTCCATCTGACAGTCTGCCGGCAATAGAAAATACGAGCCGTTGGGCAGATGAAATTCCACTTTACCAACACCACATCCTTTGGACGACAACAAGGTAAACCCAACTTCTGAACTTGCGCTTTCATTCCGCTTGTAATGGTACAAAAAGTTGTGATATGCCAGTCCATGCGCTTTGCAATACGCTGACTTACTCATCCCACTCGCCCTCCATGCCGAAAGGTGAAGCTGCATTTCTTCTTTTCTGTTTTTCATGCGCCAAAATTCACCGCATACCCTTTGATTTAATTGGTGTACTTTAGCGGGTGATTACCTATCGAGAACATCAAGGAAGCCCCGATTACCAACGCCATTGTTAAAATAAACATTAGTTGAAAGCCCTCTTTGACCATTTCTTAATTGATATAAATGTAAATATCTATTAGCAGCTTGGTGCTTTAGAGTACCTGTTACTCCAGCATTTTTTGTAAATGGGACAAAGTCATCTGCAAATGAAGCGGCTCTTTGAACTAACTGTGGATTTGTAAGTCCCGTCTTAGCGGCAAGCTCAGCTGCGTTTTCTGCGAGTTCTCTTTTTATTCTTTGCTTTAATAATAGAGCTCCTCCCTCGTAAACAACTTTTCCAGAAACCGCTAATACTTCTGATTGAAGCAAGACCAATTCTGGGGTGTATTCACATACCTTGGCAGCAAATTCTAATCCGGGCCTGTTTTGTTCAATGGCATACTGAAATTTTTTAGTCCATCCAACTTCATTGTCAGGTTGAGGAGGGAAATTTAGTAAATAATTACTCCTTTCCCTATAATAGTTTATTACACTCTGGTAGGTTTTGTCATTTTGATCCTCTGCAAGCATCCATCCTTCCTTGCCTCCTAAAAAAACATACCAGGCGCCATCACCAAATCTGAACTCTCCTACATTTGCACCCCTTCCATCCCACAAACCCAAGGGGTCTGTAAACAGAACCGGGTTATTGCTCATGGCCAGGTAAGGGCTGGCATGCTGCATCAAAGGGTCTGCTTGCCACCAGCGGCCTAATTGGGGGTCGTAGGTGCGGAATTCAAAATACACCTAATTGGACCATTTTAATTTCCATACGCGACAAAATCATTGAAATCTAAACCAATTGCAAAAAATTTCAGGAACTAATGAACCATAGGTAAATAATATTTGCAACACCAAACTTATATTGGGATTCGCAATTGTCAGGTTCGTTTTTACCGATAATCCAAAAAACTCCATAAAGTTTCACAAGTGGTCTTTAGAATGCTTTTTTAGGGCCAAACCGAATTCAATTCTGCACAAATGAAAGCCCAAGAAAAGCCCCAAACTGAGCCAAAACAAATAGTCAATCACCTCTTTGGGTAATGTAGACTCCAAGAATTCCCAGTTGATTAAATCTAAAAATAAGTTTATGGAAAAAAAGACATTGATAATAATGTTTAGTAATGAAAATCGCCTCCAATTTTTATTCATTTATCCCCTTTAATTATTAATTTCATAAATTCGGAAACCATAAATAATAGTAAGGCAATCCCTCCAATAACTAATATTGGCAGAATAAATTGCTCTAAGTACTTTCTAAAGAACATTTTGGCAATTAGAACTAATCCACAAATGGCAATAGAAAAATTAGATACCCTTTTCCAAAAATCAATTTTTCTCATATTTACTGTTTTTAATTTTTAGGAATAAACCTTGGTTGAACAATAACTCTTGTAGCGTCTCTTGGAGCAATCTGGCTCATACGCTGTTGATACTCATCACGCAACTCATATAACATTCTACCTCCAATTAACCACTTAATACCTGGACCTAATTCTGGTGGAAGCTCATTAGGATTAAATCCGTTAGGGGGATTAGTTGTTGGATTTTGAGTTGGATGCTGAAATGAATAACTCCATGGACCAGGATAATTTTCATTACCATCCCCCGCATTATAAACTATATATGCTGAAGCAGCAGTACCAGCAAATAAATAAGCAACCCACTTTTGCCAAGCTGCATCAGTAGCATCAATGATTCTTAAATCCAAAATAATCAAATCTAACGTAGCAGATGCCCAGTCAGCTGATTCTCCATCATCTGCGAAATAACCCAAAGTCATCTCCGCCCCTAAAACATCCTGATTAAACCCCAACCCGGAAACTGTTTTTCCCATAATAAATTGAAGGTTTAGCATGTATTGGTTGAACTCCTGTTCGCTTACTTGTTCAGACGAATAGTTGCCGTTAAAATTAATATGATTTAGGGTAAATCCAATTTTTCCGGTAGTTCCGCCTATCAAAAGCCTTCCGTTCTCATCAATGCCTCTCCAAGCGGTGTAGGGTTCATCTTCATTTCCATACACATCACTATCCCACAAACCCAAGGGGTCTGTAAACAGAACCGGGTTATTGCTCATGGCCAGGTAAGGGCTGGCATGCTGCATCAAAGGGTCTGCTTGCCACCAGCGGCCTAATTGGGGGTCGTAGGTGCGGAATTCAAAATCATACCAGTTCAAGCCATACAGGTTGCCCGTTGCATCGGTGAATTCGTTTTGCTCTATAAACTGGTGGTTGTATTTGTAATCGCTGCTTGTTGGCAAACCAGGCGCCTTGGTGGCTTCAAAAACCAACCCAAAGGGATAGTAGTGGAATTCCTCCAGCAATGCGCCTGTATAATGCGTTACAAATAGATTATCAGTCCGAACACTTATACCGGATTGGTTGCTGCTAAAAACGTATAAAAAACCATTTTGTGGGATGGTAAACAACTCAGTACTTGTGCTTTGCCAAGCTGAAGATTGTGACAACTGAATTGCTTGACTCATTTCCGGCAACAATTGCATGGTTTCATCAAAAAGCAAGTAGTTTAAAAAAGCCATAGGCTTTGTAGTATCCGCATTTTGATGTTGAAGCTCATTAATACTCAACGTTAAAGTACCCACATCCAACATTGCCTGCTGGGCCGCTTGACTTATCCCATCAATTGCAGCCATAGGCCCAGAAAGTGCATTAATTAAACTATATACCAAACTTTGAATGGGTATGCTTGAAGTATTAGCGGTGGTACTCAAAAATGATTCAACGCCCAGTTCTACTTGGTCCCCTGCCATAACCTTCAGCATTAATCCCGGCCCAATAATCTTCCCTTCACTTGGGTTTAAATTTGCAGAATAAAGATTTGTTGTATCCTCGCTTAATGGTCTGTTTGCTCTTGTATCATCCAGGTGGTCAAACAACTGTTCTTCAATTGGAGCATATACCACTTCACTAGTTGCAAGGTAAGAAACCGGTAAATTAGGAGCACCTGAACTGTTGGCAGTATCAGAACTCAATGAACTATTAATCAAGTTTAATACATTGCCAGGGTCTTGATCCGGATTCCCAACATCCGGCCAACTAATACCGGTAGCACCACTTCCAAGTGAACCAATGGAATTGGATTCACTTTCAGTTATTATACTCCGGATATTATCAATATGGTCCTTAATGTAATAATCGTAGGTATAAATTCCTTGTGCCTGATTGATTCTAACCCTACCTTCCCCGTGATGAATCATGTTTAAGGCACCATTCGCATAAACTACATCGCCTATATAATCAAACGATTTGGTTGTATTTGAAATCTGCGTAAATGCCGTTTTTCTAAGCAGTGAGCCATTGGCATCGTAATAATACTTGATGGTATTTCCGTTATTGAATTGTATTTCAATTGGTTTATTCAGCCCGGCCCAATCTTGCTTAATCAATTGAATCCCTTTGTTCAAATCCGATTTCAAATTTCCATTCTGATCGTAACTATAATCCTGCGTTCCGCTAACATCTCTAAAATCACCTAAACCATCATGAAGGGTAGGATTCTTGCTCTGCGAGGAGGAACTTTCACTAACTGCCAAGAGACGATTTGTACCTGTTTCATACGTATAATTTAAATCATCTAATGTAATGATATTACCAATTCCACTAGCTGCCTTATGCGCCATGGATAAAATATTTCCATTGACATCATAAGTAGTATTATACATGGTAAAATCCTTCTCGGTTTTAATAAAAGCGTTAGGTGAATTCATGGAGGTTTGGTTATAATCAGCATGAATTAAATTTCCCTTATAATCATAGGTATATCCGTAAGACCTCAACTCCTTTCCTGTCCCTTTATTCCTCCATTTAAGCCCAGCAATCCTACCATTTTTAAAAGTATTATCGAAACCATAATCGTAGGAAATCTCCATCCCGAAATAGTCGGTTGAATTTTCAAGTGCCACATAATGTTTGTTTATTCCAACTAACCAATTGCGGATATTGTAAGAATAATTAACATTATAACCCATACCGCCCAATTTCCTAACCGACAATCTACCTAAGTTATCGTAGTAGTATTGACCAATGGTTCTGTAATTCTGAGCACCATTTAATTTGTGTTCAGCTTTGGTTAATCTACCATAGGCATCATAGGTAAACCTTTTGTAAATGGTAATAATACCAGGATGGGTAGAAACATAATTCTTTAATAGTCCTCGAAAATCAAATCCAAATGACTCGTAGGTTAATTGACCATTAATTCCTCTTCTAGCATTTTGAATAAGTTCACCCCTGTTATTGTAGAACAGGATTGTTGTTACCTTAGATGATGAATTGGAGATGCTTGATATTGAACCCGTAAATCTACCTCTTAAGTCATTGGTTTTAGCTACCTGGTAACCATTTGTCTGGTTTACCAAACTTTGAGAAAAGCCTATAGTAGAGAACTGATAAGAATCGTAGTAGTTTGAAAGCAGAACCTCAACATCTGTAAAACTGGTTTGATAGTCAGAAAAAGAGGAAATTGGACTAAAACCAATATATTTTAAAAAATCAATCCCAACAGTCGGATTGTTAACTAAGTTACTTAACTCATTTGGCAAATATGGAATAGATGAACCTGAAGGAAAAACCAAATTTACACCAAAAGGCGTGGTAATTGAGGTAGCAGTAGTTGAACTGTAACTTAGTTTACAAATTCCTTTTTGAACTAGCCTACCCTGAATATCATACTTGAAAAAGGACCATTTTAAATCATTGCGTTCATTAGGTTCTTGGCTTAAAACCAATCTGTCGTCACTGTTGTAAACAAAATAAGTAGGCTCTACCCCAGGTTTCTTTTGCGCATAAACAAGTCCTTTTTCATTGTACAGGTTAATAAAGCATAAACCATTCAATACTTGAGCGGAAAAATTAAAGCCATTTGCTGCTAGTGCCTCTGCCCCTTTTGGTGTTACTGTTACCCTTAGGTTTCCAAAAACGTCATAAATGTAAAACGTCTCAGTTTTTTCTGCGGGCGTGCCATTTTTGTAAATTCCTTCACAAACCAATTGGCCCCTTTCGTCAAAATAATTAACTTTAACCGTCTGATTACCGTCTTCATCCGCAGTAATTTTTGTAAATAACTTTTCGTAATTACCCAAATAAGTAGGCAACATGCTTGCATTCCCTCCAATTGAATATTTAGGAATTGTAGTGCCTAAACTAAATCCTTCCTGGTACTTAATATAGGTATTAGAACCTACCCAATTATTGCCTTGGGGAAAAACCTTTATTGGTGTTCTTTCTGAGCTTTCCTCGAACTCCGTCTTGGTATAAAGATAATTCTCTGCCGCGTATCCAAGATCCGAATACGTTTGACGTAGGTTTGATCCAATGTTTCTAGTAAAACTTCCAGGATTATCAGATTTTACAAATGGAAGCGGGTTAATTTCTTGCTCTCCCCAGGCATTATAACTACTAACTTCTACAAGGTCCTTACCTGAGGAGAATTGCCTTCTGGTAACTTTTTGGACTGGACGCCCATATCCATCAAAATAGGTACTTGATTGAAGTGAACTAGAATAATTATCACGGATGGCATTAAAGTCAGAAATTGTTTTTACAGGTACAAGGGCCTGATATTCCTTAACTGAATTTAATTGTAATTGACCCGTTAAATTAGAGATTGGCTCAGAGAACTGGTTTCCTGAAGGGGGTACCGAACTTGGATTTGGTTTGTTACTTTGGGTAAATGCAGAAGTAACTACCAAGCAAAAGAATAAGGTAAAAATCTGTTTCATATTAGTAGCTATCTTTAATGGAATAGGTAAAATTTTTCAAGATGTTTCCTTCATTGTCATAGATAAAAAGAGGTCTTCCAAAGCCATCGTATTCCATTCTTGATAGAGATAGTCCGCCATTGGATGTAAACACATGCTGATAATAAGTATCAAACCCATTCAATTCAACAGAAGCTCCCTCTTTTAAAATTAGAACTTGATCAATTTGGCCAGTGCCTGTTATCTCTATGGTTGTACCACCATAAAAAACAGCCTCCATTAAATTCCATCCGTTAATGACACCTATGTTGGTAAGGTTCAAGGTTTGGGTATTTGATTTCACAATTACAGAACCATTTTTAGACCAAAACCTTAATACATACTTTTTAATAGTGGACAATCCAGTACCATTGAATGAAATGGATACTCCGGGCAAATTCAATGAATAAGAACCTGTAAACGATGTAGTATTCAGATAAGCGGTGGGCCAAGCATTTCCAGGAATTGCATTAAAAAGAAAGTTCCCTTTCACGTTTCCACTTGCTATTAAGCCTTCACAATCTTCAAAATTTGCATACGCAATTTCTGCTTGTGTACACCCAGAACACTCAGCAATTATTTCATCATCAAATTGGTCATAGATAAAAGATGTAACACTAGTTCCCTTTTTTACCTCCTTTAAATTGCATGTACTTGAATAGGAATTATATTGAGTTTCTTCAAAATAATACGGAGAAAAAGAAATAGAACCACTGAGATAATTTGAAAACGTAAAGTTGGGTACAAGCAAGGCCTGAATTTGTTTCAACCTGTGATTCTTAGCCAGAACGATACGTCCTGATACGGGATCTACCTTATATTCATTAAGTGTACCTGAAATCACGACTTCCTGTCCATTAACTTCTTTAGTTGTTTTGACAATCTCTACAGGAAACCCTAATCTGTTTGATGAATTAAGTTGAACCAATGCCAGAGAAAATGAATTGTTTAATCCGGAAGCAGGGACAGAGAAATCACCGGAATATTTAAAATATCCCGTTTCGACAAGGCCATTCATTTTAGTACTTGTTACCCTAACAGGTTGAAAGTGTTTCTCAGAAAATGCTGTTTCATAGTAATAATCTATTCTCTCAGAACTTATAGAATTGGCTGCAAAGTACTTTCTCTTTTCACTACTTTTTAACTTTGAAAATGTAACCAATAAATCAATTTGATAGGAGCTAACGTAGGAGTCAGCGGCCAAACCTGGCACTGAAATGTAAATATCCTGAGGATTCGATACAGTTTGAATTGACAAGGGCTTAGGAGTAAAAAATGCTAATGCCAAAGGATCATAATCTGTATAAAAATTAGTTTCATACTCATATAATTCTTCCATGGTCTTTGTTACACCATCTGCCTTGTAATGGGTAACCTTTAGCAAACGTCCAGGCAAAGAAGGATCAAAAGAATACCTTCCACCAAAATTAAACTTTAAGAATTCTGTTTGATACTCCTTTTCGATTACATAATTGAAATTTGAAGCCAACTCATCAGAAGATTTTAAAATTCGAATTTTCCCATAGTAAACCCCATCACCCAAAATACTTGGCTCCAAATTCAACAAATTAGAAGATCTATACTGATATAGTGCTAAACAAAAATTTTCAATCAAGGGACTAACTCCCGGAACAGCATATTTAGTAACGGGTCTGGGAAACCTCTTGATATTAGGGTCTTTTAAAGAATAGGAAAGACCCTCAAAATAAAAGTAATTGGTGTACACTTTATCCCCACTTCCAGATTTGGAAATAATTTGCTTGATACGCAAACCATCTTGGACAGTCCTGTAACCCACTTTGGGTGAAGATGAATTGGGTTCGTAATTAAACTCGTCCACCTTACCAGAGCTATATTCCACTTTTTCCAAAACCATAGCTTTTGTATAGGTTATATCGGGATCACGGTTCAATGAAGGGTAATCATCAATATAATATCCTGCTGAACCTGCGACATCAATACGGTAAGATGTAGCAGGTAGCATGGAATAAAAAGTACCATCTGGGTTTACCAATTGGAAGGATTTATTGTTGTAATAGCCCAATAGGTCTTGACTAGGAGTGCCAGGTGCAGGTAGGTCAATTTGATTATAATAGAAAAGCGTTTGAGGTTGAAGAAGGCTGGAATTCTTTCCAAATTTTTGAACCCCTGTTAACATCAGCCTTTTGCTTGGCAATCCACTTCCGAGACCACTAGCCTTTGTTCTATAGGAATAATTAAATATTACTCCCCCAACAAGATTATTAGAAACATAGTGACTTAACATAGTTAATCTTTTTTCTCCAGATATGTCCTCTCGGTCAGAATATTCAAAAGAAATTCTGTGTTGATTAAATTCAATTTGCAAAGGTCTTTTTGTTCTAAATACCGAGCTTATGGGAATCATTTCATAATCGTACTTATTAATGGTTGAATTACTCTGATCCAAGTTGGTAGGACATTCCTGCCTACTAAGTAGCCGAGTTTCTGATTCAATTCTATCAATTACTATTGAGTACGTGTACTCTGTGGAGTAAGTCACCTGAAGAATCTGTCCATTAGGATATGCTATTTTTGTTAAGAACCAGCTTGAAACACTTTCCGTCTTATAAATGGAACCTTGTTGAATCTTAGCGTATTCTTTTTCTGTAAAAGAATAGGAAATTCCTTTTTCATCAGTAACCTTGAATGAATTATTGATACCGTCAACCAACCCAAACTCAATTTTTACTGGTGTTTTAGGAAAGGTCACAAATTCATTACCTTTTTTTATAAACTTAACAGCAGAATTTCCTATGTTTAATACAAAAAAATCGGGTTGCCCATCTTTATTTCCTAAGTAAAAACCCTTAAGATAATCATTAATATTGGAATAAGTTGCGCTTTGCCATCGCCAACCTGGGTTTGGAATATTCTGATAATACCCATTTGGTCCTTCATCATTGAGCCCACAAACTACTTTAGTAATTGAACCTATGCCTGAAAGCTGCCAGCCAAGGCCCACTCGGCCACTACTTTGATTTACTTTTATCCCTTTACCTGTATAGGATAAAGAGAGATTTACATCTGCATCCCCTGAAACAGCGCCTAAAAGGGGAATACCAACCTGTAAGGTACCCGTACTTTCATTAACAAATGCACCTAACCCCACTTGGTTGGGTGAAGCTTGATTAAGTTCATCGAAATTTTCAACAAAGGGGGTCTGAGCAAACGCAACTTTGCAAAAACTGACCAGTAGAAAAAGGATAAGAAGTTGAGTGTTTTTCATAAGCTAAATCTGATATATACTAATTGTTGATTTTTTTTAGACAAGGCAAATAGGTTCAAGCCTAATTGGGTATTTAATAGATTTTTGTTTTCAATTCCGAACATTAGTCTGTCGTTTGAACTAGTTTTGATCTCAGGGTTAGAATTAGGAAAAACTAGTACTTCATAATTTAAAAACAAGTTCAACTGTTTATTCCAATCCCACCTACCCATTGCTCCAAGGATATAGTTCTCAAGTCCCACAGATGTTGGCAAATATTCCCCAAGCAATGCCACTGTACAGCCAATATTTGTTGTTAGATTGAACTTTGAACTTTGATTGTATTTCAATCCATACAGCATTTCTATGTTTAGAACACTTCCCGGTAAAGCAGGTCGTTGTGGGCTCCAAGTAAAAACATTTGCAAAGCGTTTATTAAATGGTTTAGCTCTAAAGGGATTAACATTAAAAAGTTTAAATGAATCAGAATTCATGCTATCTTTAAGGGCATAAAAACTATGTTGAACCCTTTTAATGTTATCCTCTACTTTTTTCTTATCTTTAGGCTCAACACCAGGCTGATTAAATGGCAAAGATTCATTTACTTTTTTCCTGGTTTGGTAGTATGTAGGCAATTCCGGAATTTGGCTTTTCGCATCAGCATTTAACAATGCATTTTTATAAATAGATGTACTCCGTTCAACTGCTGATGCAAGACCATTTATATTTAATTTACCTAAGGTTTCTTCAATAACTGAATTTTTACGGGAATAAGCGTAAAAGGCTTTTTTATACTGTCTTGTTACATTTGAAGAATTCGCAGATATAACTACTCTCTTCAAAGAGTCCAATTCACACCTCTTTAACATTTGAAAGTCCCTTAATTCCATTAATAGGGAATCTCGTTTTGACCTCAAAGTTATAATCCTTTCCAAACAGGAATTATCGCCAGGAAATGCTTTTACCCCCTTTAGATATTTCTTTTGTTCTTTGGTAAGGCTTGGCAACTGTTTAACGCAAAGATTTACTGCAGACTCATAACGCCTTTCCTCGATACGCAAAGAATCAAGGCATGATGATTTTTTACTTTTTGCTTGGGTGGATGAATGCAAAATGGGTAGTAGCATCATCCAAAAAAGAACTCTCATTTAAATAGGCTAAAATGTTTTATTGCGTATCTATACAACAAAGTCAAACATATTTAAAGTTCTTCAAAGAATCAATAGAACTTGTTGTATAAACCGAAATTTCGTATAGCTGGATACACATTGTTGCCTGACAAAAAAACTGTAAACAATTGAATATTATTTATTTATCCTATTAAAATCTTACATCAAGCAAAGTAAAATTAGCATTAATTTAACATAAACCTAAATTGACAACTTCCCTTAGAAACGAATTATGCAAAACAAAATCAACTGAAAATAATAAAACTGTCAAGGAAAATAATATTTGGTTGCTGCTAAAAACGTTTAAATTGTCTTCCTTGGAAAGGTAGCACCATCCCGAAATGTTACCCACTACTATCAAGAAATGAATATAGTCCCACCATTGTTAACCTGTGTGCTTAGCTTTTAATCAAATTCGCAACTAAGAGCCTTTCGTATTACTCAGCAACTCCAACAAACGCTTGCTATGTTGCCTGGCCTCTTTGCTTTTTTTCAATGCCCAAAGTTCGTCTTGCGCATGTTTACGGCTTTGCCTCAAATCAACCACAGGTTCCGGATACAGGGGAATTAAACGTTTGCGTTCCAGTTGTGATAATTTCCAGGGTTCATGCACATAAGGCAAGGATAGTTCGCTTAACTCCGGGACCCATTGTTTAATAAAAGTTCCCATAGGGTCTTGTTGATAGGATTGCTTTACCACATCGTAAGTGCGAATGATGTGGGTACCAACTGTACCAGCTTGCATCTGTATCTGAGGATAATGAATACCCGGCTCATAATCTAAAAACAATTGCGCCAAATAAGGCGCTATGGCTTGCCAGGGTTGCCAGCAATTGTGTGTTAGGAAACTAACTAACATAGCCCGCATGCGAAAATTAATATAGTCGTCCCTCAAAAAGTCAATTTTGGTTTTCTTGAGCAAATTGAATTCTATTAGGATACATAAACCAGCATAGAA
>JAKLJI010000043.1 GCA_023151275.1 Bacteroidia bacterium | reverse complement strand
CAGGAAAATACCAGCGTTCAAGGACAAGCCGGACGTGAGCTGAGTTTGATTGAAAAAGAAATTCAACGCAGAAAGCAAAGCAAGTAATGCGTTATGGCTTGGCTGAACTTGAGCAAGTCTCAACTTGGTTGCTTGAACAGGCAGCAGGTTTTAGTTTGATTTGTTTTGAAGCCGATTTAGGAACAGGGAAAACCACCCTTATCAAATCCATACTGAAGACACTTGGTTCGGAAGATACCATTAGCAGTCCCAGTTTTGGATTGGTAAACGAGTACAAAACCGGAGACGGAAAACCGGTTTACCATTTTGATTTTTACCGCATCAACTCGCCGGAAGAAGCTATAGATATCGGTTGGTTTGAATACCTGGATTCTGGAGGACTTTGCCTGGTTGAATGGCCGGAAAAACTTGGAAACCTGCTTGATAAGGAACCTTACCTATTGGTAAAGATTCGCATTGAAGATGGACTTAGGCAAATTCAACTCGAGGAAAATGGCGTCTAGCCTTGATTTCGAGGTCTGAATACCTAAATTTGAGGATATCGCCTCGAATTAATTTTACTGTAACATGCAAGAAACCCCTGCGTTTGGATTTTCTGAACTGGCAAAACAAGCTAGTCTTCAACCTCGTGAATCATTGGCCGAAATAGGAAACACCAGCAAGGCATTGTACATTGGCGTTCCAAAAGAAACCACCCTTCAAGAACATCGGGTTCCATTAACCCCATCATCGGTTCAGGTTTTGGTGAACAATGGCAACCAGGTTTGGATTGAAAGCGGAACCGGATTGGGAGCCAAATTTTCAGACAAAGAATTTTCAGAAGCAGGAGCTAAAATTTGCTATTCAAAAGAAGAGATATTTAAGGCCGATGTAATTGTAAAAGTGGAGCCACCCACCGAGGAAGAAGTGAACCTGTTGGCACCCGATAAACTGCTGATTTCGGCACTACAGCACGGAGCAAAATCTGAAAAATATGTGCGTAGCCTGATGGCAAAAAAAATTAATGCCCTTGCATTTGAATACTTGAGGGAAGCCGATGGTTCATTGCCTGTGGTGCGCACCATGAGCGAAATGGCCGGCTATTGTGCCATCTCGGTAGCCTCCGAATTGTTGAGTGTGAACCGAGGCGGAAAAGGCGAAATGCTGGGAGGCGTGAGTGGCATACCACCAACCGAAGTGGTGATTATTGGAGCCGGAACCGTTGGCCGCTTTGCCGCCCGTTCGGCATTGGGATTTGGAGCTTTGGTAAAAGTATTCGATCATTCCCTGAACAGCTTAAGAAATTTACAGCAGGAAATTGGACAACAGGTTTATACCTCACTCATCCACCCCAAAATTTTGCAAAAAGCGCTTTCCAATGCCGATGTGGTGATTGGTTGCATACGCTCTGAGGAAGGCAGAAGTCCGGTATTGGTAACAGAAGAGCAAGTTTCGCAGATGAAAGAAGGAAGCGTTATTATCGACATCAGCATAGACCAGGGCGGGATATTTGAAACCTCAGAAACCACCAGTCACTCGCAACCTACCTTTATCAAGCATGGGGTTATACATTACGGAGTTCCCAACATCACCTCAAGGGTAAGCCGAACCGCCAGTTATGCCTTGAGCAATATTTTAACCCCTTTGTTGATGAAAATTTCGGAAGCAGATTCCATTACTGACTTCCTTTACAGGAACGCCGAGTGGCGCAGCGGAGTTTATGTGTACAAAGGCAACCTCACCAACAAGCATTTGGGCAAACGCCTAAGCATTTACCACAAAGATTTGGAATTACTGCTGGCGGCGCATATTTAGAAGAAAATTGGCCTATTCTGAAAAATATGGCTACCTAAAAAGCAAGTCCGCCGAGATGGAATCTCAGAAACAACCAAAGCGCTACCTTTTGATTGTTTGCCGAACCTAAATAAAAGTTCAAGCTCCCGTTTTGCGGAGACCAAACGCATGAGGGGCAGCAGCGGTACCCCGCAAAGCGCTTTTTGTAGCGTTTTGCCGATGGTATGGCTGCCGGCAGAAAGCCAATACCGGCGGCTAAAAACGCAAGGAAAAGCGCTGCGGAGTACAAGCGGATGACCCATCCCCTGGCGGTGAGAATTTTCAATTAAAACCGAAATTTAGATAGCCAGGGGCATGCCCAAAACACGAAAAATTAAAACCCTTGCCAATTGGGAAAATATAAACCCTGTTAAATCGAGGTTTAAAAAGGTTAGTGCAGAATTATTTTTTTAAGAACCTGCCTATACGCTTAAAATTCAGGGAAATATATCATCCACACCCCTGTGGATAGATGGTGCATTAGTTGGCCGAAGCTTTGCCGTAATTTGTCTTCCTGAATTTGTTCCACTCAAGTCAGATAAGCGTTTCAAAGAATCCTTAATTCCATAGATTCGCTGTTTCACGGAATAAATCAGCTGTTGAAAAACCTGTTACTAACATGAAGTTTACCTATTTCGGACACTCTTGTTTTCTGCTTGAACTTGCAGGAAAATCTGTGCTGGTTGATCCTTTTATCAGGAACAATCCGCTGGCTGCAGCCGTGAATGCCGACAGGCTTTCGCCGGATTATATTCTGGTTTCGCACGGACACCAAGACCATACCGATGATTTGGTAGAAATTGCCAAACGCAGCAATGCTAAGGTAATTTGCAGCTGGGAAATTATGGTTTGGCTTCAAAAACAAGGGGTTACCAATGTGCATTCCATGAATGTAGGCGGAAAAGTAACTACCGAATTGGGCTTGGTTCAAATGACATTTGCTGCGCATAGCTCGAGTTTGGCCGATGGAACCTATGCCGGCGTTGCCTCCGGATTTTTAATCAGCACCCCAACTCTTCGTTTGTATTACAGCGGTGATACTGCCTTAACAACCGATTTGAAATTGATTGGGGAATTAACCCCACCGGATTGGGCCATACTTCCCCTTGGAGGAAACTTCACCATGGATGCCGATGATGCACTGATTGCCAGCAACTTCATTCAATGCAATAAAATCATTGGCGTTCATTTTAACACCTTCCCTCCTATTCAAATTTCAGAAGAGGAAACACTAACCAAATTTCAGGCCAAGGGAAAAACCTTAGTATTGCCTGCAATTCAACAACAAATCGAACTTAATTAATATGAGCAAAACCATATCCATCGTCAACCAAAAAGGCGGAGTAGGAAAAACCACTACCGCTATCAATCTGGCTGCAAGTCTTGCTGTTTTGGAATACCGCACTTTGCTGGTAGATGCTGATCCTCAGGCCAATTCAACTTCTGGTATCGGCTTCGACCCAAAAGACATTCGCACCGGTTTGTATGAGGTTTTGGTGAATGAAGTGCCTGCCAAAGACGCTATTCTTCAAACCGAATACCAATATATGGATATTCTTCCTTCCAATATTGACCTGGTTGGTGCTGAAATTGAGCTTATCTCAGTTCCGAACAGGGAAAAATTGATGAAGTATGCCTTTTCAAAAATCAAGGAAGACTATGATTTTGTTATCATCGACTGTTCACCTTCTTTGGGTCTGATAACCACCAATTCCTTGGTAGCTTCTGATTCGGTAATAATTCCTGTTCAGTGCGAGTATTTTGCATTGGAAGGTCTTGGAAAATTGTTGAATACTGTAAAAATCATTCAATCGGGCATGAACCCTGAATTGCAGATTGAAGGCTTGCTACTTACCATGTACGATATGCGTTTGCGTTTGAGCAACCAGGTGGTTGAAGAAGTGAAAATGCACTTCCAGCAATTGGTATTTGATACCATTATTCAGCGCAATACCAAATTGTCTGAAGCACCAAGCTTTGGAAAGGCGGTAATCTCGCACGATGCTGAGAGTAAAGGAGCTATCAACTACCTGAACCTTGCCAAAGAATTGTTGCAAAAAAACGGACTAACCCGGACGCAAACCGGGGAACTTAATTCAACTTCTTCCAGCCAATCTTAATCCCTGAACTGATAATATGAGTAAAAATCACCGTAACGCACTTGGCAGAGGCCTGAGCGCTTTGCTGGAAAATGCCAGCACCGATATCACCGCTACAGAGTCAAAACCTCTGAATTCAATCAGTGAAATTCCAATTTCACAGGTTCAAGCCAACCCGTTTCAACCCAGGGATGTATTTGAAGAGCAGGCTTTGGCTGAATTGGCTGAGTCGATAAAAGTGCATGGCATTATTCAACCCATTACCGTTCGCAAATTAGGTTACGATTCATACCAGATAATAAGTGGTGAGCGTCGTACCCGCGCGGCACGTTTGGCCGGATTAGAAACCATTCCCGCTTACATTCGCCTAGCCGATGACCAGGGCATGTTGGAAATGGCCTTGATTGAGAACATTCAACGCGAGGAATTAAATGCCATGGAAATTGCATTTAGCTACAAACGCTTGCTTGATGAATGCAAATTGAACCAGGAGCAATTGGGAGAACGCGTAGGAAAAAATCGCTCAACTGTAAACAACTACCTGCGCCTGTTGCGCTTACCCGATAATGTTCAGGTTGCCATTCGCGATAACCAAATTTCGATGGGTCATGCCCGTGCCATTATCAATATTGAGGACCCTGAAGAGCAGCAATACCTCTTTCACAAGATGCTGGAAGAAAATCTCTCGGTTCGTGATGTAGAAAATTTGGTAAGGTCGGCCAACGAACGCGACGACGACAAAAAAGGCCCTGCAGGAACTCCTGCCAAGAAAAAAGCAGAATTGCCCGGCAATTTTGTTGAATACCAACAAGAACTGAGCAAGCGCTTTGAAACCAAAGTTAAAATCAAGGCCGACGAAAGAGGCAGAGGTTCATTGGTAATTCCGTTCAAATCGCAGCAAGACCTGAAACGCCTTATTGACCTTCTGTGAAAAAGCTATTCATTTTAGGCCTTATACTCATTTGCTTTCAATCGGTTTTTGCCCAGCAGAAACCGGCTGAAAGCAAAAAAGAACCCAATCCCTACCGAAAAGTTACGCTGATTTCGTTAGTTCCCGGGGCGGGACAGATATACAACAAGAAGTATTGGAAAGTCCCTATTATTTATGCGGGATTTGCTGCATTGGGGTATTCCTATTATTTCTACAGCAACGAATACAATAGTGTTCGGGAAGCTTATTCTCAAAAAATAAACAATCAACCCATTACCAATCCCGATTTGGCCAATGTACCGGCAGCCATGTTATTGAATGTAAGGGAAAGTTACCGCAAATCGCGTGATTTATCGCTTATTTCGATGGTTGGCCTATATGCCTTGCAGGTAATGGATGCCACGGTTGATGCACATTTAAAAGGTTTCGACATGAACGATAACCTAAGCCTGCGGGTAAGTCCCGATGTTTACCCAACACAATACGGCACATTTACGGGCCTCACCTTAACCCTAAATTTCAGGTAAGGCGGCAGTTTATCGGATTTCTTTCGTATCTTACCGCTCATAAATTCCTCAGCAACCCTGAGGCCATCAAACCAAAATTATTACGCATGAAAATTGCATTACTGGGCTACGGCAAAATGGGCATGGCAATTGAAAAGATTGCTCTAGCAAAAAACTATGAAATTGTTTACAAGGTGACACTTGAAAATGCTTTCGATTTTATGCCTGTAAGCCTTAAAAATGTAGATGTAGCAATCGACTTCAGCATGCCCACTGCTGCTGTTGATAATATTTTGAAGTGCTTTGAAGCGGGCGTTCCCGTTGTAGTTGGAACAACCGGTTGGTACGATCAATTGGATGAAATTCGCAAAAAAGCAGAGGCCGAAGGACAAGCCTTGGTGTACAGTTCCAACTTCTCCATTGGTGTGAATTTATTCTACAAATTGAATAAGATTTTGGCTTCTATGATGCGTCATTTTGATTCGTATGATGTGATGATTGAAGAAGTGCATCATACCGCAAAAAAAGACCATCCTAGCGGAACGGCATTGAGCTTGGCTCAGCATATTATGGCTGAATTTCCATCCAAAAACACCATCAAGGAACGATTGATTTTCGACAAAAATCAGCCTTCTCAAAGTGCCAAAGCACATGAACTACTCATTGAATCTTTGCGCGAGGGTGATGTAACCGGCATTCATACCGTAAAATATGAATCGGTAATTGACAGCATTGAAATTACCCACGATGCCAAATCCCGGTACGGATTTGCCAAAGGAGCCCTAATGGCCGCCGAATGGATTGTTGGCAAAAAAGGAGTTTATACCATGGATGACATCCTGAATTTGGATGAAATCATCAAAAGTTAATGGTTTATAAAACTAGAAAACCACTCAGCAAAATAACCACCTTCAAAAATTCCAAAAGCTGCATCTTGCAGAACGATAATCATAGCAAATGAGCAACAGCACCAATTCAAGTACAGAAAAAGGATTCAAAAACACCTTTGATTTCTACTTCCGTCATCCCAAAGATTTCAGTCGCAAACAATGGATTATCACCATAAGCTGGTGTTTCCTGAATTTGGTAATTGCAGCACTCTATTTTAGTGCTGGAGCTTCAATTGGTCTTGCCATCATGAATTTCGTTTATGGTTGTGCATTGATTCTTTTATACTTCACCGGCATGCTTGCATTGGCCATTTCACCGGTAATTTACGGGATTCTGTTTGTGTTATCACTCGTTCGTTTGGTTGATAAACCCGACAATGCAATGACCTACGATTGGTCGGATGCCATTTGGTTTGCCACCTTAGCTGCAACTGTTATTCGCTCGTATTTTATTGAAGCCTATACCATCCCTACTCCATCTATGGAGAAATCATTATTGGTTGGCGACTTTCTATTTGTGAGCAAATTCCATTATGGAACACGCCTTCCACTAACTCCGCTTAGCTTTCCATTTGCCCACAATACTTTGCCTTTAACAGATTCAACCAAAAGTTACCTGGATTGGATGAGCATGCCCTTTAAAAGGCTGCCAGCCCTGACTCAAATTAAAAATAACGATGTGGTTGTATTTAACTATCCTGCTGAAAAAGGCAGACCTGTTGATAAAAAAGACAATTACATCAAGCGCTGTATGGCCATTCCGGGCGATAGTATTCAGGTAATCGAGGGACAGGTTTTTGTGAACGGAAATCCGGCACCAAATCCGGAGAAAATGCAATTTATGTATTATGTAAAACTCGACCCAAACAGTTGGGATGAGGACCGTTTTCAAAAGTTCAGAAGAAAATACGATATCTCG
This sequence comes from Bacteroidia bacterium, assembly GCA_023151275.1. Taxonomy (GTDB): domain Bacteria; phylum Bacteroidota; class Bacteroidia; order UKL13-3; family UKL13-3; genus CAISCU01. Next base: position 6,964 of record JAKLJI010000043.1, on the reverse strand, counting down.
GAAGGACAGCAGTTTCATGGAAGCCTTGATTTTGGATTCCCACTCACCTGGAAATCAAAAGCCGGAGTAGAAAACGAATCGGGTGTAATTGGCGTGGATTCGCTTTTTGCCGGATACGACGAATACCGCGAAGATGTTTTTCCGCAAGACACCGTTGCAAAATGGAATATTGATTACTTTGGACCTTTGTATTGTCCAAAAGCAGGAGATGTAATTACCCTAAATGCTAAAAACTATGCCTTATACCAAGAAGCAATTCGCGTGTATGAAGGACACGAGTTTAGCAGGCAAGATGGAAAATACCTTCTAGATGGAAAGGAAATTACCAGCTACACCTTCAAGTATAACTATTACTTTATGATGGGAGACAATCGCCACAATTCGCTCGACAGTAGGTATTGGGGCTTTGTACCCGAAACCCATATTGTTGGAAAAGCCTTATTTATTTGGATGAGTTGGGACAAAGAAGGCGAATCTATTTTCTCGAAAATCAGGTGGAAACGCATTTTCAACTTAATTCACTAAACGAAAAAGGCCCGGAAATTTCCGGGCCTTTTTCGTTTTTATAGCGCAATGCATTGTTTTCTTGTGAACATTTGCTCGCGCTATTCTGCTAATCAGATTTTCCTTTTTCCCAATCCAATTCGATCTCGGTTAAGGCGTAAATCTGCTCGGTTAATTTTTTAACAACTTCCTTCGACAGCCGATACTCTAAACTCAAAAACTCATTGACTTCTTGCAATGTTGTAAAGTCCAAAGAAGCCAAATAATCCTCAAACCTGTCTTGCAAATCAGTCCAGGATTCAACTGACTTTAAACTCAAAATCACTTTTCCTGAACGCAAATAGATAAGATTAAACTTGCCCATAAACCACAGCTAGAATCTTTTAAAGTTAAGGATCAAATTAGGGTCTGCAGATTAACGTGTAATTTCGTGATTGTGGAGATGCTAACCCGGAAAAAACGAATTCTTCTCCAAGGTTTTGAAACGATTCTCTTTGGTAAAATTGGATCTGAATTTTACAGCCGATCCAAATATCCCCCAATTACTGCAACAGCCGAATATGTCCCAAATGGGTTCGGCAATGCCAATCGTACTGGGCCAAAGCCTCTTTCAAAGCAAAGCGCTTACCATATTCAGGATGCACGTAATGGCGGTTCCAATCTGCGTCCGACATACTTTCCATCAACCTGAACCAACGTTGGTGAATGCCTTGAATAATTTGCATGGAGCTTTCCAGACTTTCTTCCATGTTATCTGTTTGAAGGCTGAACAAATCCTGAGGATAAGGTTTGATAATAACCCCATCTTCTGAAAGTGCAAGCTTGAAACGCAAAAAGGCATTCATGTGGCTATCGGCCAAATGGTGCACCACTTGACGAATGGTCCAGCCGCCGTCGCGATACGGTTTGTCAAAATCTTCCGATTTCAGCTTTTCAAGTTCAACCCGAAGGAGCTCCGGAAAATGGTGAATCATGGCCATCCAGGATTCCATGGCTTGCGGATTAATTTCTTCCGGCATGATGAATTTCCCAACCGGGAATTTCTTTTCGTCTAGGTTGTGGCTCATAGTGCAAATTCCTCCTCGTTCCGAATCAAATCTTCAAAACTTTCACGCTTCCGAATAAGATGGGCTTTGCCCTCGTAAATTAAAACCTCGGCGGGACGAAAACGCGCATTGTAATTGCTACTCATCGTAAAACCGTAAGCCCCGGCATTTCTGAAGCAAAGAATATCTCCCTCTCGCACTTCGTTCAGTTGCCTGTCCCAACCAAACGTATCGGTTTCGCAGATATATCCAACAACGGTATAAATACGCTGACGACCATTGGGGTTTGAAATGTTTTCAATGTGGTGATAGGAATCGTAAAGCATTGGACGAATCAAGTGGTTCAAACCGCTATCAACCCCGGCAAAAACGGTTGCGGTGGTTTGTTTAAGTACATTCACCTTTACTAGAAAAAATCCGGATTCACTCACCAAAAATTTCCCCGGTTCAAACCACAACTCAAGCGGCTTTCCGTATTCCTCGCAAAACTCCAAGAATCGGCTGCTGAGCGCAGCACCAAGTTCTTCAATATCGGTTGTGATATCGCCAGGCTTGTAAGCCACTTTAAAACCACTACCAAAATCCAGAAACTCCAGGTTGGGGAAATGCTTGGCCGCATCAAAAAGTATTTCGGCACCTTGAAGAAACACACCTGAATCTAAAATATCGGAACCGGTATGCATGTGAAGGCCATTCACTTTAATTTTCTGCGACTCAACAACGCGCAATACATGGCGCAATTGGTAAACCGAAATTCCAAATTTAGAGTCGATATGACCGGTTGAAATTTTTGAATTTCCACCTGCCAAAATATGCGGATTGATGCGGATACAGCAAGGAACGGAATCACCATAAATGGCACCAAATTGTTCCAAAATGCTGATATTGTCGATATTGATATGAACGCCCAATTTTACCGCCTCCTGAATTTCTTCAATGCTTACGCAATTGGGTGTAAAAATGATTTCCTGAGGAGTAAATCCGGCACGTAAACCCAGCAAAACTTCGTTGATGGAAACCGTATCCAATCCGCTCCCTTCCTTGTGCAATACCTTCAAAATAGCCGAGTTGTTAAGCGCTTTACAGGCATACTTTATCTTAACATCCACCGGTTTGAATGCATTTTTCAAGCGGTGATACTGGGAAATAATTTGATTGGCATTGTACACGTAAACGGGCGCTCCAAATTCTTTGGCCACCTCTAAGAGCTGTTGCTGGATTTCCATATAGGTTGCGAAAATAATCAAACAAGCTCAGTGAGCTGTATGGCGGATGCTCAAAACCGTTGAAAAAAATTAAATTGGGACTGCTGATTAACGCGTAATTTATTGATTGAGCAGATTCTAGCCCGTAAAAAATGAAATCTTCTGCAAGGTTTTTGAAAGGATTCTTTTGGGTAAAATTGGATTTTCTGTGCAGCGTGCTTTCCAGAACGCTAATCCAGCTCCGCATCATCTTCTTCGAATAAGCTTGGACAGCTGTACCAAAGAACTATCTGCCAGGCTTATCCTCGAATCTAATGCAGATCTAAATTTAACAACGGACCCTAAATAATTCCAATAAATAATGGCATTTGAATCTATGGGATGGCGAAAACAAATGTCCTGAGCCAAAAGAAATGAATCCAAAATGAATGGAGATGGAATGGGCAAGTATCCAGGAGCTTATTTTAATCCGAGGCAATTTTTATCAAGCTCCGAATTATGTAAATCTGATTAGTTTTAGTAGTTTGCCTTATGCGAATTCTATTCATTTTATTGGTATTGATTTCATTCCATGCAAAAGCCCAGTATGCCAAAGCACATCCTGAATCCAGCGCCATAAAGGAAGTTTTGTTGAGGCAACAAAAGCATTGGAACAATGGCCATATTGATAGTTTTATGAATGGCTATTGGAAAAGTCCTCAATTACGTTTTGTAAGCAAGCGAGGTGTAAGTTATGGTTGGCAGCAGGTTCGCGACAATTACCACCGCAGTTATCCAAACCCGGAAAAGATGGGCAAACTGCAATTCAATTTTGAATCTGTTGAAAGTCTTGGAACCGATAAAGCCCTGGTAATTGGTTCTTGGGAAGTGAACAATGAAGACGGCCGATTAACGGGTTGGTTTAGCTTGATTTTTCAGAAGATGAAAGGCAAGTGGCTAATTATTGTTGATCATACCAGCTAAGCAAAAAACGTAGCTGGACTCTCGATTTTCACTATTGCTCCTCAGCCTCTTTCATCATTTGCCCGGCAAGTTCCTGACCCAGGTAACGATCAATTGCGCCATGAACAAGGTACAAGGAAGGCGTTAACACGAGGGCAACCAAAAATTTGTAGATGTAATTTACGATACCAATTCCAATTACCAGTTTTATGTCCCAACCTGCCCCGATGTAGAAAGCGATAAAAAGTACTACAAAGCTATCGATAAACTGAGAAACAAGTGTTGAGCCGGTGGAGCGAAGCCATAACATTCCATTACCCGTTTTCAGCTTCACATAATGAAAAACGGTAACATCGATAAATTGGCCAACCAAGAAAGCCACCAAAGAGCCAATGATAATCCACAATCCTTGTCCGAAAATATTGGAATAGGCCAATTGCATATTTAGCTTCTCCCCTGCGGCATCTTTAAACAACCAAAAATCGGCAGGATGCAAATGCATGGCCCAAAACACCATCACAAAAGCATAAGCAATTAGTGTTGCAGCAAGGTAGCTAAGCAAGCGAACCCCTTTTTTTCCATAATACTCATTGATAATATCTGTCAGAATAAACACAACAGGCCACAGCAAAACTCCGGCTGTCATGTTGAAGGAAAAATCGTTTCCCAACAACTTAATGGACAAAGGCTGGAAGCCCAGACTTTTCTCCAAAGAAAAAATCTTCACCCCAATAAACTCTGCCACTAAGGCGTTGCAAATAAAGAATCCACCCAATACAATAAAAAGGGTGTTCTTTTTGGTTTCAGCTGTTGGTGTTTCCGCCATGGACAATTAACCTCACGAATAAAAAAAGGTTCTGTTTTTTTAAAGGTTCAAATGAAAAACATTTGGTGCCAATAAAAAACAAAATTGAATGCCAAGCCGTAAAGAACCTGAACCGAAGTTCACTGGTCCTACAACAGAATACTTGAATAATGCTTTCACATTATCAAATTTTCTACCTGTTTACCAAGCTTTGAAAATCTTTTTATTTCCCTCCGTAACCTTCAATCTTTCCGTGATTTACTGGCCACTTAAGAAAGGCTTACTGATTTTCGCTCAACTTATGCATTGAAAAGAATTTCAATTCTTAAACCGCAATTCTTCTGTAAAGCCCAGAAGCTTACCAGGCAGTAGTAATTCAGGCTATTTTTTTCGGCAGAAACAATCCACGACATGGTCATTTACCATACCGGCAGCTTGCATGTAAGCATAACAAATGGTAGAACCCACGAAGGTAAAACCGCGCTTTTTCAAGGCCTTGCTCATGGCATCACTTTCCGGAGAAGTTGCAGGAACATCGCTCATGGTTTGTGGCTTTCTATCCAGGACTTTCCCTCCGGTAAATTGCCAGATAAATGCATCAAAACTTCCAAACTCCTCCTGAATTTGCAGGAAAGCTTTGGCGTTTTTGATGGTTCCGTAAACCTTCAAACGGTTTCGAATAATTCCTGGATCTTGCAGCAGCCTTTCAGCATCAGCATCGGTAAATTCCGCAACCTTTCGATAATCAAAACCTGCAAAAGCAGCTCGAAATCCTTCGCGTCTGTACAAGATGGTTTTCCAGCTCAATCCGGCTTGAAATGCATCGAGGACTAAAAACTCAAAATGCTTTTGATCATCGTGCACAGGAACGCCCCATTCTTCATCGTGGTAAGCATTCATCAAGGGATCGTTACCTGTCCAACTGCAACGTTTCATCACCGGAATAATCCGAGAATATCATTCCCAAAAATGAGCACCATGAGAGTAAGCAAAATGAGCATTCCTGCGTATTGCGCTCTTTCCAAGAATTTCTCACTAAGAGGCTTTCTTAAAATAATTTCAAGTAAAAGGAAAACCACATGTCCGCCATCCAATGCCGGAATGGGGAGAATGTTCATGAAGGCAAGACCGAGCGAGATTAATGCGGTTAACAACCAGAAACGTTGCCAAATCCACTCCCCTCCGTAAAAACGAGCAATTCCCACCGGACCTTGAACTGCTTTGTTTACAGCAATTTCACCTTTGAAAATTTTCTTCCATCCTTGAATTTGTGCCTGAATGGTTTCAACTGCTTTGTTGTATCCTGCAGGGAATGATTCAAAGAATGTATAGGTCACAACCTCATATTCAAAATCTTTTGAATCAGGTTTAAGTCCAACTAAGCCATTTTGGTCGATGGCAACATTCAACACCAGTTCTTTATTATCACGAAGAATGGTAAAAGGAACCGTTTTCGATTTTCTGGCATTTACGGCTTGCTTAAACTCATCAAAAAAAGTCACCACATGGGTATCCACTTTAATAATAACGTCATTGGTAAGAATACCTGCCTTTTCAGCGCCCATTCCGGGATTTACTTCCGCAACAAAAAAGTGCATACGTTCCATAAAGAAATCCGATTTCGCATCCGAAAAACGGTCGGCAAAATCAGAAGGAACATGTATAGTTAAGATTTGCGTATCGCGTTGAACCTTGTAATCAATGCCACTGCTCAAAATATGCTCAAGTTTCAATGCATCCTGAAAGCGAATAATGGGCTTACCATTCACTTCAAGCAGTTTATCACCTGTTTTAAACCCGTAGGATTGAGCCAATTCTGAAGGCACAATACCATTCTTTACCGAACTATTAAGCAAGTACTTTTCGCCATACACATAGCTCAACATGGCAAAGATTATGATACCGGTAATAACATTCACCACAACCCCACCAATCATAACAATTAGTCGTTGCCAAGCCGGCTTGCTTCTAAACTCCCAAGGCTGTGGTTCCGACTTAAGCTGTTCGGTGTCCATGCTTTCATCAATCATTCCCGAAATCTTCACATAACCACCCAATGGCAACCAGCCAATTCCCCATTCGGTATCGCCTTTTTTGAATTTAAACAATTTAAAACCCCAGGCATCAAAGAAGAGGTAGAACTTTTCAACCCGAATGCCAAAGGCACGCGCAGCCAAATAGTGACCAAATTCGTGAAGAATTACCAATATTGAAATGCCCAAAATCAACTGGGCGGCCATGATCAGTCCTTGCATAATAAAAAAATCGAACGCAAAAATAAGTGGAAAGGGCTAGAAAACCATGGAGGAAGCCTTTGGAGGGAATGTCAGTGTGAGATTATTATAGGTGAGCCTTTAGCCATTGGCTTTTAGCTATTAGCCATTTTGTCGAGTCCTAAAAAACGTTGACCGTTTTTAGACTAATTTCCGGGGGAATAATTGCTAGAAATACATCCCGAACTT
>JAKLJI010000042.1 GCA_023151275.1 Bacteroidia bacterium | reverse complement strand
AATTCACGAATCCAGCATTGACGAGGGTTTGCTAATACGAATTAGATGTTTTTTGAAAAAGTTCGGATGAGAGTGATGGCTTTTATTCTTTTTTTAAGAAGAAATCATTTCATCTTTATTAAATTATTATGGCCAAGGAATACTTAAGATGTTTTCAAATTATAGGAGTTTATTCACTTATTTCGAAATTCTTTTGCAAGGTATTCCGTAAATATATGCCGTATCGGTTTTCCAAAAAATTTGAATAGGTGGACTTTTTATTAAATAATCGTAGGCTGTATTTTGGAAAAAGCTATCAATAGAGGCTTTTGATTCATCGAGGTTATAGCTGAAAATATCATTTTCCAGTGTCCATTTACCTTTTACATTTTTTTTCTTGTTAATCACAACACTTCCGGCTTCATTTTCATCTACCTGACTTGCTAATTCAATATTTAATTCTAATTCGTTGTTAGGTTGAAGGGTTAGTGAAAAATCAGCGAATCCACCTGTTACTTCATCTGTGCTTTTGTAAAAACGGCCCTCATTTTGTGTGCATGAAGTGAAAAATAAAATTGCGATCAGTGTTATTCCGTATCTCATGGTTCATTTAATTATTGTTTGTTTTTCAATGGACTAAACAGAATATAGAATTTTGTCTTCTTGGGTAAATTGTATTTTGGATCCCATATGCTGTTATTTGATCTTGGGGATCCAATATTATTAATAAGGCCTTTGTAGGATCAATTCTGTTTATGGAATTATTTTGCACGTAATTGTACGGATTCATCCAATCTCTATGTCCCGCCAACGGATCCGGGCTAATCCATCTTCCTATCCGGGGATCGTACATCCTTGCGCCGAAGTCATAGTATTCCAGGTGGTTTCGCAAGACCAACTCCTTACTTGTCATCAAGGCATAATGATTCGTATCCGGTCCTGCATCCGTGTACTCCAGCCCTATGCTATTCAAACCATAGGGGTAGTAATGGTTCTCCTGTACAATTGTTTCCAACATGCACTTGTGTTCAACAGCAATATCATCAAAATAATGGAATTTCTTGCTTGTGTTCCGGTTTTCAGTGGGCTTGATTCGCGTGATTCCGGATAGAAATGTTCAGCTTTCATTCAGCAGATTGGCTAGCTAAAAATAAGGCCTTCGCTTTTTTCTTCCCAACACTCCCATACCGCATTGTGCCCGCGCAGCTCATGCGAATTCAGGCACCCGCATGGAATGCTTTGCTCAGGGCATCCCATTTGGATTCATTCTCATTTCCTTTCAGGCTGAAAGGCAGGTTTTGAAATCTGCCTTACCAATCCAACCGCATGGAAGGCTCAGCAAGACTCAGGTAGGCTTGCTGGCCCGGTGGATTTTGCGCAATTGGACCATTCTTTCTGGTGGGTAAACACATGGCGGGGTCCCAGATAGAGTGGCTGAAGGGAAAGGCCGGGTTAAAAGGATTTCGCATACTAGCCTTGAGTAGGTTTAGGTAGAAAGGGTCGGTTTTCATGGGTTGAACCAGGTAAGTAAAGGTGGTACGGAAAGCGGGCTTTTATCCCGCTGGCTTTCCGCTTGAAATTGTATGGAAAGCCAGCAGGAGAAAGGTTGAATTAGCGCGGAATGTTCAGGGTTATTTGCTGAACCTGTTCGCAGTCTTCCCGTTGTTTCAGCTTGAGGTATTTCTGTTTGTTGGTCTTGCAAATTTTGAAGACGATGGCAGAAGGATGGATGAACGGGGAGGTGACATCCGAGAACAGGCTACTGATATTGAATCCTTTTTCAAGCTCAGAATCGGCTAAGGTCCAGGATTTGTAAAAGTGCTGCTCTGATCCAATGACACGGAAAACTTCAATACAATAAACCGCATGGATGTCCGGCTTATCCAGGAAGAATAGGTTTGGTTTGTTTTCGGTATCGTAATCTGCATGGGAAGTCAGGTAAACCTTTTCATGATGCGGATTTAGGTAATAGATTTTCAAATGTTGTGTTTTAGCTGAAATACCTGTAAAAACGATAAGTAGCAGGCTAATAACTTTAATTTTCATGGGACATTTGTTTAGATGAGGATGGTTTGTCTGTAGTCTTGTTTGTTTTTGAAAACTTCTGTTCAGGACATGTCGAAACCAAAGTTTTAACGAATTGCAAATCTTGGATTAGGAGGTGATTCATGACCTAGTGTTCAACTTTTTTCTCTGATAAAATTCCATTCCTATCGTAATACTGCCAAATGCCTGTTTTGTAAAAATCTACCTGAATTTCATCCTCGTATAAGGCCTGTCCTTCTGCTTGTAAGTTGCCATTTGGATAGAACATTTTTACGTAAGACGTAAACTTCGGTTTAATTTTGACACCATCTTCCCGCTCCCAGATAGTGGAGGTGTTTTCTTCAATTCTTTCTTCAGTAAACAGCAATTGACCTTCATCATTGAAAAAGTACCATTTCCCAACAGGCTTACCCATAGAATACTCCCCAAATACAGCCAGGGATTTGCTTTTGAGGGAGTAGGAGCGATACACGCCTTCGCGCAAATTATTTCGGTAATAGACTTCAACAGCTCCATTTTTTTCAATCCACAGTCCCTGTTTCATTCCAAGAGAATCGAGCTGGTTTGAAGGTGTTTTGTTTGGATTTGGAGAATCTGGTTTTCCTTTTAATTCTTGTGAATTAGATCCAAAGGAAATCAGCAAAAAGCAGCCAGCAATAAATGGTAGAAGAAAGGTTTTCATGGGCTTTGGAAATGGATTAGTCCAAAAAGTTTTGAAACAAGAATTGCTCAAAAGTAGTTTGCTTTTTAGGCCTTACTGTTCGTCTCTTGAGCGGCTGATTGGGGCCATAACTTACATGTTCTATCTGCTGTAAAACCAGAGTTTTTCCGGAATACACAAAATAGAACTCATCGGTAAATAAGAAATTTCCGCCACCTCGCGAGGTCTTTAGTTGGAGTTGGTTGTTGGTGATGGCAATGTCCGTAACCGAGAAGTTTTTAACACTGATGGGGTCGGGAATGGGCGTTTCAAAGGTTTTACCAGGAAGCGAAACTTCAATTTTTCGAAGCATTTCCAGACCAGAAGAACTATCGGGATACGTATAGACTTTCAATGCAACAAGCGGAATTGAATCCTGAATGAATCCGCTGCAATAAATTAGGGTATCACGCTTTTCTCCCTTAGCATGATTCAAATTGGTCCAGGATTGTAGGGGGAGGAGTAAAACCACTCCAAGGAGGAATCCCCAGTAGGTAGTGTTTTTCATAGGTAACTACTAATGTACAAATCAGAATTAAAAAAAGAAAATTAGCGGACTTGGAGTGGGTTTTCAGGTGTAGGAAATGGCGTAAACCAAATCCTTAGAAAACCTCACCGAAAGCATGCAGCTATTCACTTGGAAGGGATAAGAAATAGGCATTTCCTTTTTCCGGCTTGGCACACCAGTAGCGCACAGAATCTCCTTGGGTTATGCGAATCCAGCCTCCGGCATTGATTTCATAGGTAGCGGTATCCTGGTTTGGATTGATCATGTTGCCACTTTGCACGCAAGGTAGGTTTTCAAATTGCCGAAAGCAGTCTTCTTGCGAGCAGGGTTCACAAGCACTCAAGTATTCCGCCAAGGATACCTTTTGATTAAGCCATTGTTCACACCGGTCCCTATCGGCAGATTTGCTGAAAGCATTCTGGCTTTCCCGGGTTAAGGCTGTCTCTGCTTCCCGGTTGGGATGAGGCTTGGCCTGACATGCTAATAGAAAGGCTAGGAGAAAAAGGATTGGGTTGAGTTGCATTGGGGTGTTGTTAATAGGTGTAAGTCGATAGCAGATATTCTTTCAGACTAAAAAAGAAATGGATTTTACATGCCCAATAGCTTGACTGATTCACTAAAATAGACCTGTTAATTCTGGATAGTTAGTAATGAGTTTGTCAGGCTACTGGGGAATGCGTAACCTAAATTCTTGGTAAAGTGCGCAATCCTCTCGTTGTTTTAGTTTGAGGTAATTTTGCTGACTGGTTCGGCAGATTTTAATAAGGATTGCACTTGGATGAATGAATGGACTGGTGACGTCTGAAAACAAAGCGGAGGTGTTGAATCCGCCTTCAAGTTCGGCATCGGTCATTGACCAAGATTTGTAAAAATGCTCTTGCGAATGAATAATGCGATAGACCTCTACAATGTAAATGGACTTTTTGTCGGGTTTATCCAAAAAGAAAAGGCTGGGCTTATTCTCGGTATCGTAATCCGAATCCTGAGTGAGGTAAACCTTCTCCTTTTGGGCGGTGAGGTAGTACAACTTGATGTTTTGGGCCAAACCGGCAGATGCAGCTAGAAGTAGCAGCAGCAAGGGTAGAATTGCTTTTTTCATGGTCGAATGGTAAGAACTTAATTTTTGCTATTTTCTCTTCTGATTTGTTTAAAGCTTTCGTTGATTTTATTCTGTTTAATGCGAACTTTTAATCTCCATTTAGAATCGTCGATGGAAGGTACAAGTAGTATTCTTATGTTTTCGGAGCCCATACCATTAATTGGAATGCATTTTTCAATTTTTGTACTTTCCATAGGAGTGGAATGCATGAGATTATCCTTTGGAAGGAATACAGAAAGCGAGTCTGCTTCTTTGTAGAAAAGATAGCATAAATCAATGTTGCAGGATTGACTGGGCAATTGGATAAGTGTGTCCAATTGCCCAGTCCCATTGAAAAGGATTGTTTGAATAGGTTCATCGATGAGTTTGTAAAACTCTATTATTTTGCCGTTGTAGTAGAACTCAATGGTTTTTGGATTTTTTCTTTTCCCAATTAGCTTTAAATCCTCCTTGGTATCTAACAATTCAATATTGGTTTTCATTTTTCTATTGAAAAAGAAAATAGCATTACCTGATTGTTTCCAGTTACCGGTTTCAAGAATGGGGTCATTTCCATCATCATAACATTCATTTTGAAGGGTATATTGCCCATCTTTTTTAATGGTTAACACGTCATAACAATCTCCAGAGAAAATTTCCATTTGAACAGTATTAACTGCCCAGCTGCCTGTATAGTCAATGTTTTGTGCTCTTCCTGAAAGGTAAAGCAGCATAGCTAATAGGAGTAATTTAGTTTTCATTTAGAAAAGAAAAAAGGTGTTGGATCAATCCATTGTTCTCCACTTCTAATTTGTATATGGATATGTTGGACTATGTCTTTTGGGTACCCTAGTTTTGATAGATCTGCGGCTTGTCCAATTATTGATTGTCCTGCAACAACAGGAATATTTTTGTTTAAGTTCTCCTTGTCAAAGTTTACATACAAAATTCTTATGTAATCAATTCCTAGTGATTTGTCAATAGGGTAAATATCAATCATTGGAATTCCCTTTGTATTTCCTATTCTAGATAATGCAATTCCACTAATTGGAGAGACCAATTTTTGGCCTACTTTGGTTGTAATGTCAATTCCAAAATGGAGTCTCTTTCCATTATCTCTCGATGCTAAATAATGTCCCGAGCCATGATTATCTAATCCTCTCAATCTTCCCCCAGACGGATTTACTAATATCGGATCTTTACTATTTGAAGGTTCAAAAACTTCAAGTTCTTCAAAATTTCCAGAGGTAAATAGTGTGGAATAGTCCATAAATCCAGTGTTTCTATATGTGTCTCTGATTCTTTCTCTTTCTGCTTCGGCCATAAATTCTTTAAACTTTAAATCATTTTCATTTTCTGAAAAATGGTACTCAGCGAGACCATTAGGATCAATGTGATTTAGAGGATTAAGTTTATTGAATTTAAAAGAAGTGTAGCTTTTGAATTTTTCACTCAACGGATCCGGACTTATCCATCTTCCAATACGTGGATCGTACATGCGGGCGCCAAAATCATAGTATTCCAGGTGATTGCGCATGACCAATTCTTTTCCCGTCATCAACGCATAATGATTCGTATCCGGTCCTGCGTCCGTGTACTCCAGCCCTTTGATATTCAAACCATAGGGGTAGTAATGGTTCTCCTGTACAATGTTCGCTAGCATGCGCTTTCGTTCAACAGCAATATCATCAAAATAAACCAAATTTCCTTCACTGGCACCAACAAAAATTTCTGCTTCCTTTGCAAGCGGGTTGTTTATTACCAACTCATTTTCCAGTTCCGTCCAAACCCCTTCGGTGTTTACTCCTACACTTTGCAGGCCTACTACATTGCCATTGCTGTCGAGGGTTCTTATTACCAAATGCCCTTTCATTCGTTCCACATTCGGTATCCCTTGCATCACTTTACCTGCTTCAAGCAACAGGGGAACAGTGTTTATTCCGATAATCGGTTTGCTATTGCCGGATGTGCCGTCAGGGCCAACCTGTTTTACACCTGGATGTAAACTCAATAATTGTAGCAACCACCCCGGGTTGCCTGGTATATCCGATTTCTTGTTTTCTTTCACAAATGCATAAGCTTTTGCTCGAACGGTGTCGCTCATTTGTACATCAAAGCGGATATGAGTTCCAAAGGGCTTATCCATCTTGCCTGAGTAAATTCCTTCATGTGCCATTTCATTGGTCTTGATTGGGGCAGATTTCCCACCAAATACTGGTTCATCGTCATTCGGGTCAAAATTCGTATCACCTTCACCCTCGCCAGAATCATAATCACCTTCTTCATAGGTACATTTCCAATTTCCATTTGGGTCTAATGCAGGTGTATAGGTCATTCTGGTATTTCCTAAATGGTCTCTGTAGTCATAGTGATATAGGTATTTGCCTGTTAGTCCGGTTACGATTCCATTGCTTACCTGTTTCTCAGCTACCAGTCTGCCTTCTTCATGGTGTATGATATCCAACATGCCGTTTCTATAAACAGCAGGTCCATAATACTCGAGATCTTCCAAGCATTTCCCTTGGTGATAGAACCTGCTTCTCCATTTGGTTCCTCCTGCATCGTAGTTGTTTATGAGGTAGTCTCCGTTTTTCCATTCTATGGTTTGAACCAATCCAAGAACATTGTATGAGATTTGCTGGATTTCCTGATTCCTGTCTGTCTTTAAGCGCAGGTTTTCATCATATTCATAGTCCTTTCCATTCTTGGCGCGATCTGGAAAGTCATTTAATCCATTTGCTGGTAATGCCACTCCATCACTTACCGATTCCAATTGGTTCCCTGAATAGGTGTAGTTTAAGTGGTCAATCCATCCGTAATCACTGGGATTGTTGGTCCTTTGTGAAACAATTTGTCCATGGTGATGCATGGTTAAAATGTTTCCATTCAAATCATAACTGATACCTTCCGTTTGGTATCTCCCGTTTTCATGCTTCAGGCCATTTTTACTTCTTCCAAAGAAATCGGCCCGGTTCAGGCGATCAAATTCATCGTAGGAGAAAGTAAAACCTCGCAGAACTTCATCACGCTTGGAGCACCATTGCATGGCGCTTATATTGCCATTGTATTGTTTAGTTGCCCCGAATACTCCTCCTGTATTGCTATGTAAAAAGCCTTCATTGTAATTTAGGCTCATTGCAAAAAGTTTGTATTTCCCCAGATTGTGTGGGTTATTTATTGATTTTAACCAGCCTCGAATGTGATAGGTATAGTCCAGGGTTTGTAAGAAAGGATGGCCCGGGAAATAGGAGTGAATCGACTTTTTGCTTACTTGTCCCACTTCGTTGTAATCCAATTGCCGCATCAGCATTTCAGGCATTCCTGGTGGTGTAATTAAGGTGAATTTTTCCCGACCTGCCGGATCATATTCTTTTTTTATGGTCCACTCAAGTGTTGGAATGGCTCCTCGATAACTATGTTGATATTGAATCATACTTACCCTTCCATTAAAATCCAATTGCGTATTTTCTACATGGATACCTCCTTCCGGATTTGTCTGATAATTCAGGTTATTCCTTTGTTCCTGATCATATCCGATGATGGTGCTTGTCCATGCTCCGGCCTGCTGTCCGAGACTCTTCTGTTTTACAACAGTTAATTGTCCAAGTGGGATCTCAATTGTTGGTTGTTTAATGAATGTTGCCTTAAGGTGGTTCCATTCTTTTAAGCCATCTCTGCTCGCGTCGTAACCGTCGTAATAGTTGATGGTAAGCGTGTCACTAAAGCTGCTTTGTGGGAAAACATTCAAACTGTAAAACAAGTTGTTACCAATACTTTTTTCAGCCACTTCAGACTGCATATCCATTATGTCTTGCAATTGCTGCCTGGTCATTCCTTTCTCAGTAACAAAAATCAGTTTCATAATTTCCCGTCCCAATACATCATACTTTTGAACCAACCATTTTCCTTCTTTTCTTAGGGCATTGTCTTGACTCATCACAGGTCGGTTTAGTTTGTCGTAAACAAATTCTGTCATTAAGTTTCCGGGTTCAGTTTTCCGGATGAGTCGGTTCTGGTAATCGTATGCATAACTGAAACTATAGAGTTCATAAAGCGTCTTCCCATTCGCAGCTCCGGGAGCTTGTGAGTTAACCTGATAACCTGTTTGAATCAATTGCCTTACAGCCTCAGGTTGAAGTATACTTGCTAATAAACCTCTGTTGGTATAAATGGAATAGGTTTCAATGGGTTCGGTCTCTCCAAATCTCCGGGTGAATATTTTCAATCCCAATTGGTCATACGCTTCCAAACTTCGATGTCCGTTTTCATCGGTTTGTTCCTGAATCCATAAACTTCCTGCCGGAAAGTATGCAGGTAAATTTGAAGGTTGGTTCAGATCCAGAATCCGGATATTATCAACAAGCAACAAGGAAGATGGGCCACTGCATGAAATCTCCAGGTTTTGAATTCCGGTGCTTGCAGGAATATCTACTACCAATTCTTTCCAGGTATTGCCCGGACTCCAAGTGCTTGCTATAGTTTGATTGGTCCCGGAATTTCGAATATAGGGAATTGGGCTTCCTCCAAAGGGAAGTAGATAATCCAGTAAAAGTCTGAATCTACCCGCTGGTAATTGAATTTGAATTTTGCCCGGGACAGAATTTCGATTAAACCCAAAAGCCCATTTTGTATTGCTTCCCGAATTTGGGGAAACCAAGACTCCTGGCGTTTGAGTGCAATTCACCAAATTACTTGAGGGTAGATAGGTGATACTACCTTGTCCGGGATCATCAAAATTCAAGGCTTGAACTTGTGTATAACCCTGCTTCTTTACTTCTGGAACCCCCGTTAATGGGTTTAATTCCATGATTAGAATTTGATCTTCCAGTTTATTGGGTCTTTCAAGAAATTGAATGCTGTGTTCACCTGGTTGAAACTCTGCTCCGGGCTCTCCCTTTTCGGCCAATGTCCTCAAGGGACTGTTGTCAAAAATAGAAATTGCAAAAGGATGTGTTGAGCTGCTGACTTGTGGTGTACTTTGGTAAAAAAGCGCTTGGTCATTTAAGGCATCCGGATTAAAAATCCCACCTGAGTTTTTTGTATAAGGCAGGTAGTTTTTGGTAGCTTGTCCGCTCAATTCATAAACAATGGGTTGAATTAAATCTTTCCCACTTTTACTAAAACCGGATTGATTTTTTTGAATCACCCTTCCAATACCATCTACATAGGTATATTCATGCAATCCGCTTAGCTGAGCTGCTGACATGCCCGGTTGAATGGCTTGGGGTGTTTGAGGTTGAATTAGTTTTGTATGGCTTTGCCCAAAGACAAGCCGGGCCAGCAGTAAACAGCCTGCTAGCAAGTATGTATTTTTCATGGGTAGAGGTTTATGGTTTAAGGTTATACTGAATGCCTTGAGTTACATTTCCTTTATGATTGGCTTGTAGTTCAAGCCTGCCAAGTTTGTCATAGCTGAAGGTGTGAATTTGTCCGGTTTCATCTGTTTGGGAAACCATTCCAAAGGGTCCGGATCCAAGCATGCTTACCCGACCATCAATAGGGTGAATGATCAGTTCATCAATTTCTTCTTTCCCTGAAAGGTTTATTAAACAAGCCTTGTCAAGCTTAATTATCCCTTGCACAAAGTTCCAATTGCCGGCAACTGCTAGCTGATCATCTTGACTTATCAGGCTTCCCGACAAGATTTGCCAGCGTGGTGCTTGAATTCCATTTCTATACCAGAACCTAAATCGATAATATCCTTCAGGTAGTTCTTTCGCCACAGGTCCTGCATTCAAATCGTAAACATACTCACCGGCACGAGCATTATTTAGTTGCTTTTGCCCTTGGGAATTGAAATTCCATCCCTGATTAGCCTCGGGTTCAAATCCGGTAGCTGCATAATTATCCTTTGTACACAACAAGCCTGTGTTAAATACAAGTTGATTTCGATTGTCCCAACCAAATTGTTGACGTTGTCCGAAACTACTTTCAATGGTCACAAGTCTATGCTCTGAATCATATTCATATCGACTTTCTTCCCAGCTTTTCAAGGGTAATACCTGTCCGGTATTTCCAATACTTCGGTTTCGTTTTTTGATTATTTGATAATTGGAATTGTACTCAGTTTCTTCAGAGCTAATGCGCAAATTATTTCTGAAGTTTTCTTCTTTAACCACATACCTAATCCTATAATGGTCATTTTGTGTATAGGGTACAATTGGTTGATTTAGGTATTCCAGGCGTTTTGAATTTTCTAATCCACTTCCAGTTTCTGTTATGGTTTCCGGGAAATGAAAATCGGTTGTTAAGTAACTTATTCGTTTTTCACTTAGTTTGAATAAAGGCTCAAATGCCTGCACTTGCCCTCTCGCATAATCCCGGGTCTGTATGGATTTTAAGCGATTGTATAAGGTGTTGTGGTAGTAGTTGATGTAAAGCATTTCAGTGCAATTCCAAGGCGTATTGGTTGCACAAAACGGGAAGCTTACAAGGGTTCCACTTATTCTTCCTAATCCAACAGTATCATAATTGTAGTTTACTTCTTTCACCAATTCTTCTTCCAAGCCCCGGTTTCTAATCCATTGTTCTTTCAATATGCTTCCATTTCGGGTTTCATGTTCATTTATCCAAGGTGTTCCGGCTGGCAAATGATAAGGTAGGCCATTGCTCAGGTACCAAGAGAAGTAACCGCTACTTGTCCATCGTTTGCCGTATAGAATTTCACGGGGTTGTTCGGCGGGAAAATTGTAGTAGTGTCGAATAAGTTTGCCCAGGGGTAACTCCGCATTATCAATCAAGTACTCTTCTGTTTTTCCGTAACCAACCAATGAGCCATTGGCACTTCTGCTTTGTTGCATTATGCTACCTGAGCGACTGCTGTAATACAATTGGGCGCTGCCTCCACAGGAGAGGTATTGCAATGAATAGGGGATGGGTATCGTCATAATTAATCCATCCTGGTAGGCATATCGTTGATGCATCAAGACCTGTTCGTCGCGGTCCAATTTCCGAATAGCTTTTATCCGCAATCCAGCTCCTCTAACTGCACTCAAGATGTTTATGTATTTGTAATCGGGATGCGTGAACTCATGTGCTTCCCATTCATATTCCGTAAATCCTCCGGTTGGATGTTGAATCCGCAGCAGACTTCCAAATCTGCATCTGTCCGGGTCACAATCTCGACTTACAGGTCCCCTTTGGTCCATAGATGCACCGGGTAGGTTGCAGTCTGTAAGAAAAATTCCGGGCACAATATTAGGAGCCATAGACTCCTCACTCGGATTACTGTTAAAATAGCCCCAATAATCTTGGCGGGTTGATAATCGCTCCGGAAGTTCCTCTCTGTTTAAGTAAGTAAAGTTCCAGGTTGGTAATTCATCTGCTGGTAAGCTTCCTTTTTCATCTACCTGAACGAGACGCTCAAGCCAAATGCGTTCATCTTTACCAGTTGTATATTCTAGCCGATAGGAACGCTGGAACTGATCTGCTATTCTGTACTCAATGCCGCTGAGTACCGATACCGGATTGAAGTCTGTATAACTAAACAGAATTTCTTTGCTCTTGTAACTTATTCGCTTGAGTTTCCAGGTGTTCACCTCAATATGCGTGGTTTGAACACTGTGCTTCCCTTCAAAGCCACATTCCGAATTAATGGTCCAATCGTAGCTTCTGCTTTGGTCATACCCATACGCGTACGGTTCGTATTCAAAATCAATATACTCGCCACTTGCCGTCTTTATTTGACTTAGCCAGGCTCCAGATATATAGGGGTCTTGTACCCCACTGGGGCTGAAGCTAAGTTGGTTGAGTTCCATGTGCGAGAAATAATAGGTATTCCCACTTTCATCGCTTATTGTCCAACTCACTTGTTGCAATTGCGGATTGCCAATATGCTGGTAATTTACCAGTACCTGCAAGTTCTGGAAGGGTATAAAGGCCGGCATCTTATCGGGCCTGTAGTAAAAGCGAGCAGCTCTTCCACAAAAGTTCAGGTGGTATTGGTCGGGTCGGGCATCCGGATTGTAGGGTGATTTGCCCTGGTTGGCCAATTGAATTAAATCAGACCAATAAGTTCCTCCCTTCCAATCGCAGGCATCTGATACAGCACCGGGTGGAACCTGAACGGGATTGTTGTGATAGCCTCTTGGGCCAAAATCGTCGCCACCTTGTATGTAGCGACTTACCATTCCACCGGCATTCAAAGTCCAGCTCATGCCCAATGTGCCTGGATAATCGTCCACGCGCAATCCTCCTCCTGCATATTCCAATGCTATGGGCAATTCAAATCCATTGGCGGTTTGCAAGGAAGGCAGTGGTATGCTAATGGGCACTTGTCCGGTATAACTGCCTTGCGGAATTTCGGCAAACTGGCCCAAAGCGATGGCCTGCGGTGAGGGTGGATAGGAGGGAGTTGGTGCACTTACAGGCTGAGCTTGCCCCGGGCAAACCCAACATAAAAAAACTGTAAGCCACAAAAAAAGGGTAGTGTTTTTTATCATGGCATTGTGTTTTAACATGCCAAAATTCGGAGCTTACCCACACATTTCTCTCATTGAAAATGCTTGGTTTTCCTTGAAAATTCTGCCAATTTTCCAGGCTTTCCTCTAGCCCTTTCAGGTAAACCTAATCCTTTCTTTTACGGGCTAACCATTTTGACCATTCCGATGCAAATTCAATTTCATCGCCTATAAACTTTGCTTCAAACATCGCCTTAAGCTTGCTTTGCTCTGTCTTGCTTAGCCTTCCCGATAGTTTTTCATTCAACCAAGGTGCAAGTGCTGCAAGCCCTGTTGGAACAGCTTGTCGACTTGAATAGCCCAGTTTTTCTTTTAGCTCACGCAGAGGTTCTTTCATCTCCATTCCGCGGTTCTTACTAAACCACTTGCTAAGTGCAACAGCTATCTCCATGGGCTCCTCAGCCCAATCAACTGCTGAGCACGATAATGCCATTTGTGAGCCGGCCAACTTGCGCAACAACTTGGTTGGACATGTATAGTTCTTATCTGCCTGCATGCGTGCAAAGCTTTCATCAGCCAATTGCCGCAATTCAGCCTCTTGTGGCCTAAATCCAAGTCGGTAGTAAAACCAGAACGCACCGCTTTTTATTCCTTCTTCATTTCCTTTTCCCAATTGATAGGGATCTACTAAGAAATGCTCCAAACCAAACACCTGTTTGTAGCAACGCATCAAGGCACTAAACAACCAAACCGATTCCCCACCGCGATAAGCCTCAAACACATTCAAGCCTATTCTTGCGCGGTTGCCATAAACCCAAGCGCCTCCGTAAGCAATGGGTTGACGATTTTTAAAGCCCATATAGCCAATAAAACTTTCCAGTGGCAAGCGCTTTTCGGGCCGCATAGGAATTAGCAATACGCGGAATCCTCTACCACAATCATACATCCGAAACTGCTTGGTATCCGCATAAGCAACCGGATCGGTTTCGCGACCCAGAGTCATTAACTGCATCCGACAAGCGCTAAAAAGTTCTTCCTGTTCTTGCGCACTCAACGCAATTCGTTTCAACTCTTTTTTGGCAAGTTCATCTTCCAGGCTAAGCTGTTTTTGCAAGGGCTTACTATGCATAAAAATAGACTGTTCCGGCGAACGAAATGTACTCCTGCTTCCCGTTTGCGTATTCAATTTAACCGAAATACGAATATCTAAGAGTTGAAACAGATACTCTCGCAAGGCGGGGTCCGGTATGCGTTTTTCAAGCAAATCAATCAAAAAGTTTAAGGGATGAAGCCCACCGGCCAAGGTTTCTACCCAGTGCTCAATGGTTTGAGATTGGGTAAGAAAGCGGTCATGCTCAATACGCGGAACCAACAAATTGAGAATATCCATGCCATGTGTTGCATTCCAATCTATGCTTTCCAGCTTAACTTGTTCCGGAAAAGTGTTGCTTAGCCATTTGGTAAGATCCCATCCAAATGCGGTTTGAATAAGAGTTCCATTCAACCCGCTTCCTTCAAGCTGTTGCAAGGCCTTTTTTCCTTCTTTTTTCAAGGCTTTGGCAAGCAAAGTTGTGGTATGTTCAAGGGCCTTTGAAGTAAGCTTGTAATTGCTTTTTGATGAAGGATAGGCAAGTGCAAAAAGCAGGGCATCATGTATGGCAGGAATATGCGCCGCTGGCAAACTTGTGCAGGCAAGTAAGTTGTTTAAAACGGCAACTTGCAATTCAGGCTGTGCAAACTGGACAGCCTTACGGAAATCGGCAACAGGAAAAACAGACATGCAGTGAAGGTACAAAAAAACAGGTGGCTTTGTCTTGAGCTCAAAACCAGAATTCTCGCTAGGGGATTCGCGTAGTTATTTGTGAAGTTGATTTCCGAGGCGGGGCCTGCCTGCCCAAGTAAAAGCAGCGACGATTCAATATTGTCGCAGGGCAGGCCGGGTCATCCGCTTGTACTCCGCGTCGGCAGACTTAAGCGTTTTTAGGTGGCAGAATGGTCTTTCTGCCGGCAGCCCCTCTGCCACCAAAACGCTAAAGCCGCCGTCTTGCGGGGTACCGCTTCTGCCCCTAGGCCAATTTCAAGGTAATATTTCAACTTCAGCAAATCTCCATTTTCCAAAAATCCATGATTGTTTCTTTGATTGGAATCGAGCACGTAATCCTTCATTCCCTTCATCCCTTCATGGTTAAACTTCCACTTTGTGCTTCTCCAAACTAATCCATGATTGGCTCAGTGATTAGCATCGTGCGAGCGAACCCTTCATTCCCTTCATCCCTTCATGGTTAACCTTCCACCAATAAGCTTCTCCATAATAATCCATGATTGCTTCAGTGATTAGAATCGGGCAAGCGAACCCTTCATTCCCTTCATCCCTTCATGGT
>JAKLJI010000041.1 GCA_023151275.1 Bacteroidia bacterium | reverse complement strand
ATATTCTTGAGATGTCAGATACCTCAAAGGTTTGAGTTCTTTTCCGTATTTTCTATCTAAAGTTTCGGATAGTTGTGAATCGCAATGAAACAATTCTTGCCGGTTTGGATACGAGCCTTTGCCTACTTCAATCGGATGGAAAACTAGCAGTTGATTTTGGCAATAACGGACATGTAAGCACCAGCATTCTGGCAAGGTTTGGATGGCAAAACCTACAATGCACTCAGATTCAACAATACGGAGATGGAAGCAACTATTTGCTCAATTTCTCAACCGATTATCTTTCACCCCATTTATCTAAATTTAGTGTAATTCGTGTATTAAGTATGGACATGTTTGGAAAAAACTTAGAAGTAATTTTTGAAAGAAATGCACTATCTGAACTTGGGCAAGAAGGCCACTTGCAAGCCTGTTCCGGAAAGAACTTTTTACTTGCGGAGAAATTTTCGGGCACCAATTTAATAAACAGGTTATTGCTCTTCAACCACACAAAACAGGATACAACATTTGCAAAAGAAACCTGGGTGAAAGCTCAAATCCCATGCAATTTTCATCAACTATCCTCCTTCAGCAAAGGAAGAATTGTACGCACATTCCTGGCAGACAATGAATTTCAATTTTCAAGGTATCTTATTTCTGAAACTCAAGGACCACTAGTATTCCCTACCGCAATTATTGCCAGTAAAACTACTCCAGGTTTTGGAGATACAATTTCACTAAAACCCAACTTCACCAATCTAAATACAAGCTATACCTGGGACATTGAACCCAAGCATTTTCGATTTATCAAAGGAACAACCAAAAACGATGCCTTGTGTTGGATTGAATTGCTAAAGCCCGGTTCTTATACAGTAAAATTGTCTATCAAGCAGGAGGAAGACAGCAGCCAGATTCAGCAAACAGATTACCTGACATTGGTTCATCAACTTGAATTTTCAAGCAGCAAAAATGATCCGGGTGTAAATGTGGTTTTCCAACTTAGCTCCCAGGTAAGTGGGAATGTAAAAGCTTATCAATGGACATTAAATCCACCCAACTCACGATTTATGAATGGAACAGATTCAAGTTCCAAAAATCCATACTTGGTATTAACAGAACCGGGATGGTATACTCTTAGCTTAAAAGTCAATTATCCGGACACAGCCATTACACTCACCAAAAAGAATTTCTTATATGCCATTCCCTCCGGGTTAAATTCTTGGAACAACAAATCAGAAATTGAGTATTGGCCAAATCCAACCCACAAGGATGTTTGGCTCTACCTCAAACCTGGTCAACAAGTAAATTGGATTCAAGTTAGAGATGTCGAAGGACGCGCCTACCCTACCACCTCTGTTTGGGAAAATGAAAGCATTCGACTCTCTTTGCCAGAGCCGCATGGTTCTTATTTGATCTCAATCAAAACCAGCTCAGATGAACTGCATACGATAAAGGTATTGAAACTACCCAATTAGCCCGGGAATTTGAATGCTATTCTTTGAATCCATTCAAAAACAAATTCAAGCTTTATCCTTCATCAATTTGAGCACGCGCTCAATATCTTCAGGCGTATCCACACAATGGCTATCGAATTTTGTTTCAACACATTTGATTTTATAGCCTGCTTCCAACCAACGTAACTGCTCCAAACTTTCTGCGCGCTCCAGCACCGAAACCGGTTTTTGAGTAATGGCCTGCAATACATCGCTGCGATAGGCATACATGCCCACATGCCTGTAATACGTGTGATGTTTATGCCATTCTTCTTGTGGAATATTCTTTAAAAATGGAATTACTGAACGACTGAAATACAGCGCTTCCATTTCGTGGTTCAACACAATTTTCACTTCGCCTGTATCAAACAAAAACTCAGCACTATCAACCTTAATCATTTGCGTGGCTAGCTCGGTATGTCCTTTGCAAACTGCACCCAATTCATCAATCTGCTCCGGATTGATAAAAGGTTCATCCCCTTGAATATTGATAATGTACTTGTAAGAAGTATTCAACTTTTTTACCACTTCATAACAACGGTCGGTTCCACTTGGATGATTACTTCCTGTCATAACCACATTCCCACCAAAGCCACGCACATGATTTGCAATACGTTCATCATCGGTAGCCACCACCAGGTAATCGAGCGATTTTGCGCGCGATGCCTGTTGATACACCCGTTGAATCATACTAACACCTTCAATTTCAACCAGAGGCTTGCCCGGAAAACGAGTAGATGCATATCGGGCGGGAATTATTCCAACTATCATAATCAGCAAATTTGAAGCGAATGTAAGCGCAAAATTTAAAGCTATGAAGCGATTTCCGTATTCTTGCGGATGATTTATTTGAGAGCGGAAAACCTGGGCCGTCGCTTTGGCGAAAGGGTATTGTTTGAAAACCTGGAACTTACCATTGCCAAAGGAGAACGCATTGCCCTGATTGCCAGAAATGGAACCGGAAAAACTTCCTTATTAAATATCCTTGCAGGCCGTGAAGAACCCGATGGAGGCGGCAAAGTAATTATTGATAAAAACATTGAATGGACCTACCTGGAACAAGAACCCCGTTTCAAAGAGGACCAACGCGTTATTGATGCCATATTCGATTCAGAACATCCCAAATTTAAAACCATTGCCCGTTATGAATTGGTGCAGGAACAATTGGAATTGAATCCGGAAGATATCAACCTTCAAAATGAATTGCAGGAGCTCATGGAGCAAATGGAACTCCTTCAGGCCTGGGACCTGGATTCAAAAGTACATACCATTCTCACCAAACTCAACCTGCATCACCATTTGCAACAGCCCTGTGGTAAGCTTTCGGGTGGGCAACGCAAACGTCTGGCTCTTGCCAAATTGCTGATTACCGAACCCAAAATGGTGATTCTGGACGAACCAACCAACCACCTCGACATCCAAATGATTGAATGGCTGGAAGGCTGGTTGCAATCGCTTGATTTGACCATGTTATTGGTAAGCCACGACAGGTATTTCCTGGATAAAATCTGCAACGAAATCATTGAACTTGACGGAGGAAAACTCTATACCTACAAAGGAAATTACGCGTACTTTCTGGAGAAGAAAGCAGCTCGTGAAGCCAATGAAGCAAGGGAAGCAGACATTGCCCGAAAACTGGCCAAAAAAGAATTGGAATGGATGCGTAAGCAACCCAAAGCCCGAACAACCAAAAGCAAATCGCGCATCAACAATTACTATGTCCTAAAAGAAAAAGGAGCGCAAAAGAAAGAAGAAGGCTCTGTTGAAATTCAGATGCAAATGCAGCGATTGGGAAACAAAATTCTGGATGTGCACCAATTGAAAAAATCCTTTGGTAAGCTTTGTGTTTGCAAAGAATTTACGCACCTTTTTGTGCCCGGAGAACGCATTGGCATTATTGGACAAAACGGGGTTGGAAAAAGTACCTTCCTCAACATGTTGCTTGAACAGGAGAAGCCTGATTCCGGCGAAATTGTAAAAGGGGAAACTGTTCGCTTTGGCTATTACAACCAGCAGGGTATGCAGTTGAAAGACGACAAGCGTGTTATTGAAGTCATTACCGATATAGCCGAATACCTGGAAGTAGGCAAAGGCGTGCAATTGAGTGCCACCCAGTTGTTGAAGCAGTTTTTATTCGATGCCAAAAAGCAATACAATTACGTAAGCTCGCTCAGTGGTGGAGAAAAACGGAGGTTGTACCTGCTTACCGTCCTGATGAAAAAACCGAATTTTCTGGTGCTGGACGAACCAACCAATGACCTTGACATTGACACATTGAACGTATTGGAAGATTTCCTGGAGAATTACGAAGGTTGCCTATTGGTTGTAACCCACGACCGCTACTTTATGGACAATCTGGTTGATTCTCTTTTCGTGTTTGAAGGAGAAGGAATCATCCGCAGCTTCAATGGAAATTACCAGGATTACCTAAATGAGTTGGAGCAAAGGAAAAATCAAAGCAAACAAGAGCAACAAAAAGCCCTTGAACCTGAAGTAAAAAAAGAGGAAGCAGCAGCTCCGGCAGCACCCAAAAAGAAACTCAGTTACAAAGAACAGCGGGAACTGGAATTGCTAACAGATGAGTTGGAAATGCTGCAAAAGCAAAAGCACTTGCTTGAAGAAAAGTTGAATCAATCGGGAACTAACCACGAAGAATTGCTTGCCCTCACCAAGGATTTTGAAGCCATCAAAGCGCAGCTCGACGAAAAGGAATTGCGCTGGTTGGAACTTTCTGAAATGGCTTAGCAAGTTATCGGTGCCGGTTTAAAGTTTAACCACTTTTGTGGACCCTTACTTTGCAGGTTCAATGAGTTTGTTTTTTTTGAGCTACAAGCATGAACCAACCAAAGACATGCAATACAATCAACTTGAATGATTAGAGCTTAAAATCAAAAGAAACTCTGCTAAGGAATTATTATTCTCCACCCGGTTGCATCCGGCTTAGGGACAGCAGCGGTACCGCGCCGATTGGGTAAGCTTAACACTGCTGCTACAAGCAAGCGACCCAAGAAGCTCTGCTTGTTGCTTGCAGTGATGCTTATCCAATTGGGGTAGTACAAGCGGATGGCCCGGCACAAAGCGGCAAGTGCGAAAATCTTACTTCGCGCATTCATTTTCCTCTTGCCGATTGGTGCAAGCCCCAGATTAATGGCATCTTGAATTTCCGGATTTTAGGCTCCTGAAAATGCCATCCGAATTTGAAATTTGCCAACAAGTTTTAACCCGGAATAGGACAACTGTTGCAGAATTTCAGCCATCTCCCAACACATGCGAACTTTATTGAATTAACCCTTTTAGAAAACTAGTCTAGTTGTTCCTCTAAAAGTCATTATTTACGGTTTGAATTTCTCGTTCAAGAATAAAATCGTCTTTAAAGCGTAGACTTCCATTTAATTACTTACTGATGACATTTTACCTTTGAGGTATTTAGTTTTTTTCTGCTGTAACTTTTGTAGCCAAAAGTCACCAAAAGCTTTTCCTGTTGGAGGTCCCGCACGTGCGGGAGGCCAAGCTCGGTCAAAATCCCTCCCTGCCTTTTCGCGCCTGCTTCGCTCTTACCCGCAAGCCAGCCCGAAGCGAACCAGCCAATAAGGCAAGTCGCGCAGTCCTGCCCGCGGATTTTGCCCGCACGCACTGCCAACAGGAAAGTTCCGACTCACTACTTAAGGGTGTCTTCATTTCTAGATTCTGGAATTCTATACCAATTGACAATCATTATTGCATTCGAATTAAGGGGCCATTTTTGTTAACTAATTTGCAAGGTTTTTGGTTATCCGATTAATTTCCTTGCAAACTAGTTGTAAAACTTTTTGACTTAGTAAAATGAAATTCAGTTGCTCGAAGACTTTTTGTGGGTAGACTACTCTATCAGCAACTTTCGGGTTTCATTGTTGCCCTTGATTTGTGCGTCGTACATGTTTTCAACCTGCACCGGCAATAAGGTAAAACTGCCTTTGAACCTGGGCTCAAGGCGAATGACCAATTGCTTTTTGCCGGCACGCATGCGTCTGAAATACAGCAATACCCTGTCCTTTTTATATTCCACTTCATCGGCTCCAAATGGATTTCCTTTTACTGAATAGGTGCATGATGCCGGGATAGGAATTTGCACCAACAAAAACTCCTGGTTCTTAGAGCTGCTTAATTCAATGCGGTACTCCAATTCTATATCCGATTTAGGTTGAGTAACTTGTTTCCCATCTTGTACAAATACGGTTTTAATACCAAATGAACTGGAATCGCATGCAGGCTTTTCAACAAACACCTTGTTGCTTACCAATGCCTGTGCTTTGGCTCCTGAATTGGCCAGTTTGTAAGTGGAATTTGTTTGCAGTTTTACGCGCACAGGAAACTTATTTCCCAATGCATTTCCATTGAGCGACAACACTGGCAGGAACTTGGCATTTTCGGAAGCAGCCATATCCTTGGCCATGGCTTGCAATACCATTGCCGATTCGAGCGTATTCCTTTGCAGGTAGGCAGAAAAATTCCGTTCATTGAAAAAATACATGCGCATTCCCGCCAGGAAGGCCGAATCGGCTCCATCCTTTTTCAAGACATCATAGGCCATTGGACCAAAAGTATTTCGGTTTTGAAACATGGATTCATAAGGCAAATTCCAATAGATTCCACCCTCTGCATTTTTGGCAATACGCTCGTACAAAAAGCCGGAGAAATGCGGCAAACCCAGCTTTTGCTTAATGGCAGTTATTAGCAATCTATCCAACAAGACCATGGTTTCTTCGTTGAAGCTGTTCAACAATTCTTCGTAATTCAAAGGTTCACGCGCTTCTGCAAGCACATACAAAGCACGGAGTTTATCAGTGCCCTGAAACCTGTGTAAATTGCTTCTGAAATACTCCAAGCCTCTGTTGAGCACCCGTGTTTCATAGCCTTGCTTGGCGGCTTCCTGCAAGCTTTTCAGCACATAAAAAGTCAACCAGGTTTCCGGACTAGAAGATGAAAACCAGCCAAATGAACCATTGCCGGATTGCTGTGCTTCCAGCTTTCGAATGCAGGTACGGATTAAATTTTCATCCGCAAAAGAATCGTTCAACAACCTACACAACGCCTTTTCAACCAACAAGGCATTCATCTTTGAAGTTGTTTGTTCCACACATCCGTACTGGTAATTTCTCAGCCTTCCAATTTCTTCGCGCAGCAACTGGCTGTAACCATGCACTACCCGAAGTTCATAGGTACCCGAATCACCAGTTGTTATGCTCCACACCGAATCCTGAGCAAGTAGTTTCTGTTGGAATACGTTTGTTTCGATACCGGCCGGCAATACGGGCAACAAAAAGCTTTCGGCATCGGCATAATTTCCATCCGCTTTCAAGCCATACTTCAAGGAAAGGGTATCGGCATTCGGCACATCCACCCGAACACTTTCGGTATGTCCCTTTTGGATGCGCACCGTATCCGATTTTATCAAACTATCAGCCCAGGAAAAATAGGTTTGAACATCCAGCTCCTCGCCGGTATAATTGCTCAATTTCCCTTTGATATGGATTTGGTCTTTTTGAATGGAAAAAGATGGAATGTACAAACTTGCAGCGAGTGGCTTGTAGGCGCGAACCTGCCAGGAGTTCATTCCCGACTGAAAATGCTCGTTCATGGCTAGAATCCAGGTATCCCAGCGGGTAATATTGTCGGGAAAAGTAATGCTTACATGGGCTTCCCCTTGCTTATTGGTGACCAAATTGGGAACCCAAAATGCATAATCACGAAACACATTGCGGCTATTTTTAACCTGAGTATTGGTTGCCATTTGCAACATCCTTTGCCTTTCTTCTTGGGCAGAAAAATTGGCTTGAAACTTATCCGGAGTACCTATTGCATTTTGGGGAACATTGCCCTTTTCAGAAACCCGAACACCGTCGATATAATAGGCAGTACCCTCGGCCCTGCTTCCACGTGTTGCAGGGAGTAAGCCCGATCTGGATTCCACTCCATAACTTAGGGATGCAATTCCATTTACATTGCGTGCAGGTGCAGCAATAATCTCACTGGACGTAAAGCGTTGCACATGTACATCTCCCCTTTCAACAAGGTCCTTTTTTTGAACAATTACAACTTCTTGCAATTGCCTGTCGGAGACTTGCATGGTAAAGTTTACATGCCTTACAAAATCTCTTTCAATCACTATCCCCCTTATTACCGCTGGGGAATATCCAACAAAATTGGCTTGAAGCGTGTACTCGCCCGGAGTAAGATTTCGGAACAGGAACTCGCCCTCTTCGTCGCTTATCCCGGCCTGCACCTTCACTCCATGGAGAGAAAGAGTAATGGTTACATAATCCAAAGGTGCTTTGGTTGACAAATCCACTACCCTACCTTTCAACATACCTGTTCCATTCATATAAACAGAACCCTCTTGTTCACTTGCATTGCCCGGGTTTTGTGGAGGATTTGTTCTCGACTTATCAAGCTCTGTCATAACACGCTTTCCAAAATACACACCCGGACCCGAAAGGCCATCAAAGCCGCATTTATTCAGGCGCAGGGAATAGCTATGCAACCTATTTTTCTGGAGCTGAATTGAATTCACCAAGGTAATGCAGGAGCCATAGCGGGTTAAACGCATTTGGTAATTTCCGGCATCAATATCCCTCACAATAAAACTTCCGGTTTTATCTGAAAAGGAAATTCCTTTTACCTTTCCATGCTGCTCCAGGGTAATGATAACATGTTCGAGAGCTATTCCCTTTTCATCAAAAACAAATCCCGAAACAACCGGTGTTCTTTCTTCCGAAGCAGCCATTTGAACAGGTATTTTTTCACGTACTTCCACATAATCTTCCTTTCGGTAACTTACTTGCATCGACTCCCTCAATTGGTATTCGGTATGCAATTGGCGACTGAGTTCCCTTACTTCATCCAATACTTTGCAAGGCTGCGTGAAATAGAGGGAATCCAAGGCAATGCAAGTCTTACCATTGGCCAGAATGGGCAGGCTTTTCAGCTTGTAAACGCTATTGTATGCCGAGATAAAATAGAAGTCGTAAATCCCCGGTTTCAGCATAAAAGATTGCATGGAATAGGAAGGGATTATTTCCGGATTGAGTAAACTCTCCAATTTATCCTCCTTGTTGAAAAACAAAATATGGCTTAATTCTGCCTTGGTCAAACCTTTCACATCGAGTTGCACCAATTGCGGATTGGGAACTGCTTTGGGCACAAATTGCGCCTTTATCAAACAGGCTTCATCGGCAAGAGGAAATTTCTTCTGAAAGCCTAACTGCTCAAGAGTCAAAGAAAATGGTTGAGTATAGGGTGCTAAGTTAAAGGTATCGTAAAGCGAATTAAAACTTTGGTCGTTGGTCTTAAAAAAGCGAAAACCATACTCCAATGAATCGGGCAATTGGTTCTCGATTACCAGGCGGTTGTTGAACAATACATAGGTATTTCCCGAAACAAAGCGAAGTTTCTGAATCGGCTTTCCATTCAAAACCAATTCCATGCTATCCTCTTCAAACAAACCCAAATAAATCAATTTTTTAGGAGCAGGCCAGTCCTTTTCGCGGTACACAGGCTCAATTATTCTAGCCATTCTGTTTCGCTGAACTACATAAAATCCCTCCGCAATAGAAGCTCCGCTAGTAACATCCAACACCAGCATGTGCTTGCGGATTTTAAGCAACTCTTCCTTGCTCCAGCCTTGTTGATTGGCGCATGCTTGCTTGCGAATTCCGCCAGGTAAACACAAGGTATCAAAGGCCAGAACATAACGCGAGCTGTCTTTAAAATCCAGCACAGGAAGCGTGTAAATAGCGCTTCGTGTTCTAATACTCAACTGATGCTTACCCACAGGAATTAGCAAGGCATTGCTGCGTTTGTTTTCGCCTTCAACCAGCAAAGGAACCCCATCCAATTCTACCGAATAAAAGGGGATGCGCTTGCCATTCCCTGTTAAAATGGGAATTACTTCAACCTGATTTTTTTGCAAGGCTACTCGTTCTTGAATAAACAACTCGTTGGGATAACGCAGGCGGTAATCGCCTTCGGTTATCAAACCGGATTTTAACAACAGGGTATAAGAAGGATTGTAAATACCCGGAATGCGCGTAAACTCCGGCCAATAAATCAAACGGGTATTTTCAGTGGCCAACAATTTGCCCTTTTCCCGGCTAAAGGATTTCAACTCGGGAATATCAAAATCCTCAAACTGGGCATTCACCCCAAAGGCGGTTAAATTGGCATAAGCCACCGGTTTCCTAAACGCATCCTGCACCTGAATATCCAAGGGGATGGTTTGTCCGGGATAAATTTGAGCAGGCAAATTGGTCTTCACAATCAGCTCCTGTTCCTTAAACGAATAAACCGATTCATACATCCAATTGTGCCCTCTGTAAATCAAAGCATGAAACACATTGTACGAAGCCGCAGAGGTATCACAAAGCACGTAGTTTAAGTTGCGCGTACTTCCCCATTTTACCAGCTTATCGTCTTTGTAAATCCGGTACTGAAATTCCAATTGAGCCGGATTGTTGCTTTGTATAAAAATGCTATCGTGACTGCGTTTACCTACAACGAGCGATTGCAGGTCCATGCGCGGAAGATTCAGGTTGGCCAGCAAATTCCCCAGGGTATCTCTAAGTTGATAGGCATCGCAATTTTGGTAAAAGGGACCTTGAAAGGGAAGCATCACGGTATCGCTTAGCAACAAACTGCCATTCAAAAATCCATTCAAAATGGCTTTGCATAGACGCGATTTCCCATGGACTATATAAACTGCATTCAGTTGTTCCTCCTCCAAAGTTAAACTTGCATACCGGTCCTTCTGGACAATACTCAGCATAAACTCGTCCTTTCTCAATTCACCCGCAGCATTGCTAAAACTAAGTTCCGCTTTGAGCTGCATATCCATAGCAGGCAAACTATCAACCGGAATCAGCATTTCAGTTTGGGAACTTATTTCAAGCTCCTGGTTTCGTTCCAGCAAACTGGTGTACCATTCCGAAGGAATAAATTGAATTGAGTCGTAGAAATCATTGTATGAAACCAGCTTCAAACGCAGTTTCACACGCGCATCGGTAAGAGGCAACCCATTGGCATCACGCGCCGAAACCCGGAAACGAATTTGTTCTTTCTGATACAACTTGTCACGCTCAAGCTGCGCGGAATAGCTGCTGTTTCTAAGCTTATAGGCTTCAATGTAAAAATGAGAAGTTTGCAAACGATCACCCCACATGTTTTCCAATTCCAGGGTGTATTTCTGATCCAGTTTCAAGGTATCAGCCAGCTTAAATTGATACACATACGCACCCCTACTCACCGGCTTTAAGTTGGCCAAAAGAATGGGCTTATCGCGTTGGTACTCCGGAATCAAATACAACTTCATGGATGAGGTATACGCCTTCCCGTTTGTATTCAATACATAGGCCTTCATCTTTACACTGTCGCCAGGTTGGTACTTGGGCTGATTGAGCAAAAAATACCCATAGGATATCACGGGCCTAGCAGCCGGAACTGCCCTCGGAACCGGAGGAATGGCAGGTTTATCTCCAGTCACGAATCCCATCAAAAAAGCCTCTCCCCTTTTCAAATAAAAGAAACGTTTTTTCTTGCTGCGTTCAAACGGATAACAGCGACAAGTGCTATCAAAAGGAATTCGTTTTCCCTCCAAATCAAAAGCAATATCCTGTAATTGCCTAAAAGCAGAATCGAGCATCATCAGCTCCACGCGACCATTGAACGCATTCACCACAGGACGCGCAAAAGGCACAGCAACAATTTCATATTCCAGGCGCGGCTCGCGATAGGTTACCAAGGCATACATACCCGGAGCAAGCTTGGGCCGCATGCCCGTAAAACTATCCAGCTTATGCCTGAAAACAGGAAGACTATCGTGCAAGTAATGTTGAGCCACATCCGCCGAATCCAGTTTAAACACATAGGTAAACGGAAGCTTTGGCGAAAACGAAGCATACTGACCAAACAACGCCGAGTGCAGCAATACAGCCAGAAAAAGAAGCATACAAGAACCTTTCATAAGCAAGAAATTAGGAAGGTTAACAAAGGGAAACTAAAAATCAGTCAAGACCAACAGAAAAATAGCTGCATAGCAAGAAAAGATAAAAAGCGGTATTGAAAAGCATGCAAACAAAACAACTAAGAACAAGCCTGCCATTGAAATATCAGCCACGCATCAAACCAAGCCAGAAAACGCTTTGAATATGGGCGTGCAAGCGGCCTTTAAAATTCGTAATGGAACACCCATACAACAGGCCGCTTGCCGGGTCATCCGCTTGTACTCCGCATGGGCAAAGCTGGTGGCTGTAGGCGCTGCCGATAGCTCTCTCCGGCCGCTACGGCAGCACCACATCCACCGCCCTGCCCATTTGCGGGGTACCACTCCTGCCCCTCACGCAGGGGGGGCAACAATGGAAATGTTCAATAAAGATGGAGATTACAATGGTCAAATATCTCAAAAAAACAACTAGTTGCCACTCTTAAAGTCCTATTTGAGGGATATAAATACCCCTCCACTGTTTTCTTCAATGTAGACTTCCATTTACTGACCAAATGAGGACATTTAACTTAAGAGGTGTTTAGTTTTTTTCTACTGTAACTTTTGTAGCCAAAAGTCACCAAAAGCTTTTCCTGTTGGAGGTGCCTGCTTACCCTACAGGCCAACCTCGGTCAAAATCCCTCCCTGCCTTTTCGCGCCTGCTTCGCTCTTACTCGCAGGCCCTCCCAAAGCGAACCAGCCAATAAGGCAAGTCGCGCAGCCCGGCCCGCGGATTTTGCCCGCACGCATCCAAAGATTCCGCCTTAGCGGAACTGCCATCCCAAGATCCCGACTTCTTCGGGAACAGGAAAGTTCCGACACACAACTTATGGGCGTCTCCATTTCTAAATTCTGGAATTCTAGATCGGTTGACACACGTAATTCCCTTCAAAATTTGGGTCCTTTTTGGTAAGTAATTTGCAAGTTTTTTTTGTATTCGATTGAATTCCTTGCAAGCTAGAAGTATTACTTTTTGACCTAAGCAAATGAAATTTAGTTGCTCGAAGCCTTTTTGAGGGCGGACTAACAAGATTCACATCAAAATCCTCTCAAAAAATTTCAAGCGTGCACCACATTTTGATGATACTCTTGTTTGTTGCATTCATCTTCCTTATGAGTTACCAATGGACCTTTCCCTTGGGAAAAAGAAAAGGAGATGAAAAAGTAAAGCCAAGTCATTTACCACCAAGCAATTCCGATTGGATGGACCAATTGGAAAGGAGTTTGCGAAGCAGGCAAGACTATTACAGGAATGTATATTTAAAATCGGATGCCTGGAAACGCAAGCGCTTCGTTGTTCTCAAGCGAGACAATTATACTTGTGTGCATTGCGGAGCCAAAGCCACCCAGGTTCACCACAAACGCTACGCAAAAAATCAAATCGGCAAAGAACCCATCCACTGGCTCGAATCTGTTTGTGGTAGCTGCCATGATAGGTTGCATGGGGGATGAGCCAATATGAAATAGTTTTGATTTTGAATGATAATAAAATTAATCCCGGATATAAGCCAAATCTTGAGGAATCAAATCAACACTGCATCTAATTGTTAAAAATTACGCTTTGCCATGGGTAAGTGCTTTATTCATTATTTTTTGAATCCACACCGGAGCTAAGGCAATATCGTGTTTTAAATCTTTCACATTTTCCTTTTTGAGCACTTCCAAAATTTTTTGTTCCTCCGCTTCTTTCACATTCCCATTGCCTATTTCTTTCAAAGCCTGGATGACTAAACGGCTAATTTTACCCTTCGCCAATAGGTTTTTAGGTGTGGTCTTTTTAAATTTTATTGTTCGCTTGCCAACTTTGATTTCTCTTGGTGAACCATCTGTAAGCAATACTATGTTCATTGGCACTTGGGCACTTAGGCCCAAAGCATTTAAGGCATAGCTACCAGTAGGCACTATTCTTATCCTGTCGCGCTTAGCAATGGCTTCCGCAACCTCTTCCGCTGAGGGGGTCAAGGGCCCAATGAGTTTGCTAATTTGTGGACGTACATAAATACCCTGAGCCACACGGACAATGACGCCCTCCTTTTCTAAACGAAACAAGGATAACCTTACCGCTTCTGATGACCCCAACTCTCTGAAATCTGCTGGAAGCAAAAGCTCCCCCGCAGGCAAGGCTTTAATTTGTTCAACAATTTTACTTTCTACACTCACCGACCTGTTTTTGTAACAAATCTATAAAATATTTGTTACAAACAAACACAACTTGTAACAAAAAGAATAAAAATTTGCGACAGATTCTATCACAATAAATCCCTGGAAACTTTACAAGTAAATTGCATTTTCCTGCACTGGAATAAACCTCAACTTCTTTTTCTACCGGATGATTCTTTGTATTATCTGGCTGCCTTTGGTTAACCAAACTAAACCTGAAAAAAACGAAACTTTAAGCGTTTCAATTTGTACCGAATTGAAATCTTATGAATTCAATTTTACTCGACCTTTATTAGGTGGGGTCAATTTGAAACGGAATCTGCACTTCCTCTATTGGCACAACCCTTACGCTAAAAAATTGGCAAAGAACCCATCCACTGGCTCGAATCTGTTTGTGGTAGCTGCCATGATAGGTTGAATGGGTGATGAGGATTGATTTTCCATTTGGAAAAATTTGGCACGAATTCTGAGTCTAGCTAAATGAATATCAAGCCTATGATTAAGAAAACCATTTACCTCGGCAATCCTTACTATGTAGGATTACGAAACAATCAACTTGAGTTGCGCGTGCCTGAAGGAAGTAAACCTGAAAAACTCCTTACGCGTAGCATTCCCTTGGAAGATATTGGAATTATTATCCTCGACCATCCAAGAATTACCTTAAGCATGCCGCTCATTCAACAAGTGAATGAGCTGAACATTGCATTAATAACCTGCGATACAAGGCATATGCCTGCTGCGCTATTGTTACCAATTGAAGGCCATACCCTTCAACAAGAAAGGTTCAGGGCCCAGCTAGAAGCCAGTGAACCCTTGCGCAAACAATTGTGGGCACAAACAATCAAACAGAAAATAAAAAATCAGGGATTTCTATTGAGTATCCTTGGCTTTTCCGACCAGGCTTGGGTTTTGAATAAATGGTCGGGAGAGGTAAGCAGTGGCGACAAAATGAATTTGGAAGCACGCGCAGCTGCCTTGTATTGGAAAACCATATTCTCGGAGTTTTATCCGGATTTTACACGCGACCGAATTGGAGGACCGGGGAATGATTTGTTAAACTACGGGTATGCCATAGTTCGGGCTACCGTTGCACGCTCATTGGTTGGAAGCGGCTTATTGCCAACTTTGGGAATACACCATAGCAACAGGTACAATGCTTATGCCTTAGCCGATGACATTATGGAACCCTTTCGGATTTACGTAGACAGATTGGTTTATGAAATCTTAAAGGATCATGGAGGTGAAGCTCCGGTATTGGATACGGGAATTAAAGCACGCTTATTGGAACTACCGGCAAAGGAAGTGCTAATTAACGGGCAACGAAGTCCAATGATGGTAGGCTTACAACGCACCACATCCAGTTTGGCAAGTTGCTTTGAGGGTGAGGCCAAAAGGATTTTGTACCCTGAGCTGGTTTAATATGGAACGCCTAAATGAATACCGGGTTATGTGGGTATTAGTATTTTTTGATTTACCAACAGAAAGTGCAGCAGAGCGGAAAATCTATGCGAGGTTTCGGAAAGACTTACTCTGCGATGGTTTTGCCATGTTTCAATTCAGCATTTACTTGAGGCACTGTGCAAGTCGGGAAAATGCAGAAACGCATGTAAGGCGGGTAAAAGAATTGATGCCGGAGAAGGGCCATATTGGAATATTGTGCATTACAGACAAGCAATTTGGGATGATTGAATATTTCGGTCCAAACTGTACCACCATTCCGGTTTCAACTGTACCAGTGATTTCGGTTTGAACTGTACCAGTGATTCCGGTTTGAACTGTACCACTAAAAATGCAATGTAAATAGCCC
>JAKLJI010000040.1 GCA_023151275.1 Bacteroidia bacterium | reverse complement strand
CGCCGGCTTGCGCTGCGAGGCCAACACCCTACAAAATCCCTCCCTGCCTTTTCGCGCCTGCTTCGCTCTTGCCCTCAAGGCCTGCCCGAAGCGAACCAGCCAATAAGGCAGACCGCACTGCCCTGCCCACGGATTTTGCAGGCACGCGCGGCCGACAGCGAGAAGGGCTACACCTGATTTTAGGCTTTCATAATGGTGAAATTCTACATTTCATAGGAATCAAGATTCTCGATTATTTACCGCTTAAACCATTTAAACCTTCATAAACCTTCATAAACCATTTAAACCATCATAAACCAATTAAGCCTTCTTCCTTTGGAGGAGGGGTATTTTGATTCTTTTCTGTGCGCCAAGGTTTGCCAGTGTCAATGGATTGCAACTGAGTGGATTTCAAACGCCAAGGTCATTCCGCTAAGGGCCAAACGGAATCAGATTCGCTTTAAATAGGGTCTGTCGTTAAATTCAGATCTGCATTAGATTCGAGGATAAGCCTGGCAGATAGTACTTTGGTACAGCTGTCCAAGCTTATTCGAAGAAGAGGATGCGGAGCTGGATTAGCGTTCTGGAAAGCATGCTGCAATGAAAAATCCAATTTTACCCAAAAGACTCGTTTTAAAACCTTGCAGAAGAATTCATTTTTTCCGGGCTTAGCATCTGCTCAATCAATAAATTACGCGTTAATCAGCAGACCCTAAATTATTCTGAGGGAATACTATCTTATTGCTATTCAATCAGCAATTTCTGTCCCAATGCCTGATTTATTCGAATGATGTAAAAGCCTTTGGGCAAATGGCTGGTATTGAAATAAGTGCCAGAAGGGCTGCTGCTTTCTGCTGAAAGAATAAATTCTTGGCCAAGAGCATTGTGCAACTGAACACTTTCGATGCTTAGGTTATTGATAGTAAATCCACCCAGGACTGGATTTGGGTAGATCTGAAACACCTCTTCAGAAACCGAATTCAATCCGGTGGCAGCATCTACAAACAGGGTATAACGTGTGGTAGAGTCTTTCATGCTTTGCCCGATTGGGGTGCCAAAAAGTACGGCATGCGCATAAATATCGTAATAAACAGTCAAGGGATAGGCTCCTTTTGAACCCGCAGCCGGCGTCCCGCTTATGGTTGCGCAACCGGATTCACCTCCCTTGGCCAGGCATTTATCGTTGTGGCAGGCATAGCTAAACCCAGCAGGAAGACCTTTTACCGAGGTGATCACAAGCGAATCGATGGTGGCAGTAATGGGAAATCCCTGATAGGTTACCGCTGTATCTTTGGTGATAAAATACTGAATAACCTGGCTAAAAGGTTTTTCTTCCTGAGCCCGTTCAAAGGCAGCCGGATAAATCCCTGTACTTTTAATGGTGGTATCAGGCGTGCATTGAGCCTGTGCAATTTGACAAGTACTTAAAACGGAAAATAGTAATATTGAAGAAAGGAGAAGTTTTTTCATGCGATTAATCTTTACCGCAAGGTATTTAAAAATTTGGATTACTGCCTTAATTTTTAGTTGGGGTGCGGTGGTTTCGGCGCAGGTTAAGCTGAAATGTCGTGTAGTTGAGGAGACAACAAATGGAGCAGTTCGCGAGGCTCTGGTTCAAACCCGTTGGGGGCATTTTTTTACCGATGGGCGGGGCGAAGTACAACTTGAATTGAATGCCAGACAGCTTTCCTCGGCGCTTGAAATTCAACTGGTAGCTTCCGGTTATTTGATGAAGCAGGAGCTTATTTCGCCTGAGCAGGTGAATACGCTTGTGAAGGAAAACAAGGTTTTGTTGCTTGTCCTAAAGCCATCCAAACAAATACTCGACCAGGTTTTGGTAACAGGTTCACGCAACCAGGAACTTGTTTTGACAAGCAAAGCGAGTGTAGAATTGGTTAAGCCCTATTTGCTTCAAAACAAGGGGGTAACCAATATGGAACGATTTATCAGCCAAATTCCTTCTGTTAGTTTAATTGATGGGCAAGCCAATATTCGAAGCGGTAGTGGTTGGACTTATGGTGCGGGTTCGAGGGTATTGGTATTGGTGGATGACTTGCCTTTTTTAACCGGAGATGCCGGTCAGGTAAAATGGGGCTTTGTTCCTATTGAAAGCATTGAACAAATTGAGGTAATCAAAGGGGCTTCCTCCGTTCTATATGGTTCTTCCGCGTTGAACGGTATTTTGCATTTTCGGACGGAGTTGGCCAGTCAGGGTCCTGTTACCCGCTATCAAATCAGTTCAGGGGTATTTGAAAATCCTGCACGTAAAGAACTGAAATGGACCAATCAAACCCTGATGCGTAATAATCTTTCCTTTTTTCATTCAAACCGCAAAGGAAACCACAGGTATGCCATAAGCAGCAATTATTTGGATGATGACGGATACAGGTTGGGCGAATCAGAAAGGCGCATTCGCACAGGCTTTAGGTATCAATACCAAAAAGAAAATTTGATTTTTGGATTGGCTGGTTCTGTTTACGGAAGCCGGAATAGCTCCTTTTTACTTTGGGAAAGTTATAAAATGGGATATACCATTTTAGATTCACAACAAACCATAACCAATTCGTTTTCCTGGAATCTCGATCCCAGTATTCGTTACCTAAAAGGGAATACACTCCATCAAATTCGGTTGAGGTTGATGGGCGTGAGCAATAATTTAGATAATTTACCCGGCCAGCCCAGTCAGGACAATGCCTTTACGAATGCCTATGCCGAGTATCAAGCCGACAGGCAAGTAACGCCGGAGCTAAGAATTTTAGGAGGTTTGGTTTGGGCAACCAATGCAAGTCGGGCTGATTTGTATGGAGGTGGAAATACCTCAGAAAACCGGGCGGGTTTTTTACAGGCCGATTGGAAACGAAAGAAATTGGCTTTGACTTTAGGTGGAAGATTTGAATGGTTTTCGATGAATGGGGCAGTGGAATCTTCGCCGGTATTTCGGGTTGCAGGCACTTATCAGGTAAACAAAGCGGGAATGGTAAGAAGCAGTTGG
This sequence comes from Bacteroidia bacterium, assembly GCA_023151275.1. Classification (GTDB taxonomy): domain Bacteria; phylum Bacteroidota; class Bacteroidia; order UKL13-3; family UKL13-3; genus CAISCU01. The sequence continues at coordinate 13,523 of JAKLJI010000040.1, read as the reverse complement.
GGACAAGGATTTAGGTTTCCAACCATTGCAGAGCGCTACATCAGCACCCGCGTTGGGGCATTGAATGTGTTTTCAAATCCGTATTTGAAACCGGAAAAAGGATGGAGTGCCGAACTAGGTTACAAGCAAGGATTTAGGCTTGGAGCCTTTAGCGGATTTGCCGATGTTGCACTTTTTCATACCGTTTATGACGATATGATGGAGTTCAATTTTGGGTATTGGAACACTTCCAATTTTAACCAATTTGCAAGTGGATTGGGCTTTAAGTCGTTCAATATTGGCAGAACAAGAATTAGCGGAATGGACTTTAGTCTGGGCTTTGAAGGAAAAACAGGAACTATTCAATGGCAAGGATTGGTTGGATACACGTATTCCTTACCCATTGCCGTAGATCCCAACCAGGTTTTTGCGTTTGATTCGGTTTTGGGAAATCAGAATTTCAGGTCAACACGCTCAGATAGTTTAGCTATTTTAAAGTACAGGTATGAGCATCAGTTTAAGGCAGATGTTCAGGCAGGATGGCGGCGCTGGGAATGTGGGCTCAGCTTCCGTTACGACAGCCGAATCCGAAATATTGACCGTGCCTTTATTTACAGTGCCCTGGTGTTTTTTGTGCCGGGAATTGCAGATGCCAGGCGGGAGTTGGGAGCAAGTCGGCTGCTTGATTTTCGATTGGCCTACAAGCTGAGTGATGCAATGAAAATTTCATTGATTGTAAACAACCTTAGTAATCAATTGGTAATGCGAAGACCAGCGGATTTGGGCCCACCGCGCATGTGGATGATTCAATTTGCAGGTAAATTCTGATAGGGGTGAATTGCATTTACCCCTGCTGTTTAAACAGGTGAAAACACAAATGAGGTGCATTGTGATCAAACTAGGAGTTGACACTCAAAAAGTCTAATAGCATTCAAGAATAAAATTCGCTATTCAAATTACCGCTTAGAACTTACAAACCTTCATCCTTTGGCAGACGGGTATTTTCTTTTGTTAGGAGAACACTCATCCATTGAGGCATTTAATTTCCATGTGTAAATTTGTGGCTTAAATTTTCCAAAAGCCTTTCGCTGTCGAAGGCGCCGGGAGCAGCAAGAGGGTGAGTAAGAGTAAGGAGGGGCAGCATATTCGTGATCATCTAGTATTCCCGTTTTACTTCTTAAACCTTCATAAACCACTTAAACCGTTATCCCTTGGAAGACTGGTGTTTTGTAGTTTTGTGAGAACACTAATCCATTGAGGCATTTAAATTTCGTGTGTAACTTTTGGAGGCCAAAAGTCACCAAAAGCCTTTCGCTGTCGAAGGCGCCGGCTTGCGCTGCGAGGCCAACACCCTACAAAATCCCTCCCTGCCTTTTCGCGCCTGCTTCGCTCTTGCCCTCAAGGCCTACCCGAGGCGAACCAGCCAATAAGGCAGACCGCACCGTCCATCCCACGGATTTTGCAGGCACGCGCGACCGACAGCGAAGAGGGCTGCTACTGATTTTAGGGTTTCACCATGGCGAAATTCTACATTTCCTAGGAATCAAGATTCTCGATTATTTACCGCTTAAACCAGTTAAACCTTCATAAACCACTTAAACCGTTATCCTTTAGAGGGGAGGGGTATTTTGTTTCTTTTCTGTGTTTCAAGGCGTGCCAGTGCCAAGGGATTTCATAGCTAAGGTATGTTTTGGCTCTACTTCTTTTTGTTACCGGCTCTTCTGCAATTACAATAGGTTTTTAGGGCGGGTATCCAATTCCATCCTTCATGCGGTTGTTAAACAAAAGCCCAATTTGTTTCCAATTCCAGGCAACGCGCTACCAATTGGAAACGGATTTGCGTTAGGGATAGGAGAGGAAATCCTTTTTTGCGTGGGTTGGCCTGCCGCGATTGGGAAGGCAAAAAAGATTGGAACGGATAGCCCGACCCCGGCAATGCCTTTGGCATTGCCGGGGGAACGCCCAAAAAGAAAATAGCATTTTATTGATAAGCTCTGGTTGTTTGAATTGGAAACAATGGGGCAAAAAAAAGCTGCCTCAGGTGGAGATGAGGCAGCTTTTATGTCGGAATTTAAATTAGGGTCTGCTGATTAACGCCTAATTTATTGATGGAGCAGATTCTGAGCCGGAAAAAATGAGTTCTTCTGCAAGGTTTTGAAACGATTCCTTTGGCTGAAATTGAATTTTACTTTGCAGCATTCTTTCATGAACGCTAATCCAGCCCGCATCATCTTCTTCGAATGAGGCTGGACAGCTGCACCAAAGTACTATCTGCCAGGCTTATCCTCGAATCTGATGCAGATCTGCATTAAAATTGCACGGAACCCAAACAATTGATCATGAAAAAGGCAGTAGAGTTATGCTTACCGCCCAAGTTATCCCAAATATTTACCCGAAATCGGTACCCTTCGTCCCGGTCCAAAAGCACGGGTTGAAACCCGGATAGTTGGAGGGGCTTGCCAACGTTTCCATTCATTCATATTTACCATGCGCAGAATGCGTTTAACCAGAGCTTCATCATAGCCTCTTGAAACAATCTCCGATGGTCCCAAATGTTCTTCGATGTAGGCATAAAGAATGGCATCCAACAAGGGATAAGGCGGAAGACTATCGCTGTCTTTTTGATCAGGTCTAAGTTCTGCAGAAGGTTCTTTGGTAAGGATGTTTTCCGGAATTAATTCACCCACCCGGTTGATATGCCTGCAAAGTTCATACACTTCCGTTTTGTAAACATCGCCAATAACTGAAAGTCCGCCACACATATCTCCATAAAGTGTACCATAGCCAACGGCGAGCTCACTTTTATTGGAGGTGTTCAATAAAATGTATCCAAATTTATTGCTCATGGCCATGAGTAAAATGGCCCGCGTGCGCGATTGAATATTCTCTTCGGTAATATCTGTTTTTGTTCCTTCAAAAAAGGGCTTTAGCGTGTTTTCTACCGAATTTACAACTTCTTGAATGGGAATTTCCTCATAAGAAACGCCCAAGTTTTTGCACAGTTGAATGGAATCGCTGATGGAATGCTCGCTTGAAAATTGGGACGGCAATAGCAAGGTTTGCACGTTTTCAGGTCCCAGGGCTTTTGCTGCCAAATAAGTTACCAATGCAGAATCAACTCCACCCGATAAGCCAATAATGGCCTTTTTGAATCCCAACTTCTGAAAATACTGCCGAATGCCTAAGGTAAGGGCAGCTTCCATGCCCTCGTATTTGGACGGAGCCTGATTATGGGTTTTGGCTGAGCCAAGCGGAGTCAATTTTCCTTGTTCAGATTTGAAGTCAACCACCCGGAAATCCTCTTCAAAATACGCCAATTCTTCTACCAAGGCTGCATCCTGATTCCAAACCATCGAACCTCCATCAAATACCTGATGCGTTTGAGCCCCAATGTGATTAACATACACCAAAGAAAGCCCATAACGTTGGCAATTGGTTTTTAAGACATGCTTGCGTTGTTGGATTTGTTTTGAAGAATAAGGTGAAGCCGCAATATTGATGATGAGTTCGGGTTGAAGCGGCATCAATTCATCCATAGGACTCATACGGTACATGGGGTTCTCATCCACATTCCACAGATCTTCGCAAACCGTAATAGCTATGGAATGTCCTTTGATGTTAACCAGGTGAAATTCCTTATTGGGCTCGAAATAGCGGTATTCATCAAAAATATCGTAGTTAGGAAGTAAGGTTTTGGCAACGCTTGCAGCCACAACTCCATTTTCCAAAACCAAGGCTGCATTGAATAAATCCTTGCCTTTCAGCTCCGGATTCGGAATAGGGGAGCCTACAATGGCTGTAATGCCTCTGCAAGCATCAGCCAGGGTATTAACAGATTCCTGAGAAAGCCTCACAAAATCGGAGAATTCAAGGAAGTCGCGGGCCGGATAGCCACAAGTTGCTAATTCAGCAAATACAATGATGTCTGCATGTTCTGCCTTGGCTTTTTCTATAGCCAGAAGCATTTTTTGGGTATTGCTCTGGAAATTACCGGTATGGTAACTGAGCTGGGCTAGGGCAATTTTTAGCATTTAAAAGATGAATCCTAATTGCAGGGAGATATAGTTGTGGTTTATTTTCCATTTCGATTCATCCGCAAATGAACGAAGCGCGAAATTGTATCGGAGTGATGCCTGGATATCTGAATCTTCCATCACTCTTTTTTTCAAGCCAAGACCTAGGATACCTTGAAACCGAAGCGTATTGACATCGTATTGCAAAGGTGTTCCGCCATTGATGTCTTCAAAAAGTTCAATTTTGTCCTGAGCTTCCGGACTTCCTGCATCGCCATTTTCAACATCAAACTTATCGCTGTTGAAATCAAATTTGGAGCGAATAAGGAATCCCGATAGCAAACCCACTTCACCCATGTAACGGATTCCGTTATGCGGTTGGGTAAAACTTTGCAAAACCAAATTAAAATCGAGTGAACGCAGGTTGTAGCTCAATACCGAATTCGTTATTGGGGAGATGCTTGACCCGGTTGCAGGAGTTTTAAGGAATGCATTTTTAATCGTAAAAGTAGGGTTGAGGTAAGCCATGCTAACACCCCCATTCAAACTTAGCTTTTGACTTAGGGAGCGGTCCACAATTACACCAAAAGAAAAATCGGGTTTGGCCGTTCCGGTATTCAGGTTTTTGCTGTCAGATTTGGTCCACGAAATCATGGGTTCTATCCGGAAGCCAATTCTCCAGCTTGAGTTGTCCTGTGCCGTTAATTGTGGAGCCCCGAAAAAAAACAGCCAACAAAAGGCAAAAGGGATGCGAAAGGTTTTCATACTTTTGTTTGATGAATTTGTTCAAAGGTAATCATACAAGGGGTATAGCCCGCTCTTTTTTTTCGCTTGGTGTTGTACTCGTGTTGATGTTTGTATCATGCAGTAAGCCGGAAGTGCGGCTTCAGCGGTTTGAGCAGGACTTGTTTGATAGCAGCGCAGGATTGAATGAAGGGCATTTCAACCAATTGGAACAGAAGTATGGTGTTTTCTATGAATCGTTCTCCAAGGATTTAATCAATATTCCGGAAGAAGAGGCTCAGGTAAACTATGTTCCGGGTTTGGTTTCATTTATTCGTTATCCCACCATTCAAAAATTAAAACATGAACTCGATTCGGTTTATCCCAACCTTGATTTCTTAAAAGCTGAATTGCAGGATGCTATGGCCGAGTACCAGGATGAATTTCCGGAGGAGCGGATTCCGGAATTTGTGACCTTTTTATCGGAATTTGGATATGCGCATGTATCTTATGATACCCTTATTGGCATTGGTCTTGATATGTACATGGGGGCAGATTATCCCATTTATCCGGCATTGGAATTTCCTGAATTTATGACCAAAAAGCTGAGGAGAGAATATATCGTTCCCAATACCATGAAATCGCTTGCCATAAGCAAGTATGAAAATCAGCTTCGGGATAAACGCTTTGTAGCGATGTTGATTTTTGAAGGGAAGCTGAGGTATTTTATGAAAGCGATGTTGCCGAATGCGCATGACAGTTTGATTTTGGGATATTCTGCCGAACAATTGAAATGGGCCGAAGAAAACGAGTCTATGATTTGGGGGCATATTATCGACTCCAAATTGTTGTATTCAAAAGATGTAAGCAGGTATATGCGCTACTTTGATGATGGGCCATTTACCTCCGCTCCCGGAGTTCCGGCAGAATCATCACCGGCAATTGGAGTGTTTGCCGGGTATAAGTTGGTTCAACAATTAATGGAGGCTGAAAATCTAAGCCTCAAGGAGTTAATGAATAGCAATAATTGGGACGAATTATTGAAACGCTCAAAATACCGCCCTTGAATTACAGGTAGTTTCGTTTTTTACAAGCCGTTTATGTAAAAATCCTGTTGATTTTAAAAAAGCACTTAGGTAACTTGGTTATTGTAAATGATAAGTGCTTATGAGTAAAAAACTCCTAACTATGCTCCTGGCGTGGATGGTTTCCATGGCAGCAGTTTGGGCTCAGAACAGGCAAATCACCGGTGTTGTAACCGATGGTAAAGAACCTGTAATTGGGGCCTCGGTTTCGGTAAAAGGAACGGGTATTGGAACGGCAACAGATGCGAATGGGCGGTACATTCTTACCGTTCCGGCAAATGCCCAGTCCATTGTAATCAAAGCCATGGGGATGAAAACCATGGAAATGAACATTGCCGGTCTTTCCGAAATCAATGTTAAACTCAGTAACGATGTGGTGAAGTTGGATGAAACCGTAATCACTGCATTTGGTATTGAGCGTGAACGTAAAACTTTGGGTTATTCTTCTCAAAAGATTGGCGGAGATGAACTCCGTCGCTCGGGCGAGCAGAACATGATTCAGGGTTTATCCGCTAAAGCTGCCGGCGTATTAGTAACCGGTTCAGGCGGTACTCCGGGTGCTTCTTCAAAAGTGTTAATCCGTGGTAACGTTACCTTCACCGGTGAAAACCAGCCTTTGATTGTTGTAGATGGTGTTCCTATCGACAACAGCACTACTCAAAGTGTGGCTGGTGATTATCCTTTCAACGAAAACCTTCAAGGTGTTAACAATTCAAACCGCGGTATCGACATCAACCCCGAAGACATTGAAAGCATGAACGTGCTTAAAGGTCCTGCCGCTGCTGCACTTTATGGTGTGCGCGCAGGTGCCGGTGCCATCATCATCACTACCAAACGCGGTAAGAAAGGTGCTAAAACCTTTTCGGTTGATTTTAACAGCTCGGTAGAATTAAGTCAGGTAAATAAACTGCCAAAACTGCAAATGAAGTATTCGCAAGGTGTTGGCGGTGGTGCTTTAAAAGCTGACAAATCGGGTTCAATTGGCGCAGGTAGTGCTCGTTTGGGTGTTGTAAATGGTGTTGCTACTCCAAATAGCTGGGGTGCTGTTACACAAGATACACTTGGCCGCGCTCCTTACGACAATATGGGCGAGTTTTTCCAAACCGGTTATACCTACAACAACAACATTAGTATTACAAATACCTCAGAAAATTCATCGGTTCGTCTTTCATTAGGAAGAATGAATCAAACAGGTGTTGTTCCAAACACAGATTTTAAGAGAACAACAGTTCGTTTAACCGCTGATACCCGCTTGAGCAAAAAAGTAATGGTGGGTGGTACTGTGAACTACATCAACTCAGGAGGCACTCGTCCTCAAAACGGCTCAAACCTTTCGGGTGTTATGCTGGGCTTGTTGCGTGCTCCAAACAGTTACCGATTGAATGACCCCGACAATGGTGGATACAAAAATCCGGATGGAACTCAACGTTCTTACATGACCATTTACGACAATCCATGGTGGACAGTAAATGAGAATCCATTCCGTGATGATGTTAACCGCATGTTGGGTAATGTTAATCTTACCTACGATCCAATTGATTGGATGAGCGTTACCTACCGCATTGGAACAGACGTTTGGACAGACGAGCGCAAACAAATTTTTGCAGTTGGTTCATGGGCTCCAGACAATGCTCCTGGTGGAGAAGTAAGCCAGAATATTCTCCGTTACCAAGAAGTGTACAGTGATTTCCTTGTTACGTTAAAGAAAGATTTAACCAAATCGATTAAAGGAACGCTCTTGTTAGGAAATAACATGAATCACCGCTACAGCCAGGATTTGTACAGCCGTGGTCGTGATTTAGGTGTACCGGGCAACTACAACCTGAACAATGCAGCAAATTTGTATTCAAGTGAAGCGCATAGCATCGTTAGAACGTATGCTCATTTCTTCGACTTGAACCTGTCGTATGAAAACTATTTGTTCTTGGGGGTGAGTGGACGTCGTGAAGTAGGTTCAACTTTTGGACCAAACAACAATTCATTCTTCTATCCATCTGCTAACCTTTCTTTGGTATTTACCGAGTTGGTTAAAATCCCAACACTTAGCTTTGGTAAAATCCGCGTTGCTTATGCACAAGCAGGTGTAATTCCTCCGGCTTATGCCACTCGTACCTATTTCACCAGAAGTACCTATACTGATGGTTTCACTGGTGGACTTTCCTTCCCTTATGGTGGAATCAATGGTTATGGCTATTCATCACGCATTGGCAATCCAAATTTGAGACCTGAGAAAAACACAGGCCGTGAAATTGGTTTGGATTTGCGCTTCTTTGAAGGTCGTTTGAATATTGATGCAACCTATTTCAATCAGCTATCAACCGATTTGTTAGTTGACCGTCCTATTGCAGGTTCAAGTGGATTTAATTCAAGCTTTGAGAACTTGGGTGAAATGGAAAACCGCGGATTGGAATTGTTAGTAAGCGGAACCCCAATCGAAACCAAAGATTTCACTTGGGAAGTTTCGGTTAACTTCTCACGCATCCGCAGTGAAGTTAAGAAACTTGCTCCCGGTGTAGATGAAATCAGCCTTGAGTCTGGCTTTGCCAGCATGGGTTCTTATGCAATCGTAGGTCAGCCTTATGGCGTATTCTACGGAACTAAATGGCAGCGCAACTCGGCCGGCCAATTGGTAATTGGTGCAAACGGTTTACCATTGGTTGATCCGGTTCGTGGCAACTTAGGCAATCCTTATCCGGATTGGTTTGGTGGAATTCGCAATACCTTCACTTACAAAAATGTTAGCTTGAGTTTCCTAATTGATATTCGCAAAGGTGGAACAGTTTGGAACGGTACTTGGGCACGTTTGAACAATATTGGTCAAACTGAAGAAAGTGCTGAAGGCCGCGAAAAAGCGTATGTTATCGAAGGTGTTAAAGCCTCAGATGGTACTCCAAATGATATCGTAATTTCATCGTACAACTATTTCCGTACCTTCAAAGGTGACGGAGGTAATGCAGCAGCCGAAAATTCAATGCAAGATGGCGGTTGGGTACGTTTACGCGATATTGGTTTGAACTACAAGTTTAACCTCAATGGTGTGGTTGCTCGTTATGTGAAAAATCTGGAATTGGGCGTTGCAGGACGTAACCTGATTCTGATTACAGATTACACCGGAGTTGACCCTGAAACCAGTTTGACCGGTGCCGGTTCTAACATTGGTGGTTGGGATTACTTCAATAACCCTGGAACCAAATCTTACACATTCTCACTAAAAGCCAGTTTCTAATTGCTATAAAGAAAGGATTTGAACATGAAAAAGATAGTATATACCGTATTGGCTTTGGCCCTTTTAATGACAGGTACAGGCTGTAAAAAATTCATCGATGGTTATGATGTAAGTCCAAACAGCCCAAGTGCAGTAACAAATGCACTGTTACTTTCAAATACACAGGTAGCTTATTTTGCAACTGCGAGCGGACAACTTTCAAGGATGTCTTCTATGCTGGTTCAACAAACTACCGGTATCAATTTCCAGTCGCGTGATATCAACGAATACGTAATTCTGGAAGGAGATAATGTAAACGAGTGGAATGTAATTTACACGAATGGAATTGTGAACCTGCGCAAGCTTTATGCTCAAGCCGGAGCTGCAAATCCGCATTACCAAGGAATTTCAAAGGTTATGCAAGCCTTGTTTATGGGAGTTGCAACCGACCTTTGGGGTGATGTTCCAAACCGGGAAGCCGGACAAGGAATGGACGGAAAATTCAGCCCTGTTTACGACAATCAGCAGGTAGTAATTCAAGACATTCAGGCTTATCTGGATGAGGCAATTACCTTATTATCTAAACCAGCTTCTGCCAATGTGCAACTTCCAGGTTCTGATGATTTGGTATTTCAGGGTGATGCCGGCAGTTGGATTGCCACTGCACATGCCTTGAAAGCCCGTTACCACAACCGCTTGAGCAAGAAAGATGCTGCCGGTTCAGCTGCCAATGCATTGACATCAGTTGCTGCTGCGAAAGCCGCCGGATTAACAAGCAACGATGCCAATTGCAATGCTATTTTTGGTCAGAACAGCAACGAGTACAATCAATGGTATGCATTTACCGTGGTTGAGCGTGCAGGTTACATGGTAGCCGGAGCTTCAATGACCAATTTAATGAATGGCTGGAGCGATCCACGTTTGCCTTATTACTGCACACCTGACTCAGGAGGAGGTTACAATGGATGTCCGGTTAACGTTCAAAACGACCAAGCTTCAGGCATTGGTCCTTATTTGGCCACACCAGATGCTCCATTCCCAATTGTTTCCTATGCAGAATTGTTGTTTATTGAAGCTGAAGCCAATTTCCGCAAAGGAGATAAAGCAGCAGCTGCAACAGCATTCAACGATGCTGTAAAGGCTTCTGTTTTGCAAGTAACAGGTGCTGCAAATCCAGCATTTGAAGCAGCTCAAGCTGCAGAAACTGCCGGCTCAATCACACTGGAAAAAATCATGACACATAAATATGTTGCCATGTACGGACAGATTGAAGCTTGGACGGATTGGAGAAGAACTGGTATTCCAACCTTAACTGCCAATCCCGATGGAGCTGTAAGTGGCATCCCACGTCGCTTGCCAACTGTTCAGGATGAGCGTTTGTACAATCCAAATGCACCAGCAGAAAATGATATTTTGAAACCCGTTTGGTGGGATCAATAAGCAGTTCATTTTTTTAGGATAAAAAGCCCGCGGCATGCCGCGGGCTTTTTATTTGCAATTGTAATTCAAGCTGAAATGATTTGATTGCCCAATAAATGTATTCAAACCAATAATCAGCTTTAGCTGGCAGATGAACTTATTCTTTCTTAACACGAGCCGAGATAAACCATTGGATGAATCAATCAATTCACATTCAATTCCATCAAAATTTCTTTTATTTGCGTTGATGCATCCAAAACTGTTTTTGGCTTTTTTCTTTCTTTTACTAGCGCACTCGCTTTTTGCACAGGATCAGCAGCAGTGGGAATGGTTGCCAAAATCGCATCTGCAACCCGTTTATCCCGCAGATGGTAGAGCCCATAGAACAAGTATCCAGCGCTCTGTTTCTGAAAATCTATATGAAGGTTCAATGGGTGGACAGTTTCCTTTAATTTCAGTTCAAAACAAGCAAAAAGAAATCCTGCAATTGGAACTGGCGGCTAGCACTTATCTGGGCTTGTTGCGCATGGTAAACCATGGCTCTGTTTTGAATACCGACTTTTTTGTGGATGTATTACTTGATTATAAATTTCATCCCGATTGGGTGTTTCGTGCCAGTACCGGACATACCTCACAACATATAAGTGACGATGCCATTATTCAGGGCTTTCCTTTTGGAAATTATGTCCGCGATTACCATCAACTCAGTTTGTCATTTGTTAGAACTCAACTTTTAGTTTATGGTTCCTTCATTTGGAATTACAATTTTAAAACCAATACCGATTTGTCGGGAGCCGTTTTTCTTCAAACAGGTTTTCATTTCAAACCTTTTAAAAAAGAGACTTCAAACAAATACCTTTCCCCGCTGGGAATTGGAGCAGATGTGAAATTTCAATCTCAGGATAGTTGGAATTCAACTCGTTCCCTTCAAGTGGATTATAGCAAACAGGTAAATGGAAAAGTTATTGCTTTGAAGCTTCGTTGGGTTTCAGGCTTAGACGAACGGGGACAATTTTATCCGCAAAACCGCAACCTCATTCAAACCGGATTAAACCTCGATTTCTAATGCGGGTCCCATTTTTAATTGTCGCCTTACTCTTCTTATGTTCAAGCTCCCGGGCTGAAAATCAAGATAGTCTCCGAACCCGAAAATGGCTAATTGGCGGGGGCTTGGCAGTTCATCAAACGGCCAGCCGGATTATGGAATACAATTGGTGGTGGAAAGGCGATTACCATCCTTTTCGTTTTTACAACGATGGAGGCTTCAACAACTACAGCCTTGGCGTGGATAAAGCAGGCCATTTTTATACCTCGTATGCCTATACCAAATTTTTGAACGAGCTTATGCGCTATGGAGGCTTTTCGGACAAAAGCAGAAAGTGGACAGCTTATGGCTTGCCAACAGTTTGGGCATTGAGTATAGAGGTTGGAGATGCTTTTACTAAAACCTATGGATTTTCGTTTGAGGATTTGCTAGCCAATTTTTCAGGAATTGGTTATGCCTGGTTGCAGGATGAATTTCCAAACTTGAATGCGGTTTCATTCAAGTATTCCTATTTCCCTTCTCAATTCTACCGGAATCAAAATTTTAAAGGCTGGACGCTTACGCGTGATTACGATGGACATACCTATTGGGTAGCAGTTGATATGAAGAAAATCCTCAGCGGAAAATCAAAACAATATTGGCCGGCAGGCTTGAATTTGGCTGCCGGGTATGGAGTAGTGAATTTTTCTGAAATTGATTATTATTACTCCACCGGGCATTTTACGAATGCCCTGTTGCAGCGTAAATTTTTAATTGGGTTGGATTGGAATTTAGGCGCAATACCTGCTAGGAAAGCGCATAAAAAATTGATTCGGAATGTGTTGGATTTGTACCATTTTCCTGCACCCGGATATTTAATTAAACCTAAAACTGAATTCAGACCACTTTTGTTGAACTAATATGCGATTTGAACACCATGTATTTATTTGCGCCAATCAAAAAGGCGAAGGGAAAGCTTGCTGCGGCGAGGAACGGGGAATGGAACTTGTGATGAAATTTCGGGATGTGTTGGCGGAAAAAGGATTGAAAGGAAAAGTAAGAGCTCAACGTTCCGGTTGTTTAGACGCCTGCCAACGAGGTCCGGTTTTGGTAGTGTATCCGGATGGAACCTATTACGGTCATGTAAAGCCCGAGGATGTTGAGCGGATTGTTGATTCGCATCTGATTCAAGGCAAGCCAGTGGAAGATTTGCTATTGACATTTCCCTAGGCAGCTGTTCCTTATTAATTTAGTCAACCCTCAAATAAGCTAATCAGAACTGTTTATCAGCCTGTTTAGATTGTATTATGCTCGATTAGTTTGCAAGGAAAAATCTTGATTTGCAGGAATCCTTGCAAAATGAAGTAGGTTTAATGACTGATTTCAAAAACTACAGGTTAGAGATTTAGCCAAGAAACGAATCCTGTATCTGGTGCGGATACTCGCTATCTGCAGTCCCGTAACTAGTTGCTGGACAGCGAAATCCGTGGGCAGGGATTTTGCAGGGTGTTGGTCTCGCAGGGCAAGCCGGCGCCTTCGACAGCGAAAGGCTTTTGGAAAATTTAAGCTCCAAATTTACAAACGAAATTTAAACACCTAAATGGATTAGTGTTCTCACAAAACTACAAAACACCAGTCTTCCAAGGGATAACGGTTTAAGTGGTTTATTAAAGTTTAACTGGTTTAAGGGGTAAATCAGGGAAACCAGATGATCTCGAAAATGCTGCCCCTAATTACTCATTACTCACACTCTTGCTGCTCCCGGCGCCTTCGACAGCGAAAGGCTTTTGGAAAATTTAAGCTCCAAATTTACAAACGAAATTAAAATACCTCACACGCTAAGTGTTCACCTAACAAAAGAAAACACCAGTCTTCCAAAGGATGAAGGTTTAAGTGGTTTATGAAAGTTTAACTGGTTTAAGCGGCAAATAATCGAGAATCTTGATTCCTAGGAAATGGAGAATTTCGCCATGGTGTAACCCTAAAAATCTGATGCAGCCCTCCTCGCTGTCGGCTGCGCGTGCCTGCAAAATCCGTGGGCAGGGCAGTGCGGTCTGCCTTATTGGCTGGTTCGC
>JAKLJI010000003.1:73092-199505 GCA_023151275.1 Bacteroidia bacterium | reverse complement strand
ACGTATAGAAAACGGTATAACAACCCAACTAAGCAATACGCATATAGAACAACTCAGCCTAAGCCGTTTCACCGTAGAGCGCGGTGCCAAACGTTATGAGCTAACCAACCACTTGGGCAATGTGTTGACTGTTGTAACAGATAAAAAAATACCCGTTTGCAATGGCACAACTATTTCTTATTTCATAGCGGATGTAGTAAGCGCTACGGATTATTCACCCTTTGGAGCGCCTTTGGCGGGGAGAACTTGGCAGGTCGGGGAGTATCGTTATGGGTTTAACACACAAGAACGCGATGATGAAATAGCTGGCTTCGGCAACATCATGACCGCTGAGTATTGGGAGTATGATACTAGATTGGGAAGAAGGTGGAATGTGGATCCCGTAGATCAAATTTTTGTTAGCAACTATTCAGTTAATGGTTTGAATCCCATAATATTTTGTGATCCGAATGGTGATTTATTTGGAATTAAGGGATTTGGCTCAACCTCAGAACAAAGAAAAGCCGCAAAATCATTTGCAAAGGAACATGATGGAAAAGTGAACAATTTATTACGTAAATCCATAAATGTAACATATTCAAAGTATGAGCGATTACCTGTTACTGGTCGTGGTGAAATGCAAGGTGAAACCCAAACAAATTTTTCAGCAGGTTTGTACTTAGCTGATAAAGAACAATACTTCAATCCTGATGGGAGTGCAATTAGTGAATTGCCACAATATACCAGCCTTGTTCCAACAAGTATGGAAAATTGGAGTGAATCTAGAGATTTATTTGGAAAGCTCACTTATAATTTTGCGAATGGAACTTATACAGCTGCACAAATTTTTACAGCGCCAATTACTGGGGGTTATTATAATTTAACAGGAAGTGAACAAACTAGGGGAAGTAGTGAATTGCTGGATAATTTTGTATCAGGATCCGGTATTTTGACAATGGGGACAACAGGTTCATACGCAATGGGACCATTAAAAAATTGGATTAGGGTTGGACCATCATATAGTATTGAAGGTGGTTTTAATACTTTTGCTATTCGGTGGGGAGCTGGTGGACAGTATTGGAAAAACATACCTTCTACATCCCTTCAAAATGCTAATAAAATTTTGCGTCAATTGAAAATACCTGTTAATAACTGGAGAACTAATGACCCTGGGCATTTGCATATATTTAAAGAATAAATTAATCTAAATCAGATGGTATACATTAAATTCAATAATCAATTAACAAATACACATGCAGGTACTAATCAGAATTCCAATTTAAGAAAAATAATTGCAAAGATATTTCGACTAATTTTTCCAGCTGCAAACCCTGATTTTGACCCAAAAATTAATTCTGTTAATACTTGGCTTTTGGAGTTTAATGAAGAGGGGATACCTGTTAAAGAAATCGGCTTAAACAATAATGGGAAACCAATTATTAAAATGCCGTATAAGGACAACGTAGGGTATTGGACAGATATCGGTATGCATTTTAATAAATTTAGTGAGCGATTTCAAGTTGAAAAAATTAATCAAGTTGAGTTCTATAAATTCTGGGGAAATTTTGACACCTAAAAATAAGCGGAGTTCGATTTTCGTATGTTGAAAACGGATTTAACGGAGAGGAGCAGTTCTTTGAAAAGCATTGGCAGCACAGAATTTCATCATTGTAAAGACGGCACAAGGGCGTACCGTTATGGGTTCAATGGGAAGGAAAATGATGATGAAGTATTTGGGGATGGTAGATTTATTGCGTACGAAGAAAGAATTTATGATCCCAGCATTTCAAGGTTTTATTCTACGGACCCAAAAGAATTTAATTACCCTTGGCAGTCCACATATTGCTATTTTAGAAATTCTCCAATTGGAATTTATGATTACAAAGGCGCAGGAGAACCTTTTGGTCCAGAAAATTTAAATATTTGTGAAATTAATCCAGATGTTGCTTTGGAACAAGATGCACCTTCTCAAATAATAGAATCCAATAGCAGAACTTATGATGGAACTATAGCTCATAGGGCATTTACACAATATATTAGACGGAATTTTCCTTCAGAAAGGCCATGGAAGTGTAATAGAAATATTAATGGTAAAGATGATAGGTCAAGGCCAGATTTAATTTATTTTTCACCAGATCAAAGATTAGGTGGTGTTTGGGAAATAAAACCAATTGAAACAATTTTGACGGGACAAGCTCAAAATGATGTTGACTATTATGTTGAAAATTTAAATAAACTGGGTTGAACTCAATATTTTCCTGGGCAATCTGGAGGAGCACCTACTCCGCCTATACCTTTTGGAGTTCCAATTGAAGATGAATTAACGGGCAGACAATTTGTATTTACTAATCCTATGGCAAATGACGGTGCGATTTATTGGAAAGAAGTTACAAAACCTGACCGAATACCCCAATTAAAACCAATAATAATTGTATCTATTGCTGGTAAAATTATTTGGGATACCTTTAAGAATTCAGCAAATTACGCAGGAAAGTTTGCGCTAAAATGTGTTAATAGGTTTAGTTTAATATTTATTATTGACCCCCAGTTAACAAATCCTGAATTAAAAGAAGATTGGAAAGATGAAACTTATTAATATTAAAAATGAATACTATAGATTTTATAAAAAAATTTCAAATTGAATTAAAAAATCAGAAATCTTCATTTAAGGAAGATTGTTTGAAACTAATTATTTCAACAAAAAATAATCAACAAAGGTCAATTTATAGGAATTTATTTGACTTCAAGGCAATTAATTCAGATTCAGTTATATTTGATTTGGAGAGCTATTTTTCGGACGATAATTACCCATATTATGAATTTTCAAAATTTGAAATAATTGACTTTTGGTCAAATCCGATTAGATTTAATATTCCTTTAGAAGTAATTTTTCAAAAGGATGAAAGTAAAATTAGGGAATTTCATGTTGAAGAGTTTGAATTAGAGAATTATTGCAGAAATGTTTTTTGGGATAATAACGAAAATAATATGCAATTTAATTTAGTTTCAGATTTTAATCCCTTCGAAGACAAAATTATTACTCGAGAAATGTTGTCAAAAATTTATAGAACATGTTTATTTTTTAATATTAAAGATTGGTCCGATTATCTTGAAAAAATAATTAATATAAATTTTCCAAGTTTTAAATTTAATAAAAGATTATCTACATCAAAAATAAAAAGATATTCAAAAGAAATAAGCAATAACCTTATTTTAGGGTTTGAATTTTCAACCGAATTTAAAGGCGGGTTGAGGAATCACGAGTTTCATTTACCTTACAAGTTAAAACTATTTCTAAGTGAAAAGAATTTTGAAACATTTGATTTTAATGCGAATTATTTTGATTCGTTTTATTTGGATATGGGTATATTAGGCAATCCATATTTTTTTACACCATGTTATATGCCATTTGAATATTTTTCTCGTGAATTGTATTTTTTTCCAGAAATTTTGCATAATACAACTTTTAAATCTAGACATGAAATTCAATTGGAGAAATTAGATAGTTCTAATTATTTAGTTAAAAGTCCAGAAGAATTTGGCTTGCAATTAAAAAAATGTACTTTTAGGTATTTTAATCTATTAAGTTTGACCACAAATTCATATTTGAAGTACATAGAATCTTGTATATTAAACAGTATTTAATTTATGGATAATTTATTAGTTTTCCATTTATCACTTTTAGAAACTGCCTTTTTTTAAGTTGTTGAATTTCAAGCATAAGCAAATGCTGAAACCGAGGCAAGTAAGTGTAATGAGAAGTGTTCTTTGAAGGAGAAAAGCTGTGAGAGGTTTTCTTATTGGATTTGTATTTCTTTATAACCGCCGGGTTTATGCAACAAAGCAGTGTGTACACAGATAGTTTAAGATTGGAGGAACTGCGTCCGACATCTGTCGGATGGCATATGTATGGTAGTTCATCCGCCGGCAGGCGGAGCATTTACCAAACCAACAAAGCCATGGCACAGCGCACAGTACGCATAGAAAACGGTATTACTACACAACTAAGCAATACGCATATAGAACAACTAAGCCTAAGCCGTTTCACGGTAGAACGTGGTGCCAAACGCTATGAGTTAACCAATCATTTGGGCAATGTGCCAACAGTTGTAACGGATAAGAAATTACCAGTTTGCAATGGAACAACTATTTCTTGTTTCATTGCAGATATAGTAAGTGCAACGGATTATTCATCATTTGGTGCGCCATTGGCTGGGAGAACTTGGCAGGGTGGGGAGTATCGTTATGGGTTTCAGGGTCAGGAAAAGAATGATGAAGTGATGGGCTCCGGAAATAGTTATAGTTTTGGTTTACGAATGCATGACCCAAGATTGGGTAGATTCTTATCTATTGATCCTTTATCATGGAAGTTTCCTCATAATTCAACCTGTGCATTTTCTGAAAATAGAGTCATTGATGGTAGAGAGTTGGAAGGTGCAGAATATGTACATTATTTTATTTTCTTGGAATCTGATGGGAAAACCCTGATCAGTACAGTAAAAGTTGAAGACTTTAGGAATATGACAAATGAACAGCTTCAAAAAGTTCATGGTATGGGATCTTTAAAGTTTTATAAAAAGTATTCTCAGTCATTTGGCCCAAAAGGAAGAGGGGTTCAATACTCCTACTTTATTAAAGATTCCCGTGATGCAAGTTTTGTTAGTGGTGGTTCAGTATTTGAAGATAACACTGAGTTAGGTACAGGATGGGGTTTGACAAAACACGGACTTTATTATGGTTCAGGAGCTACTTCTCAACAAGGGAATAGGAGTTTTATACCTGCGGGTTCAAAAGGTAATAAATATACATACAGTGAAAGGCCAATTGATGAAGTAGATGCATTGGCAAGAGCCCATGACATGTCTTACGAAAAAGATAATTCGAACGATTGGTGGAGTGATCCTCGAGGTTTGGCTGCGGATAGGGCATTTGTGCAAGGACTCCAAGAATATTTTGAGCGGGCTTCGCAGAAAGGATATGTAGATGAAATATCTAAAAAAGCACCTAGTGAAGAAGCTAAATCTGCAGCAAGAAATGCAATTAGAATATTTAATTTAGCTATTAAGAATAAAGAAGCGAAACTTGATGAAGAAAAGAAATAAGGCAAAAGTTGCCAGTACGATTTTGGTGGTAATTTATCTGTTTTTAGCATTTGTAGTAAATGAATATTTTGCCATTACAAAAATTGATTGGCTTGTAAATTTTCCATTTACAATAGCTTTAGCATTAACTTATGCGTATGGAGGTTTAATTGGTTTGTTATTCTATGTATGCTTTTTGACACTGTTATGGTTTGTTTTTTATTTTATCCAAATTAGCATTATTTCTAAGCGTTACAATTTGGAGGAAAATTGATAAAGTTCTATAATTGGGATTTGTATTATTTAAAGTAATTTCTCCCTAATATAATCCTTCTTACTTAATTGTTTCAAGTCTTAGGTTGGAAAGAAGTTGATTACCCGGGGTATTTCATTAGCCAGGCGGTAATGTACAACAAAACCATACTAGCCACTACCCAGCAAAGCCAAAACCTTTACGGCGGAATAGAAAACTAGGTTGCATTCATTTGGAATTCATTTGCCAAACCTTACCTTCTTCAACAAGTTATTTGAGTAGATTTCTTCTTGCTTGAATTAATGGTATGGGCTAATTCACTGGAGTTTAACTTTAAGCCTATTCAGATTTCACTATCAACAAAAAAGCCTGCTTAGGCAGGCTTTTTTGTTATACTTTGTATTTCTTTTTGATTTGGAAGAAGTAACTCCGGCTAATTTCAAAAGGCTTTTCAATGCCTTTGAGGAATAAGCGCCCGGTATCGTTAGTCCATTTCTCAATTTTAGTTACGTTGAGCAAGTTAACAATGGTACTCCGGTGAATTTGGATAAACACATCCTCCGGTAAACGGCCATCCCAACTTTTAATGGAATTGTAGGTAATACTCAATTTACCATCGTGCAAATACACCTTGGTATAATTCCCAAATGCTTCAATGTAGTTGATATCCCTGATTTTGATAAAATTCATCTTGTTATCAAAATTCAAGAGAATGATTTGGTCTGGAGTAAATCTGTCGCTATCGTTTTCATTGAAACCAGAACTTGGCGCATCACTATCTGTGGGAGTTGCTTCCTCAGATGTAATGCGGTCTATTGCTTTGCGCAAGCGTTCCGGACTAATGGGTTTCATGATATAATCTACCGCATTGAGTTCAAAAGCCTTGATTGCAAAATCGGGATGTGAAGTGATGAAGATAATTTTAGGACTGCACGAAATCTCGTTCAACAAATCAATTGAAGTTACCCCATTCAGGTCAATGTCCAGAAATACAAGATCGGGCTTGGTTTGGTTTATGGTTTCCCTTGCCGATTCATAATCGGAAGCTTCCCCAACAATTTCAATGTTCGGAAAGTTGTCGAGAACCTTTTTTAGGGTAGCCCGCATCATGTCCACGTCGTCAACAACAACTGATCTGATTTTATCTTTGTTCATACTACAATTGCCCCAAACTTACAGCTTTTCATCAAATTTCCTAGGATTCAAGCATCCTGATGTTCAAAATTTTGCTACTGTTTTTCACAGTCATTCTGCATTTGACTAAACAGTTCAGGAAATAGGGCAGTACATCCTAATTTTTCGGCTGTCTGAATCGTTTTCAATCAAAATGAGCAGAATTGTTTACAGATTAATTGTGAACATTTTTTTTCGATACAGGCCTTAAAACCGATTAGTCAGACCGGATTTAAGACCTTATTTAGAGTTGCCTACACCTTGATACGAGCTAAGAAACGAATCAAGCGTCTGTTGTTTGCCTCCCAAAGCTTAATTCTTTCTGTTGATAAATTCGGCCTACTCAACTTCCTCTTTCGATTCAGCTTTCCGTTCCGGCCTCATTTATTCCGCATTGCTCCATGAATTCGGCCTATTCAGCCTCCTCTTTTGATTCAGCTTTCCGTTCCGGCCTCATTTGAGGGAAGAAGAGAACGTCCTGGATGGAAGCCTGGTTGGTCATTAACATAGCTAGTCTGTCAATTCCAATTCCGATACCAGATGTTGGTGGCATTCCATATTCCAGCGCTCTAAGAAAATCATGGTCGATAAACATGGCTTCATCATCGCCTCTTTCCATCAAGCGTACCTGCTCTTCAAATCGCTCGCGTTGATCGATTGGGTCGTTCAATTCTGAATAAGCGTTGGCAATTTCTTTTCCATTTACCATCAGCTCAAAACGCTCAACCAATCCTTCTTTTGAACGGTGCTTTTTGGTGAGTGGACTCATTTCAACCGGGTAATCAATAATAAAGGTAGGTTGAATAAAGCTGCCCTCACATTTTTCGCTGAATAACTCGTCGATTAACTTGCCTTTGCCCATGGAATCTTCTACCTCTATGTGCAATTTCTTGCAAACCTCGCGCAAGCCGGCTTCATCCATCTGACTTACATCAATGCCCGTTTTCTCCTCAATGGCTTCGAAAATACTAATGCGTTTGAAAGGCGCTTTGAAGTCGATTAACTTATCGCCAACCGGAATTTCGGTTTTACCGTGCAAGGCCATCGCAGTGGCTTCCAGCATTTTTTCGGTAAAGTCCATCATCCAGAAATAATCCTTGTAAGCCACGTAGAATTCCAAAATGGTAAACTCCGGGTTATGGGTTCTATCCATGCCTTCGTTTCTGAAGTTGCGGCTAAACTCATACACCCAATCAAAGCCACCAACAATGAGTCTTTTTAGGTACAGTTCATTGGCAATGCGCAAATAAAATGGAATGTCGAGAGCGTTGTGGTGGGTAATAAATGGACGAGCAGCCGCTCCACCCGGAATGTTTTGAAGTACGGGTGTGTCAACCTCTAAAGCGCCATGTGCATTCAGAAAATCGCGAATGGTTTTTACCATAAGGCTTCTTTGGCGAAAGGTCTCTCTAACCTGAGGGTTAACTATCAGATCGGCATAGCGTTGGCGGTACCTAAACTCGGGGTCGGTAACGGCGTCAAAGGTTTCGCCCTCCTTTTCTTTTACAATGGGCAAAGGACGAAGTGCTTTTGATAGCAGTTGAAACTCGGATACATGCACCGATGTTTCTCCGGTTTGTGTTTTGAAAACAAATCCCTTTATCCCAATTATATCACCAATATCTAACAGTTTTTTGAAAACCTGGTTGTACAAGGTTTTGTCTTCACCCGGACAAATATCGTCGCGACGAACATACAGCTGAATTTTGCCAGCTTCGTCCTGAATTACGGCAAAATTTGCTTTGCCCATATCTCGAACGCTCATAATTCTACCGGCAAGACTTACAGATTTCCATTCTTCTGCTTCTGGATTGGCTTCAAAACCGGCTTTCAAATCGGTTGAAAGGTGGGTGGTTTTAAATTCTTCGGCAGGGTAGGGGTTTATTCCTAAATTGTGAAGATCAGCAAGTTTTTGTCTTCTCAGACGCTCAGGTTCGCTCAGGTGAATCGTATTTTCCATCGTTATTAATTGCGCGAAAATAAGGTGAAAGAATGATGTTTAAAATTCTCAGATAGCGATTTATGGATTCTATTCAATGCTTTCGATTTGAATGTATGAGCGAGAAGATCTATCGAATATGCACCCATGCTCATGCTAGGCTTCAATCCAACAAAAAAGACCAGATTAAGAATTTCAATCTTAACCTGGTCTTTTCTCAAAAGAGTTAATTTAGACTACTTCCTCGAAAGCTTTAAGGCTTTACATAGAATTTGCTGGCATCTCGATATCCCGATTTAACCTTATACCAATCGGTGTATTGGGTTCCTCCGCTCTGAGCCCAGCTTGCAAAGCGAAGGTGAGCCAGAACAATTTGTGTTTTTTCCCAAGGGTATTCAAACTGCTCAGGAATGGCAATGGCAAAAGGAAGGTTGTTTTTGGTTTTGTAATAAAAGCCTTTAGCCGGATTGCTGGCATCTGAATTGGTGCCTAAAACCGACATGTTAGCCAATTGGGTAGGCTGCATACCGCTTAAATGCACCTCATAACCTCTTCCTTTTCCAGGTTCATCCACATAAATGAAGGGATTGAAAGTACCTAAGGTAAAGGTTTTGGAGCTTGCCAACGTGAGGTTTGCATAAATGGTATCTGTTTCAATAAACTTAACACCTTGCATGGTATTGTATCCCGAAATCAAAGCTTTTGAATTGTTGAATACTTTGAGGATGGCTTTGGTAACGCCGGCTTCTAAACCCGCATTGTTGCCTGTAATGGTAGAAACCTCACTGCGGTTAAATGGCATTTCAACGGAGAATCCGTTTTTGAAAATGCCACCGGCTGCGCGCAATTTGTATTTGCATTGCAGGTCTTTTACTTTGTTAGCGGCATCGGTTACTGCGGTGTATTGATAGTCAACAACCACGTCATTCAAGTCGTAATCCCCTTTGCTTGGCCACAAATCTTCAAATGCTAAACTCGCCATTCCACTTGCAGGATAGGTTACGGTGTAGGCTCTGTCTTTATCGTTGTCAAATTCATCAAATTCATCATCAACACCATCTCCATCAGTGTCTTTGGCTTGTGTGCTCGGAACAATATTGGTAATCTCAACCGCCTTAACGGGATTTGCTGAAGCATAAACAATAACATCGTTGAAATCTTCATCAGAGCCACCGCTGGAACGATGCAAGTCTTCAAAGCCAATTAAAAAACGTTCAGTTGGATTGTCATAAAGCAAAACAACGTGCTCTGCTTTAGTTGGATTACTTTCCGGATTGAGTTCCTTAATGGTAGTGTAAAGGTTGTTTCCAACTCCAATGGTACGTGTACCGCTGTTCCATCCGTTTGATGCAATGGCAAATCCAATGGCGGTATCGGCTCCAAATCTTCCGATATACACTTTGTCGCCGGCAATCATACTTCCTCCACTTCCACTGTAAGAGGCATTGGGGAAAATAGCATAGAAAGAATCAATCTGACTCATGGTAGTTGGCTTGTTGTTTTTGTTGTAAACAAAGAAAAACAACGAATTCATAAAGCCTGCACCCTCACCCACAAAGGTAATCCAGACATCACATTGCTCTTTCAGAATGAGGTTACGCTCCTTATTTCCTTGCAGGTATTCCGGATTGAATTGAGGAACGGGTCTGCGCTCAGGAAGCGAAACATTGATGTCATTTAAAAAAGTCTGGCTAATTACATCACGTGTTGGCAGCAAGTAAAGTGGTAAGCCACTATTGTTCCAGCGACCGAGTTTATACGAAAACTTGCTTGCGTTTTTTCCCAAAGCTGAATTGGGATAATGCTTGCGGGTATCAGCCGTAAACAAACGCTGGGGTGCAGTACCACCAACAGTTGCCTGAACTTTTCCTGCCTGAATAGGAGCAACCAAATTATTAGGCAATCCCAAAAAATCGGTATTGATTACCATTTCAGTAAGGTAGGTTGGAAGTTCTTTGCTGATTGTTACGTAACCTGATGCATCACTTATTCCTGTTGCATAAACTAAGCCGCCATCTTCTGGCGCTTTATCCATAAAATCAACCCGAATACCAACCATGGGCTGATCTGTATTCGTTAATAAGCGAACTGAAAATTCAACATCCTGGGTGCTTTTGTAATCAAAGCCTTCCGGAACAATCATCTCGTTGATATCGGTGACGAATTCTTTTGGAGTTGGTGTGCTTTGTTGGTTTTCAAGTGTTTTTTTACAGCCAAACAGGGCAACCATGCCTATAGCCAAGTAAAAGATATTTTTCATTGCAGTAGTTATTTCAAATGTTGTTCCAAATTTCAATTGCTTGAAAATCAGTATTTCCTTGAAGAATGGCTTGTTCTTTTTGGGAAGGAATTGAAAGGATTTCCCAAAAATAGACAAGTTTTTTTCAAATGAAATCCAGTACCAAGTTAGCCTATTCATCTTACTAATCCGGTTAATTTATTTTAACCTATCTCCTGATTTTTCTTCGCTTTTTTTTAGCAGATTTAGCGTAGATTAATCAACCTCATTTAGCAATTTAAGTTGATTTGAAGCACTCTGATTAATGCTTGATTCATGCTCGTAGCCGCTGAATTCAAGTACTTTCTTCAGCCACATTTTAGCCTGATCTGTTTTTTTAGTTGCGGTGTAGAGGGTGCCAAGTTGCAGGCAGGCATTGGGAGCATAATACGAATTGAAACCCGGAGCAAGTTCAACGCAGGTTTTATAGGCAGCAAGGGCTTCTTCCAATTGATTTTGTTCTTGATAAATTCTTCCCAAGCGGTAATAATATTCCAGTTGTTGGTAAGCACTTAGTTGCTCAGGTTTTGTTTTTTGAAGGGTGCTTAATGCCTGATTGAATTGGCCGCCATCAAAGAGCAATCTGGCCATAAGTAAAGGTTTGGAGGGAAGAATTCCCTTTTCAAGTTCTTTGCCCACGAGCTTTTCTTCTCCCTGCTCGCCATAGGTTTTCAGGAAAAGGGAACGCTGACGTTTGTATTCCTGTTCCGATTCAAACAACAAAGCATACCAACACAGTTTTTTTAAGCACTCCTTTTTATAAAGCTTTCCTTTGAAATGCTTTAAATACTGGTTTAGATCACGGTTGGCTTCTTTTTTCAATAAGCACAAGGAGGCAGAGCCCCTCAGGTACCAAAAAACAGGTACTTGTTCTTCCGAGTTCTCTTGAGGTTTTTGGTCGATAACCTGCACACATTGTCTGGCTTGGTAACATTTTTCAGCTACCAATGCACGCAGATATGCTTGCCAAAGATTACTTTGGAACTGCTGACTGTTTTTTTCAATAAAGGTCCAGGTTTCTTTCTTGTTGTTGTCAAAATTCAGCAAAAGCCAGGTGCTTGTAAACAGGGCTTCTGCTCGCTCTAGCTCGAGTTCGGGTTTGTGGGCTGTTTTTGCAATAAACTCCTTCAGCTTATGAATTCCGCCTTCAAAATTTCCTTCCATGCCAATGCTGGTTACCACCCAGGCATATTTAGGAGGAATGGTGCCCAAGGCTGCAAGCAATAAGCTGTAATTTTTTTGATTTTGAAGTACTCCCGGTTTTTGGGCGTATAATGTCCTGCTGAGTTTATTCGCCGAACGGAGATTGAAAGCTGCACCTACATATTCTCCGAATACCAGTTTAGCAAAGCCTAAATGCAATTCAAACTGACACAGGGAAATGTCATGCATTTCGGATTTTGACGATTCAGCTTCCAAGCGTTGAATTCGTTTTTCACTTGCTTTTTTGAAGGCATCGAAGTCGGTATTTCGTTGGTTAATAAGAACTTGGTAGCATTCCAGAAAACTCTGGTAGTAATCAGAAGCCAGGTTCTGTGGGTTTTCCAACCTTTCCTTTTCAATCCGTTTTTGGGCTTCCAGAAAGCGCATGGAAGCAATAGCTTTTTGTGCTTCAAATAAGTTTCTGCTCAGCACAAATTCTCCCGCATAGCAGGCAAATGAACCGAAAACCAGAGCGAGAAAAAAAACTATTTTTTGCATAAAAAAAGCCACTTGCGGTCTGAAATTTCGTGTTTCCCGCATTGGAAAACAATTTTCAAACGGCAAGTGGCTTAAATAGCTTTGTTTTCAGTTAGATATGCGATTCGGCGGATACTTCTTCTGCCAAACCGGAATCAATCAAAACACGTCCGCAGTTTTCACATACGATAATTTTTTTACGTTGTTTGATATCGCTTTGACGCTGAGGAGGAATGCCACCGAAGCAACCGCTGCAGCTTTCGCGTTGAATGGTTGCAACACCAATGCCGTTTTTCACTCCGCGACGAATACGCTCATAAGAACCTACTAAACGCTCGTCTGCAACTTTAACAGCCTCAGAACGAACAGCAAGAAGTTGATTTTCTTCTTTTTCGGTTTCGTTAACGATATTGTCAAGTTCACCTTTTTTAGTTGCTAAATCGGTTTTACGACCTTCAAGTTCAAGTTTTAGGTTCTCGAGCGCTTGTTTTTTCTGGTCGATATCGAATTGCGCGTTTTTGATTCGCTTTTCAGCTGCGAGTTGCTCAAGGCCTTGAATTTCAATCTCTTTTGAAAGAGCTTCGTATTCACGGTTGTTTTTTACATTCTCCAATTGCTTCTCGTATTTTTTTACCAAAGCTTTGGCATCCATAATACGAGTTTTGTTTTGGTTGATGGCTTCATCCATCTTTTTGATTTCGGCTTGCATGTTCTGCAAGCGAGTCTCATAACCGGCAATTTCATCCTCCAGGTCGGATACCTCCATAGGAAGCTCTCCACGAACTGAACGAAGGTTATCGATTTTGGAATCAATCAGTTGAAGCTTGTAAAGTGCTTTCAGTTTTTGTTCAATGCTGATATCGGTTGCGCCTGCCATAGTTATGAATAGTAGTTTACAGGGTTTGTATTAATTTGAGATAAAAGGACCGCGAATTTAGCAAATTTTTTGATAATCAAGTCTCTTAACCAATCTTTCGTATATTTTTCACTCTCATAATGTCCGATATCGGCTATTAATAATTGGCCCTCGGCATCAAAAAATTCATGGTATTTGAAATCTGCACTCACATAAGCATCCAGTTTCCGGCTTTTGGCTATCCCTGTTAAAAAACTTCCGGCACCTCCACAAATTCCAATTTTTTGGATGGTTTTACCGCTGAGAGGACTGTGCCGAATTACTTCAAGTTCCATTTTTTCTTTCAGGTATTCCAAAAACTTCTTTTCCGTCATCGGTTCAGGCAAAACACCTATCATGCCCGAGCCAATTTCTTGATTTACATTGCCAAGTGGATAGGTTTGATAGGCTACTTCCTCGTAAGGGTGGGCTGCTTTTAGTGCTTGAATTAGTTTGAATTCCAGGTGGCTCGGAAAAATCAGTTCCAGACGGGCTTCGGCTTCTTCGTGCAATTTCCCTACTTCACCTACAAAAGGATTGGCTCCGGTTTTGGCTCTAAAGCTTCCTTTTCCCGAAATGCGGAAACTGCATTGGTCGTAATTGCCAATTGAACCGGCTCCGGCTTCAAATAGCGCCAGTCTAAGTTCCTCGGTTTTTGCTTCCGGAACATAGGTCACCAATTGCATCAATTGCTCTTTTTTGGGAAGCAGAATTTCTTGGTTTACTAAACCCAAACGATTGGCAAATGCATGATTCACACCCAATAAAACATTGTCTAAATTGGTATGAATGGCGTAAATAGCCAGCTTGTTTTGAATAGCTTTTATTAATATGCGTTCGGTTTCCGATTTTCCTGTCAGCGATTTCACGCCTTTAAAGATTACCGGGTGATGGCCGATTATCAAGTTGCATCCACTTGCAATGGCTTCATCCAAAACAGCCTCGGTAATATCTAAACTAATTAATACTCCGGTTACTTTTTCTTGGCCATTACCGGTTTGAAGTCCGCAATTGTCGTACGATTCTTGCAAGGCAAGAGGAGCCAGGCTTTCTAAATAGGTACAAACTTCCTGAATGGTGTGCATGGTTTACTTTTTTCGTGCAAAAACAAATTCAGCAAATCCGGCAATATCCCAAAATACGCCTCCCGGAATGAAGCGGTATTTTAAAAATTCAGTAACCAGGGTTAATGGCAATAGAACGATATAAGGCCAATACCTGCGTGTTCCTTGGCGAAGGACCGAGAATCCGGCTTTTTCAAGGATGCCTGCAACTTCTGGCACCGAATAGATTCGCACATGGGTTGGGTCATCGTAAAAATTCAATGTCCGTTTCATACTTGGTAGCCTGGTACTTCGCTCTGCGGGATATTCAATATAAATAAAGCCCCCAGTTTTAAGTTTGGGGAGCAAGCCTTGAATAACTTGGTCGCCATTGCTCAGGTGCTCAATGATATGGCTCATCATGATTACATCGAAGTAATTATCCGGAATGGAAGAAAACTCCAATTGGGTTAAATCCATTTCGTAAAAACCCGACATGGCTTTGAAATCGTTTTCGTCGTTTTCGTAGTTGCGCGTAATATCAATGCCATGGTATTCGCAATTGGGATACCATTTTTTGGTTTTACTGGCCGAGTGACTTCCGGCTCCAACATCAAGCAAACGGAAATTTGCCGATTTAAGGCTAGTGGGAAGAAATCTGAATTTGGGTGGTTTTATAAGGGCCATAACTCAATTGGCAAGTTGTTTTTTGAATTTAAATTTTCGGTATGCTTTGAAAAGTTGGGTGTCTGTAAGCCCTCTGATCAGTTTTACTTTCAACCAAAGTAAAGGATAGAACAAGTGGTTTTTTATGCTTACGGCAAGCGGAAAATGCCGCTTCCCAAAGTGGAGGTATTCGCGGTAGCCTTGCATTCTTTTGCGGTAGGTGGTGCCTTGAATATCGTAATAGGCAATGGTTCGGTTTACAAACAGGGCTTCTTCCGGAAAACGGCTAAATAAACGGGCAAACCATTCCGTATCTGCTGCCAATTTGTAGCGGGTATCAAACCCTCCCAAACGGGTAAATAGTGATTTTCTGGAAAAGGTAGCTTGGTGGCAAATGGGGTATCTTGAATAGAAATCTGAGATGGAGACTTCCTCTCCGGCTACGTAATCAATCCCGGTTGGTTCATTCACCGTTTGTACTTTACCGTACAAAAATGATTTGCCTTCCAAGGGTTGATTCAGGAAAAGCGAACTCAAAACCTGCTTGTCGAAAAACGAATCGCCTGCATTCAAAAAATAAATCCATTCACCTTTGGCTAGCTGAACGCCTTTGTTCATAGCATCATAAATGCCCTTGTCTTTTTCAGAAATTAAGGTGCCTATTTTGCTTGAATAAGCTTGTAGCAATTCCAGTGTGTTGTCGCTTGATCCTCCATCCACAATTACCAGTTCAAAATCCTGGAAATCTTGTTCCATGGCAGAATCCAGGCTTTTGCAGATAAGAGATGCTGCATTGTAACAAACCGTAATTATGCTAATTAATGGCGCTGGCATTAGAACTTAGGGCAATTGCATTTGTTCGATTTGAAAATTCCACCTGATTTGCAGGCAGGCATTCCAAGCAGGCATAGGCCAAATAGTGCCAGTACAAGAATTTTTCCGAAAGATTTCATAGCTCAAAAATAGGATTATCTACCTGTATTTTTTTGATTATCGGGCATTCATTCATTCAATTCCTTGCGTTTTGGGCCATCTTCACTAAACTTGCCAAAAACTTTACCACATGGAACTGATTGATTTTATTCTTCATTTCGACAAACACCTTCAGGATTTTATTACGGCTTATGGTACCCTGGTTTATGGGTTGCTTTTCTTGATTGTGTTTATGGAAACAGGATTGGTGGTAACGCCATTTTTACCGGGTGATTCGTTGCTTTTTGCCGCAGGTGCACTAGCTGCCAATGAGCAAAATGGCTTAAGTATTACCTTGATTATTATTTTACTGATAACTGCTGCTTTGTTGGGTGATAATTCCAATTATTTTATTGGAAAATTCCTTGCCAAAAAGGGAGAAGGAGCAAAACTATTCGGTGTTTTCACCATTCGTAAAGATTACCTCGATAAAACCCATGCCTTCTACGAAAAGCATGGAGCACGTACCATTATCATTGCGCGTTTTGTTCCAATTGTAAGAACCTTTGCTCCTTTTGTGGCCGGGGTAGGCAATATGACCTACAAAAAATACATGTCGTATTGCGTGGCAGGTGCAATTCTTTGGGTTACCTCCATTTCGCTTGCAGGTTATTTCTTTGGCAGTTTACCTTGGATCAAAGCCAATTTTGAAAAAGTAGTTTTTGGCATCATTTTGGTTTCTCTGCTTCCTGTTGTATTTGAATTTGTTAAACATCGTTTTGCTAAGAAATAGCTTAGTCCTATTTTTTCTGCTGGCTACCTTGGTGGTTAGGGCCGAATATTCGGGTGGAATAGCCCAGCTTCGCGCCGAACCGGATGGGGAGGCTGTGCTTGAAATAAAAAGTGGTACCGCCTTCATTGCACATCCTTTCAATGCTAGATTGAGTAGGGTTTGGCTTGAATTGTGGGTGAAGAAAGATGGACAATATGACGAAATTCAGCTCAAACGTGGGGCTGTTTTGTACGATGCAAACGGCAAAAAAGTCGGAAAAGTCATCCGGCCATTCAATCCCATTCAGGAGTTTCCGCAAAACGATACGCTTGTAAAAATATGGATTGATGCCTACCTGGAGCATGCCAGCATCGATGTGATTTCTGTAGCAGAAGCTGAACTGCAAAAATTGCTGATGGTGGCGCTTCCCAACAGTCGGCAGGAGTTTTTTCAAAGCTTTTTAGATACCTTCAAACTTCAGGAAATGCCTGAACAGGGAGATTATAAAAGCTTTTTGCTGAATGATTTTGATTTTCAGAAGAGGGAGTTTCGTCCGCGTTTGTTGCTTATTTTTTACCGAAAGGAATTGATTGCGGTATTTCATCATCGGCCTTTGAAAGCCAAGGTGTACGATTCTATTGAAACCGGAGGCGCTTTCGGTATGATTTACAATTCTAAATTCTCCGAAAATTCTAAGGCAACCCTCATGCAAATCTATAAGTCGAAGTTTCGATAACTACCGCTTAAGGCCAATTACCTTCCAATTTTCTGTTTTTTGATACTTCCCACAGACTCAAGGGTGCATTTTATTCTACTTTCTTGGCATTGATTGCGCAATTTTGTTAATTGGGATGATAATTTATGACGCGCAGCAAAACCGGCTTTACTATTTTTATTGTTGAGGACGATACTTGGTACCGTAATTTTTTAAGCTATTCTGTTAGTCTGAATCCGGATTACAAGGTAGAAGCATTTGCCGATGCAAAAGAATGTCTGGCCAACCTCCATAAGAAACCAGACTTAATCACAGTTGATTACTCCTTGCCCGGAATGAACGGAGCCGAATTAATTAAAAAGATTAAGGAGCTGGACGACCATGCTCAAATCATGGTTATTTCAGGACAAGAAGATGTAGGAACAGCAGTTGAGTTGTTGAAGTTGGGTGTTTTTGATTACATCATCAAAAATGAGGATACCAAACCTCGCTTGTTGAACTCCATCAACAATGCCTTAACCAACTCGGCTTTGCGTTCAGAAATCAGCAACCTGCGCGAAGACCTTGGGAAAAAATACGATTTCAGCAAAACCATTATTGGCAACAGCGATTTAATCAAACAAACGTTTAGCCTGATTGAGAAAGCCGCAAATAGTAAAATAACCGTTTCTATAACAGGCGAAACTGGAACTGGTAAAGAGTTGGTTGCCAAGGCGATTCACTACCACAGCGAACGCAAAAAAGCAGCATTTGTTCCTGTTAACGTGGCTGCCATTCCAAAAGAATTGATTGAAAGTGAGTTGTTTGGTCATGAAAAAGGTGCCTTTACCGGAGCCGATGCGCGCCGAATAGGTAAGTTTGAGCTGGCGCATAAGGGAACGATTTTTTTGGATGAAATAGGGGAGTTAGACCTTAGTCTTCAAGCTAAATTGCTGCGTGTTTTGCAGGAAAGAGAAGTTACCCGAATTGGTGGAAACCAAACTATACCCGTAGATGTGCGGGTAATTGTTGCCACGCATAAAAATCTTTCAGAAGAGATTCAAGCCGGCAGATTTAGGGAAGACTTGTATTACCGCTTGTTGGGATTACCAATTGCTCTGCCTCCACTTCGCGATAGAGGATATGATATTATTCATATTAGTAAAGCATTTATTGACGAATTTTGCAAGGAGAATAAGATGGGAAAAATCATGCTAAGTTCGGATGCTCAAAAGAGATTGCTTGATTATTCTTATCCAGGTAATATTCGCGAGTTGAAAGCAATTATTGATTTGGCCTGTGTGATGTGCGATGGTGGTATTATTGAAGCCAAAGACATTACCTATAACAGCGATAAGTCGATGAGCAGCTACCTCAGCCGTGAAATGACGCTGGATGATTTCAATAACCTGATTATTAAAACCTATTTGGATAAATACAATGGCAATGTAATTACAGTTGCCAAAAAGCTGGAGGTTGGAAAATCAACCATATATAGAATTATGAAATCGGATTCTTTCCAGAAATTAATGAACGAAAAATAATCTTACACTATGAAAAAGACGCTATTAGCCCTGGATGATGAAATCAGTATCCTCAAGATACTTGATTTCTACTTTGGAAAATCCTACAACGTGGTTGCTAAGCAAAATGGGAAAGAAGCATTGGAATGGATGCAGCAAGGTGTAATTCCGGATGTGATTATTGCAGATATTAATATGCCTGAGTTGAATGGAATTGAATTCATCAAACAAATTCGCTCAAGCGGCTTTTTTAAGGATATTCCGCTAATTATGCTTTCCGGAAACGAAGGCACTGCTGATAAGATTCGTTGTTTAAAGGCGGGTGCCGATGATTATGTTATCAAACCGTTTAATCCGGAAGAGCTTGATGCCCGTATCGAAAATATTTTTCGTCGCCTCAAAAAAGTCTGATCATGGAAACGGTTCAGAACAAACCACGTATTGCCTTTATCTCAACAAATGCCGACTCCATAGTGGAGTTTTCGCATTTGTTTAAGGAAGAATTCGAGATTTTTCATTTCGATAATATCTTCCAATTCATTCAATGGACGAACAAAAATGAGCCTGTAAAGCTTATTGTTCCGCATTCTGATTTGTTGGGAGTGAATGGAATTACCTTGCGCAAAAACTGCAAGAATGTTCCCAAAACAGCGAATGTTCCCTTTGTGCTCATTGTAGATAGGATTACCGATGCCAGCCGGAATATTGCACTGCATGAACAGTTTGCCGACATTTTTGAAAGGCCTGTAAACAAGGAGGAATTTTTGAACAGGGCGCTATACCTTATTCAAAATCCGCCGCGTTACCACAAGTCCATTTTGGATGCCAGGACCGAGTTCCCAAAATACAGTATGCCGCTGTCAAAACGTATTTTTGATGTGGCTGTGGCTTCCTTTGCCATTTTGTTGCTTAGTCCCTTGTTCTTGTTAATTGCAATTATCATTCGTCTCGAATCAAAAGGACCGGTATTTTATGCCGCAAAACGCGTTGGTACCGGTTATGTAATGTTTGATTTTTACAAGTTTAGGTCGATGAGGCAAGGTGCTGACGCCATGCTAAAAAACCTCAAGCATTTGAATCAATACACTCCGGCGGCGGATGAAAAAACAATTGATGATTACAAAAACTTCCTCTGCGAAGAATGTAAATTGGCTAAATCAACCTGCCGCAACAAATTGTATATGGACGGTGATATGATTTGCGAAAAGGTATTTGCTGATGTGAAGCGAATCAAAGAAGGTTCAAAATTCATCAAAATTGAAAATGACCCACGCATTACCACCTTTGGAAAAATTCTTCGCAATACCAGTATGGATGAATTGCCTCAGTTGTTCAATGTGTTGAAAGGGGATATGAGTATTGTTGGAAATCGTCCTTTGCCATTGTATGAAGCTGAGAAATTAACTACCGACCATTTCTCCTTACGCTTCCTTGCTCCTGCTGGAATTACCGGCCTTTGGCAGGTTACTAAGCGCGGAAGAGGCGGACCAATGAGTGAAGAGGAGCGCATGGAATTAGATAATGAATATGCCAAAAATTATTCCTTGTGGAATGATATTAAACTTATTCTAAGAACGATTCCTGCCTTATTTCAAAAAGAGAACGTATAAAACTATTAAACAAAAAAAGCTGCTCACTAAGCAGCTTTTTTTGTTTTGCAGCTTGCCCATGCTTGATTGGCAGAATCAAAAAATGTGGCTTGGATGAAATAGGTAGTTTGGGAAATGTTTTTGAATTGGGAGCTGGACTTAGTTTACAAAGAAATTAACCCGGAATGCGCAGTTGACCATCTATTGTGAATAATGCAATTGTTCAGCTATTACGTTCCAAACTACCAATTTCTTTGACCTTAAAGACCTCATGCTGAAGTTCTAATTTTAAGCCCTAACCGCATAAAAAAAAGCTGCACAAGTTGGCAGCTTTTTATCTTTTTAGGTTGATAGGATTAACTCACTTTTTCCCATTGCTTAGAGTCGGGATTGTAGCGCTTGATAACTCTGGCAGGATTGCCAACTGCAATTGAATAATCAGGAATGTTTTTGGTAACCACCGCACCTGCTGCTACAACACAATGCTTGCCTATGCTTACACCGGCTGTAACAACTGCGTTCGCGCCAATCCAACTTTCATCACCAACCGTTATGGGGCTGGTAGTTACAGGCTGTTTATGGATGGGTAAATTTATGTCCTCATAGCCGTGATTCAAGCCACTCATTACTATATTTTGAGCCAAAATTACATTGTTGCCAACGGTAACAGGGCCTATCAACACATTGCCAATCCCAATTCGGCTATGTGAGCCAATTTTTACAGGGCCAACCCCATTGTTTACCGTTGAAAAATCCTCAATGGTTGAGCCTTCTCCCAATTCAAACGGATTAAAAGGTAAAACATCAATTCGCGTTCTGCGGCGAATAACCGAACCCTTGCCACGTTTGTGGTAAATCGGATTCACAAACCACTTCACCCAAAGCCTTGGCCTTGCCTGGCCGCGGGGGATAAGTAAGTAGTGCACAAACTTTTTTAATGCTTGGTTTGATTTTATGGTTTCTGCGATTCCCATAGTTTTAGCAATATTCAGGTTTAACGCTTTGAATGGCTTTATAAATAGCCTTTACACTGTTTTCCCAAGTATGAGTTTGTGCAAAGGTTATACGCGCTTGAATGCGGGAAGAATTATTTTCGGCGAGTGCTTTTTTAATCAGCGGAATGTATTCGTTTGGTTCTTTAGCCAAATAGGTATGTTCGGCAAAAATCTCCATAGCCTTGGTAGCCGTTGCAACAACAGGTTTGCCCATAGCCAGGTATTCATCTATTTTCCGTGGATAATTGCCAATGGTAACTTCATTCAAGATTTGTGGATTAATGGCCACATCAAATGCTTCCAAGTAATCTGCAAGTTGGTTAACCAAAGTGTACATTGGGTAATGCATGCAAATCCGAGTTTTTGAATCCCTCATCTTCAGGACCAATCAAAACAACTTGCCAATCGGGTTGACCTTGCGCAATTTTACGAATGATTTCAAGGTCAAGACGAAGGGTGTAAAGCGCACCAATATAGCCAATGACAGGTTGTTTTATGGTTGCAATATCGGGCGGAATGGTTCTTCTGATTTCAGGATCAAATGCACTGATATCACATCCTTGGCCAACATAAAACGACTGCTTATTGTGTTTGGCTGCCAGTTCAGATAGGTACGTAGAATTTGCACAAACCAAGTCCACTTTGGCCATAAATTCCGGCTCCAAAAACTGTCCGTGCTTTTTCCAATAAGGCACGCTCATCATGTTGTCGCGTGTGTAATAAATGGATAAAGCTGGTTTTAGCATTTCTTTCAAGTGGTAACTTCTAAACATATCGCTATCCGTAAACAGACAGAAATTTTTCAAGCCCAGCAAGTCGATTGCCTTTTTTATCTCGCGAGCAAAGCGGATGTTGTTTATTCGATTTGCAATCCGAAACAATTGTGTAGAAGGAATCCAATTGATGTTTTCGAGTAAAGTATTGGGGTAGTAAATCCAGAGGTTATTATGCACCATAACCAGGTTTTCCTCCTGGCCGCTAAGCATGCGCATACGCTTTTGAACATTGGGCTTATCCTTTTCCTTTTTGAGGCTACCTCTGTCAAATGCGTAATTCACATACAAAACCCTGTTTTCCTTTGCCAGCTCCTCGGCAATATTGATGCAATTACTACCGATTGCCATGTCGTAAGGCTGAAGTCCGGTAATAATAATGTCGCGATTTTTCATAGGTTCAGGACTGTTCAAACGCGGTCGAATGTCGTAAAAAAAATACGCATTTTCCCTGTTGTCAAAAAAATAGACACCTAAATAATTCGGGTTAATAAGTGAATTCATTTGGTACCCTCATCCCGGCTTACTTTGTTGTAGCACAAAATAAATAATGTGCCCTTGCTATACCCATGAAAAAACAGTTGCTTTTATTTCTTACAATTCTGGTCGGCCTAATGGTGTCTAACCGGGCTCAAGCTCAGGTTTTACAGAAGGAGGAGCTGTTCCTTGATCCGAAGGTTGATATTGAAGTGTTGTTGCCCAGGTTTGATTCTCTGTATCAAATCGCACTTAAGAATAGTGCCTACAGAAAGCAGGCTGAAGCAGATATGCGCTCGGCAATGTGGACTGAAAGATACACCCGTTGGTTGTGGGCAACTAATGTAAGTGTGTTCTACAACTACTCATTTGGTAGCCTTCCTTTCTTTGGTTATGCAGACCCAACTCAACCACAAGGTTTGGTTCTGGTAAGACAAGGTTATCGTGCTGGTGTGAATATTCAGCTTTCCTTGTTTGATGTAATGGGCCATAGAGGAAGGGTAAATGAAGTAAAGGAAAAAATACTTTCGGCAAAGCATAAAAGAGATGGTGATGCACAAGAATTACGCAGAAGTTTGGGACAGTTTTATGCGGATATGGTTGGTTACAACCGCTTGTACAAAGCCCGTAACGAGGATTTGTTGACTCAAACCGTAGCCTGTTCGGTTGCCGAAAAAGAATGGAGAGAAGGTACCATTCACATTTCTGAATACGCTCGTCAGAAAAACGTTTTGGCAGACGCTGATGCGGCCTATCAAGAA
The DNA here is from genome assembly GCA_023151275.1 of Bacteroidia bacterium. GTDB lineage: Bacteria > Bacteroidota > Bacteroidia > UKL13-3 > UKL13-3 > CAISCU01. Next base: position 176,022 of record JAKLJI010000003.1, on the reverse strand, counting down.
TCGTTCAGATTTTATTACAGCGCGTTGCTCCAGTTTGAAGCCCTTCTGGGACAACCACTAAGTACATTAGTGAAAAAGAAAGGGGGATAATACAATGACATTTGCACAGTTTTTACGCATTTTTAGCAAGAACCTTAAATGGTTAATCCTGTTTCCGCTGCTTGTAGCGGTGCTGGTGTATTTCCTTACGGCAAGAATGCCTAAAGAATATGAATCGGCTACCAGCGTATATACCGGTTTTGCATCCGGTTATGGCATTACCAGCGGTGAAGAAGTAAATCGGGTTGACTATTTCGCGGTAAATAACGCGTTTGATAACCTCCTTGCAACTGTTAAAGCACGTCAAACTCTGGAAGATGTTGCTGTGAAACTTCTTGCCCAGCACTTGCTGCTTGAAATGCCTGATCCACTATATTTAAGTCAGGAAAGTTTTGAAAAATTGAAAAACGACGTTTCAGAAGAAATGCGCGCAAAACTTATCGTGCCTGGTAATTTCGCTGCAACTGTTGATCGCATTACTAAAGAAAAAAATAGCTCTACTGATAATATCGTTATTGAATTGCTTTCAAAGCCAAAAGGCCATTATAGCCTTCAGCAACTTTTCAATAACCTCACTGCTGAACGTAAATCTACTTCCGACTTCCTCGATATCAAGTACAAATCTAGTGACCCTGGTGTGTGTTTGAACACGGTTAAGTTTGTTTCAGAAGTGTTCATTGAAAAGTATAAGTTCCTCAAAGGTTCTGAAACGGTGAATGTGGTGAAGTGGTTTGAAGCACGTTTGAAGGATGCCGCTGCAGAACTTAACAATTCAGAAAACAAACTGAAAGATTTTGGTATCCGGAATAAAATCATCAACTATTACGAACAAGCTAAAGCGGTTGCCATTGAAAACGAAACCAACGAAACCGAATACTACAAAGAGTTAATGACCTATGAATCGCACAAGAAGGCCATTGCTCGTTTGGAAGATCAGCTTGAAAGCCGTGAAATCCTGCTGAAGAATAACAGTGAGTTGAGTCGTTTGCGTAAGCAACTTGCTGATGCGCACGAGGAGTACGAACGTGCTAAGTTGTATAACAACAGCGAAGAGAAAATTACACGTGCAGCCGCTAAGGTTGATGCGTTGAAGCAAGAAATAAAAGTTTGGGTTCTTCAATATTACAGCATTAACAATACCATGGAATCTGTTCCTGCCAGTGTTGTTCTTGAAAATTGGCTGCGTGAGGTTATTGGCGCAGATGCCTCAGAAGCCCGTCTTCAGGTGTATATCGACCGTAGAAAAGAATTCGACCGCAAATACAATGAGTTCTCTCCGTTGAACATGCAGGTGGCTCGTTTGGAACGAGAAATTAGTGTGGCAGAGAAGCAATATCTTGAAATTCTTCATGGTCTTCACTTGGCAAAATTGCGTCAGCAAAACATTGAAATGTCCAATAACCTTCAGATTATGGACAGCCCAATTTTCCCGACCAAGCCGCTACCATCCAGAAGGTTGTTGTTGATTATCCTTTCCTTCCTGGCTTCTTTCTTCCTCTTGTTGATTTATTTCCTTGCCAAAGAATTGTTGGATGGTTCAATCAAAAATACCACACGTGGCGAAGAGTTAACCGGGTTGAAAACTTTCTCAGCATTGCCGAATCGCGGAGGAGCAAGCACGCATAGTAATATTGGTAAAATTGAGAATACCTTACTTGATTATGCCGTTTCTAACCTGAAAATTGAATTGGAAACCAATCATCAGGAGGGTGGAAATTACTTGATTACGGTAATTAGCTCACGTGAGATGGAAGGCAAAACCTATGCCGCTCAAAAACTTGCTGAGAAACTGTATAGTCTTGATTATTCCGTGTTGCTTTTATCCAACGATGATGCCGTTGAAGATGCAGAAACTGAAGATCGTCGTTACCGCATGATGCGTTACGATATAACCAGCAAATTCTTCAACGCACGAACCGAAGACCAATTGCTGCCGGAATTCTCAAGGGTGCGCAGAGATGCTTTCAATTTTATCATTGTAGAGGTTCCTGCTATTAGTGTGAATGCACTCCCTAATCAGTTGATTAAAAACAGTAAGCTTTCCTTGCTTGTGCTTGATGCTCGACGCAGCTGGACGCAAAGTGATGATTATATTTTGAAACTGTTTGCCCGTGCATCTTCTGCCGATAACAAGATTATGATGTGGCTGAACCATGTTGAGGTTGAAAACCTTGAAAACTTGGTGGGCTTGTTACCAAAATCAACCAAGCCGGTTCGTAAAGCATTAAAACAAGAGCACGAAGAAGTTGAAGCCGAAGGCTAAACGAATGAGTTTGTACCCAAATGACCGCCATCAAGCAGATTTTTAAGAGCAAGAGCTTCTCCTCTTTGTTGGGGAACGGAATGGGTGCGGTTTTAGGTTTGCTAACTTTCTCGCTTCTGGCTCGATTTCTTGATAAACCAGCATTTGGCGCTTGGTTGGTGTTCTTAACCATCTATGGCATTTTTGATACCCTTCGCATTGGAATGGTATTAAATGCACTGGTTAAAAATCTTGCTCAAGCCAAAACAGAAGAGGAAGCTGGTCGCGTGATTGGTTCCTCTCTGTTTATTTCTTTAGTAATTACTCTAATCTATGTGTTACTGAATGGTATTGGATTCCTGATTTGTTATAGCTTGGATTGGATTCCTGAATACCAAAGCTTTTTCAAGTGGTTTATTCTGATTGCCATTTTCAGCTTACCACACAATTTTGCCAGTTGGATTTTGAATGCACGCCTTGAAATCATTAACATGAGTGTATTGCGTATTCTCAGCCAACTTGTATTTATTGCCTACATCTTCCTAGTAATACGCCTTGATGCAACAGTTGAGCAAACCTTTTTAGGTTACACACTCGCTCAAATTCTTCCCAGTTTGTACGCCTTGTTTAAATCCTGGGCTGGATTTCATCATCTCAAAGCCTATACCCGCGAAATGCTTAGCCAAATATTTCATTTTGGCAAGTATTCCATGGGAACGCTTATCGGGTCAAATCTGCTGAGAAGTTCAGATACCTTTATAATTACGTCAACTTTGGGTTCAGGCGCAGTGGCCACCTACAATGTGCCACTTCGCATGATTGAGATTATTGAAATGCCCTTGCGAAGCTTTACAGTTACTGCTTTGCCGGGCTATGCTAAATTGGTTGCAGATGGCAAGTTTGAGGAATTGCGAGAAGTATATGAACGCAGAACAGGACTGATATTTTACCTTCTATTGCCTGTTTCATTTTTGAGCTTCTTATTTGCTGATTGGGTGGTTTTGTTATTGGGTGGTTCTTCATACCTGGATGCTGGCATTCTGCTTAGGCTTTTTGCAAGTTATATGGCGATTTTGCCACTTGATAAGTTTTCGGGTGTTTTGTTGGATACCATCAATAAGCCCAACCTGAACTTTTACAAAGTGATGATTATGCTTGCCGTGAATGTAGCCGGTGATTACTTGGGCATTTTCCTCTTCGGAAATCTGCATTCCGTGGCAATTGCATCAACGCTGACCTTTATTGCCGGAATGCTATTTGGCTATTATCAGTTAAAAAAGTACACCGGAATTCGCTTTCCGTATGTGTTAAGTCAAGGTTGGGTTGAGTTTATTTTCTGGATAAAAAAAATAGTTAACAGACATGGTAGCCAGACCGCGCAATAAGGGATTCATTTCTCCGGAACTGAACAACCTGATCATTGGAACCATGATTTTCATGACAGGTTTAACCATGGCCATTGTGGCTTCAATGGGAGATGCCGGTATTGCGGGTCTCGTAACCCTTTTGCCTGTATTTTTTGGTCTGGTAATTCTCATCATAAACAATCCCTTGTATGGATTGCTCTTTTACCTTAACTATTCATTTTTCTTTACAGGATTAAACAGGTATCTGGTTGGTATTCCTTTGGGTCTCATGGTAGACGTAGTGCTCTTTATTACCTCGCTTTCCATGATTTTTCGACTTACCAAGGACAATGTGAAGCTGTTGAATAGTGGCACATTTGTTACTACCGCCTTGTGGTTCTTATACACGGCGCTTGAAGCATTTAACCCGGAGGCGTATAAGATTCAGTCGTGGATTTATGCAGTTCGAGGAATTTCCTTGTACGCCATTCAGACTGTTCCGCTTACACTCTTGTTGGTTACAAAAAAAGAGACGGTTAATACCTTTTTCAAAACGGTGTTTTCCTGGGGAATATTCACGGCAATTTGGGGTTGGAAGCAAATCAATATCGGAACTGACCCATTTGAGCAGGCCTGGCTTGACCGTGAAGGTGGCGTAACCCACGTATTGGGTGGTCAGTTAAGAGCTTTTTCGTTGTTTTCAGATGCAGGTCAGTTTGGTGTTACCATGGCCTATATCGCCTTCTTATTCCTAATCCTCGCACTCGGAAAGTACAGTACTCGTCAGCGCTGGATTTATTTTATTGGGTTTGTGGTGTGCATTATCGGGATGAGTACATCTGGAAGTAGGGGACCTGTATTCGTAATTTTCGTAGGTATGATTGCCTACTTATTTCTCATTCGAAATTTTAAAATTCTTGTGCCCGGTTTATTGGGTATTTTATTGGTGTTCTCTTTCCTGAAGTTTACGTTTATTGGGAATACCAACTATCAAATTTTCCGACTTCGTACTGCACTCGACCCGAAGGAAGCGTCTTTGTTGGTGCGACTTGAGAACCAATCAAAGCTTCGGAAATACCTTGAAGATCGTCCCTTTGGTTCGGGTATTGGAACAACAGACGTTTGGGCGGCCAGGTACTATCCGGGTTCGTTTTTGGCGAATTTGCCAACTGATAGTTGGTTTGTTAAAATTTGGGCTGAGAATGGAGTTGTGGGTCTAGTAGTTTATGCCTTGTCGTTGGCTTGGGTAATTGTAATGGGTGTTGTGAATATTCGCAAACTCAAGAATCCGGATACACGACAGAAGATGATTGCCTTGTATGGAGGTTTTTTGGGGATTATGGTGGCCAGCTTTGGTAATCCGGTATTCGGTCAGGCGCCGCTTGGGGTGTTGATGTATATGTCTATGGTAATGGTTACTACAGCTGAACGATTTGATTACGATGTTGAACCCACCAAACTACCTGCATCCTAATGGAAAACACAGGCAATCCTTTAGTTACCCTGGTTACCGTTAACTACAACGGGCTGGAACATACGCGTGCCTTTTTGGATTCACTCAGAAAGGTGAGTTACAAGCCCATTGAGATAATTGTAGTGGACAATGCTTCTCCCAATGGGGTAGCTAACCTCGATCAGGAGTATCCTGAAATCAAACTCATTAAAAGCAAAGAAAACCTGGGATTTGCTGGAGGAAATAATCTTGGAATTCGTGAAGGAAAAGGAAAGTATTTCTTTTTGTTAAACAACGATACCGAATGTGAACCCGGATTTTTGGAGCCGATGGTTGAGCTTATGGAGTCAAATCCGAAGATTGGCATTGGATCATCCCGTTTGATTTATTATTCACAACCCGATACCTTGCAGTATGCTGGTAGCACAGGTATCAATCCGTATACAGGAAGAGGATTTGCCATTGGTCACGGAGAAAAAGATAATCCGGAATTTCATAAATCGTATCAAACGCAATTGGCCCATGGAGCTGCCATGATGATTTCGCGCGCAGCCCTTGAAAAGGTAGGGATGATGGCTGATTTATTCTTCTTGTACTATGAAGAAGTTGATTTTTGTGAACGCGTTAAGCGCGGTGGATTTGAAATTTGGTACTGTGGTGCATCCTTGGTCTTACACAAAGAATCCATGTCGGTAGGAAAGGAGAGTCCCATGAAGGTGTATTACCTGACAAGAAACAGGTTAATGTATACACGTCGGAATACCAGAGGATTACAGCGAATATTGGCCGTTTGTTTCTTTTATTTTTTTGCTTTTCCAAAGGGAATATTAACCTACCTTAAAAGAAAAGAGTTTAAATTGCTAGCATCCTTTTGGCGCGGTGCCATTTGGAATTTATTCAATCATCAGATTTATTACAATGAAGGTCTGATACTAAAATAAGTGCTATGGAATCTCTGATTTATATGCCCCTTTGGTTGTTATTTGCCTTATTGGCATTTAACGTCAGCTATTTTCTCTTTTATGCAATAGCAAGTTTAATTCCTCGCAAACCTTTATATACAGCGGTAAAAAGAAATAATCGCTTTTTGGTAATGATTCCAGCTTACAAAGGTGATGAGGTTATTCTTCATACGGTGGAAGAAAGCTTTAAGCAAGAGTATCCAATGAATGATTATCGCATTCAGGTTATTGCAGATCAACTTCAACCCGAAACCCTTGCAATTTTGAGAGCTCAGCCCTTGGATGTGGTGGAGGTGAAGTTTGAAAAAAGTACGAAATCAAAATCCTTGAATGCTGCATTGGATACTGTTTCTGAATCGGATTACGATTATGCTGTTTTGCTGGATATTGATAATATCATGGCACCTGATTTTCTGAGCAAAATGAATGCTCAGCTTCAAAATAGGGAAGTGGTTGTTCAAGGGCATCGCATGGCTAAAAACCTCGATACACCCTTTGCTATTCTAGATGCCTTAAGTGAGGAAATCAATAACAGTATCTTCAGGAAAGGACATTTTAATCTTCGCTTTTCTTCTGCTTTAATTGGTTCCGGTAAAGCCATACGCCTTGATGTTTTTAAAGACGTTATGAAGAAAATTGATGCAGTTGGCGGCTTTGATAAAGAACTTGAGATTAACCTGATTGGTTCAGGAATTCGCATTGGCTACGATCATACAGCTTTTGTGTACGATGAGAAAGTACAGTTGCCTGAGGTCTTTCAAAACCAACGACGCAGATGGCTTTCTGCCCAATTGAATTACATGAAGAAGTTTGCTTTCAAAGGAATTGTGAAAGGACTTTTTACATTCAAATTTGATTTGCTGGATAAGAGCTTACAATTAACCTTATTGCCTCGTGCAATCACTTTGGGCTCATTGGGCATTATGAGCTTATCTTACTTTTTGGGATTTGAAATGGGCTTGTGGTTTTTGGTTTTGCTTGGTCTTAACCTATTCGCCATGATGCTCGCTATTCCTGCCAAGTTTTACCATTGGAAATACATGAGTGCGATACTTTATTTCCCCAAAGTGTTTTTCTTGATGTTTGCCAATTTCTTCAAATTGAAGGGCGCAAATAAATCTTTTATCCATACCCCACACCAGGTGAGTAAACCCAAGAAATGATTGCTTTTTTAGACCATATTCTTCTTACAATAGAACTGGTTTTGCTATGCTACCTGGGCTTTAATATCTTGTATGTTACAGTGTACTCGGTATCCGGTAGCTTTTACCAGCGAACTGATTTTAACGCCATTCCTATTCAAAAGCATAACCGTTTTGTAATTCTGATTCCTGCCTACAAAAGCGATGAGGTAATTTTGAATACGGTAGGTCATGCCTTGAATCAAAATTACCCCAAAGACCATTTTGATGTCATTGTTATTGCCGATTCACTTAAGCAACTCACTTTAGGTGAATTGTTGGTTATGCCTATTAAGTTGATTCCGGTTCAATTTGAAGTTTCAACCAAAGCCAAATCGCTCAATACTGCCTTGGGCTTGTTGCCTGAAGATACCTACGATTACTGCGTAGTATTGGATGATATCATGGAAGCTGATTTTCTCAGGAAAATTAATGCGCGACTTCAAAACAATGAATTGGTTGTTCAAGGACATAGAACTGCCAAAAATTTAGATACACCTTTTGCTATTCTTGATGGTATTAGCGAGGAAATCAACAATCATATTTTCAGACGTGGACATGTGCGATTGGGATTATCGAGTGCACTTTCCGGTTCAGGACAAGCCATCAACTTCCGTTTTTTCAAAGATGCCATGTATTCCATTTACTCGCCTGTTGAAGATAAAGAGTTGGAATTCTTTCTGGTGAAGAACAATATTCGGGTAAAGTTTGAAGAGGATGCGCTGGTGTATGATGAAAAGGTACAAAACTCGCAGGTGTTTATGAAGCAACGTAAACGTTGGGTGGCGTCGCAGTTTTTCGATTTTAATGCCGTACTCATTGAGGGCATTGCAGGCCTGGTGCTAAGAGGCCATTTCGATTTCTTCGACAAATCACTACAGCGTTTGCTTATGCCCAGGGTATTGTTGTTGGGATTAACCTTTATTTTGGGATTGACAGCCTTTATGCCTTGGTTTCATTTTGGCACGGTATTTCTGATTTATTTTTTGCTCTGTGCCTTTAGTTACCTAATTGCCATACCTACCCATTTCTTCAATTCAAATACCCTGTTGGCGGCATTCCGGGTTCCTCAAGCTTTCTTTCTAATGATTCTTGCCTTAATCAAAAGCAAAGGAGCTAGTAAAATTTTTATACATACCGAGCATTCTGCAATTGTACAACGAAAGCAAGCTGTCGCCGAAGCTGAATCTGCCGGTACTCCTAAATCTGAATAGCATGAGAATAGGTATTGAGGCACAACGGATTTTCCGTAAGAAAAAGCATGGCATGGATATGGTTGCACTGGAGTTGGTGAAGCATATCCCTGAAGTGGATACCAAGAACGAATATGTTGTTTTCGTGAAAGATGATGAGGACAAGGCTTGCTTATCCTCATTTGCCAATGTTGAAGTTCAAGTGTTGCCGGGAGCTTCCTATCCCGTTTGGGAACAATGGATATTGCCAAAAGCTGCCAAAAATGCCAAGGTTGATTTGTTGCATTGTACCTCCAATACCGCTCCCATATTCCCGGGAATGCCATTGGTAATTACCTTGCACGATATTATTTACCTGGAGAAATTGCACTTCAAAGAAGGTACGGCTTACCAACGCTTTGGAAATTTGTACAGAAGATGGAATGTTCCAGCAGTTGTTAAGAAAGCTGCCAAGATTATTACAGTTTCTGAATTTGAAAAGAATCGGATTTGCGAACATTTTGGTTTTGATACGAATCAGGTGACTGCGGTGTACAATGGCGTTAGCAGACATTTTCAACGCGTTACCGATGCCGGATTATTGAAAGAAGCTCGTCAGAAATACAACTTGCCGGAGAAGTTTTTGTTTTTCTTGGGCAATACCGACCCCAAAAAGAATGTTGCCGGTGTGCTGAAAGCCTTGAGCATTTTGAAATCAAGAAATCAGCTGCCGTACAAATTGCTTATGCTCGACATTAACCGCGAATACCTGCAACGCGTTGCAGGAGAAATTGGTGACCTTTCTATTCTTGACGAAATTACCTTTACAGGCTACGTGCCCAATAAAGATTTACCTGCCATTTATAGTCAGGCGGAATTGTTCTTATACCCCAGTTTGAGAGAAAGTTTTGGCATTCCCATGATTGAAGCCATGCGTTGCGGAGTGCCTGTAATTACATCAACTACTTCTTGTATGCCAGAGGTAGCCGGTGGTGCAGCATTGCTTTGCGATCCCTTTGATGCCGAAGCAATGGCTAATTCTATTATAGACTTACTGAACAATCAAACCAAGCGGGAGGAGTTAGTAAAACTGGGATTGGAGAGGAGTCAGAAATTCTCTTGGGTAGAAAATGCCCGACAAACTATTGATATCTATCACCAAATTTTAAAGGCTTGATTTGGGAAAATCAATGAACTTGCTTAATATTCGTTAATCTAAATAACCATGGAAAAATCGTATTATTCTGCTACCACTTACAGCGATATAGAAGATTTAAAACGTCTTGATTTTATTGTAAACTCTATTCAGTCGATGAATAATCCCGGTGCACGTGTACTGGATATAGGTTGTGGAAATGGAAACATCAGTTTGGCATTGGGCTCAATGGGTTATCAGGTTACAGGCGTAGATATCGACCAGGCATCCATCAATACAGCTTCTTCTCGCAACACGTATTCAAATGTAAAGTTTGAGGTGTTGGATGCGAATTCCTTTGCCTTGAATGATGCCTTTGATGCGGTTGTTTGCAGTGAGGTGCTTGAGCACTTGCATAAGCCATACGAGCTGCTTGAAAGCATATTCCGCATCTTAAAACCGGGTGGCGTTTTTGTAGCAACAGTTCCCAATGGCTACGGTCCGAGGGAAATGCTGATTACTCGTCCAATGCAGTGGCTGGGCCGCAATAACTTGGATAAAGGAATTATTGCCTTCAAAAAATTACTGGGATACAGCGCTAAAACATTGCAATCATCCAATGAAGATTTAACACACGTGCAGTTCTTCAGTGTTGGTGGATTCAATCGTTTGTTGAAAGGGGTAGGATTTAAAGCACTTGAGTTCCAAAACGCAGATTTTCTGGAGCGAATTTTCCCATTCTCCTTGCTTACACGCAGAATTAAATTCCTGCAGCGTTTTGATTGCTGGTTGGTAGATTTTCTTCCAAGGCATTTTACCTGCGGTTTTTACACTTCGTGGACCAAATTAGGTAAGTAATGGAAATCCTTTTCTGGACCGGAATTGGAATTGTGTTCTATAGCTACATTGGCTATGGCATCTTATTGGCCATTTTGGTAAAATTAAAGAAAGCCATGGCAGCTAAGCCGGTATTCAATTCAGATTACGAGCCGCATGTTGCCTTGGTTGTACCTTGTTTTAATGAAGCCGATTACATTGAAGATAAAATCAAGAATTCGCTGGAGTTGGATTATCCCAAAGACAAGCTTCAACTGATTTTTATATCGGATGGTTCTAACGATGATACTCCGCAACGAATTGCCAAATACCCACAGGTAATGGCGCTGCATGAAGATGCCCGGAATGGAAAAGCAGCTGCCATGAACAGAGCCATGAAATTTGTAACGGCACCAATTGTTGTCTTTTGCGATGCCAATACCGATTTGAATAAGGAAGCCATTCGCGAATTGGTAAAGCATTATCAATTTCCGGAAGTGGGCGCAGTTACCGGCGAAAAACGAATTATAACCAAGGACCGTGAAAATGCCTCGGGTGCTGGTGAAGGAATTTATTGGAAGTACGAAAGCTTTCTCAAGCAGCTTGATTCAGACTTTTACACCATTGTTGGTGCAGCAGGAGAGCTAATGAGTTATCGAACTTCCTTGTACCGTGAATTGCCAAAAGATACCCTGTTGGATGATTTGATGCAAAGCATGCAAATTGCCTTGGATGGCCATCGGGTGATATATGAAAAGAATGCCTATGCTGCCGAAACGGCAAGTGCCAATGTTGGAGAGGAGCTAAAACGTAAAATTCGCATTGCAGCCGGTGCTTGGCAAAGTATGTCGAGACTGCCCAAAGGCTTTGATTTGATTGGGCATTTTAAGGTATCGTTTCTATTTATTTCACACCGCGTATTGCGTTGGACATTGGCACCTTTTTCCTTGTTGCTTTTGTTTGTGTTGAATATTCCATTGGCACTAAGCGGGGAATTGCTGTATCAGGGGATTTTGGTTGCGCAGGTTCTGTTTTATGCCATGGCTTTGTTGGGTTGGTATCTTGCCAATCGCCAAATAAAGGTAAAAGCCCTATTTGTACCGTACTACTTCTTCATCATGAATTTGTGCATGTACCTGGGTCTTGCTCGCTTTTTAAGAGGCAAGCAAAGCGCCAATTGGGAACGTGCCAAACGCGCTTAGGATTCTTTTCTTATTTGGTATAAGTTTTCTTCTTACTAGCTATGCTTCCATTAAGCATACTAGAGGTGCCCAGATCTCCATATTAGACACCTGCAATTCCTATATTTGACCCTAGCATCGGTAAACTCATTTTGCTGTATGAATTGGTCGCTTGTAATGGTACTTCGGTTTCCAAAATCTAAGCCATTCTAGTTGCTGGAAATCCTTGATTCATAAAGCCACAATCAAGAAAGCTTTCTTCACAAATTCACACAGAAAGATTTTGCGTAAAAGGGGAAACTGCAACCTTTTTCCGTGCGAATTCTTCATTCTCAGCGCTCGATTCTGTATCGATTCGCTGATGCAAAATTCAACGTATAAGCTATATTTACAACTTGTCAAAAAAGCCAGCCATTTCCCTTGCAAAGTATATACGATTAACACCCTGTCCTCCCGTCTTAGCGGCATATGCAATATATATAGAACTCAATAGCAAGTTTCTATAATCTAATAAATCAATCTCACTTTTGCAAGTGTTCGCAAAGTCATTTTCTGAAAATGCTTTATCAATTTCGACTCCACTTTTTTCTGAATTGAAAACATCAGAAAATATTATATCACAAACTACTCCATTAAATTCAAATTCTTTTGCTTCACAAATATTTGTTTGAAATATTGAGAGTAAAAAAAGTAATATTTTTAAAAGTAGTTTCATTTTGTATAAATCGGCGAATACTCTTTTATTTTGCACCCAATTTTTAAATACAAGCCGGTTACAAACTTTAAAGTTTTAATGCACGTTCCACTGTCATCATAAAAATATATTTTGGTATAGTTTGAACCGAAATACTCCACTTTAATCCTACTAGTAAAAAGTGTTAGAAAAAATGCTTTGTAATCAGTTTTATTATTATTTACATATTCTTTTCCTACATCATAAGCCTCCATTGCCCTATCAACATCTATATTAGTTCCAAATGGCGTGATTGTAATTATGAAATTTATGTGATTAGGAGAAATGTATTTTAGTTTTAGATAACGTTCAGCAGTCATCTCATCTAAAATAAAATCTTGATTATCCAGCAATAATGATTGCTTGAGATCAATCAGAACTTCATTTATCAAGTTGATTTGTTCTTTAATTTCAATAATAAATTCCATAATACATTAAGGTTTTAGTCCAAGATTAAATAACGAACGCTTCACTTGTATGGAAGGATTTGCAAAACTGTTTGGTACAAAACTTTTAGGTAAATACATATGATACTTGGCTACATTTGGATTTGTCACACTTGAACCAATCCCAATTCTGAATTTATACCCCCATTGTCCAGCAGCATTTTGACCTGTAGACCACCCTGCTTTAAACCATCCACCTCCTTCATTCAAAGTTCCTTTTGCAAAAGCGGCAGAATTTCCAAATTTCGTAGATGTAATTCCAAATTTTTCACTTAAAAACAGCTTTTCACCAAATGTACCCCCCTTAGCAGCTCTCCTTCCAGCTTGAATTGCATTATAAACTTTTTTTCCTTCTTTGACAAGAATGGGCATGGCAATTAGGCTAGCTCGGGCTGCCATTTTTGCGCCTAAGCGGCCTGCTTTTAATAGGTCGCCACCCGGTAAAACACCGGCATAACTTATTGCCGCGTTCTTATAATCACCTCGAATGGTAAAGAGTGTGCCATTGGTTAAGTCGGCAATACCTGTTGGGTCAAAAACACCAATCCAATCTATGCCCTCTTGAATATAATCCAAGGTGGCTCCCGTTGAACTCCCACCGGAGAATGCATCTGAACCTGAAGAACCAAAATAAGCGCCATCTTGGGTACTTCCGCTTAAACCCGGAATACGCATTTGACCATCTATTACTGCCCAAAATGCCTGTGAAATTGGCCGTAAACTCAGTTTCCCTCACGCAACATAAAGATTCATTATGCTTTGCTCGTGAAACGGCCAATTTCTTAGGCCTTTTGGCCCTCATGACGAAGTTCAAATACAAAATCCGGGTTGAATTTATGGGCTTACCAAATTGATGCTTAAGTTGATGTAGAGCGGATTGGTTAACTTATTCTCCATGGCCATAGGTTGGGTGCCAAAGAAACCTCGGTAGAAGTCTTTGCCATCCGGAAGCCTATCTACATTGTAGCTGTAGTTGATGCGGTAACCCACCTGCAAGCTCATCCAAATAAAATCTTTAAGCGAACGCTCGTAAACAAAGCGCAATCGGATTTCACTGCGGCGAATTTCCAGGTCTTCTCCTCGGGTGCTTGGATTAAACCAAAGTCTATAGCTTTGGCCTTCGAGCTCATACCCAAAAAAGGCCATGCTGCGCGGACTAAAGGTTCTACGCACATGCGCCCGGGCCGGAAACAAAATTTCGGTGCCCCAGGTATTGCTTGGGTTGGTTGAGTTGAACAAGAGAATAGGAATGTAATTGAGTTCGCCTGCGCGGTAAGTTCTTGAAAGTCCAATGCCCCATTGCTTGCGGTCGCTTGTGCGAAGTCCGTAAACGGCAGCTGCACTGTATTTGAGGTATTTCAGGGGCATAAAATCTCCCCATTGCCAATCGCCATTGAGGTCGGCGGAACCTTGAAAAAGCAAGAATTTCTTGCCATCTAAAGGTTTGAAAATGGTAGTGCCTAAACCCATGCTTCGTAGCCCATTGTTGGTTAATGCCTGAGCCAAAATGCCATTGGTTCCGGTTTGATTTGCTTTTTCCTGATAGCGCGTTTCCAGGTAATTGGCACTCATTTGCACAATGATAGAATTGCGCGAAATAACCGGAACATTGGCCGCAAAGCGCAGGCCATGTGCAAGTCCGAAGGCGCGCTCATAAGGTGAAACAGCACCGAAACTATCAGCACTTAAGGTTTGTGGGCCTTGAAAATCGTAGCCCAGCGAAATGAGCTTTGAAGGACTTAATCCTTCAATTTTATTGCTGCAGTAATTTTTATTTCCGTCGCCTGCAAAGCTAAGGTTATCGTATTCGCCATAATCTTCTTCTGTTGCAGTTGAATCGGTTTGGGCAAAAGCGTGGCTAAGCGGCATGCTAAGAAGCAGCACGAAAAGTAATCGAGAAGCGTAATTCATGGTTGCTTTTTAGGGTTTGGCAGGTACTTGCAAGCGCTTCCAAACATCGGTTCTGCCAAAGGTAGCAATTCCAATATAGCCGCGAATTTCGAGGGTATTGGCATCTTTCATTTTTATGATGCAGCTGTAGGTGCTTCCATTGTTGGGGTCGTAAATGGTGCCTTCTGTCCACTCATCGTCGCCTTTGTAGGTGAAATCTTTTAGCATGCGGTATCCTTTTAAAGGGGCATTGCGCAGGCTTTCATCGGGATTGTTTTTATCGAGTTTGGGTTTGCCGGTTTCTGGGTCGGTTGGTTCTTTTAACCACACAATTTTGCCATAGTACTTGGTTCCAATTTTTTCAATTTTTACACGGGCACGACCGTTGGAAGGTTCCCAAACACCGAGCAGGCGATCGGCTGGATCGTTGAGGCTTTTGGCAGTTAATAAAAAGGAAGCCAGGAATACAAAAGTTGCAAGTAGAAATCTTCTCATAGTTGATAGGTTTATTAATTAGTTACTTCAAGTTCAAAGCTTAATTTTCCGGTATAGCTCAGGCTCTCTTCTTGGTCGGCAAGAAGAGTTGCATCTAGCAGCACAATGATGTTTCCTTGTTGAAAGAAGGTGCTAAGTTCATTGGCTTTGGGTTGAGGAGCGATGCTTTTGCTGGATTGAGGAATGGGGTTAAGGAGTGCAATTTCGGTCATGTCAACTTTATCGGCGGCCAATTGGAGCACCACATTTGAAACCGGATTAAAATTTTGTCCCTCGGGAGCATTGATTTCACAGCTTACCAGTTTTACGGATTTAATTTGATTGGCAGTTGCCTGCGGGATACCGGTAATTTTTGCCAGGTCGAGTTGAATAGGAACCTGAGCGGTATTAGGGCCTTCAAACAAGGGGCCTTCGAGGTTAAACTGAAGATTATCTAAGGTGTAGGTGATTTTTTTTGTGTCGTTTTTGCAGGCTCCAAAGAGGAGAATGCTGGCTGCAAAAAGTAGAAAACTGATTTTTTTCATGTTTCTGGTTTTTCCAAAAGTAAGCGGAAAATGAGAAGCCTGCAATAGCGTGAAAATGAAAAAACTAAAGTGAAAAACTGTTGTTATGCAGCTGGAATTCAGAAGACCCGTGGTTGGAAACCAAACAAAAGTATGAAGACCAATTGCTTCTTTTTTGAATCGAACCCGGAATACGCATTTGATCATCTATTACTGCCCAAAATGCCTGTGAAATTGGCCGTAAACTCAGTTTCCCTCACTCGCCATAAAGATTAATTATGCCTTGCTCGTGAAACTTCCAATTTCTTTGGCCTTTTGGCCCTCATGACGAAGTTCAAATGCGTAATCCGGGTTGTACGTAAAGGGCAAGTTGCACGAAATTTTGCCTGATGGGGCAGGAGCGAATTACCCCGCAAAGGGTTTTGGCGCCGGCTGTGGCCGGCTGGAGGCGACCGCAGGAATGCCCGCCAGACCGCCTACAGCCGGCAGCCGGAAGCCTGCGGAGTAATGCGGATGACCCGGTGCCCCTGTTGGAACGGAATTTTTGTTTGAAACCGGAATTTGAAAAACAGGGGCACAGGCCCAACTCACAGCGAATTGGCCCCAAAAGAGCCTGGCGGCAATTACCCCGGCAAAGTGCATATTTGTGCCATGAAAACGCTTGAGACGGTATACACGCCGAGGCTATTGCCTTTGTATGATTTGACAGGAACTTGTGTAGTTGTGATTGATATTTTGCGTGCTACGAGTAGTATGTGTGTTGCCTTTGATACCGGCATTGAGCGGATTTTACCAGTGAGTACGCCGGAAGAATGCGCCTTGTTTAAGGACTTTGATTTTTTAACCGCTGCCGAACGCAATGCCGAAAAATTGCGCGGATATGATTTAGGTAATTCGCCCTTTGAGTTTCAAAATCCGTTGTTGAAGGGGAGGAAACTAGCCTTTACGACCACCAACGGAACCAAGGCCATTAAGCAGGCGAGGCAACAAGGGGCCGCAGAAATTGTGATTGGTTCGTTTTTGAATATTACCGCATTGCAGCAGCATTTGCAAAATCAAAACCGCCCGGTAGTGTTGTTGTGTGCAGGCTGGAAAGACAAGTACAACCTGGAAGATACCCTATTTGCAGGGGCCTTGGCCTATAGACTATTGGAAGCGTTTAGTACAACAGACGATGCCACACTGGCGGCCATTGATTTGTACATGCAGCACAGCAATGATTTGGAAGGATTGGTAAGAAAAAGCTCGCATGCACAGCGGTTTAAGTTGCTGCATCGGGGTACAGATGATGTTCATTTTTGTTTGCAGCAGGATTATACGGCTTTGGTTCCCAAACTAGAAGGGGAGTATTTGGTGGCACAACGCACTCAGGGTGAAGGAGGAAGAGCAGGTTCGCTATAAACTTAGTGTTCTGGTTTTCAGTTTGAAACGAATTTTGAATACGGCTTGAAACTTTTTTTAAATGCAGGAAAACTGCTAAGTTTGCCGACCTAAATACAAGATTATGATTATTGGTGTTCCCAAAGAAATCAAAAACAACGAAAACCGCGTAGGATTAACCCCGGCAGGCGTATCAGCACTTACAAAAGCAGGACATAGTGTTTATGTTCAATCTACAGCCGGAGTAGGCAGTGGATTTGCTGATGAAGAGTATGCATCGGCAGGTGCAAGCATTTTACCAACCATTGAGGAGGTGTATGCGATTGCCGAAATGATTATGAAGGTAAAAGAGCCGATTGAGGTGGAGTATCCATTGATAAAAGAAAATCAGTTGTTGTTTACCTATTTCCACTTTGCATCGTACGAGCCATTAACCAAAGCTATGCTTGAGCGCAAAGCAGTATGTTTGGCGTATGAGACTGTAGAAAAGAAAGACCGTTCATTGCCTTTGTTGGTTCCAATGAGTGAAGTAGCTGGTCGCATGAGTATTCAAGAAGGTGCCAAGTACCTTGAGAAACCAATGGGTGGACGTGGTATTTTGTTAGGAGGCGTACCAGGAGTTAAGCCAGCCAATGTATTGATTTTGGGTGGTGGTATTGTAGGAACTCAAGCTGCAAAAATGGCTGCCGGAATGGCTGCTGATGTAACCATTATGGATATTTCAATTCCACGTTTGCGTGAGTTGGATGATATTCTTCCAAAAAATGTAAAAACTGTATTTTCTAACGAGTACAATATTCGCGAAGCTGTAAAACAAGCCGACCTCATTGTAGGTGCAGTATTGATTCCAGGTGCAAAGGCTCCACACTTGATTACCCGCGATATGTTGAAATTGATGAAGCCGGGCACTGTTTTGGTAGACGTAGCTGTTGACCAAGGTGGATGTATTGAAACCTGTAAGCCAACTACACACGAGAACCCAACTTATGTGATTGATGGAATTATTCACTATTGCGTAGCGAACATGCCGGGTGCTGTTCCCTATACATCAACCCTTGCCTTAACCAATGCTACCTTGCCGTATGCGCTTCAACTGGCCAATAAAGGATGGAAGAAAGCCTGTGCCGATAACGAAGAATTGCGTTTGGGCTTGAACGTGGTAAATGGCAAAGTGGTTTACAAAGGAGTTGCTGAAGCCTTTAACCTGCCATACAGCGAAGTTTCAGAAGTGCTTTAAGCGAAGTTTCCAGAGGAGATTTTCTTTGAGGCATGAGATGAAAGTCTCATAAAGATTAAAACGGCGGAGTTTCCAAGCGGAAATGTCCGCCGTTTTTTATGGCCATTGCTCAAAATCGTGTCACCCCTCGCGGGGTTAATAGGTGAAAATACGAATGTCAATTTTGCTACAATCGTGTCACCCCTTGCGGGGTTAATGTGTGAAAATACGAATGTCACATTTTGCTACAATCGTGTCACCCCTTGCGGGGTTGGAGTTCAGCACCTATTGCTTCTCGAATTAAAACTATTCATGAAATTCAAAAGCAAAGGGCCAAGTGTCTGCCCTTTCAAATCGATTGCTAATCTAAATGCCATCGCCATCGCAAAACAAGTTCAATCGTTTACGAAAATCAAAGTCAAGTGCAAATGGCAAAAGGCAAAAGGCCGACCATTCTAAATCGGTTACGAATCCAAAGGCTATCGCCAATCAAGTTCAATCGTTTACGAAAATTAACGAAAGAGGCTATGGCTGTTGGCTATAGCTATAGCTGGGGGATTTATCAGAATGGATTTCATGGCGAAAAGAAGAGTATAAAACTTTTGCCGTCGGTGATGGAGTTGAAAATGTTAAATGCAAAGCAACCCGTTTGGTTAACGTTCATCAGAAGGCCATCGCCAAAAGCCATCGCCATCGCTTAACAAATCGTTCCCGGAACAAAATTCCATACCTTTGGTGCATGGACAACTTAAAGGCGCTAATTACAAGCGAAGATACCTGGACTTTTGCTGAAGGCATTGAGAATGATTTGCCCTTTTTCATTAGGTATCGGGAGGGTTTGTACGCCTTTCGCGATGCGGAGAAGCATCAGGAATGGGTTACTATTCGCTGGAATTATCCCCTTTCGGATGAGTTCTTGCTTCCATCGGAAGCCGCACAAGATGCTATGGATGCCTTTGAGGAAAAGCTGAATTCGGTTTTGGAGGAAGATATGCATGCCGTATTGGCTTTTGTGGTTACAGGCCAATTGCAGCGCGTTTGGAACTGGTATTCGAGTAATTCGGAAGAAACACTCAAGCGCTTAGAAGCCTGCATGCTTGAGCAAGAAAAAGAATTTGTTGATATCAATACTTACCCTGACCCCTCGTGGGATGAATACGCATTTGTGCTAGGTGATGGAACGAGTGATCCAGATGAAGATGCGTTTTTACCCCAATAAAGAATTTAAGGTTTTGTATTGAGTTGGTAGAGGGAGTTGAGGAGGAGGATTATTAAAAAAAAGGATTTGCATAATACTGGCTATGGCTATGAGCTATGGCCAAAGCTGGGAACTGAAAAGGCTTATTCTCATTGGTTTTTTACTTGGCACAGTAAGCAATTCAGAAAATACATTTCTCAGAAATTACAATTTTCTTTATATTTCCGCTATGAGCGCATTTCTTATTAAAACAGACCCCAAAAACAGTAAACTACTTTCTGAATTGGCAAAGCAATTGGGCGGTGAAGTTTTGGTGGTAAAAGATGAGCAAGTTGAAGACCTGATGCTTGGAATGCAGATGGATGCCACAAAAACCGGAAAAACCGTTCCTAAGAAGGCTATTCTCAAAAAGCTAGGGACAAAATGATAGTTGAGTTTGACAAGTCCTTCGAAAAATCGATTGACAAGGTTTAATTCAAGAACCTTGCAGGTTATTAGACTTATTCCAGAATCCGATTAGGAGATTATAGATTGGGACTCGAAAACATTGATGAGAAACAACTCGCTTTATCTTAATCGTTCACGAGAAAGAGATTTGTTGCAAATTTCCTTAAAACTGCCAATTTGGAACGGCATCTTACTAGGTAATCAAGCCATTAGAGATTTAAGTTCTCCAATTAAAAACAAATCATCCATTAGAACAAGGATGAATTGAAAACCGGCTATAGCTATTAGCGATAGCCATGGCCTTTGGGAACAAATCATCCATTAGAACAAGGATTTGCTAAAAACCAGCCATAGCCAAAAGCCATTGCCATAGCCAATTAGCTTTATACTTCCACTTCAAAATTGCTTACCTTTGATCTTCCATGGATGAACAATTAAGGTACTTTCTGGAGAATACGGCTGTAGTGGGAGCTGACTTGGAGAGCAGGTTAATGCATCCTTTTACAAAGCTTAAGTATCCTGCCAGACAGGCTTTTGGTGCCTTGAAAAACTACGCCGCCGACTTTTTTCAGTTTGGCTCGGAACCTCGTTTTGTTAGTTTAGCCGGCCTTCGGGGGGTGGGTAAAACAACCTTGCTTTGGCAAACTGCAAGCCATACCCTCTCCACGCATCAAGGTGCTGTTTACTTTTTCAATGTAAATACACTCCGAAATCTTGGAATAGATTTACATACAGCCCTGGATGAGTTTCAAAAACAGATTTTGAAAAAACGCTTCAAGCAGTTGACTGAACCCATTACACTACTTTTTGACGAAGTGCATGATGACGACAATTGGAGCAAAACCTTGAAAATTCTTTACGATGAAGCCCGAACTGCTTTTATTCTTTGCACAGGTTCCTCTGCCTTGCTTTTGAATAGCACCGCTGATTTGTCGCGGAGAATGCATACCCTAAGCTTATTCCCTTTTAGTTTTTCAGAACTTCTGCAAGCCCAAAATGCCTTGTCTCCCCAGCAGGAAGTTCTAACCCCTGATGCTACGCTGGGCGCTGAGCTTAAGGAAATCTTGTTTTTTGGAGAGCGAGCAGAGCAGGTGCATGCTAATTTACTGGGCTTGACTGCAAGGATTAGTCCGGTATTCGCTCAAGAAAAGATTGATATGGATTTGGTAATAAGCAGGTATATCGATTTTCTCAATTTCCCCAATCTTCTGTTCTTTAAAGATGAAGTCATTATCAGCAATTCCATACTCGATCTTTTTAAGCGTATTATTCATGAAGACATTCCCAAGCTTAAACCTACATTCAACGATTTCAATAAAATTGAACGATTAATTCTTCGGCTTGCCGGTTCGGATGAAATTAATCCAGAGAAATTAGCTGGAATAATCGGGGTGAAACAAAACGAGATTCTTGAGTTAATTGGAATTTTAGCAAAAGCAGAACTCTTGACTGTATTGCTTCCATACGGGGGATTGGATACTAAAATTGTTAAAAACAGGAAGGCATTTTTTATGTCTCCATCCTTACGCAGGGCTTTGCTTAGCAGTTTGTACGGTCAAAAATTGCCCGAACAATTTAATAGTAAATTGCTTGAGGATACGGTGGTTATGTATTTAAAACGTGTGTTGAGAGAAGGTGCCATTTCTTTTGTTTCGGGAAACAATGACGTTAATCCTGACTTGGTAATTGAAACACGCGATAATCCAATTTTGCTTGAGATTGGAACCGGTAAAACTACCATGCGACAAATCATCCAGTCTAAGATTAATCACCGGTATGGGATTTTAATTTCAAATGCCATAAAAGAACCTGAATTAAAGGGGAACATTATCCAGCTTCCATTAAATTGGTTTTTACTGCTATAAAATCCAGCCCATCCTCAAGGCACAAAATAAAATCCGTTTTGCTTCAGCTCTTCGTATTGTTTTTGGTTGAATTTGTAGAGGCGAGCGGCTCGGTGGGAGACGCCGGTTTGCTTTTGATTGAGCTCGGTTAAGAAACCATAACTCAGGATTTTTTTGCGGAAGTTTCTTTTGTCGATGGGCTTGTCCAAGATTACTTCGTAAATCTCTTGCAGCTCGGTTAAACTGAATTTTTCGGGAAGTAGTTCAAAACCTATGGGCACATACCGTATGCGGTTTTTTAAACGCTTTAGTGCGGCTTGCACAATTTGTTGGTGGTCGAAAGCCAGTTCCGGCAATTGATTGGCGGGCCACCAAACGGCTTTGGTGGCAAATGAACTCAAGGGATGCAGTCCATTTACAGAGCTTTTGATGATTGCATAATAAGCCACTGTGATAACGCGTCCTTGCGGATGTCGGTTGGGAGCGCCAAAGGCCTGCAATTGTTCCATGAACACATTTTCAAGGCCGGTAAGGTCGTGTAAAACCCGTGCTGCGGCCTGGTCAATGTCTTCATTGTCTTGTGCCAAGTTTCCCGGAATGGCCATCCATTTGGCAAAGGGTTCCTCGTTACGTTCAATCAATAGCACTTTCAGTTCCTCGCCATCGTAGCCAAAGATGACGCAGTCCACCGAAAAATCGGAATGTAATTTGGGAAGTTTCCTGATTGGCATTTGAACAGTTTACTTTACTTCCAGTTCGGCTTCAAGTAGTTCATTAGAATTGGGTCCAACCATTACCTTGAATTTTCCGGGTTCAAGCACCCAATTCAGGTCGTAGTTGAAGAATTTCAGGTCTTCGCTACTAAGGTTAAACCTTACTGTTTTGGTTTCGCCGGGTTCCAAGGCTATTTTGGCAAAGCGTTTCAGTTCCTTCATGGGTCTGGTGCTGCTTCCTACCAGATCGCGGGTGTAAAGTTGCACAATTTCTTTGCCGGCGCGGTTGCCTGTATTTTTTACATCAACCTGCACATCAAAATATTCGCCTTCTGCAAGTGTATTCTTGCTGAGTTTGAAATTGCTGTAAGCATAGGTGGTATAGCTTAGTCCATATCCAAACGGATAAAGCGGTGTGTTTTCAATATCCAGGTATTTGGAAGTGTATTTTTGATTTGGGTCGAATGGACGTCCTGTGCTTTTAGCTGCGTAGTAAATCGGTACCTGACCAACAGAGCGTGGGAAGGTCATGGTGAGTTTTCCTGTTGGAATGGCATCGCCAAACAAAATATCGCCAATGGCTTTGCCCGAGCGGGTTCCAAGGAACCAGGTTTGCAAGATGGCATCTACATGTTGGTCTTCCCAACTTAAGGCCAATGGGCGACCACTACTCAACAAAAGAATTACCGGTTTGCCAAGTCCATGTATCTTTTTCAAGAGTTCAAGTTGAGTTCCTGGAAGGGTGATGTCTGAACGAGAGGCTGCTTCTCCGCTCATGCCTTCCGATTCACCAAGTGCCATCACTACCATATCGGCTTGCATGGCTATTTGCATGGCTTCGTTTTCCAATTCATCCTGACTGCGTTTGTCGATGAACTCCTGAATATTCATTTTCTTAATCAGGTTGGTATCGTTTGTAACATTGGCTCCCATGGCATAAAGGGCTTTGGCTCCTGCCGCAGTCATCCGGGGTTCAATGGCCTCCCAAAGGCTGGTACTTTGTGTCCAGTTTCCGGCGCCACTCCAGTTTCCTATTAGGTCACGTTTGTTTTTTACCATCGGCCCAATAAACGCAATGGTTCCTTTGGCTTGAAGGGGAAGAATATTGCCTTTGTTTTTCAATAGCACAACAGAGGCTTCTGCAATTTCTTCGGCTTTGTCCAGGTTTTCTTTGCTCATGATTTCGCGAGCCGCACGTTTGGGGTCGCAATACAGGTAAGGGTCTTCAAACAAACCCAAATCCCATTTAGCACCCAGTACCCGCAATACAGCCTGGTCAATATCAGTCATGCTTACCTTGTTCTCATCAAGTGCTTTCTTTAGGTAATTGTAGAATACAGCGCCTTGCATGTCCATGTCAATTCCGGCTTTCAGTGCGGCAATTCCCGCTTCGTATTCGTTGGCAACATTGCCGTGGTAAACCATTTCGTTGATGGATGTGTAATCGGTAACCACAAAACCTTTGAAACCCCATTGCTTGCGCAGCAAATCGTTCATCAACCAAGAATTGGCAGTTGCCGGAATTCCGTTGATATCATTGAACGAGCTCATTACCGAAGCTGCTCCGGCATCAATGGCTGCTTTGTAAGGTGGTAGATACACATTGAACATTTGCTGTTTGCTCATGTCAACGGTATTGTAATCTCTACCTGCAACAGGCGCTCCGTACAAGGCAAAATGCTTCACACAACTTAATACGGTTGATTTATCTTTCAAGCTGGTTCCTTGATAACCTCTTACTTTGGCTCTACCAATGGCTGAACCCAATACGGGGTCTTCACCTGATCCTTCGGCAACACGGCCCCAACGTGGGTCGCGGGCAATATCAACCATAGGGCTGTAGGTCCAATGAAGCCCATCTGCACTTGCTTCAACAGCTGCAATACGTGCAGATTGTTCGGAAAGCAAGGTGTCCCATGCACAACTTTCTCCCAAAGGAATTGGGAAAATGGTTTTATGTCCGTGGATTACATCATAGCCAAACAGCAACGGAATTTTAAGGCGTGAATGCATGGCCAAGCTTTGCAGTTTACGCGTGTACTGCGGGCCATAGGCATTGAATATGTTTCCGCATTTTCCTGATTTGATATCCAACTGGTAATTGTCGCGCATCACCGGTCCGGTAGAAGCCATATCGCTGGTGAACAAGGTAAGTTGCCCCAGTTTTTCATCCAGGGTCATTTTGTTCAGGAGGTTTTGCAGGTAATTTTCCTTGCTTTCTCCGGCCTTGGGTTTTTGGGCCATAGTGGCTCCCAGGCTAAGCAATGCGGCGAGTGTTAACAGCGTTTTTTTCATACTATTGCTTGATATACGGGCTTGTAAATCCTAATTTTTTTAATCCGGTTTGAATGTCTTTGTCTTGCATAAACAGGTTCCAAAGTAAACCACTGCGATAATTTTCCATCATCACCACAATGGGTCCCTGATCAATTGCAAGGTAGCTTGAAGCAACCCAATTTTTGCTATCATTGAAGGCATCAACAAATCCATATTGCCCCCAAATATCTTTACCGCGCTGAAAATAAAAGTATTTCAATGCGTCCATACTTTCTTTGGGAGTGTATGGAAAGGATGAAAGCGCAGCAGTGGGCGTGATAACACCCAGGTCGTTATCGGGTGAATGTGCATTGTAGCCTTCGTGGTTGTCGCTGGCTGTAAGTCCCCAGCAGTTTTTGCCGTAGTTTTTAAATCCTTTGGGATTCTTTACGCAATGGCTGTAGTTGATGCGACTGTGATTCTGATTTTGCTGCCAGTAATCGGCGTATTGGTCCTTTAAGCCTTTTGGGTTCAAGCCTAAAAAGCTATAGTGGCTAAAGAACAAGGGGCCGCCATAGGGAAATCCAAGTGGGAGTTGAATATCGTAATAGGATTTACCGTTTTTGAAGAATGAACCGCTTGCCCAACCTTGATGGTACACTTCGGGTTGAATGGAATAGCGGGGTGATGCAGCTGCAAGCACATAGGCTATCAGGCATTCGTTCCAGCCATGAATGGCAAAGTTCATGCTCCAGCCGTGGTTAGGGCTCCAGTGCCAATACAATACATTCTGACCTTGGGTGTACCAGTTCCATTCTGCGGCTTCCCAAAGCCAGGTTATGCGGTTGCGTAGTTCGGTTTCTTTGGGGTTGGGTTGATCAAAAAACGACCTGGCAGAGAGCATTCCCGTAAACAGAAATGCCGATTCAACAATATCTCCACCATCGTCTTTTCTGCTGAAGGGAATAGTTTTGCCGGTTTCACCATCCAGCCAATGTGGAAAGATGCCGTGGTAATGGTTTGCCTTTTCAAGAAACTTAACCATTTTCAACAGGTGTTTTACTGCAGAATCACGGGGAATCCAACCGCGTTTAACACCTGCTACAATAGCCATGATTCCGAATCCTGTTCCTCCGGTGGTTACAACCTCATTGCCGTAATCATAGGCATTATTGCTGCGTTCGCGTGCCATGCCACTTACAGGATGCGCAAACTCTGTAAAGTAGCGCAGGGTTTGACGTTGCACTTCATCCAATAACAAGGAATCGTTGCCTGGTTTAAGTGTTATAGGTGCGTGATACATGCTGTTCTGAGCCTTGCTTAAAGGACTTATCAGCACAATTGTAACGAATAGAAATAGGAGTTTTAATTTCATGGTTGTTTATAAATAAGGACTGCTGAATCCCATTTTTTTCATGCCTTTTTTGATTTCAGGACAGCTCATGAACAGGTTCCAACAAAGACCACTTCTGTAGTTTTCAATCATGATAACAATGGGTCCTTGATCAATGGCCAAAAAGGAATTTGCAAACCAAGGTGAATTGGGATTGAAAGCATCAACAAAACCGTATTCTTTAAAAAGTTTATCGCCAAGTTTGTAATAGAAAAAGTTTAGTGCTTTCATGCTTTCTTGCGGAGTATAAGGCATGGAACTTAAAGCAGCGGTTGGACTAATAATACCCTGGTCGTTGGTTGGAGAATGAGCGCTGTATCCCTGATGATTGTTGTCGCTGGCAGTGAGTCCCCAGCAATTGGCACCATACAAATTGTATTTTTTTGGATTGGCAACACAGTAAGAATAGTTGATTAGACTGTGGTTACTGTTTTGCTCCCAGTAATCTGCGTATTGGTCGCTCAAACCATTGGGGTTAACGCCTAAAAAAGAATAGTGGGTAAAGAACAAAGGGCCGCCAAGTGATTCGCCCAAAGGAAGTTTATACCCATAATACGAGTTGCCGTTTTTCATAGCTCCATTTCGAGCAAAGCCATTTTGATAAACGATAGCTGGAATTGAATCTGTTTCATCGCTTAAAGCCATGATATAAGTAATCAACCCTTCGTTCCAACCGCTTACGGTCATATTCATGGCCCAACCCTGGTCTGGACTCCAATGCCAATACAAGGTGTTTTTTCCGTTTTGCCTAAACCAGTTCCATTCTACATTTTGGTACAATTTGGTAATGGTTTCGCGGATGTAATTTTCGTCTTCTGTATTGCGGTCAAAGTATTGCCTGGCAGTTAAAAGGCCTTGCATGAGGAAAGATGTTTCAACCAAATCCGCACCATTGTCTTTGGTCCCAAAAGGAATGGTATTGCCGGTGGTTCCGCTAAGCCAATGTGGAAAGGCACCATGGTATTTTACCACCTTGGTATCCAGGAAGCCAACAATTTTCTTAAGGCGTTCAACACCTTCAGCCCGGGTAATAAAGGCTCTGTTTATTGCAACAGGAATTGTCATAATGCCAAATCCGGAGCCTCCAATTGTTACTAAGTCGCCAGAACTATTTCGCTCGCGGGAAAGTCCGGATACAGGATGAGCAAAGTCCCAAAAGTATTTGAAGGTTTGAGCTTGTACTTTATCCAAAAGTGCATCCTCTGAAATGCGTTCAAATTTATCGCTGGTGTCTAATTGCGTAATGAGTGCGTAGCAATAATTGGTTGTTAGCGCAATGCCTTTTTGATTTTTGAGTCTGTAATTGATACAGAGGGTATATCTACTGAATGGATTCAGCGCGCGGGTTGGTTTAATTTCGATAGAAGAGTCTGAACGAGAAAGTTTCCAAGTCCAGAAAATGGGTCTTGATTGTTCGTCGGTAAATTGGATTGCAGTTTCAATGGTTTGGGAATCCAATTGTCCATCAAACAAAATTGAAAGGGTAGGAGAGATGGAGATGTTTTGATAGGGAGCTTCATTTCGGTCATCCACCTTAAATTGAAGCAAAGAAAAAGAGCCCGGAACTGTGGAATTGTCCGGATTGGAGCTGTCCTCATTTTTTTTGCACGACAGCAGCAAAACAAGAAGTAGAAAGCTGTAAAGTTGTTTTTGCATGGGCATAAAATAAGCGCAGGCAATTGCCTGCGCTTATAAAAAATGATTAATTAACGACCAGCGTTTTCAAGATCATAAAGTGCTTTTACGTCAGCATCAGCAAGAGCTTTGTTGTAAATGCGCATTTCGTCAAGAGCACCGGTGTAGTTCAACATCCAAGGCTCTGGAGCACTCCATGGAGCACCCAAGTTGTTTTGGAAACCACCGATAACGAATTTCTTAGCATCTTTGAAGTTCAAGTTGCCAAGTGGAGCGCCACCAGTTGATGGATCATCACCATAACGATCAGTCATACCTGCAGGAAGAGTCATTTTGTTTCCGTTCAAGTACATTGCAAATTTAGAAGTAGCTGCATCATACGAGAATGCAACGTGGTTCCATTTGCCATGAGCGCCAGGAAGCATATTGCTGCCGTTGAATTCAATCCATTGTTCTTTCCAAGCTGGAGCATCATTCTTTTCAAAATGAACTTTGCAGAACATAGAATCAGTTAATGGACGACCTTCAATTAAGAAGAAGAAGTTACCCCAGAAAGCTGAATCTTTTGACAACATGAATACGCTCTGAGCGCCACCATCGTGTTTTTCTGTTTTGAACCAGAACGAAGTGGTAAAGCTTTTCAAAGCTGGCAAAGAAGCACCTGCATCGTTGTAAGCAACATAAGCTCCGCTTGCACCTTGGTAAGCTTTTCCTTTTTTACCGTTAACCAAAGAACCACCGTTGTTAACTCCGGTAAGGTTTCCTTTGCTTTCGTTGTAGTTTTCGTCGAAAGACCATTTAGCTACCAAGCTGGTTGAAGCTACTTCGTCTGCACTGTTGTAGCCGCCAATTGGAGGAAGACTCTCGTCTTTCTTTTCGTCTTCTTTACATGCGTTGAAAGTTGTCATGCCCGCAACCATTGCGAACATGAGCATTGTGTTGATTGTTTGTTTAACCTGTTTCATACAATTATAGGTTTGGTGTTTTTGGGTTTGTTAATATCCGGGATTTTGAGTGAGTTTCCCTCCACTTAAATCAATTTGACGTTGTGGTATAGGATACAGCTCGTGGCGATTGTCAACAAATGGAATACCGGCAGCTCTCAATACAGCACCGGCTCTGCCAGTACGGCGTAAATCAAATAGCCTGTCGTGTTCCATGGCCATTTCTACGCGACGTTCTTTGTAAACCGCATCACGAATATCTGAAATGGCTAATGCATTGCTTGCCGCTAAGCCAGCACGTTTTCTAATTTCATTCAAAGATTTCCGTGCGGCAGCAGTATCGCCAAGTTCGTTCGCAGCTTCAGCATGTATCAAGTACATTTCTCCTAAGCGAAGTACACGTAAGTTCTTGTTGGTTTCATTGTCGTTGCCGTTGAAGGTCTCCATGGTTTTACTTACATAGCATTTGTAGTTGTAGTATTTGTTTGGAGCGGCAGCATTGGTTTGAAATCCATCCCACAATACCTGACCGGAGGTAATGATTGTTGCGGCTTTGCGAATGTCGCCGGGTTCAAAGGCATCAACCAAACGCTGGCTGGGTGTATTGAATCCCCAACCCAATCCTCCGGCTCCGCGTGGAGCTTGCACCACAAAATAGCCGCTGATTCCTTTGTTAGGGTCTGTGCCTTTGCAATTTACTTCCCAAATGGATTCGCTATTGAATTCTCCGGCTTCTTTAAACATACCCGCAAAATCACTGGTTAATGCGTAGCGGCCAGAAGTGATAAGTTGTTCTGAATAATTTTTTGCAGAGGCCCAGTCTTTCTGGTACAAAGCAACTTTGGCCAATAATCCAATACAGGCTCCGCTGGTAGCTCTTCCCTGATCATCGGTCCCATAGCTTGCAGGTAAAACGGCCATGGCTTCGGTTAGGTCTTGACGGATGAAATTGTAAATCTCCTCAGCACTTGCACGCACGTTGGCATTGGCAATGTCTTCCTGGGTAACAATGGCTTTTGTTACTTTAGGAACGCCTCCAAAACTGCGAACTAAGTTCCAGTAGTAATAGGCTCTCAGGAATTTTACTTCAGCAATATACCTGTTTTTGACGCCTGCGCTGATGTTGTTAAACTGAGGCAGGTAATACAAGGCCTGATTGGCTCTGGCGATGCCTTTGAAATTGGATTCCCAAATTTCGGTGAAGGATAAACTGGATGATGTAAAGGTGAACTTGTCCAGTTGGTCTTTATCGGTTCCGGAATCTCCGGGGTCAGAACCTTTGTCGGCATCATCATCCGCAATACTGGTAATACCTATCCAACTGAATGAATGTTGTTGCCATTCGTAAAGTTGGCTGTAAACGGCTGTAACCAATTGCGCAGGTGCGTCAGGGTTCGAGAAAAAGTCTTCGGGGGTTTGATTTCTTACGGGTTCATCCAAAAAGCTTTTGCGGCATGAACTAATCAGGACCAGGCTTCCCAGTCCCAGAATCAAACTGATTTTTGTGAGTTGTTTGAATGGATACATTGGTCAGACTGAATTAAAATGTAACATTTACGCCCAGCATGTAAGTAGCTGAGGTTGGATAAATACTTTTTTCAATACCGGCTTCGTAAGGCGCACCGGGCAATTCAGGCGAGAAACCGCTGAATTTTTTCCAAGTGTACATGTTCTGTGCACTTAGGTAGGTTCTGAAACGGGCAATAGTCCATTTCTTTACTAACTTTTCCGGAAGCGTGTAGCCCAAGGTAATTGTATTCAATCGGATATAGGTTCCTGATTCAACAAAATAATCAGAAGGAACAGGTACTCCATTGTAAGCTCTAGGATTGGTAGTGCTTGGATTGGTTGGTGTCCAACGTTCCATGGCCACATCGTATTCTACGTTGTAGTTTCCACCATAACGTACGGTTTTCTTTCCATTAAATACTTTGTTTCCGGCATTTCCCTGGATTACCATGCTCAAATCAAAATTCTTGTAGTAGGCAGCGGTATTTAAGCCAAAAAAGAATTTGGGTTGATAAGAACCAACATAGATTCGGTCTTTGTTGTCGATTTTTCCATCTCCATTGGTATCTACAATTTTCTTGTCGCCGGGCTGAGTGCCTACTAAATGGGGATGTGCATCTATTTCTGATTCACTTTGAAAAATGCCATTGGTTTGATATACCCAGAAAGCACCAATCGGTTGTCCGTTAATTACACGTGTGGCTGTATAACCATTGTCCAAACTGCCATAATCCAGGGCTTTTCCTTGGCCTACATCGGTAACCAGATTTTGGTTAAAGCTCATATTACCACGAATGGTATAATTGAAGTCTTTTTTCAAGGTTCCATTGTAGCCCAAACTGATTTCAAGTCCTTTGTTTGAAATGGTTGCTGCATTGGTGGTGTACACGTTGTCTCTATCGCCAGCAACGCCTGGCAAAGCAACCAAGTAAAGCGCGCCTTGCGTTTCCTTCATGTAGGCATCTATTTCACCGGTAACTTTACCGTTGAACATACTGAATTCAACACCCACATTTGATTGTGTGGTAGTTTCCCATTTCAGGTTCGGGTCAACAATCTGGTCGGGAATTGCTCCTGTGGCAATGTTTGGACCAAAGGCTGCCGAAAGTCCTGTGCCAAATTGTGTAACAAACTGGCCGGGCGAGATATTGTCGTTACCAATTTTACCCCAGCTAGCGCGGAGCTTAAGGGTGTTGAATAAGTTCTGATTGCTCATGAACTCTTCGTTGTGAACAAACCAACCTAAACCAAGGGAAGGGAATGTTCCCCAACGATTTGCCACCGGAAACTTGGAGGCTCCATCACGTCTTACTGTTGCATTGATATTGTATTTGCCTGCAAAGGTGTAGATAGCACGTGCAAAATAGGATTCTCTTCGGCCATAGATGTTTTGGTTGCCACTTTGCAATACATGCGAGGTTGGGTCTCCAAAGCTAAAATCCCAATATTGTTCTTGTGCGGGAATGTCCTTTTTAGAGCCACGCATCCATTTTCCATCCTGACGTTCGGCAGTATGTCCAACACTGATATTGATGTCGTGCTTGCCTTTGAATGTTTCTGTGTAATTGAAGTAATTGTCCCAAACCCAGCGGTAATTGTCGGCACGGTAAAGACTTAACTGACTTCTATCATTGCGTTGATTTACGTCAACTAAGAATACGGGTGCATAGTTCCGGGCATAATTGAATCCACCATCCATACCAAAATTGGTGCGAAACGAAATGTTCTTCCAAACTTTGTATTCGCCCCAAAGTGTTCCTTGCAAGCGGTGTCCCCACGAAACATCATTGGTGTATTCCAATTTGGCGAGCGGGTTTCCAACGTTGCTGGTTGTTGTAGAACCATAGGTGCCGTCGGCATTTTTTGCGTTGTAAATAGGTGCTGCATTGTAGGCATCCGTAAACAGAGAAAATGGCTTGTTGTTGCCAAAATTATAGGCATAGCTTAAGGTATGGCCTACTTTTAATTTATTGCTGATAGTTACGTCGTTGTTTGCACGGATTGAGATACGCTGGTAATCGTTTCCTTTCAAAATGCCCTCTTCTTTAAAATAGCCCAATGAAACAAAATAGGTATTCTTTTCTCCTCCGCCATTCATAGAAAGGCTATGGCTTTGAATGGTACCAATACGCGTAATTTCATCCATCCAGTCGGTAGAACCAGTAATGTCTTCCGCTTTGATGGCCATAGTTCCGGCTGCCTCATTTGAGTATTTGGCAAACAGTCCAGGACCAGCCATTTCAACCTTATTCACCAGTTGCTTCAAACCATAATAAGAATCGTAGTTAACCGAAAGTTTTCCTTTGGTACCGCTTTTGGTGGTAATCATAATTACACCGTTTGATGCGCGCACACCATAAATTGCTGTTGCGGCAGCATCCTTAAGGACATCAATGGATACGATATCTGAACTATTGATATTAGTGATATCATCTGTCAGAATACCATCTACTACATACAATGGATCAACACCACCAAGGATTGAACCTGTTCCACGAATACGGACATTCGGTTTTCCACCGGGCTCACCGGCAGCAATAATTTGAACGCCGGCAGCTTTTCCTTGAATGGCCTGAGTGGCAGTAAGCATTGGTAAAGTTGCGATTTCTTTGGCTTGAATTCGGGCACTTACACCGGTTAATTCTTTCTTTTTGGCAGTACCGTAACCAATAACCACCACATCATTTAAGCTAACGTTCGATTCTTTGAGTTTTACCTCCAAATTGCTTTGCCCGTTGATAGCTACTTCTTCTTTTTTGTAGCCAATGTAAGAGAAAAGAAGGGCGTTAGATTCTCCTTCCTGATACGAAATTGAAAACTGCCCATTGGCATCGGTGGCAGCTTCTTTTTTGGTTCCTTTCAATGTTACACGAACACCTGGGAGCCTACTTCCATCTTTGCTATCGCTTACTGTTCCTTTAATCACCTTTTGCTGGGCGAAAAGTGAACCGAAAACAAACAGCATAAGAAGTGTGCTGAGTAGTTTTTTTTGCATAGAGTCTTCAGTTTGGGTTTGGTTGCATCAATTCACCTTTCTTGTTGAGCGGGGATTAGTGTATTGATTACACTAAGGTAGAAATCAAAATTTGATTTGCAATCGTTTGCGTAAAAGTTTTGTAAAGGAAAATTTAATTATTTGGTAGTCAGTATGTAATAAAGGTCATTTTGATGGATTCGTCTGATTAGAGCGCCTGGTCTATCAACTCGGAATGTGTTTTTTTCTCAGAATAATGCTAAAAATTAGTTTTACCCGCTTATTCAAAAGGTATCTTTGAGCCTCATGGTTGCCTGCTTATGGATTGGTTGAATTCGTTGATATTTCCCTTGAATGAGCCCGGAGTTGCGGCTTCACTCATTTTGTTGTTTGTTGTCATGTTTACCGGAACCCTATTGGGTAAGGTAAAGATTGCCGGGGTTTCATTGGGTATTTCCGGAATTGTTTTTACGGGTATTTTATTTGGTCATTTCGGTTACAAACTGCATCCCGAAACCCAAGAGTTTATGCGCGATTTTGGGTTGATTCTTTTTGTTTACGCAATAGGTATGCAAGTGGGCCCTTCCTTCTTCACGCGCTTAAAACAGGATGGACTGCTGTTCAATTTTATTGCGTTGATTACCGTCTTTTCAGGAGCTGGAATAACCTGGTTGTTCTATGCCAGTGGGTTCTACTCCATGGATACGCTGGTGGGAATGATGGCCGGTGCTGTTACAAATACCCCTTCATTGGGTGCGGCAAAAGCTGCTTTAAAAGATATCGCTCAGGGACTTCCGGATAGGGTTTTTCAAGACCCAACCAATGCGTATGCAATCACCTATCCTTTTGGAATTATTGGGATTATTTTGGCGATGATTCTTTCTGGAAAGCTGCTTGGAATCAAAGTAGAAAAGGAAATTGAAGATTACCACCAGGAGGTGCGTAAACGCTATCCGGCTCCGGAAGTTAGAAAGTGCAGGGTTACCAATCAGCAATGGGTGGGAGCCTCACTCAGCGATTTTTTCAGGGAATATCCCTTTCAAATTATTGTTTCGCGCTTGAAGCATTCCGGTTCCGTTGTGGTTGAGTCGCCAGAAATGAATTACAAACTTCGTGAACGTGATGTACTCATGTTGGTTGGATTGCCGGTGGATTTAGATCGTATGATTTTCATTTTGGGCTACGAATCATCCGATAACCTTATCGAATCCAATGAAATTACATCGGCTAAAACCTTTATTGTAACCCGCAAAGAGGTCATCAACAAGACCATAGGTCAGCTCAACTTTTTGGGGCATTACAATTCAAAAGCAACGCGGGTGTTCAGAACCGGTCTTGAGTTGCTTGCCGATTCAGAACTGGTTTTGCATTACGGAGATAAAATTCGCGTGGTAGGTCCCGAAAAAGAGTTGGAGCGTATGCAAAAGCTATTTGGTAACTCCGAGAAGCGACTGCAGCAGCCGCAGTTTCTATCCATTTTTGTGGGAATTATTTTGGGTGTTTTAATCGGTTCTGTTCCATTTTTACCTCCGGGTTTAAGCGTACCTGTGAAACTGGGAATGGCTGCCGGCCCTTTGCTTGTGGCGATATTAATTAGTCGCTTTGGGGGAATATCAACCCTATATTCCTACCTCCAACAAAGTGCATTGCACTTTATGAAAGACTTTGGGATTAGTTTGTTTTTCGCCTCCATCGGAATTCATGCAGGAGAAAGTTTTGTTGAAACCTTTATTCAATACCAAGGCTGGTACTGGGTTTTGATAGGCTTGTTAATCACCTTTGTTCCCGTGTTTATTTTGGTGCTAGTGGCACGGTTCGGATTCAAACTAAATTTCTTGGCTATCCTGGGTTTGATTTCAGGTTCGCATACTGATCCTGCTGCATTGGATTTCAGCATTTCCTATTACAAGTCTGAATTGCCTATGCAGGCTTATGCCAGTGTTTACCCCATTGTTACGGTCCTTCGAATTGTGGTTGCGCAATTGCTAATCTTATACGCATTGGGATAAAAAAAATCCCCGGTTTGGCCGGGGATTTTTTACTTATAAGAAGGGAACTTTTACCACTTTTGCTTTGATAAGTTTCTCGCGAATCTCAATGTAAATCTCGGAGTCTGGCTTTGAGAAGGCTGTGCTTACATATCCCATGCCTATGGCTTTGTTTAGGGATGGTGATTGAGTACCTGATGTTACTTCTCCAATGGTATTACCCGCAGCGTCTTTAATCATGTAGTGCTGACGAGGAATTCCACGATCAATCAATTCAAAACCAACCAGCTTTTTAGCAACACCTTCTGTTTTTAATTTTTGATGGTATTCGTGGTTAATGAAGGGTTTGGTGAACTTGGTAATCCAACCTAAACCAGCTTCAATTGGAGAGGTTGTATCGTTGATATCATTGCCATACAAACAGAATCCTTTTTCAAGACGGAGTGTGTCTCTGGCTCCAAGTCCAGCTGGAAGAATATTGAATTCAGCACCTGCTTCAAAAACTGCATCCCACAATTTACGGGCGCTTTCGTTTTTCACATACAATTCAAATCCACCTGCTCCGGTATAACCGGTGTTTGAAATAATTACCTCATCAATTCCGGCCATGGTTCCGGTTGTGAAGCTGTAATATTCCATGCTTGATAAATCAGTTTGAGTTAATTTTTGAAGCGCCTTAATAGCATTCGGACCCTGAACCGCAAGTAAACTATAAGCCTCACTCAGGTTTTGCATATCAACCCCAAAGCTATTGTGTTTGCTAATCCAGTTCCAGTCTTTTTCAATGTTTGAAGCATTTACTACTAAGAGGTATTCTGTTGCCGAGTATCTGTAAACCAATAAATCATCTACAATGCCACCTTGATCGTTTGGCAAACAGCTGTATTGAACTTTTCCGTCTGTAAGTTTTGAGGCATCGTTTGAAGTAACAAGCTGAATTAAGTCTAGTGCTTTTTCGCCTTTAAGTAAGAATTCGCCCATGTGGCTTACATCAAATACGCCTACGCTGTTTCTAACAGCAAGGTGCTCCTGTATGAGATTGGTGTATAGCACAGGCATATTGTAACCTGCAAATTCAATCATTTTGGCTCCAAGAGAAACGTGGAGGTCATTAAGTGCAACGTATTTCATGCGTATTCGATTAGAAAGTTTTGAGTTCAAACTTACTGTTTCTCTGATTAAATCCTACGGTCGTCAAACCAATCCCTGCGTTTTGGAATCTTTAAATCCTGCAATACACTTGATTTCACGTTCAGATTAAACATAAAGTATTTGGTTCCGTATGCCGACAATGGCGTCCAGTTAAAACTGAATTGCCAGCAATGTAAATCACGTCTTAAATCAATGCCCAGGTGCGAGATTTTCTTCAAGGTAAAGTCATAACCTGAATTGAAATTCACACTCCAATTTTTAGTTGGATTGATATTGCCCGAGAAACTTAAGTTTTGAACCAACTGCCTGTTGGCTGGGTTTAGCTTATTGCGATAATCGTAAGAAACGGTGTAATTCAGGTTTATCGACCATGGCACATTCACTTCGGAATATCCTTTTTCTTGTAGCTCTTTCTTCCTTCGTTCAATTCGTTGCTGGTCCTTACTTTTAAACATGTCTTGGGTAAGGTTGGCCGATATTCCAATATTGGCATTGGTAAGTGTAGCAAATTTTCCGCTGTTGATGCTAAATTGGTTCAAACGCTGGTAATACCAGGTTTTTCCGGTATCAATTAAATTGGTTACATAGGGGTCGAAGTTGGCGCTTCCAATTACAGAAATGTTTTTAAACAGTGTGGTTCGGGCACTTGTTCCAATGGTGCTCAAATTCATCGAATCAGCAAAAATATTGTACGAGGCTCCAGCGCGTAAGCTCTCAAGTATCTTAACCTTTTCAACCCGTTCGGAAGTGTCTTTGCCTTTTTTCCATTTTATTTCCAGGTTGTTGTCTAAAGAGAAGTTGATGTTTCCTTGCCTTCCTCCCGATGGGCCACCATACAAGGTTCCTTCAAAGCGTGAATATTTATCTTGCCTAAGGCCTGTTGTATCGCTTTGAACGGTCCGGTAAAATCCAAATCTATCGCTTGTAAAATCGGGCGCATACGAGAAATCGGCATAAGGATTCATGACATGGCGAATCGCAACCAATTTGCCTTTTTTGAAGGTCTTCATGCCATACCAACGTGTGCTAATACCTGCCCTGGCTGAATAGCTGTATGAGCGAGCGAATCCGCTTTCAAAAGAAGATACCACACGTTTTTCTATGCTGTCCCAATCTTTTACCCGGGTTTTGAAAGTCCAGTTTTCGCTGTAATCAGCACCTACAGAAACGGTATAGTATTTAAACAAGTTAAAGCTGTTTTGAATGGCAGTGCTATGTCTGATTCCATTGTTAAAGGTGGTATCCTGGAATTTTTGCCAATCTTCGGCACTTCTTTTTCTAAATAGAAGGGAGTCTTTTGTATTGACGATGTTTTGAAACAAACCGGTATAGTTCATGGAGATTTTCTCGTACCAGGTCTCTGCAACGGGTTTCGATTTAGCTTTGAACGGTTGGAAGGATGCAACGGTAAAGGAAAGGTCGGGAAGAGTAATACTTACCGCACGTGTTTGTAAGTTCTGTGAAGCCCGGGCATTGGCAGTAAGGCTTTGTTTTCCTTTGTTGAATACCTTTCCAAAGTTTACACTGGAGTTAATTACGTTGTTAAAGGCATTGTTGGAGTAAGAATTGTAGGCCAGAAACTGGTTACCAATCAAGTTTACATCTGCTCCAAAGGTAGTTCCCGGCATGGCTTGGGGATTTACTCGGTGGTTCCAGGTTAATTGAAAACTTTTGAATTCTTGGTAGTTGGGGTCTTCTGGGTTGTTTTGCTTGTTGAAGGCATAGTTGGCGTTAAATCCACCGCTAAACCGATAGCGGTAATTGTAATTCATCCGTGTTCCCAATTGCCAGCTGGTATTGGTAAAAATATCTCCAAGCAATTGCATGTCCATATGTTCGCCAAGCCCAAGGTAATAACCTCCCTGCCTCAAGAAAAAACCACGGCCTACTGCATTTCCATAAGCTGGAATAATTATTCCCGATTGCTGCCCTCTCTTCAATGGGAATATTCCAAAGGGAACAAATAGGGGAGTGCGAACGCCTTCAATAACGAGGTTTGCCGGACCAGTAATTACTTTTTTTCCGGGAATCACTTTCAGTTTATCTGCTGCGATATAAAAATGCGGATGGTCTTCACTGCATGTGGTGTAATAGGAATGGTTGATGAAAAACTGGTTGTTTTCGTCGCGCTTCACCGTTTCACCTTTAATAAAACCTTCGCCCTCGTTGGTTTTGAATTGCTTCATTAAACCACGTTTGCTTTCGTAGTTGAAGGTTACTTCTTCTATTTTGTATTCGCTTCCTCCCTGTTTAAAAACAGGTGTTTCCTTAAGTGTTCCAGCACTGTCTAAAGTTCCAGTGGCATTAACTGTATGTTTTTCAAGGTTGATAAGAATCCGGAAAGATTGCATATCCATGTCCTCATACAGCACTTTGGAGCTGTTGTATAAACTGGCCGATTTGGTTCCGGAATTGTACACTATCGAATCTTTGGCACTGTACTTGACCCTTGATTTGATAGCTGCATTGGTGCGGGGAAGGTAATTACTATCCAGAGCCAAACTGTCTGCAGAAGCATTTTTCAAACTGTCGGATGAATAATAATCGTATGAGTATGAGTGGTTTAGGAAATTATTGGAAAAAATGTTCACAGATTTTCCACACAAATAGCCTATTTTTGATGATGAGTGGCGGGCAGCCGAAAAAAGCGGAAAAACAACAAGCCATATTAAAAAACAGGCAATTGGCTTATTTCGGCGGTTGGTCATTGGCACAAATAACGGATTTATCCGGATATAAAATGAGTAAGGCGACAAAGCTAAACAAAGTAAGAAACATCTCGAAATGGGAAAAAATCATACCAATTTTCCTATTTCTGGTCTTTGTTGCTGCTGCTCCCCCAAGTAACGTCAAAAAAATTCGCCGTCAAATTCAAACCATAGTGATTGATGCCGGACACGGTGGGCATGATCCGGGTTGTCAATATGCCGGAGTAAAGGAAAAGGAAATTACTTTGAAGATGGCTTTGGCCTTGGGTGAAAAAATTACTGCGCTAATGCCTGATGTGAAAATTGTTTACACCCGCAAGTCGGATAAGTTTGTTGAACTTTGGGAGCGTGCAGACATTGCCAATAAATCCAATGCCGACATGTTTATCTCCTTGCATTGCAATAGCCATAAAAACACGACTATTCACGGTACCGAAACATTTGCAATGGGTCTGCACAAGGCCAATGAAAATCTGGAAGTGGCTAAGCGCGAGAATGATGTTCTCCTTCTTGAAACTGATTATCAAGAAAAGTACGACGGATTTGATCCAAGCTCCCCTGAGTCGCATATTTATTTTACCTTGTTCCAGAATGCGTACATGGAACAAAGCATAAAATTGGCCTCACGTGTTGAAACAGAAATCTCTAAGAACCTGAATCGGAATAGCCGTGGCGTAAAACAAGCCGGGTTTGTTGTGCTCTGGAAAACAGGTATGCCTTCTATTTTGGTTGAAGCCGGATTTTTAAGCAACAAGAAAGACCGCGATTACCTGTCTGCTGCTGAAGGTCGTGAAGAGTTTGCTGCCGGTATGGCCAAAGCCATTTTGGACTATAAAAACTCCTACGAGGGCAATACCGTTTCAAGTAAGTAAAAGGGCCAATGGTTTTGGCTATTGAAAAAATCCCTATTTTTGATGCAAATCAATTGCTTTGAAAATCCCTAGAGAAGCCAAAATTGGCCTGTTTACGCTGGTATCATTTACATCCCTTTATTTTGGATACAATTTCCTTCGTGGAAAGAAATTTTTTAGTGGACAGAATACATATTATGTAGTTTACAATACCATTGAGGGTGTAAACAAATCAACGCCAATCTTTTACAAGGGTTTGAAGGTTGGTCAGGTTGAAGACTTGGGTTTCCTGAGAACGGATTCGGCAAACCGTATTATTGCCACCTTGATTATTGATAAAAATATTGCCCTTTCAAAATCTACCGAGGCGCGTATTGTAAGTACCGACTTATTGGGAGGAAAAGCCATTAGTTTGATTGTTCCTGATTTGTTAATTCCAGTGGAAAAGGGAGATACCATCAAAGGAAGCCAAGAGGTTGGTATTGGTGAATCCATTTCAGGAATGATTGAACCGGTAAAGGATAAAACCGAGAATGTTCTCCTTAGCTTGAACCGTGTTTTGGGTAGAATTGATGAGGTCTTAGGTTCCGGAGGATCGGAGAAGTTAAATTCAGGCATTAATGATTTGGCGGGAACGATGCACAACCTCAATCAGGCTACTGCTGCCCTGAATGATTTAATTCGCACCGAAAGTGCCAGGTTATCGAAGACATCCGCAAACTTAGAATCCATTACTTCCAATATTCGAAATAACAATGTGGAAATCGACAAAAGCATTCACAATGTAAGGCAGTTAAGCGATTCTCTTTCTCAGGCTCCTATTAAGCAAATGGTTGAAAACTTGAACAAAACCAGCTTGCAATTGAGTTTGTTGGCCGAAAAATTGAATAGGGGTGAAGGTTCAGCCGGTA
Source organism: Bacteroidia bacterium (assembly GCA_023151275.1). Classification (GTDB taxonomy): domain Bacteria; phylum Bacteroidota; class Bacteroidia; order UKL13-3; family UKL13-3; genus CAISCU01. Next base: position 135,309 of record JAKLJI010000003.1, on the reverse strand, counting down.
AGTTACTTAACGACCCACAATTGTATGATAATCTGAATAAATCAAGCCAGGAATTAAAAGCGCTTTTGAAAGATATTCAGGATTATCCTTCTCGCTATGTGCATGTTTCTGTTTTCGGCGGTTCTGCAAAAAAAGCCGATAAGGAAAGAGCGGCTAAGCTGAAGGCTCAACAGGGGAATTAATTTCAGCTGTTGTTTCTTCAAGTTCCGGTTTGGGAATTACATAGTTCTTCCTGTAAATCTGAACGCCCAAAACAAAATAGGAGATTAGCAAAGGCCCGAATATGAGTCCGGGCATGCCAAATAAATTCAAGCCAATCAAAATTCCGAATATGCTGATAATGGGATGAACATCGGCAAATCGCTTTTGCAATGCCATACGCAACACATTGTCGATATTGGCAATTACCAATGTCCCGAATCCAGTAAGGATTGTTCCTTCCGTGCTTTTGCCAATGGCAAATAAATAAAGTGCGGCTGGCAACCAAATGATGGCCGATCCAACCACAGGAATAAACGAAAAAATCCCGCATAAACTTCCCCAAAAAATTGCGTCCGGAATTCCTAAAAAGTAAAATGCCAGTCCTGCTGCCAGTCCCTGCGCCATGGCCAGCAAAGGAGTTGCAATGGAATTGGATATGGTCATGTCGTACAGCTCTTTCATAAACATTGCGGTTACCCGCTCGTTGAAAGGCAGAAAATCATAACCAAATCGGGATAGTGATTTGTAGGAAACCAGCATGTAATACAATATAAAATACATGATAGCCAGTGAACTGAAAACACTCAGTAGCCGATTCAATAAGCCGGGAAGCAATTCGGCTGCTTTCTTTTTTATGGTCTCAATTTGTTCCGGTCCTATCAAGTCGTGGCCCAGGTAACCCGCCAATTTATCGTCGAAGGTGTGAAAGGCATTCAATAATGAATCGGGGTCGTTAACAACCAAGGCCAGTTTTTGGTACAGCATATTCACCACCAGAATGGAAGGAATTACAACAATCAATAAGGTAATGAGCAAAATACTTATAGATGCCAACGAAGCTTTCCATTTTCTTTTTTCAACCAAGTAGTTCATTAATGGACTGAAGAGAATATAGAATATCAAGGCGCCCAGAAATGCAGTAAGGTAATCATACAGCATCACAAACAAGAAAATGCCAAATACGACCAGGATATAGAATCCGAATTTTTGTTTGGATTGGGAACTCGATTGTTTACTCAGCATAGTACAAAGATGGAGAATCATGCTAAACCAAAAAATGGAAAGGTCGAATTATCTTTGCAGCATGAAATCAAACAAAAAGGGAGTCCTTCTTCTTTTAGCAGCTGCTGGTGCTTTTCTGTTTTGGTTGTTTAAAACCAAATCCGGAAAAGAGTTCAAAGAAAATACAGCCAAGAAATTTACTGATTTCTTTGGTTCAGGAAATCCATCTCAATACTGAGTTTTCCCTGTAATCTCTTTGACTCTGCTGTAGATTCAGAATAAATTACTTAGCGCAAAATCAAACGCTTAAAATGCTTGTCAACCTTAAGTTTTATGGTGCCTACTGCAAAATTGCGCTCACTTAGCTTCACAATTTTGCCGTCAATTACCACTTCATGACAATCAAATGGAACCCCATGAATGATTACTTTGAAGTTTTTGTAAGTGGTTTCAAAGTTCCCTTCTTCTAGAATATGCGAGAGAATTAGGTTTTTGCCATTGCCTGATACGTAAAAGCGGTGATTGTTGTAGTAACCTGCACGATAACCGTAATTGTCCCCGGCATCTTCGTACAATACGCTCAAAACCTCGTTTTCTTTGGTATAGTAAACGTTCAAAATCAACTCGCTTATCTCAATTTCACCCACATATTGCATTTTGGGATAATTCGGAATAACGGCTCCGGCACGCACAAAAATTGGAATTCGGTCGATAGGACAAGTTACTTTATGTTCCCTACCGCCCTTGTATTCATGATTATTCCACAGGTGATACCAGCTTCCTTTAGGAAGGTAAACCGTACGTTCATTGGTGTTTGGTGTAACCACCGGAACTACCAACATGTGGTCGCCATAGCCAAATTCATCCATGCGGTGATGGGTTTCAGGATCATGTTGATCCATGTAGGCCAATGGTTTTATGATGGGCGTTCCATATGTGCTATGCTGCCAGAAGGCGGTGTACAAGTAAGGAAGCAATTGGTAGCGTAGGTGAATGAATTTCTTGATAATAAACTCATACTTGCTGCCAAAGCTCCAAGGTTCTTGGTTGAATTGAGTTTCGTTACCTGCACTGTGGGTGCGGAAAAAGGTATGAAATGCCGCCAATTGAATCCAACGGGTATACAATTCTCCATCCGGTTCTCCAATAAAACCACCCACATCGCTGCCTGCAAACGAAACACCACTTACCGACAAGCGCTGGCATTGCACATTGGCAATCCACAGGTGTTCCCAGGTTGCGGTATTGTCGCCTGTCCAAACGCTTGAATAACGTTGTAAGCCACTGTATCCGGAACGTGTTATTACAAACGGCCTATTGGGCATCAGGAATTTTTTGAGGCCTTGATAGGTTGCACGCGCCATTTGCATTCCGTAAACATTGTGCGCTTTGCGATGCGAGCTGGGATGTCCATCAAAATCGTGCCTTACATCTTCCGGGAAGGTGCCAATTTCAAAAACAGCAGGTTCGTTCATGTCGTTCCAAACGCCACGCACTCCGTTTTCAATCAACTCTTTAAAAAGGCCGCTCCACCATTTGCGCACTTCCGGATTAGTGAAATCGGGGAAATGGCATTTGCCTGGCCAAACATCACCTTCCATGAGTGTGCCATCGGCGCGTTTGCAGAAATAGTCGTTTTGAATGGCTTCTTTCCAAACCCAATAGTCTTTGTCAATTTTTATTCCAGGGTCGATAATCACAACCGTTTTAAAGCCTTGCTCCGAAAGCTCCTTCATCATGTTGGAAGGATTGGGGAAATGCTCCTTATTCCAGGTAAAGCAGCGAAACCCATCCATGTAATCAATGTCGAGATAAATAACATCACATGGAATTTTTCGCTTTCTAAACTCATCGGCAATTTCACGCACTTTGCTTTCCGGGTAGTAGCTCCATTTGCATTGGTGGTAGCCCAGTGCCCACATGGGTGGTAGTTCATGCTTTCCGGTAAGGGCTGCATAGTTTTCAACTACGCCCACAAGTGAAGGACCATAAATAAAATAATAGTTCATTTCGCCGCCTCGGGCCCAAAAGCTGCATACATCATGCTGCTCCTTGCCAAAGTCGAAAATGGTACGGAACGTATTGTCGAAGAAAATTCCATAACCGTGTTTCCCTTCCGAGTGCAAGCCCATGTAAAAAGGAATGTTCTTGTACAAGGGGTCTTGGTCTTTTTGGAAACCATAAACATCTTGTCCGTAATTTTCAAAGTATTTGCCTCTGATATTGAATTCGGTGGGTTTATCGCCCATGCCATAGAATTTTTCATCGGCCTGAATTTTCTTGCTGCAGTAATTGATTTTACCACCTTTTTGCAAGTAATGCTGCCAATGAAAACCATGGTCATCTTCCAAAATCAGGTTGCGGTTTTGGTCAAATAAGGTAACCCTTAGGTTTGATTTGTTGATGCTGCAAATCAGGAAACGCGTTTCAATTTCAAAAGAATCTTCTAGTTCACGAGTATGGAGTGAGATGATTTTTTCCTGAAAGAACTTACTAACGGCATACGAAAAGTCATCCTGAAAAAAGCCATCTGCGGCATACCGAAAACGGATTATTGTATCCGTCATTACTTTCACCTCAAGAATGGTTTCGGAGGTGTAGAAGTAAAAATGATTTCCTTCTTTTTTAAATTCTTTAACGGTATCGGGGTAGTATTTGATTGAATATTTAGATTGGGCTTGCATTTTTACTTGAAATTCGGGTTTGATTGAACTAACTTCCTGCGGCTAATAAGCCATGCAAATTAGCTAGTTTCCTTCAATATTGTCCTCCATGCCTGTCAAAAAATCAAGAACCCGAGTATTAATGTTTGGTTGGGAGTTTCCTCCTGTAATTAGCGGCGGTTTGGGAGTAGCTACCTTGGGTTTGTGCAAGGCCATGTCGCCTTTGGCCGATGTAAAAATGATAATTCCTAAAAGTGTTCCCGATTTTAATATCCCCAATATCGAACTGGTAGGTTTAAATAGCTTAAGCCAGGAACAATTGCGTGAGTTGTTTAAAAAGGAAACGGAATTTGAATTCACTGAATCAACGCAGGGCAAGCGCCCCAGTTTTGGTCCCTATACCCGAATTCCCGAAAATGAATTCATTTCTCAGAAATTTTATGAGGTGATGCATGAAGATATCAAGCCTTTTGAAATTGATGATTTGTACGCAGGTGATGTGATAAAAAAGGTGATGGAGTTTGCGCGCATCTCGGTTCAATATGGCTTAAAACAGAAGTTTGATGTGATTCATGCACACGACTGGATGACCTTTTTGCCCGGTATGGAATTGAAATTGAAAACGGGAAAACCCCTTGTGTTGCATGTGCATTCCACAGAATACGATAGGGCAGGAGAACACAGTAAAAATTGGGTGTACGATCTGGAGAAAAGGGCCATGCATCTGGCCGATCGCATAATACCTGTGAGCCATTATACCGGCACCATTTGTGAAAGGCATTATGGTGTTGAGCCCGGAAAGATTATGCCTGTACACAATGGCATTGAAGCGGTAAAACATACGGTTAAAAAGTCGCCATTCGACGAAAAACTGGTTATCTTTTTCGGACGTGTAACCATGCAAAAAGGGCCGGAATATTTTGTGGAGGCTGCTAAATTGGTGTTGGCTCATCACCCGAATGTGAAGTTTGTTATGGCGGGTAGCGGTGATTTGTTGCGGCCTATGATTGAAAGAACTGCGTCATACGGTTTAGGTGATAAGTTTTATTTCACCGGCTTTTTGAATAAGGTGATGTTGAACGAGCTGCTGGCCATTGCAGATGTCTATTGTATGCCTTCTGTAAGTGAACCCTTTGGTTTGAGTGCAGTTGAGGCAGTTCAATACGGCATTCCTACACTAATTTCCAAAACATCCGGAGTTGCCGAAGTGCTTCATGGTTCTATGCAGTTTGATGTTTGGGATGTTCAGAAATTTGCCCAATACATTGTTGCCGCCCTGGATTACGAAGGCTTGCGAAAGAGTGTTGTGCATGCCAATTTCCATAGCCTTGAATCAATAACCTGGGAGAATTGTGCACTTCAGGTGATGCATGTGTACCAAAGTATTTTTTACGAAAACCAACAGAACTAAAATTTATGCCATCTATTTGTTTCTATTTTCAAGTTCATCAGCCCTTTCGGTTAAGGCCGTATTCTTTTTTCGATATTGGGCATAACCACTATTATTTTGATGATTTAAAAAACCGGGAGGTGCTGAACAAAGTGGCCGATAAATGCTACCTGCCTACGAATAGGTTAATGCTTGAATTGATTGACAAGCATAAGGGCGATTTTCGCATTTCGTACTCCATTAGCGGAGTTGCAATGGAACAGTTTGAAGCATGGAGGCCGGATGTGCTTCAGTCGTTTATTGAATTGGCCAATACCGGTTGTGTTGAATTTATTGGTGAAACTTATTACCATTCTTTATCCTATATCTTCTCAAAAGAAGAGTTTAAAAAGCAGGTTGATCAGCACCGGCAATTGATGAAGAAATACTTCAATCAGGAACCTCGGGTCTTTCGGAACACTGAATTGCAATACAACAACGAGCTTGCTGCATTTGTGGAGGGAATGGGATACAAAGGAATAATTTGCGAAGGGGTTGATCGGTTATTGGGTGATCGTTCTCCAAATTATTTGTACAAAGCACCGAATGCGGGTATAAAATCATTGTTGAAGAATTACAGGATGAGCGATGATATTGCTTTCCGCTTTTCGGACCGCAATTGGAGTGAGTGGCCATTAACAGCAGATCGTTTTGCCAATTGGGTGCATCAACTAGCCGGCCATGGTGAAACCATAAACCTGTTTATGGATTATGAAACTTTTGGCGAGCACCAGTGGGCAGAGAGTGGCATTTTTGAATTTATGCGCTATTTGCCATCCTATGTGTTGAAACATCCCGATTTTGGATTTAAAACTGTTGGTGAGACTGTGGATACCTATGCGGTAAAAGATGTGTACGATGCACACGATTTCATTAGCTGGGCAGATACCGAGCGCGATCTTTCTGCTTGGTTGGGAAATCCTATGCAAGATGAAAGTATTGCGAAAATTTACAGCCTCGAAGAACAGGTGTATGGAAGCGGTGATAAGCTGTTTATTGATACCTGGAAGAAGATGCTTACATCAGATCATTTTTATTACATGACTACTAAGTATTGGGCTGATGGGGATGTACACAAGTATTTTAGTCCTTACGATTCCCCTTATGATGCTTATATCTATTTCATGAATGCGATGAGTGATTTGAGCATGGAATTGAAGCGGAAACGGAGTCCGAAATTGAAAAAAGCAGGAATTGAATAGTGGGTGAAGGCTTTGCCTTAGGGGCAGAAGCGGTACCCCGCAAAGCAAAGCCTTTGCGGATACCCGCACAAAAAGGCTGCCGGAGAAAGCCCTTTTTGTGCGGAAGTAGCCGCTGAGGATTTGCTGCGGAGTACAAGCAAATGACCCGGGCCACTTGGAACGGCATTGAGTTTCTGAAACGAAATTTTACTTAAAGTGGCAAGGCCCAAAAACCAAAAAAGGCTACCCGATTGGATAACCTTTTTAAGTGTTGAATGGGCTGGTTTAGGCCAGGTCCCAAGCGTCGTAAAGTTCGTTGATGTAAGCGTTTTCTCCTGTTTCCATGCGCTTATCGGCCATTACCACCTTCATGGCAAATTCGATAATTTTGTTGCGATCCTCAGCGCTGGAGATTTTGTAAAACTGAATGGCTGTTTCGTGAAAATGGTTTTGCCGTTCTTCTTCGGGCAAAGCTCTGAGGAAAGCTTGTTCCTTAATCAAATCAATGGGTTCACTGTAGTTTTTTTCGAGAAAATCGAGAATGATTTTACTTTCCGACTGCTGTATGCTTCCATCAGCCAGACTCAGGGTCATCAGCAAATGGAATCCAGCCTCGGTTTTATTCATTTTAGTGATAAACTGCGTAGGCATATTCCTGAATTTTGGAGAAAATTAAGCCTTTTACCCAAATCTCCCAATCTTTTCAAGATTTATTTCCACCTGTGGTTTTAGGTTGTAAGTTTGCAGCAAAATTCAACCATTATGAAATTCGGAACCAAAGCCATACATGCAGGGCAGGAACCTGATCCAACAACAGGAGCGGTAATGACTCCCATTTATCAAACCTCAACGTATTGGCAGGAAAGCCCGGGCAAACACAAAGGTTATGCGTATGCGCGTGGAAAAAATCCTACACGTACCGCGCTTGAAAAATGTTTGGCCGCTTTAGAAAATGCCAATCATGCCTTGTGCTTTAGTTCGGGAATGGGAGCCATTGATGCAGTTGCGAAATTGTTGGCTCCAGGTGATGAAGTAATTACAGGAAACGATTTGTACGGCGGAACCTACCGCATGTTTACCAAGGTTTTTGCCGGCTTTGGCATCAAGTTTCATTTTATTGACTTGTCAAATCCCGAAAATATTCTCAATTACACCAACGATAAAACCAAGCTGATTTGGATTGAAACACCAACCAATCCAACCATGCAGATTGTTGATATTGAAGCCTGCGCAAAGATTGCAAAGGACAAAAATCTGATTCTTGCCGTTGACAATACATTTGCCTCTCCCTATTTGCAAAATCCATTGGATTTGGGAGCTCATATTGTGATGCATTCTGTTACAAAGTACCTTGGCGGACATAGCGATGTGGTAATGGGAGCGCTTTGTGTAAACGACCAGGAATTGTACGACAGATTGGCCTTTATTCACAATTCATGCGGTGCAACACCCGGACCACAAGACAGCTTTTTGGTATTGAGAGGTTTGAAAACCTTGCATTTGCGCATGAAAGCGCATTGCGAAAATGGAATTCAGGTAGCTCAGTTTTTGAAGAATCATCCAGCCATTGAAAAGGTATATTGGCCCGGTTTTACAGAGCATCCAAACCATGAAGTTGCAAAGAAGCAAATGCGTGGATTTGGAGGAATGATTTCCATTGTGTTGAAGAATGCCGATTTGGAAAAGACCTTCAAAATTGCCTCTTCGTTTCAGGTATTTACATTGGCTGAAAGTTTAGGTGGAGTTGAAAGTTTGGTGAATCATCCGGCCACCATGACCCACGCCAGCATCCCGAAAGCTGAACGCGAGGCTGCGGGTGTGGTTGATAATTTGCTTCGCCTAAGTGTTGGGGTTGAAGATGTAGAAGATTTGCTGGAAGATTTGAAGCAGGTTTTGGGCTAGGATTAGCCAATAAAAAAAGAAGGGCGGTGCTTGCACCGCCCTTCTTTTTTGGTATCAATTGCTGGTTTTATTCTGTGAAATCAGCTTTTCCCGAGTTTTGCTTCTCGGCTTGAAACTTGTTGCAATCCATTTCAATTGTTAATGGACTTTGCGGAGCTTCCCATTCGTTAACAATACGAAGCAAGCCGGGTTTGCTCACCACCTTCTTCATGTAATTGGCCCAAATGGGCATGGCCATGGCAGAACCAGAACCTAAATCCATGGTTCGGAAGTGAATAGCTCTATCTTCCCAACCTACCCAACAACCTGAAACCAGGGTAGGGGTAATGCCAATAAACCAACCATCGGAATAGTTTTGAGTGGTTCCTGTTTTACCTCCAACCGCACCCGGAATTTGGTACATGTATTTTACCTTGGCTGCTGTTCCATGTGCAGTTACACGTTCCATCATTTTGCACATTACATAAGCAGTTTGCTCGCTAATGGCTTCTTTGGTTTCCGGCACATTTTCAAAAATGGTATTTCCGTTTTTATCCTGAATGCGCAACAGGTAGGTGGGTTTAATCCATAAGCCTTTGTTGGCATAAGCAGAAAATGCGCCTACCATTTCGTAAATGGAAACGTCTGAAGTTCCAAGTGCAATACTAGGATAAGGTTCCAAATTACTTGTAATTCCAAGTTTACGAGCCAATTCAACCACCGATTTTGGTCCGCCCGGAACACAGTTTTTCATGAGGTACAGCACGATATTATTCACCGAAAATTGAAGTCCTCTGAACAAACTCATTTCGGGGTCGCTGTATTTGTCATCGGCATTCTGAGGTGCCCAATCGTTGTAATCTTCAAAAACCACAGGCTTGTTCGGAACCATGGTGCAGGGGCTGTAGCCATTGTCGATGGCCAAGGTGTAAACCAGCGGTTTGAAGGTTGAACCTACCTGCCGTTTTGCAGTTGAGTTTACGTGATCATATTTGAAGTATTTGTAGTTGTGCCCACCTACCCAGGCTTTTATTCGTCCGGTAACAGGATCCATGCTCATCATACCGCATTGGGCAAAATACTTGTAGTATTTGATGCTATCAAGTGGCGTCATTACAGTATCTACTTCACCACGCGTATAGCTGAAAACACGCATCTTAACAGGAGTATTGAAGTCGTTGAGAATCTCTTTTTCCGATTTTCCCATTTCTTTCAGAATCCGGTAACGGTCGCTCCTTTTCATGCTTAGGGTAATCAATTCTTTGAATTGCCCCCAAGGTTCGCGGCCTTTCCAATGCGCATAGAATTTTTTCTGTTGCTCTTTCAACTGCTCAGCTACGGTTTCTTCGGCCATGGCTTGCATGGTTGGGTTGATGGTAGTGTATATTTTTAACCCGTCTTTGTAAAGGTTGTAACCGTTTTCTTCGCACCAATCCAGGAGCTCCATACGCAGGGTTTCGCGGAAATAGGTAGCAAGACCTTCGTTATGGTCCTCTTCCTGATAGTTTAATTCAATGGGTTGCTTTTTAAACGTTTCACATTCTTCCCGGGTAATGGCATCGTTTTTGGCCATTTGGTTCAATACCGTATTTCTCCGGTTAAGAGCGTTGGCTGGATTGATACGTGGGTTGTAGCGGGTAATGGCTTTTAGCATGCCTACCAGCATTGCTCCTTCAGGGGCGGTTAAATCTTTGGGTGATTTTCCAAAAAATGTTTTTGCAGCGGAACGAATACCAAAGGAGTTTCCTCCAAATTCCACGGTATTAAAATACATGGTCAGGATTTCTTCCTTGGTATAGCGTTGTTCAATGCGGATTGCAGTAATCCATTCCTGCAATTTGGTGATGACTTTCTGGTGAAAGTATTTGAAACGCTTACGAGGAAACAGGTTTTTCGCCAATTGCTGAGAGATGGTACTTGCTCCTTGCCGTTTGCCAATCAGGTTGTAAACGATGATGGTAAATAAACGCTTGTTATCTACGCCGGAATGTTCGTAGAAGCGAATGTCTTCAGTGGAAATTAGTGCGTTAATCAGGTTTGGACTTAGGTCTTCAAAATTGGCATTGCTTCGGTTTTGCAGGTAGTATTTTCCTAAAAGTGTTCCTTCTTCGGCATAAATTTCACTTGCCAGGTAGGTTTTTGGATTCTCCAATTCTTCAATTGGAGGTAATTCACCAAACCATCCTCTTGCGATGGCAAACAATATACCGGCAAAAAGAAAGACACCTGCAAATGCACCTATCCAAAGCCAGCGCAACCATTTCCAATACGGATTTTTAAAAAGCAAATCAAACATCGAGCGATTTATTTATTCAATTTTACGGCCTTTTTTGCAAGCGTTGGGTAGAATGCATGATAGGCTTCAAGTTTTTTATCTTTTAACGCGTTTCTGAAATTCTTTACCGAGATTACAGTTTCCATGACGCCTTCTTTCAGTTTCAACTTTTCTTTCGCAAACTGAATGGCCTTCAATGTTTCCAGGTAATAATTGGCCTCTGATAGATTTTTGAATTCACGAATCAGAATGAGTTGATAACCTTCGTTGCTCATCATGGCATTTACACGCAGGTTTTGATTTGCGGCATAAGCTTCGTTGTGGTCTGAAAATGCGCGTTGAATTTCGGCCATATCCGCCTTGTCATTTTTCAGAGCAAATACATAATAGAAAGGGGTTTCTGTTTCCAGGTCAAAGTCAATGTCTTTTAGCGCAGAATCTTTTCCTATTATCTCCTTTTTCTGTTTGTCTTTGTCCATGGCCTTTAGCATGGCACTGGCCTGTTCTGCATACTCCGTTCCTTGATAAGCTGAAACCAAGGTTGTTAATCCGGCTGTAAATTCTTGAGTTTTTCCAGCTTTTCCCAAGCTTAAGGTGTAAAGGAATTCATATTTTGGTTTTAAGGAGTTGCCCGGATATTTTTTGTCTAGGGCGGATTTTCCTTCAATTACTTCCTGGTAATTTCCATTTTTATAGGCCGAAAGTAGTTTTTCATATTCATTCAATAAGGCTTTGTTACTTTCATTTTCGGTATTTACCGGAACGCGTTTTTGGAGGATGAGGGTATAAGGATGTTCAGGATATTCCTTGAAAAGCAGGTCCCTATACTCATCCGATTTTTTAGTGTTTTTCAGGTTTTGGTAGGCTTTGTGAAGGAAGTAATAGGCCTTGGGTTCATATTCATTCAACGGGAAACGCTTTTGCAATTCAAGCAAATAACGAATGGCTTCATCCTCGTTGTTTAGCTTTTCATGGTAAATCTCACCCAAATTGTTCAAGGCTTCCAGAATGCGGTTGTTTGATACCTTCAGTTTTTCTTTGGTAAAGGGTACATCTTTCAACCAAGCATCTTTGTTGGCATCTCCCAAGGTTTTGGGTGCTGCTTCCTCTTTTATTTTTTTGGGAGCCTTGGCCTGATTGCTCGAATCTTTGGGTTGTTTTTCAACTTCTTGTTCTTCCGGATTTGGGGCCGGCTTTTCTTTCGCGGCAATTCGCCAATAATCGGTATTCTCGCGTTTCCCCCATTTCCGGGCAGAAAAAAACTCGGCAGAGCCTTGCGTCATTAATGTGGTATTGTAAAAATACCAAGCTCCACTTCCGGCTCCCGGCAATTGAGGAGCTCCGCCCGGACCATTCGTAAGGCTTTGGTTGTTTTGTTGGCTTGCGGCAATTTGTTCTTGTTTTTTGCGCTCTTTGGCTTCAAGTTCAGCCTTTATTTTGGCAGCGGCAATCCAATTGTCAACCTTCTTTTCAAGAGCTTCTTTGCTAAGTTTGCTTAGGGCCTGGAGGGAATCTTCTTTCTCAAACACCGTTAAATTGGTAATGAGGTCGCTTAATACCAGCTTGGTAGCTTTCATCACCGCATAATCTTTGTCCTTGGGGTCTAGATTCATGAAGGTTGAATCGTAGTAAGCTTGTGCGTTTTTATAATCTTTTCGTGCGAAATACAGTAGCGCCAGTTCTTTCAAGCTTTTTGCTTTTTGAGCCTTGTTCTTGATGCTTTTTTCGGAGGATAGCCTGAGGTATTTTATAGCATTGGCTTCGTTTTTTGCAGCAATTTCCAATCTGCCTAATTCGTAATAAATCTGGTCAAGGTAATCCAGGTTTTTATCATCATTGGCCATCCGTTTCAAGTTGCGCCTTACCATGGCCAGGTTTTTCTTGTTACTTAAGTCGTATAAACGAGTCAGGTTGATGGTGGCGTTGAAGTCGAAATCATAGGATGGAATAAGTTTGATTACTTTGGTATAGTTTCCAATAGCCGGCGCTTTTTTTGCAGATTCGGCGCAGAGCTGCCCCAGAATAAAGTGGTAGCGAATGCGCTCTTCTTTTTTTAGGCTTCCTGTTAAGCAGGTATTTAAGTTTTCTATGGCCGAGCTGTATTTGCCCAGTCGAATATTGATATCTGCTGCCGTTGCGAAAATATGTGCAATTTCATCCTTCCGGTAATTTTTGCTCGTTAACATAGAGCCAATAATGGCCTCGGCTTCACCCAGTTTATCCAAACCGACATAGCAGCGGGCAATCCAGCTATTGCAGAGATTTTTGTAGCTGGTGTTTTTATATTTTATAGGAATGTACTGAAATGCTTCAATGGCTGCGTAGTAATCGCGCTTGTAATAATGGCAACGTGCAATTCCATAATAGGCATCATCCGTATAGCTACCAACGGTATGAAGTGCTATTGTGCCCGAGAATTTTTTACTAGCCTCATCCAGAACATTGGAAACTCCCTTCGCGGCTTCTTCTGTCCCTATTGGGAATACATTCAGTATTTCATTGAAATTATTCGGATGCCCATTTTCGAGTTGGGTAGTTGCGTCTAATAATTTCTGTTCGCCATTAAAATAAATGTTGTAATGGCCGGTAAGCGTATGCCACTTGCGATTAAGCCATTTATCCTTGGTGGGATTACAGGCCAGTAATAGACTTACTGCAAAAACAGACAGGAGGAAGATATGCTTTTTCTGGTGCAAGGGTTCCGTTGTTTAATTACCTTTGGAAAATTAGGTCACAAGTTTAACCAATCTTTACCATAATAAGGAAAGACATGGACCAGCCGAAAAAAAAACTCATCCAAAAACTCCGGTACAAGTACCGGCTGATTCTGATTAACGACGAAAGTTTTGAAGAGAAATTCTCCTTCAAGCTAACCCCCATGAATGTTTTCGTGGGTTTCAGCAGTTCGTTGGTTGCACTTAGCATTCTGATTATCCTGTTAATTTTTTACACTCCTTTACGTGAATACGTTCCCGGCTATACCGATACCCAAACCAAACGGAATATCAAAAGATTATTGTTCAAAGCCGATTCGCTGGAGCAAAGTCTAAAGGCGAAAGAGGCCTATTATCTGAATCTCCTTAATATTATTAAAGGAGGCGAGGGTTTGCAGGACACAGTTGCTCCTCCGGGTCAGCTAAAATCTACATCTGCAAAACCTGAACCGGGCGAATCGGAGTTGGCATTTAGAAAGGATTTTGAATCAGGCAGCGGCAATTGGAAAAGTAAAGGGCCTGTTAATTTGGAAGCGAATTATCCCAATCACCGGAGCGCTTCCTCCTCGGGTTTATTTTTGATTAATCCATCCAAAGGTTTGATTTCCAATTTTTTTGATCCAGCTGCCGGTCATTTTGCCATTGATATTGCTGCAATTCCCAATGAGCCGGTAAAGGCAGTAAAAGAAGGAACTATCATTTTTGCAGATTGGACACCCGATGCAGGAAAAACAATCGCCATACAGCATCCGGGTAATTTGGTGAGCATTTACAAGCATAATTCGACATTGTTAAAAAAAGTGGGTATGTTTGTTGGTACAGGTGAAGTGGTGGCCATAGTGGGTAACACAGGTGAAGCTTCAACGGGAACACATTTGCACCTTGAGCTCTGGGAAAATGGAAAAGCCCTTAACCCGGAGGATTGGTTAACTTTTTAAGCAATTGAAATGGCAATTTTTAAAAGCGATAAGAATACTTCATTCAATCCGCAGGAAATCAATATTCTAAATGCGGGAACTACGCTCTCAGGAAATCTTAATTCAGAGGGTGATATTCGAATAGATGGTCAGGTGAAGGGTAATGTTACCGTAAAAGCCAAGTTGGTTCTTGGTCCCTCTTCGCGTGTTGAAGGAAACGTGGTTGCAACCAATTGCGATGTTTCGGGAACAGTTTTGGGAAATGTTCAGGTTGCTGAAATATTGGCTATTAAAAGTAGTGCGTCAATAACCGGTGATTTGCAGTGCGCGAAATTAATTATTGAGGCCGGCGCCAGTTTTAATGGCAGAAGCAAAATGGGTCCTGCGCAAGAAAATTTCAAAGACCATGGAAAAACAGGAGCCGAAACCAAGCAAGCCGAGGACCCAAGTCCCGCAAAAGGCTAATTACAATCCAATTCTCCGGTATTCAGGGATGGCATTTCAAATGCTGTCTATTATTGTCTGTCTAACTCTCGCAGGAAAGTATTTGGATTCGTGGATGGGCAATAAATTTCCAGGATTTACGGTTGGCTTTGTCATTTTCTCCGTTTTTGCGTCTGTTTATCTTAGCATTCGGGATTTCTTAAAGGATTGATTAGGTTTGCGGCATGTTTTCTAACCCTTTCGTAAAAAGCATTTCAATTCTTGCCCTTCTGCTGGGAATTTCGATGCTGGTTTTTAATCAGGTTCAAACAAAATGGAATTTGGGCTGGTTAAGCTGGATTTCTCTTGTTTATTATTACGGACTAAGTGTTATCATTTTTTTGGTGTCTGCTTCTGGCATTAAAAAAGACAATAAGACCTTCATTACCAGGGTTTACAGTTCAATTGGAATCCGATTTGTTTTTAGCTTAGGGCCCCTTTTGATCTACCTATTATTTGCCAAAACCAAGGAAATGAGCTTCATTATTTCCTATCTTTTATTCTATTTCTTATTCACTGCGTTTGAAATTTATTTCCTTGTGGTTAACTTGCGCCCCGATTCAACCCAAAAAGACGTTTGATGAAGCTCTCCAAGAACAAGATTTTCAGGTACTTAATCCCAGTATTTTTAGTAGCTGTTTACGCAGGATACGCAAGCCTTAAGGTTTACGGACAAGAAACTTCTGCTGATTCTAGCCATGCCCACGGGGGTGAAGCTACCGAAATGGTAGTTGAGATGGATGCTCAGCATGCAGGTGCTGAAAATCATGAGAATCACCAAGAGGCTAACCATGCAGAAAATGCCCATGGAGAGGAAAAAGTGGACGCCGGTAAATTAATTATGGAGCACATTGCCGACGCTCACGATTGGCATATTGCAACCCTAGGACATACACATGTTACTATTCCGCTTCCTGTTATTATTAAAGATGATGCAGGAATAAAAGTGTTCTCTTCAAGCCGCTTTGAGCACGGACATGCCACTTACGAAGGCTATAAACTTGGTGAAAAAGGCCAAATTGTAGCTGTGAATGCAGATGGCAGTGAAAATCACGAAGCTTCTTTTGTTGATTTATCCATTACCAAAAACGTGGCTGCCATGATGATTGCGGTAATTCTGCTTTGCTTTATCATGCTTTCAATCGCAGGTCACTATTCAAAAAACAGAAACAAAGCTCCTAAAGGATTCGCGAATTTGGTCGAAACCTTGATTCTTTTCATTCGCGACGAGGTTGCAAAGCCTTCCATCGGACCTAAATACGAAAAGTTTCTTCCTTATTTGTTGACTATTTTCTTCTTTATTTTCTTCAATAACTTACTGGGTTTGGTTCCATTCTTCCCGGGAGGTGCCAACGTAACAGGTAACATCGCAGTAACTCTGGTTTTGGCCTTGTTCACCTTCGTTATTACTTCAATCAATGGAAATTCAAGCTACTGGGGTCATATTTTCATGCCACCCGGAGTGCCTAAAGTTCTTTGGATATTGCTAATTCCGATTGAAATCATCGGTATGTTAAACAAGCCTATCGTATTGATGATTCGTTTGTTCGCTAACATCACGGCCGGTCACATTATTATTCTTGGATTTTTCAGTTTG
This sequence comes from Bacteroidia bacterium, assembly GCA_023151275.1. GTDB lineage: Bacteria > Bacteroidota > Bacteroidia > UKL13-3 > UKL13-3 > CAISCU01. Next base: position 118,966 of record JAKLJI010000003.1, on the reverse strand, counting down.
ATATTCATATTTGGTGCAATGAATCAATACCTTGGACTTGGAGTATCAGTGCTCTCGGTTGCATTCACCACCTTTATGAGTTTCCTTGAATTGTTGGTTGCATTCTTGCAAGCCTACGTATTCACCTTGCTATCCTCACTTTACTTTGGATCTGCAGTTGAAGAACATCACCACGAAGAACATCACTAAAATTCACATATCTCCAATCATCAATTAACAAAAACAACTATGAGTTTACTTAACATCATCTTACAAGCAGTTGCAGATCCGGGATTCGCTAAAATGGGTGCAGGCTTAGGCGCAGGTTTAGCCGCAATCGGTGCCGGTCTTGGTATCGGTCGTATCGGTGGTACTGCTCTTGAATCTATCGCTCGTCAACCAGAAGTATCTGGCGATATCCGTGCAAACATGATCGTAGCTGCTGCGCTGATTGAAGGTGCTGCCTTCTTCGGTATCGTGGTTTGTCTTTTGATCGTATTGCTGTAATACATTACGATTCGGGAAATCCGGTAGTAGCCGGATTTCCTGTTTCCTTTTTACGGCATTACAATCAAAAACACTAAAAACAAAAACACATGGAATTAGTAAAACCAGGTTTAGGATTGGTTTTCTGGATGACGCTTACGTTCAGTATCGTATTGTTCATCCTGTCTAAATTTGCCTGGAAGCCAATCCTCAATTCAATCAGGGAGCGTGAAGATTCAATCAACAACGCCCTGAATGCTGCTGAAGAAGCCAGAAAACAAATGGACGCCCTCAAATCAGACAACGAAAAATTGTTGAATGAGGCCCGCCAAGAGCGCGATAACCTCCTGAAAGAGGCGCGTGATATGAAAGAAGAAATCATATCTCAGGCAAAGAAAACTGCTGATGATGAAGCTCGTCGGATTGTTGCAAGTGCCAATGAGTCTATTCAAGCCGCCAAACTGAAAGCTCTAAATGAATTGAAAACTCAGGTTGCAGAAATTTCAGTTGATTTGGCAGAGAAGGTTCTTCGCAAGAAAATGGAAGACCGTTCTGCTCAAGAGGCATTTGTTAATGAGAATTTGAAATCCATTAGCCTGAAGTAAAATGTCAGAAACTAGGGTATCCAACCGATATGCAAAATCACTCTTAGACCTGGCCCGAGAGAAAAACTCTGTGGAACAGGTTTTTGGTGATATTTCATCATTTAAAACTGCATTGGACAAAAATCCTGCATTAGCCAATCTGATGAAAAGTCCGATTGTTAATGGCGATAAAAAGCTTGCTGTTGTTAAGCAACTTTTTGCCAATGCATTCAACCCTGTTACAATGACTTTTTTCGAGATTGTTATCCGGAAAAAGCGTGAGTATTTCGCTTACGATATTGCTCAGGCTTTCATTGAACAGTATAATTCATTGAACAATATTACGACTGCAAGCGTTGTTACCGCTGTTTCATTAAGTGATTCCAACCAGCAGGAAATACAAAGCCTCATTGAGAAGGGTACCGGTAAAAAGGTAATCCTCTCTACCAAGGTTGATCCGAGCCTGATCGGTGGTCTGGTGGTGCAAATCGAGGGCAAACTCCTTGATGCTTCCATTTCAGGTAAACTCAGGAAAGCAAAACAGGAATTAATTAATACGTACATTTCAAAATAACAATGTCATTATGGTAGAAATCAGACCAGATGAGGTATCAGCCATTATACGCGAACAGTTAAGCAACTTTAAATCAGATGCTGAACTGGAAGAAGTGGGTACAGTTCTTCAGGTAGGCGATGGTATTGCTCGTATTTACGGGTTAGCCAAAGTTCAGTCAGGTGAATTGATTCAATTCTCCAACGGTGTTGAAGGCATCGTTCTGAACCTTGAAGAAGATAACGTGGGAGCCGTATTGCTCGGTTCTTCCGAAGAAATTAAAGAGGGTGACACTGTAAAACGTACAGGTCGTATCGCATCCATTAAAGTGGGTGAAGGTATGGTTGGTCGTGTTATCAATACCCTTGGCCGTCCAATTGATGGAAAAGGTCCGATTAGCGGTGATCTTTATGAAATGCCACTCGAGCGCAAAGCTCCTGGGGTTATCTACCGTGAACCGGTAAAAGAACCACTTCAAACAGGTATCAAAGCGATTGACGCTATGATTCCAATTGGTCGCGGACAGCGTGAATTGGTTATCGGTGACCGTCAGACAGGTAAAACTGCTGTTTGTATCGATACCATCATCAACCAAAAAGAATTCTACGACGCAGGAAATCCTGTATATTGTATCTACGTAGCTTGTGGTCAAAAAGCTTCTACCATTGCTCAGGTTGTTAAAACCCTTGAAGAGCGTGGTGCTATGCCTTACACAACTATCGTTGCTGCAACTTCTTCAGATCCGGCTCCTATGCAGTTCTATGCTCCAATGGCAGGTGCTGCAATTGGCGAGTTCTTCCGCGATACCGGTCGTCCAGCTTTGGTTATTTATGACGACTTGTCAAAGCAGGCTGTAGCTTACCGTGAGGTGTCCTTGTTGCTTCGTCGTCCTCCAGGACGTGAGGCTTACCCAGGTGACGTATTCTACTTGCATAGCCGTCTGCTGGAAAGAGCTGCCAAAATCAATGCTACTGATAGCATCGCTCAACAAATGAACGATTTGCCTGATTCAATCAAGCATTTGGTTAAAGGTGGTGGTTCATTAACTGCTCTTCCAATCATCGAAACTCAAGCCGGTGACGTTTCTGCTTATATCCCAACCAACGTAATTTCTATTACAGACGGTCAGATATTCTTGGAAGCTAACCTCTTCAACTCGGGTATCCGTCCTGCGATTAACGTAGGTATCTCTGTATCCCGTGTAGGTGGTAACGCTCAGATTAAGTCTATGAAAAAGGTAGCAGGTACCTTGAAACTTGACCAAGCTCAATACCGCGAATTGGAAGCGTTCTCAAAATTTGGTTCAGACCTTGATGCTGCTACCAAAGCAGTACTTTCAAAAGGTGCTCGTAACGTAGAAATTTTGAAACAAGGTCAGTTCTCTCCTTTGCGTGTTGAACAGCAGATTGCAATCATTTACCTAGGAACTAAAGGTTTACTTTCTAATGTGCCTTTGAACAAGGTGCGTGAGTTTGAAGCTGAGTTCCATTCGTTTATGGAAGCAAAACACAAAGACACCTTGAACGAATTGAAGAAAGGTAATTTCAACGACAATTTGACCAATACCCTCGAGGCTGTTGCAAAAGAACTAACTGCTAAGTACAACGCTTAATTTTTTTGAACCTTGGCGAATTTAAAAGAAGTTAGAATCAGGATTGCGTCGGTAAACTCAACGCAGCAAATTACCAAAGCCATGAAATTGGTTTCGGCTACCAAGCTGCGCAGAGCCCAGAACGCAATTCTTCAAATGCGTCCCTATTCGCAAAAGTTGAACGGGATTCTTTCAAATCTCAGCGATTCTATTGATGATGATTCTTTGAAAGTGTATTTCGACCAACGTGAGGTTAAAAGGGTACTTTTGGTTGTTGTAACATCCGATAGGGGTCTTTGCGGTTCCTTCAACGCGAATGTGTTGAAATTGGCTAACCGCTTGGTGAAAGAAGATTTTGCTGGAAAAGAAGTAACCATTATGCCAATCGGCAAGAAGGCCTTCGAATTCTTTGCAAAATTGAGTCTTCCAACCAATACAGATTACAAGGAAATCTTCCATCATTTAGATGCAGAACATGCATTTGAAATTGGAACCTATATCCTGGAACAATTCAGAAAAGGTAGTTTTGATAAGGTTGAAATTGTTTACAACCAGTTCAAAAATGCGGCTACTCAAATCCTTACCAACGAGCCTTTCCTTCCTATTGTGAAGCAAAGCGGACAAGGTAAAGTACAAGAGAAAAACGACTACATTTTCGAGCCTTCTAAAGCTGAAATTTTGGAAGAGTTGATTCCACGTATTCTAAAGACTCAACTGTACAAAGCGCTTCTCGACTCATTGGCTTCAGAACATGGAGCACGAATGGTTGCGATGGATAAAGCTACAGAAAACGCAGGTGAACTCCTGAAAGGTCTAAAGCTTGAATACAACCGCGCTCGTCAGGCTGCTATTACCAAGGAGATTTCTGAAATCGTTGGTGGTGCAGCGGCTCTTAGTAGCTAATCTTATAGAACATTATTTTAAAAAAGGCGGCCTCTTTGGTCGCCTTTTTGTTTTTAACCATCGAACTTCCTTGCTTTGGCCAGATTGGATTAGTTTACTTGGATATTTTACTTCCGGCCCCAAGCTCCCAGCTTTTTAACCCGGATTACGCATTTGAACTTCGTGATGAGGGCCAAAAGGCCAAAGAAATTGGCAGTTTCACGAGCAAGGCATAATGCACCGTAATGGTGAGTGGGGGAAACTGAGTTTACGCCCAATTTCACAGGCATTTTGGGCAGTAATAGATGGTCAAATGCGTATTCCGGCTTTAATTACCTGAGTTCATTTTCCTCGGCTTAATCCCCAAAACTTGGTTTGGTTATTTGTTTGAATTTTGCGGCTTAAAAACCATTTTTTACCTTCATTTCCGCCTTCCAAGTCAGGAAAAGTAAAATATACTTTACATCTCCACGCGAATTCCTATATTGGACCTGAAAATCCAATTTATGGCGAACTATTTTTACAAGAAATCATTAACAGATTTACTGACCGCTTCATCAGACGGACATCAACTAAAACGGACCTTAACAGCTGCAAACCTTATTGCCTTGGGTATTGGGGCAATTATTGGAGCAGGCTTGTTTGTTAGAACTGCCGCAGCTGCCGGCGAACATGCTGGTCCTGCTGTAACTGTTTCTTTTATTATTGCTGCGGTGGGTTGCGCTTTTGCAGGACTATGTTATGCGGAGTTTGCATCCATCATTCCTGCTGCGGGTAGTGCTTATACTTATGCATACACCACCATGGGCGAACTTGTTGCCTGGACCATTGGTTGGGCTTTGGTGCTTGAATATGCCTTAGGTGCAGCCACCGTTTCTATTGCTTGGAGTGAATACTTGAATAAGCTATTGGGAGGGGCTATTCCTTATGAATGGACGCACTCGCCCTTTGAATCTATTTTAAATGCCGATGGTTCTATCACCCACGGAATAATGAATGCGCCGGCTTTGGTTATTTTGTTGTTGATTTCCCTATTGCTTATCAAGGGAACTCAGGAATCTGCAATTGTTAATGCAGTAATTGTTTTTATTAAAGTTGCCATTATCCTGCTTTTCATTGCCTTGGGTTGGGGCTTTATCAATGCGGGTAACCATTCTCCATACTTTATTCCTGCCGATGCTGCACCTGCTCTTCAACCAAACGGAAAGTTCTACGATTATTCAACCTTCTGGAATCATGGATTTGGTGGCGTGATTACCGGGGCTGGAATTGTATTCTTTGCCTTTATTGGTTTTGATGCGGTTTCTACTGCCGCTCAGGAAGCCAAACGTCCGGAACGTGATATGCCCATTGGTATTTTAGGTTCACTTGTTGTTTGCACCATTTTGTACATTTTGTTCTCACACGTTTTAACTGGCGTTGCACCTTATACTGATTTCGTGAAAGAAGGAAAAGAGGCTTCGGTGGCTTATGCCATTTCAAAATACATGCCCGGTTACAGCTGGTTGGCATTCTCCATTACTATCGCAATTTTGGCAGGCTTTTCATCGGTAATCCTGGTAATGTTGATGGGCCAATCGCGTGTGTTTTATTCCATGGCCAAAGATGGATTATTGCCTAAGGTTTTCTCGGATGTTCATCCCAAATTTAGAACTCCGTATAAATCAAACCTGATATTATTTGTTTTTGTAGGTGCATTTGCAGCCTTTGTTCCCGGCTCTGTGGCGGGCGATTTAACCAGTATTGGTACCTTGTTTGCGTTTGTATTGGTTTGTATTGCGGTTTGGATTCTTCGCGTAAAGGAGCCTAATCTAAAGCGTAATTTCAAAACCCCATTGGTACCATTGGTTCCAATTCTGGGTATCTTGGTTTGTTCCGCAATGATTGTTGGTTTACCAGGTCCAACCTTGTTAAGTGCCCTGGTTTGGTTGCTGATTGGTCTGGTAATTTATTTTGCCTACAGCGCGAAAAACGCCCAGGCAAAACGTGCCAGAAACAATTACTAATAGGGGCCAATCAAGCCCAGAATCAAAAAGAAATTCACACGGAGTTCGTCTTCAACCTTAACTAGACCTCCTAATTTGCTCACCGGTTTCAGACCGAAATCAGAAAGTTTAAGCGATTTGTTTCCAATCAAATGCAGCACCTTTTTGGTTTCGTTCTGAACCATTACCAGTTCTACATCGTAATCCTTGCTTTTATTTGCCAGGTTCACGCGGATTCTACCTTTTAGTACCTGTGAGCCTTTGTGTGGGTCAAAGTCCTCTATATGGCAAAATTGGACATTCATATAGGGGTAAGTTTTATAGTTCAGGGTTTTCCTAAAATCGTGAGTGATGATTAAATCATGGCAGGTGAATTTCTCGATATTGATTTTTAAGGAGCCCTTCATAGGAATGAAGCCATAATCTTTCCCATCACGAGGTCTCAAAAAGGCTATTGTATCGTAGCTGCAATAATCTTTAACCTCACAGTTGAATTTATTGATGTTTGATTTTCCATCAATGCAAAGGGTGCTATTGTCGTGAACAACCCATTTGCTGCCTTGGGTATAATTTTGTTTTTCACCGGAATGCCATCCAAGTGAAGCAAAAAGAATTGGAATTACGAATAGGGGTTTGATGAGTGTCATTGGTTTTTTATAAAAAACGAGGCTATATCCGGAGATATAGCCTCGTTAATTTAAGCATTTTCAATTAGAATCCAACAGTTGCCTGGATTACAAATCCATCGAATTTTCCGTTGTAACGGATATCAGATTTAGTAGCAGGACCAGTTACGTTTGCATTAGCAGCACCTAAGATTGGAGTGAAGTCTTTGTACTCTTGCATTACGTATTCACCTTTCAACAAGATGTTATCGGTTACGAACCAGCCGGCACCAATTGCAGTGCGGTTAATGGTGATTTTGTTCAATTGCTCAGCAGCGGGCAGGTTACCTGAAACAGTATTGTAACGAACACCAACAAATACGTTTTCAGTTTTTCCAAAGCGGTAGATTACATCAGCAGCCATTTGATTGAAGGAGCGTTTTGCAACTTCAGTTGCTCTGCGGCCTTCAACCATGTCATAAGTACCGAAGAATTCAGCACCTTTGTATTTCAAGAACAAGTTGAATTGTTGAGCAAGAATTTCATCGTTGATACCAGGGTTCAAACGGCCTGACCAAGCTTGTGCAGTATATCCGCTAGGAGTAGTAGTGATACCACCAATGAACGCTCTTTCCATAGTCATGAAGTAGTTAGAACCGGTGCGGTCACCCCACATCAAAGTGTTCGATTGTGAGCTTTTGTCGCTGTAAACTGAAGCAGCAAGTCTGTATCTGAAGCCATTGTCCATGGTTTTGTCATAAGCTAATTTACCATAGATAGCAGGAGTTTTTTTAGCAGTTGGGTCAGTAGCTGTTGCAGTTAATGCATCAACAGAACCTTTGATTTCACCATTGCTTACACCAATCATACCCATCAAACCTTTGTAGTTACCGTAGATCTCACCGCCAATTTCAGTAGTAAATGGATCAAGGATATAGTTTTCTACAAATGGGTTGTACAAGGTATGACCACCGTCTGAACGTCTGAAGTGGTTATCACCGTAGTTGATTTCCATATGACCTACTTTAATGGTGGTGTACTTCATGATATTGTCAAGGAACTCAACATTCAAGGGTAATTTGTCGAACTGGATGTATCCACCTTTTACCCATGTTTCGTTGTGGTGACGAGCAGATAAGTAAGTTGTTAAGTTCAAACGAATACCATCAGCAAGTAAAACATCTGTGTACAGGTTAGCCATGGCGGTATTGAAACCGGCGGATAAACCATAAACAGCATTAGAGTCTTTTCCTGCTGCATTTGTAGCGGCTTTAAGACCAGTTGAATGACTCAAAGCCTGGAAACTTTGTGTAAAGCCAGCGCCCCAACGAACTTTAATTCCGTCGAACTTGGTATCAGTTTCTTTTTTGGGTTCAAAAACATTCATTCCTTTTTTGCCATAGGAGCGCATGTTTTGCATTTCTGATTGGCTAAAGACCTGGGCATTTACTGAAGAAAGTCCCAGAAAGGCGGCCATTGTCAGACCTGCACTTTTTAAGATTAAATTTTTCATACAATTAAAGGGGTTTTAGATTTTAGATTCTGGTTAATTTTTTTATTGTTTGTTTAAATGAAGGGTATAGTTGATACTTACATCGTTACCTGTTACAATACTACCCATCATAATGCTTGGGGGTTCTACATTGTAATCGGTCATTTTTAGTTTGAAATTTCCGGTAATGGATAAGCTATTGTCTGGATTAACTGTGCATATAGCAATCAATTCAACATCTTTTACAGCATCTGCAATTTTGAGTTTGCCTTTGCAGTTTATCTGGTATGTGCCGTTGGCGTTTTGTTTGATTACAGCGGAAGTTCCGGTAAAGCTTACATTTGGATATTTATCTGCTTTCATTGCATTGTAGCAGTTTTTATCCATTAGCTTATGTTCAGATTTTAAATTTTTTACCGGAAAGGTAAAGGCCAATGAAAGTAGGTTTTTTAGTTTACCTCCTTCAGAACTAAAGCTTGCATTCACGCTGCCGTTGGCTCCTTGCATCACCCAGTCGTGGATGTTGGAAGTTCCGTTTACGGTAATTTTAGCATCGGTGCTTTTGTATTTGTCTTGAGCCTGGAGATTAATTGCGGATACAAGGAGTGCAATCATCATAATTCCTGCTCCGAGAACCTTGATTGCCTTTTTAAATTTGATTGAGTAATTCATGTCTTCTAGGGTTTTGAATACGATGTCAAAATTATCCCCACAGACCTTATTCGCTTATGATAAACCTCAATATTCCCTGTGATAATTATCACACGTAAAACCATCAAATGTCGGTTGGTGTATTGACTTCTGTCAGGTTTCTTAGGGGTAAAGAAAATTAAACTGCTACAAATAGAAAGCTTCCCAATTTAGAAGTTCTGCTCGCCTCAATATCCTTTTCCGGCTAGCTATTTGGGCTGTTTAGGGCATTTATTCCTAAATATTTCAACAGCAGGATTCCGTTTTGATGTGTACTTTTGTTTTGATCATGAGCAACAAGAATAAAAAGCGGGAAGGAGTAGTTTATTCTACGGATACCTTTTTTGAATACCAGGAGAATAATGCAGAAGAGCAGGAGTTATTGCCTCCCAACCAACAACGGCTGAAAATCTTTCTGGATAGAAAAGGAGGAGGCAAGCTTGTTTCAAGAATTACTGGTTTTGTGGGCCCCGATTCTGCATTGCAAGAGCTTGGCTCCTTATGCAAAAAACATTGTGGTGTTGGAGGAAGTGCCAAGGATGGCGAAATCCTTATTCAAGGCGACTTCAGAGATAAATTGCTCGCATACCTCCAAAAGGAATCCTATTCGGTTAAAAAAGCCGGCGGATAATATGGAACGATTCCGCAACAGCTTTCCGTTCAGGCATGCCAATGCGGTTGAATTTTTTACCGGTGGACCTGAATACTTTCAACACCTGAGGGCTGCAATTGAGAATGCTCAGGTGGAAGTATTGGTGCAGTTGTATATTTTAGAATCAGATGCAACCGGTATTCAAATGATGAATGCCTTAATTAATGCAGCTAAAAGGGGTGTTCAGGTTTTTCTGCTTTTGGATGCCTACGGATCAAAAGACCTTTCTGAATTCTGGATAAGAAATCTTGAAAATGCGGGGATTAAACTTTCGTGGTATGCTCCATTAAGTCAGCTTGTTGAATTTAAAATGGGTCTGCGTTTGCACCATAAATTGATTGTTGTAGATAGAAATTGGGCCTCGTGCAGCGGAATTAATTGGTCTGACCATTATCAAGGAAATGCCAAACAAATGCCTTGGCTTGATTTTGCCTTGATTTACCATGGTCAAGCAGTACTTGATACGGTTCGTGTCCTAAGAAGGTATTATCCTTGGAATAAAAAGCCTCCAAAAAACTTGATATCAGCACATCCTATTGCTCAGGGGAGTCCTGATTTTAGAGTGCTTGAGAACAATTGGTTTCGTTCAAAACTTGCCATCTCTTTTTACTACAGAAGAAGCATTGTTCGGGCAAATAAAGAGCTAACTATTGTAGCCAGTTATTTTATTCCGGGTGCTGGTTTGAAACGCAAATTGAAACAAGCTGCGGATAGGGGAGTGGAAATAAAACTCCTTCTGGGAGCGAGGTCTGATATTGGTTTGATGAAAAGAGCAATCCGCCATTTTTATCCCGATTTACTGAAAGCAGGGGTTCGTCTTTTTGAGTACAAGCCCACTGTTTTACATGGTAAGCTTGTGCTTGTTGATCATACTGAGCTTTGTGTTGGTTCGTATAACCTGAATTATTTGAGTGATTTTGGTTCGGTTGAATGCAATGTGTTATGTAAAAACGAAAAAGTTGTTCGGCAAGCAGATGCACTCATTCAATCTGTTTTAGAAAATGACGCAATAGAGATAAGACTGGAAGAATTTTTGAAAACATCGAGCTTTTTCAATCGCTTACTCGATAGAATAGCCTATGGCTTGTTGAGTTGGAGCCTTAGCATTTTGTTCTATCTCCAATATCCGCATTCAACAAAGGACTCGCGTTAATAAGCTGATTCTCTTTTGTTGAGTCTCTCAAGCTGTGCATTTTTTTTCTTGCTAATTAGCTATATTTATGCTTACTTGGTATATCGTTTATATAAACTCCTATGTCAACCGATGTGAAATGTCCAAAATGTCAAAGTTTCAGCGTCATCAAAAGTGGAATTCTGAAAGAGCGGCAACGTTACAAATGCAAGAACTGTGCTTACTTTTTCACTGTAAATAAACTTGGTAAGCGAATCGATAATTATTATGTCACCAAAGCTCTTCAGCTTTATATTGAAGGATTGAGTTATCGGGAAATTGAACGTCTCCTCGGAACAAGCCATGTTTCGGTAATGAACTGGGTGAAACAATATGGGTTGAAGCGGCCTGAAAATTCGCAGTACCATCCAACCTACAAAATCCTGAATCATGCAGAGCTTGTTGAATATATGAAGAACAAGGATAATCTAAAGGGTGCAGGTTCTGTTATTACAGAATTGGGCGATAAGTTTATGATGATAAAATGGGAACGATTCAGGGATTAGTCCTTGACTTTCGTTAATGAATACATCAATTTAACATTCAACTGCACGATTTTATTTATCTTAATTTTCTTTCTCAAACTTTGGGTTAACGAATAACCCATCGGTATGAGAAAACATTACCCCTTTTTAGTATTATCAGCAATCTTGCTGTTTATCAGCTCCCCCGGCCGCTCTCAGGGCTCAGCTGATTATGGTTCCGGTTTGAAAATTGGAATCAATGAAGATAAGAGCAAATACATTCGATTTATTTTTTGGAACCAAATTTGGGCCAGGTATATCGAAAACAATCCGGGAACTTTAGTGAATGGTGTTTCCGAAGACAAAACCTTTGATATTGGTGGTCGCCGTCTTCGCTTTTTAGCTATTGCTCAAATTTCTCCTCGGTACATGATTCTTACTCATGTCGGAATTAACAACCAGACCTTTTTAAATGGTGGTGGTTCTGGTACTGCAGGAACCGGAGGATATGGCCAAGGCAAAAAGCCTCAACTGTTTTTTCACGATGCCTTGAATGAATATGCCATTATTCCGGAAATCAACCCGGAAACTAAAGCTAAAAATAACTACTCACTTTCTCTTGGTGCGGGCTTGCATTATATGCATGGCTTATCACGCATGACATCTGCCAGCACGCTCAATTTTTTAATGATTGATGCTCCAATTTTTAATTGGCCTTTGATTGAAAATACCGACCAATTTGGTCGCCAATATGGGCTGTTTGTAAAAGGGTATGCCGGAAAACTACGCTATCAAATGCATGTGAATAAACCATTTGCAACTACGCTTGCCGCCGATACTGCCCGTTTTGTTGCCGCCTTTAATGAAACCAGAGAAGTTGCCGTAGAAAACAATGGTAATTCCAAAGCGGGATTTGGAGGCTATTTTGAATACAATTTCCTGGAGAAGGAATCGGCATTGCTACCCTTCAGAACAGGCACCTATATAGGTACAAAAAGAATTTTAAATCTGGGTGCCGGCTTTTATTCTCAGGCTGATGCTACACAATCAAAAGATGCTGCAGGTAAACTGAAAAAGCATGCAATTAATTTATTTGCAGCTGATGTGTTTGCCGATTTGCCTTTCGGTGATAAGGAGAAAAATATGGCAGTTACAGCCTATTCTGTGCTCTATGCTTATGATTTCGGACCAAACTATATCCGCAATATTGGAATCATGAATGAAGGATTACCCAATACAGACCTTCCAAGTTCAGCTCGCGTTTTTGAAGGTGGTGGAAATGCTAGAGCCATGATGGGTACCGGCACAATATGGTACACCCAGGCCGGACTTTTATTGCCAAAAACCATTAGCAAGAAAATGCGCATTCAGCCAATAGCATCGCTTGCCTTAAAAAAGTTTGAAGCGCTTAAAGAATCAGGAAGCTATTACGATATTGGTGCAAACTTTTTTCTGGATGGACACCATTCCAAATTTACCCTCCAGTATTCTTCCAGACCAACCTATGAAATAGCTACCCGCATGCGCAGCTCCGAGCGTAAAGGAGAGTTGATGCTGCAATTTCAAATTTTCCTATAATCAACACTTAACTATATGAAAAGTAACGAAGACAAACCCTCGTCCATTTACCAGGTAATCGGTGCCTCCTCCGTAGGAACCTTGATTGAATGGTACGACTTCTACATTTTTGGAAGTCTGGCAACCCTAATTTCCAAGCAATTCTTTCCGGAAGAGCAAGGAACTGCAGCACTGTTGTCAACCCTAGCCATATTTGCAGCTGGCTTTATTGTTCGGCCATTTGGAGCACTCGTTTTTGGTCGCTTGGGCGATTTGCTGGGAAGGAAATTCACTTTCTTGTTGACACTTGTTTTGATGGGAGGCTCAACCTTTGCAATTGGTTTGGTACCCGGCTATAAAACAATTGGGGTTGCTGCTCCGCTTATTGTTCTCTTTTTAAGATTGGTGCAAGGTTTGGCCTTGGGTGGTGAATATGGTGGGGCCGCAACCTATGTGGCCGAACATGCTCCAGCAAAACGACGTGGCTATTTCACCTCCTGGATTCAAACTACTGCAACCCTGGGACTTTTCTTATCGCTTGGAGTAATTTTATTTACAAGAAATCAATTGGGTATCGACCAGTTTAACAATTGGGGTTGGCGCGTTCCTTTCTGGGTTTCTATTTTGTTGGTTATCGTGTCTATTTATATCCGGATGAAAATGAGTGAGTCGCCCTTGTTTGCAAAATTGAAGAAGGAAGGCAAAACATCTAAAAATCCATTGAAAGAAAGTTTTAGCCACAAAGCCAATTTAAAAATGGTTTTACTGGCCTTGTTTGGGGCTGTAATGGGACAGGGTGTAATTTGGTACACCGGTCAGTTTTATGCGCAGTCCTTCATTGAGAACACCTGTAAGGTTGATTTTGAACAGTCGAGGACAATCATTCTTTGGGCCATTGTTTTAGGTACTCCATTCTTTATTCTTTTTGGTGCATTGAGCGACAGAGTTGGTCGCAAATGGATAATGATGCTAGGCATGTTATTGGGAATTTTGAGCTATCGTTCCATTTACCAGAAGTTTATTGATTATACCAATCCCGCATTGAAGTCAAATGAGCTTGTTTTGGAAGAGTCTGGTATACGTTCTGTTACTGCTATTCCCGATAGTAAAAGCAATCAGAAGTTGTTTATTGTTTCCAAAAAAGATACAAGCTATTCAGACGGAGCAGTTTTTAAATACACTACCACAGATACCCTGTACCTTGCAGAACCTCTTAATCTAAGTACAGATAAATCGGCTCAGGTTGTATTTGCTTGCACTACTTTAGGTGCGGATAGTGGAAGTTTGCCAACCTATTATACGATGAAGAGTCAGGCCACAGAAGCCCTGCAAAACGCTAAAGTGGATACCTTGAATTTGTTGGTGAATTATCAGGGAGAAAAGGCTGCAATTGGAGTTGAGAAAAAAGTTGGAAAAGACACGTTTTGGACCATGATTTTCCTGGTGTTCATCCAAATCGTTTATGTGACAATGGTTTATGGTCCAATAGCTGCGTTTTTGGTTGAATTGTTCCCAACCCGTATTCGATACACCTCAATGTCATTGCCTTATCATGTTGGCAATGGTGTTTTTGGTGGTTTGGTTCCATTCCTTTCTACTTTAATTATTGAGTACACCAAATCTCCTGCTATGCCAAACGGTTCGCCATTGGCCGGACTTTGGTATCCAATTGGTATTGCAGCCGTTTGTCTTGTTATTGGTACTTTATACCTCACTAATCACATAGATGAAGATGTAATGGATGATGAGAACGAGTATATCCACAATTAAAACGATTAAATAGAAAACTTATGAATACTATACGCAGAGCATTAGGAATTATCTGGATTTTATTAGGTCCTGCAGCAGCAATATTTATGTTTGTTCAAGCCGCTGATAAAATCTCAGCCTCCAATCTACGCATTGAACAAGCTGTAGATGAGTTGGCACGATCAACAGCAGAAGCGGCTAAGCTGAATATCCAATTGCAATGGGGAATTATTATCGGAATTTTCCTTCCAATCGCCTTTGGGTTAATCATCTTTGGTTATTATTCCTTAAAAGGAGAATACGATAGAGAAATAGAATAGCGCGGCTACTTGGAGTTTGAATTGGTTCCACTTTTTAAAAGTGAAATAGGTTGAACTAAAGACTCCGCAGCCAAATTCTTTTTTGAGATACGTTCTAATTTGTTGAATCGAGCTTTTGCAAAGCAAAAGCTCGATTCTTTTTTGGTTAATCCGTATCTTGGAGCTGTGAATCAGAAAATGAAATCAACCAAATTAAGTTTCCTGGCATTCTTTTTTTTCGTTTTGCTGAACTACCCTTTGTTGAGCATTGCAGATAAAGCCAAACTCTTGGGAGGCTTACCTGTGCTTTACATTTATGTGTTTTCGGTATGGGTGTTTTTTATTGGTTTAGTCTACCGAATTGTAAATAAAAAATAGCATGCTCAGCTCCTGGTTAATCGTTTTGTTTTCGTTGATTTATCTGGCTTTGCTGTTTTTCATTGCCTATCGGGTAGAAGGTAGCAAGCAAAAAAAGCGAAGCTTTTTCCAAGGGCCAGTTGTTTATGCCCTTTCACTTGCTGTGTTCTGCACGGCTTGGACATTTTACGGCAGCGTAGGGAAAGCCAGTAAGGAAGGTTTGGGCTTTCTCGCCGTTTATATTGGTCCAACTTTGATTTCGCCTTTGTGGCTATTTTTATTGCGCAAAATTATCCGCATTTGCAAAACCCAGCGCATCACTACCATCGCCGACTTCATTTCATCGCGCTATGGAAAAAACCTAAGTTTGGCGAGCATCATTACAGTTCTCTGTTTTTTGGGTGTTATTCCCAACATCAGCCTGCAACTAAAAGCCATTTCCGATTCCTTTGATTTAATCATAAGTCCTGATTTTAAAATGAAATCGGGTTCCTACGGTTTGATTGGAGATACCGGTTTAATTGTGGCCCTTTGCATGGCATTATTTTCCATTGTTTTCAGCACACGCAAGGTAGAAAGCAACGAGCAGCATACCGGAATGGTTGTGGCGGTTGCTTTTGAATCCATCATCAAATTGTTCGCATTTCTTGCGGTTGGGGTTTATGTCACCTGGATTTTGTTTGATGGCTTTGGCGATGTCTTTTCCCGGGCCTTTGTTTTTCCTGAACTGCGTAACTTGTTTGTAGTTCAACAACAGTTTGGCTACAGCGATTGGTTATGGATTGCCTTGCTTTCAGGAATTGCAGCAACTTTATTGCCCCGTCAATTTCAACTGGCAGTAGTTGAAAATACAGATGAAAGCCACCTTAAACACGCCACTTGGCTCTTTCCTTTGTACTTGTTACTGATAAACATTTTTGTTCTGCCCATTGCGCTTTCAGGTAGCATGATGTTCCCCGGAAACGGTGTAAATGGCGATTATTTTATCCTGGATATTCCCATGCAAATGAATCAAAAGGCACTTGCCTTATTGGTTTTTATTGGTGGCTTTGCAGCTGCTACAAGCATGATAATTGTTGATACCATAGCATTAAGCACCATGTTCTCCAATCACATTGCAATGCCGGTGCTTCTAGGTTCCGATTATCGAATAAAGAATCCCTTGTTTGATTTGAGTCGATTCTTGCTCAATTCAAGACGTTTGGGGATTTTGGTTATTTTGGGAGTTGCTTACGCCTATTATCACTACATAAGTAAGTATTACAGCCTAGTTTCTGTGGGCTTGATTTCATTTGTTTCCATAGCCCAACTCGCACCTGCCATTATTGGTGGCTTGTACTGGAAAAAAGGAAATAAAAAGGGTGCTTTAAGTGGCTTGATTGCTGGATTCGCCATTTGGTTTTACACCTTGGTTTTACCTTTCCTTGTGGGATCTGGAATTATTCAATCTGATTTCGTTCAATATGGTCCATGGGGAATTGAATTGCTCAAGCCAAATCAACTGTTTGGTTTTACTGGTTTCAGCCCAATCACGCATGCTTTTTTCTTCAGCATGCTTTTCAATTTAGGTTTGTATGTACTGGTTTCTCTCAATACCAAAGCCGATGATAAAGAACAAAATCAGGCCGAGATTTTTGTGAATATTTTTAAGTATGAAAAAATCATGGATGCCGCTCCGGTTTGGAAGGGGCAAGCCAGTATCCCTGATATGGAATCCCTCTTGGCCAATTTCTTTGGGGAACAACGCAGTCGGAACGCCATTCGTAATTTTTCAATACGCAATCAAATAAGTTCAGAGCAGGAGAAAGCCGACCCCAAATTGGTAGCCTATGTAGAGCGTGTGCTTTCCGGAATTATTGGCTCGGCATCCGCGCGGATAATGGTGGCTTCGGTGGTAAAAGAAGAGGAAGTAAAATTGGCGGAGTTGATGGATATTCTCAGAGAATCACAGCAATTGATGTTGCTTAACCGGGAGTTGAAACGAGCCAAAAGCCAGTTAGAACTTGCCAATCATAGGCTGAAGGAAATGGATGAATTGAAGGATGATTTTCTGGCAACAGTTACCCATGAATTGCGAACGCCAATTACTTCAATCCGTGCATTTTCGGAGATTTTGTTTGATAATCCTGAGCTTGAATTGGATGATAGACAACACTACCTTCAAATCATCAACAAAGAAACAGAACGCCTTTCCCGCCTGATATCTCAGGTGCTCGATTTGGAGAAATACGATTCGGGAAAACAAAAGCTGCTTCTGGAGGAAGTTTATGTAAAAGAACTTATTCAGGAATCAATAAACAGTATCAAAAGTTTAGCCGATGAGAAAAAGCTGAATCTGTTGGTTGATGTGGACCCCGAGCAACTCAACCTGATTTTGGATAAGGATAAAATGATGCAGGTGCTCATTAATTTACTTTCAAATGCCGTTAAGTTTACGGAGACAGGTGGTTTGATACAAGTAAGTGCCTTGCGTCGCGACGATCAGGTTGTTTTGTCTGTGAAAGACACCGGAAGAGGCATAGAGCCGGAGTACCAGGAATTAATATTTGATAAGTTTTTTCAAGCCAGAAATCAAACCATTCGCAAGCCCAAAGGAAGTGGTTTGGGCCTGGCAATTTGCAGAAAGATTGTTGAATTGCATGGAGGTACCATTGAGGTTTTGAGTGAACCGGGAAAAGGTGCTACCTTTGTCATCACCTTGTTCATAACAGATTAAGCTGAAAGGACCAATTCATGAATGGAGCAAAAAAGATACTCGTGGCTGATGATGAACCTAATATCCTTCTCTCTTTGGAATTTTTGATGAGAAAAAGTGGATACGAAGTTTTTATTGCCAGAAATGGTTCGGAGGCCATGGAGATCGTTAAAAAGCACAATCCGGCTTTGGCCGTTTTAGATATCATGATGCCGGATATTGATGGGTATCAAATTTGCAGTTTTATCAAGAATTCAGTTGAACACAAGGCTTGCAAGGTGATATTCTTATCGGCCAAATCAAAAGATGCAGATATTCAGAAAGGGATGGAGTTTGGGGCTGATTATTACATGACAAAGCCATATTCAACCCGAGCCCTCATGCAAAAGGTAAACGATATGTTGCAAGCCTGATATGCTTACATTTTCTCGTTTTTAAAAGTCTAATTTTCGCAGTTTGATTGCCATTGATTGCTTGACAACTGCAATTGTCAAAGCTTTGTTTTTCGTTTGAGTGCTTGAAGCGTAATGCTTCAGTTAATTATTTGTGAGCTTAATTCAATTTTTACTTAGCTATGGCTATTTAGCATAAAAACAAATGGATTTCAAAAGGGAAGGTGTTTACTTTGATTGACAAATCAACAATGACCTTAGACCTTACCACTATGTTACCTCAATTAAAGAGTTTTGATGAGTACCAGGCTGCTTATCAGGAAAGCGTTTCTAATCCCGAAGCCTTTTGGGCCGGAATAGCAGATTCTTTTAAGTGGCACAAGCCGTGGGACAAGGTGCTAAGCTGGGATTTTAATACCCCTGAAGTAAGCTGGTTCAGTGGAGCTCGCTTGAATATTTCGGAAAATTGCATCGACCGTCACCTGGAAGACCGTGGTGATCAGATTGCCATTATCTGGGAACCCAATAATCCCCAGGATAAGTATAGAAATTTAACATACCGCGAACTTTCCAAACTGGTTAACCAATTCTCAAACGTATTGGAACAACAGGGAGTAAAGAAAGGTGATAGGGTTTGTATTTATATGCCCATGATTCCGGAGGCTGCGGTTGCCATGCTTGCCTGTGCTCGTATTGGAGCCATTCACTCAGTGGTATTTGCGGGCTTTTCTTCACAATCCTTAGCAGATAGAATCAATGACGCCGATTGCAGTTTGCTGATTACTGCAGATGGTATGATTCGCGGCGAAAAGAAAATAGATTTGAAACAAATTGCGGATGAAGCCATGGAGAAATCTCCGGGCATTCGCAGTTGTATTGTTTACAACCACAAAGGCTTTGCCATGAATATGCAGCCTGGTCGCGATTTTGATTGGAATACCTTGATGGAAGGCGCTTCTGCTGTTCATCAACCTGCATCCATGGAAAGCGAAGACCCTCTGTTTATTTTATACACCTCGGGTTCAACCGGAAAGCCAAAAGGCGTATTGCATACCACCGCGGGTTATATGGTTTATTCAGCCTATACTTTTAAGAATGTATTCCAATACCAGGATAAAGAGGTTTTTTGTTGTACCGCTGATATTGGTTGGGTTACCGGGCATAGTTATATCGTGTATGGTCCATTGTTGAATGGTGCCACCACGCTTATGTTTGAGGGTATACCAAGTTATCCCGATCCGGGACGTTTTTGGAGTTTAATCGAAAAGCATAAGGTTGCCATCTTCTATACAGCACCAACTGCCATTCGTTCGTTGGAGGTTTTTGGTACAGAGCCTTTCGAAGGCAAAGACCTTTCTTCGCTGAAGGTATTAGGTTCTGTTGGAGAACCAATCAACGAAGAGGCCTGGCATTGGTACCACGAAAACGCTGGTAGGGGAGAATGTCCAATAGTTGATACTTGGTGGCAAACAGAAACCGGAGGAATTATGATTTCACCCCTTGCAGGTATCACCAAATTGAAGCCGGCATTTGCTACACTTCCATTGCCGGGAGTTCAATTGGCAATTGTTGATGAAAAAGGTACTGAAATCGAAGGAAATGGTGTTGAGGGTAATTTGTGCATCAAGTTCCCTTGGCCGGGAATGGCCCGCACAGTGTATGGTGACCACGAACGATTTAAACTGAATTACTTCAGTACCTACCCGGGTAAGTATTTCACAGGTGATGGTTGCAAGCGTGATGAAGATGGCTATATCCGTATAACCGGTAGGGTAGATGATGTGATTAATGTTTCAGGACACCGCATTGGAACAGGTGAGGTGGAGGATGCTATTAACGAACACGGTTATGTAATTGAAAGCGCAGTGGTTGGTTATCCGCATGATATCAAAGGTCAGGGCATTTGGGCTTTTGTTATTTGCGATAGAGAGCACCACTCTTATGAAGAATTATGTGCAGAGGTGAAGAGCCATGTAACCGGAATTATTGGTCCATTTGCCAGACCCGACCGCATTCAGGTTGTTAAGGCTTTGCCCAAAACCCGTTCAGGAAAAATCATGCGACGTATTCTACGAAAAATTGCAGAAGGTGATACATCAAATCTGGGCGACACTTCAACACTGATCGACCCAACAGTTGTGGATGCAATCAAACAAGGTGCAGAAGAAATTAGATAGTTTAGGCGTAATAATAAATGTAAGCCGGTTCTGAAAAGGGCCGGCTTTTTTAATCTAAATCAAACACATAACGGCAAGACCATTCTGTTCCATTTTCTTCTTTGTATAAGCTTAATTTATCGCCCCAAAAACTTAGGCTACAGTCCATTTCTTTTGCCCTGTTCATGGCCTTAATAAAATGCTGTTCGCGAATTTGTTTGCCAACAATAAAGCCAGGGTATGGCTCAGGCATTTTTTCCTGAGTAAACAATTCCTTGAATAAACTTCTGTATTGCTCCAGCTGCGGGTCGTTCTTGTAGCTAATTGCAATAAGCTGGTTCGATTTGTCTAAATAGGGATCGCCTAATTCAATGGAGTGCGAAAAACAAGATTGGACACAAGATTTGATTTTGTGAACCAATAAGTACTCTTCCTTTTCATTCCAGGAAAATTCAGGGGTAATTTCAAGATGTGCAGGAAGTTGATTGGCTCGTTCACTAAGCTTTTTTAGCTCCTGCCTACAGCGTTCAATACCCGAACCAATACTGTCAGGAATGCAAAGAATAAGTATGTATTTTGCTGTTGGCATACAGCTGGCAAAATACAAACCATAATGGTTTGTAAATTAACAAGAAGCTTAAAAATGCCTGCTTTTCCGCCAATTGCTATTAACTCAGGATATTCTGCCCCATTTTGCGGTTTGTTGGTATAGGTTGAAGTAAAGTTGTAGCGATTTATTCACATCCAATTCAAGATTTGGGTCATTGTTTAAAATTTTTCCAGCCTCATTTCGCGCTAATTCTATCAATCCAGCATCTTCCGAAATGCTTGCAATTTTTAGGTCGAGGGCTCCGCTTTGCGCTTTACCTTCCAGTTCTCCCGGTCCACGTAATTTCAAATCTGCTTCTGCTATCTTAAAACCATCATTGGTTTCTACCATGGTTTTTAATCGCAATCGTGCATCAGCACTCAATTCATTTCCGCTCATTAAAATGCAATAGGATTGGTCTGCACCTCGTCCAACCCTTCCGCGCAATTGATGGAGTTGAGATAATCCAAATTTTTCGGCACTCTCAATTACCATTACACTTGCATTAGGAACGTTCACTCCAACTTCAATAACGGTGGTGGCAACCATGATTTGAGTTTCACCTTTTACAAAGCGTTTCATCTCAAACTCCTTGTCTGCCGGCTTCAGTTTGCCATGTACCATGCTAACCGCATACTTGGGTGCAGGAAACTCGCGACATATACTTTCATACCCTTCAACCAAACTTTTATAGCTTAGCTTTTCCGATTCTTCAATCAACGGATAAACAATGTAAACTTGTCTGCCCAACTCAATTTGTTGCCTAATAAAACCAAACATTTGCAGGCGGCTTGAGTCAAATCGATGAACGGTTTGAATGGGTTTTCTTCCGGCAGGCAATTCGTCAATGGCCGAGGTGTCAAGGTCGCCGTATAGGGTCATTGCCAAAGTGCGAGGAATAGGAGTTGCCGTCATTACCAGAACATGAGGCGGATATTTGTTTTTTTGCCACAGTCGTGCACGTTGTTCAACCCCAAAACGATGTTGTTCATCAACAATGGCCAAGCCCAAATTGGCAAACTTTACTTTGTCCTCAATCAAGGCATGAGTACCCACAAGAATTTGTAGTTGACCACTTTCCAATTCGGCATGTATTTTCTTGCGTTCTTTTGCGCTGGTATTGCCCGTTAATAGTGCTGTTTCAACGGGCATGTCCTTTAATAGTCCGCGAATGGTTTTAAAATGCTGTTGGGCAAGAATCTCAGTTGGTGCCATCATACAAGCCTGATACGAGTTGTCAATTGCCATAAGCATACTCATCAAAGCAACTACTGTTTTGCCACTACCAACATCACCTTGCACCAGACGATTCATTTGAATGCCGCGTTTAACATCGCCCCGAATTTCCTTCAGAACCCGTTTTTGAGCTTGAGTAAGTTCAAAGGGCAGGTAGCTTGAATAGAAGGTATTAAATGCATCACCAATTTTCTCCAAACGGATTCCATTTACCACTTGTGTTCGTTTCATTTTATACCGCAACAACCTCAGTTGAATGAAGAAAAGTTCTTCAAATTTTAAACGTTGGGTTGCTTGCTGCAAACTCCCAAAGTCGGCAGGAAAATGAATTGAAATAAAGGCCTCTTTTCGTGATGGAAATTTGTACCGGGAACGAATATCTTCGGGCAGATTTTCTTCCAGCTCAAATCGGGGATCATTGAGCAAGCTATGCATCATCTTCATGAGCTGCCGGCTATCCAATCCTCTTGCCTTCATTTTTTCGCTGCAATTGTATAAGGGCATAATATGCGCATACTTCTTGGCTTGCAACTCCTCTGGATCTTCTAAGGAGGGATGGACCATGTTAAAGCTACCGTTGAACTCACTTGGTTTTCCAAAAATAAGATAGGTTTTGTTGGGTTTAAGGCTTTCCCTAACCCATTTCAAGCCCTGAAACCATACAAGTTCCAATACCCCTGTCCCGTCAAAAAATTCTGCCGTCAAACGCTGACTTTTTCCGCTGGTCAAGGTCCGTAAATTAGAAATTGTTCCCTTTAGCTGAAGAAAACTCTGACTGCCATCTATTTCCTTTACTGTATAAATCCGGCTTCGGTCGATATGCCGATAGGGGAAATGAAACAAAAGGTCGTGAAAGGTAAATACCTCCAAATCCTTTTTAAGAAGTTCGGCGCGCGTTGGGCCTACTCCTTTCAGGTATTCTATGGGTGTTCGAAGGTATTCGTTCATCAGCTGCGAAGTAACAAAATTTGTACGATGCCTGCTTTTGGTGTAAAAAAAAAGCAATAGGCCTACTACCAACGCTTAACTTCGCATCCCATGAAAAAGTTTGTTTTCATTTTCTGTTTAGGACTAGTACTTCCTTTTATTGCGCAAGCTGAGTCCCGTTTGTTCCCCATTCAAAAGAAAGGCAAATGGGGATACATGGATGGCGAAGGCCGAATGGTTATTGACTTTAAGTACGACCTGGCCGGAGATTTTAATGAGGGCTATGCTTCGGTTGCGCTTAACCGCATGCCTTGCTTGATTGATATCAACGAAAAAAGAGTGGTTGATACAGGGGCGTACCAGTTTATTGGCATGTACTCCGATGGCTTGGTTCCGGTGATGGATTACAAATTCAAGCGGTATTACCTGAACAACAAGGGCAAAGTGGTAATTTCTTTACCTGCTGATATTTATGATGCAGGTGTTTTCCGGAATGGACTTGCTCGCGTAGGAAAAAAGGTAGATATCAAGCAGAATAAGTTTGGGTTTGACATTTCTAACCTGGGCTATAAATTCACGTTTATTCGTAAAGATGGTTCTTACTTAACCGATTTTATTTTTGATGATGCGGATGATTTTTTTGAATCGGTAACCCGTGTCATGCAAGGAACCAAGTTTGGTTTACTCGATAAATCAGGTAAACTGATTGTTGAACCCAAATACAGCAACATGAGCGATTTCATGGATGGAATTGCAGTGGTAGAGCTTACCGGCAAGTTTGGATACATTGATACCACAGGTTTTGAACTCATCAAGCCTCAGTACGAATATGCCAAGGCATTTAGCAATGGACTCGCAGCGGTTTCTATTGAGGGTAAATTTGGATTCATCAACCTCGATAATCAATTGGTTATCCCAGCAAAATACGATGATGTAAGGCCTTATGCTGAGGGCCGCGCCGGGGTTCAGGAATTGGGGAAATGGGCTTTTGTTGATAACAAAGGCAATTATATTTATCAGCCCTATTTTGAAGAGGTGGCCTTTTTTAATGAAGGTTTATGTCCGGTGAAACTTAAGGGTAAATACGGGGCAATTGATCATGCAGGAAAAGTGGTTGTTCCTTTCCAGTTTGAATTTGTTGGTGTTTTTGAGGATGGTGTTGCCGAAATCATCATGCAAGGAATTCCCTTGTATGTAGATTTGCGTGGTAACCTACTTCCTCGGTTATAAAATATACCAGGCGTTCCCCAAAAGATTTTCTTTAGTCTGCTCAATATCAATAAAGGCCACTCGTATTGCTACTTGTGGCCTTTATCATTTGATCGAAGGATTATTTTCTTCCCTTGAGCCAATCTAATTTCTTACCGGAACTTAATCACCTTGAAGCTTGCAGTTTGATTGTTTTCATCCTTCAACTTAAGTAGCCAAACTCCCGCAGGAAGCAAGTCGGATGACACTTGGGTGCTCTGATTAAACTTGAATTGATGAATCAGCTCCCCTTCTATTCCTTGTATTGAAAGTTCAAGATTTTGGGGATTGCTGCTCTCGATAATCAAAGGAGCTTCTGCTTGCGCAAAGCCATAGCTATTTATTAATCGAATTCCGGAAAGAGAGTTGGAAACCTGATGTAAGCCCAATGCAACATCAAAACCTCTTTCCGCTAGGCGGGCTTTCAAAGGCTCATAATGGGCTCTTCCATAGTACAGGCTATCTGTAATTACTAATAGGTCTGCGGCTTCTTGCATATTCATCCCATTGGTGTAAAAATAGATTGAACCCAGTAAGATTTTTGTAGTTATTTCTCGGCCTAAGTCCAAACTAAGGTCATTTAACATGCTGCTCCAAATTTCGGCACTGCTGTAAAAATCGGAACTCAAATCATCCGGGTATTTTTTTGATGTATTTGTGTTTCTTCCATCCCAATACACATTGTGTCCATCCCAGTTAAACACATCTCTCCACTTAAAGTCGGAAATGGCTTTGGAGTATTGCGTGGCCATAAAATCGCAATTGGCTTCTTCAACAGCAAGTCGCTGTAATCCGTTGGTGGAATTGGGTGCGATGCTGTAATTTATGCCATGGCTGTACTCGTGAATAATAACATCAGCATCTTCTGCATCCGGCACTCCACCGGTCCCAAAATACAAGGAAGGGTCATCATTATCGAATGAAAACCTGCTTTGGTCTTGGCCTTGAAATGCAGTAGGGTCAACCTTTATCTGGAAATTTGCCAAGCTATCCAGACCAATGCTCTTCAGGTATTCCTGCAATTTATAAATATGGAACAAGCACATCATTTCCCGAAACCCACTCTGAGAGCGTGTGAATTCAGGGTTTGGGGTGATGGACGTAAAAGGAGTATTTACCGGCGTTTCAAGATCCAAAATGATGGCATGTTGGTGCTCAGCAAAAAAGGTATCGTTCCTAAAAGCAAGAGGAACCTGAACCAATTTTCGTTCAGCATTAATTTCCGGATAATCGTTACCGTTGCTGTTCACCCAAATCCCTCCATCAGCTCCGTAGGTTTTTTGCGCTGTAGTTAAGGGGTCGGGATTGAATACACGGGTGCTATTCAAGCTGTCTTTTCGATTCATGAGGTCAAGAACCCTTTCTTCAACAAGTTCTCCATTTAGGGAGTAGAGCTTTTGAACTAAAATCCCTTTTTCGTTTTTTTCTTTGCTTGTTTTGATGGGGATAAAAGTTTCATCAACACGTTTCCAGGAATCAAAATTTTCTGGTTTGCTATCATCCGAAATGCTTGAAGGCAGGTTTGAAATTCCATTCACCTGTAAACGTATCCACTCTCCCTTCGGATTTAAACTCGCTTTTAGTTCATGGTCGATTATTGGTTTGCCCAGGTAATTCAATACAAAACGAATATGTGTATTCCCCAAAGGATCAATAATTTGCTTTTCGGGTACAAAACTCCATCCGCTTTTACCAGTTAGATAATGCTTTTCGAGTTGCTCTTTCAAGCCAAGTGTAGAAGAATTTGAGGTTCCGGGCAACCTGGTTTGCATACGAGAAACCTGCGCAACTAAATGGAGTTGAGCAAATAGTGCCACGAAAAAGAATAACTTATTTTTCATTCCGAATACATTCAACGGGTGGTAAATCCAATTCTCCTAATTTAGCTAAAAAGCTTGATTCAAGAGAAGGTTTTAATTCAAAGTTAAGTCCTTGCCAATTGTCATAGGCCAGGGGTTGAAAACGAATATTAAACTGTTTAAACAGCCTGATTACTTCATGATGTCGCTCAAAAGGAAGTTCCATTTGATACACAGCAAAAACGCGTCTTTCGCACGTTCCGGCAAGTTGAATGGATGATTCTGCGGAGCCTCCATAAGCTGCAATGAGTCCTGGAACTCCAAGCAATTTGCCGCCAAAATAGCGAACCACAACCACCATGCAATTGGTTAAGCCGCTAGCTAAAATAGCTCTCAGAATGGGTTTTCCGGCCGAACCTGCTGGCTCCCGGTCGTCTGAGCTTTTTTGCAACGCGCGGTCTGGTTCAAGAATATAAGCCCAGCAATGGTGAACAGCTGCATAATGTTCTTTCTTCAGTTCATTCAGTTTTTGCTTTCCTTCTTCTTCGGTTTGAATGGGGAAGGTATAGGCAATGAACCTGCTGGCTCGCTCTCGCAGTTCAAAAATTGCCGCTTTTTCCGGCATCTGGTAATTATCAGGAAGCATGGACAGACAAGAGAATTATCGCAACAATAGCTAGGCCTAAACCCAACCATTTGCGGTTGTTCATGTGCTCTTTGAATATCAATATCGAGCTCAGCGTACTTGCCAATACAATACCAATATTGTTCACCGGAAATACATAAGTTCCAGCCCCCGAAACTTCAAGGGTTTTTACCAGAAAATACATGCTGAAGTAATTCGGGATGCCAAGTGCAATTCCCCAGAGTGCTGATTTCAAATCCGGCTTTTCTTTCCCCCTGAAAATGCCTACTAGCAAAGCAAGACTCCCCAGTAGAAATGCATTCAGAAATACCGTTGTTACAAGTGTGTCTGCGGAGTAAGCGGGAATAAATTTCTTTTCCAGAAAATGAAGCAATGAATCAATCATGCCACTTCCCACAAAAACTAAAACAGGTAAGTACCAGAGTTTGGATTGGTTGTTTTCGGTTTGATTACCCGTACTCATTATAACAACAGCTACCAAAGAAAATACAATGCCAATTAGCTGAAGAATGCCGGGTTGTTCTTTGTAGAGCAGAATGGCAACAATTACCGGTATCATCACCGATAGTTTTGCGGCAACCATGCTTACCGATACGCCCATACGCTGAGCGGTTATTCCAATGGCCAGAAAGATGCTGATAAACAAGAATCCAAGAAACAAGGTATAAGGATACCAACTTGTAGCCCATACAGACTGAGTGAATACGGTCTTATCGGCAAGTATACTTCCTACAATTCCACAGCTCAAATAATTGAATACAATGGCTTCGAATGTTCTAACACCTTTGAGTTCAAACAGTTTGAAAAAACTGACTGTAAGGGTTGAGAAAACTATGCTGAGGAGTAAGAAAATTACCATGGTGTGTAACGTTTAAAATGACTGTTGTCAAGACTGAACTCCTCGCGCAAAATTCCTCCAATTAATGGGGCTGCAACTCCGCCATCAAAATGTTTGGGCGTATAAAATACCTGTGCTTCATTCCAAGCGGAATTGTTAATGAAATGCGTTAAAATCTGCCTTCCCCCTTCAACAATCAAGCTTTGCAGTCCAGCAGAATACATGGCTTTTTTTAGGTAAGGAATCCAATCTTCGTTTTCAGGAAAGGAAATGTAACGAATACCGTTTTCAATCCCTTCCTTGCGAGAATTGATAATCCAAGTTTCCTGCTTGCCGTCGAAAATGGCGAAATTGGAATTCAGCTTTAAATTGCGGTCAACAACCATGCGCACCGGATTTTTTCCGGGCCAGGCTCGCGTATTCAGGTGTGGATTGTCGAGGGCAACGGTCCCGTTTCCAACCAAAATTGCGGCTTCTTCGCCTCGCCATTTATGAACCAGTTTTTGAACAATCAATCCTGTAATATGCCTTTGAACGGCGAATTCTTCAGAACTCATGCGTTTTGGATCCGGAGCCAAATAGCCCGACATGGTTTGTGCCCACTTTAAAATAATATAGGGTTCTTGGTAATTTACCCAATGCAAAAACCTTCGGTTAAGCCAGGCTGCTTCCTTTTCAAGAATCCCGCAAACTATATCAATCCCGGCATCTTTTAGTTTTTGAATGCCGGCTCCTGCCACTTTCTCAAAGGGGTCTTTCATTCCAATATTAACTTTTGGAATGCCGGATTCAATAATCAAATCGGCGCAAGGCGGTGTTTTTCCCTGATGGGCACAAGGCTCTAAATTCACATACAACTCCGCTCGTTTAAGAAGTTCTTTGTCTTGAACCTGCTTAATAGCTGCGGGTTCAGCATGTGGACCACCAAAAACGGCATGATATCCTTCTGCAATAATTTTATCATCAACAACCAGAACTGCACCAACCAAAGGATTGGGAGCTACCTTACCGGCACCCAATTGGGCCAGTTGAAGGCAATGCTGCATAAAAAGTTCTTCTCTGCTTAACACACTGCGAAAGTAGTATTTTGCGCAACCTTACAAAGTGCTATGCGTGTTAGTGAATTTATACCTTTTGCAATTTCTCTGCTAAAGCCGCTTTATGGCGATTCAGAATCGAAAGATTTGATTTTGCTGCTGGTTGAAGAGGTGCTGCTGATTAAGAGAGCCCATGTTGGCATCATTGATAAAGAGATTGATTTGGCAGAGGAAATGAAGCTTACTTCCTGCCTTGAGCGTTTGAAAGAAGGAGAGCCGCTTCAGTACATTTTGGGATATACCTGGTTTAAAAATCATGTTTTTTTGGTGAATCCTTCTGTTCTTATTCCTCGTCCTGAAACGGAGGAATTGGTGGATTGGGTGCTGGAACAACTGCCTTCCGGCGAGCAACTAAGCATTTTGGATGTAGGAACCGGTTCTGGTGCTATTGCCATCAGTTTGGCCAAAGCCAGGCCCAACTGGAGGGTGTTCGGTCTCGAAAAATCAAATGAAGCACTTCAAACCGCTAAAGCCAATGCAAAAGCAATTGGTGCGAAAGTGGATTGGAAGCTTGCCGATTTGTTCTCCCCAGAAATTCCGAGCTGGATTAAGCAGGAGGGCATTCAGGTTATTGTGAGCAACCCACCTTATATTCCAGAACGGGAAAAAGCGGAAATGCACAAAAATGTGCTGGAGTACGAGCCTGAAATGGCTTTATTTGTTCCCGATTCTGACCCGGTGAAGTTTTACCGCAAAATGCTGGAGTTGCCTTGCAAATCCTGGTTTTTTGAGATTGCCGCCTCGGGCGAAGAGGCCATGAGGCAATTGCATCCTAACCTGATTCTCAAAAACGACATGAGTGGCAACTTGAGGTTTGCTTCTTTACGTTTATCCTGATTTTCGCAGCTTGCTGTAAATCAGTTTGGCAATCCCTCTTTTTTTATTCATTTTGCCCCCCTTTTATTTTTTTTCTCCTACTATGAAGAAAACCCTACTTGTTTTTGTTGCACTTGCTTGCTCCTGGATGGCGCTTGCGCAACAGGTTTTTGAAAATCAAACCCTGAATTCGCCGGATGGGAAATACACCTATACCCAGGTGAAAAACGACCCCCTTAAAGTTAGAACCTATGTGCTGAAAAATGGCCTCACCGTTATGATGAGCGTCAATAAAAAACAACCTCGGGTTCAAACGTTGATTGCAACCAAAGCTGGTAGCAAAAACGATCCTGCCGATAATACCGGCCTTGCCCATTACCTGGAGCACATGCTTTTCAAGGGAACAGATAAGTTTGGTTCGCTGGATTGGGAGAAAGAGAAAAAGCAATTGGACCTAATTGATGCGCTTTACGAACGCTACAATAAAACCACAGATGAGGCCAAGCGTAAAGCCATTTACAAGCAAATCGACAGCGTTTCGGGAGTTGCATCAAAGTATGCAATTGCTAATGAATACGACAAAATGATGCAAATGCTGGGTACCCAGGGTACCAACGCATTTACTTCTTTGGAACAAACCGTTTACTTGAACGATGTGCCTGAAAATAACTTGGAAAAATGGATTGGGGTGGAAGCTGAACGTTTCAGAAATCCAATCCTGCGTTTGTTTCACACCGAGTTAGAAGCGGTTTATGAAGAGAAGAATATCTCGCTTGATAACGACAGCCGTAAAGTATTTGAATCCATGCTTGGTGGCTTATTCAAAAAGCACTCTTATGGTACTCAAACTACCATTGGTACGGTAGAACATTTGAAAAATCCTTCATTGGTTAAAATTCGGAATTATTACAATACCTATTATGTTCCCAACAATATGGCCATCATTTTGGTGGGTGATTTTGATCCGGATAGGATGATTCAGGTAATTGATGAGAAATTCAGTTACATGCAAGCAAAGCCGGTGCCGGCTTTCACCTTTCAACCCGAAATGAATACAGGCAAGCCCGAAGAAATCAATGTTTATGGTCCGGATGCCGAGAACCTGATGATTGGTTTTAGATTCCCGGGTGGGGGCACGCGTGAAGCCTTGTTGCTTCAAATGACAGATATGTTGTTAGCCAATTCAAAGGCTGGTTTAATTGATTTGAACTTGGTGAAGAAACAAGCTGTTTTGGGTGCCAGTTCTTCTTCTTGGATTAACAAAGATTACAGTATCATGTTCCTGAGCGGAAAGCCTGTGAAGAACCAAAAGTTGGAAGAGGTTAAGCAGTTATTGCTTGATCAAATTGAACTGCTGAAGCAAGGAAAGTTTGATGATGAAACCCTTAAGGCCATCATTGCTAACTTGAAAATTTATAAAATCAGAGAGCGCGAGAGCAATGAAGGTAGAGCCTATGCCATGTTGGATGCATTTTGCATGGAAAGAAGCTGGAAAGATGCTGCTGCTGAACTTGACCAATTCTCTACCGTTACTCGTGAAGAAATTATTGCTTTTGTCAATAAATGGTTTACCAACGATTATGTGGTAGTTTACAAGCGTCTTGGTGAAGATAAGAGCATTAGCAAAATTGAAAAGCCTGAAATCACACCGGTTGAAGTGAATAGGGAAGATGTTTCGCCATTCGTGAAAGCCTTGGCTGAAAAGCCTTCAAACCCAATCAAACCACGTTTTGTGGATTTTGATAAAGACATGACCCGCACCGGGAATATCTATTATGTAAAAAATAACGACAATGCCTTGTTCTCCTTGTACTATGTGCTTGATATGGGTAAGTTTCACGATAAGAAACTTCCTTTAGCTGTTAACCTATTGGAGTACCTGGGAACAGATAAATATTCATCAGAACAAATTAGTAAGGAGTTTTTCAAGCTGGCTTGCGATTTCAAAGTGAATGTGAGCAATGAACAGGTATATGTTACACTTTCAGGTCTGGACGAGAACTTTGTTCCTGCTTTGCGTTTGTTTGAACACCTGCTTGCAAATGCTAAACCTAACCAGGATGCCTTGAATCAATTGGTTGATCGCATTTTGAAGTCAAGGGAGGATGCAAAGAAAAACAAGAGTACCATTTTCAGAGCTGCCCTCCAAAGCTATGCGATGTATGGTTCAAACAATCCATTCAAGTATGAATTAAGTGCGACAGAATTGAAGGCCATCCAAGCTGCTGAATTGGCGAAATACATTCATACAATTACTTCCTACCCGCATAAAATTTGGTATTTCGGACCACAGAATCTGGATGGACTTCAGGCTGTTTTGAAGAAAGAGCATAAAACACCTGCAAAGACACTTGCGATGCCAAAACCTGCGGTATTTACCCGTCAGGATACGAAAGAAAACCAGGTGTATTTTGTAAACTACGACATGGTTCAAGCCGAAATTATGTGGCTTTCTCGCTCCCAAAACGGTTTTGATGCCAGCCGTACACCTATGGTTTCCATGTTCAATGAATACTTTGGCTCAGGCATGTCTTCAATTGTTTTCCAAACCATCCGCGAAAGCAAAGCATTGGCCTATTCAACCTATGCAAGGTACCTTCAGCCATCCAAGCAAAACGACCCTTATTATGTGTTGGCTTATGTAGGAACTCAAGCCGATAAAATGAATGAAGCGGTTGCAGCCATGAACGAATTGCTTACCCAATTGCCACAAGCCGGAAATATGTTTGATGCGGCAAAAGCTTCGTTGATGAATGGCATTGAAACTGAGCGTACCAACGATGCTGATATCATCTTCTCGTATGTGGCCAATGAGAAATTAGGCTTGAAAACCGATGTGAACAAAATGGTTTACGAGGCATTGCCTAACATTTCGCTTGCTGATGTTACAAAGTTTCATGAAGCTAACCTGAAAGGAAAGCCATATACCTATTGCATTATGGGCTCTAAAGCCAAAATCAGCGATAAAGATTTGGCCAAATACGGTAAAGTTACTGAACTAAGCCTGGAAGAAATTTTCGGTTATTAAGAATTACCTTACCAATGAAAAGCGGTGCAATCCATGCGATATGCACCGCTTTTTTTATGCACGTATGTCAGGTTCATTGCCTATCTTGTTGCAATGAAAATTGGTAGTGTACTCCTCTTTTTGCTGGCTTTCGTTTTTCAGGTGAATGCACAGGTTCAGGCGGTTAAAGTAACTGCTCTGCCATCATCCCTGGCAGAAAGTTCGGGTTTGTTGTTAACAGCTCCAGGTAGGTTTATGAGTCATAACGACAGCGGGAATGAGCCCCTGTTAATTGAATTTGACTCAACGTCTACCACCTTAAGAACCATTCGCTTGAATGCTCCCAATATAGATTGGGAAGAAATAACCCAGGATGCCTCCGGTAAGGTTTACATTGGCGAGTTCGGAAACAATGGCAATGCTCGTAAAGATTTGAAAATTTATATCCTCAATAAGCCTTCAACCTTGCTTAGAGATACTGTAAATGCGGCTGTAATAAACTTTACCTATTCCGACCAAAAGGCTTTTCCACCTGCAATGGCAACCATGAATTACGACATGGAGGCCATGGTGGCCATGAACGATAGTCTTTACCTGTTTTCAAAGAATAGAACCGACCCCTATAGCGGATTTACTTATTTGTATCAATTGCCCGCAAAGGCCGGAACCTATACAGCCATCAAACGCGATAGTTTTTATACCGGCCCGGGTCCTTGGGCCAATTATTCTGTAACTGCTGCGGCACTCTCACCCGATAAGAAAACACTAATGCTTTCAGGGTATGAAAGGTGTTGGGTGTTTCGCAATTTCCAAGCTGCGAACTTCTTCAAAGGCGATGCCTATTCGTACACTTTCCCTACTTTTCTTCAACGCGAAGGGATTGTGTTGATGGATAATTATTCAGGTTACTTTACCGATGAAAGCACCCCTTTAACCACTGCATCTTTGTATCGCTTCACGCTTCCGGGTTTGGTAAATTCAATTTCTGAGCCGGCCTCCAACTTCGATATCATGGTGTTTCCAAATCCGGCTGATGGCTATATTGAATTTAGTCAACCCATAGAGAAAACAGCCATTTTTAAACTGTTTAGCCCTTCCGGAAAATTGATTTTGCAAGAACGCTTTCTGGAAGATATTGTGCGCTTACCGCTGCCAAGTGGAAAGCTGAGCGCAGGAGTTTATTTGCTTTCTATCTCAATTCCGGATGGACGAGAAATTCGGAAAACAATTGTGGTGAAATAAGTAGCTGGCATGGGCTTTATTTGCATCTTTCAATTTAATCTTTTTCACTTTTCTACTATTCGGGTTCTTAAGCTGGGCTTTCTTTTTGGGGTTCTCGCAGCGTTTCAACTTCAAGCGCAGAATCTGGTCCCCAATGGAAATTTTGAAGCCGGTTCGGATAGGTATGTCGAAAATTGGGTGCAACCTCCCGGTGAATTTTACCACTACGAAGACATGTGGTTAGATACCAATGGAACTAAGTACTACAATCATATCAATGGTCTTTGCCTTATTCAACCCATGGCAAGTGAGTACATGTATGTTAAACTCAAGGCTCCAATCAAAAAAGACAAACGCTATTGCCTAAAAATGAAGTTGTATTTCAAAGGCAATGATTACGATAGGCCCGAGTGGCTGAAAACCGTTCATCTTGCCTTCCTCAACGAGGGTATTGCGTTAAACCGAAGGCTGCGTTTACGAGATGTACCGGATTTGGTAATTGACTTGGATACCTTAAGTGAACGTCCCTTTTTCCAATATGTTGAGCAGCGTTTCACAGCTAAAAGAACAGGTGAATACTTGTATTTAGGTCGATTTTTTGAGGATAAAGTGTACGAAGTGTTTGACAGGTGGGAGTTGGAAGAAAAGGAGATTCTGGAAGAGCGGAATGAATTTATAAAGTACCTGAAAGATAGTTTCAATTCAAGAACCATTGAGTTTGATGAGCCCAAAAGCAAGCGCGACCTCAAAAAACAAATTCGTATTCTAACGGATTTTACGCGGGTGAATGCATATACACGTGATACAACTATTCGATTTTATCAGCGTTGGTACAAGGCCTATACTGATTCTTTGAAAGATGCCAGACTCAAGCAATATTACTTTCATGTACGAACCTATTTTGATGATATTTGCATTAGCGAAGAATTGCTCGATGGAACTTGCAGTTGCAGCGATTCAATGCCAATAGTAAAGTACAAAACAGGCGATTTGATTACTTTGAAAAATATCTTTTTTGATTTGGATAAAAGTAGCCTAAAGCCGGAGTCTGAGGAAGAATTGCAGCGCTTGTTTCTTTTGCTAACGGAACGTTCCGGCTTGCAAATCCGAATTCAGGGGCATACCGATAGCATAAACTCTGCCGCTTACAACCAGAAGCTTTCGACAAATCGTGCCAAGCGCGTCATGGACTGGTTAATTGCCAAGGGAATTTCTCCCAATCGCTTGAGCTACCAAGGTTTTGGAGAATCAAAACCAATTGCGCCAAATGATACCGAACAGGGTAGGGCCATGAATAGGCGGGTTGAATTTGTTATTCTCAAGGGCGAATAATATTCTGCTGCTATATTCGCAACATGGAATTAGCCGGAAAAATTGCTGTAATCACAGGTGTAAGTAAAGGAATTGGATTTGAACTCGCGTCTCAGTTGTTAGAAAAAGGATGTAAGGTGTATGGATTGGGTAGAAACTCAAACCCAGCTTTAGTGCATTCTTCTTTCCAATTTATTGAAACCGATGTGAAGCAAGTGGCTTCCGTAAAAAAGGCATTCGCCCAGATTTATGGGCAGCAGGAAGAAATTCATATCCTGGTTAACAATGCCGGTCTGGGTTATTTTGGATACCTGGAAAACATGTCGGATGAACAATGGGATGAAATGACTCAAACCAATCTGAATGGCATGTTTTACTGCTGCCGCGAGGTTTTACCCGGAATGAAAAAGCAGAAGTATGGACATATTATCAATATCGCCTCAACTGCTGCTCTTGAAGGAATGCCGCAGGTTTCCGCCTATTGTGCCACCAAATGGGCTGTGAAAGGTTTAAGCGAAAGCTTGTTTAGGGAAGTGCGTGATTTTAAAATCAAAGTAACTTGTGTGTATCCGGGTTCAACCAAAACCGATTTCTTCAGAAACAGTCCGGGAATTCAACCGCATGATTATATGCTTATGCCATCCGATTTGGCACTTGCCATGGTGCAGGCTTTAGAAATGCCCGATAATTTCCATACCGTTAATTTGGAAATCAGGCCACTGCAGCCCAAAGGGCCAACTAAGTAAAACTGTTTGTGGTTTTAAAATGCTTTGAGGATAAACCTCCAAAATAACCGAGAACTCCTACCAACTTACCAAGCTTGCTTTGCTTAGGTCGTACACGTTATCGCCGGGTTTATAGCCTTTTCCGGAAGGTTCGCAAACCAGGTAGTTCTTGTTTTGAAAGCTGAACTGGCTTTTATCGCCACTTTCCACTGCTACATTCAGGTGTTCCTGCGCGTAGTAAATCAGTGCAAGACTTTTCAGGTTCAGGATATCGCGGGCCAATACCCCAAACAAGATCGACTTGTCTTCGCAATCTCCATATCCTGCTGCAAGGGTTTCTTCGGCAAATGAGAATTTTTCAATCCCAATGGTTTCTTTGTCGCTTCTGTAGTTAATGGCCTCCTGCGAAAATTGAAGTATGAAGTCAAGACGCTTGTAACTGGGTAAAGATGCCACTGCTTCACTGAGCTGAGATTTGAAACTTTTTGCAGCTGTTTCAGACAAACTGTAGTTCAGGTAAACGGAAGAAATTTCAATATCCGGAAGGCTTTTGAGGTAGGAAGTTAATCCTGATTCATAGGTGAATTTGAAGCAATACGGAAAGGATTCGTATTCAAAATAAAAACTCTTCTGAATGGGTTTTCCATGAAAGGCTGGCGGTTTGTTTTCATTCAAGGTGATGGCTCTTCCTGCAGTTGGCTTACCAAATAACTCTTCCTGTCCAAGTATTTTTTTCTGGTCAAAAGAAAGGTCGGAGTAAAGTCTGTTGTTTAATTTTACTTGAATGAGATTGGCAACCGGAAAATCAAGATAGCCATAAACAGTAGTGCCATCTGGAGAATAACCCAAAAGGCTTTCGTAGGATTTCTTTTTCAAAAGTAAGTACAGAAACAAATCCGATTGAATGGGGTCGTTGTAGTGTTGCTTTGCAATTTCCCTCACTACAATCACCCAAGCTAAATCATCCATCGAAAAATGTTCCGAAAGACTGTCAAACTCATTCAATAAGCCTTCCTGAATCTCTTCATTGAAGCTTACTAAAGCGCTTTCAATCTTTTTTGAATCCAGTGGTTTATCAATTGAAAGGGCTGGAAAGGGTGTGCGAATGCGCATTTCTTCTCCAAAAACCACAAAACTTTTTCCGCTTTCCCCAAAAAGGAATGCCGGAAAAAGCAAGAGACTGAAGAGCAGAATTCGCTTAATATCCATTTTTTTAGACAATTGAATGGCCTTGGTTCTGTGTGCTATACACTCAAAGGTAACAAAAAAGATGCAATTCCTTAACAGTTTGATAATATTCAGTTTTTTGTTCTATCCTGTCAAAATCAAGCCAAAAACTTTGATATGCAAGCAGGCTGATTATTTTTGCAGTTCTTTAAAAATTATGAGAGCCATACAGTTTCGTGAAGCCCTTCGGGAGGCCATGTCTGAGGAAATGC
Source organism: Bacteroidia bacterium (assembly GCA_023151275.1). Classification (GTDB taxonomy): domain Bacteria; phylum Bacteroidota; class Bacteroidia; order UKL13-3; family UKL13-3; genus CAISCU01. The sequence goes on along the minus strand of JAKLJI010000003.1, from coordinate 81,728 downwards.
GCAGAGACCCGCTAGTTTTTTTAATGGGTGAGGAAGTTGCAGAATACAACGGTGCCTACAAAGTGAGTCAGGGCATGCTGGAAGAATTTGGTCCAAAACGGATTATTGATACACCAATTGCAGAGCTTGGTTTTGCCGGAATCGGCGTTGGTGCTGCTATGAATGGACTACGTCCTGTTGTTGAATTCATGACATTCAATTTCTCTTTGGTTGCCATCGACCAGGTTATCAATGCAGCTGCTAAAATGTACTCCATGAGTGGTGGTCAGTTTAATATTCCGATGGTGTTCAGAGGTCCAACAGGTAGTGCCGGACAATTGGGTGCTCAGCATTCACAGGCATTTGAGAACTGGTATGCCAACTGCCCGGGCTTGAAGGTTGTAGTTCCTTCCAATCCCTATGACGCAAAAGGGCTATTGAAAACCGCCATTCGCGATAACGATCCGGTAATTTTCATGGAAAGTGAGCAGATGTATGGTGATAAAGGTGAAGTTCCGGAAGAAGAATACCTGATTCCAATTGGCAAAGCCGATACCAAACGCGAAGGCTCCGATGTTACAATCGTGTCATTTGGAAAAATAATGAAAGTAGCCTTGGCTGCAAGTGAAGAGCTAGCCAAAGAAGGAATCAGCTGCGAGGTTATCGACTTGCGTACAGTTCGTCCAATTGATTATGGGCATATCATTGAATCGGTGAAGAAAACCAATCGCCTGGTAATTGTTGAAGAAGCATGGCCATTGGCAAGTATCTCTTCCGAGATTACCTATATGGTTCAAAAAGAAGCATTCGATTATTTGGATGCTCCAATTCGTAGAATTACAACAGAAGATGTGCCTTTGGGATATGCACCAACTTTGGTTCAGGCGTTTTTGCCTAGTGTGCCTAAGGTTGTAAGGGCAATTCGCGAGGTTATGTACCGTTAATATTTTAGAGTTAACTCACAAAAAGGGAAGCGCTTGCGCTTCCCTTTTTGTTTTGTAAGACTCCGGAAAACTAACCTTATGGGGGTTCTACATTTCTAAGCAAAGAATTCTTGTAAAAGAATTTTTGTAGTTTGCTCTCATGAAATACGCTTCGCCTTTTTTGCTTTTGCTTGCTTTGCTTCAGCTCAATGCCTGTTCCTTTTTTAATGGTTCAAGCCAAGACTCGGTTAACTCTAGATCAATGGATGGGGATAGTATTTTGATTTCAGAAACCATTACCGATAGCCTAACTCAATTTCGAATTGATATCAGAATTCCCTTAGTCCATTCTTTTGAACCTGCCATAAACGATAGCACTAACAAGCAGTTTACTAGTCCTTTTGCTTATACGCTGGAAAAGGGGCCGCTATCTTATACGGCTTATGCACAGGCATTTCGAGATTCTTTTTATGCAGAATACCGAAGAATTAAACAGGATTTTCCTGAATTCGGTGCTTCCTATGAATGGAGCATGAGTGCTGAATTGTTAGGTGTTCATCCGGAATACATTTCCGGAGTTTCTAGCACTTACAGCTATACCGGTGGTGCTCATGGTGGGCGTTCAACCAATTACTTTGTCCTTGATTCCAAAACAGGCCGTAAACTTACCCGAATGGATGTTGTATCAGATACTACTCAACTCAATGTAGTGGCTGAAAAATTGTTTCGGCAAAAGATGGAGTTGGCTCCAAACGCAGATTTATCCGAAAATGGTTTTTGGTTTGATGGAAATCGATTTTACCTCAACGAGAATTTTGCATTTAGTAAAGGGGGAAATTCCTTACTATTTCTATTCAATGAATACGAGGTTACGGCTTATGCTGCCGGACAAATTGAATTGGAAATTCCGCTCAGCCAGCTGAACGGAATTTTAAAAATTGCCAAAGAAACTAACCTTCAATAGGTAGTTTCCGAATGCGGCGCAATGGGCCACTGCAATAGCTTTCGTGGCAGCTTACGCATTTTGCGATATAGGCGTTGTAATGCGCTTTCTGGTCTTTGGGGTGCGCCATCATTTCTTTGTACGCCACCTGAAACAGACGCGCATTTTCAAAGAATTGAGGTTCCAAAACATTGGTATCCGTAGGTTCAACCAGGTAAAATCGATTGAAGGGAAACTTGGCCTCTGTAACGGGTTTACCGCTCAAAATCAAATCACGCATAGCTTGAGCATCATCTGCCATTTGGCGCATCATAAGTGCCATGGGTTTGGCATTGTTTGGATCCTTGATGGTGGTTTCCATGCTGCATGAAGCAGTATCTTTTTGTTCAGTAGCTGCGGTTGTATCCGTTGCTTTGGCTTCGTTGCCGGCCTTGTTTTCAGAACAAGCTGTTGCAAAGGCAAGCCAAAGTATTCCTACAAGTATAAATGCGTATAGTTTTTTCATGTGTTGAAATAAAAAGGCCGGAATGCGCTCACAATCCGGCCTTTAAGTTTGTTGATTACTTTAAAATTACACCGCTTGCTTCGAAGGCAAGTTCTTTTTTTGGCTCAGTGATTTTGGCAACCTCATCACCTGATTTACCTGCATCTTTTGCATATTCTTTCAAATCGGCAACGCTGGTAACATCAATGTAAGCGCGGCCTTGAATAATTGCAGTTCTGCCCGATGCATCCTTGGGCATAAAGAATCCATAGTCTTTAAAAACAACACGCAATGGCTCAGCACCCTCGTTGGTGAGTTCCATCCAACATCCTTTTTTCTGACAAACGGCTTCGATTTTGCCGCTAAGTTTTACCTGAATTTCGGTTTTATCACCCATTAAGGTTTTCAACTCAGTAATGGCAATTGCACTGTCTTCGGTAATTTTCTCGCCAAAGTATTCAACCAGGGCTGAGGTGTCTGATGCTGGTGTTGCAATGGAGCTGTCTCCGGCAGGAGCATTGTTTTCTGCCTGACCACCACATGAGGCCAAAAGGGCTGCCACAAAGGCGCTTAAAACTAATTTCTTCATAGATTCACTATAGATAAGTTGTCAAATTTCGCATTTCTCTCGCACAATAAATACGCTATTCGCTAGAAAATGACGAACTTAACCAAGTGAAAGCAGGAATAGTTACATTTTTGATTCTTTTTTACCTTTCCCTACTTCCATCCGGGGCTCAACAGCTATGGCTGCTCAGGCTCCAAGATAAAGGCCTTTCCTTTTCAGCTCCCGAAGCATTCCTGGGTCCCGATTGCTTGCAGCGAAGAAAGCTGAGGGGAATAGTAACTGATCAAAGCGATATCCCTGTCAATCCAGATTATGTAAAACAGGTGAGTCAGCATGCACAAATTCTTGCCTCATCCAAATGGTTGAATGTACTCCTGATTCAAACTCCGGATACTGAAATCCCCAAGCTAAAATTGCTTCCCTTCGTAAAAAGCATTCAACCGGCACCAAGCTCTAAGTCGCAACTGGCAGGGCTTTCAGGAGGTACTTATGCCTCCAATTCCAATTGGCAAAATAAACTTTTGCAAATTGAGCAATTGCATTTACTTGGGTTGACAGGCAAAGGAATGCGAATTGCGGTTTTCGATGTTGGTTTCTCAAATGCCGATATCAATCAGGGTTTTAACCGATTGAATGCGGATAAACGAATTCTGCATCACCGGAATTTTGTTCGTGAATCCTTATCTGTATTTAGAACTGGAACTACAGGAGAACATGGAGCCAGGGTATTGTCTGTAATTGCGGGAATACAAACGCCATGGCTAATTGGAACCGGCTTTGATGCCTCCTTTATTCTGGCCGCTACCGAAGATTTAGATAGGGAAGGGGTGATGGAAGAATTCAATTGGCTGAATGCCGCAGAGTGGGCTGACAGCATTGGCACAGATATCATCAGTTCTTCTTTGGGATATAGTCATGGTTTTACCTATGGAGAAGATTACCGCAAAGAGCAATTGGATGGAAAAACAACGCTGGTTTCTCAAGCCGCACTTATGGCTGCCCGCAAAGGAATTTTGGTGGTAAACAGTGCGGGCAATGAAGGACAAACAGCTTGGAAATACATCATTTCTCCTGCAGATGCAGACAGTATTTTAGCTGTGGCTTCGGTGGATGTATATGGTAAGTACAGCGATTTCAGTTCTCCCGGACCACGAGCCGGTGACAACGCCATAAAACCCGATATTTCGGCAGTAGGTGCAAATTGTATGACCATGATGGCCGATGGTAGCCTGAAGACCGGGAATGGAACCTCGTTTGCATGTCCGATGATTAGTGGTTTAGCGGCTTGCCTTTGGCAAGCCAACCCCGCATTAACTGCTCAAGAAATCCGACAAGCCATATTGAATTCTGGTTCTTTGTTGCAGTATCCAAATCCATGGATGGGTTACGGAATTCCCGCTGCTCTTAAGGCGCTTGAATCCATAACCGGCAATCCGGTTGAGCCTTCTTTGGTTCAGGATAACTTAATGGCCATTTATCCTAATCCGGCAAGGGAGGAATTCTCCTTACAGTATTTCAATTATCTCCAGCCCAGAACTGCAATTTTGGAGGTGTTTCGGTCAACTGGTGAAGAAATTTCAGCGTGGAAGATTGAATTGGCTGAAGGCTTTAATCGCTTCATGCTCAGGGCTACAGATTTAGGTTTAGAGCCTGGAATCTACCTGATACGCTTAAAATCGGACATGGGTTCTCAACTCAGTCAAAAAAAACTATTGCTCTTGCCCTGAAATTTCCTTTTCTTTGCACTCCCTTTGGTACCGTGGCCGAGAGGCTAGGCAAGGCTCTGCAAAAGCTTCTACAGCAGTTCGAATCTGCTCGGTACCTCAAAAGCGGTAACTTCGGTTGCCGCTTTTTTTGTTTTGATTATCTGTGTTGGAATTGAACGAGATAGACTTCATCCTAAAATTTTAATTTGCAATCCATGAAATTCGTATCAGTTTTTTCGGTTTTGGTAGTTGCTTTGCTGTTGATGGGATTTTCAATGGCCGGTTTACCTAAACCCACCGAGCAGCATGCCAAACAAGTTCAACAACAGTTCCCGGGTATTACCGTTCAACAGCTAAATCAAGGCATGGAACTGTATAAAACACATTGCAAAGGCTGTCATTTTGTAAAAAATCCAACCCGATATTCCGAAGCTGTCTGGAAACAACAAGTGCCGGCCATGGTAAGTCGAATCAACAAAAAGGGAAAGAAATACATTAGTCCGGAACAAAGCAGCTTGATATTGAATTATGTGCTTGTTATGGGTCCTTATGCCAAATTGAGCGCCAATTGAATTCGGTGGAAATTCGAGGGAAGATTCTCCATTGCGGATTTTGCTGAAATTTTATCTGAGTGAATTATCGCACTTGCTATTGGCACTACTTGAATATTTCTTAAAGACCTAGATAGTCGGGATCTTGAACTTGGCTATTCCCTTTGGGTTTACTCACCAGGGAGCCCATGGCCGCTGGGATTGTTTTGCTTTTCTAAGCCTCCTTGAATGATTTTATTTTCTTAGAAAGGGGAACGGTTTATAGCAAGGGTGCTAAATGTAATCAAGGAGGTAGTCTCCTGAAAAAAGCCGAATAACCGAGCCTGATTTCCCGGTTATTCGGCATATTTTTAAACTGGTTTCTTCAGGTTAAAAAGGTCAGCCTTATTTAAGGGCTGTTTTTATGAACTTTTTGGTGAGTGTATGTCCTGTTTTGGTTTTTAGTTGTATTAGGTAGCAACCTGGCTCTATTCTAGAAATATCAAGCTGATGGATTTGCTGAGTTTGAATGTCATGCTGTTGAATTAGCTTCCCATTTATGTTCCAAATACTAAGATTGTCGATTTCCCCTTTGTATTGAATGTTTAATTGCTCATGTGCAGGGTTTGGAAACACTTGGATTCCGCTAAGTTCCAGTTCATCAAGACTTGTTGGGTCTGTTAGTTGAATGGGAATACAGCTGCCGATTCTTCTGCATTTTCCTTGTAGCGAAAGTATTTCAACCCGGTAGCTTCCACTTGTGGTGGGTTGAAAAGTTGGACCTTGGGCATTGGCTATTTTCTGATTGCTTTGGCAATCAAACCACTCATAGGTAACTTCTTCGGGGGTGTTGATGACTTGGATTTCGTTGTTAACTACCTGCGTGCTGGTATCATACCCGAAACAGATTTCCTTTGGTTCGGCTTTTGCAATACAAAAGGCTGTTTTTACTTCCAATCCGTACACCCCGCTTTGGGTAATTGTGTATTTCGGTTGTGTTGCCCCTGCAATGGGTACCCACGAATTTGAGTTATAAATGGTGTACCATTGGTAGTGTTCAAAATTCGGAGTGCTACTCAAAGTGTTGGTATCGTTGAACAGGATAAGGGGTTGCTCGGGTTGACAGGCGAATTGATAAACGAATGCCGTAGTATAGTTCACTTGTGGAGCCTGATGTACCAAACTTATTTTCCCATCTTGAATACTGCCATGGAAATAGGTACTTGGATTATTCCCTGCTCCGTTCAATGCAGAAAGGGAATCCAGTCCAGTCATTTTTTTCCAGCTGTTGCTGGCTTCGTCATAATAACTCACAGCAGGACGGTTATACGTATTTACCGCCTCCCGGTACATCACCACAGGTGTGTTGTTTACAAAGTCAAGGTTAAGTTGGTTTGCAGGAATATTGTATCCATAGGCTATACTTGAAAATGGCTCCTGACCAATGGTGTCCCATTGATTATTGGTTCCCTTGTATTTTAACACCATTCCTTTTCCAACTGTAAAGCTTTCATGTTTTCTGTAAACCAAGTATGGAAATGCTTCAGTTTCATTAAAGGCAATATCAACCTCATTGGCACAATTGTCGAAACCGCTATAAACTGTGGTCCATGAGCCGGTTCTGTATTTAAATTCAAATACTTCTAGGACAAAACTGGGACAGGCTAGTCCATTCTTGGTTGTGATTGTGGCTACGAATACCATGGAATCTTTCTGGGTAATGGCCGTTTTTTCAACTGAATTTGTGCTAATCCCATTATTTACTCCAAGGAAGTTCCAGCTTTGACCTTCATAAACCATTACTGCAGCTTTGCCTCCGATTGCTCCATCGTGAAATGATACCATAGGAATCCCCTGTTTGCTTATGATAAAGTCGAGATGAGCTACAGTTGAATTAGTAAATCCCCGCGGACCAATTGAAATCCACTTGTTGCTATCTGCGTCAAATTTCATCACCGATAAACGATTTCCACGTGATGCATCCTGAAAGGCAACATAGGGCGAAATGCCATCGGTTGCCAATTGAACATAGTCAACAAAACTCTCTGAAATGCCAGCCGGGCCAACGTTTACCCAATTCATACCATTCCATTTTTTTACGCTTAGTCTGTCGTTGTTATTGGCATCTTTAAAAGCTACATAAGCAGTGTCGCGAATGGTGACAATTTCAGTAAAACTTATTGGGCCACTTTCTATTGCTGCTCCCAATTGTTTCCATTGGGCAAGCGCCGGTTTAAGGCAAGACAAAAGAAGGACTAGAATTAAACGAATAGGTGTATTTTTTTTCATCATAGCCTCAAAACTAGCAAGCAAGAAAAGCTGGTTTTTAACTGTTTGCTGAAAGGCGGCAAATTTTTAGTGAAGGCTGTAAATTGGGCAGTAAACTAAAAGGTAATCTGGCTAAAACGGTCGAACAATTGCTGTCTTTTTTCCATGGAAATCGAGAGTTCTTCACCATTTTTTAGCAAAACAGAGCCACCATCTTTTTTTCTGATTTTTTCGATTTGTAGCACATTAATCAAATAGGACCGGTTGATTCGGAAAAACAATCCGGTTTGTTCAAGTGCATTAAACTCCTGTAGGGTTTTGCTAATTGTAATACGGTTTCCCGAGTTGAAAAAAAGATGGGTATAGGAACTATCGGCCTTGAGATAAAGGATCTCCGTAGGTGAGGTAAGTAGTAATCCTTCAGAAGTTTGAAAAGCCAATTGCCTGGGCTCGCGCGATTCCAGATTTTCTTTTAGCGCAAAATAGTTGCGTTGGTCCAATTGATGTTGGGTGTTCTCATAAGCCCGTTTAAGTGCACGTTCCAGTTGTTCTTTTCGTGTAGGTTTTAACAGGTAGTCAACTGCTGCTAATTCAAATGCTTTAATAGCATATTCGTTATAAGCAGTTACAAATACGATTTGAAATTTTATTTCATCATTTTCAAAAAAATCCAACAGGTCAATTCCCAGATAACCTGGCATTTCAATGTCGAGGAAAATGAGATTTGGCGCTAATTTTTTTATTGCTTTTACCGCTTCGGGCAGGGAATTGGCCTCCCCGCAAATTTCAACTTCAGGGAAATTCGTTTCTAAAATGCCCCGAATTGCGGCTCGGGCATGGGTTTCATCGTCAACAATCAATACTTTTAATCCAAGCATAGCAAAGTAGTTAAAGGGTAATTCTTAGTTCAACACGGGTGCCCGAAGGCATTGAGTTTTCATAAAGATCTATGATTTCAAGACTTAGTTTTCCAGGGTGGAGTTGGTTTAATAAATTGATGCGGGCTTGAATGGCAGGTGTAGCGAAGGATTTGGGTTTGTCTTTGCGCATAGAATTAATTTCCCTGGAGGCTTTTCTTCCAATTCCATTGTCTTCTATTGCAATGCAGAGTTGTGCCGGGTTTTCTTGGGTAAATCGAACATGGACTTGTTTCTTGCCTTTTTTGTTCAGAAGTCCATGTTTCACCGCGTTTTCTACAAAGGGTTGAATCAATAAACTCGGGATTTTCCAGTGTT
>JAKLJI010000003.1:0-73082 GCA_023151275.1 Bacteroidia bacterium | reverse complement strand
TAAATTCATCACCAAAGCGCAATTGTTCCAATTCTAGATAAAGCTTCAGGCTTTCAATTTCTTCCCGAATGCTAATTTCCTGAACATCCGAAATTTGAAGTGTATTTCGCAAGTAGTCTGAAAATTTGCTGATATAGGTTCCTGCTGAATCAATCATCCGGCTGTAGATAAGCCCCTGAAGGGTGTTCAATACATTGTATAGAAAATGGGGGTTCATTTGAGCCCGCAAAGCAGTTAGACGAGATGCCACCAATTGAGTTTGAAATTCCTGTGCTTTCTTCGTGCGGTATTGAACCCAGCGGATGACCAGATAGAATAAAATCAATATGGAAAGAGACACCACTATCAAAAACCAAATGCTTAGATAGATTGGATTTTGAATGGAAAAGTGAAAGGCTTCATTCATCGCTTTGCCAGGGATAGGATTAATTTCAAAGCGATAACTTCCCGGACTTAAGTTAGCTACTACCAATTCGTTTTGGTTAGCTGATAGTTTATTCCAATTCGAGTCAATTGGCAAAAGGCGGTAAAGAAGCTGAACTTCCTCCATGCCTTTTAAATCAACCAAATCCCAGCTGAATTTTAGGGTGTTTTCCGAATAAGGAATTACCTGGTTGTCCTGAATTTTGCGGGTAGATGTTCTTACCTCACTCAAGCTCAATCGCGCTTTAGGGTAGTTTGTTAAATTGCCTAAAGGTAGGCTGATGATTTCGTTTTGGCCCGCCAGAATCAATTGATTTTGCCAAACGACAAGGTCGTTGAATGCATGTGTGCCTAGACCAAATTGCTGGCTTAGATTATGCAATTGCCCTGTTTCTGGATTGACCAGAATCAGCCCTTTGTTGCCAAGAATACAAATGCCTTTCGAATCAATAAAAATGCGTTTGCAAGATATGTCTGGTAGGAAATGAAAAATTAAGCGCCCACTGCTAAATCCCATTACGCCGTTGTTTGAACTGGCAACCCAAATCAGATTTCTAAGCTTGTCTTTTATAAGTTGATTTGCGTAGATTGGTTGCCCCTGCTGGTTAGTGAGTGCTAGAGAATGGCCGGGAGTGTAATGGATTAACTCATTGTTGTAAGCTATGTACAAGCTACTGTCGTTTTCAAGCACAAGTGCTTTTGAACGCTGTTTGCGAAGCAAAAGCAAATCCTTTTTTTCGCTCAATACGGGTGGTAGCTGAGTAGTATTGAAAAGTGGGTTCTCTGCTTTTGGGATAAGAGCACTTAAGCTGTGCAAGGCTAAATAGGTATTGTATCGGCTATCCAGGGTGATGTCTTTGCCGTAGTAGGCCGCCTGAAATTGTTTGGTTTTAGGGTGAAATCTGCCATGGGTAGCATAAAGCCAACCGTCGTTTTGGAAGCTTAAAAATCCAATTTCCTCCTGGTGTAGCTTGCTTTCAAGTCGCCATTGCTTGGTCTGAGCATTGTAGCTTTTGATTTTTCCATTTCGTGTGCCGGCAAATAAGGTATTGCCTGCCATGCAAAATCGATTCACTTCTTCCATACCCGAACCCAGTTGTGTTACCTGAAGATTGGGAACCACAAAAACACCTGCATTTAAGGTGCTAAACCATATCTGCTGCTGGAAATCAATTTTAAAATCAGAACCTATTATCCTTTCTACAGGATTTATAAGGTTGATGGTGTCATTCCATAAATAGAATCCGTTGGTGCTGGAAATGCCCAGGTAACCTTGATCTGCAATTAGGTTATTTATGGTTGGAGTTTTGGATTGCAGGTTGACCACCTCTTTCCAGCGGGATTGCTTGAGAGCAAACACGATGGGTTTGCTTTGTCCTTTTCCAATGCAATGCAGTTTGTTGTTATACTGTACGAGGTAAACCCGTTTGGTGGGTAATGCCAGGGATTGAATGAGCTTAAAATGGCTAAAGACAAAAAGTCTTCCATTGGAATTGGTGCAATACAAGGTGTCGCCGCTAACTTCAATGCTTTCTACATGAGGAAGCTGAATTCTTTTTTTGAGTAATTTTTTCTCAGGTTCAAAGCTCCAAATGGCATTTTCAGCAGCAATTATCAAGCTGTGTGAATTGGCTTTTAAGTCGATAATGATTTCACCTTTCAAGGCCTTTTCTAAAATTCGCAGAGGTTTGAGGCTGTCGTTTTCAAGGATAAATACCTGGTCTGAAAAATTTCTGCACGCCAATAGTTGTCCCGGAAGAAAAACCATACTGCTAATTTCTGCAGATTGACTGCCTACAAATGGAACTTGTTTCAAGTGGAACCCATTCCACCTGTAAATGCCTTGGTCTGTTCCAAAGTAAATATTTCCGAGTGTATCCGAGCTCAGGTCGAATACTTGCTTGCAAGGCAATTGGAGTTGCTTATGAAGCACTTGCCCGAATGCAAGCCCTGAAAACAAATGTATGCATGCCAGTAGAATGAAGCCAATTGCTCTTTTCACGGATAAAAAGATAAGAGAACCAGCGTTTAGTTTGAGAGTTAGTTAGTCAAATCCGGTTTCTACTTAGTGAGTACCTGTTTTTAGCCAACAGAAACTTTAAGGATAAATCTGATTTTGGTTTTGTATTGGGGTGGTTGTCCAATTCAAATAGTTGGCAAAAGGCCATCTTTTATTGAAGAAGGAGCTGTTTTCAACTGCTAATTGTTGGACAAGAAAACTTAATAGGATTCCTAAGCGAAAAAGGTATGTGCATGTGGCATATAAATTGGAACTTGACAAACGACCCCATGGGCTCTATCTACCTGGCAACACTACGCAATTCGGCATTGGTAAGCACTTACCAAACCAATCCGGGTATGCTCTATGGAACGCCCTTTGCCACCGGCATGGAGAATTACTTCCAGAAGATAAAGAACTACTTTGGTCAAAGTATGTTTGAGCAACTAGTAACAGAATTTGCACAGCAATCTAATTTGAATGCTGATGAAATAAGGTAGGAGAGCTGGGTGATGCAGGTTATAGCTTCATCGGAGCTGGATGCCTAAATTCCCTTGAATTGTAATTTCAAATAACCAAGTGTTAGTTCGGGTCAGCTTACTGCTTTTTCTTTTTATTGCTTGCAAAGGTAAAATCTTCTAAATTTGATTTATGGCGGTTTTTATCTATGTTTTATGGAATTATTGTATCAATTTATTACTTTGATAATAAACAATATCGTTTGCCTCATATACATGTTGCCTATGATGAGCAAGAGGCTGTAGTTCCAATACCAGATGGTGGTTTAATTGAAGGAGAAATTCAAGTAAATAAAATGAAATTGTTGCAAGCCTGGATTGAAATTCACAAAGATGAGTTAATGGCGAATTGGAATCTTGCTGTAAATGGAAATAAAGTTTTTAAAATTGAACCATTAAAATAGAATAGTTATGCTTCCAAAATTAATTAAGGTAGAGAGTAATGACGATTATTCGTTAAATTGTCTTTTCGATGATGGGTCATATAGACTATTTGATGTTAGTCCTTATTTGGAAAGGGGAGATTTTGGTGAATTAAAAGATTTACAAATTTTCAGAACTGCACATGTTTTTATGGGAACCGTTCAATGGTGCAATGAATTAGATATAGCTCCTGAAACGTTGTTTTTAGAATCCAAAGTTCTCGCATTATAGTTTTCATGCTACTCAAGATTGGATGGATTGTTTTACTAGATTTTAAATAGCTCCAACTCGAATTTTTGCTAATAAATGAATCGTTTCAAAACACCAGCATGGATAATTTCATTTATATTTATCCATAAAAAGGATTGAACCATTATTACTACAATTCAACTAACTTGCGTAGTACCTTAATTAACCAGGTTCAAGGAGCAGGATTATCAACGCTGCAACAAAAGAAGAATTGGTTAATAGACTGGTATTTTAGCAATGATCCCATGGGCTCCATCTACTTAGCGGCACTAAGAAATCCGAGCTTGGTAATCAACTACCAAACTAACCCGGGTATGCTGTTTTTGTAAACGATTACCTTATCCCTATATTTGATACATGAAGTATCTAATTGATATACCAAGTTCACGCAAGCAAAAGCTAGTATTGTCTTTGTTAAAAGAATTGGGTATTACAGCCGAAAAAGCTGTTGATACGGTAAAACCATTGACGGCAAAAGATGTAGCATTGGGTATTGGAAGAAAAGCCACTCGGGAGGAAATGAAGGAATATATCCTACGAGTTGAGCAAAGTGAAAGCCTAGACATGGAAAGTCTAATAAAGGCCTATGAGGAATGAAAATTACCATTAAAGCAGAGGCTGCTGCAACAATTAATAAACTAGTCAAATTTATTGATTCAAAGAATACCCCGGGAAGTGGCAAACGTTTTGCTTTAAAGTTTTTAAATAAGATTGTGGATTTCCAAAAAAACATGAAGCACATTCCTTATGCAAGTTTCCAGAATTTGCAGAAAAGGGATGGAAATGTTTTTTGATTAATGATTGGTAGTTGCTTTTGAGGTTTAGAAAAAAAGAATTGAAGTTAAAACAATTATTCATGGTTCACTTTTGAATTATTGATTATTTGAGGATTATCTATTTTGCTAAATCGAATCTGCATTCTATCATTTACAATTTAAAGGTAGGTTAGGCGAATCAGATATGTTTTCTGCCTGTGAAAATTAAATGCAACTGTGAAAAACTGGTTGAAAAGTTGGGGCAAATAGTGTTTTTTATAAACATCCCCATAAGCTCCATCTAATACGCATCCCTACGCAATTCGATAATGTTAGCATCCTCAAAGAATTTTCAGATCTGTATGCGCGATGGGGGCGCAGCGGATACCCCGCAAGGACATGAAGCTTGCTGCTGCGTGGCCTGGAAAAGCGACCGCAGGAAGCTCTTTCTCCGGCCCGCTAGCAGCTGCTGCATGGCCGCGGAGTAGGAGCGGAGAACCCGGTTTTGCCGGGGCCGTATAATTGGAAATTGGAACGAAAAGCCTCCAGCCCCGGCAAAACGCGCCCTAATCCAAACCCAAATTCTTGCCTCGCTTGTGGTTTGGCCCTCGTGTTTTTTTAAAAAAATGTATCTTGCCGCTCTATGATGACGTTTAAGGCCGATTGCAAGCATTATAAAGGACATATTCCCTGCAAACCACATAAGGAACACGGTTACCATTGCAGCAATTGCGCTGTGTATAGTCCGGTTACTAAGCGGATTCTGATTATTAAGCTGGGGGCCATTGGCGACGTTATCCGTACAACACCTTTGGTGGTGAAGTACCGTGCCTTGTATCCGGATTGCAAAATTACCTGGCTTACCTGGACACCCGATATTTTGCCGGCTTCTCAAATTGATGAGATTTTGAAATGGGATCATAACGCGTTGTTGTATGTGCAGCATAGCACTTGGGACATTGCCATTAACCTGGATAAAGAAAAGGAAGCCGGTGCTTTGCTGAAGGTGCTTGATGCAAAGGAAAAGTTTGGCTATGTGTTGAAAGACAATGAGATTCAACCCTTCAACGAGCTTGCCAACCACAAGTTTGCTACCGGTATGTTTGATGATGTATCGAAAGCCAATACCAAATCGTACCTGCAAGAGATATTTGAAATTTGTGGCATGGAACACACGGGAGAGCCCTATTTAATGGATACTCACGCAGATAAAGGCTTTTCATGGAATCTGCCATCTGACAAAAAAATTATTGGCCTGAATACCGGTTGTGGTGGAAGGTGGACTACCCGCTTGTGGAGCATTGATAAATGGGTTGAATTGATAGCCTTGTTAAAAGGTCAACATCCGGATGCTCATATTTTACTGCTGGGTGGAGAGGCCGAAGATGCTAGAAACAAAGAGATTCAGGCAAAATCGGGTGCGGAATATTTGGGGTATTTCAGTTTGAATGCATTCATCAATTTAGTAAACCATTGCCATTTGGTAATTACGCAAGTTACCATGGGTATGCACATTACGTTGGCTTTGGGCAAACGCATTGTATTGATGAACAATATCTTCAATCCCTACGAATTTGATTTGTTTGGCAAAGGCGAAATTGTGGGTCCCGACAAAGCCTGCAAATGCTTTTACCGGGGCAGTTGTTTGGATGGAACAAGCTGCATGGAGCAATTGCCGGCAGAGAAAATTGCAGCAGCAGTTGGGAGAGTTATTTAGGGGCCAATGCAATTGGCCCTTTCAAGTTAGGGGGTGCTGTTGGCTTTTGGCCATTGGCCTTTTTTTTGATTTACGTTTCACATTGAGATTAGTGAACTATGGCGATGGCTATTGGCGATGGCTTTTTGAATTCATGAACGATTTGAATCCATGAGCCGATTTATATATTTATAACCCGCCTCCGGCGGGTGGCATTATTGTAGCAAGTTGGCGTAAAAACATTGAAATTGAAACCCCATAAGGGGTGGCAGGATTTAAGAGGAAGTCATGAGTCTTCGGCTTTCGAATTTCGTGTACGATTTACAATTGATGAACGATGGCTATAGCTATTGGCTATGGCTTTTTGAATTCATGAACGATTTGAATCCATGTGCCGATTTCTGCATTTATAACCCGCCTCCGGCGGATTAGCCTTTGGATGGCCAACCGCCATGCTACAGGCCAATTGCAATTGGCCCTTTCAGGACGAGCCATCGGCAACAGCCACCGCCATATTTCCCCCCATTTGCTCCTGATTGCCGAATTCTTTAAACTTGTGGCATGCGTAGCAATTGGATTAGCAGGGTAGTTAGCACCATTCGGGAAAGCTTAAGCACGGAAGAACACGATTTTACCGATGGTAGTATCCGTAGAGCTGTTGTTTTGCTTGCCATTCCCATGATTTTGGAATTGAGCCTCGAAAGTGTTTTTGCCGTGGTTGATATGTATTTCGTGGGTAAATTAGGTCCCGATGCCATTGCAACCGTTGGGCTAACCGAGTCTTTAATTACCCTTGTTTATTCCCTCGCTATTGGCTTAAGCACCGCTGCTACAGCCATTGTAGCCAGAAGGGTAGGCGAGAAGGATGTTCAAAAAGCTTCTCATGCTGCGGGACAAGCCATGCTTATTTCGGTGCTTTCCGGCATTGTGCTTGGAGCCTTGGGAATGGTGTTTGCCGCAGATTTGCTCCGCTTCATGGGAGCCTCCGCTTCTGTGGTGCAATCAGGCGCAGGATTTACACGCATTTTAATGGGTGGAAGTGTTTCCATCATTCTATTGTTTCTCATCAATGGTATTTTCAGAGGTGCAGGCAATGCCGCCATTGCCATGCGCAGCTTGTGGATTGCCAGTTTGATAAATATTGGTTTGTGTCCTATTTTAATTGGCTGGTACGGCGTTGAAGGTGCTGCCTGGGCAACCTTAATTGGTCGAAGTTCGGGTGTGGTGTACCAGCTCATTGCCTTGTTCAGAAAACAAGGTCAGTTAAAATTAAGTCTTACAGATTTTGTTCCCGATTGGCACCAAATTTCATCGCTGGTAAAATTGGCCTGGCCGGCAACCTTTCAGTTTATTATTGCAAGTGGCAGTTGGATTGTATTGTCGCGTCTTGTTGCGCAAACCGGTGGCACAGAAGCCTCTGCAGGGTATCAAATAGCCATGCGGAATGTGGTATTTTTTATTCTTCCTGCCTGGGGTTTAAGCAATGCTGCTGCTACTTTGGTAGGCCAAAATTTGGGAGCCTCCAAACCCGAAAGAGCCAAGGCATCGGTGGCCTTATGTACGAAATACAATGCCGTATTTATGGCCTTGGTTATGTTGTTTTTTTTAGCCTTTGCAGAGCATATTATTTCCTGGTTTAGTTCTGATGTTCAGGTGCTAAGTTATGGCACATGGGCACTTCAAATTATTGGCACAGGCTATGTGTTTTATGGCATAGGCATGGTAATGACACAAGCGCTAAACGGGGCAGGGGATACCCGAACCCCAACCTGGATTAACTTCCTTGGTTTTTGGATGTTTCAGGTTCCCCTGGCTTGGTTATTGGCCATCCAGTTTGGGTTTAAAAGTACCGGAGTTTTTTGGGCAATACCCATTGCAGAAACCGCCATTGCACTAGCAGCCTGGTTGGTTTTTCGAAAAGGAAAATGGCAAACTCAGGTGGTTTAATCGCTTGTTGGGCGCCACCGCCACCTATCAAACGCTTCTTTCATTCCACATTTCGTTTCGGTGGCGGCCTTGGCTGTCCGATCCAAGCTGCTGTTGGCCCAGGTAGGGCTGCAAGTGGCTTAGCCGGGCTTCCTGCGGTCGCCGGCACGCGCACGCATCCCTAACCTGTTCCAAAAGCAGGCTTTCCACTGCCATCCAGGGCGCAAAGATTCCGTGCCGATTAAAATGATGTATTCAATCCAAGAGATTCTACTATTCATTAACTATTCATGAGTCGGGTTCGGACGAATAATTGGAGTAGGATGCAAATAATGGACAAGCTGCATGGTAAATCAGACATAAACCCCAATTGGAATTTCTGCACTTCAAATTTAGATTCAGTCTAGGGCTTGCATTAATTGGTCAAAATTCATCATCTTATTTTTTTAAGTGGTTGAAGCTAAGTGAAAAAGAGTTTTTAGTGAGGGCTTTTTGGATTGTAATTCATATCTAAGGGTTAACCCTTAATTTCATGCTAAGGCATTTTTGATTTCGATACGGGACTTATTCTTGTTTGTGAATTGATGAAAAAAAACACGGAAATTTTAAAACGAGTTTCTGGCATTTTTAAAAATCAATCTTTATGGAATCAGCATTGAGTAGAATCAAATTGAACAGGAGTTTTTTTATTGGCATTCGTGTCCCAAATACACATCCGCCAAATACTAGACTTGATGCCCCGGCCAACCTCCAAATTGCTTCTTTATCAATCCGTTAAAAATCACAATCAATAAAAAATGAATACATATCGAACACAAAAAAGGGTACAGTTCGCATTCAGACAAAATAAGTCCTGCATGCTGCTGTTAATTTTGCTGCTGAGTGGGATAGTTTCCTATGCCCAGCCGCGCATTGTTTTCCTCCAAAATACGCCATCTCGCATTTACTCCACACCCTTAAATTTTTCTACGGTTGATACCTTAATTAAAACAGGGTTGAGCAATCCGGACGGCGCATGTTTTTCCTATGGCACAGGAAAAATGTTTTGGGTAGAAGGTGGTGGTAAACGGCCACTAAAATCAGCAAATTTTGATGGAACCAATGTTCAAATTATAGATACCTTCAATACGCCTTCCAAGGCAATTAATCCCCGCGGAATTGCCATTGATGAATATGCAGGAAAACTTTATATTATTGGTACTGGTGGTTATGCATCCTGCAATTTGGACGGCTCTAATATGGTCGTTATTTTAGGAAAAATTGCCGGCCGTCAAATCGCAATTAACCCCGCTTTGGGAAAAGTGTTTTATACCACACAAAATCAATTTGTATTTGGGATGAATGCTGATGGAACAGGTAATAGGGATACCATTATGAAAGGTGCAACCTCAACTTGGGGTGTTCGGGCGGATTTAATAAATAACAAGCTTTATTTCTCGGATAACTTGGGAATTTACCGTAGTAATTTTGATGGTTCACAGCGGGATACCTTATTTAAACTTCCAAGCTCCCAGGGCAGTTTTATTGCGTTTGATATTGACCCGGTTAATAATAAAGTAGCCTATTCAAACAGTAGCAGTAGTCCGGGTAGAATGGGTGTTTTTATGGGTACATTGTCACCATTTTCAATAAGCGATACACTGAAAAACATCAGCAATATTTTTGATATTACATTTGGTTCTACTTCAACCCTTCAGTCTAAAAACATCAGTTTTTTGGGCCTAACTGCTAATTCAGTTACCGCTTCTTGGACCAAAGGAAATGGAACTGCGCGTGCCGCATTCCTAAAGGCGGATACTGGATCCTGGGCAATGCCTGTAAATGGAACCACGTATACCGCAAACCCCAATTTTGGTTCAGGTTCACAAATTGGAAACAGCGGTTGGTATTGTGTGTACAATGGAACAGGAATGACAGTGAGTATTACTGGTCTAACTCAGGGAACCAATTACCGTTTAATGGTATGTGAGTATGGCGGTACCGGTGCTGATATTGGCTACAACCGCGCTCCCGCAGTTCAAAATCCCAAGAATTTAACTACCCTAATTGGTGGTCCAAGTTTATCAACTGTAAGTACTTCAAGTGCAACATCAATCACCATTACAACAGCAAATTTGGGCGGAAATGTAAGCTCCGATGGTGGAGCTAGCGTTACAGAACGTGGTGTGGTTTATGGCACTTCTGCAAATCCAACTATTAGTAATGGTACAAAAGTGGCTATGGGTTCTGGTAAAGGCAGCTTTTCGCAAGTGGTTAGCAATTTTACGCCAGCCACTACATACCATTTCAGAGCCTTTGCCACCAATAGCGTTGGCACTAGCTATGGCGCCGATAGCACATTTACCACCGGTTCCCTTCCTCCAAGTTCTGCTCCAACGGTAAGTACTGCTCAAGTAAAGCTGATTGGACTTACATATGCAACCTTAGGAGGCATCGTAAGTGATAGTGGCTCTTCTGCAGTAACCGAAAGAGGCATAGTTTATGCCACAACTGCAAATCCAACCATAGCCAATACCAAAGTTTCTATGGGTTCAGGTATTGGTAGCTTTTCACTACCCGTTTCAGGCTTTACGCATTCTACTACCTACCATGTGCGCGCCTATGCTATCAACAGCGTGGGCACAAGTTATGGCTCCGATAGCACATTTGTAACGGCAAGTCCTTCTCTAACTGTTCCATTGGTGAGAACTTCTTCTCCATTTGATATTGGTTATTATCGTGCTACATTAGGTGGTGCGATTATAGATACCGGCTCCTCAGCAGTTACAGAACGTGGTGTGGTTTTGAGCACGAGTCCTAACCCAACCGTTAGCGACCGGAAAGTTGTGTTTATGAATAGCTCGGTAGTTGCAATGAATGTTACTGGTCTTACCCCATCAACTTTATACCATGTTCGGTATTATGCCTACAACAATTCCGGTGTTGGTTATGGTGGCGATTCAACCTTTAGAACGCTTGATCTTCCTACTAACTTGCCTCCAGTTGTTAGAACCAATCCGCCAAGCTTAATTACAGCCACCTCAGTTTTATTGGCTGGAAATGTGCTGGATACTGGTTCTGCTAATGTAACTGATCGTGGATTTGTTTACGGTACTGCCAGCAATCCAACACTTGCTACTGCTACAAAGGTGGCCGTTGGCTCGGGTAAAGGTGGATATAATAAAACTATTTCCGGTTTAATCCCTGCAACTACCTACCACTATAAGGCTTATGCCATTAGCAGCATTGATACCAGTTATGGCGGAGATAGTTCCTTTACTACACTTGAAATTGTAGGGCCAATTCTTACAGTATCCTCTTCATTCACTCCATTTACCACCTGCGCCGGTTCAACCTCAGAGGAACAATCGTTTAAGGTGAGCGGAGCTAATCTGGTTGGAGGTATCACCGTTACTGCTCCTTTAGGATTTGAAGTGTCAACCACTTCCGGTGCTGGATTTGCTGCTAGCCTGGTGCTTAATCCTACTGCTGGTTCTGTTAACGAAACAACTTTGTTTATCCGTATCAGCGCCACCGCAACAGGAACTTTAGGAACCAATCTGGAAATTAACTCACAGGATGCAACTTTGCGTAGTGTTTCCGTAAATGGAACAAGCAATCCAGCCCCAGCCCAACCTGTAATCAGCATTCAGCCTGCAAGCCCAATTTGCAAAGGTGCACAATACTTAAACTTCGGCGCGGCAACAGCTCCTGCCTCAGGTGTTAGCTACCAATGGTCGGCCAGCAATGCCAGCCTGTATGCGCAAGGAAGCACCAAGCAATACAGCTTGATTAGCTTCCCGAATTCAGGTGCTGCTGTGGTTAACTTAACAGCCACTCAAAACGGGTGCTCTTCTTCCACAAGTGTTAACCTGCAAGTAAATGCAGAGTCTGTTCATACAGCAACTGTGCGTTACTTCAACAAAAACTTTGTTTGCGAAGCCAACAATGTTCAAAAATACCAATGGGGTTTTGACGAGTTACCTACCCTGAAAGGAAATACCATTCAGAATGAAATCAACCAAAACTATTACAATGCTTCTCCTGAAACTACAACCAAAGCGTATTGGGTAATTTCTACTAGCGGCAATTGTTACCAAAAAACCTACCATGCTGTACCATTAAGTGCTGCTGAAGTTCTTGCCAACGAGTTGGGACTCGTAGTGTTTCCAAATCCATTTAGCGCTCAACTTCAAATCCGCAGTAGCAAAAATTTGAAACAAGCATCTGTTATGGTTTATGATTTGAATGGCCGCAAACTCAGCAGCGAATCCATGAATGGCTCAGAATTACTTTTGAATCTGGATGCGCTTTCAGCGGGTGTTTACCTGCTCCATGTTGAAGATGAATCAGGTCTTGTTTCTACTACCAAAATTATCAAACACTAATCGCTCAACACATGAACTTGTTAAAAAAGATATCCATTGGTTTTGGCATTGCTGCTAGTGCTTTATCTGCGGCAACTGCTCAAAATACAACTTCCTTCGGAACCGATGCGCAAATGCCTCGCTGGTTTATTGGCGGTGGAATTGCCGCCGGTACCCAATTGGGAAGTATTGAACAAACAAACTGGGTTCAAGCCTATTCCAATGCCCTCAATGCAAATGTTTCTTCGCTCAGTCAGAAAAATGCTTCTCACCTTGGGCTGAATTTTAGTCTTGGCTATTTCTTCGGTAAAAACAGAAATTTCGGACTTGGTACCGGCATTCAATACCTGGGATTACGCACCACGTATGGCTTGGATAAGTTTGCCCTGGAATACCAATCAACCGATAATTTTGGTTCTACTTTCCGTCAAGGATTGCGGGCCAATCAAGCTGTTGAGGAGCAAATTAAACAAGGTGTAATTGGCTTGCCAATCATGCTCATGTACAAAAAGCAAATCAACCAGCGTTGGGGATTGAACTTAGATGCAGGTGTGGTAATAAACTTGAATCAGAGATCCACTTACAGTGCCGAGGATGCCAAGTTTGATTACGAAGCCATTTACAGCTTCGATGCGAATGGGAATCCGGTGTACGATAACTCACCAACTCCCAATCCAAATGATTGGCTGATTACCAAAGCACATTACGAGAAAGTAAATTCGGATGGCAATGTGAATGCCTATTTTGAGGATTTGTATGGCAAAGGGTACAATGTAGGCTTAGGTGTAAAACCAGCAAGCAACAGTGGCGAATTAAACAATACAAGCATCAGCACATCGTGGTTTGTTCGTCCGAGTGTGAGCTACCGCATTAAGCCCAATTTGGCCTTGCATGTAAACCTGATGTACCAGCAACTCAAAAGCAATTTTGATGCAGCATCCACTTACCGCATCACCGATAAACGCGGTCAGTACAACTCCATGAGCAATGGCATGAAAAGCAATAACCAGGGCTTGATACAAGTGGGATTGGGCATTCGCTACTACTTTGGAAAAGAACGTGCAGAAAAGCCAAAAGAGGAACCCAAACCACAACCCGTAGTAAAAGAAGAAGTGCAGAAAGCCGACCCTTACAAAGAAATGGTAAAGGTTAGCATCAAGCTTCAGGACGAGAAATACGGAAGACCTGTTCCGGGAACAATTGTTATTAAACAGAAAAACAAGGAAGTGTTCAATGGCAATGCAGATGCATCGGGCATGAGCAATTTCTATTTGGAACCCGGCAATTACACCGTTAACGTAAGTGCAAAAGGGTATATCCCGGCTGAGGAGACACTTGAGCTGAAAAACGCTGAAAAAGGCACCTCCAAAATCATTGAGTTGAAGCAACCCAAAATTGAAAAAGGCTTGGTGTTCAAACTCAAGGCTATCAACTTTGAAACAGGTTCAGATAGGATGAAGGAATCTTCATACAATATCTTGGATAAGATGGCCGACATTTTGAAAGAAAATCCAAGCATGGTGATAGAAGTTGCAGGTCATACAGACAATGTAGGCGATGACCAAAAGAACCTGGTATTGTCGGAGAACAGAGCCAAAACGGTGATGAATTACCTGCTTCAAAAAGGAGTAAATGCCAAGCAAATGAAAGCGGTAGGTTATGGAGAAACCCAACCCATTGCCGATAACAACACGGAGGAAGGCAGATTGGCCAACCGAAGGGTAATGTTTACCGTAGTGGAATTTTAAGCATTCGATTTCCAGCTAAGTAATAGTAGCAAACCAAAAAGGAGTTAAGCCATTAAAAGCTTAGCTCCTTTTTTTGTGGCACCAGGCTTAAAAACCCTTCATGCCTTCATGGTAAATTTCCACATCCCCAATCTCAGATCAATTGAAATATGGCCTTCATTAACCTTCATACTCTTCATTCCTTCATGGTAAAATTCCCCAACTCCGATAACAGACCAATAAAATTATGGCCTTCATTAACCTTCATACCCTTCATTCCTTCATGGTAAATTTCCACATCCCCAATCTCAGATCAATTGAAATATGGCTTCACTAACCTTCATACTCTTCATTCCTTCATGGTAAAATTCCCCAACTCCGATAACAGACCAATTAAATTATGGCCTTCATTAACCTTCATACTCTTCATGCCTTCATGGTAAATTTCCCCAACTCCGATAACAGACCAATTAAATTATGGCCTTCACTAACCTTCATACTCTTAATGCCTTCATGGTAAATTTCCCCAAATCTGATTTCGACCTTTTAAAATTTAACCTTCACTAACCTTCATTCCCTTCATTTCTTCAAGGTAAAATATTTCAGAGCTATACCATTGTTCATTCCCCCAAAAGCCTGATTCGCTAAATGCTTTTTTTGCTACTAGATAATTTTTTATTATAACCTTCAAGTCAATTTATAGATTGACATTTTGCGCCAATTTGCAGGTTAAGGGCAGCATTTTTGGGGACTGAAAGAAGTGGTATTTTCTTGTTTATTAGGCTCTAAGGGTTATCCCTGATTTATGGGTTAGGGCTTGGCAACACTATAAAAGGGATTTAATTTTATAGCCAATTCGTTGAAATTAAGCTGTAATATTTGATAGCCTATGCCAATTTTAAACACTTTTTTTAAGGTAAAACAGCAGGCTTGCTACCTCCTTCATCAGGCTTGTGCAATTCGCTTTTGGGCGCAGAAATTAATTCAATTTGATTTCCTTAAAAGTATAGTTCCAGCTTTTTCTGGCCTCTTTTGGGTTGATTTTTTTTCAACTCCCAAAACAAAATATTTAGCATTCACTGGTTGTTTTTATTCAAGCGAAATTGCTTCATGCTCTGCTTATAATTTAAAGAATCGGTATTCTGTTGCCTCACTGCTTTCTATTCAGAACGCAGTTCAAACTAGCTCACTACAAACATCAAAATAATATGAAACCTTTACTTCAAAAATCCAGTTATCTCGTCTTTCTACTCCTGCTTTTGGCGGGAATGAGCGGGCGCCTGTATGGCCAGGTGGCAGCTAATGTCACCGTTGGGCCGGGCGGAACCTACACCTCCTTTACCAATACCGGTGGTTTGTTTGCAGCCATTAACAGTTCGGGTATGAACCAGAGCGTTACAGCTACGGTAATTGGTAACATTACCGAAACAGGTGCAAATAACCTCAATCAGTTTGCATCTCCGCATCGGTTAACTATTCGACCAAACAGTGCATCCGAAAGAACCATTACCATTACAGCACAAGACACACCTTTTGTGGTCAAGGGAACCGACCGTGTAACGAAAGATGGCTTTAATTGTAGCGAAGGATTTACACGTCTTGTTGGCATTTATGCCATTATTTAGGGTGCATTTTAAGAAAGAAATCTTTTTATCTATGGAAACATTTATACAAAAAGTCAGGAAAAGGTTGATGCTACCTTGGGTCTTGATTTTTGCATTCATTGGAATAGGACTTCAAGTGAATGCTCAATCTGATTGTTCAAATCCTATTATTATTTGCGGTAACACGGATTCTTATTTCCCGAATGGATTGGGTTCTAATTTGGAGCAGCTTGCCTGCGGAAATGTTGAACACAATTCCGTTTGGCTTGCTTTTCAGGCAAAGGCAAGCGGAAAGCTCAATTTTGTAATTCGATTATACAATCCAAGTGGCTTGCCCACTAACTCAGATTTTGACTGGAGTATATTCAAATTAAATGGTCCTCCGGGAACAAACAGCTGTAATCAAAAAATTGATATGTCTTGTAGTTATGCCGGTTCTTCTACATCTTATGGTATTCCAGGTGCAACTGGGCTATCTACTCCAAACACAGGTATTGGTGCATTTAATCCTGGAATCGATGTAGTAATGGGACAATGGTATATTCTTTTGGTTGACCAGTTTAGTAATTCCACACCACTTAAATTTTCAGTTCAGTTTACAAATAATCCTGAGAGCAATTCAATAAATTCAACACCCGCAATTTTTGATAATAGGCCAAATTTTGGAGTTGATGCAGATTCAAGCTGTTCGGGTGTTTTTCGCTTCTATGATTCTTCTTTTGCAGCCGCTGGTATTAGTAGTTACTTATGGGACTTTGGTGATGGTACAACATCTACACAAAAAGATCCAAGAAAAGAATTTGTTTCAAATGGCACTTATTTTGTAAAGCTCACGGTTACTGATAACAATGGATGTAAAACAAGTATAGTAAAACGGGTGGTTTATAATCCGAGTGCACTGGCTTTAAATATAGCTGGATTTCAAATCATGCCTAGTTGTTTGGGAAGTGCAAATGGAAGCATTAGAATTAATCCTACCGGACATTCTACAGCAGCGGTAAGTGGCGGGGTTCCTCCTTATCGATATGAGTTGATTAGTCCTTCTCCAGTTACCCGAACTATTCAAACCAGTAATATTTTTTCAAATTTACCTGCCGGTGTTTATTCAGTAAAGGTTTGGGATAATTGTGGTATTAGTGTTGTTATTTCAGCAACAGTTCCTAGTGAGGCCATATCAACAACACCATCCGTTTCTGTTTCAGGAACAACTATTATTCCATCATGTGCTGGTGGTTCAACAGGAGAAGCATTGCTTACCGTTTCGAATGGTGTGCCACCTTTTTCATGCAGCCTCGTTAGTCCATCACCTATTTTGGTTTCGAATGTCAATGCGGAGTTATACAATGTGGTATCTACTTCTTACTATGCAAAATTTTCAAACCTACCTCCTGGGCAGTATTCTTTCTTAGTCACAGATGCTTGTAATAGGACTACACAAGGTGTATTTACGGTTCCTGTTTCAAGTTCACCTTCAATAGGCGCAACAACTACCGCTTCTTGTTCGGATAAACCTACTGGTAAAATTGCGGTAAGACTTTCTTTGAATGGCATTAATAATGGCGCTGCATTCGGTTCTTTACAGGTAGCTTTAATTTCACCATCCCCTGAGATTAGAGGTTTTCAAAGTAGCAATGTTTTTGAAAATCTTTATCCAGGTACATATACCTATGCAATAAGGGATACTTGTGGTAGCATAAGCACTGCAACGGCAACTGTTAGTGCTGCAAGTGCACCAAGTTTTGGTTCAACTTTCGCTATTGCTTCCTGCCCAAACTCAGGAACAGGTTCACTAAAAACTCAGGTAACTTCAACAGGCGGTGGAGGTCCATATTTGTTTGAGTTATTGCCACCTTCACCATTAGTAAGACCAGCTCAAGCAAGCAACTTTTTCGACAGCTTGGTTCCCGGGAATTACACTATTCGATTAACGGACGGATGCGGAATTAGCAAAGTGGATACCGTTTCGGTGCGTGCAGCAAATGCACCAACATTTACTGCTTCTAGTTCAGCTTCATGCGTATCGCAAGGAAATGGGTCGATTTTGATACAACCCAATTCTTCTGCACTTTCTCCATTTCAGTTTGAGTTAATTAGCCCGGGAGCCGCAATACGACCAACCCAGTATAGCAATATTGCAAACTCCGTAAATGCCAGGTTTGCAGATTTAAACATTGGCAAGTACACTGTTAAAATGACGGATGCTTGTGGAGTAGATGTTACCGATACCATTTCGGTTCCTGGCTCAACTAATTTTTCATTTCCATCAGGTGTTACAACACTTCCATCGTGCAGCACTTCTGCAACCGGTTGGTTAGCAGTTCAAGCACCAACTACAGGTATTGCTCCTTATACTTTTGAGTTAATTGCACCTTCTCCAGAAATTAGGCCTGCTCAAACGAGCAGAATTTTCAGTAACTTACCAGTTGGTGATTATACCATTCGAATTACAGATGCTTGTGGTAATACCGTAACAAATTCAAGTCCTTTCACGTTGGCTGCTGCAACTGCTCCAACTGCTCCAACAATAACCAATAGTTCAAGTTGTTCTACAAGTTCAACCGGATCTATTGTTATTAGCTTGACAGCCAATTCAGGAGGAGGTGCTCCTTATCAGTTTGCTTTGGTTTCGCCATCTCCTGTTACAAGGGCTTTTCAAAATAATCCTGTATTTACTGGTTTGCCAGTTGGAACTTATACGGTTCAGACCAAAGATCAGTGCGGATTAACTGTAGATGCGCAGACAACCATCGCAGCTGCACTGCCATTTTCAGCATCTGCTAGTACCGCGATAGTAGGATGTAGCGCCAGTACTTATTTATCACAAGTAACAGTTGTGCCGCAAAGTTTTAATGGTTATGGTCCAATTCCATCAGGAAGCGGTGGTGGTCCTTACACGTATGCTATTTATAACTCAACCAATACCACAGTAATATTTCCTGCGCAAAGTACTAATGTTTTTCCAGCTGTTCCTCATTTAACTGGTTCGCCAACACATGTGGTTAGAGTTACTGATGTTTGCAACAACACGGCAACTGTTAATATTTCGTTGAATTCAACTGGTCCTGATGTTGGATCACTAGCCATTGTTTCCTCTTCATGTGCTAGTAAAGCTAATGGATCCATTCGGGTTGCTACTGTCCCTCCCGGAGGTAGACTGCCCTATCAGTATAGTTTAATTAACAGCACCAATTCATCGGTTGTTATTGGGCCTCAATATTCAACCTTATTTGATAGTGTTCCCGTAAACGCAAGTGGGTATTTATTGCGTATTACAGATGCTTGTGGAAAAACCTCGACAACAGCAACACCCCTGGCTTTTCCTGCATCTGTAGTTCCATCTGTAACAGGAACTCCCACTCCTTCTTGTTCTGGCAGTGCCACAGGTTCGATTTTAACAACAATTACCACTGGTACTACTCAAGCTGGAGGAACTTTTCAATATGCACTTTTAAATTCCTCAAATAGTGCTGTTGTTAGACCGAATCAATCGCATCCTTATTTTGGTAATTTACCTGCAGGTTCTTATTTAATTCGTATAACCGATAATTGCAATGCTACCTCAAATTCGCCAGCAGTGGTAGTAAGTTCAATACCTCCAGCACTCACTGCAGCAGGCGTGGCAAGCGTTACTTGTGGATCTGGTGGATCTGGAACGGTTACTGCCTCTTCTCAAGGAGGAATTGCGCCAATTCGATATTCATTAATTAATAATGCAACCTCTGCCGTAGTTGCTGGCCCTCAGTTAAACAATGTGTTTTCTGGATTAGCAGCTGGAACGTACACGGTAAGAGCTCTTGATTCTTGCGGCACAATTGCCAACTCAAGCAATGTAGTTGTTTCGGTAACAACTCAAAACCCAACCATAACCACTACCTCTGCCATAGATTGCGGTGGCTTTGCAAAAATTGCTGGTTTTGGTGCTGGTGGAAATGGGGGACCTTATACCTATGCACTGTGTTCCGGAGCAAATTGTTCAACTTTTTCGAGCTTTTCTACCAATAGTATATTTACTGTAACCAATAGTGGTACATACCGCATAGCTGTAAAGGATAAATGCGGAAACCAAACCATATCTGGTGATATTGTAATTAATATTCCTGTTAGAGCTGTCCTGAATTCAATAACTAAGGCAAACGCCTGCGGCTCCACTGCTATTACTGTTAATTACAGCAATGTGCCAAATACGCCGCATTACAGTGTGAATGGAAGTAATTTTTCACCAACAATTCCAATATTAAATCCAGGAACATACTTGATTCGGGTTACGGATTTTAATAATGGAACTTATGGTTGTTCTAGTGATACTGGAACGGTGGTTGTTACTTCAGGATTAACACCAGCAATTACAGTTACTGCAAGTCCAAGTACTGCTTGTCCAGGTTCATCAATTACTTATACAGCAACTTCCACAAATGGAGGATCCACTCCCGCTTACCAATGGAAATTGAATGGAGTGAATGTTGGTTCCAATAGTGCAACCTATGTAAAATCGAACTCATCCAATTTAGATACTATTGTTTGTGTTTTAACTTCAAGCGGTTCTTGTGTTTCTTCACCTACTGCTACCTCAACTCCATTGGTAGCAAATTATTACCCAGTAATTGCGAATAACCAAATTACAGGTAACCAGTCTATTTCTTCTGGCAGTGTTCCTACACAGTTTACAGGAACTGCAGCAACTGGTGGTGGAGGTACGTTGAGTTATAAATGGATTTCTTCAACTACTTCTGCAAGTTCTGGTTTTGTAGCTGCTTCCGGGGTAAATAATACCGCAAACTATTCGTCTCCTGCTTTGACTCAAACAACTTACTTTAGAAGAGTGGTGAGCGGAAGTAGTTGTGGTGTTGATACTTCTTCTGCAATAACAGTAAGTATCACTGGTAGTCCAAATATTTCTGCAAGTGCTTCCTTGACAAGCTTTACTGCTTGTTCTGGTACTGCATCAGGTCAGCAGAGTTTTACTGTTAGCGGCTCTAGTTTAACTTCGAATATTTCTGTTACCCCTCCTGCTGGTTATGAGGTATCATTAACTTCCGGCTCTGGATTTTCATCAACGCTTAACATTACACCTACATCTGGTACAGTGGCAGCTGCAACAGTTTATATCCGTATGAGCTCAGTTGCCACCGGAACTCCTTCTGGTAATATTGCTTTAGGTTCAACAGGAGCTACCACTCAAAATGTGCCTGTATCTGGTACCGTAAATGCATTGCCTACAATTACGCTAGGTTCGGTGAGCAGTGTACTAACCAATGCCACATCCTTTAGCCTGCCTTATTCTGCAACAACTGGAACACCAAATCAGTACAGTGTTACCGCAGGATCTCCAACAGCCATGTCTGGATTTACAGCGGTGAGCAATGCAAGTTTAGGGTCAAGTCCAATCGGCATTACTATACCTGCTAGTGCTGCAAATACCTACAATTTCAACCTTACTGTTCGAAATAGCACAACAGGTTGTGTAAGTGCAAATGTGCCATTTACATTAACAGTAAATGCACCAGGTGGAATTTTAAACAATACCATTTCTACTGCACAAACCATTTGTTCAGGTTCAACTCCGGCAGCATTATCAGGTAGCACACCAACAGGCGGCACAGGCAACTTTACCTATACTTGGTTGCGCTCTACAACCAGCGCAACAACTGGATTTACTTCTGCCACCGGCACCAATTCCAACATTAATTACAATCCTCCTGCTTTAACTCAGAACACCTGGTTTAGAAGGTTTGTAGTAAGCGGTAGTGTTAGCGATACAAGTGCAGCTGTTTTAATTACGGTAACCAATCCTATTTCAAACAATACCATTGCCAATCCAATTGCCAATGCCGTTTGTTTAGGTGATTTTACTCCGGATATGGACGGCTCTACTCCAAGTGGGGGAGATGGAACTACCTATTCTTACCAGTGGTTGAAATCTACTACCTCGGCAAGTGCGGGATTTACAGCTATTTCAGGTGCTAATGCCAAGAGTTACTTTCCACCTGTGTTAAGCCAAACAACCTGGTTTAGAAGGATTGTGAGTTCAGGCCAATGTGCGGCGGACACCTCTGCTGCAAAAGGAATTACAGTGAATCCAATACCAACAATAACACTGGGCACCATTAGCAGCGTAAATACCTTAGCTACCAGTTTCAGCATTCCTTATTCTGCCACAACTGGAACTCCAACTCAGTATAGCATTGCAACAGGTTCTCCAACAGCTATGCCTGGCTTTACCCTGGTTAGCAATGCTAGTTTAGGTACTAGTCCAATTAGTGTTAGTATTCCTGCCAGTGCAGCCAATACCTATAACTTTAATTTTACTGTACGCAATACTTCTACTGGTTGTGTAAGTGCTGTGGTTCCTATTGCCTTAACAGTTACACCGGGCTCATTGCCAATTGGAAACAATACCATCGGTAGTGCACAAACCATTTGTTCAGGTACTGCTCCTGCCCAATTAACAGGTAGCACGCCAACGGGAGGAAACGAAACCTTTACATATACTTGGTTGAAGTCAACTACCAATGCTGTAAATGGATTTACTGCAATTCCTTCTAGCAATACAGTGAATTATACTTCACCTGCATTAACCCAAACTACTTGGTTCAGACGCTATGTGGTATCTGGTGCACATTCTGATACCAGTGCGGCAATAAAAATAACCGTTGGCGATACCATTCGTCCTGTGGTGGTGGCTCGTAATCTTACTGTTTACCTCAATGCCTCCGGCAATGCGAGTATCACGGCTGCTCAAGCCGATAGTGCAAGTGCTGATAATTGTGGTATTCAGAGCAGAGCGCTTTCAACAAGCAGCTTTACCTGTGCAAATTTGGGATCAAACACAGTTCGCTTACTAGTTACCGACCTGGCTGGCAATAAAGATTCTGCTAACTTTACAGTCCTGGTTATGGATACTGTAAAGCCTGTCGTAATTACTCAGAATAGGACGGTGTATCTCAATGCCTCAGGAAATGCAAGCCTTACTGCTTCACAAATCAACAATGGGTCTTCTGATGCCTGTGGAATTGCTTCTGTAAGTTTAAATACCACAAGCTTTACCTGCTCTAATGTGGGTCCAAATACAGTTACACTAACCGTTACGGATGTGAATGGAAATGTTCAGACCGGAACTGCAACAGTTACCGTACTTGATACCATAAAACCAACCGTTAATGTACAAAGTGGCCTTGTTCTTTATTTGAATGCAAATGGCACTGCTTCTGTTGCCAGCTCCATGATAAATAATGGTTCTACAGATAATTGCGGAATTGCAAGTGTTACCATATCGCCAACTACAATCAACTGCGCGCACCTAGGCATTACACCTGTTACTTTAACCGTAACCGATGTGAATGGAAATAGTGCAAGTGGTGTAAGTAATGTGGTTGTTTTAGACCCTGTTGCTCCTGTTGCTCGTCCTAAGGCGCGTTTGAACCTGTACTTATCAGGTAATGGACAGGCTGTTATCAACCCGGCATTGCTGGATTCAGCCAGTTCAGACAATTGTACTTTAACCAGTCGGGTATTGAGTCAATCTGTATTTAACTGCTCAAACATTGGAACAAATAACGTAACCTTCACCGTTCAGGATCAGAGCGGAAATTCGCATGCTGCTATCGTTCAGGTAACTGTAATTGATACGATTGCTCCGGTTGCTACTGTTTCAAACCAATTGGTTTACTTGAATAATGCCGGTACTGCTACCATTACAGCGGCAATGGTAAACAACAACAGTACCGACAACTGTGGTATTCAATCGGTAAGCATTTCCAAATCAACATTTACATGCAGCGATTTGGGTACAAGCACCATCAACTTTACAGTTACCGATGTGAATGGAAATTTCAAAACCGCACCTGTTGTAATCAATGTGTTTGATACCATTCGCCCGGTAATGCGTCCGAAGAAAAATGTACTCGTTTACCTCAATGCTTTGGGTACTGCTAATTTGAGTTTAAGTGCCGTGGATAGTGCGAGCAGCGATAATTGCAATCTGGCTACCAGAACCTTGAGCAAAACTCAGTTTGGATGTGCTGATTTAGGTGTGAATACTTTAACCCTTACCGGAACAGATAGCACCGGAAATATTGGTTCAGCTCAGTTTAGTTTAACGGTTTTGGATACCATACGTCCAGTGTTAAACACCCGTTCTGCTACCCTTTATGTTGACGGAAGTGGTAATGCAGTATTGAATCCTTCGGATGTTATTCTGAGTGGAACCGACAATTGCAGTGCTGCTCCTCTTGCAGGATTAAGCAAGAACAACTTCAATTGCAGCAACTTGGGAGGCAATACCGTAAGTGTAACTTTGACCGATGCCAGTGGTAATTTCAGAACGGCTAGCGCAAGTGTTACTGTTCTGGATACCATTAAGCCAACTGCCATTGGTCAAAACAGAACCATTTACCTAAATGCATCAGGAACGGCATCTATTACTGCAGCTCAGGTAAACAATGGCTCAACAGACAACTGTTCGGTTCAAAGCCTTAGCATCAGTAAAACCAACTTTACTGCCGCTGATTTGGGTGCTAACCTTGTTACATTAACTGTAACCGACCAAAGCAGCAACAGCGCTCAAACACAGGTGTTGATTACCGTTTTGGATACCATTAAACCGATCGTTACTACCCAAAACAGAACCATTTATCTAAATGCTTCGGGTGTTGCAACCATTGCTGCCTCTCAAATCAACAATGGCTCTACCGATAATGTGAGCATTTCTGCAGTTCAATTGTCGAAGACCTTATTTACATGTAGTGATTTAGGTAATAATCAGGTGGTGTTGACCGTAATAGATGGTAGTAACAACAGCCAAACCGGAACTGCAACTGTAACAGTTGTAGATACGATCAAGCCAATTGTAAATACTCAAAACATTACTTTATACCTGAATGGAATTGGTCAGGCTACATTAACTCCTGCTCAAGCCAATAACGGTTCAAGCGATAATTGTGGTGTTTCAAACCTAAACCTGAGTAAGACCTTGTTTACCTGTGCCGATAGAGGAAATAACACGATTCAGTTACAGGTGACTGATGCGAGCAACAACAGCTCTAGCGGAAGTTTGCAGGTAACCGTTCTCGATACCATTCGTCCGAATGTGGTTGTTAACAATAACTTGACCCTGTACTTAAACAATGCAGGTATAGCTACGCTTACCAATGCAATGGTTGGAAACGGTTCTACCGACAATTGTGGTATCACCTCGCAAACGCTAAGCAAAACTAGCTTTAATGGCACTAACTTAGGTTTGAATCTGGTGAACTATACCATTGCAGATGCGAGTGGAAATACAAATTCAGTAATCCTCAATATCACGGTGGTTGATACAATACGTCCTGTGGTTAGTGTGCAAAACAGAACCATTTACTTAGATGGGTCAGGAACTGCAACCTTAACACCTGCGATGGTAAATAACGGCTCAAGTGATAATGTGGGAATTACCCTTCAGCAGTTGAGCAAAACCAGCTTCAATTGCAATAACCTGGGTGCAAACCAGGTATTGTACACCTTGGAAGATGCTAGTGCGAATCAAATGAGTGCATTGGTTACGATTACCGTATTGGATACCATCAAACCAACTGCTTCTGCACGTAATCTGACCGTATACCTTAACTCGGCTGGAACGGCAAGTATCACTCCTGCCCAAGCCAACAACGGCTCTAGCGACAATTGTTCAACCGCAAGCCTTGCCTTGAGCAAATCGGAGTTTGGTTGTGCTGATTTAGGTCCAAATGCAGTGGTACTTACTGTAAACGATGGTAGCAACAATGCTTCAACAGCAAGTTTCACCGTGACAGTACTTGATACCATTCGTCCAAGCTTATTGGTAAATCCAATGGTGATGTTGTACCTCGATAGCAATGGTCAGGCATCGCTGAGCACCGACCAGGTAAACTTAAGCAGCTTTGACAATTGCTCAGCTCTAAGCTTTAGCCTGAGTAAGACCAGCTTCAATGGACTGAACTTAGGAATGAATCAGGTAATTTTTACAGCAACAGATGGTAGCAACAATGTTCGTACAGCTAATATCTCAGTGAATGTAATTGATACCGTTCGTCCGCGTATTAGAGCTAAGAATCTGACCTTGCATTTAGGAAACGGTGGATTTGTGTTCTTAAGTCCTGCTGAGGTTGACAATGGTTCAACTGATAATGTTGGAGTTAGCTTTAGTGCATTGAGTAAAACCATTTTCAATTGCAACGAAACAGGAACCAATTTGGTTGAATACTTCATTCAGGATATCAGCGGAAATCGCAGTTCATCCTGGGTAACTGTAACTGTTCTTGATACCATGATGCCTGTTGTAACTAGTTTCCCTGAGAGTGTGATTTTAGGTCATTGCAATACCGACTTCCAGTTTAGTATTCCAACTGCCACCGATAACTGCTCGCAAGTAACCATAAAACAAACAACGGGCATTGGCAATGGCAAGAAGTATCCGGTAGGCGTAACCACCAATACCTTCACCTTTACAGATCGTTCAGGTAATTTGGTTACCCGCAGCTTTACTGTAACCATTTTGCCTCCTTATTTGCCAGATACATTCCCGAACATTACCGTTTGTAGCAGCAATCCTCCATTTGATTTAACCCGTGGAAATGCAAATGTGGTATTTAGCGGAAGTGGAGTTAGTCTGGATGGTAAGCAATTTGATCCGGGATTATCGGGACCTGGCAACCATGCCGTGGTATGCACCTTTACCGATTCAATGGGTTGTGAAACAAAGGCGAATTTCTTTGTAACTGTTCACCGCTCGCCGGATAAGCCAATGATTGAACGTATGAATTCAGATGTATTGCAGGTAACACAGTCGTTTGACTTCTACCAGTGGAGACGCAATTACGAAGACATTCCTGGAGCTAATCAACGCGCATACACCATGACCAAAACCGGTATTTACAGTGTTCGTGTTGGAACTGTTCAAGGATGCACAACTGAAAGTGATCCGGTTGGAGTAGGTGTAGCCTTGGGTATTGGAAGTTTGGAAGACGGATTAAGCTTCAATCTATTCCCGAACCCAACTCAGGAACGTTTCCGTGTAGATGTAAACAACCTGCGAGGCAATGAAGGTTTTGAGGTTCAGGTATTTGACGGAGTTGGCCGATTGGTTTATTCTGCTCAAGAAAGCGCGTTCAGTCACAGTGTTGAAACTGGCGACTGGAGCCCTGGAACCTACTTTGTGCATATCAAATCAGGTGATGAGAAAGCAATTAAGCCAGTAATTATTGCCAAGTAAAAGCTAAGAATCATGAAACGAATACATTCAGCAATTCAATCCCATTGTCGCACATTAGTAGCGATGGCTGCGGGAATACTGCTGTTCAATACAGCAACAATGGCTCAAACCAACAGACCGGCGATGAATCGCTGGGCTGTTGGCCTAAGGCTAACCAATTTATACGATTTAAAAGTAACCTCCTACGATTTGCTCAACAATGGATTTGCCGGAGAAGACCTTTATGGTTTCAACGGAAGCAAAACCAAGTTTGATCTGGCTTATGGATTGGACCTTACCTATTTTTGGTCATCGGTTATTTCAGTTGATTTGAACTATGATCGCGGAAACATAACGGGGGCAAACAAAATCGACTATTACAAAGCCGATATAAACTTTTTGCAGGCCGGTGTAAATTTGGATTTGAAAACCCGTTACCGCACAAAACCTTACAATTGGGTCCCTTATGTGCGTGCCTCATTTGGTAGAGCCGGGTATGATTCAAAGCGTTATTTTGTGGTTGATGATGGCTTGTTCCATACAGAAAGCGGTGCTTCTATGGTAACCGGCTTGGGCCTTGGAATGCGTTATCACCTAAACCACAATTGGCATTTGATGCTGCAATCGGAATACACAGTTATTCATTCCGATGCAGTGGATGGGTACAATTATGGCTCGGGAAGGGAAAACCTGCTTAAATCTACCTTTGCTTTGCGCTATACATTTGGAAAAAACAGCCACCAAGACAGGGGTCTGGCCTGGCAGGCTGGTACTGAAGCCAAAGATTATGATGCTGTCCTTAAGGCTTTGCAAGATAGTTTGGGTTACGAGCGTGGAAGATTAAACACTACCCAACAGGAAATTGCACTTATCCAGGAAAAGTTCACCAAAGACAGCGACAAGGATGGAGTTCCTGATATTAAAGACCATTGCCCTGATGTAGCTGCCAATACACCTTCCGGATGTCCGGAGAAGCCAGGGGATAAGGGTGCAGTGCAGCCAACTCAAACACCTGTTGTTTCAAGTGGTTCGGGTAACGCAGCTTCTTTGGATATCATTCGTTTAGAGATGAATCCTGTTTATTTTGAGAACAATTCCAGTGCACTAACTACGAAAAGCAAACAAACTTTGGATAGGGTAGTGAAGATTTTGAAAAACAACAGTTCTTTAAATGTAGAAGTTGTAGGTATGGCGGATGATGTAGGTGGAATGGAGCACAACATGCGCCTATCTCAAGCCCGGGCTAAGGTTGTTATGAATTACCTCATTAGCAAAGGAATTGAATCAAATCGCCTCTCTTCACGAGCAGAAGGAAGTCAGCCAAGACAAATTTATTTGAATGAATTAAACCGAAGGGTTGAGTTCAGAGCCAACTAAATAAAATGGATTTAGGGTTAAAGCAGCACTCGGACATTGGGTTCGGGTGCTGTTTTTTTTTGAATAGGCTAGAGCACTTGGCAGGTCATTAATCACCCAAAATGCCATTTCTTCCTCGAGGTGAAAATCAGGCGAAGGGCAAAGTGCAAAAAGCCTAGAATTAAGAATCGTTCACGAAATCGCCAGCTATCGTTATCGCCAATAGCCATTGCTTCACCAATTCAAATCGCTTACGTTCTAAAAAATAATTACATTCGCCGGGTGAATAAAAATAGTCCTATTTACATTGCCGGCCATAAAGGAATGGTTGGTTCAGCAATCTGGAGAAAATTGGAACAGCTTGGCTATTCACAGTTGATTGGGTTTTCAAGCAAGGAGCTCGACCTAAGAAACCAAGCTGAGGTGCTAGCTGCATTTCAGAAATACCAACCGGAAGTTGTAATTGATGCTGCTGCTCGGGTGGGAGGGATTTTAGCCAATTCAAGCTATCCCTACACTTTCCTTATGGAAAACCTGCAGATTCAAAACAACCTCATTCATGCCGCCTTGGAAATGAATGTGAGCCAATTTGTATTCCTTGGAAGTTCATGTATCTATCCCAAATTCGCAGCTCAGCCCATTTCCGAAGATTCTTTATTGACCGGAGCCCTCGAACCTACCAATGAGTGGTACGCCATAGCAAAAATAGCTGGAGTTAAAGCCTGCGAAGCGGTTCGTAAACAATATGCAAAAAACTTCATCAGTTTAATGCCTACCAACCTGTATGGACCAAACGATAATTTTGATTTAACAACCTCCCATGTGCTTCCTGCCATGATTCGGAAATTCCATGAAGCCAAGTTGAATGGCAATAAGCCTGTTCAACTTTGGGGAACCGGAAGTCCAATGCGGGAGTTTCTGCATGTGGATGATTTGGCAGATGCGGTTCTTTTTTGTTTGAATAAGAATATGGATACCCATTTGCTCAATGTTGGAACAGGTACAGATTTACCGATAAAAGAGCTGGCTTTGTTGGTTCAGAAAATCACCGGGCATGAAGGACCTATAGAATGGGATGAATCGAAACCCGATGGAACACCGCGCAAGTTATTGGACGTTTCCAAATTGGCTGAATTGGGCTGGAAAGCATCAATTCCTTTAGAA
This sequence comes from Bacteroidia bacterium, assembly GCA_023151275.1. Taxonomy (GTDB): domain Bacteria; phylum Bacteroidota; class Bacteroidia; order UKL13-3; family UKL13-3; genus CAISCU01. The sequence continues at coordinate 43,693 of JAKLJI010000003.1, read as the reverse complement.
CAAGGTATTCAAGAAACCTATGCCTGGTTTTTGGAGCACCAACAGGTTTACAAACAAGTAAAAATTTCAGTATGACAAAAGTTGCATTAATAACCGGAATTACGGGTCAAGATGGCGCCTACCTCGCCGAATTGTTGTTGAATAAAGGCTATTTCGTTCACGGAATAAAGCGTAGAAGTAGTTTGTTGAATACAGACCGAATTGATCATCTCTATCAAGATCCTCACGAAAAGCACCTACGAATGAAGTTGCATTACGGTGACCTCACTGATAGCACCAATTTGATTCGCATTATCCAGGAAACGCAACCCGACGAAATTTATAACCTTGCAGCCATGAGTCATGTGCATGTGAGTTTTGAAACGCCGGAATACACAGCCAATGCCGATGGAATTGGGACCCTTCGCATATTGGAAGCGGTACGTTTACTGGGACTTACCCAAAAAACAAAAGTGTATCAGGCTTCCACCTCTGAGCTTTATGGCTTGGTGCAGGCAGTTCCTCAATCTGAAACCACACCTTTCTATCCTCGCTCGCCTTATGCCGTTGCAAAATTGTATGGATACTGGATTACGGTAAACTACCGGGAGGCCTATAACATGTTTGCCTGCAATGGAATTCTCTTCAATCACGAAAGTCCAACCCGGGGAGAAACCTTTGTTACGCGCAAAATTACACGTGCTGCCGCAAAAATTGCTCTCGGTTTGCAAGACAAGCTTTACCTGGGAAATCTTGATGCCCAGCGCGATTGGGGCCATGCCAAAGATTACGTGGAGGCCATGTGGTTGATTCTTCAACAAGAAAAGCCAGAAGACTTTGTAATTGCAACAGGAATTACCACACGTATTCGTGACTTTGTAAAAATGGCTTTTGCTGAATTGGGTATTGTTGTTGAATTCAAGGGCTCAGCTGAAGATGAAATTGGCTGGATTAGTAGTGTTGATTCAGAAAGATTGGCAGCCATGGGTATTCAGGAGGAACATGTTCCTATTGGAAAAGAAATCGTTTGTGTTGATCCTCGTTATTACCGTCCAACCGAAGTTGATTTGCTAATAGGCGACCCAACCAAAGCGCAAACCAAGTTGAATTGGAAGCCCAAATACGATTTGCCTGCCTTGGTAAAAGACATGGTGCATTCAGACCTGCAACTCATGAAAAAGGAAGAGTTTTTGAAGCAAGCAGGCTTCAATAAACCACTGAGCATCGATTATTAGCAAGCAGCTATGGCGATGGCTATTGGCGATGGCTTTGATTGCGTGAACGATTTTGAATGGAGGGCCTTTTGCTATTGGCTCTTTGCCCTTGGCATTAATTTCTCCATTTCCTACAGGGTCCTATGAACCAGAATTCTTGTTGAGAATTTGAAGGAAATTAAAGCCTATTTATTTTCCCAACTGCATCCATAAACCATCGGAATTTTTCCTTCCAGGCCTTCCAGTTGATATTGCCCGTGCTTTGTTTCCTTTACTTTATTGAAGCAAGGGTAGGGTGAATAATCAAATTCCTGAAAAGCGTTCATACGCAAACCGGCATTTTGCAAGGCCGTAAACACCTCTTCCAGCGCATGATTCCAACTGATGCTTTGGTAGGCATGGTCCTTGTTTGAATCTGCATACGAGCCCGATTCATTTTCAACAATGGTTTCTTTGTTGAAGTAGCTATAAGCAATATGTGTAAAATCGTTATCAAACATCCAAACTACAGGATGGAACTCCACCAAAACAAAGCGACCGCCCGGTTTTAAAATTCTGGCAATGCCTTCTGCCCAGGGCTTCAAATCGGGTAACCAGCCAATGGTTCCATAAGATGTGAAGACGATATCAAATTCGCCGTTTAGGTCAGTGGGCAGTTCAACTACATTGTGCAATCGGAACTCAGTTTTCAAGCCTGCTTGTAAGGCAAGGTCCCGGGCCTGAGTTATCGCCTGCTCTGAGAAATCAATACCTGTGCAGCTTGCTCCAAGGCGCTCAAGGCTTAAGGTATCAAGTCCGAAATGGCATTGCAAATGGGCAAGTTTTTGTCCTTGAATTGGTCCAAGCAATTCCAATTCAATGGGGTTTAGCATATTCTTTCCAGCCAAGAAACCTTGCGTATCGTAAAAGGAACTATGTAAATGTGCTTCTGCACGTTTGTTCCAGCTATTTTGATTGATTTGAAAGGCTTCTTGGTTTTCCATAATTCCAAATGTAGTTAGATTAAGCTGATTGCATGCTTAATTGTAAACAGGCCTTCAAATTCAGGATGAAGATTTGCTTTTTTTAACCGCCACGCCTGAGGGATTGAAGCGGTACCCCGTAGGACGAATGCGCATGGCCTGTTTGGGATGGCAGGCGACCAGCGGAAGCCCTGACAGCGCATTACAGGACAAAGCAGGCGACCACGGAGTACAAGCAAAAAGCCCGGCACGCTGCACGGTTATGTGAAGGGGAATGAACGTGGAATAGCGGGCCAGGCCCAAATAAACGAGTTGGAAACGATTTTAGGATAAGCGTTCCATCAGGTTGATGGCCATGCTTTCGAGTACTTGCTTGCTTTCGGGCTTGGCCTGAATTTTGGATAAGTTTTTCAGTGCCAGGTTGAAATAGGTCTGTTTTTTTAGCTCGGCAAATTCGCGAATTTGGTACTTGGTGTACAAGGCCAATACGCCCTGAATTTTCTCATCGCTATCGGGCATTTTTAACAGCTCGTCGAGTACCTTTTTATCGTCTTTGTGTACACTTTCCAGCAACTCAATAAGCAACAAGGTTTTTTTGTTGGCTGCAATATCGCCGCCTACTTTTTTACCGGTTAAGCTGCCATCTCCAAAGCTATCAAGTATATCATCCTGAATTTGAAACGCAATGCCTGTGTTCTTGCCAAATTCGTAAATATGCTCCGCATCGCTGTCTGAAGCCCCTGCAACAAGGGCCCCCAACTTAAGTGCAGCTCCTAAAAGAACAGCAGTTTTCAGGGTAATCATGTGGATGTACTCCTCGTGTTTAACCTGATTTTGGGTCTCAAAGTTCATGTCGATTTGCTGCCCTTCGCAAACTTCACGCGCGGTTGTATTGAATAAGGTGATGAGCTCTTTTAAGCGCGGGGTGTCGGTTTCGCAGAGAAAATCGGTTGCCTTAATCATCATCAAATCACCAGCCAGAATGGCCACTGGCATATTCCATTTTTTGTAAACAGTTTCCTTGCCGCGACGCAAGGGTGCATTGTCCATAATATCATCATGAACCAGGGTGAAATTATGAAAGACCTCAACCGCCAATGCCGCTGGGACAGCCTTTTCCGAATCGCTGCCAAACAAATCGCAGGCCATAAGAGTCAATATGGGCCTCAAACGTTTTCCGCCGAGTGACATCATATACCGTATTGGGGCATACAGTTCGTCGGGGTATTGTCCATAATTGGCTTGTTCAATGGCTGTATTGATGCGCTGGAGGTATTCGGAATAAGGTTTCATGAAATGAGATAAGTTTCAAAACTAAGCGAAAGGTCCTGAACTTTTAAAAAATTCGAGGATACGTTGCTCGGAATAATATGCTCCTTGTATGCCTTGCATGGCAAATCCTACATGACCGCCAGCCTGTGGAGCTTCAAAGTAAAACCGGGATGAGCCTTTGGCAATTTCATACGGAAAACATTCCGGAGCTAAAAAAGGGTCGTTTTGGGCATTGAGTAACAAGGTTGGAATGAATGCTTGGCCAAGAAATTGCAGGGCACTGCATTGCAAATAATAATCATTAGCATCGCGGTACCCGTGCAATGGTGCCGTAAATCGGCTATCCCATTCGGTAAAGGTTTTTAATTGATTAATGCCTTTGGTATTGATTTCACCTGGAAACTGATTGGCTTTGTAAAGAATCTTTTTATTCAGGCTGTTCAGAAAGCGTTGCAGGTATATCCGGTTTTGAACTTGTTCAAGTTTTTTGGCTCCTGCTGCCAAATCAACCGGAGATGAAACTGCCGCTACTTTAACAAGATTTTCAGGCAAAACATAGTTGCCATCGCAGGCATATTTCAACAGGGCATTTCCGCCTAAACTAAATCCCAGCGCGTAAACAGAAGCATCTTCATAATGGCTCCTGATCCACTGCATCACGCGGTGAATATCCTCGGTAACACCGGCATTGTAGGAACGAATAAGCCGATTCATTTCACCGCTGCACGAGCGGAAATTGACGGCAACAATTCGGTAGTTGAGTTGACTAAACATCCTAGAAAATCCCAGCATGTATTGCGATTGGGAGCTTCCTTCAAGTCCGTGAAATAATACCAAAATGGGTGCATCAGGTTTGGGTTGATGAATGCAATCCAAATCCATAAAGTCTCCATCTTCAAGTTCGAGTCGAAAACGGGAATAGGTGCTTTTTACCTTGCGGAACAGGGCGGGAAGCATGGTTTCCAAATGCCCGTTTCGGATAAATTTATTTCCTCTGAAATTGGATTCAATCAGCGGCATTAGCGTTTACGTTTTCCGGAGGATTTGCGCGCTCCGGCTTTGCCGGAGCGAGCTGATTCTTTCTTGCGTTTGGCGCCCGATTTCATGCGTTGATCAAAGCTGCTTTTGAAGGCTTTGCGAATGTCTTCATCAACCAATGCTAAATCAATCTGTCGTTTGAATACATCAGCTGCAACCACCAGCACCTTGAGCGGATCGCCCAATTGCCATTTTTTACGGCTGCTCTTTCCCAAAATACACTTGTTTATTTCGTCGTATTCGTAGTAATCAGAGCCTAGGTTCTGAATGCGTACCAAGCCTTCGGCTCTGAATTGACTTATTTCAACATAGAGTCCCCAATCGGTAACGCCTGAAATAATGCCCTCAAATTCTTCACCAATAAAATCAGAAATGTATTCAACCTGCTTGTACCTAACGCTGGCTCGTTCTGCATCTGCGGCTTTTACTTCCATGGCCGACGATTGTTTGCACAGGTCTTCAATTTCCTTTTCGGATGCCGATTGCCCTTTGTTGAGGTAATCAAACAAAAGTCGGTGTGCAATCAAATCCGGATAACGCCGAATGGGCGAAGTGAAATGGGTATAATGGTCGAAAGCGAGGCCGTAGTGTATGGTTTTCTTGGTGGTATAATACGCCTTGCTCATGGTCCGAATGGCCTGCGATTGCACTAGGTTTTGTTCGGGCTTGCCTTCAACTTCTTCCAATAACCTGTTAAAGCTTTGGGCAATGGCTTTTATGCCGCTGGTTTGAATGCGGTAGCCAAAGCGAGATGCAAACAAGTTAAATTGTGTTAACTTATCTTCTCCGGGTTCTTCATGTACACGGTAAACAAAAGTTTTGGGATGCTCTTTGTTGCCCATTTTGCTTACATATTCTGCCACTTTTCGGTTGGCCAATAGCATAAATTCTTCGATGAGTTTATGGGCATCTTTGCGCACTTTCAGGTAAACATCTACCGGTTTAAAATTGGCATCCAGCCTGAATTTTACTTCCTGCGTTTCAAAGCTTATGGCGCCTTTGGAGAAGCGTTGTTCCTTGAGAATTTTAGCCATACCATTCAAAATGCCGAGTTCATTGGCTAAATCTCCATCTCCTGTTTCCAGGCGGGTTTGTGCTTCTTCGTAGGTAAACCTACGTGCCGAATGGATAATGGTTTTGCCAAACCAGGAATTTCTGATTTCGGCTTTATCATTCATTTCAAATACTGCCGAAAAGGTTAATTTATCTTCGTTAGGCCTAAGCGAGCATAAATTGTTCGATAGTTTTTCGGGCAACATGGGAATGGTTCTGTCAACCAAATAAACCGATGTTCCTCTGCGTATGGCTTCCTGGTCGAGTTGAGAACCTTTTCTCACATAATGTGAAACGTCTGCAATATGAACACCTACTTCGTACCAACCATCTTTGAGTGCTTTGAATGAAATGGCATCGTCAAAATCTTTAGCATCTTCCGGGTCAATGGTGAAGGTGAGTGTTTTTCTGAAGTCGCGACGCGATGCAATTTCTTCTTTGCTTATGCCCGTAGGAATGGCATTGGCTTCGGCTTCCACTTCGGGTGGAAACTTAGATGCAAACCCAAACTCCGCGACAATGGCATTCATTTCGGTTTCATGTTCTCCGGGCTTGCCAAGCACGGCTAGTATTTCACCTTCGGGATGGTTGCCATCTTCCGACCAGTTGAGAATGCGAGCAATCACCTTATCGCCATTCTTCGCTCCGTTAAACAATTCTTTAGGAACGAAAATGTCGATATTCATTTTCTTATCGTCGGTAACTACAAATCCATAATAGGCATGCACTTGCAATACGCCAACAAACTGTTCGCGGTCCCGTTTCAACACTTCAACCACTTCTCCTGCTCTGCGTGCACCGCTTCTTTGAGCCAGCAAACTCACTTTTACCCGGTCCCCATTCAAGGCCGTATTCATAAAATCAGGAGCAATGTAAATGTCTTCCGAGCCATCGTCAGGAATCATAAATCCGGCCCTGTTTTGAGTCATTTCCATTTTGCCTTCAAGGAATTGATGCACAAAAGTGATGGTGAATCTGCCGGTATCAATTTCTTCAATTACCCCTTCTTTTTCAAGCTGCTTCATGGCCGCAATAATCTTGTTGCGGTCTTCGCTGCTTTCTTTTTCCAGGCGGGCTGCCACCTGTTTGTAGTTCAGTGCTTTTCGGCCAACAGCCAGAAAAATTTTCTGAATCTTATTTTTTAAAATACCTGGATTTGCTTGTCTTCTCATATCAGTAAATGGGGAAAGGTGTTTTTAAAATCGGCAGGAACAGCAACCGTTTTCCCTGCTTGATAATCAAAACAAACCATTCCGGTTTTTGCTTCGCAAGCCAAGGTTCCATCTTGCTTGCTTAAGCGGTAAAATAAATCAAAACTGCGTCCTCCTAGCTCGGTAACTGCCAGGTCAACGCGCAAAGTATCGCCGTAAAAGCATTCTTTTTTGTACACAATGGCAACATCTCCCATGATAACCGATGCACCTGCTAGATTCTTTTCAGACCAGCCCAAACTGGCAAAGAATCGCATGCGGGCTTCATGCATCAAACTGAGGTAGGCATCGTTACTCAGGTGGTTGCCGTAGTTGATGTCGGAAATACGAACTTCAAGAGTTGTGCTGAAGTCAAACTGCTCGGGTGCTTGTAATTTGATGCGGGCCATTAGAAACCGGTATGTGTTAATTCGGGATACTCAGCGGCAAAGGTACGAATAGATTCAGGTGCACGCTGTTTCCATTCCTCAACATTGGTAAAATAGAGGATTTGGTTGCTTTCGGCATCCATACAAGCTACCCAAATCTCCTCGTTTTTTAGCAGCACTCTTGCCTGCATTTGGTCGTACATGCCAGCCACGCCTACTTTCAAAATTCTGGCTCCGGTTTCAGAATCGGTGCCAATTTCTGCAACCTGGTGGGCCGTTTCCCGAAGTAGCTTGATTGAGTTTCCTAATAGTGTTTTCATTTGCTCTTCTTGTTCTTTGGTTTGAACCAAGCCCAATTGTTTCAGGCTTCGGGTATCCTGACTAGGGGCTTGAGCTTTGAATTTTCCATTGAAAACAACGCCCATTGCAGTTCCACAATCCCGGTGTATGTAAGCAACTTCAATAAATTCGGGTTTGCGAATAAAGCGTAGCTCACATAATCCAAATTCACTGCCCGAGTAGAAGCCATTTCCTTGTTCATCAATCATGGCTTTCCCTTCAAGCTGCGTAGTATTGGCTCCATATTCTGATACCAGTTTGAAGCGAAACCCGTCTGGATTCTCATCAAAAATTTCCAGGCTTGCATTCTCAAATGGCTTATTCCTATACCAGTTGCCAGAAAATCCATTGCTTGAATTTGCTTGTTCAGTTACGGGCTCTGACCCCCCGAACTCCTTGTAGGAGTAAGGATCGTGCATGGTACTCTGTTCATTGCTACAGGCCAAAAAGAATAGGACGGCAAAAAGTATCCAATTTGATTTCATGGGCTCAAGGTAAAGAATCTTATTTTTGATTTATGCCGCGAGTTAGTTTAATCTTTTTTCTAGTATTTCTTTTTCAAGGGGCTTTGCTGGCTCAAACCAAAACCGTTATCGAACCCAGTATAGTTTTGTTCGATAGCAGCAAGTACCTGGTGGATGGCCCCATTCAATTGCGCAAACTATCTTTGCGTGGCCTTTCCGTGTATTCCGATAAATACCTCGCTGTTTCTGGTACACAGGGTGTTTTTGGACTGATGGAAGATGGCATTACCTGGAAATTAAAGCAGCTGCCTGCTTATCCTAAATCCGATTTTCGGGATATTGAGGTGTTAAGGCCCGGAAGATTGGTAATGATGAGTTCAGGCTTTCCTGCCCTGGTTTTAACCAGCAATAATGGCGGTAAAACCTGGAATGAAAGCCTGCGCTTCTCTGATTCAGCTGTTTTTTTGGATGGCATGGATTTTTGGAATGCCTTTGATGGGGTTCTGCTTGGCGACCCAATCCACGGAAAATTTCTCATTTATCGAACCAAAGACGGGGGCAAAACCTGGACAGAAATGCCGGAAGAGTTGCGTCCGGATGCATTGCCGGGTGAAGCTTGTTTTGCTGCAAGCGGTACTGCCATTCGATGCCTTCCCAATGGCGATTTTGCCTTTGTAAGTGGCGGCTCCGATTCACGTTTTTTCTATTTCTCAAAACGGAGAAATAGTTGGCTTATTGAACCCATATCCATTGTAAAAGGGAAAGCATCCCAAGGCTGTTTTTCCTTCGCTCCGGTTCCAAAAGACCCCTTGAACGAGAACCTGTTTTGTTTTGTTGGCGGCGATTACCTGCAAGATACCGCAACCGAATTGGTAAGTTCGGCTTGGTATAGGCTAAATCCTCCTCTTTGGTTTCGCGGAAAATTTGTTTCACACCCTTCAGGATATCGCTCAGCCGTTGAATGCCTTAAAAACATGGAATTAATTTGCGCCGGACCATCAGGTGTTGATTTTTGCCAGAATCAGGGTGTTGAAAAGAACTGGTTTTCGGTTAGTTCAATTGGTTTTCATGCCGTAAGGCAGGCCAAAAGAGGAACAGCCGTTTACTTTAGTGGTGGGGCAGGACGAATAGCCAAACTCGAGTTTAAAAAGAAGCAAGTTGAAACCAGAGGAGTCAGATAACTTGAATGCAATTTTTGATTACCTTTTGCCTGTTCCTGCAATACATTCGCTAATCCCCAAGGAATGCCCATGAAACTTAATCTATACGCAGAATCAAACCGATTAATCTACCGTCCGCTTCAAGAAAACGACCTTGAAGCGATGTTTGAATTGGATTCAGACCCCGAAGTTCATCGCTATCTTGGCAATAAGCCCATTGTTAGTCGCGAGGAAGCGGCCCAGGTGATTCGCTTTGTTCAACAACAATACCGGGAATTGGGAATTGGCAGATGGGCAATTGTAGAAAAAGAAACGGGAGAATTTGTGGGTTGGGGAGGTTTGAAAAAAGTAATGGAGTCCGGATTTGTTGAAGCTCCATATTTCGACTTAGGCTACCGCTTGTTACGCCGGTTTTGGGGAAATGGTTATGCCACAGAAAATGCCTTTGCAAGCAAACAATATGCATTCAATCAATTAAAGTCCAATCAGATTTTTGCTTGCGCGCATCAAAACAATTTGGCCTCAAATTCCATTCTGAAGAAAATTGGAATGCACCAAATTGGGGAGGGATTCTTTGAAGATGAACCTTTGTTTTGGTACAAAATTGAAAACGAAATGAAACATGCTTAGGAGAAAAATACAGAAATATGCAATTCGGTTTTTTTTGGTCTTTGGCCTTATTTATCTGATTAATCCTCACCTGGGAATCGCGCAAAATCTGCCTGATGAGCAGCGCTTTTCCGACCACAAATTCCTTCCAGCTTATGGGTTCAAAAAGCTTTTCAATACCAATTTGTTTCAAGGAAATAGGAGGAAGTCAACCTACTTTGAAGGCTGGTATTTTAAAATGGTTTCTAAAAATGGTTCATCAATTTTCAGCGTAATTCCAGGCATCTCGCTCGCAAAAGATGGAAAAACCCAACATGCTTTTATTCAAGTAATCAATGGGGTGAATGCCACAACAACTTATTACTCCTTTCCCATCGAGCAATTCTCGTTTTCAACCCAAAAATTTGCAGTAAGAATAGGAGCAAATTATTTTTCAAGCGATAGCATTTCATTGGCCATTCCCGATTCAGTATATCCAATTTTCGGGGTTGTTAAAATGAAAAATACGGTGAAATACACGCATGGTGGAGTTTGGAATCCGGGCATTATGGGCTGGTACCGCTTCGTACCTTTTATGGAATGTTACCATGGCGTTGTTAGCCTCAGCCATCAGTTGGAGGGAGCATTAACCATTCAGAATCAGGTTCACGAATTCTCAAACGGAAAGGGCTATATTGAAAAAGATTGGGGCTCAAGTATGCCTTCTTCCTGGATTTGGATGCAAAGCAATAATTTTTCCGATACCTCAAGTTCTTTCATGCTTTCGGTGGCTAATATTCCTTGGCTCGGCAAATCCTTCACCGGATTCTTAGGTTTCTTTCACCACCAACAAAAAAACTACAACTTTGCTACCTACCGCTCCAGTCGCTTAAAATTGGAATTTCTTGATTCAACGCGCTTGGCTATTCATATCAAAGACAGAAAACACCGCATTCAACTGGAGGTGAAATCAAATACCAAAGGACTATTAAACGCTCCCGTTCAAGGGGCAATGGACAGGCGCATTCCCGAAAGCATAGATGCTGAAATCAAACTTAGGGTATGGGACAAAAAAGGCAACCTCATTGCAAAAGATAGCACCCAAATCGCTGGTCTGGAAATGGTTGGTGATTATTTTTCGCTACCAGCAAGAATTAAATAAACGAAATAAGCTTTAGGTCACCTTCCATGAACTATCAATTGGTCTATCCCTTTATTTTTCTTTTCCTGCTGCTTTACCTGCTGCAGAAATGGAGACGGCCCGAATTAAATCCCTTAAAAGCGAAACGCTTCTGGATTCTTTTCATAATCCTGTCCATGTTTCTTTATGCAGCAATTATCTTTATGGTGCTCTACGCTTTGGGTGGTGGAAGGTACCTGAAATAAGTTCACCAATCAAACCCTGTTTGGTGTAAAACAAATACGAATCCAGATATTTTCTTGGTCAATTAAAATTCCAATTTCCATAAAAATCAAGGGTCAGGGGGAGACATTATTATTACCTCATGTAAATTGAAATCCCCATCAGAACCCATCAACCCAACCCCGAATGCATCTCTCTCATTTCTCGTAAAATTACCCTTAAACCTTATTTTCGCGCCATGAGCAAAGAAATCATGCCCTGGATGGGCCGCACCGAAATTTTGTTAGGATCAGAACGCCTTCAACGCTTGGTAAATGCAAACGTGTTGGTGGTAGGTTTGGGTGGAGTTGGAGGCATTGCCGCCGAAATGATTGCCCGCAGTGGTGTCGGAAAAATGACCATTGTTGATGCCGATACGGTAGATCCAACTAACCGTAACCGACAAATTCCTGCCCTCAAAAGCACCGAACAAAAAGTGAAGGCCCATGTGCTTGCAGAACGCTTGTTGGATATCAATCCCGATTTGGACCTTACCGTTATTCCTGAATATTTTAAAGACCAGCTCACCAACGATGTGCTCGACAATGGCAACTTCTCCTATGCCCTCGATTGCATAGATACCCTCTCGCCCAAGGTGTTTTTTATTAAGGCTTGTGTGGATAGAAAAATTCCAATTGTAAGCAGTATGGGTGCAGGCTCTAAAGTCGATCCAACTCGGGTTAAAGTGGCAGATATCTCAGAAACTTACAACTGCAAATTGGCCAGATATACACGCAAATACCTGCATCGCTTGGGCGTTTACAAGGGTGTAAAAGCCGTTTTTTCCGACGAACAAAAATTAGAAGGTGCTGGTGTGGTGGTTTCAGAACTCCGCAATAAAAAATCCATTGTAGGTACCATCAGTTACATGCCGGCGGTAATCGGTTGTACAGTCGCCTCCGTGGCCATCCGCGATTTGTACGAAACCAACAACTAGTTCAAATTTCTGGTTTTACAGGGCGCGTTTTCCGGCCTTCAAAATTCCTCGAAGGTATAAACTAATCAAGGCCGTAAAACCGGGTCCTTTGTTCCTACTCCGCAGCAAAACCGGCGCATCCGGTGCCTGCAAAAGAGCTCGCTCCGGTCGCTTTTTGCAGGCTACCGGCTGCAAGCCGCTTCTGCTTTGCGGGGTATCCACTTCGGCCCCTCGCGCAACCGTGCAGATTCAAATTCCTCTTCAAATCATCAATTCTTTTTGCCGTTTGAATTGGCGGGTTCCCACCAGTTGGGAACTTCCGAACTCAAAGGCTGCTAACCCAATTAAGTCCTAACCAAGCATCAACTTAACAGGCCCAATTTCTTCATACTCCTCAAAGCAAGCCTCTACCTTTTTTTCAAAGGCCAGGCAGCTTGTGAATTTTCAAATTCAAATTTCCTGTTCATTCAACCCCATCCTTAACAACCCCAAAAATCAGATTTTTCAGGGGTTAAAATACGCATAAACCTTTTCCGCCCTCGAATTGCCCAAAACCTCCGATAACTCTTCAAGCGATTTTTGCTTTATTGCTCCCACCGAACGGAAACTTTTCAATAGCAGCTGAACACTCTGTTCGCCAATTCCATCAATTTGTTCCAGTTCACTCACAAAGGTGTTTCTGCTCCTTTTCTTCCTGTGGTGAGTAATGCCAAAACGATGAGCTTCATCCCGCATTTGTTGAATGACACGCAGCGTTTCCGATTTTTTGTCCAAATACAAAGGCAGCTCATCCTCCGGATAGTAAAGCTCTTCAAGTCGCTTGGCAATTCCAATTACTGCAACCTTGCCATACAGATCAAGTTTTTTCAAGCTTTCAATAGCGCTACTCAATTGGCCCTTGCCTCCGTCAATTACAATCAGTTGTGGCAAAGGCTGATTTTCTTCTTTCAAGCGCTTGTATCTGCGAAAAATAACTTCTTCCATGGTGGCAAAGTCGTTTGGACCAACCACAGTTTTTACATTGAAAATCCTGTAGTCTTTTTTGCTGGGCTTTCCATCCCTAAATACCACACAGGCAGAAACCGCATTGGTCCCCTGAAAATTGGAGTTGTCAAAACATTCCATATGAACCGGAAGCTCGTTCAGCCGCAAATCCGATTTTAGTTGGTTCAACAAGCGCTCAGTTTTAAACTCAGGGTTCAGTTTTTCGTACTGACTCAATTTCTCCTTTTTATAATACAGTGCGTTTTTCAAACTCAGGTCGAGCAGCTTTTTCTTTTCACCGGCTTTAGGAATGGTAATCGTTAATTTATCATCTTCTAAATCGGGTTGAATGGGGACAATCAATTCGCGGCTTGTACTTTTATAGGTTTCCCGAACCTCGGCTATGGCTAGGGTGAGCAATTCTTCATCGCTTTCCTCCATTTTCTTTTTCAACTCAAAGGTTTGGGTCTGGATAATCATTCCACTCGAAACTTTTAGGTAATTGATGAAGGCAAATTTTTCATCGCTCACCACCGAGAAAACATCCAAATCCTGGGGTATACCATTAACAATGGTAGATTTGCTTTGGTAATTCTCCAGCATATCAATCCGCTTTTTGTAACGGGCAGCTTCCTCAAAGCGCAGCAATTCGGCAGCCTCCGCCATTGCCTTTTTGAGATGCGTTTTTACTTCACTCAAATTTCCCTTTAAGATGTTTCGTACCTGCCTAATATTTTCTACATAGTCTTCTTCGCTTTGACGGGCAACACAAGGGGCTAGGCAATTTCCAATATCCAATTCCAGGCAGGGTTTAAACTTCAACGAACGAATGTTTGATTCGCTCAGCACCAAATTGCAATTGCGAATAGGGTAGAGGGCTCGAATCAAATCCAAAATGGTATGCATCATCCCCACGGAGGCATAGGGTCCAAAATATTCCGAGCCATCTTTTACCACATTGCGGGTTGGAAACAAACGCGGAAAGCGCTCATGTTTCAAACAAATGAACGGATAGGTTTTATCGTCCTTTAGGTTAATGTTGAATTTTGGCTGAAATTGTTTAATCAACGCATTCTCAAGCAATAAAGCATCCATTTCAGTTTCAACCAGGGTGAATTGAATATCCGCTATCCGACTCACTAAAACGGCGGTTTTCCGATTTTCATAATGCTGCTTACTGAAATAGCTGCTTACCCGTTTTTTCAAATTCTTGGCTTTACCTATATATATAAGTGTACCTTCCGAATCAAAGTACTTGTAAACACCTGGGGAATTCGGCAAGGCGTTTAATGTTTTTTTAAGGTTTTCGGGAGCCATCGCTCAAAATTAGGTTAAGCTTGGTTAAATCCCTTAGGTAAATTATTAATAGTTCCCTGCGTAAGATTCTGCATAACAGACGGGTCTTGTCTAAGTTTGTTAAAAATTGTCGGTTTTTTGTGTTTTTCTTTTTTTTTTCGGTTATTGGTACTCGGTTTAGTAATAAAAATTTAAGGAAAAACTCACACCAATAAACAATAAACTATGCGATTAAATTTACTCTTTTACCGATGTATGATGCTTTGCTTCGGCCTGCTAATGGCCTACCAGCAAGCATTTTCGCAGGCTGCGGGAACGCCGCCTTACGCGAATCTCATTGTGGGCTCTCAGGCAGACAATGCCTTCCCATTGAATTCCGCCACCAACAATGTACAGTGGATTTATGGTCCGGGTGCATTTTACCAAGGTGGTGTTTCAACGGGTATGCCAGCCTCATTTGGAAGAATCACAAAAGTTTATTTCCAATTGGGTGCCACAGCCAGCTCTTCTGTAACCTATTCCAATTTTACCATTAAATTAGGACAGCCAGCTGCACTTGCTTCTCAAACCACTTTCCCAAGTGCAACTTGGACTGCTGGTCTAACTACTGTTTTTTCACAATCCACCTTTACTATTACAGGTGCTTCTGCTGGTGCATTTATTGAAATTCCACTTCCTGTTCCTTTCAATTACGACCCAACAAAAGCTCTGGTTTTTGAAATGTACGTTACCGGTGGTACTGGAAACCAAGTTCGCCAGTACTCAGGAACAGGTAACCAAAGGTTATGGGGAACTGCTGTAAATAACGGTACTCCTTCAGGTGGTGCTGGATTGGTGCGTTTCGGTTTTGATATTTCAGCAGGTGCCGGAAATGATATCGGTGTTGCTGCTATCGATTCTCCTACAACGTTCTGCGGCGGTCCTCAAAATATCGTAGCACGTGTAATGAACTTTGGTGCCAATCAGGTAACTGGTTTCACTGTTAACTGGTCACTAAATGGAGTTGCTCAAACTCCTATTACTTCTACTGCTTCTTTGGATACTGCCGGTGGTGCAGCTTCTAACATGACCCAGATTACTTTGGCAAGTGGCTACACTTTCCCTTCAACTCCAACTGTAATTAAAGCGTGGACTTCTTCTCCAAATAGCCAAACCGATACCATGCGTATGAATGATTCGGCTACGGTAACTAAGCAACCTTCAATTTCGGGTTCATTTACAATTGACCCAAATGGGACTGGACCTAACAACTTTACCAGTTTTGCTTCTGCAATCGCCGCTCTGAATGTGGCTGGTGTTTGTGGACCTGTTACTTTTACAGTTGCACCAGGAACTTATACCGGACAAATAATCATCCCAAATATTGTTGGAACTTCTCCGGTTAATACCATCACTTTTGATGGGGTAAGTTCGGCAAACCGTACTTTATCGAGTAATGCAACAGGTGGTACAGTGGTTATTAACGGAACCCGTTACCTAACTTTCAAAAACTTCACAGTTACAAATGTAGGTACATCAACTCCGGCAGGTATTGCAATGGTAGGTTCGGTAAACAAAATCAGTATTTTCAAAAATATTGTTATCCTGCCATCTCAATCCGGTACAAGTGCAATTGGTTATGGAATTATTGCAACAGGTTCTGCAAATGGTGCAGGTGTTTCGGGAATGTCTGGTGACTCCATCGAAATTGACTCAAACTTTGTAACTGGTGGTGGATATGCAATTACCATTTACGGTAGTTCTTCAAATAACGTTAACAGAGGCATGAAAGTTAGGGGCAATATTGTTAACGATTGTAACTACATGGGTGGTTATATTGCTTACAACTACAACCCTATTGAAGTAACTGGCAATACCTTCAACATGAATGGTTTTCAGTATGGCTACTACGGTTTGTATTTCTATTACAATCAGCAAAATACTACTACAACTTCACACCTCATTTCACGAAACAAAATCATTGGCTTTGGTGGTTATGGTATCTACTGCTATTACCCAATGAACATTACCAACGGTGCAACTACAAAAATCTATGCTAACACCGTAGTAAGCTCTCTTGGAGGTTCTTACCCTGGTTATTACGGTATCTATCTGTACAATTACAATACCGCTTGCCCGGCAGAGGTCTATCAAAATACTTCAGTAATGCAAGGTGGTGGAACATCTACTTCTTACACTGCATTCTACAATACGGGTTCATCCAATGTTCAGGTAAAGAATAACATCTTCGCTTCTTATGGTGGTTCAACAACTCCGATGTATTTGGCTACCAATCCAATTGGAAACTCCGTAAACTACAACTTGTATTACAACTCCAATGGTCCAACTGCAAACTTGCTTTATAGAGGTATGTTCTACAACCCTTCAACTTACCTTTCTGCAACTGCCGGTGGTGATAGCTCGTACAACAACGCTCCTTCCTTTGTTTCTCGTCAACCACTTCCTGGAAATTTCCACCTTACAGATGGTTGTAATGGTTATGGAACTGATTTAAGAGCTTTTGTTCCAAATGACATTGACGGAGACACTTTCTCTATTATGCCTACTGTTGGTTCCGACCAGTTCACAGGTGGAAATGGTGACAATTTGATGGTTACCAAACTAATTACCCCGGTTTCACCAATTGTTGCTGGTTTGCAAGATTTGGTATTCGAAGTGAAAAACATTGGAAACAATGCAGTTACTTCCTACAATGCTTCCTACAAACACAATACCAATCCTGCTGTAACAGTTATCAAAAGCAATACCTTAGCTGTTTGTCAACTGGATACAGTGGTATTTACAGGTTCCGACCAAATTAATTTGGGAAGCAGCAATGCAATTGCCATTTACACGTCTTTACCAAATACCAATGCAGACTCAGATCCTACCAATGATACCTTGAAAACAACATTGTTGGGTCCATTGAACGGTGTTTATACAGTGGGTGGAGTAAATCCGGATTTCGCTACTCCTTCTGCAGCTGCCGCAGCTTTAGTAAATGGTGTTGGTGGTCCGGTAACTTTTGATATCCGTCCAGGTACTTATACAGGTCAGCTTGTTATTCAAGGACCAATTCCTGGTGCTTCAAGTACGAATCGTGTTACGTTTGAAGGTAATGACGCTGCCAGCCGCACAATTTCGG
This sequence comes from Bacteroidia bacterium, assembly GCA_023151275.1. GTDB lineage: Bacteria > Bacteroidota > Bacteroidia > UKL13-3 > UKL13-3 > CAISCU01. The sequence continues at coordinate 26,323 of JAKLJI010000003.1, read as the reverse complement.
GCAATATTACTGGTGCAGTTGTTTTAATGAACAAGTGTAATTATGTTACTATCAGAAACCTAACTGTAACGAATACAAATACAAGTTCTCCTGTGGGTATTGCTGCCGTGGGTGCAGGAAGTTCTTATGAAACAGTAGGTGTTCAGATCATCAAGTGTAGAGTAAACGTTCCAGTTATTACCTCGGGTACATCAACAACAGGTTATGGTATCAACTTTACCTCTACTGCAAACGGTACCGGTGTTGCTGCTACGGGTGCAGACTCTTCAGTAATTGATTCCAATATTGTAACCGGTGGTGGTTATACCATTGTTCATTACGGTTCTTCAAATGCCGCTTATAACCGTGGCTTGTTGATTCGTGGTAATGTGGTGAACAACAGTAACTATATGGGTATGTACATTGCCTACAATTACAGTCCTATTAAGTTCATTCGCAATAAAGTAAACATGCAAGGCCAGAACTATGGTTACTACGGAGTTTACTATTACTACAACCAATCCAACAGCACGTCAATTCCTCACGAAATCATTGGTAATGAAGTGAATGGTTTTGGTGGCTATGGTATCTACTGTTATTATCCAATGAATACCACAGGTGCTCCTGTTAAAGTTTACAATAACTTAATCAATAGCAATAAAACTGGTGGTTCTTACCCTGGTTACTACGGTTTCTATTTGTATCAGGCAAGTACCTCTTATCCTGCTGAGGTGTTTAACAACACCATCAACATGTACAGTACTGGAACTAGCACATCTTACTCATGTTTCTACAATACTGGTTCTACAGCAGTATTAGTGAAAAACAACATTTTCGCAAACTATGCAGGTTCAATAACTCCTGCCTACTATGCAACTTCACCAATGACTGGAAATGTTGAGTACAACCTTTATTACAATGCAACCAACACATCAACTGGTAATTTGCTTTACAGAGGTATGTTCTTCAATCCTACCAACTACAGAACTTCTGCCGCTGGTGGTGACTCTTCTTACAACATGGCTCCACCATACATGGGTGTTAATGATTTCCGTTTGACCAATGGTTGTTTGCGTGGAACAAATATTACTTCCTATTTCTACACCGATATTTTGGATTCAGCTCGTCAGGCAAATCCAACCATTGGTGCTTATGAATTCCAAGGAACAGGTTTGGACATTGCTCCGGTTGCAGTTTTGGCTCCAACTTATCCAATTGCTTTAGGTACCCAGGATTTGCAAGTTGTTGTAAGAAACAATGGAACTACTACTGTTACCTCATTTGATTTGAGCTACAAACTCAACAATGGAACAGCCGTTACTACTACATTCACTGGTACATTGAATAGCTGCGATACGGTTTCTGTTTACTTCACAGGTTCACAACAATTGAACTTGGTAAATGCAAGCAATACACTTCGTGTTTATACTGCTTTGCCAAACTTGTCAGCTGACCAATCTCCAACAAATGATACCTTGGACATGCAATTATCAACTCCAATGAATGGTAACTACATCGTAGGTCCAGTGCCTTCAGATTATTTAACTTTCAATGAAGCCGTTAATGCATTGAAGGTTAGAGGTGCTACCGGTGAAGTGAATTTCATGGTTAAAACTGGTATTTACAACGAGCAATTGGATTTGACTTCATATCCGGGTTCTACAGCTGCCGGTGTAAGTGTTAATTTCAAATCAATTGCCAACCACAGAGATTCAGTAAAATTGCAATTCAATACCGTTCCTTCTTCTAACCAAGCGGTTATTAAGTACAACGGCGCTGCAGATCGTATTTCGTTCAGAAACATGACTATCGAAAATACCGGTTTGTCAACTTCTGCTACTATGTATGTAATCAATTACCTAGGTATGACCCAGTTTGATACCATTGAAAACTGTAATGTTATCATGCAGCCTTACAATGCTTCAACTAACACTACTACAAGTACATATACAGTTTACGCTTACCAAACCCAGAGCAATGGAAATGCATTCATCAACAATAGCATTACCGGTTCTTACTACGGTATGTACATGTACGGAAGTTCAACAGCACGTTTGGACAATTTGGTGATCAGAGGTAATAGTTTTTCAGGATACCGTTACTCGCCAATTTACTATATGTACTATACCCGTTGGGCAAAAGTGATGAACAACATCTTCACTACAACCGCTGTTGGTGGAACAACAACCCAATACATGTATTTCTACTACAACGATTCTGGTTATGTATTGTCGGGCAACAGATTTACAGGAACTGGTGTTACCAATTACTGGTACAACTACTATTCAAACAATACAGTTGGAAACCGTGGCTTGATTGCGAATAATACCATCGCAACCAATACTGCTCTTTATTATTACATCGGAAACAGTGTAACAGCAAACCTGGATGTGTACAACAATTCTTTCAGCACAGGCAGTGGTTACTTCTATGTAGCTGCAAGTGGTTTGAATGATGTGCGTATCAAAAACAACATCTTCTTTGGAACAGGTTCTTACAGCTATTATTTCTCAACAGCTCCTACAGCTGCTGTTACTTCTGATTTTAACAATATCTTCTCTACGGCAAGTTCTAATCCAATTTATGCTGTTTCTGCACGTAACCTTAACACATTTAGGTCAACTTACATGCAGGATTTGAATTCAATTTCGTTCAACCCTGGCTATACAAGCAATACGAACTTGGTTCCAAATGCAGCGAGTGCAAACTCATGGAGTATCAACGGTCGTGGACAACACTATTCACGCATTGAAACTGATATCTTAGGAAATCCACGTCCTACCAATGTTACAATGGGTGTTCCTGACTTAGGTGCTTACCAGTTCACGCCAACTTCTACACCTCCAACCTGTACTGCCGTTCCAGCAACTCCTGTTGCAGGTACTAGCCAGGCCTTTATCCTTGGTTTAGATACTGTTGCTAAGATCTATTGGGACGCATTTGCTACTGTTCCTACATCGGTAACTGCCCGTGCTTATTTTGGAACTGTTCCTCCACTGATTTCTCCAGCTCCAAACTACATGTACCATTACGTTGATATTAGCGCTCCAGCAGGTTCTTACTACTACCAGGCTGATATTTATGTTAAACCTGAGTGGTTGGGTACTTGCGGTTCAATGACAGACCTGAGAATGGCTAAATACAACTCAACCACAGGTTGGGTAGTGTATGGCAGTACCTTGAGTACTATTGATACCGTGCGTGGTATTATCTCTGCTACTGGTCTAACAGACTTCTCATTGTTCACCGGTGCCGATAACAATGCTCCACTTCCTGTTGCTTTAGTTCGTTTCCAAGGCGAAAAAGCGGGTGCTGATGTTCAATTGACTTGGTCTACCGCAATGGAGAAAAATGCAAGTCATTTTGAAGTACAACGTTCATTAGACGGTGAAAACTTCAAAACCATCGCTAAAGTAGAAGCAGCTGGAAACAGCAACCGCTTGAATACTTACCGCAGTCTGGATGCCAATATCTTTGGTTCAGGCGTTGGAATGGTTTACTACCGCTTGAATATGGTGGATCGTGATGGTTCTTCTGAATTGTCTAAAGTAATCACCGTATCCGAAGATGAGGAAGTAGCAACAGCTGAATTGAAAGCTTATCCAAATCCATTCAGTTCAGAGCTTATTCTGGAAAATATCCCTGCAGGTGGTCGCACAATTACATTAACTGATTTGAGTGGAAGAACATTGTTCTCTACTTCAGTTGAATCAGGTATGACTACACAACAAATTAATCTTCCAGAAGGATTGAAGAGTGGCATTTACATTCTGAGCATCGAAGGTGCTAAGCATGCTAAATTGAAACTCATCAAGAATTAAGTTGATTGAAAACACAAAAAAGGGCCGGCTCATTAAGTCGGCCCTTTTTTGTGTTATAGGTTTGATAATCAGTGATGTTCTATTCAAGTAGCTGTAAATCTGAATATTTATTTGGAAAACTTTCACAATCAGTTTGTTTATTTCAAAATAGTGCGTATGTTTGCAGCCCTTTCAGGGAAAAGCACAGACTAAGACTGATGGTTAAAGTTAGCATTAACCCGCTCAGCATCAAATATTTAGAATATTTTTTGTAAAGCCCTTGCAATGCTAACTCTTCAGCTTACCTTTGCGCTCCCGTTTTTGGAAATAAATTGCGTATATAGAGTAAGATATGCCTACTATTCAACAATTGGTTCGTAAGGGCCGCAATGATGTAATTACCAAGAGTAAATCTCCAGCTTTGGATTCTTGTCCTCAGCGTCGTGGTGTGTGTACCCGTGTTTACACAACAACTCCTAAGAAGCCTAACTCAGCAATGAGGAAAGTAGCCCGTGTTCGTTTAACAAACGGAAACGAGGTGAATGCCTACATTCCTGGTGAAGGTCACAACCTTCAGGAGCACTCAATCGTGTTGGTGCGCGGTGGAAGGGTTAAAGACCTTCCAGGTGTTCGTTACCACATCGTTCGTGGTGCTTTAGATACTGCTGGTGTGGATGGACGTAAACAACAACGTTCAAAATACGGAACTAAGCGTCCTAAACCAGGTCAAGCCGTTGATCCAAAAGCCAAAAAGAAGTAATTAATCCAGCGAAACGAATAGTCACATGAGAAAAGCAAGAGCTAAAAAGCATATTTTGTTGCCAGATCCAAAGTTTAACGACGTACTGGTAACTCGCTTTGTGAATAATATGATGTGGGGTGGCAAGAAAAATACTGCCTTCACCATTTTTTACAGTGCCCTAGATAAAGTTGAAGCGAAAGCTCAAGAGCGTGGATTGGATGTTTGGAAAAAAGCATTGAACAATGTAATGCCTTCAGTTGAGGTTAAATCTCGTCGTGTAGGTGGTGCTACTTTCCAAATCCCTATGGAAGTTCCAGCAGACCGCAAAATTGCAGTTGGTATGAAATGGTTAATCCGTTATGCCCGCAATCGTGGTGAAAAAACAATGGCAGACAAACTTGCAGGTGAAATTCTTTCTGCTGCAAAAAATGAAGGTGCCGCTGTTAAAAAGCGTGAAGATACTCACAAAATGGCTGAGGCGAACAAAGCATTCTCACACTTCAAAATCAGCTAATTAAATAGGAAGACGAAATCATGTCACGCGACTTAAAATATACTAGAAATATCGGTATCGCTGCTCACATCGATGCCGGTAAAACAACTACCACCGAGCGTATCCTTTATTACTCAGGTGTTAACCATAAACTTGGTGAGGTTCACGATGGTGCTGCTACTATGGACTGGATGGTTCAGGAGCAGGAGAGAGGTATCACAATTACTTCTGCCGCAACCACCGTATTCTGGAACTACAGAGGAGAAAAATACCATATCAATATCATCGACACTCCGGGTCACGTGGATTTTACCGTAGAGGTAAATCGCTCACTCCGTGTTCTTGATGGTCTTGTGTTCTTGTTCTCTGCTGTTGATGGTGTAGAGCCTCAGTCAGAAACCAACTGGCGTCTTGCGAATAACTACAATGTAGCTCGTATCGGTTTCGTAAATAAAATGGACCGTTCCGGTGCCGATTTCTTGAACGTGGTAAAACAGGTTCGTGAAATGTTAGGTTCTAATGCAGTTCCTCTTCAATTGCCAATTGGTGCTGAAGATAATTTCAAAGGTGTTGTTGATTTGATCAACTTCCGTGGAATGGTTTGGAATGAGCATGACAAAGGAATGACTTATGAAGTTGTTGATATTCCTGCCGATATGATGGAAGAAGCGCTTGAATGGCGCGAGAAGCTTCTTGAAGCAGTTTCGGAATACGACGACAAATTGATGGAGAAATTCTTCGACGATCCTTCTTCAATCTCTGAGCGTGAAATCTTGGATGCATTGCGTAAAGCTACCATCGATATGAAAATCGTTCCAATGGTTTGTGGTTCATCTTTCAAAAACAAAGGTGTTCAAACCATGCTCGATTTGGTAATGGAAATTCTTCCTAGCCCGCTTGACAAAGAAAATATCGTAGGTACAAATCCTGATACAAACGAAGAAGTTGTTCGCAAGCCTGATTACAACGAGCCGTTTGCTGCTCTTGCTTTCAAAATTGCTACCGACCCATTTGTTGGACGTTTAGCCTTCATGCGTGTATACTCCGGTATGCTTGATGCAGGTTCTTATGTACTAAACACCCGCAGTGGAAACAAAGAGCGTATCTCACGTATCTTCCAAATGCACGCTAACAAACAAAATCCAATTGAACGTTTGGGTGCAGGTGATATTGGTGCAGCTGTTGGTTTCAAAGACATCAAAACAGGTGATACACTTTGTGATGAAAAGAAACCAATCGTTTTAGAAGCGATGGATTTCCCTGAACCGGTTATCGGTCTGGCCGTTGAGCCTAAAACTCAGGCTGACTCTGATAAATTAGGTATGGCTTTAGCTAAACTTGCTGAAGAGGATCCTACCTTCCGCGTTCATACCGATGAAGAGACTGGACAAACAGTTATTTCAGGTATGGGTGAGCTTCACTTGGAAATCATTGTTGACCGTTTGAAGCGTGAGTTTAAAGTAGAATGTAACCAAGGTGCTCCTCAGGTTTCATACAAAGAAACCATCACCAAAGCTGTTTCTCACCGCGAGGTTTACAAGAAACAAACTGGTGGTCGTGGTAAATTCGCTGATATTCAGTTTGAATTGATTCCTGGTGACCCTGAGAAAAAAGGTCTTGAATTCGTTAACGAAATCGTTGGTGGTTCAATTCCGAAAGAATATATCCCATCTGTTCAGAAAGGTTTCGACCAGGCTATGCAGAATGGTGTACTTGCAGGTTATGCAATTGAAAGTTTGAAAGTTCGTCTGTTTGATGGTTCATTCCACGCAGTTGACTCGGATTCATTGTCATTTGAAATTTGTGCTCGCATAGGTTTCAGAGAAGCAGCAAGAAACGCAGCTCCAGTTCTTCTTGAGCCTATCATGAAAATTGAGGTTTTGACTCCTGAAGAAAACATGGGTGACGTTATTGGTGACTTGAACAAACGTCGTGGTCAACTTGAAGGTATGGATAGCCGCGCCGGATCGCAGGTTGTTAAGGCAAAAGTTCCATTGGCAGAAATGTTTGGTTACGTAACCCAGTTGAGAACCTTAACTTCAGGTCGCGCTACATCAACAATGGAATTCAGTCACTATGCCGAAGCTCCACGTAACGTTCAAGAAGAAGTATTAGCAAAAGTAAACGGTAAGCAAAAAGCTTAATATCATGGTAAGCCAAAGAATAAGGATTAAGTTAAAATCGTTCGATCACAATTTGGTAGATAAATCTGCCGAGAAAATTGTTAGAACAGTAAAGGCAACAGGTGCCGTGGTGAGTGGACCTATTCCGCTTCCAACCCAAAAGAGAATCTATACAGTTTTGCGTTCACCTCACGTGAATAAAAAAGCTAGAGAACAGTTTCAATTGTGTTCATACAAAAGATTACTGGACATCTACAGCTCAACTGCAAAAACTGTTGATGCTCTCATGAAATTAGAATTACCAAGTGGTGTTGATGTAGAAATTAAAGTTTGATAGAAGCTATGTCAGGTTTAATAGGAAAAAAATTAGGAATGACCAGCATCTTCGATGCGAGTGGAAAGCAAATTGCTTGCACGGTTATCGAAGTAGGACCTTGTGTTGTAACACAGGTTAAGACATCTGATAAAGATGGTTACAAAGCTGTTCAACTAGCTTATGGAGAAGCTAAAGAAAAGAATACTCCTGCTCCATTGAAAGGAATCTTTGCTAAAGCAAAAACTACTCCTAAGTCTAAAGTTGCCGAATTCAAAGGCTTTGAGCAAGACTTAGCTATTGGTCAAACTTTAACTGTAGATTTGTTTGAAGTAGGTGAGTTCGTTGATGTTGTTGGTACAAGCAAAGGAAAAGGTTTTCAGGGTGTTGTTAAACGCCATGGCTTCTCCGGTGTAGGTATGCAAACACACGGTCAACATAACCGTTTACGTGCTCCTGGTTCGGTGGGTGCTTCTTCAGACCCTTCAAGGGTTTTCAAAGGAATGCGCATGGCCGGTCAAACAGGTGGAACACGTGTTAAAAAGACCAACCTCGAAATTTTAAAAGTGCACAAGGATCAAAATCTTTTAGTAGTAAAAGGTTCAATTCCTGGTCACAAAGGTTCAATCGTATTGATAGAGAAGTAACATGGAATTAGCAGTAGTAAATACAAGCGGATCTGAAACAGGAAGAAAAGTATCATTGAGCAATACCGTTTTCGGTATCGAGCCTAATGATCACGCAATCTATCTTGATGTGAAGCAGTACCTCGCTAATCAGCGTCAAGGTACCCATAGCTCAAAAGAACGTAGCATGGTTAGCGGTTCCACTAAAAAACTGCATCGTCAAAAAGGAACTGGTGGCTCACGTAAAGGAAGTATCAAAACTGGTACATTCGTTGGTGGAGCTAGAATTCATGGTCCACAACCCCGTGATTACAGTTTCAAATTGAACAAAAAGCTTAAGCAATTGGCTCGTAAGAGCGCGCTTACCTATAAAGCAAAAGAGAATAGCATCACTGTATTGGAAAACTTCACTTTTGAAGCTCCAAAAACTAAGAACTATCTAAATATTCTTAACAGTTTGAAAGTTGCTGATTCTAAAACTCTTCTTGTTCTTGCCGATTACAATGAGAATATCTACAGATCGGGAAGAAACCTTCCTAACACTCGGATTATGATGGCTGGTGACTTGAATACCTATGATATTCTTCACGCTGATCGCTTAATCCTGATTGAGAATTCAGTTGGTGTAATTGAGAACATTTTAAATAAGGCATAATGAGCATACTTAAGAAGCCTTTAATCACAGAAAAATTCACAGCTATCAGCGAAAAGCTGAACAAGTATGGTTTCGTAGTTGCAAAAACTGCATCTAAAGTTGAAATCAAAAAGGCTGTTGAAAGCATGTATAGTGTAAATGTTACCAACATAAACACTATGGTTTATCAGGGAAAGAATAAGTCCAGGTTCACAAAACGTGGTTTCTTCTCTGGTCGCAAACCATCCTACAAAAAAGCAGTGGTAACCTTAGCGGAGGGTCAAAAAATCGACTTCTTCCAAAATATTTAATTGAAAGATGGGAATCAGGAAGTTTAAACCAGTTACTCCGGGTACGCGCTTTAAAGCTGCTAATACCTACGAAGAGTTGACACCTAAATATGAGGTTGAAAAATCCCTTGTTGTCAGCTTAAAAAATTCAGGTGGTCGTAACAATACCGGTAAGATGACCATGCGTTACATTGGTGGTGGACACCGCAAAATGTATCGTTTGATCGATTTCAAAAGAAATAAACATGGTATTGAGGCTACTGTTGAATCAATCCAATATGATCCAAACCGCACATGTTTCATCGCTTTGGTGAAATATGCTGATGGAGAAAAGCGTTATATTCTAGCTCCTAAAGGCCTTGAAGCAGGAATGAAGATTATCAGTGGTTCAGGTGTTAGCCCAGATTTGGGTAATGCTTTGCCAATGGCTGAAATTCCTCTGGGTTCAACGATTCACAACATTGAATTGCACCCTGGTAAAGGTGGTCAAATGGTGCGCTCTGCAGGTTCTTCTGCTCAGTTGCTCAACAGAGACGGAAAACACGCAGTTGTTAAATTGGCTTCAGGTGAAACACGTATCGTTCTGGCTAGTTGCTATGCAACAGTTGGACAGGTTTCAAATCCTGACCACATGAATGAGCGTAAGGGTAAGGCAGGTGCCAATCGCTGGTTGGGTCGTCGTCCTCGTACACGTGCTGTTGCAATGAACCCTGTAGATCACCCAATGGGTGGAGGTGAAGGTCGTGCTTCAGGTGGTCACCCACGTTCACGTAAAGGCTTGAAGGCAAAAGGTTACAAAACCCGTACGCCTAAAAAGTACTCGAATAAGTTCATCATTGAAAGTCGTAAGAAGAAATAAGGAATATGGCGCGTTCATTAAAGAAAGGTCCTTTTGTTGACATTAAACTTGAGAAAAAAGTATTGTCAATGAATGAAGCAAAAAAGAAATCTGTAATTAAAACCTGGTCACGCCGGTCAATGATTACTCCTGATTTCGTAGGTCATACCTTTGCGGTACACAACGGTAATAAATTTATCCCTGTGTATGTTACCGAAAACATGGTAGGGCATAAGCTGGGTGAGTTTGCTCCAACCCGTACATTTAAGTCGCATCCTGTTAAGAAAGATTAATCAGAATGGAAGCAGTAGCAAAATTGAATAATTGTCCAACCTCTCCTCGTAAGATGAGGCTGTTGGCCGACCTGATTCGTGGTAAACGTGTTGAAGAAGCTTTCAACATTCTTATTTTCAACAATAAAAAGGAAAGTTCTCACCGTTTAGAAAAACTTCTTCGTTCGGCTATTGCCAACTGGGAGCAGAAAAACGAAGGCAGCCGTGTTGAGGAAAGCGAACTGTTTGTGAAAACGATTTTTGTTGATGGTGGTCCAATGCTTAAACGCATTCTTCCAGCTCCACAAGGTCGTGCACACAGAATCCGTAAACGCTCTAACCACGTTACACTTGTTGTGGATAGCAAAGCCGGAGCAACAGTAGTTAATAACGAATCAGCAGAATAAGCATAATAGTAATTAGAATGGGACAGAAGGTTAACCCAATAGGTTTACGTTTAGGAATTATCAGGGGCTGGGAGTCTAACTGGTATAGCGGCCATAAATTGGCAGATAAACTGATTGAAGACGAGAAAATCAGAAAATATCTCCATGCCCGCATCAATAAAGGTGGTATTTCAAAAATTATCATCGAACGTACTATTAAGCGCATTATCATCACAATTCATACTAGCCGTCCGGGTATCGTAATCGGAAAAGGTGGTGCTGAAGTTGATAAAATTAAAGAAGAAGTTAAGAAGCTTACCAAAAAGGATGTTGCTATCAACATTTTTGAAATCAAACGTCCTGAACTGGATGCTGCTTTGGTAGGTGAAGCTATCGCTAGTCAAATTGAAGCACGTGTTTCGTTTAAGCGTGCTGTAAAAACTGCGATTGCATCAACCATGAGAATGGGTGCTGAAGGAATTAAGGTAATGGTATCTGGTCGTTTGGCTGGTGCTGAGATTGCCCGTTCAGAATCATTCAAAGAAGGTCGTACTCCGTTACATACACTGAGAGCTGATATTGATTATGCTTTGTCAGAAGCAATGACTGTTTACGGAAAAATTGGTGTGAAAGTTTGGATTTGCAAAGGTGAAATCTTTGGAAAACGTGACCTATCACCAAATATCGGTCAAAATAACGCCGGCTCTGATAACCGTGGTGGTGGAGATCGTCGTGGAGACCGTCGCGGTGGAGATCGTCCTGATCGTCGTGGCGGAGACCGTCGCGGTTCTGGTGACAGAAGATCTTCTGGACCTGGTGCCGATAGAAGGAAAAAATAATTTGTAAGAAAAAAATTATCTGGAGAGATGTTACAGCCAAAGAAAACCAAATACAGGAAACAGCAGAAAGGCAGAGTAAAAGGTAACGCCGGTAGAGGCCACACCGTAGCTTTTGGGTCTTTCGGTTTGAAAGCCCTGGATACATGCTTCCTGACCTCAAAACAGCTTGAAGCTGCAAGGGTAGCCCTGAATCGTTATATGAAAAGGGAAGGACAAGTTTGGATCCGTGTTTTCCCTGATAAACCAATGACTCGTAAACCAGCAGAAGTACGTATGGGTAAAGGTAAAGGTGCTCCCGAATTTTGGGTTGCACGTTGTAAGCCAGGAACCATTATCTTTGAAGCTGATGGAGTTCCAATGGCAACTGCACAAGAAGCAATGCGTCTTGCTTCACAAAAATTGCCGGTTATCACTAAATTTGTTGTTAAACCTGAATACGCCGAATAATTATGAACTATAACGAGATCAGGGAATTGTCAAACAAGGAATTGACAGCCAGAATCAGTGAAGAACGGCTTGCATTGGTAAAGCTAAAAATGAACCATGCTGTTTCGCCTGTTGAGAATCCTAACAAGATCAAGGAAAGCAAAAAGCTGATTGCCCGTCTGCTTACTGAATTCAGAAAGCGTCAGTTAGAAACTGCTTAAAAAACGTCAAGATGGAAAATACAACAGTAGAAAGAAATTCAAGAAAAGTCATCGTTGGTAAAGTAATCAGCAACAAGATGGAAAAAACCATCGTAGTTTCTGTTGAACGTAAAATGATGCACCCGAAGTACGGAAAATTCATCAAGATGACTTCCACTTTTAAAGCGCATGACGAAAAAAATGAATGCGGTATCAATGATATCGTGAAAGTAATGGAAACTCGTCCGCTAAGTAAAGATAAGCGTTGGAGATTAGTAGAAATCATTGAAAAAGCGAAGTAATCTATGATACAACAGGAATCCAGGCTTAAAGTAGCCGATAATAGTGGTGCACGTGAGGTATTATGTATCCGTGTACTTGGGGGAACCGGCAGACGCTATGCATCTGTTGGAGATAAAATTGTTGTGAGCGTGAAATCTGCTCTGCCTTCTGGTGCTGTTAAAAAAGGTGCCGTTTCAAAAGCAGTAGTAGTAAGAACAAAAAAAGAAGTACGTCGTGCTGATGGATCTTATATCCGTTTCGATGACAATTCTTGTGTTCTTTTGAATGCTCAAGATGAGCCCCGCGCAACCCGTATCTTCGGTCCGGTTGCCCGCGAACTTCGCGAAAAACAGTTTATGAAGATTGTTTCATTAGCACCGGAGGTATTGTAAGATGGGAAATAGTATGAAGAACAAAGCCAAACTTCACCTTAAAAAAGGAGATATGGTCCTTGTTATCGCAGGTGATGATAAGGGAAAAAAAGGCCGCGTGATTGAAGTTCACCGCGAGGATAATCGTGCTACCGTTGAAGGAGTAAATATTGTTAGCCGTCACACCAAACCTAACGCACAGAACCAACAGGGTGGTATCATTAAGAAAGAAGCTCCTGTGAATATTTCCAACCTGAAAGTTGTTGATGGTGCCGGAAATGCTACCCGTATCGGTCGTAAATTGAACGAAAAGGGTAAATTGGTTCGTGTTTCAAAGAAATCAGGTGAAATAATTGATAAGTAGGACTATGTACACACCGAGATTAAAAGAAAAATATTTCAAACAAGTGGTTCCTGCTATGCAAGAAAAATTTGCATACAAAAACCATATGGAGGTTCCTAAACTTGAGAAGATTTGTATCAACCAAGGTATTGGAGCAGCAGTTTCTGATAAAAAGCTTGTTGACCAAGCCATTGAAGAACTTTCCATGATTGCAGGTCAGCGTGCAGTTCCTACTAAATCCAAAAAGGCGATTTCTAATTTCAAACTTAGAGAAAACCTTCCTATTGGAACACGTGTAACACTGCGTGGTGACCGTATGTATGAGTTTTTGGATCGCTTGATTTCAGTTTCTTTACCACGCGTTCGCGACTTTCAAGGATTGAACTTGAAAGGTTTTGATGGCCGTGGTAACTACAATATGGGTATTACTGAGCAAATCATTTTCCCTGAAATTGTAATCGACAAAGTTAACCGTATCAACGGTATGGATATCGCCTTCGTTACTTCTGCTAAGAACGACGAAGAATGTATGTCACTCCTGAAAGAATTCGGTCTTCCATTCAAAAAATCTTAATCCACTAGATAAATGGCTAAAGAGTCTGTAAAAGCACGTCAACGCAAAAGAGAAAGAATGGTAGCTCAATTTGCTGCTAAACGTGAAGCGTTGAAACAAGCCGGCGATTACGAAGGATTGCAAAAGCTTCCTCGCAACGCTTCTCCGGTTCGTTTAAAAAATCGTTGTAAGTTGACCGGTCGTCCGAAAGGATATATGAGAGACTTCGGTATTTGTCGTAACCAATTCCGTGAACTTGCCAACATGGGTAAGATTCCTGGAGTTACCAAATCGAGTTTCTAAATTAAAATTTTGAAAAGGGGTGTGAATACTATTATATTCGCAGCCCTTTAGTTTTCATATTCAACTTAGCAGGAAAGAGTAAAGCCTTGGCTAACTGCCTGCAAGGAACAAATTAAAACATATGACAGATCCAATATCAGATTATTTGACCAGGCTTCGCAATGCGATCAAGGCAAACCATCGTATCGTGGAAGTACCTTCTTCAAAACTTAAGAAGGAAATCACAAAAGTACTCTTTGAAAAAGGGTACATTCTAAATTACAAATTCGAGGACGTTGAAAATCGTCAGGGTACTATTAAGATTGCCCTTAAGTACAATCCGGTAACCAAAACTTCTGCTATTAAGAAAATGGAGCGCGTTAGCCGTCCAGGTTTACGTCGTTATACCGGTGTTGATGATATGCCCCGTGTTATTAATGGAATGGGTATCGCTATTCTGACCACTTCTAAAGGTGTAATGACCGATAAAGAAGCCAGAACTCAGAATGTTGGTGGTGAGGTTCTTTGTTACATTTATTAATACAGGAGATTAACAGCATGTCACGCATAGGAAAAGCCCCAATTAGCTTACCAGCCGGAGTAGAAGTATCAGTTTCTCCATCAAATGAAGTAAGCATTAAAGGTCCAAAAGGAACCTTAACTCAGCAAGTTGATGCTGATATTACCGTTTCTGTTGAAGGCAATGTAATCACACTTACACGCCCAACTGACCAGAAACGTCACAAAGCCATGCATGGTCTTTACCGTGCACTCCTGAACAATATGGTATTTGGAGTTTCTCAAGGATACAAAAAACGTCAAGAACTTGTTGGTGTGGGTTACAAAGCCACAAACGATGGAAATATTCTTGACCTGACCCTTGGTTATTCTCACCATATTTACTTTGAAGTTCCTAAAGAACTTTCAGTAAAAACTGAGCAGGATAAAGGTAAAAACCCAATTATTACCCTTGAAGGATCAGACAAACAGCTAATCGGACAGGTTGCAGCAAAAATTCGCTCCCTCCGCGCTCCTGAGCCTTACAAAGGAAAAGGTATCAAATTTGAAGGTGAAGTTTTACGCAGAAAAGCTGGAAAAACAGCCTCTAAATAATTTTTACTCATGGCTACAAAACAATTCAGAAGAAATAAAATCAAAGCTCGTATTCGCAGCCGCGTAACGGGTACTGCTCAAAAACCACGCCTTTCGGTTTTTAGAAGCAATAAACAAATTTATGCTCAGTTGATAGACGATTTGGCAGGTGCAACTTTAGTTGCTGCTTCTTCAAGATCATTCGCTGATAAAGCAAACAAAGTAGAATTGGCATCATTGGTTGGTAAACAACTTGCTGAAAAGGCTCTTGCTGCTGGTTTATCAACTTGTGTATTTGATAGAAATGGTTACCTCTACCATGGAAGAGTTAAAGCTCTGGCAGAAGGTGCCCGTGAAGGAGGTTTGAATTTCTAATTTTTTAGTACAGAAACATGTCAACAGCAAACATAAAAAAGGTAAAATCAAGCGATATCGAGCTTAAAGAAAAAGTGGTTTCTATCAACAGGGTAGCGAAAGTTACAAAAGGTGGTCGTACTTTTAGCTTTTCAGCTTTGGTAGTAGTTGGTGACGGTCAGGGTATCGTTGGTTATGGCTTAGGTAAAGCGATGGAAGTAACCGATGCAATTTCGAAAGGAATTGACGATGCTAAGAAAAATCTTGTTAAAGTACCTGTATTAAAAGGTACTGTTCCGCACGAACAGTTTGGTAAATATTCAGGCGGACGCGTTTTCCTTAAACCAGCTGCTCACGGTACAGGTGTAATTGCAGGTGGTGCAATGCGCGCAGTATTAGAAAGTGCCGGTGTAACCGACGTATTGGCTAAATCTAAAGGATCTTCAAATCCGCATAACGTGGTAAAAGCTACTATCAATGCATTATTAAACATGCGTGATGCTTACACCATTAGCCAAACTCGTGGTATTAGTCTTAAGAAAGTTTTTAACGGAGGAGAGTAATCAGATGGCAAAAGTTAGAATGACTCAGATCAGGAGTACAATTGATCGCCCTGAAAATCAAAAGAGAACAGTTAGAGCTCTAGGTTTTACAAAACTTAATCAAACAATTGAAGTTGAGGCAACTCCTCAAATTCAAGGAATGATTAATAAAGTAAGCCACCTCTTAAAAGTTGAAAACATTTAATCATCGAAGCATTCGCTTCTTAAATTCAAGATAACGAAATGAAATTACATACATTAAAGCCAGCTTCGGGTTCTACTCATAGAGAAGGTAAACGTGTAGGTCGTGGTGAAGGTAGTGGTAAAGGTGGAACTGCTGCACGTGGTCATAAAGGTGCCGGTTCTCGCAGTGGTACTTCAACTAAGCGTGGTTTTGAAGGTGGTCAGATGCCATTGTATCGCCGCATTCCAAAATTTGGTTTTAAAAGCCTTAATCGCGTAGAATATGCTCCTATCAATTTAGATAAGCTTCAAGAGCTTGCTGAGAAAGGAATTACTTCAGTTGACAGGGAAGTTCTACTTACCAATGGTTTGATTGGTAAAAAAGATTTGGTTAAAATCCTCGGACGTGGCGAAATCAAAACTGCTATTACAGTTAAAGCAGATGCCATCTCTGCGGCAGCCCAAAAGGCAATTGAAGCTGCCGGAGGATCAATAGCTTAATTCATAACCTATTTAACTTCCTAGCAAGTGAAGAAATTAATCGAAACCTTTCAAAACATTTACCGCATCGAAGAGCTGCGCTACAAGTTGGTTCTTACCTTCTGGTTGCTTTTGGCTTATCGTTTAGGTACTTATGTTACCCTTCCTGGAGTTGATCCAAACATGCTTCAGGGTAGTGAGAAACAAGCTGACGGTGGAATTTTTGGATTAATTAATATGTTCGCCGGTGGTGCTTTTGCCCGTGGTTCAATTTTTGCTCTTGGAATCATGCCCTATATCTCGGCTTCAATTGTTGTTCAATTGCTGAGTTTAGCAGTTCCATCCTTCCAAAAAATGCAGAAAGAGGGAGAAGAGGGTAGAAGACGTATTAATCAAATTACCAGGTATTTAACAATTGTTATTACTGCTGTTCAATCCATCGGATTCTTGATTAATTTGAAATCCGAAAACCCTCAGGCTATTATCTCTCTAACCAATCCAGCTGTAATGTCTGACTTCTTCTTTATGCTTTCATCCGTGGTTATTTTAACTTCAAGTACCATGTTTATTATGTGGTTGGGTGAAAGGATTACTGAAAAAGGAATTGGAAATGGTATTTCTCTCATTATTATGATTGGTATCATTGCTCGCTTACCATTTGCTTTAAAAGATGAGTTTGATTTTAAACTGGGTGAAAGTGGTGGAGGTCTCGTTATTTTCTTAATCGAGTTAGCCGCTTTGTTCGCAGTAATCATGTTGACCATCTTGCTGGTTCAGGGTACTCGAAGAATTCCTGTACAGTATGCGAAGCGAGTTGTCGGAAATCGTCAATATGGTGGTGTTCGTCAGTATATTCCTCTAAAAGTGAATGCAGCAGGTGTAATGCCTATCATCTTTGCGCAAGCTTTGATGTTTATTCCTTCAACAGTTGCTCAATTCTTGCCTAATTACGAAAGTTTGCAGGGAGTTTTGGGGGCCTTTATTAATCCGATGAGCTTTACTTATAATTTCACATTTGCAATTTTGATTATTCTGTTCACCTATTTCTATACTGCTATTTCGGTGAATGCAGTTCAGATTGCTGATGATATGAAACGTAACGGGGGTTTTATTCCAGGTGTTAAACCAGGAAAAACTACTGCCGACTTTATTGATAATGTAATGTCTCGAATCACTTTACCAGGTGCTGTTTTCTTAGCTATTGTTGCTATTATGCCTTCGTTAGCAGGTATTTTCAATATCAATAGCCAATTTGCTCAGTTTTATGGAGGAACATCCCTATTAATTTTAGTAGGTGTGGTTTTAGATACCCTGCAGCAAATTGAAAGCCATCTGATGATGCGTCATTATGACGGTTTGATGAAGAGTGGAAGAATTAAAGGAAGATCTGCTGTCGGTGCTGCCATGTAACAATCCCTTGACAATTAGAGGAAATATTGTATTTTTGCAGCCCTTTTGGGTATAATATGACAAAGCAGGCATTAATAAAACAAGACGGTACCATTGTAGAATCGCTAAGTAATGCGATGTTCAGGGTTCGTTTGGAGAATGGGCATGAAATCATTGCTCATATTTCAGGGAAGATGAGAATGCACTACATTAAAATCTTACCCGGAGATAAGGTGTCAGTAGAAATGTCACCCTATGATTTAACAAAAGGAAGAATTAATTACAGGTATAAATAAACCTAAGATAATGAAAATCAGAGCATCTGTAAAAAAGCGCAGTGAAGACTGCATTATTGTTAAGCGTAAAGGGAGAGTTTACGTAATCAATAAAAAGAACCCAAAGTTTAAACAACGTCAAGGATAATATAAATTATGGCTCGTATTGCTGGTATTGATTTGCCCAAAAATAAAAGGGGCGAGATTGGTTTGACCTATATTTTTGGTATTGGACGTCCAACTGCTCAAAAAATCCTTACATCCTGCAACATCAGTTGGGATAAAAAGGTTAGTGAATGGAATGATGAAGAGCTTAACGCTATTCGTAAATTTATCACTGAAGGTTTAACCATTGAAGGTGAACTTCGTTCAGAGCGTCAGCTGAATATTAAGCGCCTTCTTGACATTGGTTGCTACAGAGGTTTGCGTCACCGTAAAGGATTGCCTGTACGTGGACAACGTACTCGTACAAATTCTCGTACTCGTAAGGGTAAACGTAAAACTGTTGCTGGTAAGAAAAAAGTAACTAAATAGTAATTAAGTAAGATGGCAGCGAATAATAAAAAAGTTACCAAGAAAAGAGTTGTAAGTGTGGATGCTCACGGGCAGGCCCACATTAAGGCTTCTTTCAATAACATCATCATTTCTTTGACCAATCAAACTGGTCAGGTTGTATCATGGGCATCCGCTGGAAAAATGGGTTTCCGTGGTTCCAAAAAGAATACTCCATATGCAGCTCAAATGGCAGCAAGCGATTGTGCTAAAGTTGCTTTTGAAGCCGGTATGAAAAAGGTTGATGTTTTTGTAAAAGGTCCGGGTTCAGGCAGAGAATCTGCAATCCGTACTTTGCAAACAGCAGGTATTGAAGTGCTTTCAATAACTGATATTACACCACTTCCTCACAACGGTTGTCGTCCTCCTAAAGCACGTCGTGTATAATAATTTAATTTAAAATGGCTAGATATATAGGTCCAAAAACTAAGATTGCCAGAAGGTTCAAAGATCCAATCTTTGGTCCTGACAAGTCTTACGAGAAACGTAATGTGCCTCCCGGACAGCACGGGATGGCCCGTAAGCGTGCAAAGCTTACAGAATATGCAATCCAGCTTTACGAAAAACAAAAAGCAAAATTCACTTATGGTGTGTTAGAGCGTCAGTTCTATAAAACCTTTGAATTAGCTGCTCGTAAAAAGGGAATTACCGGTGAGAACTTATTAAAATTCCTTGAAGCTCGTTTAGACAATACAGTTTTCCGTTTAGGAATTGCTGCTACTCGTGCCCAAGCTAGGCAGTTGGTTTCTCACAGACACATTACAGTGAATGGTAAAGTTGTAGATATTAGTTCATACATCCTTAAGCCAGGTGATGTTGTAGGTGTTAGAGAGAAATCTAAATCACTCGAAATTATTACTGAATCTCTTGCCGCTTTTAACTCAAAGAAGTTTAATTGGTTAAATTGGGATTCAAAGGAGTTCTCAGGTACTTTCATGACTTATCCTGAAAGGGATCAAATTCCTGAAAATATCAAAGAACAATTAATCGTTGAATTGTATTCTAAATAATCCTAAATCAAATTCACCAATGGGTATCCTTGCTTTTCAAAAGCCCGATAAAGTTATCATGCATAAAGAAACTGACAATTATGGTCAGTTTGAATTCCGTCCTCTTGAAAAAGGATATGGTGTAACCATAGGCAATTCGCTACGCAGAATCCTTCTTTCTTCATTGGAAGGATATGCTATCACAGGAGTGAAAATTGCCGGTGTTGATCATGAATTTTCTACTATCAAGGGTGTAATTGAAGATGTTATCGAGATTATTCTTAATCTAAAACAGGTACGTTTTAAACGGATTGCCGATGGTGTTGATTCAGAGAAAATCTTTATCAATATCAAAGGTCAGGATCAATTCCTGGCTGGTGATATCGGTAAACATACCAATTCATTCAGGATCCTTAACCCTGAGTTGGTAATCTGTAACATGGAGAGTTTTGTACACCTTGAAATTGAAATGTCAGTTGAAAAGGGTCGTGGTTATGTTCCTGCAGAGGAAAACAAACCAAAAGATGCTCCAATCGGTTACATCTCTATGGATAGTATCTTCACGCCAATCAAAAACGTGAAATACAGTGTTGAAGATTATCGTGTTGAACAAAAAACAGATTACGAGAAATTGTTAATCGAAATTTCAACCGATGGTTCAATCCATCCTGAAGAAGCTCTTAAAGAAGCAGCTAAAATTCTTATTCAGCATTTTATGTTGTTCTCTGATGAGTTGATTACCCTTGATACACAGGTTAAAGAACCTACTCAGGAAGTTGACGAGAATTTCTTACACGTTCGTAAGATTCTAAAAACTCCACTTTCGGATCTTGATCTTTCTGTTAGAGCGTACAATTGCTTGAAAGCTGCTGATATCAAATCCTTGGCTGATCTTGTTGCCTACGATATTGCTGACTTACTTAAGTTCAGGAATTTTGGTAAGAAGTCTCTAAGCGAATTGGAAGAGCTGGTTCGTGAGAAAGGTCTGACATTTGGTATTGATATTTCTAAATATAAGTTGAACGAAGACTAGGTAAAACTGGTCGAAGACAGATAATAAGATGAGACACGGAAAAACTTTCAATCATTTAGGCAGAACTTCATCTCACAGGAAGGCATTGCTTGCCAATATGGCTACTTCTTTGATTCTTCACAAAAGAATCACAACCACAACTGCTAAAGCAAAAGAATTGCGCAAGTATGTTGAGCCTTTGATTACCAAAGCGAAAGATGATAGCACACATAGCAGACGTATCGTTTTTAGCTACTTGAAGAATAAACAATCAGTAGCTGAACTTTTTGGACCAGTTGCTCAGAAAATTGCAGATCGTCCGGGTGGTTATACGCGCGTTCTGAAAATGTTAAACCGTAAAGGGGATAATGCTGAGATGTCAATTATTGAATTGGTTGATTTCAACGAAAACCTTTTAGGTGCTAAATCTGCTAAAGCTAGCGGAGCAAAACGCACACGTCGTGGAAAAGCTACTAAGAAAGCTGATGAGACAACTTCATCAACTCCTGAGAACGAATAATTAATCGTTCGATTTTGAACGAAAAAACCTCCTTTTGGGAGGTTTTTTTATTTTAGGGCTTCATAGATTCTTTTTGCAATTTCATGGGCAATACCTTCTTTCTGTTGGATGCCTAACTTCCATTGTTTTCTCATTTCAGTACTTGCAGCTGATAGAGACCTATCTAACCAATGTTTTACTTCTTCAGGTGAAGAAATTAGGTCAGCTTGTCCACTTTCAAGTAACTCTTTGGTTTCTGGGAAATAGGAAACCTTTCTCCCAAATGCGAGCGGAAGGCCAAATACAGCGGGCTCTAAAACATTATGTAAACCTTTCTTTTTACTTCCTCCTCCAATTAAGGCGGCATCGGCATATTGGTATGCCCCGCTTAACCAACCAATTTTATTCAATACCATTGTATTGCTGAATTCCATTTGGGGATTTGATTCCGAAAATCGGGAACAACCTGGAAAGAGTTTTTCGATTCGCAGAATGTTTTCCTCGTCAATAAAATGTGGAACGATTAGAACCTTTAATTCCGGGAAACTAGCTAGTACTTTTGCCACCATTTCCTCTTCCCAAGCATAAGAACTTCCTAGGATAAGTAATTTCTTGTTCCCTTTGAATTTTTGAATTAAATCTGATGTTTTTGGAGATTTGCTTCCTCGGATTACCCGATCAAATCTTGGGTCTCCGGTATGAATGGAATTTTGAATCCCTGATTTTTGAAGGAGACGAGTTGACTCCTTAGTTTGTGTGAAAATTAGTTTAAAGTTTTTAAACGCTTGAATGTACGGCCCGCCCATAAGCCCAAAATAGCGTTGATTGGCTTGAAAACTTGCTGCGATTAAAAAACTCGGTATTTTGAATCTGTGAATAGCTTGGAGATAGTCGAGCCAAAATTCGTATTTTACCCATAGTACAAAGTCAGGACTTATTTTTTGAACTAAAACATCGGCATTTGATTTTGACTCGAAAGGAAGATAACAGGAGAAATCAATTAAGGAATCGTTTTTTAGAATTTCATAGCCTGATGGGGAAAAGAAACTGCATGCAATTGTTAATCCTGGAATAAACTTTTTTAATTCCTCAAGCACAGGTCTAGCCTGCTCAAACTCACCTAAACTTGCGGCATGTACCCAGAGTCTAGTTTCACCTGAGCCCTTTGGTGGTATTTCAATCGACTGTTTTCTAGATTCAATCAGTTTCTTAGCTCTTCGATTGAATGGGGCCGCAAGCCGAACCAGATTTGGGAAAATCCGGCTGCCAATTCGATAGAGAAACATGCCCATTTCTACCTAAAAATGAATTCGTCTTCATGCTTGGATCCTAGGGCAAGCGGGAACATCCACCCAAACCTTACAGATTGGATGAAATCAGTATTGGAGCGGGTGTCAAAGGTTCTGGTATCGTAATTGAAACCTCTTCTGTTCTGTGTGAAAGCTTGAACAAATTCTAATCCAATATAGAAGTTTATCATTTTGTTAGGACTTTGATAAAAGTAGCCGACAAATTCATTCACTGCTATTCCATCTGTAAGTCTATCATATCCTTTTGAATAATCAGGATTTAGTGCCGGAAGGTCATTTTGCGTGGTTTGGAAATTGATTTTATGTTGCAAGTATCCAAGGCCACCAAGGAGGATTAATCCTTGATTTGGTTTTGCCGCCCTAAAACTGAACAAACGGCCGCCTTTTGCGAAAAAAGTGAGACCACGCATATTAACTGCATAATTGGCAGGAGAGCCATTGTTCTTTGAAATGAATCCAGCCCCATTCACCATATTGTCAAGCAAAGTTAACTCCTTGATTTTTCCACCAAACAAGTAGGCCCCATCAATACCTGCCAACCAATTGGTTTTACCTTTCAATAAAACACCAAAACCAATGGAAGTAAAATTACCAAACCGCTTGGCCATATCTCCACCCGGAGTAGATAGGTTTAAATCAAACTTGAAGTTCAAGTTCTTATTGCTGAATGCATAACGGTCGTAATTCTGACCAAAAGAATAAACTGAGATAAGCAGGAAAAGAATCGAAATCCCGATAGGTTTGATTTTGGGCATATCACAAATATGCTTTTTTTTCAGGATTCTTTATTTACTTGCCATCTATCAGCTAATAAAATTCATAGGAATAGGGGTTTTATTAATGCGTATAATTCTTATTTTCGTTCCGAATGAGCTGCTTTTTTTGATGATTTTTAATTAACACACTTATTTATAAGACATAAAATGAAGATTGTAGTAATTGGAACAGGCTATGTTGGTTTGGTAACCGGAACCTGTTTTGCTGATGTTGGTATTGATGTGGTTTGTATTGATGTGGATACCAAAAAGATTGATAATCTTAAGAAAGGTATCATGCCCATCTATGAACCGGGTCTGGAAGAAATGGTTATTCGTAATCATGAGAAAGGAAGACTTCATTTCTCTACCAGTTTAAAAGAAAATCTTGCAGATGCAGATGTGGCATTTATTGCTGTTGGCACCCCTCCAGGAGAAGATGGTTCAGCCGACTTGAAGTATGTATTGGCTGTTGCCAGAGAAATTGGTGCTAGTATCAATGACTATATCGTAGTTGTTACTAAGAGCACGGTTCCTGTAGGTACAGCAAGCAAGGTTCGTGCTGCTGTTCAGGAAGAATTGACCAAGCGTGGTATGAGCCTCGAATTTGATGTGGCTTCAAATCCTGAGTTCCTGAAAGAAGGTGCTGCTATTGAGGATTTCAAAAAACCGGACCGTATTGTGGTTGGTGTTGAATCACGTAAAGCTGAGGAAGTAATGCGTAGGTTGTATAAACCATTTTTGTTAAACGGACACCCAATTATTTTCATGGATGTTCCAAGTGCAGAAATGACCAAGTATGCGGCCAATGCCATGTTAGCTACCAAAATCAGCTTCATGAATGATATTGCAAATCTTTGTGAAATCATGGGCGCAGACGTTAATCTTGTTCGCAGAGGTATTGGTAGTGATCCGCGTATTGGAAATAGATTCATTTATCCGGGTATTGGTTACGGTGGCTCATGTTTTCCTAAAGACGTAAAAGCTCTCATTAAAACGGCGCAAGACAATGGTTACCACATGCGCATTCTCAATGCGGTTGAGGATGTTAACAACGATCAGAAAAGTGTATTGTTCAGTAAGATTGTTAAGCACTTTAATGGCGAATTGAAAGGAAAGACATTTGCAGTTTGGGGATTGTCGTTCAAACCTAATACCGATGATATGCGTGAAGCACCATCATTGGTAATCATTGAAAAACTTCTTGCAGCTGGTGCTAATGTAAAGGCATATGACCCGGTTGCAATGCACGAGGCCAAGAAGGATTTGGGTGAGCAAATTGAATATGCAAAAGATTCAGATGAAGCTTTGATTGATGCCGATGCGCTTTTGATTATTACCGAATGGCCAGAATTTAGAACTCCTAATTTCAAGGTAATGGGCAAATTGATGAAGAACAAGTTGGTATTCGATGGACGTAATATTTACGATCTTGCCGAGATGAAAGAAAATGGATTTGAATACCATTGCATTGGTGTTAATACTGATAATGCTTAATCCTTATGCCTAACAAAAGAATATTAATCACAGGTGCGGCAGGTTTTTTAGGTTCTCATCTTTGTGACAGGTTTATTCATGAAGGCTACGATGTAGTTGGAATGGATAACCTGATTACCGGAGATATGAAGAACATCGAGCACCTTATGGGTTTACCTGAGTTTCAATTTTACCATCATGATGTGAGCAAGTATGTTCACGTTTCAGGACATATCGATTATATCCTTCATTTTGCCTCTCCTGCAAGTCCAATTGATTACCTCAAAATTCCAATTCAAACCTTGAAAGTAGGTTCTTTAGGAACCCATAACCTGTTGGGGTTTGCTATGGCGAAGAAGGCAAGAATCCTGGTAGCTTCTACCTCAGAAGTTTATGGTGATCCAACCGTACATCCTCAGAACGAAGATTATTGGGGCAATGTGAATCCGGTTGGACCAAGAGGCGTTTATGACGAAGCTAAGCGATTCCAAGAAGCCATTACCATGGCTTATCATACCTACCACGGATTAGAAACCAGAATCGTTCGTATTTTCAATACCTATGGCCCTAGAATGCGATTAAATGATGGTAGGGTATTACCTGCATTTATTGGGCAAGCTTTAAGAGGGGAAGACCTTACCATTTTTGGTGATGGCTCGCAAACTAGAAGCTTTTGTTACCAGAGTGATTTGATTGAAGGAATTTACCGCTTGTTGATGAGCGATTATCCTTATCCGGTTAATATTGGTAATCCAAGTGAAATTACCATCAACCAGTTTGCAGAGGAAATCATTAAGCTTACAGGAACCACTCAAAAATTGGTTCATAAACCTTTACCAAAGGATGATCCAAAGCAACGTAAGCCAGATATTAGCCGTGCAAAGGAAATTCTGGGATGGGAACCAAAAATCGACAGAGCTGAAGGATTAAAAATTACTTACGATTACTTCAGAAATCTGCCACCAGAGGAGTTAAGAAAGACTGCTCATCGATTTGATTAATGTTTAGGCAATTTTAAGTTTTTTACTGGGCCGGAATCAATAGTTTCGGCCCAGTTATTTTTTAAACCAATCTGCATGAAAAAAATCTTATTCTCTTTATTCGTTATTTCAATTGCTCTTACCGGCTGTAAAAAAGACGAAACCACAAGTTCTAACAACGGTGGAGGAAACAACAATCCAACAACTCCCACTTATTACTTCTCATTTAAAGCAAATGGTCAGCTAATGGAGTTCACCAACTTCTCTGCTGCCAAAGACGATACCCTTAATCCTTCATTTTTGTTTATCTCAGCTGCTAAAGCATTGTCTCCTGATAAGAACTTCTTTGGAATTACCTTGATGAAACCAGCTGCTGGCTGGGGTGATGGAACTATTTTTGTTTTAGACGAAAGCCAGTTAATCAGCAAAGTTGAATACAAAGACGATGGTGGGTTTATCTTTAAATCTACTGCTGCTCCTGCCGGTGACGGACTAACCATTAATTTTTCAAAATTGGCAATCAACTCGGGAGGTGTAATTGAAGGTACCTTTAGCGGAAAACTGAAATTGGAAGAAAACGAAACCCGTGTTCAAATTACAGAAGGTAAGTTCAAGATCAAGCAAATGAACTAAGCTCAACCTT
>JAKLJI010000039.1 GCA_023151275.1 Bacteroidia bacterium | reverse complement strand
TTAGCGATAGTGTCCACCTCTTCCCATTCCGAACAGAGAAGTTAAGCCTATCAGCGCAGATGATACTGGGGTAAAACCTGGGAAAGTATGTCGTTGCCGGATTCTTTAAAAAGCCTTACTCCTTGAGTAGGGCTTTTTTTTTGCACCTTTTTTCTAGGTTATGTTTGTTAGCTATCGCAAGTAGCCATCGCTATAGCCAGTTTTGAATCAATTTCGGCCAGGGGGCGAAGCGGATACCCCACAGCTTGGGGAGCTAGTAGCGCGCTTGCAGGCAGGGCTGCCGGCAGAAAGCCATGCATGCAAGCAGTAGATACAGCTTCCTCAAGCGAGGAGTAGCAGCAAAGAACCCGGCTGCTTTGGCACGACAAAATTGGATTTTGGTGCTCCTATTTTTCCAAAGCCAAAGCAGGGACGCCTATTGATGAGAATGGGTATGATGGATTGAAAATATTATTGTGCTTCCTTCTTTTAGGTTGATTGTTGCAGGTTTAGTTTTTCCTTTTCCCGCTTTTCATGGTTTGGAAATTGGAAGGGTGTTTTCTTTTGGCGAATGAATTTTATTAGCTCTTATTCAATTCTTGATTGAGCCTGATGTTTGCTTTAAAGTAGAAATTGTATTCAAGGGAAATGTTCTTCTTATATCCCTAAATTGATAGTAATTAACAGAAGAATGAAGCCCAACACCCTCAGCGCCAAAGCTTGATAGGCTTTGCGTGTGTAGCCTTGGCCGAATAACTCATAAATGGTTTGAAATTGAAAAATACTTGCCACCAAGGGAAGTGGCCAAAGTGCGGTATGGTAAATTATTTCGGGAAGAGTGAGGTTTTGGGTGCTTTTGTAGCGGTTGAATTCATCCTCCAGTCTGGCTGTTTTCTCCTTGTGTTTATGGGTTTGATGAATCAGCTTTTGGTACTCCAATTTGTGAATATTTCGCTTTGAGAGCTCCCTGTTTGCTTCCTCTATTGCTAATTCCTGGTAGTCTTCCGGATATAGCCAGGCGATGGAGATTAATTCATCTGTGCTTCTTGTTGCGATGGGAGGCTTGAATTCCATTACTTGTTTTTATGGACCAAGCGAATTGCTAGCCAGCTCATAGGAAAATAGGCCAGAACAAGATCGCATAAGGTAAACCAAAGTGGTGAGGGCACCATGCGAACCATCATTGCTCCCCCAATAAAGAATATACCTGCAACTATCCATGCTGAAATTGCCTTTTTTGAGATGAGTAGGGCAAGAATGGCTCCAGCAAAAGTTCCTAAGGCATGCGCGAGCCAGGGCATTAGAAAATGCTTTGGTTCCATCAGTGCCATTCCAGCTTTTAATCCTTCCTCGGTTGTTAGGTTAACACCTTCCGGTGGTGGAATTACTGATGGACTTATGGAAATGAGTGCACCATTTATTACACCTCCTACAACTGCGCCTGCAATTACGGCAAGGGCGGATTTTAGTCCTGGATTCATTTGATTAAATTTTTGTTCAAGTTAACCCTGAATTTTTGTTGATGCAAGTTCTAAGGTTAGATGTAGATTTGAAACCATGGTAGTTCGCTATTTACTCGTTGTAGTTTTTTTTCTAGGGATGTCTGTTCAGGTTTTTGCTTGCAAATGCAAGTTATTTACGATTGAACAAGGGTTTAAGAAATCTGAACTGGTTTTTTATGCCAAGCATTTGGGCACCACAACCGAAGGCAATGCAATTGGACTTGATGGAGAAAAGATGGCTTTCGAGCTGTTTCAGGTAAAAAAGGTATTTAAAGGTCCATCAGGTTTGTTAAAAGAAGGAGTTGCTACACTTAGTTTATTAAGTTCTCGAAACCAAGCTTGTGGTTTTAGTTTTGATTCAGGTAAAGTCTATTTGGTTTATGCCGAATTGAATTATCAAACCATGCAAGTGCAGGTTAGTCAATGTTCGCGTACCCGTGAGTTAAGAAACGATTTTTTTGTGATATCGAATACCGGAGATCCGGATGATGGACACGACGAATACAAGGATTTAACCCGATTGGCGAATGCCGATACTAGCCTGTTTTCCGTGAAAGGTGGCAACTTGTTTGAGGAGAAAATGGAACTCATGATGAAAGAACGCGAGGCCTTGAAGAAGGAGGTGAAGAAGCGCACCAGTATGACCATTATTCTTTCAACCTCAGTGCTGATTCTTGTGATTTATGTGTTGTTTGATTTCCTCAAAAAACGGAAAGCCTAGGCTTTTAAAGCCAGAAACCATTCATAAGTCCCTGTCATTAAAATAATATCCTGTTCATCAAGCACAGCCACTTGAACATCAACCAAAACTCTTCCCTGATTCTTAAGCTGGTTTAAGATTTCCGTTGCATCCTGATTTAGTAGCTCGGCTTTCGCACGCACTTTACCTTTGCCGGGTTTTTTAAAACGGACATCCGCTTTGCGAAGAACAGGAATAACCTTGTCAACCCATTCCGGAAAGGATTGCATGAGGAGTTTTCCGGCAGCAAATTCAGCAAGGCTGAAAAG
The DNA here is from genome assembly GCA_023151275.1 of Bacteroidia bacterium. Taxonomy (GTDB): domain Bacteria; phylum Bacteroidota; class Bacteroidia; order UKL13-3; family UKL13-3; genus CAISCU01. The sequence goes on along the minus strand of JAKLJI010000039.1, from coordinate 16,552 downwards.
AGCCGCTGCCGCCACGGTACCTAAATGATTTTCATAAATGGAATTATCTGCCAACTCCACCAGGAAAGGGGCTTGCGCATCTTTAATTTGAAGGTGTTTTCCGAAAGGAATTTCGTGGAAGTTCATGCTTCAAATTAATGAATAATGAGCTGAAGTGCACAGGTTAATTTCCCGTTTATTGAAATTCCTTTATCGTCTTCACTTGCTGCCGAATTGAGATTTACGAGTTCTATCCTCGGCTACTTTCAGATGAATAATTCTTTTGAAATGGAACAAAAGCCTGCTTGAAATGGCGAGATTAAGCAGCAAATTGGGGATTACTTAAAGATGGGTGAGATTTTCATTCATGCACTCAAATAGCAACCAATGCAACCTATCGAAGATTCTCTTTAATCTACATTCTTTTTTGGGGCTTGCCGCCAGCGCCATGCAGGCTGGTTTCCAACCAGCTCTGCGCGCAGTCGGCCGGGTCGTCCGCTTCTAATCCTCGGCCTTACCATTATCATGTCCGTAAACAATCCTACTCGGTTCCCTCTGATAAGTGGCCTCCGGGTTAGCGCTTCCACCCCTAAGCCGGGTTTGTTCACGCATTGAAAATTCGTCCCTGATTGATTTTTTCTGGGGCATTTTCTTTTTTCCCAGTTCCATCAATCGGGTTTTAATTTCTGCTGTATTTAGGTCTTCCAGATCAAATGGATGGAACAGCTAGGTTAAGGTGGTATTTCTTGATCTTCTTTGCGGAAAGGAACACGTCTTCTAATAACCCAATAGTATCCCGCTTAGACATGGATTAATTCAGATCTGATTGAACTCAAATTCTTCTCCTTCACCCCATTCTTGGAAACGAGATCAACCCGAACCCCAAGAATACCTTCCATTTCATCCGCGAGGTCTATAAATTTTACCCCAATTTTCGAATTGAATTCTACCAATACATCCAAATCACTGGAAGCCTGATTTTCGCCTCTTGCCTATGAACCAAATATGGCAATTGTCTTAATTGTATATTCCCTTAGCAGATTGGCTTTATGGGATTCCAATAGGGATATTAGCTCCGCGAGACTTTTCATAAAATAATACTAATCAAAATCCTTTTTACTAAGAAGTTTCTGCATGAAGTTTTTTTTTTATATCCAAGACCCTATATCCATGAATTGTCAGGTTGTTTAAGATATACCTATTCACAAACCTGCCATTTAAGTATGAGGGAAGACTGAGACAAAAACTACTGTATTGGTCTGAAGCTTGTCTCAATGGATAGGCTTTTATCAAGCTACTTCTATAATGGACACCTGAAACTTTGATATCGGATGGCGGCATTTTGCATTGGACCAATTCCTATAGTCACTTTGGGCTTGGAACCTCATATGCTTTTGATAATCTTCACTTGATTAACTTATGCCCCGAGAATCCTATCAATTCAACTCCTGTAAAAGATGCACTTCATCGGGGGCTTAGACACTATCACATTTTTATTTTGCCCCTGGTAAATTCCATTCAATTTTCTTTATTAATTCTTCAAAACATTTTGCCACATCTTTTTCATCAGGTATCGGCCTATATGCCAATGCGGAAAGTTCTGTTTGATATTTTTCTTTGAGTTGTTGCCATAAGTTTGAGAAATCATTGACCAAGGGAGATTCTGTTATCTCTTTTGTTTGCCAACCTGTGGGCTCTTCAAACATTTCTCTATCGTGTTCAAGAATTGCATTGAATTGTTTCTTAAACTTATCTGATGCCACAAATTCATGACATTCAGGATGCTTCATTAAATAATACAAATCATAAAAGTGCCTTATCTTCTCTGAGATGCTTTCAATCGTATTCCCCTTAAAAGAAAACCGAATTAACGACACCATCTTTTCAAGTAGTGTTTGCTCTTTGCTTAATACGTTCACTTCAAAGGACTGAAGATTGTATTGCTCAATGTATTGTTCATTGCTCGTTTGCATCAAAAATTCAAACACCATACTCTTAATAGTAAGTCTTTGGTAAGGAAAAGGATTGGCAAACGAGTTTATTTCAACAATGAGCTTGTTATTCGCATTGTCTTTTTCAGATGCCACATATTCAAAAACAGATTTTCTGAATCTTGAACCTTTGCTAGTTACACCGTCCAATTGTAACTCTTTTAAATCGGATGTAATTTCTTTTTCAATTGTGCGGATAATGGTTTTAATTTCATTACCTGTTTTTCCATTATTGTTAATAATGGCAATATCTACATCCTCAGAAAATCGCTCAATCAGATTGTATCCTTTGGATAACGATGTACCCCCTTTGAAAACGGAATCATCCACATATTTACTTTTTGCCAAACGACTTAATACCAATGTTATCCAGTAATCTTTTTCTAAAAATTCCAATTTAATATTCAAGTGCTGCGATGCAGCCCTTAGTGTTTGCGTAAATAGTTTTATGTCGTGGTGCAGGTTCATACTATGTTCCATTTGTCGGTGGTGGATAGCGCTTTCGCTGCACCTGTAAGTTTATACTTGGTAATGGGGTTCAATGACTTGAAGAGCGGTTCGGTTGCTCCCATTTGTTGCAGTTGCTCTAACAAAGCACCCAATAAAGCCCTTGTGGCCGGTGGATATTTCAGGGCCAAACGAACCAATGTGTTGATTTCTTTGTCCGTAATTTTTTTAATGATGGCTAAAAAACGTTTACAGGATGCTTCAATATTGGCATCAGGTATTTTCTTGATGTAGCGAATGGCGTCCAGTATCTGCAACAAAGGAATATTCTCTTTGGTAATGGTGTTTTTTTGTTTTACAAAAGCAATGGTATAGGGTTCTCGTTTAAAATTAGGGCGAACTTGATTTTTACCTATCTGTATGGTGTTGCTTACCTGTGTGGTTAAGCCCAATTGGTTGTATATGCTGTAACCTGTGAGATAGCCTATTGTTTTTCCGTTTTCCTCCAATAGGTCTTTTACTACTTGTGCCTGATTGGGTAGCAGGTTGCCAAATGGTGTATTTTCCGGTTTGTAGTATTTGCCTTTGGACAGTTTGGCTATCTTGCCCGAAGCCACCATACGGTTCAGGGCTTTTATCACCGCTTCTTTTTGGCTCACCTCAGTAGTAAAGTCGGCATAGGTGAATACATAGCCCTTGGGCAGCCTGTCTATGGTAAATGCTATGTATTCAGTTGTTTTCATCCGTTTTATTGTAGTGCAAAGATAATTGATTTGTCCAGTTTATTAGCAAAAAAACTGGACATTTTGAAGATTGGTTAGCTTACCCTAGCTTCGCAAAGCCTTTGCGAAGCTAGGGTAAGCCTAATACATCTTATCTTCTATTAATACCCCTTCAGGCTTACAGCGTCTCAAAATGCCCAAATGATGGGAGAATCCTTTTTACCCCAACAACTCGATAAATGCCTTTTCAAATTTTTATTCGGTAAATTTCACTTTATTCTAGTATGCCATTGGTTGATTGTTTTAGCTTCTCAATTCTATCTTCTAAAGCACTACCACCGGAATCTTGCGAAATCTCTAAAACACCGGATGTGATTTAAAATCACGACCATTTAATAGGCGAAGGTATTTTTTAACAGTATTCTTTGAAGAATTGGTGCGGCGGCATATTTCCTTTATGCTATACCGCTTGCTGCTCATTTGTAAATTTGAGACAATGATTCTATGGGTTTAGGTTTATTGGACAGGCGATTACTTTTGATTGCAAAACACCTGTTAAACCTGAAAACAATCCAACCCAGAGGGGGTCAATTTACGCCGGAATGACACATGATTAAGGGGTCAATTTATGCCGGAATGACACTTCAATTATAGGGGGTCAGTTTGTGCCGGAATGACATACTTTTGAATCGAACACAATTTTACTTGACTTCTTTTTGGTTGGGGTCAATTTCCTAGGAATAGGGGGGCAATTTGATCCGGAATCTACATGTAAAATCTGAAATGGTGTAAAAAGAGGTACAAGAAGTTTACAGGAGCGGCCATAACTGGCTTGAGCGTATAGGTAGGAGAAGCCCAGTCTTGTTGCACAACTACTTGGTTCTGCTATCCATTCATAAGGAAGTCTAATTCTTGAAGGGTAAAGACATGATGAATAACTCCCGCATTTGAACTCGTTTGAGGACCTAGGTGGGGTGTCACATTGGGTTATAATTTGTATCTTTTCAATGTGTTTTCAAAAGTTGAAGATTTTACAAAGTTTTGTTTTTGCTTGTTCACTTGGATGATTTCTAAAAAACCTAATTCAGCCAATGACTTTAAATCTGTTCTTGCAGTAAAGTTTGATACATTAAATCTAGATTCCATTTCTTTTGTGTTTAGAATTCTATCTGGGTCTTCGTGTATTATTTTTAAAATTTGCGCCATTCTATCATTTACTCCCGGTATTTTCATAAACTTCGCAGCCTGGAATACTTCTTTCTGTTTTCGATTGATATACTCTTTCAATGCTTCAAATGCTTTTTCCATCGTTCTAATATGGTAGGTAATGAAGTAAGTCAAATCATTTTCATCTGTTTCAGTATAGAGGTAAGCTTTTTCATATTGTGATTTGGAATCTTTTATAATTCTTGAAATAGACAAATATTCTGTTAGCCAATATCCCTTTTTGAGCATATACCAGTAAAATACAGCTCTTGCAGTTCGCCCATTTCCATCTGTAAAAGGATGTATCCATCCAATCAGGAAATGAATAATACATCCTTTAATTATTGGGTGGATAAATTCTTCGTTGTCGGTATTGAAAAATAGGCATAGGTCCTCTATGAGTTTTTTAAGGTCCGATTGTAAAGGTGGTGTGTGTACAATCTCACTATTCACGTGATTTACTACATGTACATCATCGTTTTCTCTGAATTTTCCTTCATCTTCTATATCATCCAATGTTTTACTGGTTATTAGTTTATGGATGTATAACAAATTCTCTGCAGTCAAATCTTCACTTTTTTGTTGAACAATATGCTTCATAGTAATGAAATTGTTCAAAATCATTTGCTCAGATTTGTTTTTAGGCCTTTTCTCTTGCTGAATCATCTCTATAGCCCTTTTTCTAGTAGTATTAGCTCCTTCCATTTGGCTACTGGAAATAGCCTCTTCCATTATTGAGCTAATAATAAACTTAGTCTTATCAGTTTCAGCAATACCGATATTACTCCCCAATGTTCCACCAATATTCATATCAAATTGGTGTAGGGATTTTTGAATATAATCTGATATTACATAATGAAACCTGAAGGAATGAAATTTAAGTTCTTTTCTTCTCAGAAATCGAAATAGCTTTATTGCACTCCACAGTTCTATTGGAGTGCATTCATTGGCCTTTGCTTTGTATTTTATTTTGTCCCAGTATAAATATTCATCGTGTATTTTCTGTAGACTACCGTTCATCTGAAACTTAACCATAAGTGGTATTGTTTGGTCTGTTTTTTCGACTTGTGGCGCTTGTTCAATCATTTCAGATTCAAAGGTAGATAAAAACCGCGAGATTTTAGATAAATCTCGCGGTTTTTACTGGTTTGAGATTTTGAGATACAATCACCTAAGTTCAGAGACCCGAAGTATCGGATTATGGTGAAAGAAAACTCTTCACTCTTCCCAAACCGGTAGGCTAAACCGGGAGAAAAGCAAGTTTGATTGGTGTTAAATTTGTTTCAAACCCCATCAACTTTTGCACCAGGCTCACTGGGCAATCATCCGAAATCAGTGGTACAGTTTGAACCGAAATGGTGGTACAGTTCAATCCGAAATCAGTGGTACAGTTCAATCCAAAATGGTGGTACAGTTAGAACCGGAATATTCAAAAAAAGCAAGCATTGGGAAGATGAAGTTCTAGTTCTTTTGACTTAGACTTACCTGGCTTAAGAAGTGTAAAGGTATTGGATAAACTTGAGCCGCTCTGTTTCTTCCAATGGTACAAAAAACTTTGATAAGGGATGCCGGCTTGTTTGCAATAGGCAGATTTTCATAGGCCACTTTGATCTTGAAGGACCAAATGCTTTTGATAATCTTCACTTGATTTACTCATGCCCTGAGTATCCTATCAAATTAACTGCTGTAAAAGTGGTACTTGAACATGGGAATACTTTAAGCTGATGTTCTAAGTAGTTCCCTCAGCATTTTGTAAGCACTTTGGTTTATAAATCCTTGAATGTTTTCTTGTGTCAGTTCCCCAAAGTGCTGGGGTGAATGCTTGATGATGTAGTCGGTATAGAGTTTGTCCATAATGCCCTTTATCACCAAATCATACACCTGTCTTTCGTCTTGAGTCAGGTTGTTTTTGATGGTTGTTTTCAGGTCATTGTCTACTTGTAGGGCTTGTAAGTAGTTCTCAACTACTGTAACCCCTTCGGGTGAAACCCTTTCTCTGAAACGCAGATTGATGGCAATTACCACTTCTTCCACGGTAGCCATAGGTCGAACACTGGTGATGTTTCCTCCTCCTCCTTTACCGCCACCGTTGCCACCTTCTTCTTCATCATCACCTCCTTCGGGTTCCTCAACGCCTTCCGATATTTTTTCAATATCAAAGGTTTTCAGTTTCACTTTCTCGATTTCCTTTTCCAACTCTTCGGCACTCATGGTTGGGTCGAGTTTTTTGTAAAGAAGTGTGGCAAAGATGTTGAAGTCAATCAGGATTTTGTCTTTGAAGCGTAAACGGAATAAGGCACGGATAAACCCGAATAAACTTACATAACGGGCAAGCAAGGTTCTGAATTCTCGCTGTTTATCGCTGTCTGCTTTTGCTTGCAGGATGCCTTTTATTTTAGTAAATAAAACAGATAGCGGAACTACATCTGCCGGATTTTCACTATTGAACAGCTTTACACATTCTTCTACATCTTCCAAGGTGAAAATACCACGCTTCAGCAACTCGTCTTTGATTTTGTACAAATCATCGGGATTGGCTTCTTTGTGGCTTTCTACATTGCTTTGATACTTGCGGAATGCCTTGATGATTTTATCATACGAGTTAGTAAAATCAACGGTGAGTGTATCAAATTTCTTACCGGGATAAATTCTGTTCAGGCGGCTGATGGTTTGAACTGCATTGCGGTCTTGCAGGGCTTTGTCCACAAACATGGTGTGAAGCATTTTTTCGCTGAAGCCAACCTGAAACTTGTTGGCCACAATCAGAAAACGAATGTCATCACCTTTTTCAAAGCATTCTTCAATCTTCACGTTTTGCGGATTGTTACTTTTGTTCATTTCGGTTTCCGAATAGACAATTCCGTTGTGATTGATTTGCCCGCTAAAGGCAACCAACGATTTCCATTTCAAGCCCCGTTTTTTGAGTTCTTCATCCAGATAGCGTTTGTATTTCACGGCACTTAAACGGCTGGAAGTAACAATCATTGATTTGGCCTTACCTTCAATTTTATCGGCTGTGCGGTCTTTGAATATGGAAACAATGATTTTGCATTTTTCTTTGATGACTTCATCATCTTCAAATGCTTTCAGTTTCAATGCCCGGTAAACCTGCAAGGTAGGGTATTCATTTTGCTGATGGTCGTCAGGCAGTTTGTAGTTGAGTTCGTAAAGCGTTTCGTATGTGATGATGTTTTTTGCCACGTCCATAATGTAGCCTTCGGCTATGGCTTCATCCATACTGTACACGTCAAAGGCACGGCCTTCTTGGCCAAAGTGCTGAATGGTTTTATCGCTTGGCGTTGCAGTCAATGCAATAAAGCAAAGGTTTGGAAATTCCTTTCTGGAAATTTCATCCAGCAATTCTTCTTGCTCGTCATCTTCTTCTTCAATTTTCTGCTGAATGGTTAGCCCCGTTGCTTCATCAAACACATCCACCATTTTTTCGTGCAGTTTGCCTTCTTGATTGGTGTGAGCTTCGTCAATAATGAAGCAAATGTTTTTCCCTGTTTGGTCGGCAAGGTCTTTCAGGAATGAAAACTTGTGCAGAATGGTAACGATAACAGGAGCATTGATTGGTATTTCGGGATTTCGATAATTGTCCAATCGTTCTCCTAATGCTAGCCTCACATCATTTGCTTTCTCACAGTATGCCACAACACTATTTTGGCCAATGGCTTTCCTAAAATCCCTGCTAATTTGGTCGTCAAGGTTTACACGATGAGTTAAAATGATAATATGGTCGAATACCTTTTGGTTTTTTACGTGTAAGTTTCGCAGGTTTTGCACCAGCCATACAATCGTATTGCTCTTTCCACTTCCTGCACTGTGCTGTATCAGATAGCGAAGGTTTAGTGCTTTCTTCTTGCGGTAATGTTCGGTAATGTCATCGTAAATGCGTTTTACGCAACGCTGTTGGTGATAGCGTGGGAAAATCCAACCCTGTGTGCTTCCATACAAATAGCGTTCAATAAAATTAAGTACACTTTCGGGAGCCAGAATTTCATTGTATAGGTACTGCACAGCATAATCATCACCTTTTATTTTCTGATTGAGCAAGCCCGTATTAAACTCCCTGAAATCGTCTTTGGTAGGTGGCTTGCTGAATGTGGTGGCGATTTTTGCTTTTTCATCATCTGTAGCTATGTGTACAAAGGCACGGTAAAAAATAGGGCGTTCGGTATCTCGTTCGCAGTATTGCTTTACCGCATCCAATACATTTTGCTTGGCAAGGGTGTGTTTCAGTTCAAGGGTAATAATAGCAAAGCCATTCAAGCAAACCACCACATCAATGCTTTGGCGATCGTCTTCTTCTTGCCTTGCATTGGCGGCACTGGTAAAATGATACTGACGAATGACGCTAAAAATGTTTTTCTTAGCCAGTTCTTCCTGATGCTTGTTGTCGCTGCGTTCGGGTTTGAAGTAGAGTAAATCCAGCGTGTGCTGACTGTTTACTTTCAGCCCGTCACGAAGCAATTGGAACAAGGGTTTTTCCTGAAGTTGCTCCGCAATCTTTTTGCCTAAATCCTTTTTCCAATCATAACCCAATTCCGATTTTACAGCTTGGAGAGTAGGGCCTTGGGTATCTTGCCAAAACTGTTCAAGCCTGTCCCAATGGATGCAGTTTTCCTTGTCCACCGTAATTTCACTATCACGAAAAATGCGGTAGCCCCATTTGGTGTCAAGCTGATGACAAAAATGGTCTTCAAAAATCCGTTCCCAATCTTTTCGCTGTGTTGCCATTGTCTGAACCTTGATTTGCTTGATTTAAGGATTACTTGATTTTATTTGCTTGTTGTTATGAACCCTCTTAAACTCGAGGCTTCGTGCTCCGAAATTTATCAGTAGGCCTATTTCCATTTTATACGCTTCCAGATAATTCATAGCCTGTGCCAAATGAACATCTTCTAATTTTATAAGAGCTTTAAGCTCCACCATTATCAAACCCTCCACAAAAAAATCTACTCGTCTTGTTCCTATCTGTTCGTCTCTATAAAAGATCGGCATTTCCATTTCACGCTGAAACCCCAAACCATCATATTGCATTTCAATTTGCAAAGCCCGCTGATAAATCACTTCCTGAAAACCATTGCCCAAAGCATTATGCACCCGCATCGCACAGCCAATAATCCTTTTTGTAATCTCTTCGTGTTTCATTCTATATATGCATTAATCAGGTTAATCTTTCAATCCTTTTAATCATGGTTCAGACTTTTATCTTCCCCGTCACGGCTTCATATATCTTAATCTTTCGTAGCTCTTGCAGTTTTTCTATTTGTGCTTCAATGTTTTTAATGAGTTGGTCAATGGCGGTAATTCTATCTTGCAAATAATTTGCAATCTCAATTTGTTCTTCAATTGGTGGCAAAAGCACTCTAAAAACACCCGCTTGCATTTGTGAAATCATTGGAACAGCAGTAGATGAAACGATTGTTTTAATTACATTGAAGAAGTATTCACCAAGCGAAAACCAAAAAAGAAATTTGGGATAAACACGACTATTCAGTCTTAATAAAATCATACTTGGGTTTATTGTTGCAGGACCGATTTCATTTTCTACTAAAGCAAATTTTCCTACACTTCCTCTTTGGACGATTAACACATCTCCAACCTGAACCATAATTTCAGGACTTTCATAATATTTCTCCCAAGAAATATACTCTGGGTCTTGAAAATTTAATTGATTAGACGAGTTGAGGTGTTTTGCACCAATAACAAGAGCACCTTCTTCAACTATGTCGTCAACTGTATAACCCCTAAAACCAATTCTGCCTCTTACACTGGCAACATCTTTAATTCTTTTAACTTTCCAATTCTCAGGAATTTTTCTCATCCACTCAATGCCACTGTCTTTCATTTCAGCATTGGGGTTTAGCCCTTTGGTAACGGCATTGTTGATTTCAATTTGCCGGAGTTCTTTGAGTTTTTCTGCCTGTGCTTTTTTGTTGGCTATCAGGCGGTCAATCTTTTGGGTTTGGTCGTCTAAGTAGTTGGCGATGGCGAGTTGTTCGGATTTTGGGGGTATGGTTACCTTTAAGAATTGATACTTATCAGCCCCAATATTTTCAATTGTTGCTTTGTTAAAGATTGAGTTTTTCCAGTTTTCATAAGCTTCACATTGAGTGTAGTAAAAAAGGTAATCTGAGGTAATTCTGGTCTCGTTAGGTGAAGCTTTAATTAGATAACCAGCAAAACATGCTAAGCCGTTGTAATTCTTAAACTGAAATGTTTTGCCGACTGTAGCCCCACTTCTTGCAAAAAGAATATCACCACTCTTTAGTAAATAATCCTTGGCAATATTTAATGGGAGAGACTTAAAGGTATCGCTCCTTAGCTCCCCATTTTCGTCAAAATCTGTAATACGAATATATCTCGGATTACTTTCGTCCTCATCATCACCAACTTCATTTGCACCATACATTAACTTTTCTTCAAGTACATCTTTTAATCTCTTTATTTCCCATTCCTCCGGCACATCTCCAATCCATTCAATACCGCTGGGCTTATATGTTTCGTAAGTTGTCTGAACCATGATTTTTTTGATTTGAGGATTTGCTTGATTTAGTATTGCCATAAGGGTTCGTTTAGCCAATCCAACCTATTTCCTTTGCCATCAGAAGGAATGCCCATGTACTGAATGGGAACGTTTGGATACCGGCAAATAATGCGTTTAGTTGTTCTTTCAATTTGTTGCCCGGATTTGCTCTTTGCAACAGGTATTTAAGTGCACATACAAAATAAAAAGCCCTTTTGTTGTTTTGAAAAGGAGCACCGATCCAGGGGCCAAGTGGTTTCAAGAGTTTATCGGGTTCAATGGCAAAATCTTTGTTCCAAAGTCGTGCATGATGGGCAAAAATATTCCGTACATAGGTTAGCGTATGCAGCCATGAAGTAAACACCGTTTGATGCAGGTCGAAAAAATTTGCTATCCGCTTTTTATCTGCATTGTTTCGTAATCCCCTGTAGATATGCGAAAGCTCGCCAATGGTTAATAGTTCAAAGTACATCCACGAAGGTGGGTTTGCCGGACTAGAATAATTGTCGCTGTAATGCTTAATAAATACTTCGGGAGTTCGGGCTGTTTTGGCTTTGGAAATACTATTTTGAAAGTCTGAATAGGGGTCTACCAGATTTCCGATTTTATTGTAATAGGGGTTGATAAAATAAGCCTTATTGTCTTGCCAGTGTGCATCGTTGTAATGCAATGCCATTGAATAAATGATTTGGGTACGGATGGCAATTTCAATGCGTTCTATGCAATCGAAAATCAAGAGCCTCAGTTCTCTGTCAAATGAGTAGGTTTGGATGATTTGCTCAAAAGTACTACCTGCATTAAAACTGTCCTTCACCTGTTGGTAGGGCAAAAAATAGGCACTAAGTCGGTAATAGCTAATCTCTTGAAGGTAAGCTATGGCTTTGGTCCTTTCTGTAACACTTAATCCGCGGCTTTCCATTAATGCCAGCTGGTCTTGGTAGGTTAAAGGAGCTTTAAGGTAAATTTTTTTACGCATACTCCAAAAAAGAAAAGACCCCCCAAGTGTGCATCCCGGCGAACCGAGAGAGGCATGGGAGGTGTATTAGCGTAAGTAAAAAAACTACCGTGTAAAAAGACAGGCTTTGGGATGTTGTTATCTGGGTTAGCCCTGTTTGACCTGCTGATGCAAATGTAACGCAAAGTTTCATAGTTCGTACCTTTTGTCTGGTAAATTATTTGCTAGTTACAGGCTAAGAAATTCCTAGTTGGTTCATTAACAAGATGTTTTCGGCCTCTATCTTGGATAGCTCTGCCGATACCAGATTTGCCTCCCGCAGCGGTTGGTAAACATAGAAATGTTTGGTAAAAGGAATTTCGTAACCTTTTTCCTCCTTGGTGATTTGCCATTTCTTTTCAACTTCCTTTTTCAGGAATGCTTCTTTGTCGTCTTTCCAAGGAATGTATTCAGTGTCTTTTACAATCTTCGGCACATTGATGGTGGCTTTCAGCCCCAGTTTGCTGCCATCCAAGGTTTTGCGAATGGTAATGGAAGTATCTGCCGTTTTATGCTTGGTAACCAGTTCGCTTTCGGGGTTCAGGTTAAAAGTAAATTCGCCTTCTTTTCCTTTCTTGTCTTTCAGTTCGGCTAAGCGTTTTTTATCATCGGCGGTTTTAATCAGCAAGGTGTCGTCCAATTTGTTTTGAGCAACCGTTACTTCTTTTTCTTCGGTTATTGGGTTGCCGTTTTCATCGGTTTCCTCCAAATCCAGAAACACCTTGCGGAAAGCAAAATCTTCCAGTTCAAAAATCTTGCTGTGCGGTCCAGGTGCAAAGGCTTTATGAATGTCGATAATTTGCTTTATCTGGTCGTTAGCTTCCACATAGCGTTCGTTTTCTCCGCTGCCTTCCATGCCGTTGTGAATGCGTCTGCGTTTGTTGCCCAAACTGCGTTTCATAGGTTTCCAAAAACTTGAAGCATCAATCAATTGAATTTTGCCTTTTCGTTTTTCGGGTTTATTGTTTCGGACTAACCAGATGTAGGTGGCAATTCCCGTGTTGTAAAACAATTCGGTTGGCAGGGCTACAATGGTTTCCAGCCAGTCGTTTTCCAAAATGTATCTGCGTATTTCGCTTTCACCGCTTCCGGCATCGCCGCTAAACAAAGGCGAACCGTTGTGAACAATGGCAATGGCAGAACCACCCATTTCGGCTGGTTTCATTTTGCTAATCATGTGCAGTGTAAAGAGCAACTGTCCATCGCTGCTGCGGGGTTGTCCCACATCAAAACGACCGTTGCTGTTGGCCAGCACTTTCTTTTGAATTTTCTTCCAGCTCTTGCCATAAGGCGGATTGGAAAGCATAAAGTCGAATTGTTCACCAGCAGCACCATCTTCATACAGCGTGTCGCCTTTGGTGATGTAAGCCGTTTCACCTTTCAGCAACAAATCGGCTTGGGCTACTGCCCAGGTTTTGTCGTTTACCTCCTGACCGTACAGTACCACTTTGGCATTGGGATTTATCTTTTCTTCAATAAACTCTTTGGCTGCCGAAAGCATACCACCGCTACCACAAGCAGGGTCGTAGATGGTAACGAGTTGTCCATCTTTGATGGCTTTCTCGTCCATATCCAGCATAAGCGTCATCAGGTCAATTACCTCACGTGGAGTATAGTGTTCACCTGCTTCGGCATTGTTGGCTTCTGAAAATTTGCGAATCAATTCCTCAAACACATAACCCATTTTGATATTGCTCACCTTTTCGGGGCTTAGGTCAATCTCCGAAAAGTCTTTGATGAGCGTGTACAGGATTTTTTCTTCTGCGAGTTTATTGATATGAGAACGAATGCCCGAGCGGTCAATAATGATTTTGATATTGTCGGTATAGCCATTGAGGTAAGCTATAAAATTATTCTTGATGCTGCTTTCGCCTTCGTCTGCAAGAATGGCAAGTGTTTTACCGCTGGTGTTATTGAATTTGATTTCCTGCAGGACTTTTCCGTTCAGGATTTGTTCTCGGGTGTTCTTGTCCACCTTAGCCAATTGGCTTTCCAATTCCTTTTGGAGTTGCTCAGTTTTGGCAATCATCACACCTTCAATCCGGCGGATTAGCACCATGGGATAAATAATGTCGGGGTATTCTGTGCGCTGAAAGATGTCTCGTAAAACATCATTAGCGGTATTCCAAATGAGTGCAACTTCCTGGGAAATATCTGTATCTCTTTTCATTCAAACAGGCTTGATTAATTCGGCATCTAAGTTACAATTATAGTTTGAGCATTGGCAAAAATGGCATGACGAAAAAGGGGGATTGGGGAGATGGGGTGGGGCAAGTTTTAAGTTCCCAAAGTTTTGTTAGGGAGATGGTTTTCATGTATTGGAATTGGGCGAGGAGGGAAGGCCCGCTGCGTTACATGATTATTCTTCGCACTTTATTCTAGATTTAGTTTTGCAATTGGTTTTATTCCAGCATTTGATGCTGCTCTATATTGCGGAGATGTTTTGGGTATTGCGAATCCTTTTGATTGAATCCAATAAAAAGGATTCTTATCCTTTAATTTGTTTATTTCAGTTGCGTTATTGTTAAGCCAATCCTTTAACCATTGCAGTTTGTATAAGACAGTTCTAACTTCACTCGTATTGGCCGAATGAACTTCAACAAAATAAGCCCTACCGTCATAAGCAAAAACATAATCCCAGCGATTTGAATTTGGATATTTAGCAGTTGTGCAAGTGTCGATATCGACACTACCTTCAATTAATAGTGTTGAAGCAACTGAAATCTTTGAAGTGTGCGGGCCCATTGCTGAAAGACCCGATCTATAACCATTTGCTACATCAGGGGTCGACTCTACTGCACTCTTGAATCTATTATTTTGTTTTGTCGGTAGTTTGCCCTTAACTTTTTTCATCATATAAATTTGATACTACGTCAGTTACTTTTCCTGAAAATTGTGAAAGCCCACCCCATTCTGAAACTGCCTCATCTTCGCTACCTGCGTCTAAGCTTGTAATGTCTTTTACTAAAACCTTCCCTTTTTCTCTTGAAAAGTAAAATGTATTTATTGATTTGGTGGATAGTAAGTCGTTAAAGAGTCTTATTGTTGGAGCCGACTTATTTAAGTCAAATAAATCAAAAAGTGCCTCATCTTTAGCTTTGGATTTTTTGAGTAAATTAAATGCCCAAGCAAATTCAAGTAAAACTGGTGAATGCGTTGAGATAATCACTTTGTAATCTCTACTTAATAAATCAAGAACTTGAAGAATTACAGATTTAATTGCTTGTGGATGTAGTCCCATTTCAGGCTCTTCAATTACAACATACTTGTAATTATCTTTTTTTGAGACTTTTGAAGGAGGACAAAGCCAATAGAATCCCATAAGCAAGGGCATAAATTCTTTTTGTCCGGCACTCCAAGCAATAAAAG
Organism: Bacteroidia bacterium; assembly: GCA_023151275.1. Lineage (GTDB taxonomy): Bacteria > Bacteroidota > Bacteroidia > UKL13-3 > UKL13-3 > CAISCU01. Next base: position 1,312 of record JAKLJI010000039.1, on the reverse strand, counting down.
GCACATTCATTCCTTCAACTTGCATTTTGAGCTTTTTCTGCCCAGTCTTCTCGTCAATTATTACTTTCCCATCATGAAAAATGCTATCATTAAAAGAGTCCCGAAGTGGTTTTTTAAGACGATTGTTAATCGGAAAAATAGCTTCTTTATTTTCCATTCCATTTTGCAAAAGCTGTCTTAACGTTTCGCTAAATTGTCTTAGGACATATGGCGTAGATACATCAAATTCCATAAAGTTTTTAGGACGACCATCTGCGACACTTAGTATTCTTTGCGCAGGGATATAGAAAAGAGCTTCTTCATTTTTGCTTGTTTTGCCAATTCTACCTGTTTTAGAAGGCAGCAGGAACCCTTTTTGATACAATTTGTCATCTAACTTAATTTCAGAGTCTTTTTTCCAGATTTTATGCATACCTTCTCCGAAGTAAAAGTCTAATATTTTGTTCTCCTCCTTCCCCCAGATAAAGCTATACTGTTCGAGTGTTCTTTTAATGTTGTTTTTATCAATTAAAAGTTTCAGGAGTTGTAATAAAATACTTTTTCCACTTGCTTGTGGGCCAACTAAAAATGTTAAATCGCCAAAATTTATTTCAGCTTCACTAATCGGACCAAATGATTTGAGTTTTAATTTTTCCATTTCAAAATTCTATCTTCAAAGATATCTTTAATTGTCTTTCATTCGATATGTTTGTCTTCAACTGATAGTAACTGATTCTTAGGGTGACGCATAACGTTAGAGTCCCGAAAGACCTGGATGTGGAGAAAAAGAACTATCCCCAATCTGCAAGATAAAAATAGGGGCAAAGCCAGGAGAAAAGCAAGTTTGATTGGTGTTAAATTTGTTTCAAACCCCACCAACTTTTGCAACAGGCTCATCGGACAATCATCCGGAATCAGTGGTACAGTTTGAACCGAAATGGTGGTACAGTTTGGACCGGATTATTCACTTACTTAAGCCAATTGCGCTTGCAATACCAAATGCTTTGGATAATCTTCACTTGATTTACTCATGCCCCGAAGATCCTATCAATTTAACTGCTATAAAGGATGTACTTAAGCGGGGGCTTAAGTTTGGAGATGGTTTTCCTCTATTGGACTTTGTGTGAGCAGGTAGAGGGGTGTTGCTGCGTTAGTCGATTGCATCTTTTGTCGTCATAGTTGGTTAATTTTTTTAACAAGTGTTAATACGCTTTTAGGATTATTAAGGTCATAAAACCAGTTATTATCAAAAACACTCACTCTCATCCGAACTTTTTCAAAAAACATCTAATTCGTATTAGCAAACCCTCGTCAATGCTGGATTCGTGAATTA
>JAKLJI010000038.1 GCA_023151275.1 Bacteroidia bacterium | reverse complement strand
GACCTTAAACATCTCTGTTCAAGTGCTTGCTATCTCATATCTTCAAAGAACGTTATCCCTTATTTATTTAACCTGTCACCAGGCCGGAATCTCTATTTTAATTTCCCCCTACTCCTCTTTCTCTCTCTCTCTTCCTTTTCGGGGTGGCAAAGGTAAGTGTTTATTTTATCATTGCCAAATGTTTTTTTTGCTGACTTATCCACATTCTCTTTTTCTTTCTTACTCTTCTCAGCGCCTTTTCTCAAAGGGGATGCAAAGGTAAGAAGTTATTTTGATTATGCAAGATTTATTTTAAAAATCTTTTTTCTTTTCAGCCGTTTTAAAGAACATTTCCCTGTGATTGGGATGGCAAAGATAGGTAAGTTTATATTCCTGTCAAGCCTAAGTGTATATTTTTTTTGATTATTCACGCCCCACCCCTCGTTATCAGGCCTAAAACTTCAAAACTTGTAATGCTTCCAATTAATTCTTGTCTCCCATTCTTCCCATTATCTTCAATGAAACCTAATAAAAGCCCAAATAGCTTTACCCATTTTCTTTATTTCTTGAATTGACCAGGAAATAAAGTACCTAATATTTCATAATGATAAACATGCATGCCTAATGATATATGCATTTACTTATTCTATCTATAACTATGGAATGCTATCCACACCGATGGATATGATGAATCTAATGGTTCAGGAATAATTCTATGTATAAGCATTCAAGCCTAAACTAGGATTACCTTTAATATATAAGTCCAAAACAAAACAGCCTCTTTCAATTGACTTCTGGTCCTCCAAAAACCGGATTAATAAATCGCTCAAATGATTAGCCTAAGGATCTATTCATTTGTCTATTTGTCCTATCTATGAATTTTATGGGCAAATATTAGCTAGAAGGTGTTTGCAGTTCTGTAGCCCAACCACTTTGTGTACGGAGGAATATTCTATCTACGCTAACAATACCATTGCTCTATATTATTATTGGTAAAGGCACTCAATAGTTCACCAATAGCTATTACAGTATATAAACCTTTTTATTCGCAACTGAGGCGAAGGGACGTTCAAAAGGGAAAAAGCTCATTGTATATAAGTCTCCTTTCGCTCCTCCCATTTTCCCCGCAAAGAAGACAACTCCTCTGAGGTGAATTTTTCATTGGTTCTTGAATAAAGAGTCAACAAGACCTAATAAACATAAATCCAATTGCTAGAAAAGTATTGTAAAACACAAAGGCCACCAGATGGTGGCCTTTGTGTAATTATTTTGAACCTTTTGTTGTAGTCCCAGCAGGACTCGAACCTGCGACCCACGGTTTAGAAAACCGTTGCTCTATCCAGCTGAGCTATGGAACCATATTGGGGCTGCAAATATAAAAAAAATATTCGCAAATAATCAAACGGTGCAATTTTGTCCTAATGCTGACTACCTATCACAACTCAAACAAATCATATCCAACTGAAAATCAATATAAATACCGATAATAGGTTCTTATCCCAAAATCTCAACTAATTCAAAAATACCAATTGATCAGTTTTTCTAGAAAGCAATTCTTACAATATCCTACATTATTAAACCAATCATAAAAAATTAAATTAGATTAATAATGCTCCAATTTAAGAGGCTCTTAAGAGGATGCTAAGTCATAAGTGCCTTAATTTCGAGGCATGTACAGAAAAAAAACACCACTTTCACTCCTTTTTGCCATTCTTTCTCTCCTCTTTTCTCCTGCCTATGGTCAAATCCTCTCAAAACCATCATTGCTTTTTACAAGTCCAAAAGCAGGATCAGAAAGTGCTAATCCCACTTCTCCTGTTCTAATAAAATATGCCGCTTCGATTCATTCGAGCAATTTTAACCTTGCCCAACTTTATTCAATAAAGGCCCAAGGAAAATTGGTTCCGTTTGGTATCAAACTGATTGGAAATGATTTGGTTCAACTCATTCCTACGGAACCGTTGCCTGAAAATACAGAAATTCAGGTTTCTCAACTTCAATCCTTGTTGTTAAAGAACCAAGTTAAATGTCAAGCTTTTGATTTCAGTTTCCGCACGACCCGCAATTTAACAGGCAGTATGGTTCGTGAATTTCCTTTGCCAAAAGGCACTAATCAGGTTGCAGGCATGGCAAAAAATATTGAAACAGCCATGCCATCGGTAGATTTGAACGACCGTCTTATTAAGCAAATACCTTTTACAATTTCAACCAATAACCTTTTTGGAGATAGTCGCTTTTACTTTTTAACCACCATCAACTACACGGGAGATAAAAACCGTATTCAAATTATGGACGAAACAGGAAGGATTCGCTTTGAACGCTATACTCCCTCCTATGCTTTGGATTTTAAAAGAATTGGTCCTGGGACCTTCAGTTATTATGATTGGAAAGATACCTGTTACTATGTGTTGAACAGCTCCTTTATTTACATTGATACTGTTAAAGCAGGCAATGGTTTGATTACAGATAACCACGAACTCAAACTTGACCCCAAAACCGGAAATTATTGGCTTTTGGCGCAAGAAGTAGTTGAAATGGATTTGGGAAAAACGATTCCAGGGGCATCAAACCGCGCAAGGGTCTTGGATATTGTTATTCAGGAAATTACTCCAAACAAGGAGGTTGTTTTTGAATGGCGCCCGCGCGATTACATTCCGGTTGAAGATGCCATTGGGGTTGATTTCTTCTCCCCTGGTATCATTGATTATATCCACAGCAATGCGATTGATTTAGATACTGATTCAACCTTATTGCTTTGTTCAAGGCACCTGAATGAGGTGGAACGAATTAACAGGAGAACAGGTGAACTTATCTGGAGGTTGGGAAACCGGGTACGCGAAAAAGGCTTTGAGTTCCCGAATGACCCAAATGCTTTTAGTTATCAGCACGACGCGCAACGTCTAGAAAATGGGAATATTTTGATTTTTGACAATGGGAATTACCGCAGTGGCCAACGCTACTCAAGGGTAGTAGAATATGCCCTTGACGAAAAAAACAAAATTGCTGATTTGGTTTGGGAGTATAAAAATGAATTAGGTACCATCAGCGACTTTATGGGTAGTGCACAACGATTATCAAATGGCAATACAGTTATTGGTTGGGGTGGAACTGTGCCAACATTCACCGAGGTAAGCCCATCTGGAGAAAAGGTATTTGAAGCCAGCAGTCCTTTGTGGAGTTTGAGCTACAGAGCCTACCATTTTGACATAAGAAATGAGATTAACCGAATGGCAGAACCTATTGCATTGCCTGGATTGGTGAGATTCTGCAACAAAACGTACCAGGAAATAGCGCTGAACAAACGTAACACCTTCAATAAATACATCAATCCTGACTTGGCAGATTCAAATTGGACTGTTCAAATGGACAACAAACAGGTGGTAATGGCAACCTGTTCAAAAGAAGGGGTTATTACTTATGCCAATACTCCACTTCAATTTGGATCTATGAAACTTGCTTATAAAGACACATCAGTATGCAGCACATCACCTAAAGTTTATGTTCCCTTGCAAGGAGATTGTGTGCTTGATGATGTTCGCTGGTCGAATGGCTCAAAGGAAGCTTATATCACACTCGACCCAAGTATTGAAGGAAGTCGCTCCATTTGGGTAAACTACACCTCTGGGGAACAAGTATTTTCAGATACCTTCAAACTAAAAGTTACAGAATTACCTGACTTTGAAATTTATGGCAAACGAAAATTCAACGATGCTTGGGAAATTGCCACCTATTCTGCACCCTATTTCCCTGATTATAAATACTATTGGAATGTTACCAATGGCCATATTATTTCTGGATTTGGAACCAATGCCGTTCAGGTTCAATGGGGAAGTTTGGATTCAGGAGCAATTTCTGTGACTTTGGTTAATCCAATTAATTGTGAAAAAACATCTAACAGTCAGGTTAGAATACCCGGACAAACCAACTCCTTAAATGAACAGGATAAAAACCAGGGACTTTCTGTTTACCCCAATCCTGCACAAAATAAGCTTGTTGTAAATGCTTCTCATATTACCGGAATTCGTTTGCTCGACATGAGCGGGCGCCTTGTTCATGACTTTCAAACGGAACTAAACAAAGCGGGTGAGCAAGAGTTGAACGTAGAATCTATTGCTAGAGGCAGCTATTTGCTGGAATTAAGCACCCTTGAAACCAAACTTACAAAACGTGTAATTCTGATTCCTTAATTCAGGAATTTGTTCCATTCATCGTAAAAAAAAGCCATTTCATCCGAAAAATCGTTTGAAATGGCTTTTTTTATCGCACTTTTGCGTTATGGTAATATTAACCGTACCTATTATTTATGCTCTAGGCGCCTTTTTTTGGGCCGCAAGAAACCAAGATAATTTCTTTGGCAACAGGGATTAATCGTCTGTATGTCTGCTATTCTAGGCCTTCCCTATTTTAAAGTCCAACCTTTTTCAGCATAGTAGGCCTGAGCAATGGCTTCCAATTCTTCGTACCAGGCTTCACCAAAACGTCTGATTAAGGAATCCTTCAAAAATCGGTAAACAGGAACTTTCAGTTCATTTCCTAATGAACATGCATCCTTGCAAATGTCCCAACGGTGGTAATTTAATGCCTCAAATTCCCCAAGTTTCAATATACGAATGGGATACAAATGGCAAGAAATGGGCTTTCTGAAAGTTGTTTTCCCAGCCTTCCAAGCTTGCTCAATAGCACAGGATAACAAACCGGATTCTTCTCTCACTACAAAAACGCACTCGCCGGTAGGTAGGCATTCAGTAACGTATTCATCGTCTTCATCTAAAACTGCAAATCCTTTCTCATCCACCCAATCCAATTGCTTTTGCTCCATAAATGGACGAATGGCTGGCAGTTCTTGCTTTAGGATTTCCATTTCCTCCCGTGACACCGGGGCTCCAGCATCGCCTTCAATACAACAAGCGCCTTTGCATTTGCTTAAATTGCAAACAAATTGCTTTTCAAGCACATCCTCTGAAATCAGTTGATTTTGATGAATAATCACGTTGGAAAGGTAAAACTTCGGTCCAATAACAGCAAACCTGATTTGGCAATACTATCTTTGCCGATTCATGAGCATCGTCAAAAAGGATATCCGCGCATTTTCAAGAGAAGAACTAAAATCTATTTTTTCCGAACAGGGGGAAAAGGCATTTCGTGCTCAACAAGTGTATGAGTGGCTCTGGAAAAAATCAGCTGGAACTTTTGATGAAATGACGAATTTGTCTATTCCACTTAGGTCTTGGTTGAATGAAAACTTCAAAATCAATCGGATTGAAGTGGTTGACAAGCAGATTAGCTCAGACAAAACCATTAAAAGCGGATTTCGACTGCATGATGGCCATGTGGTGGAAGGCGTTTTGATTCCAGCCGATGACCGCATGACAGCCTGTGTTTCTTCGCAGGTTGGATGCAGCTTAACCTGCAAATTTTGTGCTACCGGAAAATTGGATAGAATTCGGAATTTAAATCCTGATGAAATCTATGATCAGGTTGTTCATATCCGAAATTGGGCTCAAAAACACTACAATCAACCCTTAACCAATATTGTGTTTATGGGCATGGGAGAGCCATTACTCAATTATAAGAATGTTCTTGCTGCCATCGAAAAAATCACATCTCCAGAAGGATTAGGCATGAGCAATGAACGGATAACCGTATCAACGGCAGGAATTGCCAAGATGATTGAGCGTTTGGCTGATGATCGGGTAAAATTCAGATTGGCCTTGTCGTTGCATGCCGCCAACGATTCCAAACGGAATCAAATTATGCCCATCAACGAAAGCAATAGTCTGGATTCAATCATTAAAGCCTTGGCCTATTTCCATTCTATGACCCGCAACCGAATTACTTTTGAGTACATTGCTTTTCGCGATTTTAACGACAGTATGCAGGATGCACGAGAATTATTAGCCATCTGCAAACAAATTCCTGCCAAGGTAAATATCATTGAATACAACCCCACCGGAGATGGCTTGTTTCAAAAAAGCGAGCAAAACACCATCGATAAATTTGCCTCCTTCCTTATGAAAAATGGCGTTCAAACCACAGTTAGACGCAGCCGAGGCAAAGATATTGATGCCGCTTGCGGACAATTGGCCAACAAAAAACACCAAGAAGCTCTTATCAACTAAACAAATCAATACCAAAAAACGTAATCTATTTATGGACAATTCTTTCTTAGACGTATACGCCGAGCAAACTCCAAATCCGGAGACCATGAAATTTGTTTTTAACAGAAACATTTTACCCGGCGATGCACTTGATTTTCCTTCAAAAGACAAAACAGCTGTTTCTCCTTTGGCTAGAAACCTGTTTGAATTTAGCTTTGTGAATGGCGTTTTTATCATGAATAATTTTGTAACCATTACTCGCCAGGCAGGCATTGAATGGGAAGAAATTATTCCAATTGTTCGAGAGTTTTTAAAATCCTATATCAGCTCAGGCGAAAAAGTTGTAAGTGACGCTTATGCCTCAGGTGAAGCCATGTCGGAAGACCCAATCATTGCAAAAATTCAAGAAATACTTGAGATTTACGTAAAACCTGCGGTTGAAGTAGATGGGGGTATGATTTCCTTCAAATCCTTTGATGCAGGTAAAGTAACTGTAGAATTAAAAGGCTCGTGCAGCGGTTGTCCTTCTTCAACCATCACCTTAAAACGTGGTATTGAAGGCATGTTAACCCGCATGGTACCTGAAGTAAAAGAGGTTGTTGCTGAATCCTTGTAAATCAAATTTCCTTTAAGGCTTGCCAAACAAGCTCGGGTTCAAACCCGCGGGATATTAGGTAGCTGGCAACTTTAGCTGCCTTTACCCGAACGTCTGAAGTTTTTGTAGCATTCCACTTCTTGTGAAGTTCTTGGTTGAGGGTCTCCAAATAGGGACCCTCTTCTAGTTCATTCAAGGCTTTACGAATGCAGTAATCGCTGATGTTTCGTAGTTTGAGTTCGCGCTGAATCCGCAATTTTCCCCATCCAAGTACCCTAAATTTCCCTCCGGCGAATGCAATGGCAAATCGCTCTTCGTTGAGGTAGTTTTCTTCAATCAACCAGAGTAAAAGTTCATCTCGTTCTTCTCCGTACTGCCCTAAATCAGCCATTTTTTCCAATACCTCTTGGTGACAGCGCTCCTGATAGGCACAAAATCGGGCTAGTTTTACCTTAGCCTCCTGAAATGAAACGTACTTTTTTTTAGGCTTTTCCAATTTCCCCTTTCCAGCGCATTAACTTGCGCATCCATAAGGTGCAAAATAAACAATCTTTATATCTTCTTTTCACGGCAAACGCCATTTCAGGATTTGCACAAGGCATCAGTATGCTGGCTATTCCCTGGTATTTTACCCAATTGGGCAAAAGCTCCTGGTTCTCGTTAGCTTATGGATTTATTACCTTGTTTGTGATGGTTTTTGGCTTGTATGCCGGCACTTTGGTTGACAGATTCAGTCGGAAAAAGAATTTTCTCTATACATCCTTAGTCTGCGGACTATTAATTGGTAGCATCGCTGCCTATGGCTACTTTACGGATTTACCGGATTGGATGGTTATTGCGGTTTTTGCCATAACCATGTTGAACTACAATATTCACTACCCTACCCTATACGCCTTTGGACATGAGATTTCAACTCCAGAAAACTACGGTAAAATTAATAGTCAAATTGAAATCACCGGCCAAAGCACTTCTGTGTTGTCGGGCGCATTTTCCGGTATTTTGCTTGAAGGTATCCAGCAAGGCCCGGGACATCTTTTTGGAATGGATATCCATTTTCCAGTTGGATTCAAGGCTTGGGAAATTCAAGAGGTGTTTGCACTGGATGCCAGTACTTATTTAATTTCGGTTGTGTTAATTGGACTGATTAATTACACACCCGTAAAAAAAGTTACTGTTGAAACCGGAAGCCTGCTAAGCCGCATTAAATCCGGATTTTCCTATTTAAAGCATCATCCCCGCCAACTGTGGTTTGGTCTTTTTTCCTTTTCCGTTTTTGCTGCGCTTATTGTTTCCATTCACGCGTTAATTCCGGTTTATGTAGATAAACGACTTGGCGAATCGGCATCTGTTTTTGCAGCAACTGATTTGATTTATGCTATGGGGGCTTTGCTTGCAGGATTCTTAGCTGTTCGCTTGTTGCAGTATTTTAGTTCGCAAAAGGCTGTTTTACTTCTTACTGTGCTCGGTGCCTTGCTTTATTTTAGCCTGTTCCTAGGCAAAAGTATTTTACTACTTTACTTGTTTGGCTTTTTAATGGGCATAAGCAATGCCGGTATTCGTGTATTAAGGTTAACTTATTTGTTTGAAAAAATCCCAAATGAATTGATGGGACGCGTGAATAGCATTTTCAATATGGCCAACGTATTTACGCGTTCAGCCTTCATATTCCTGTTTTCGCTCCCGTTTTTTACATTTGATGAGAATATCATTTATGCATTTCTGGTATTAGCCATTTTCCTGGGATTTTCAGGCTTGGTATTGTACCTGAATAGTGAAAAACAAGAAGATGAATTATCCGCTTAGCATTCTTGCCAATTGTACAGCGCTTCGCTTTGCCGGAGCCTCAAATTCAAATTCATTCTCTCATATTCTCACCGATACACGAAGGCTAATATCGCCCGAAACCGGACTATTTGTAGCCATCTCGGGTGAACGTCACAAAGGCTCGGCCTATTTGAGCGACGCCTATCAAGCAGGTGTGAGGTGTTTTTTGATGAATGAATCAGAATGGCAGGAAGAATTCCATTTGCAATTCCAGGAAGCCGCATTTGCTTTGGTTGAAAATAGCCTGCATGCCCTTCAGCAACTGGCAGCCTGGCATAGAGCTCAATTTTCGATTCCGGTTTTGGGGATTACAGGAAGCAATGGAAAAACCATCGTAAAAGAATGGCTTTATTACTTATTGTCTGAAGATTGCCATGTAGTCAGAAGTCCAAAAAGTTACAATTCGCAATTGGGAGTGCCACTTTCAGTACTTCAATTGGATAGCCAATATAACCTGGCTCTGTTTGAAGCAGGAATTTCTAAAGTGGGTGAGATGAAAAAACTTCAGGCCATTATCCAACCCACTGTCGGAATTTTCACCTTTCTGGGAGAAGCCCATCAACAAGGCTTTCGCAATTTGGGCGAAAAACTTGAAGAAAAATTCGGCTTGTTTTCTTCTTGTGAGGCCATTGTTTGTTGTGTGGATCAACCAGAAGTCAGAAACATCCTGGTGAAATCGCCTTGGAAGGAACGTGTTTTTGGATGGAGTAAGGAGAATAACCAGGCTAATTTGAATTTTCAGATAACTGAAAAAAGCGGTAAAGTAGCCATTTCCTTTGCATCCGATTTACCTGCTTTTGAACTCCCCTTTTCAGATGAAGCTTCTGTTTGGAATGCGTGTAGCTGCTTGGCCTATTTGATTTATTCAAACCGAATTAATAAAGATAATGCTCCGGTTTTTGTTGAGCGTTTCTCAAACCTTCCCGGTTTGGACATGCGACTTCAACTTAAAGAAGGACACAATGGATGTCTGGTGATTAATGATAGTTACAGCGCCGACATCGATTCCTTGAAAATTGCACTTGACTTCATGAATCAACACAAAAGTGATTTATCGAGTGTATGTATATTATCGGATATACGTGAAAGTGGAATTGACAAAACTATCCTTTACCAGCGGGTTGCTCAATTGATGAAGGCTGCCAATGTGAAGCAGTTTATTGGAATTGGCGAACAGATGAAGTTGCATGAGTCTCAATTCCCCGGCAATTCCCTCTTTTATCCTTCAACAGCAGCTTTCCTTGAAAAGCATCACCAGGCGGATTTCAGCAAGTCTGTTATCCTTATTAAAGGAGCGCGGAGTTTTGCTTTCGAGCGTATCAGTAGATTGCTGGAACGAAAAGTTCATCAAACCAAATTTGAAATAAATCTAAATGCGCTAGTAAATAATTTCAATACCTATAAGTCTTTGCTGAAACCGGGAGTGAAATGTATGGCCATGGTGAAAGCATTTAGCTATGGTGCCGGAAGCTATGAAATTGCCAGAACCCTAGAATGGAATCGGGTTGATTATTTAACTGTTGCTTATGCCGATGAAGGTACTGCATTGCGCGAAGCTGGAATTAAAACGCCAATTATGGTTATGAATCCGGAACCTGCAAGTTTTGAAGCCATTTTGAAATACAACCTGGAACCTGAAATTTACCAGTTTGAAATTTTGCAGAGTTTAATCAAACAGGCTGCCGGCGAAGAGTGTGGTATTCATATTGAACTGGATACCGGAATGAAGCGCCTTGGGTTTAATGAAAATCAATTGGAACAACTTGCCCAAGTATTGCTTCAACATCCAAACCTGAAAGTAAAATCAGTATTCACACATCTTGCTGCAAGTGAAGCTCCGGAGCACGATCATTTTACAAAAGAGCAAATCAATCGTTTCGATAAGCTCTCGAGTCAACTTTCTCAATTTTTCAGCTATCCAATACTAAGGCATTGTTTGAATAGCGGCGGAATTGTTCGATTTCCGGAAGGACAATTTGATATGGTTCGAATTGGAATTGGGTTGTATGGAATTGACCCCGCAGAGGAAGTTCAACAAAAACTTCAGGTTATTGGGACCTTAAAAACCATGATTTCACAACTTCGCACTCTTGAACCCGATGAAAGTGTAGGCTATGGCCGAAGAGGAAAAGTGGATAAACCTTCACGCATTGCCATTGTAGCCATTGGTTATGCTGACGGATTAAACCGCTTGCTTAGCAATGGAAAAAGCTATATGCTAGTGAATGGAAAGAAGGCTCCGATAATTGGAAGCATTTGCATGGATATGACCATGATAAATGTTGAGGGCATTGATTGTGCCGAAGGAGACGAGGTAATTGTTTTTGGTGAAAACCCAACTGTAAATTACTTGGCCTCAGTTTGCAATACCATCCCCTATGAAATTCTAACCTCGATTTCACAGCGGGTAAAGCGGGTTTATTTTTACGAATAATTAGGAGTAAGCCAGAATATCAAATCGGTATTCAGAGAAAGGTTGCCAATTTTCCTGACCTTCAATTTCAACGCGAAGACCTCGGTGTTCTAATAATGCTGCGAGTTTATTGGGATTCCAAAACTTACCCATGGTATTGGTTTTAGTAAAAGTTTGTCGGATATACCTCAGCCAATCCATGGGATTTTTGTAAAAGCGAAACCATTTCCTTGAATCGGGAATATCGCCTAACAGCAAGATGCCTCCAGGTTCGAGGTGGGCGCATAAATTATCAAGTACAGCTTCTGCCTTGTCTTTATTTTCAAAGTATTGAAAAGAGAAATAAAGTAGAATTCGATCAAATTTTCGTCCGGCATCAAAGGTAGCAGCATCGCCTACCATCCAGGTTTGATGGTGAGCATCCATTTGGCGGGCTTGCTGAATGAGAATCTCCGAAAAATCTACACCGGTCAGAGATGCACAATGAGGAAAAATAAGTCGGCTTAATTCTCCGTTTCCACAGCAAACATCCAAAACGGCATGTGATTTATGAATTTGTGCTTGTTCCACAATCCGCTTGGCAATTCGTTGCATCAAATCTTGGTCTAGCACTTTTCCATTGCGAATTCGTCCAACCTGCTCAAGCGGATGGCTTTGCGTTCCCTTCTGATTCCAAAATTGATTCCAGTTCATGATCCGTGGTGATAAGGTTCTCCTCTGATGATGGTAAGTGCGCGGTACAATTGTTCTGACAAAATTAGTTTAATCAATTGATGTGAAAACGTTAAGTTAGACAAGGAAAGTTGGGCATTGGCCCGCTCATAAATACTTGTATCAAATCCATAGGCACCACCAATGAGAATGATTACGTTGGCATGATGCAACATCCATTTTTGGACAATTTCTGCCAAACCTGGTGAATTGGGTTGTTTTCCGCGTTCATCCAATAAAACTAAATAGTCAGTTGGTTTAATTAATTTCAATTGCAAAAGTGCCTCTGCCTTTTTTATTAGTTCAGGTTGCTGACTTTTGTCCTTACCCGGGAGTTGAACCTCTTGGTAACTGAAATCAACATAATGTTTTAGCCTTCGCTGGTACTCTTCAAATCCTTGATTTACAAAGCCAAAATGACTTTTTCCGGTTTGAATTAATTTGATTTTCACGCAGCTAATTTCGCCAAATAAAAGGTAGAAACCAGAATTAGAAAGGATTGATGAATTATAGACACCTACCTTTCCTAAATCTAAATATATTGTACAAAAATTATTCAGGTTTTGATTCGGCATTTCAGCGGGTACGCACTTTTACCATTTCTCATTTTTTGCCTTCTGGGAATGTCTGGCTTGGCTAATTCACAAAAACTTTCTGATAGTTTGCAGCAGGTACTTCAAAAAAGAGGCCGGCAAGTTCTGAATGATACCTTATTCCAGGATGCTTATTTACAAGTCATTTCAAAATACCAGAACAACAATCCGGATTCGGCATTGAAGCTTTGCAACTGGCTTGAACCTTTTTGCAGGAAAAATAAATCAGGCGCTCAACTTGCTGAGCTGCTCAGACAAAAATCAATTGCGCTTTGTTCTCGCGGAAGGTATGCAGAAGGATTGAGTAGTCTTGAGGAAGCAAAATCGATTGCACTTGATAATCGGTTCCAAAAAATCTTATCAAAGATTCTCAATAACGAAGCTATCCAATACAAAAACATGGGGAACTACAAAAAAGCCCTGGAGTTGTACGAAGAATCGTTGCTGTTGAAAAAGCAACTCAACGATAAAAAAGGAATGGCTGCAACCTATGGTAATATTGCGAATGTTTACAAAAACTTATACGACTACAAAAAAGCCCTTGAAACCATTGAACATGCGCAGCAACTATTTAGTGAGGTGAACGATAGTCTTGGGTATGCAAACTGCTGCTACACGAAGGCCAATCTATACCACCTAACCCAAGAACTTCAGCAATCAAAATCAAATTTTTGGCAAGGGATATCTATTTCGGAAAGGTTAGGCGACCAAGTCAATCTTGCACATTTGTACGGGGAGATGGCGCAACTGTATTTTGACATGAACCAAAAAGATTCTGCCCTATTATTGGCAAATCGAGGAATGGCTATCAGTCAAAAATTGGATGACCAATACCTCATTGCCCGATCCTATTTTCACTGCGGAAATTTGCGTGAATTGGAAGGAAATTTCGATGAAGCACTTCCCTATTACCTGAACGGATACCAAATTTCAAAAAATACGGGAAGGCTTGATTTGCTATCTACCTTTTCGGAATGCTTATACAAAACTTATAAGGGTCTTGGGAAACCCGAAATTGCTATTGGCTATTTAGAAGATTTCAAAATTTGGGAGGATAGTTTATTGAATGAAGCTAACCGCAAAAAAATGCTGGAGTTTCAGGCACGCCTGGAATTTGAAGAGAAGGAAAAAACATTGATGGCTACTCAAGCCTCCTTAAAGCAAGAAAGCTATATTCAGCGTTGGGTAATTGGACTGGTTTTAGTTTTGTTGTCGCTCTCGGTTATTCAAAGCTGGCGCTTATTTAGGAATCGTCAAAAGTTAAAAAAGAGCTATGCTCAACTAGAATTGGCCAATAAAGAAATTCAGGAATTGAATGCTAACTTACAGCTCCGGGTTGAAGAACGAACTGAGAATCTAGAAAAAGCCAACGAAATACTGCGCGAATTTTCATTTACAAACAGCCATAAGGTTCGGAAACCTGTTGCTAATATCCTGGGCTTGATAGAGGCATTTAAATTAGCCGAACTAAATTCAGAAGAACAAAACAATATTCTGAATCATATTCATGAATCGGTTCAGGAGTTGGACCGGATTATTCATGAGATTAACAATAAAACACAACACGATTAGCTCAAGAAAGTCGCATTGGATTGATAACAGAATCCGGGTTTTCGCCATTTGACATGCTTGGAACGGGTGCTCCCCTGCCTTAGGTGCAGCAGCGGTACCCCGCAAAGAGCAAGGTGTTGCTTGATGTTGGTTTGCAGGAGCGACCCTAGAAGCTACCTGCAAGCCAAACAGCAAGCCAGCTTGCCCTGCGGAGTACAAGCGGAGGCACCGGCCTGCCTGCGATAATTTTGATTCTTGCACAGGTTTGACCGGCAGGCAAGGCCCAAAAAAAAGCCGCCCTAATCGGACGGCTTTCACTTATTCTGGCTTTTCGGGTGTGGCAGACGCATCTTTCTTTTTGCGCCCGGGCTTCTTCCCTACTCCACTAATTTTTAATTCTCCGGGATTGTTTTCTTTGTCGTAATCCACTTCTAAGGTATCGCCTTCACTCATTTCCATTTTCAGCAACTCCTCAGCCATCGGGTCTTCCACAAATTTCTGGATGGTTCGTGCCAATGGTCTGGCTCCCAAATCCGGATCAAAGCCTTTGTCGGCAAGGAAATTCTTAGCTTCCTCACTCACTTTTACCTTATAACCTAACTCCTCGATGCGCTTGTACAGTTTCTGTAAATTCAGGTCGAGAATCTTGGTAATTGAATCTTTCTCTAGTGGGCTGAATACAATTACGTCATCAATACGATTTAAGAATTCAGGTGAGAAGAAACGTTTCAATGCATTTTCAATCACAATTTTTGAATTCTTTTCGTAATCCGCGCTTTTGGATGGCGTTGAGAAACCAACTCCGGCACCGAAATCTTTCAATTGGCGTGAACCCAGGTTGGATGTCATGATGATGATGGTGTTTCTGAAATCCACCTTGCGGCCCATGCTATCGGTAATGAAACCTTCGTCCAAAACCTGTAGCAAAATATTGAATACATCCGGATGGGCTTTTTCAATTTCATCGAGCAAAACCACAGCATACGGCTTGCGACGAATTTTTTCTGTAAGCTGTCCGCCCTCTTCGTAACCAATGTATCCCGGAGGAGCTCCAACCAAACGACTTACTGCAAATTTCTCCATGTATTCGCTCATATCCACCCGAATCATGGCATCTTCACTATCGAACAAATACCGGGCAAGTACCTTGGCCATTTCTGTTTTTCCTACACCGGTTGGACCCAGAAATACGAAAGAACCGATGGGTTTATTTGGATTCTTCAATCCGGCGCGAGTACGTTGAATGGCTTTGGTAAGCTTCTTAATGGCTTCATCCTGACCAATCACTTTGCCTTGCATTTCGGTTCCCATGTTTAGCAAACGCTGGCCTTCGCTTTGCGCAATTCGCTTTACCGGAATACCGGTCATCATGGCGATTACATCGGCAACATCGTTTTCGGTAACTGCATAACGTTGGTTTTTGGTATCTTCTTCCCAACGTGATTTTTCGGTTTCCAGCTGCTCAAGCAAATGCTTTTCCTTATCGCGCAATTTGGCGGCTTCTTCGTACTTCTGACTTTTCACCACACGGTTTTTCTCTACCTTGATATCCTCAATTTGTTTCTCGAGTTCGAGGATATTGGCAGGCACGTGGATATTGCTCAAGTGCACGCGAGCACCAGCTTCGTCCATCACGTCGATGGCTTTATCCGGCAAATGGCGATCAGTTAAGTAACGACTGCTCATTTTCACGCAGGCCTCAATAGCAGCTTCATCGTAGTTTACACTGTGATGTGCCTCGTACTTGTCTTTAATGTTGTTAAGGATTTCAATACTTTCTTCAGGAGTTGCAGGTTCTACCATTACCATTTGGAAACGGCGTTCAAGTGCTCCATCTTTTTCAATGTACTGACGGTACTCGTTAAGTGTGGTTGCGCCAATGCATTGGATTTCGCCCCTGGCCAAAGCGGGCTTAAACATGTTTGAAGCATCTAAAGAACCCGATGCCCCACCGGCTCCAACGAGGGTATGAATTTCGTCGATAAAAAGGATAACATCGGGCGATTTTTCGAGTTCATTCATCACAGCCTTCATGCGTTCTTCAAACTGACCGCGATACTTGGTACCGGCAACAAGGCTTGCTAAATCAAGCATCACAATGCGTTTGTTGAACAAAACGCGGGAAACTTTACGTTGAATGATGCGCAAGGCAAGACCTTCTGCGATGGCTGTTTTACCAACTCCCGGCTCACCAATGAGAATGGGATTGTTTTTCTTTCTGCGCGATAGAATTTGAGATACGCGTTCAATTTCCTTTTCGCGACCCACAATGGGGTCTAATTTTCCTTCTTCAGCGGCTTTGGTCAAATCGCGTCCAAAATTATCCAAGACAGGAGTTTTGGATTTGACATCTCCTTTTCGAGGAGTTTCCTGCCTGCGTTCTTCTGGAGGCTGGTTATAATATTCTTCGTCTTCTGTAGGCATTTCGTTTTTCACCTCCGAGATGTTATTTTCAATTGCTGCTTTAAAAATGTCATAAGTTATGCCGTATTGGCCTAAAATCTGGGAAGCCAGGTTGTCTTCATCACGCAAAATTGACAGCAACAAATGCTCGGTGCCAATAATATCGGTTTTAAAAATCTTTGCTTCGAGATAGGTAATCTTCAATACCTTTTCGGCCTGCTTGGTTAGCGGGATATTCACAAAATTGGTATTGTTAGTAGCAGAGCCCCGGATATTGTCTTCAATTGTTTTCTTCAGACGAAGCGGATCAATATCTAACGCCTTCAAGGTTTTCAAGGCTTTTCCATCGCCTTCGCGAATCAAACCAAGCAACAGATGTTCGGTGCCGATGTAATCATGACCCAGGCGAATGGCCTCTTCTCTGCTGTATGAAATCACGTCCTTAACACGTGGTGAGAATTTTGCCTCCATATAATTTATTAATTACCTGTTATACTTACAAAAAGGGTTCCAAACTTTTTAGCAATATATACATATTGATTGCCATTTTCTACGTCGTTAGCAACTCAAAATCTTGTTTGATTCACATTTTACACGCATTGTCTATAAACGAATACGTAGGAATTTAGTTCAAATGTTCATCCAAAATTTTGTTCAACCATTTTAACATGGCAAACATGGCCACAGCTGCTATGCCCAATAAGACAAAATTTACCAGGAAAAAGTTGGCTTTGTTCTCATAGCCATCCCACAAGGTTGCCAAAATACCCGAGAGCTTATTGCCCAAGGAAGTGGCCAAAAACCATCCACCCATCATTACGGCTGTAATGCGCTTGGGACTTAACTTCGACACCAAGCTTAAACCCATAGGACTTAAAAACAGCTCCCCAACTGTTACCACCCCATAGCAAGCAATTAACCAGCCCGGCGAAACTTTAATGCTTCCGTTGCTGCCCACATAAACTGCGGCAACCATCACCAAGGTTGATAATCCCGATATCAGCAAACCAAAAGCAATTTTACTTGCCGTGCTCAAGTCTTTCTTTCTTTTTCGGGTTAACCATGCAAAAAATCCAACCACCACCGGGGTTAAAATTACTACCCAAATGGGGTTTATGCTTTGAAACAATTCGGTATTGTATAAAAACACATCGGTATTTTCAGGTGGAAGATTTTCTTGCGCCGAGTTCCGGAAATACACCGGATAATCCCAGGTCTTCACATTTACGCCACCTTCCTTTACGGCCTGAAATTTCTCGTTGAACAAAACCACACTGTCTTTCTTGTAGCTCAGCTTTTCGGCCAAATAGAGTGAATTGGTTACTGGCTGAACTACTTCCGGCACTTCGCGGTTGGTATAAAACTGGGCCCAGGTGGTAAGCGCTGTTCCGTTCTGTTTAAAAACGGCCCAAAACATAACGGATACCGCCATGATACTTAATAAAGCAGCCAAAGGTCTTTTATCTTCAACACTGGCTTTAACATACAAGCCCACGTAAAATACAATTACCGGAATGGTAGCAAAAATGAAGGCATCTGTTGAATCTGAACCAAAGATATTGCCCGGGAAAAACCAAGCACTGATTCCGACCACAATGGCTGGCACAAACACCTGTCCAAAAATTCTGGTTAAACTCATATCGCCGGGTTGAACCGCCTTCAACACATCGGCATGGCGGTAATGCCTTAAGCCTATTAAGAAAGTGGCAAGTCCAATAAACATGCCCACACCAGCTGTTCCAAATGCATAACCCCAACCATACTTGTTGCGCATAAAGGCCGCAAACAAGTTGCAAACTGCCGCACCAATATTGATGCCCATATAAAAAATATTGAATCCGGAATCTTTCAATTCCTTGTAGGCCGGTTCTGAATATAAATTCCCAAGTAGGGTTGAAATATTGGGCTTAAAAAAGCCATTACCCAAAATGATTAAAAACAGCGATATGTAGAAGGCGGTTAATCCTGGCAAAGCCAATCCCAAGTATCCTAAGCCCATCAAAGTTCCACCAATAAGGATGGAATTTTTATATCCCAAAACTCGGTCGGCCAATAATCCACCCAAAAAGGGCGTAAGAAAAACAAAGGCAATAAAGGTTCCGTAAATATCGGCTGCATCCTTTCTGCTCATTCCTAATCCGCCATTTTCTAGGGTTTCGGTTAGGTAAAGCTGAAAGATACCAATCATTAAATAATAACCGAAGCGTTCCCACATTTCGGTAAAAAACAGATAGCGTAAGCCGGAAGGATGTTTGGAATTCATTTTTGCAAGAAATGAATATTCTCAAAGAATCAAAAGCCATTTGTTGCTGGTAAATAAAAAAACAGCTATGGCTATTGGCTATGGCTATAGCTGGTGGCTGTGGTGTCGTCTTGCAAGGGCCAATTGCAATTGGCCCATAGCAATTGGCCCATAACTGCTCACGCCCCAATAAGCCATAGCTAAAAGCCATAGCCATAGCTTATCTTACCAGCTTCCACTAGCGCCGCCGCCGCCGGAACTTCCTCCGCCAAATCCTCCAAAGCCGCCGAAGTCTCCACCGCCGCCGCCCGAAAACCCTCCGCTTCCAAAACTTCCCCAGAATGGTGGTGGCATCATTCCGCCGCCAAATCCTCCGCCTCGGCCTCCTCTGCCTTTTTTACTTAAAGCAATCACCACTAGAATAACCAAAATAATGACCACCAAAGTACCAATAAAACTCCCTTGTTTACGTGAACCCGATTTGGGCTCTGTATTTACAAACTCCCCTGATGCGGCTTGCATCAATTGGGTAGTTCCCATGTCAAGTCCTAAGTAGTAATTGTTTTGTTTAAACTCTCTACCAATGGTTTGCTTTATTATTCGCGATGCTAAGGCATCGGGAATGGTGGCTTCCATGCCATAACCGGTATGAATCCTAATCTTACGATCCTCTACTGCTACATAAATCAATAAGCCATTGTTCTTCCCTTTTCTACCGATTCCCCATTCTGTGAACAATCGTTGCGAATAGGAAAACACATCATCGCCTTCCAAGCTTCGCTCAATTACAATGGCAAATTGTGTCGAGGTTGAATCATCATAGGCTACCAGTTTTTTCTCCAATTGGTCTAATTCAAATGGACTCAAAACTCCCGCAAAATCGTTCACCAAACGGGGTGGATTGGCCTGTTTGGGCAATTCTTTAGCCCCAAGGAACAAACTACTAAATAGTATTCCCAGTATGAGTAGCAGTCTATTCATGGCCAAACGAAATTTCATTACTCAATTCATTGGTATCATCAATTGCACGCGGGAAATAGTTCTTCAAACTCTGGCCTACTTCATGAATCGCTTTTATCAAGCCTTCATGAAATTGCCCTTGTGCAAAATGCAATTTCAAAATATCTCTTTCTTTGTCCCAAAAGTGCTGACTCACCTTTTCATGAATTCCCTTATCGCCAATAATGGCAAAGCGCTTCGATTCATATGCCAGGTAAATCAAAACTCCGTTTCGCAAATCGGTTTGATGCATATCAAGCCCGGCAAAAACCTGCCAGGCCCTTTGCTCAGGGTCTATCATGCACTTCGGTTCTACATGTATGCGAATCTCCCCCGATGTATGCAATTCAGCCTGGCGGATAGCTTCCACCAGGCTGCTTTGCTCCTGTTCAGAAAAAAAGAAAGTGCTCATGTTAAAACTTCACTTCAGGCGCTTTAGCTGCTGCTGCATCTGCTTCAAAGTATCCTTTTTTATCAAAGCCTAACATGCCTGCAAACATCACCTGAGGAAACTTGCGGATATAACTGTTGTACTCGTTAACCACTCCGTTAAAGTTATCACGCTCCACTTTTATGCGGTTTTCGGTACCTTCAATTTGCTCTTGTAAAGTGGCAAATTGCTCAGTTGCACGCAGCGTTGGATAGTTTTCGGTAATCATCATCAAGCGACCCAATGCCTGACTTAACTCGCCCTGCGAAGCCTGAAATTTCTGAATACTTTCCGGAGTAAGCTTGTCGGGATCTACGGTAAGCTGGGTAGCTTTTGCACGTGCTTCAATAACCTGGGTAAGGGTTTGTTGTTCAAAATTGGCAGCTCCTTTTACGGTATTCACCAAATTGGGAATCAAATCCAACCTGCGCTGATAAGCACTCTGCACATTTGCCCAGGCTTTTGAAGTGGCTTCTTGTTTCTGCACCATGGTATTGTAAGCGCCACAACCGCTCATTCCCAGTAAAACAATGCCGGCTAATACGGCCAGCAGGATAATGGTTCCTTTGTTCATTTGTTTGAAATTAACAGCGAGTAATTTACAAATTTGAATCCAAATTCACATACCTGACAAAATGTACGATTCTGGTTCATCAGGTCAATTCGTGTTTTCCATTTAGGCAGACAACTAAATTTAGAATTAGGTGGGCGCCCTGCCCAACAAATTTCCCTGTCAGATCATCATGCGTTTCCAGGCAGGCGGGGCATCCGCTTGTACTCCTCGCAAATTGCAGCAGGGCTGTAGTGGCTGTGGTGGCTTCCTGCGGTCGCCTCCTCGCTCACACATCCCTTGCAGCAATTTTCTGTGGGGTACCGCTGCTCCCCCTCGCGCAGGGCATAAACCCGCTACTTGCATCCAAGGATTCGGTATGCTCAGGCTTGGTAACTTAGCTGCTCAAAGCAAACTTAAAAATTGCAACAAAAAATACCTGAAGCTTCACCTGATTCAAATACGCTTCTAGCTTATCGGCAATTAATCCAGCTAACAAAACAATCCTTTTTGCCTTGTCTCACATGCACCATGTTTCGGTGAACATCCACATCACTTAGACGCAACATTCTCAATTTATTCATCCGCAAGCCTCTGCCATAAGCCATCGTAAGCAGAAACCAAGGCATAAACAGCCTGCTTAAAATAGCTCAAAGATTTCCCCTCTTGCTGCGTCATACGGTACAGGTAAGCATTCAATTCATCCACACCAATCTCATGCGGAAGTCGGCTAAAATGCAG
>JAKLJI010000037.1 GCA_023151275.1 Bacteroidia bacterium | reverse complement strand
AATTGGGTATTTTCTTTTCCCAAATAAAATTTCCTAAGGTATCCATTTTAGCAAAAAAAGGATTCAGCGAATCACGCTCTCCTTTACTTATATCCCCTTTCTTTGTTTGCACTCCTCCAACCAAAAAGCTTCCATCAGAAGCAATTGCCACACCAGTTGGAAAAACCAATTTATCGTTGTAAACCTTATACCAAAGTTGCTTGCCTGTGGTATCGAAACATAGCGCAGCAAAGGGCCACCATGACCCAGTGAGGACATCTGTACCAAAGGAATAAATCAGATTATTTCTAATTAAATATTTAATAGAATTAAACCCTTTTGGGTATTCAACATTAAAGGAATTAATTATTTCACCTTTTTTATTTATATAATACAACTTGTTAAATGTAAATGGACTATCAACTTGTTGGCTTTCAGCAATTAGTATTACGCTACCTTTTGTTTTTAAAGGCAAAAAACCAATCATATTATGGGGAGAATCTGAAAACAATGACTTCACTTTAAAATTCCCTAAACTGTCTAATAACCCTATATACGACTGTCTGTACTTGGAGCTGTCTGATGCATTAAAATCAACAGTGGTACCTGATAAAATTAAATTCTTGGAAATCGAATCATGTTCGAGTAACTGATTTGCAGCCTCCCAACCCCCAAACAAATCATACATCTTAGAATAATAATTTTGCGCATTTGCAAAACCGTGAAGCATAACAAATAGTATTAGTAAAACCCTTTTCATTGCTTTACTAATGATTAATTTCTATTTTCTTAACTTCTAACACAGCGTTTTGGTTCACTATCATCACAAAGTAAACACCATTGCGTAAGCTCATTGTATTTATATCCAACTCAGCTCTATTATTTGGAATCTTTTGTTCTAAAATAGTTTTTCCTACCGCATCTTTTAATAGTATTTTATTGTTCTCCAAAACTGTATTTACAGAAACGTGGAAACTATTATTGGCAGGATTTGGAAAAATTTTCAGCAGATAAGGTTACTGTATTATTACTATCAAGTTTATTTAGTTGTTTTCTCTTAGTTAAAAGTTCTTCCCCAACCACTCTTTCAATTACCAAATCGTACCACTTACCTTGCGTTAAACTTAAAATAGCTCGTGCAGATAATGATGCAGAAGTTATACCATCCTCTGCCAAAGTTTCTAATACTTCAATTTCTTCAGAATTTAAACTGTAAATATTTCGGCTGTTGATGACAGCATTGATAAGCAGATTATAATAAGTGGCAAAATCTGTAAGTTCATCTGTATTAATCTCTAATGCAGAAAGGCTTTGAGTTGCTAAATTGTAATCGCCTTTAGCATAGTAGGCTGCTATTAATTGTTTGCGTGAATCAATATCAGTTTCATTTTGTAAGAAGGCAATTATGCTATCTATGTTATTAAAGGTAGAATCTAAAACAGCACGCCTATTATTGGCCCAAATTACATGGTTTCGTGCCTGAGTACTTTCTACTTTATAAAAACGTTGGTTTCGCTTTGCTTGATCCAAAGACTCTCCGCTAAGGCCAGCATTTTCCACTTCATTTTGCCAAAATAATTTTAGAGTTTTTAAACTAAAATAATTACCACTATTTGGGTCAGGATATTCAATGGTACCGGTACAATTTTCTTGAATTGCTGAGGTAACTGTACATAAATCTTTAGGTTGAACAGGGCCTTCATTTGCGCAATCATTTAGTGTTACATTCAAACACCTACTTTGATCTGGCCTATCAATTTCACCTGGTTTAACAACATAAGTTTTTGGTGCAACTTTGTAATTGGCAGCATCATGGGTTAGGTTAGTATAAAATGTATTGAAATAATCTGTTCTTACATCTTGGTTGTTGGGGTCACAAAATCCAAAAAATGGAGTTTCATAGTTACTAGAATTAGTAACTGGGTTTAGATTAATTGCATTGGCATTATCGGCAAATTGGTTACAAGTAATTTGCAATGCCAAGTTATTTTGTTGTGTTTGGCAGCCAAGGTAAGCATCGCTTAGTTGATTTAACCGCACACTTCCTCCGCCTCCATTCCCATCGGAGTTCTGTAAAACCAATCCGGCAACTATTTCATTGGCAGCGTGATTTGCATTTGGATAGGTAAAATAGTTTTGCTCAATTAAATAACCCGAAGTTAAATTGGAATAAATGCCAGCAATTCCAGTAGTGCCTAATTCCAGATCAGTTGGGCTAGCAAACCTATTATAATAATTATTTGGAACGTGGAGGTTAAAATTATTCTTGTAAATATTGTACGTTACTCCATTTTCCACCACAATACCCTTGTCATTTAGTTCAAAATCCTGATGCTTGATAGTTGTTAAACCGCTTAAGGTAAAGGATGGACTATGTGCACTTTCTATTCCTCTTGAGAGATTGCTAAACAAACCTCTATCCTGTGGCAAGCAAGTAATTGGGTCTATACTTGCGCTAACCTGAATGGTAGCATCTAAGGTGTAAATTCCAATACCTCTATTGTAATTGGCTTGATTTGCATTTTCTGCTCCGTTCAAATTTCTAAATTCACATCCAATAAATTTCACTCCATGCACTCCCCAAGCGGTAACCATAGTCATGTTTTTTAAACAATCAACCGTTGGTATTGGAGCATGGCAAACTTGGTTTAATTCAAAGATACAATTAGTAAAACTAGCAGCATAATTGTTGGAATTCTTGTATTCCATCAACTCCACATGCCTTTTGTTATTCTTAAAGGTAGTATTTACTGCAACTACAATTCCTCCGCCCGTTTTGCTCCAGTCTATTGTGCCGTTGGCATTTAAAGCAGTTGTGCTAACAGCAACGTCGGCATTTGCAATTTCTGCATCCTTCAGAAAAAGATAACCTTGATTTGAAGTAGGGGATTGCAGTTTTTGAGGGTCACCAGCTACATGAATTCCTTCCCAATTCTCATTACAACTATTATATATCTTTCCGCCATCAATTATCACTTTGGCACCTGGTTCTATTTGAAGCCAATTATCTTTTGAAAAGGTAACATTTCCATTAATAGTAAGTGTAACACCACTTTTAACAGTAATATTGGTATTAAAATTATGAAAAGTTGATGCACCCCAGGTTTGTGATTGTGTAATTTCAAAAATTTCATCTTCAACTTTCAAATCCGTTTTCCATATACCTCTACCCCAGGTGCTACAAAGCAACTTATTACGGCAATAATCAATTTCCAAATTGGTAATAATTACTTTTGGCAAGCCATTGCTATAGCAATCCCATTTCTGTTGTTGTTTATTCCATCTGTAGATACCCAAATCTGTACCTGCATATAAAACTTCATCCGTTCCTTCCTGAAACACTAAACAAGTAACAGGAAATTGAGATAAACCGGTTGACATATCAACCCAAGTATTTCCTCCATCGGAAGATTTAATGACCCTGAATTTTCCTTGATTTGGATTGGAATCATCAGGTATATATTGATTAATTGAAACATAAATAATATCCGGATTAGCAGGATTAATAATGATGGAGGTTGGCGAGCCCTTTCGAAAAACCTCTTCATTATTAATGATAACATTTCCCGTAATATCAATGAAGGAGGATCCACCATTGGTAGACTTATAAATTCGTTTGGTGTAGGGTAAATGGCTCCAAGCTGGGTCATTTATACCTACAAAAATTATATTGGGATTCGATTTGCTAATATCAAAAGTTCTTATATCATCATTTTTAATATTATTATCACCAGATAAATAAATACTATTAGAGGGAAAACCAATAGTTTTACCCGTATGGTCATATTTATACAATTTAGTTTGAGCTACCCAAAGATTTTTGTCATCAACAGGGTCAAGCTCCATAGGCATATTTTGAAATTGCTTTTTTGGTAAACTAATTTCCTGGTAACAATTATATGTTGGATTTAGGTCATTTATGCAATTTGGCATTTTCATAAAAAAATTATTAACCTGACCATAAACAAAATTGGGATTTGATTTTGAAACTTTTACAGTAGCCCCGTCACCACCTGCCTTTACTAACCATTTGGAACCTGTAAACTTTTGTGTTCCATTGTCTTGTAAACCAATAATTGGTTCACCTGTTTGAGGGAAAATATCAAACCCAAATGCTTGAGACAATTCTAAATCGCCATTAATATTGTTCCAATTTGATGTTTGTAAATTATTTGCCCAACCAATTCCAGTTCCCAAATTTGATTTTGAAATTCCGCCATCATGACCAAGAAAAATTTTATGCACTCCTTCTACACCATTTCCATGAAATTCAACAATACTTCTAATATCAGCATGAGTTTGACTTAAAGGAGAATTGGGATTGAAATCAGGATAATACATTGAAACTACTGAAAAGTCAGCACTACTTTGAAAGTTTAAACTTTTATGTAGCACATTTTCGCCAATAAATGCAATATTTTTATCTATATCAGATACAATAAATTCATGATTGCCTGAAGGAACACTGTTACCCTCTCCCACATATTGATTTTTAATAAGACTAAAACTCTGTCCATTATTTGCAGATTTATAAATTTGGACAAAAGAACTATTGCCTGCTGAGGTGGTCTTATTAACCATACAATATAAAATTCCCGGGTCATCTTTTGAAACTTCTAAACTAATGTATCTGCTTAAGTTATAAGATGGTAAATTTGTATAAATTGGGTTCCAATTTAACAAATTTGACTCACGAATATGCCAAGCTTTTGCAATTTTGGTTTGGTATGCACCATTTTGGCATCTAATACAATTATTTGAGGCACTAATATTTCCTGAAATTTGAATTGGACCAAATCCATCCGTTGAATTTACAAATGAATTAGAACCCAAAACTTTGAAAATTGGAAATCCGCTCTTGGATATCAATAAATAATATGGAATTTGCGTATTCGGGTCAATTTCAACCTCAGCATTAACCGAAAAATTTTTATTTGGCGTATCACCTAAAATTATTTTGATTTGATTAAAAATACTTTGGATGCTAGCGTTATTACCTGAGTTTATTGAGATAGTTAACACCTTCGGTAAATAGGTTTCCATATCAAATCCATCAATTTCAAACTCATATTGTGTATTACTTTGCACAGTAAAGTTTAGAGCTATTGAACCGGGCTGATCTATTGGCCTATCTACATGGTGCTTGAAACTTGAAACATAAATTTGCAATTCATTCTCCTGTTTCTGTACCTCTAAATCGAAAAAATAGCTGCTATAGGAACCTATTTTGTCGTAAAGCAATTGGCTTGGTTGTTGATTAGCATGTTTTTCAAAAGTTTTTATCCATTCATTTTGGCTATTTTTTATGAATTTGTAAAATGTACTCGAGGAGATGGCAAACAATACATTCGCATTATCCGGATGAAATACAAATTTGCTCACAAAAAAATCTTTTGCATTATTACCAGGATTAGAAAAATCAATAATATTTATTGGAATTCCATTATTCGAAATTTTGAAAATGCCTGCTCCATAACTTAGCATCTGAGAATGACCATGTGCACCCGTTGCAAAATATACATCATTAGAGTTAGACGGGTCAAATTCGATCCAGGAAATCCCCAATGCAGGCAAATTCAATATATCCGTTACATTTCTCCATGAGCTACCACCATTCGAGGTGTACCAAAGGCCAGAAGCTTGTGTGCCTGCATAAATTTTGTCGGGATCATTTGGATGAACCGCAATAGCCATAATTATACCCAATGTTGAGATATTGGTATTTTGGGGGCCAACCAATGTCCAAGGATAGTCGGAATTTAAACACGGCTGAATAGTATTGGATATAAGTTGATTTCCCAATTTGATTGCAGTAAAAACATCACCGCCAATCTGTGCATCCTCATTATAAACTCTATCTTGCATTACAGTTTTATATCTATTAAACGCCTTTTCACCCGGTAAAAAAGAACTAATACTAGTGTCTAGTGTATGAAGAGAATCATAATACTGTCTCAACAAACCTGCTTTTAACGTGTAGTTAGTATTTGAATCAGATACCAAACCATTATCTAATAAAAATTGAAAATTTTGCGATTTTGCTTCAAAATTAAAAGCGAGGAGGTTCACCATTGCGATGATGATAAATTGTAAAAGGGTAGTCCCCCTGTTGAGGTTTATTTTGGTTTTCATAGACAAAAAATTAACTAAATAAACATACTTCCCATTTTCCTTTTTTCCAAATTATCAATAAGTTAAAACTTTTCCTTACTTATTGCTACGCTGCTTTGTTCGCTAGGATTATTGAGATCAACGGAACCCTAAGGAAATATAAAATCCCGAATAGATGAAATTAGTATTGGATTATCTTTTGGACAAAAACATTCGTGGAAACCAAACAATGTCAACCCCTGGGATTTGGATAGCATGTTAGTTTTTGCACCCTGCTATAATCCTTTCACCCCTCTAGTTTTTTTTAATTTCTAACCCAAAATATTAATCCCGGAGGGAGGGAATGATTATCAAATAACAAGGCTATTTATAGATATTCTAGATTATGTTACCCCGCCGGGGTTTGGATGACACACTAGTTTTTGCGTCCTGCTACCAACATTCCACCCCTACGGGATTCTTAGATTACCACCCAAAACATTAATCCCACAGGGATGACAGGATTATAGAAATCAACGCAACCCTTGGAAACATAAAGCCTGGAGGGATGATATTATTATTGGATTATCTTTAGGACAAAAACACTCGAAGAAACCAAACAATGTCACCCCACTAGGTTTGGATGGCTCGCTTGTATTATACCATGCTTTGGGCAGCTCCCATCTCGGGACGCGGATTTGCGTGAAGGATGGCAGTGGATACCCGCCGCACAAGGCACCTTGCTAGCTGCTGGGTAGGGCCGGCGACCAAAGGAAGCCCGGACAGGCCCTTGCAGCTTGCCGGTGCTTTGGGTGGGGAGTAGGAACGGACAGCCTGGCCTGTTGGGCTTTACAATTTTGTTTGTTTACTCAGGTTTATACCCAACAGGCACGCCCACTTATTTATGTAATTGCGCATGCCTGTTGGTGTTCTTTTTTTCCTTAAGCCTTTATTATACCGCTACGTCGTAATCGCGTAAGGCAGAGTTGAGGCTGGTTTTTTTGTCGGTGCTTTCTTTGCGTTGCCCAATTATTAAGGCACAGGGTACCTGGTAGCTGCCTGCTGCAAATTTCTTTTCTTGCATGCCGGGAATTACTACGCTGCGTGGGGGTACATAGCCTTGGTAAGTTACGGGCTCGGCTCCGGTTACATCGATAATTTTTGTGCTCATGGTCAGGGTTACTCCCGCTCCCAATACGGCTTCTGCTCCTACCCGCACACCTTCTACCACAATACAACGCGAGCCAATAAAGCAATTGTCTTCAATTATTACAGGTGCTGCCTGCACAGGTTCAAGCACTCCGCCAATACCCACACCTCCTGAGAGGTGCACGTTTTTTCCAATCTGCGCGCAGCTTCCAACGGTTGCCCAAGTATCAACCATTGTACCTTCATCTACAAAGGCGCCAATGTTTACATAAGAAGGCATTAGGATTACGCCCTTTGCCAGGAAAGCTCCATACCGAGCAATGGCATGCGGAACTACGCGAACACCCAATTCGGCATAGTTTTGTTTGAGGGCCATTTTATCGTGAAACTCCATGGGACCGACTTCAATGGTTTCCATTTTTCGGATGGGGAAATACAGAATTACGGCCTTCTTAACCCAATCGTTTACCTGCCAACCACCTTCCACAGGTTGGGCAACCCGTAAACGTCCTTTATCCAATTCTTCAATCACCCATTCAATGGCCGTGCGTGTTTCGGCGTCCTGAAGCAATTCCCTTTGCTCCCAGGCTTTCTCCACAATCATTTGGTAGTTCATGTAGCAATTATCAAACCCTTAGCTCATATTTACAACCTATGACAGCGGTAAAAATTGAAGCAAGCTGGAAACAGGTGCTCAGCAAGGAATTTGAAAAGTCCTATTTTACGAATCTGGTTGAATTTATTAAACAGGAAAAGGCCGCAGGCCAACTGATATATCCACCCGGAAATCAAATTTTTGCAGCCTTTGATGCAACTCCCTTTGAGGCGGTTAAGGTGGTTATACTTGGGCAAGACCCTTACCATGGCCCCGGACAGGCGCATGGTTTGTGCTTTTCGGTAAATAACGGAATTGCTCATCCCCCCTCCTTGCAAAATATTTTCAAAGAATTGTCGACTGAGGTTCCTGGATTTCGCATACCTCAATCGGGCAATTTGAGCAAATGGGCAAACCAAGGGGTTTTGTTGCTGAATGCCACGTTGACTGTTAGGGCCGGACAAGCAGGAAGTCATCAAAAGAAAGGCTGGGAAACCTTTACAGATGCGGTAATTTCAGCACTAAGCGAGCAAAAAGAAAACCTGGTTTTTATACTTTGGGGAGCCTATGCTAAAAGTAAAGCCAGCTTGATTGATACCTCAAAACATGCCATTGTTTCCAGTGTACATCCGAGTCCATTATCTGCATACAATGGATTTTTTGGGTCGAGACCATTTTCGAAAACGAATGAGGAATTGCAAAGAAGGGGAATAGCTCCGATAGACTGGAACCTTAAAATTGATTAAGAAAGCGCAAATTGAAGCGATTTTACCTAAAAAAATTGGCAGAACCACCGAGGTTTACTAGACTTGCTACTCCTCAGATTAACAAGTAATTATCTAAACAAAATGAAGAAATATTACAGACTTCACTTCTATACGCTGATTTTGCTTTTTGTGGTTTTTGATGCGAAAGCTGCGAACACGTATTGGGGAAGTCAGGGTTTTCCCAGCGGCATACCAGAAAGTGAGCGATGGATAAAACCGGAGCGCTTTGGGCTCATGCAATTGGACCTAGGGCAGATGAGCAAATTGCTAAAAACGGCACCTGAAGAGTTTAGCTCAAAAACAGGAATATTGGTTGAGATTCCGATGCCTGACAATACCTTTCAGCGCTTTGAGGTATTTCATTCGCCTGTAATGGAACCCGGGTTGGCCGCAAAATTTCCCGGCATTGATACCTGGAGAGGTCAAGGCATAGATAATCCGAGAGCCGCAGTTGCCATTGATATTACCCATCAGGGATTTCATGCCATGATTTTATCTCCGGAGGGACAAGTATTTATTGACCCCTATGCCAAAACAAGCACCCAATGGTATATCAGTTATTTCAAAAAAGACTTGAGGAAGTTGGACAAATTTCATGAAGAAGGGCTTATTGAAAATCCGGAGCAAGCACCCATTCTCAAAAAATCGGGAGGAGTTGCACAACGCACGCATGGCACCCAATTGCGCACCTACCGGCTTGCTTTGGCAGCCACTTATGAATACACCACCTTTCATGGCGGAACGGTCGCTTTGGCTTTATCCGCCATGACCACCACAGTGAATCGTGTAGTGCAGGTTTATCGCATGGAGTTTGGGGTAAATTTGGTATTGGTATCGAATACCAATATGCTTATTTATACAAGCTCTTCAGACCCTTATACCAACAGCAATGGAAGCACTTTATTGAACGAAAATCAGACGAATGTCAATGCGATAATCGGGACGGCCAATTACGATATTGGGCATGTGTTTAGTACCGGAGGAGGAGGTGTTGCAGCTTTGGCCTCGGTATGTGTAGCATCTACAAAAGCCATGGGAGTTACGGGCTCTAGTGCGCCAGTGAATGATGCATTTGATATTGATTATGTAGCCCACGAAATGGGACATCAATTTGGAGGGAATCATAGCTTTAATGGCAATACCGGAAGTTGTTCGGGAGGAAATAGAAATTCAACTACAGCTTACGAACCTGGCAGTGGAAGCTCGATTATGGCTTATGCAGGAATTTGTTCGCCACAGGACTTGCAGCCCCATTCTGACCCTTATTTTCACACCATTAATTTTGATGAAATTGTTGTCAACATTACAACAGGGTCTGCCAGTGGATGCGCAGTTGTAAGCAGCTCCGGGAATACACCACCCCTAGCCCTGAGAGGCAATTCACCAATCAGTATTCCTTTTGGCACTCCGTTTACCTTAACCGGTTCAGGCAGCGATGCTGACAATGATTCGTTAACCTATTGCTGGGAGCAATTTAACCTTGGCGCTTCATCTGCACCCAATACACCTTCAAGCACAGGCCCTCGTTTCAGAAGCTACAATCCAAGCACATCACCCTCGCGCACCTTTCCCAGGTATGATGCGATTTTAACCAATACAGTTCCCGTTGGTGAAGTATTAAGTACTGCGGCTCAAAACCTGAATTTCAGGCTAACGGTTCGCGATAATAAAGCCTTATGTGGCGGGGTTGATTACGACCAAAATTTAATGGTTGTAAATGTGGCATCTTCGGGACCCTTTGCATTAACCACTGCTCCCAGCATTTGGGCGGTTGGCTCAACACAAACGGTTACCTGGTCGGTAAACAATACCAATACAAGCCCGGTAAATTGCAGCAATGTCGATATTTTACTTTCGATTGATGATGGAAATACGTGGCCATACATTTTGGCCAGCAATACACCCAATGATGGCAGCGAGGTAATAAATTTACCTGCCAATGTTACCACTCAGACTGCGCGTTTGCAAGTAAAGCCAACCAATAATGTATTCTTTACCGTGTCGCCTGCAAGTTTCTCCATCGACGATCCGACCGCTGGAAGTTTTGTGGTGATTGGTAATGGCACCGGTTCAAATGCCGGAACAGCCTATCCTGCGCCTTATGGAAATTATTTTGGTGGCGTAAGGCATCAATTCATTTACAGGGCAAGTGAACTTATTGCAAAAGGATTAAGTGCAGGAGTGCTTAGCAGTTTTGGATTCAACGTAAGCAGTTTGGTTGCAGGCAATTTATTGAGCTTTTCGGTTGGCATGAAAAGCTCCACCGTAAACGATTTAACCTCAGCCTGGCAAAGTGGATTTACCACAGTGTATTCCAACCCAGCCTATGCTGCAGTAAATGGATGGAACATGCATCCTTTAAGCACACCCTTTTATTGGGATGGAAGCTCAAATATTTTGGTTGAAGTATGCTTTAACAATAACAATGGAGGCACGACAGCGAACACCGCAACTGTATTAACGACAGGATTACCAACAGGAACAAGTCGTTGGTACAGGGCCGACAATGTTGCAGCCCTTTGCACAAGCAGCTCAGTAACCACAGCAGGAAATACAAGTAGGCCAAATGCCCGCCTTTTTTATACCAATGCACCAACCCTTTCCGCTTCCCAATTGGTGTTTAACCAAATTGCGAATACATTTATCCGCATTAGCTGGACAAAAGGAAATGGAGGTAAGCGACTGGTGATTTGCAGAACAGCCACAACAGCCGCTGTTGCGCCAACTCAGGGCCAGGCTTATTTGGAATCGCCAAGTTATGGAATGGGGCAACAAACCGGCTTAAACAATTTTGTGGTATATGCTGATTCAGGGAACTCTGTTATGGTAACTAACCTGCAACAGAATACCAATTATGCCTTTGATATTTACGAATACAATGGAAGCAATGGAGTATTTGCCTATCGAACAACACAAGTACTTACCGGCACTACAACTACCTTGCCTGTAGTGCTAACAAAATTCAGTGGTGAACGCATCAATCAACACAATAAACTTGGTTGGATAACTCAATCGGAAACCAACTCTTCGCATTTTGAAGTTCAACGCAAAACAGCGCTTGAACCCAATTTTGAGCTTGCAGGTAGAGTTGAAGCTGCAGGAACTAGTCAAGTTTCAAAAACCTATCGTTTTGATGAAGAACGCACAGATGCTGTTGCATTCTGGATTTATCGCTTAAAAATGATTGACAGGGATGGAAGCTTTACTTATTCTAAAGAGATAAGCATTGCAAACCCGAAAATAAAAGAAGAATTGGTAATTAGTCCAAACCCATCAAGAGGAAGTTTGATGTTAACGTATCCGGGTTATGTGCAAGGAGAGTTGAGTATTTACAACCTGGAAGGAGTAAAAGTAATACAGCAACAAATTACAACGGGAAGCGCCATTCAATTGAATGGGTTGAAAGGGGTTTATTTGGTTGAAATTCGTTTTGAAGATGGATATACCAAACAGGAAAAGGTTTTGTTTGTAGAGTAAACCCAACAGCCAAAAAGCAAGAAAGCCGCCCGATAAAATCAGGCGGCTTTCTTATGGGCTACAGAATTACCAATGATTGCTTTGAGGCAATCTCAATTTAAACTTCTCTTCAAAGGCCTCGATGGGCTGTATGGAAATGAATTTTTTATTCAATTGCACTAAACCTTCAGCTTCCCAAGCATGCAGCAAACGTACAACCGTTTCAGTTGCCAATCCGGCAAAATTGGCTAAATCTTCACGGGTTAATACCACATTCAATGCGCCATCATCACGCAATCCAAAATTGCGATAAATCCAATACAAGGTTTCTGCAAGACGTTCAGGAGCAGAACGTGTAAACATGGAATTTCCTTTTTGAACGGACTCGTCTAAATCCATAGCTAACATCTTAAGCATGCAAAGTGCAAACTCATGGTTGGCATGCAGGATTTGAAAGAAAACCTGAGCAGGAATAAAATACATAATCGAATCAACAAGCGTTTCGGCAGCACCTTTGTAAGGTTGATTGGCCAACAAAGCCCGGTACCCTAACAATTCACCGGCATGGGCCAAACGTACAATCTGAACTTGTCCCTGATCGTTGGAATGAAACAGTTTGATAGCACCTTCTTTAATGAGGTAAATTCCACGCGGTTGGGAGTTCTCGCTAAAAATTACCATTCCTTTGCGGTAAACCTTTTGGGATTTGTGCTCATCGAGCAGTTGCATCTCCTGAGGTCTCAAACCTTTCAAATGTGGAAATTCATCTATCCAGTTTAATGTAGAGTGGCTTGACATATTCATGGGTTCAATGGTTTTACTCAGCAAAGGACAGCAGCTTAACTTGGGTTTTGAATGACTTAAGTCAGCATAAAAATGGATTTAAATCAGCCCGAAAAGAAAGAAATTCTGGCAAAAGTCATGTTTTCACAATGCCGACTTTTAATTGGGCTGAATACCTTTGTAACCGTGAGAACCTGGGTTTCCTATATGCTTGTTTTGCTGCTGATGTTTCCAACACTCAGCAAAATGGCTGTAATTACCTGGTTCAAATCCAACCAGGATTGGATAGCAAAAGAGCTTTGTATCAATAGAAATACTAAAAAGGCAGATTCTTGCGCAGGGTGTTGCGTATTGGAGGATAAACTTGAAAAGGTGAATGATGAACCCTTGGAGGAATCTCCTCCTGCAAGCAAAATTCAAAAAGAAGAGTTAAGTCCATTTATTCAAGCTGAACTGTTTGCCTGCACGTCAATACCTGATTTAGTGGAAACAAGCTTCAAAGCAGCAGAATCGTCTGTTTCAGAAAAACATGTTGAGCTTGGGTTAAAACCACCAACCGTTTGATATCCGGGACATCTATTGCCCCCAATATTCAGGCAATGCCTGAATGCTTTTTATCAAACCAATCCCAGATTGAGTAAGATTAAAACTCAATCCAATCAAGTTTCTTAACCCAAAACAACTCTTTATGAAAAAATCATTTTGGATGATAGCAATCATCCTGATAACGCTGATTGCGTGCAAAAAAGACGAAAACAGTTCAAGCAATACCACCCCAACTCCGGAGGTTATTGATATTCCTGCCAACTACATCAAACTAGGAGAAACCTGGATTGGTGGAGCAGCAGCTAAGGCAACAGTTTATGGGCTAAAAGCGCCATTTACAGGATACAACAAACTCTATACCTTGCTTACAGATTCAACAAGTGGCAAGGTGCTCAAAAACGGACATCTGAGTATATATCCAGAGATGACCATGCCCATGATGACCCATTCTTCTCCGGTAGATAATCAAGAAAGTGAAGTACCAAACGGCAATTTTTATGAAGGTGCTGTGGTATTCACCATGCCATCAACTGCCGGTGTTTGGCGCTTAAAATTTAATTACCACAACCATGCCTCAGACAAAGAAGGCAATGGTTCAATGGAATTGAATGTAGTTCAATCAGACCCAGCCCGCAGCTTATCCTTTATTGCAGGCGATGATTCAAGCAAAGTAGTTCTTGCCTTAGTGGAACCCGAAAAATGGAAAAATGGCTTAAACGACTTTGAAATCACCTTACATAAAAAAGGCATGACCGATTTCCCGGAAATCAAAGATTACACCGTGGAGATTGAACCTGAAATGCCAAGCATGGGACATGGTTCACCCAACAATGTTAATCCCGTATACACCAAAAATGGGCATTACCTAGGAAAAGTAAACTTCACCATGTCGGGTTTATGGCAAGTGAATATACGTTTATACAAGAACGGAAAACTGATTAAGGATGGCATTTCATTTACAATTACCTTGTAAAAAGGAATTGCCTCTAGCAAAGCCATGGAATTGCCTTTGGGCAGTTTCATGGCTTTTGCTGTTGCCATTGAATTTGGATGCACAGGTTGATAGTCTTTTGAATCGGAATCAACTGTTGAAAACCATTACCATATCTGAAAAATCACCCAATCAAGCATTTAATTTTTACAGAGGAAGTAAACTTGCCAATACCGAAGAAATTTTATCGCGTGTACCTGGTATGAATTTAATTCGTCGCGGCCCCATTGGAATGGATCCGGGTTTGCGCAGTTATCAAGGCAATCAAATCAATCTAACTATTGATGGCATGCGCATGCACGGCGCTTGTACAGACAGAATGGATCCTGTTTCAATTTACATTGAACCAGCAAATTTAAACTCCATTGAAATCAACCAAGGCGCATCCGGGGCTTACAGCGGAAGCACCATTGGGGGTTCAGTTAATCTGAATTTGCAGAAGCCGGATTTTTCGTGCAAGCATGTTATTCAAGGCAAATACAACAGTAGCTTTCAAAGCGCATCTCGTGGTTTGAGTCAATCGCTGATACTAGATGGCGTTCAGAAAAAATTTGCCTGGCGTTTATCTGGTGCCTTGCGCAAAGCAGGCAATTACACCGCAGGAGGTGGACAAGAAATCAGGTATTCACAGTATCAAAAATGGAACTCTGCTTTAGCTATTAGCTACAAAATAAATGAATACTCCCTCCTTCAGGTAGATGCCTTGGTAGATCAAGGCAGAAACATCGGTTATCCGGGTTTGAGTATGGATGTAGGAAAAGCCAATGCAGCCATTCTTGCGGCAACACATACCTTAGATGGTAAGCAAGGAAATCAACTTAGAACCAAATTGTACTGGAACAATGTTTACCATGAAATGGATGATACCAAACGTCCTGAAACACCCATTCACATGGACATGCCCGGATGGAGCCGCACCTATGGTATTTTTCAGGAAGCACAAGCCAAAGCCGGACTTATCCATTGGAAGGCTCGCTGGGATTATTCGCATACGTTTCTCAAAGCGGATATGACCATGTATCCCAAGAATGAGCCCATCATGTTTATGAAAACCCTGGCAGATAATAACCAACAAAACGCCGGACTTTTTGTAAAAGCTGAGTTGAACGCACCAGGATTTCTGAATCCGGTTGTTTGGTTTAGGTATGATTATAATGCCTTGGAGGTGTTGCCGGGCATTGGCGCTGATAACTTAGCTGGAATGGGAATGCAGGTGGAAAAGCCAATCCAAAATCACCTAAAAAATGGAGGAATTGAGTTCAATAAAAAATACAATAAACTCCTTTTGGGTTTTAAAGCATCCTATGCAGAGCGCTGCCCGAGTGCGAATGAGCGCATTGGTTTCTACCTGTATTCAAGGGCTGATAACTTTGATTATCTCGGCAATCCAACACTCAAACCGGAACAAGCCCTGCAAGCTGAATTTCAGGTTGTAGTGGAAGCAGAACAACTGAGCTGGAGCAATCAATTCTATTTTCATCATACGCAAAACGCCCTGTTGGGATTTGTCATTCCGGGCTATTCAGCCATGACAATTGGGGCAAAAGGAGTAAAGGAATGGCGGAATTTGGCCTTTGCAAATGCTTGGGGAATGGAAACGGTTGTGAAGTGGAAAATCAGTCATTCCTTTAGCAACTTGAACACCTTAAGGCTTACATCAACCCGAAACAACCTAGGTGAAGCCATGCCATTCACTCCTCCCCTAAAAATCATGGAAGCGTTGAGCTATACCCGACACAAATGGAAGGTTCAGCAGGAGTTTGAATATGCCAGCAGCCAACACCAACTAAGCAATACCTTTGGAGAAAAAAGCAGCCCCTCCTGGTTCCTTTTTCACCTGAGGTTCTCGCGGTATTGGACCTTAAAAAGAGGAGATATTGGATTTCAATTTGCTATTGAAAACTTGTTGGACAGGAATTATTATGAACATCTTGATTTCATGAAAATTGCCAGGCCGGGAAGAAATTTCATTATAGGCTTTAATTTAAGCATTTGATTTGCCTTTCTCCATGAAGTAAGGCCAGTCATCAATCCTTAGTTGGAAATGATGACTGGCTTTGTATGTTTGCAGTTGATGAATCAACTGTTCATAGTAGGTAACCAAATTGCAGAAAGTGCAGGCTTTGCCATTGAATCGCTCAAGGCAAACAAGGTGCGCACCTTTCTTTCAACTCTTGGAGTTACCATTGGAATATTTTGCATTATCATGGTATTGAGTTTGGTAGACTCCTTACAAACCAAACTTCAAGACAGTGTGGATTCATTGGGTAAAGACGTAGTATTTGTTGAGAAATGGCCATGGGAATTTGGTCCGGATTACAAATGGTGGAAGTACATGAACCGTCCAAACACCAATTTATCGGAGTTAAAAAAAATAAGTGAATTAACCACACTTGGCTCGGCAGCTGCCTTAACCATTGACTTACCAACTTTTACTGTTGAGCGTGGCAAATACTCGGCCCAAGGCGTAAGAGGAATTGCGGTAAGTTACCAATACTCTTCCATTCGTGAATTGAACTTTGAATACGGCAGGTACTTTACCGAAAACGAAGCCAGTAATGGTGATGCTGTTGTTGTGATTGGCTATACCATGTACGACAATTTGTTTCCAGGTGGAGAATGGCCTCTTGACCGAGAATTAAAAATTAGCGGAAGGTCATTTCGGATTGTTGGTGTTGTGAAGAAAGAAGGAGAAAGCATGATTAACAACAGCATGGACAATATTTTCTTGATTCCTGTGAAAGCTGCCAATTCCTATATCCGATTGAACAGCAACTCTACCAATAGTCGCATTCACATCAAAGCATCGGAAGGGGTAAACATCAATATGTTGGAAGATGAATTGAAAGGCTTGATGCGTTCGATAAGAAAATTACGCCCCATGGAAGAGGCCAATTTTGCAGTGAACAAAACCACCATGCTTTCAGAGCCCTTGAATCAATTGTTTTCTGTAGTGAATACAGCAGGCTGGATTATTGGAGGATTTGCCATGCTGGTTGGTGGGTTTGGCATTGCCAATATCATGTTTGTTAGCGTAAAAGAACGGACTCAACAAATTGGCATTCAAAAATCATTGGGTGCAAAAAACTATTTTATTTTGATTGAATTCCTGGTAGAATCCATTGTACTCTGTTTGGTTGGAGGAAGCATAGGCTTGCTTTTTGTGTATGGAACCACACAATTGGCCACTTACCTTTTTGAAATGGAATTAATCTTAAGTTTTGCCAATATTGTGCTGGGCATGATTGTATCTGTGGCCATTGGCATTGTATCCGGCTTTATTCCGGCTTGGACAGCCAGCCGTCTTGATCCGGTTGAAGCCATTCGTGCCAAATAATATGTTTGTTAGCGGATTTACAATTGTTCGAAATGCTATTAAATACGATTATCCGGTAAAGGAATCGATTGGATCCCTGTTACCCATTTGCGACGAGGTAATTGTGTTGATTGGCCAATCGGAAGATGAGACTGAGGCCTTGATTCGTTCGATTGATTCACCCAAAATAAAAATCCATCATTCCATTTGGGACGATAGTTTGCGCGAAGGTGGACAGGTATTGGCTATTGAAACCAACAAAGCCTTTGAATTGGTAAACCCCAAAGCTGATTGGTGTTTTTATATTCAAGCCGATGAAGTTTTCCCTGAGCAAGATGTACAGCGATTAAAGCAAGCCATGGAAAAGCACCTCAAGAACAATAGGGTTGAAGGATTGCTATTTGACTATGTGCATTTTTTTGGAAGCTACGATTATGTGGCAGCCTCGCGTGATTTCTACAGGCATGAAATTCGCGTTATCCGAAAGGACAGCAGTATTTCTTCCTACCGCGATGCACAAGGCTTTCGCAAAAACGGAAGAAAGTTGAAAGTTGCAAAAACAGGAGCTCATATTCACCATTATGGTTGGGTCAGACATCCCGAAACCATGGCCGGAAAAATCAGAGACTTTCATAAACTGTGGCATTCCGACGAATGGGTTGAAGCTCAGAAACAACTCAATCAGGAATTTGATTACAACGGTATTGATACCCTAAACCGCTTTGAGGGTCAGCATCCTTTGGTGATGAAATTTCGCATTGAAGAAAAAAACTGGGACTTTATCCCAAAGCTGGATAAAAAAAATATTCCATTCAGAAAAAAAATACTTTACCTTGTTGAATCACTAACAGGTTATCGACTTGGGGAGTATAAAAACTACGAATTACTGAATGAATAGGATTGAAAACATTAGCTTTAAGTTGTTCTACCTATCCAGCCTGGTGACGATTGTTGGCATCATGCTGATTGATATTGCGCGTGCCTTGCCAAGCATTGGAATGATAACCATGGCGCTTAGTGGAATTGCTTACAAGTTGAGTTCTAAGAAGCCCCTGCATGAGCAGAACAAGTGGGTGTATTTCTCGTTAACCCTATGCTTTATTATTCTTTTACCATCCTGGTTTTACAGCGACAACAAAGAGTATTTGTTTGAACGTTGGCAAATTGCCCTCCCCTTTTTGATCTTGCCCTTAGTTTGGCTAATTGCGCCACAATTCAGGCTTAAGGACCTATATGCGCTCTATGCTTTTTTCCTCACTTGCGTAAGTTTATTGGCTCTTCATGCTTTCTTCTTTTACTTGTTCCATGCCGATGCTGTAAACGAATTGTACTTGCATAGTCAAGTAATGCCAACTTTAGTTACCCACCATCCTACATTTAGTTTGATGTGTGCCTTTGGCGTTTTGGTTGGATGGACTTTGTACACGGAATCGTTTTCATTTGAAAGCGCGGTTCATAAGTACATTTGGTTGGGCTTGGCCTTGTTCCTGTTTGTCTTTGTACACGTGTATTCTGTCCGCATTGGTTTATTGGTATTGTACACCAATATTCTTGCCTATTTGGGAGGCATCATCATCCGGCAAAAAAAGGTTTGGGAAGGTTTACTTGCATTGGTTGCAGTGTTGGCATTGGGCATATCCATTCTGCTCTTATCGCCCACCTTTTCCAATAAACTTGCCAATACCAGCGAAGACTTAAAAGCGATGGAGGAAAATGCATCGGCCAATAATAAATCGCTTGCGAGTCGCAAAATATCTTACCTCAATGCCATTCAGATTGCCAAGGAATCAGGATGGGTATTTGGAAGTGGACTTGGCGATATACGCGATTTGAACAATGCGTTATTTGCCAGTAAATACCCGGATGTAAGCAAGCCCATCATTCCACATAATCAATTCCTCTATCTATTGGCCGCAATTGGAATTTCAGGATTGCTCATTTTTGTATTGGGATGGATTTATCCGGCATTCTATTTTGGTTTCAACACAAGTCCCCTATTCTGGGGAATATACATTTTGATGTTCTTTGCCTTTCAGTTTGAGGCAGTTTTACAAACGCAACTAGGGGTTGCCTTTTGTTTGCTTTTTTTACTTTTAGGTATTCGGGTTGCTTTCTTAAAAAGCGCACCTATCGAAAAGTTAATTTGAATAATTGAGATTTTTTAGCATTTTGGGATACTTAATCCCATCCAATGAAAAAGGTTTACATCTTTATTCTAAGTCTTGTGCTTGTTTTTTCTATTAAAGCACAAAGCCCGGAAACACTGATTTTACAAGAAATTTCAAGCCAACAAGGTTTGAAAGATGCCAACATTTCAATTCAAATTACAGATGATTATGCCGACACAAAAACAGGAATCCGTCACCTGTATTTTGTTCAAACCCTGAATGGAATTCCCATTTCCGGCACCGAATCGGCCCTACATTTGCTCAAAAATGGTAAAACTTTAAAATTTGACCATTCTTTGTTTAACCCATCTCAATACACAAGCGTTTCAAAAAATCCTACACTCGATCCCGGCAAAGCACTTGAAATTGCCAGTTCAAGCAAAGGGCTAACTGCCACTCCTGCACTAAGCAAAAAGAGTGTGAGTGAAAATGGGAAAATAAGCTTTGAAGCGCCTGAGTTTTCAAGTGAAAAAGCCTATACAAAACTTGCCTACCGCTACAGCGACATGCAATTGAAACTGGTATGGGCTACCGAATTCTATCAGGATGAAACCAACGATTGGTGGAAGATGGAAGTGGACGCACAAAGCGGAGAAATTCTGAGCACACTTTCTTATACCGCACATTGTTCTCCCGAAATGATGCCCTTGCATGAAAAACATTCAGACCATGAAGTAAATCAACCCACCTATTTGGGTAAAAAAGGAAGTGGCGAAGCATTTAGAGTATTTCCTTTACCCGGTGAAAATCCAAAAAGAGTTCCTTACACCCTGGTTACCAACGGCGCAGACACAGCAGCATCTCCATTTGGCTGGTTAGATACGAATGGCGTTGCCGGACCGGAATTCTTCACCACTCGTGGAAATAACGTTTGGGCCAAAGAGGATACCCTGGGCAACAATGGTTCAGGTGGATTCTCTCCTAAAACAGATTCAAGCCTGGTTTTTGATTTCCCTTATACCGAAGGTGCCAGACCTCGCGAAAATCTTTCGGCTGCGATTACCAATTTGTTTTATATGAACAATGCCCTGCACGACATCTTCCATCATTATGGATTTGATGAAGCATCAGGTAATTTTCAACAGAAAAATTATTCCGGAAAAGGAAGAGGCAACGACTATGTACAAGGTGATGCACAAGATGGAAGTGGCACCAACAATGCCAATTTCTCTACTCCGGTTGATGGCAGCCGCCCACGTATGCAAATGTTCCTTTGGTCAGCTTCCGGTTCAACACCACAAACCAATTACTTGTATTTAACATCGCCATCTTACCTGGCGAGTGTTTATAATTCACCACAAGCTGCATTTACTCCGCCATTAACTAAAACTCCTATTTCAGGAGCTATCGTTTTGGTACAAGATTCGGGAGCCAATACCAGCTTGGGTTGTGGCGTCATACTAAACCGCGATTCTATCGCAGGCAAAATTGCCTTGGTTGATCGCGGCACATGTACCTTCCCAGCCAAAATTCTTGCACTTCAAAAGCTTGGAGCAGTGGGTGTAATTGTGGCACAAACCAGCTCTTCAAATCCAACAGTAATGACAGGTGTGGGTGATGGAATTACCATCCCAGCTGTTCAAATCTCAAAGCAACATGCCGATTTGATTAAAAATGCCTTGAAAACAACAACTGTATTGGCAACACTTGCCGATTCAACCGTACCAAGCAATGAGCGTGTTTTTGATTCCGACTTTGACAATGGTGTAATTGCACACGAATATGGCCATGGAATTTCAACCAGATTAACTGGCGGTCCTTCAAATTCAAGCTGCCTAGGTAACCAAGAACAAGCAGGTGAAGGCTGGAGTGATTTCTTCTGTTTGGCATTAACAACCCGTCCTTGGGAGGTTAATTCAGTTTCAAGAGGAATAGGCACTTACGTGTACAACCAAGATTCAAACGGTGTAGGCATTCGTCCTTACCGCTACAGCAGAAGCTTAAGCATTAATCCTGTAAACTACAACAGCATCAAAACCTTATCTGTTCCGCATGGTGTAGGCTTTGTATTTTGTTCGATGTTGTACGATATCTATTGGGATATGATTGATTTGTATGGTTTTGACCCAGATTGGTACAATGGCAAGGGTGGTAACAAC
This sequence comes from Bacteroidia bacterium, assembly GCA_023151275.1. GTDB lineage: Bacteria > Bacteroidota > Bacteroidia > UKL13-3 > UKL13-3 > CAISCU01. The sequence goes on along the minus strand of JAKLJI010000037.1, from coordinate 2,717 downwards.
AAAGCCATGCAATTGGTAATTGATGGATTGAAACTGCAAAAATGTAGTCCTGGATTTGTGGATGCACGAGATGCCATTCTACTTGCCGATTCCATTAACAATGGCTTTGCACATAAAGAATTGCTGTGGAGAAACTTTGCGCGCCGTGGTTTAGGATTCAGTGCCGACCAAAAGTTGAGCACCTCGCGTTCTGATGGAGTTCAGGCATTTGATGTTCCGGGTGGAGTTACCGGTTCACAAGAAGTAATTTCTGAAAATGACTTACGCATGTATCCAAATCCGAGCAGTGGCTATATCCTACTTGACACCTATGGTGCTGCCTTTATCAAAAACGTTGAAGTACTTGATATCAATGGAAAAGTGGTTGCCCAGAAAAAAGAAAACAGCCTGAATGCACAAAGCATTCCTGTTGAATTGAACGGACTTGAGTCGGGCATGTACTTTGTACGTGTTCAAACCAGCAAAGGCACGCTTACCAAAAAACTGATGCTGAACTAAATTTTAGTTCTCAATTTGTGCAGGCCGCAGCAGTTTCTGTTGCGGCCTGCTTGTTTTAGAAGCTTCCCTGATTATTTTCGCTGATGAATGAGTGGTAAACAATTTAAGCAAGTACGTCAACTCGTTTTTCTGCTTGATGTATTCAAGTTGGCAATTACTGCATTTGGTGGTCCACAGATTCATTTCACCCAATTTGAACGGAAGCTGGTTCACAAGAAAAACTACCTTACACTTGAAGAACTCAAAGAGCTGAATTCGCTTTGTAGCATGCTTCCGGGACCAAGTTCAACCCAAACCATTACCGCTATTGGATTTAAATTGGGAGGCCCCAAGCTGGCCTTTTTAACACTTGCTGTTTGGATTACTCCAGCCTGTTTTTTGATGACTGCTTTCGCTCTTATTCTGAACGGCTTGGGAGGTGGAAAAATCAACCTCTCATTTCTCAAGTTTCTTCAGCCCATGGCCTCCGGTTTTATCATTTTTGCGGCCTACCGGTTTACCCAAATGTTTGTAACACGAGGCTACCATTGGGCAATTTTAATCAGTTCTGCATTGCTTGGCATACTCATTAAAACACCCTATGTATTTCCAGTATTGTTGTTAGTTGGTGGTTTGATCAGCAGCTATGTTAACACCCGGGAAACCCCACAAAAACCCAAGCCGCTGAAAGATATTAACTGGAGCAACCTTATTCTTTTTTTGGGAATATTTTTAACAGCTGCAGGCATAGGTTTAGTAACGCAAGCTAAGCCAATACGTTTGTTTGAAAACAGCTACCGCTATGGAAGTTTGGTGTTCGGAGGTGGTCATGTGCTGATTCCCATGATGTACAACCAATTGGTGAACTACAAGCAGTACATCGATGCAAGTCAGTTTTTAGCAGGAGTTGGCATATTGCAAGCTATGCCCGGACCGGTATTTAGTTTTGCTGCGTTTACCGGAGCCATGGCTATGGCAGACTGGGGATATACAGGACAATTGCTTGGTGGAATCATTGGAAGTACAGGCATATTTCTTCCTGGAATTTTGCTCATCTTTTTTGTGTATCCCATTTGGAATCAGTTGAAGGATTATAGTCCGGTAAAGAATGCCATTGAAGGCATAAATGTGGTTTCAGCAGGCTTGGTAATCACATCAGCCTACCTCCTTTTTTTGCCGGTTGAGGTGAATGAACCCAATATGTTGGTTTTGTTGGCAACCCTTTTTCTTTTGCTGGTTACGAAAGTTCCAAGTCCTTTTATTGTAATGGGTACCATATTAGCCGGACTTTTATGGTAACTTTGTGTTACTTTTCGGGAGTTTAAACGTCAAAGGATTTTAGTTAAGCGGAATGAGGAAAATACTATTTACCATACTGGTTGCCTTGGGATTTATTCTCCCATTATTTGGACAGGAAAAATCGCCATCCGAAGGTTTGGTTCAATTAACAGGATTTGTGGTAAACGCAGATAGCAGCAAAACCATTCCTTTTGTAACCATTCGTATTCAAGGAACTAACAAGGGAACCTATTCAGACATGCAAGGTTATTTCTCCTTTGTGGCCAAAAAATCGGATGTGATTTTATTTTCCTGCATTGGATTTGAAACACGTGCTTTTCATTTCCCGCAGAACCTATCAGGCACCAAGCACAATACTGTAGTAACGTTGATTGAAGACACCTTCTATCTTCCCGAGTTTGTTGCCCGTTCCGCACCAAGCCCAGAGCAATTCAATTATATGTTCAGCCGTGCTGATATCCCTATGGATGAATTAGCGCTGGCCAATCAAAACCTAAGGAAGAAACCACTAAGTGACCTTGCAAATGGCATGGTGAACGATGGCATGGCAAACGCCCGCTGGACATTCAACAATGTTGCCGATAAAGCCTATTACAATGGGCAAGCGCAACCTATTCCGGTATTGGATGTGTTTGCCTGGAATCGCTTTTTGCAATCGCTTCAAAGCGGAAAAAAGAAACGGAAGTAATCTGTTGATTGAATATAAAACAGCTTAGTTCAATCCCAAACCATATGGTGTTATGGGCTTGAATAATTCTACTTCTTTAACCCTTTTTGATTTGAATTTTTCTCGAGATTCTATTTGAATACTATTTTTATCCTTTTGCTTGATGGTATTCTACCCAATAGGCGGTCGAAGATAAAAAACAATGGCCCCATTTATTGAAAATTGCCCTTGTTTCAAGATCCCAGCTTCAAGCAATCCCGAAGGGATTGAAGGT
>JAKLJI010000036.1 GCA_023151275.1 Bacteroidia bacterium | reverse complement strand
CAGGTCTTTGGTGCTGGCTGGGTCTTCGCTAATTTTGGTGGAGCATTGGCACTAAAACTTTGGATTCGTATCATCTTTCTTTGGACAAGTTCAAAACCAACCAGACTTGCTTTTCTCCCAGCTTACCCCCATATTTATCTCTCAGATTGTGGATAGGTTTTTTCACCACATCCCGACCCTTCGGAAGTCTATCGTTATGGGCATTCGATAACGACTGATAAGCAGGAAAGGAACAACAAAAAATTAACTAAGCACCCCCTAAATATATTACCTTTGTTAGGTGGAAAAAATTGGCTTCATAGAGATACGAATTTCAGGTTCAAAGGGAAACCTAGACCTATCACCCGACAATTACGACATTCGGGAGATTATCACTATTCTCGAAAATGCCGAAAACTTACTTTATCCGGGCGAAAAGAAAGACAGACCGAATATTAGTTACAAAATTGAAGAAGGATCTGTTAAACACATTCTTAAAACCTCAATTCAATATATCATCGGTTTTAATGCAATAATTGGACAAGTAAACCAAGTTCAGCATATTGACTTTCTTGACTTAGGTACTGCAAAAGCATTTGAGAACATTCAAGATATTGCGACAAAAAGAAATTATGTTTTTAGCATCAAAACATCACTCGACAACACCAACGAAGTGAGAGTTGATAAAACAACAAGATACTACAGAACAGAAGCAATTTGGGCTGACGCTGAGTTTTACTTTTATGGCAAGGTTACAAATGCTGGTGGTAAGGACAAAGCTAATATCCACGTTTTTACTGAAGAACTTGGATCCATAAGAATACAGACACCTATTAGTTTTCTTGAGCAATACGACGAGAATTTGCTCTACAAGACGTTTGGTATTAGAGCGACTGGTAAACAACATTCTGAAACAGGAGAAATTGACACATCAACATTAAAGTTTATTGAGTTGGTTGACTACCAACCAAAATATGACGAGATATATTTAAAATCACTTCGGGACAAAGCAAAAAAATCTTGGCTTGGCACCATAGACACTGACAAATGGTTAAAAGAAATTAGGGGTGGATATGACGCATAAAGCTGTTTTACTTGATACCAGTTTCTTTATACGCTTTCTAAATGAGAATGACCCGTTATTCAAAAATGCTGACGGGTATTTTCGATACTTTTTACAGAAAGAAATTACGATGATGATTTCTACAATCAGCATTGCGGAATATTGTGTCGGGGGTGATATTCATGAGCTGCCTTTGAGAAACATACAAATTGTTCCATTCAATTTAAACCATTCAAAACGAACAGGAGAGTTTGCTAAAATTGCATTCAACGCAAAGAGAAATGGGAAAATGGATGTTCCAATTAGAAATATCATTCCGAACGACACAAAACTATTTGCACAAGCAGACTGTGAAAAATCCATAGAGTTTTACCTTTCTTCTGACAGTGAAAGTTTGAAAATTTACAACATAATTAGACAAGAAATAGCACCGAAATTTCAATTTATTGACTTGAATACACCATATAATGCAACATTCGGACTGCTTGACCTTTGACAAAGAAAGAAGAACGACCAAAAACAAATAAGGCTTAAACGAAGCTCTTCTTCCGGCTTCGCTTATTGAAGGTCTACAAGTAAACTTTATCGGTTTCTGAATATTTCGGTCCAAACTGTACCGCCATTCCGGTTTCAACTGTACCAGTGATTTCGGCTTGAACTGTACCACTATACATTGCGATATAAACTGCTCTAATCTTTGAATTATGGCAAATACACCTCGGCTATAAACCAAACTTCGGGCAGGTAATTGAAAATGCTCATTTAAGAGTATTCACCTACGGTCATATTGCGCTACATATACTCAATTACATGAACTCCCGGCATGATTTTCTTTCATATCTTTGATTAATCAATCCCAAGAAAATAATCAATCCTCCCCATTCTCACCTGAAAGGATTTCGGTTCGACAGGTGGAATAGAAATATTTACATTCAATTATTTTATTTAAATTTGACAATAAACAGAAATAAATACTTCTATAATCGACGGTTATGTTGAACTTTTAGATAATCTAAGTACCAACAATAAACTTGACCTTATTTCTAGATTGAGTGATTCAGTTAAATCAGACTTGACAGAAAAAAAATCTTCAATTAAAAAAGCTTTTGGAGCATTTGATTCTAAGAAATCTGCTGAAGAGATAATTCAAGAAATCCATAATAGCATTATATCAACTAGACAAATTGAGTCGTTTTGAAAAAGTATCTTATTGACACAAACATCGCCATTTTTTTACATGAAGGGTAAATTTAACTTGGATGTAAAATTTGACAAAATAACACCCGAGAATTGCTTTATTTCAGAAATGACTTTGGCTGAATTGAAATTTGGGGTTGAAAAGAGTGAGAAGCCAGAGAAGAACAAAAAAGCATTAGAGAACTTTTTGACAGGAGTACAAGTACTTCCTATTTTCCATTCATTAGATTTATATGCAAAAGAAAGGGCAAGACTTCAAAAATCGGGTAACACAATTGATGATTTTGACCTTTTAATTGGTGTTACTTCGGTTTATCATCAGTTGACAATGGTTACCAACAATACCAATCATTTCAAGAGAATCAGCGGAATAAAACTTGAAGACTGGCCAAAAGAAAAGTAGTAGGAACGCACTACATTATGCGTAACAGACGAAAAAGCAACATTTAACAGCCCCATCCTGCTCAGCATAATCATAGCTTCTTGCCCATAAATGCATTTAACAACGCCATAAAGAAAACTAGGTTGTTCTATTGAGGCTAATCCAACCATTAAGGCAAAAGGTAAAAAGCAGGCTATTCAGAAGAATAAACTCAAATAACTATTTATTTCAATTTATCCCAAAAAACACTATATTAGTAAAAATTAAATCCTTTTGATTAAACAGATTTTCCATAGAATTGGTAATTTTCTTGAGCTTGAAACAGCTCAAATCAATCAGAATGAGCTCCGAAAAGAAATTGAAACTGGAGTACGATTTAAAGGGGCTAATCTTTGGATTCTCATTTTCGCCATTGGAATTGCTTCCCTAGGCCTGCATACCAATTCAACAGCGGTTATCATTGGTGCCATGTTAATTTCGCCCTTAATGGGCCCCATAAACGGAATGGGATTTGCATTGGCAACCTGGGATCTTGAATTGCTCAGAATTTCATTTAGAAATTATTTGTTCGCAGTTGGCGTTAGTCTGCTCACCTCTACCCTGTTTTTCGGGTTAATTCCGGAATCCTTCCAACAATCCGAAATTCTAGCAAGAACAACCCCGGGCATTTATGACGTATTAATTGCCCTTACCGGAGGTTTTGCCGGAATTATTGCCTTATCCCATAAGTCCCTTGGAAATGTTATTCCTGGTGTAGCCATTGCTACCGCACTCATGCCACCGCTTTGCACAGCCGGATTTGGATTGGCGCATGCTGAACCCAAATACTTCTTGGGAGCATTCTACTTGTTCACCATAAATTCCGTATTTATTGCTCTGGCTACCGTTTTCGCCGGTCGAATTGTAAAGCTTCAACCTGCTTCTAGTTTGGATGAAAGGACCAGAAAACGATTACTTCAACTCATTTGGGTGGTTTCCATTTCCGTATTTTTACCTAGCATTTTTCTTGGGTTCCATTTCTACCAATCCGAAAAGAATCAGCAAAAACTGGAGCAATTTGTTAAGCATTACAAATCCTATAAAAACAATTTTATCTTGGAAGGAACCCTAAATCAACATGCAAAGAAAATTGAATTGGTTCTAGCCGGTGAACAATTAAGTGTTGATGACTCCTTGGAACTCATAAACGGCTTAAGACAAATAGGATTAGAAGAAAATCAACTTCATATTCAATATGGCTGGAAATCGAAATCCAGTTCTAACCAAGTGGAGAATTTGAGTCAACTCCTGGAGGAGAAATCACAAAAAATAAATGCGCTCGAGACTGAACTAAAAAATCTTCAACGGAACGATTTTACAAACCTTGGTGAGGAGTTAAAACAGCTCCAACCTGCCATTCAACAGGTATATTTTGCAAATGAATCACCCCATTCAGACACAATCCCTATTCCAAAAATGCTGGTTATTGAAACCAAGTTCAAGTTGAAAGAACCTGAAAAAGAAAGAATTTCAAACTGGATAAAAATCAGGCTAAAACAAAACGAAACATCTTGTGTGTTTATCCTAACAAAAAACTAACATGAGCGAAATACGAAAAGTATTAGAGGAGAAATTCCCTCAATTTGATAAAGAACTGATTGATACCATTGCCGAGCGTGGTACACTTCGGCATTTCCATCCCGGGGATGTCATCCTTCAACAAGGTCAACCTTTAAAATCAACCATGTTAATTACCAAAGGACTCATCAAACTGGTGGCTGAGGGAGATGAAGGAGAAGAATATTTTATGTATTACCTGGAACCCGGACAGGCTTGCGCACTCAGTTTTGTATGCTCCGAAAAATCCAGAAAAATTGACCTGGATGCCGTGGTTAAAGAGGAAACTGAAGTCATTCAACTTCCGGTAGAATTGATGGATGAACTGATGATTAAAAACAAGAGCTGGTATTATTTTGTGATGGACAATTACCGTTCCAGATTCAGAGAACTGTTGGATGTTATTCGCAGCGTTGCCTTTCACAACATGGATGAACGTCTTGAATATTACCTGCTGAGACAAAAAAACTCCTCCGGCTCCTCCACCATCCATTTAACACATGAGCAAATTGCAACAGATTTGAACTCATCCCGGGTGGTGATTTCCAGATTATTGAAACAACTTGAACAAAAAGGGAAAGTAAAACTGCACCGCTTTTCCCTGGAAATACTATAAATCAACCCTTTAACAATGTAACCTTTGTAACATTCAATTCCTGTTCAAAAGTTGACCTTTGTCAATAATTAACATGAACATGGAAATCATTGGTTACCTCGCATCAGCTCTCATCGGACTTTCGCTTGGCCTTATTGGCGGCGGAGGCTCTATTCTCACCTTACCTGTTTTGGTTTATTTATTTGGCATTAGTCCTGTGCATGGAACAGCCTATTCCTTATTTATTGTAGGCTTAACCAGTTTGGTAGGAACCTTTCCAAAATACAAACAAGGATTGGTCAATGTAAAAACGGGATTAATTTTTGGAGCACCATCAATTGCAGCAGTTTATTTAACCCGCAAATTTATTGTGCCTGCAATTCCAGATGAGTTGTTTACACTTGGCTCTTTTGCAATTACCAAAAACATCATGATGATGCTATTATTCGCGGTACTTATGGTAATGGCATCAATTAGCATGATTCGTGACAAAAAATCAGCCGCTGCAACAAAAGAAAACAAAGGATTTAATTACCCATTGATTATTGTTGAAGGTGCTGTTGTTGGAACATTAACAGGTTTAGTTGGCGCAGGAGGAGGTTTTCTGATTATCCCTGCATTGGTCTTATTGACAGGCCTTCCCATGAAAGAGGCGGTTGGCACATCCTTGATGATAATAGCTGCAAAATCACTCATTGGATTCTTGGGCGATCTGGGCCAATTTGAAATGGATTGGATACTCTTATCATCCGTATCTGCAATTGCCATTGGAGGACTTTTTGCAGGAAATTATTTATCCCAAAAAATAGATGGAGCTCAATTGAAGAAAGGCTTCGGCTATTTTGTTCTGGTCATGGGAATTTACATCCTAATCAAAGAATTATTCTTTTAATGTAACTCTGGTTACATCCCAATAAAAATTCAAAGCAGAAATTGCATCAATAAAAACACCATAAACAAAAATCACAAAATATGAAAATCGAACAAATTTACACCGGCTGTCTTGCACAAGGCGCCTATTACATTGAATCCAATGGAGAAGCAGTGGTAATCGACCCATTGCGTGAAATCAAACCTTACCTGGAAAGAGCCGATAAAAACGGCTCAAAAATCAAGTATGTTTTCGAAACTCACTTCCATGCAGATTTCGTTTCCGGACATATTGATTTAGCCAAAGAATCGGGCGCACAAATTGTGTATGGTCCAACAGACATGAAACTAGGATTTGATGCCATTGTTGCAAAAGACAATCAGGAGTTCAAAGTAGGTAATATTACCTTCCGTGTGCTTCATACGCCCGGACATACCATGGAAAGTACCTGTTATTTGCTTATCGATGAAAACGGCAAAGAACAAGCAATTTTCACTGGTGATACCTTATTTATTGGAGATGTAGGGCGTCCGGATTTGGCGCAGAAAGTAATCAGCGATTTAACACAAGAAAAACTTGCCTTGCATTTATTCAACAGTTTACGCAATAAAATCATGCCCCTTTCTGATGATTTAATTGTGTATCCTGCACACGGAGCCGGTTCTGCTTGTGGTAAAAACATGAGCAAAGAAACATCTGATACCTTGGGCAATCAAAAGAAGACCAACTATGCCCTTCGCGCAGATATGACTCCTGAAGAATTTGTAAAAGAATTAATTACTGGTTTAACTCCCCCTCCGGGATATTTCCCGAAGAATGTGATGATGAATATTCAGGGATACGACAGCATTGAGGAAGTATTGGAACGTGGAACACAAGCCCTTTCTCCTGAAGCATTTGAGGCGGCAGCAAACGAAACAGACGCCTTAATACTTGACACACGCAAACCACAAGTTTTTGCAAAAGGATTTATTCCAAATTCAATCAATATTGGAATCGATGGAAGCTTTGCAGTTTGGGTAGGAACCATGATTCCTGATATTAAGCAGAACATTTTAATTGTGGCTGATGAAGGAAGAGAGCTTGAAGTGGTTACCCGTTTGGCTCGCGTGGGTTACGATTATGCTATTGGGTATTTGAAGGGCGGATTTGAAACATGGCAATCATCAGGAAAAGAAGTAGACAGCATCAAATCGATATCTGTTGATGAATTTGCAGCAGAAGAAGCGGCAAATCCTGAAATCAATATCCTAGATGTTCGTAAATCAAGTGAGTACTTCTCAGAACATATTTTGAGTGCCACAAATGCACCATTAGACTATATCAACGATAGCATGTTGTTGGTTGATAAAAACAAAACCTATTATGTGCATTGTGCTGGTGGATATCGCTCTATGATTTTTGCTTCAATCCTAAAAGCAAGAGGCTATGATAACCTGATTGATGTAGATGGAGGATTCAAAGCCATTAAAGATTCAGGCAAATTTAAAGTGAGTGATTACGTTTGTCCATCAACACTTCTTTAAACAGGTGGATATTCTTGCACAATTGTTAAGAGGCACCAATCCCGATTTGGATGGTGCCTCTTTCAAACAGAAGTTCATGGAAAATCCTTCAGCAATTTTGCTGGATGTGAGAACACCATCCGAACACCATTCAGAAGCAATTCCGGGCTCAATAAACATCGACTTTATGTCGGCTAACTTTGAGACCGAACTGGCTAACTTGGATAAAAGTAAAACCTATTTCGTTTACTGCAGAAGTGGAAACAGAAGTTCAAGAGCTTGTAAAACAATGAAAGGCCTAGGATTAACTTGTTACAACCTGGAGTACGGAATTGATTCCTGGCCTCTTGATTAAACCAATACCAATGAAAAAAATTCTTGTTCCAATAGATTTTAGCAAAGTGTCGGCTTACGGAACCACACTTGCTGTAAAAATTGCGAATTACATGAAATCGGAAATTCGATTTGTACATGTAATTAATCTTCCAAGCCACATTTTACTTACCCCGGAAGGTGAATTGTTTGAAGATGGTGACTTTGACACCTCGGTTCAAAAATTGCAAAAAGAAAAAGCATTGCTCAATTTGGATGACTGGAAATCAAAGTATTTTCCAACTGCAACTACAAGTGTTGTTTACGGTCATGTAAATGATACGATTTTGGGTCTTATCAAAAAAGAAAATTTCGATTTGGTTGTCATGGGAACCCATGCTGTTTCGGGCTTGAGCGAATTTTTAAGTCATACACATGGGGAATATTTGGCCATGCACTCAACGGTGCCGGTTATGACTTTGAAATGCGACCGATCGGATATGCAAATCAAGAAAATAGTACTTGCCAGCAGTTTTAAAAATCCGGATGTTCCGCATGCTGAATCACTGGTAAAATTGGTGAATGCATTCAATGCCAAATTGTATTTATTGAGAATAAACACACCTACTGATTTTATTTCAGACAATCAAATCTACAAGAACATGGATGCCTTCATTGAAAAACACGGTATCAACAATGTAGAAAAAGCCATTTACAACGACCATCACGTTGAAGACGGCATAGTTCATTATGTGGCGCAGGAAGATATCGACATCATAGGAATAGGCTCCTGGCAGCGCACCGGCCTCAACAAACTCATCAATGGATGTGTATCATCCGACTTATTAAACCATGTATTCAAACCCATCTTCACCTTTAAATTAAAAGACGCATGATTGAATTACTAAAAGAGCCTTGGCCCTGGTATGTATCGGGCCCAATAATAGGAATTTCAGTACCTATCTTGTTGCTGATTGGCAATAAAATGTTAGGTATTTCATCAAGTTTACGCCACGTATGTTCTGCCGTTGCCCCATTCAATATTCAGTTTTTAAAGTACAATTGGAAAGCTGAAATCTGGAATCTATTCTTTGTCGGCGGTATCTTGATTGGTGGTTTTATTGGAGGTGTTTTACTTAACAATGGAGAACCTGTTGCCATAAGTGAATCAACCGTAAAGGATATTAAAGCCATGGGAATTCAATCCTTTGAAGGATTGGTGCCATCCGACTTATTCAGTTGGAAAAACATCCTTAGCTTAAAAGGATTTCTGGTAATGGTTGTAGGTGGATTTTTAATTGGATTTGGTTCGCGCTATGCAGGTGGTTGCACGTCAGGACATGCCATCATGGGTTTATCCAGTTTACAATTGGCATCTTTGGTTGCTGTGATCTTCTTCTTTATTGGAGGTCTTTTAATGACACATTTTATTGCCCCACTCATTTACCAATTATAATCAAACCATGAAAAACATAAAATTTATGCTGGTTGGAATTGTCTTCGGAACAGTCTTAACCAAAACAGAAGCGGTATCCTGGTTTAGAATTCAGGAAATGTTCAGGTTCCAGAGTTTTCACATGTATGGAATAATTGGTTCGGCGGTAGTGGTTGGAATTATTTCTGTTTGGCTAATAAAGAAACTGAAATTAAAATCAATTAACGGTGAAGAAATTAGCATTCCGGATAAGCAATTCAATAAAGGACAAATATTCGGAGGTACATTATTTGGCATGGGCTGGGCCCTTTCAGGAGCTTGTCCGGGACCGATGTATGGCTTGGTTGGAGCGGGATATTTACCGGTTCTGATTGTAATTGCAAGTGCACTTCTTGGCACCTGGGTTTACAGTTATTTCAAACCTAAATTACCACATTAACATGGGAAACTTAATTCGAGCAATTGGGATATTTCTCTTGATTTCATTTTGGATACCCACCTTTGCGCAACAAGCAAAAAGCCTAAGTGTTGAGGAGTTTGACAAAGAAGTTCGTAAAAAAGGTGTTGTTGTAATTGATGTGAGAACAGCCCGGGAATTTCAATCCGGACATATCAAGAATGCAATAAATATGGATTTTTACGCACCTGATTTCACCAATAAATTGAAGAAGCTTGATAAAAAAGCACGGGTATTGATTTATTGTCGAAGTGGCAACCGCAGTGGACAAGCACTTCAACTCATGCAATCCATTGGATTTTCAAATTTCGCTGATTTAGCGGGAGGAACAGCCTCCTGGCTTGCCGGCGGTAAAACATTGGTTCAATGAATACAATTTACAAAGCAGGAATTTTCATGCTCCTGAGTTTATTGGTAGCTGGTATTTACATAACAGTGAATGATACAATTCCTCAAAACACTCCAATTCAATCAACCCAAGTAAACCAGAAACCTGAAAATAAGGATGATTTTTGGACGCCACCAACTGAAGCTCAATTGGCAGAAGAATCGAACGCAGAACAAATTAAATATGGCAGGGAATTGATTCAACATACCTCAATTTACCTCGGACCCAAAGGAAAAGTGGCCAAGATTACCAATGGCATGAATTGCCAGAATTGTCACTTGGATGCCGGCACCAAAGTGTGGGGCAACAATTACGCTGCCGTGGCATCAACCTATCCTAAATTTAGGGAAAGATCCGGAGCTACAGAAACCATGGCCAAACGCGTAAACGACTGCATGGAAAGAAGTTTAAATGGAAAAGCCCTGGATACGAATGGCACTGAAATGAAAGCAATTCTTTCATACATCAATTGGCTTGGAACGAAGGTTAAGAAAGGAGATAAACCCAAAGGAAGTGGCATTTATGAATTAGCCTTTCTTGATCGCCCGGCCAACCCTGAAAAAGGAAAGGCTTTATATGCAGAAAAATGCCAAAGCTGTCACCAACCCAATGGAACAGGACTCTTGAATGAGACCGGCAATGAATTTGTTTATCCACCACTTTGGGGTAAGCAATCTTATAACCAAGGAGCAGGTTTATTCAGACTAAGCCGGTTTGCAGGTTTTATTAAAACCAATATGCCCTTGGGAGCCAGCCATAAAATTACCATCCTGAGTGATGAAGAGGCTTGGGACATTGCAGCATTTGTTAATTCACAACCACGCCCAAGCAAGGACCTCTCAAAAGACTGGCCCAATATTGCCGGCAAACCAATCGATCATCCCTTAGGTCCGTTTACAGATGGCTTTTCAGAAAAGCAACACAAGTATGGACCTTTTCAACCCATCAAAAAGAAAAAAGAACAACTCGCGCAACAAAAAAACTCCTAACATGAAAAAGAAACTTCTATTCCTACTCGCAATAATGCTAATTGCAGGAAGCTATTCAAGCCTACAAGCGCAAAGCAAAAAGAAGCCGGCAAAGCACGAACACAAAGAAATCAAGAAGCACAAAATTGTGATGCAACTAACCAGCTCAGATGCGTTGGTGCACAAAGGTTTAATCAAACAGCTCAACAACCTAAAAAAAGGTTGGGGCGATACCGTTTTGCTTGAAGTAGTTTGCCATGGTCCGGGAATTGAGTTTTTAATGGGTGAAAAAACGACATTTAAAACTGAAATTTATGAACTGAAAGAAAAGGGAGTTGACTTTGTTGCCTGTGAAAACACCATGCGCGAAAAGCAAATTTCCAAAGAGCAAATTCTACCAGACCTCCGATTTGTCCTTATGGGTATTGGTGAAATTGTCTTAAAACAAGAAGCAGGTTGGACTTACATTAAAGCAGGTAATTGAGGGCATGTTTACACGTATTCTATTTCTGTTTTTGTTTGCCACTCTTTCACTTCCTGGTTTTGGACAATTACCAGCCTTTACCCATCATACCGAACGGGAAAAACCGGCTGACACTACTTCCTTGCAACATTTCTTCTCTTCCGGAACCTTATATGGGCATTCAAGGTATTACTACATGTTAACTGATAATATTGCCCCATTAACGGATTTCTTTTCCAACTCATTTGGAATGGGAATTGGTTACGAAACAGCTCCATTCAAGGGATTTCAAATGGGTATCAGTGGCTTCTTTATTTACAACCTTCACTCAAGCGATTTTACAAAACCTGACCCTGTAACGGGAATGGGATCAAGGTATGAAATTGGTCAATTCGATTTGTTGAACCCCACCAACAAAAGAGATATGGACCGATTGGAAGATTTGTACATTAAATATTCCTACAAAAACCTTGGATTAAAATTGGGAAAGCAACATATCCGTCAGGCCTTTATTAATCCACAAGATGGGCGAATGCGACCCACCCTTGCAGAGGGCTTGCTCTTCGAGTATTCGGGCATCAAAAATTTTCAAGCAGAAGGTGGTTATTTATTCGGCATCTCCCCTAGAAGTACGGTGGGCTGGTTTGATATTGGTGAGTCGATTGGAATTTTCCCGCAAGGTGTGAACACAGATGGCACCAAAGCAGATTACAAAAACAACCTGCATTCAGATGCGGTTTACTACCTGAATTTGACTTTCAAAAAAGAGAAGAAATTTCAGGTTTCTTTATTGAACCAAACCATAGATCGTCTGCAACATTCGGCAATGCTTCAAGTGAATTCAGAAATTGAATTAAAGCCGGAATTGAATGGAGTATTTGGAGGGCAGTACATTGAGCAATTTTCCTTAGCAAGCGGCAATAATGCATTGCCTGGAAAAGCATGGGTAGAACAAGGAGAGCGAGCCAGAACATTTGGATTCCGTTTGGGAGTTAAAAACAAATCGAACTGGCAAGTGCTTGCTAATTACAACCGAATTACCGCATTGGGGCGCTACCTCATGCCAAGAGAATGGGGCCGTGATCCTTTTTTCACGTTTATGTCGCGCGAACGCAATGAAGGCTTTGCGGATGTGCATGCCATTAACGCCAGCCTTTTAAAAAGCTTAAAAAAATCGGGTTTGAAAGCTGAATTATCTTATGGACACTATTACTTGCCGGACGTTCAGGATTATCAAAAAAACAAGAACGGAATGCCCTCTTACCGGCAACTAAATCTGGATATTCGCTATCCTTTTCAACAATTCCTAAAAGGATTAGAATTGCAGGGATTACTGGTTTACAAAGGAAATTTGGGTGAAACCTACGGAAACAATAAATACGTAATCAACAAGGTGGATATGGTATTGTACAATTTTATTGTTAACTACCATTTTTAATGAACAACTCAATGAATTCAGAAAACAATAACAGAAGGGATTTTATTCGGAAGCTTGGCGTACTTAGCGCAGGAACAGGCATATTAAGCAGCACCCCTGGCATTTTAACTGCCGAATCAAAAGAAGAACTTTCTGAATTGGCTGAAAATTCGGGGGAGAAAATGCCTCAAAAATTCAGCTTGAATATTCTTCAGACTACCGATGTGCATTGTCAGATACATCCGCACGATGAATTGTTTTGGGAGAATGGCAAAGCAGTTTTTCGCAAAACAGGAGGATATGCAGAATTGGCCAGCTTTTTCAAAAATCAGAAAAAGAAAAATCCAAACACGTTCCTGGTTGATACCGGCGATATGTTTCAAGGCAGTGAACTTTCCGTTAAAACCACCGGTAAGGCCATTTGCCCAATCCTCAATGAGTTGAATTACAACTTGTATTTACCAGGTAACTGGGAAGTAATTTATTACAAGAAAGCCATGCAAACACTTTTGGGAAGTTTGAATGCTCCCAAAGTATGTGCCAATATGTACCATGATTTAGGCAATGGAAAACGAGGTGAACTCATTTTCCATCCCTACCACATTTGGAATGTAAATGGCGTAAAAATTGGATTTTTAGGCTATACAGACCCACTTGTTCCTTTGCGTCAATCGCCCAATTATTCAAAGGGAATTATTTATACCAAACCCGAAGAAAACTTGGCCCATTATGTTCAAGTCCTTAAAGAAGACGAACAATGTGCTTACATCATTTTATTATCACACTTGGGTTTATCGCAACAAATTGCCCTCGCAAACTCCGAAGAATGCAAAGGAGTTGATATAATATTTGGAGGAGATACCCATGAGCGTGTGCGTAAACCAATTGTTTGCAAGTACAGCAAAGTGGTTGAACCGGGTGCATTTGGCTCTTTTGTAGGACAATTGCAATTGGAAATAGAAAATGGGAAAGTGATAAAAGAAAATTACCAATTGCTTGAGGTTGATTCCAGCAAAAACAAACCTGACTCTGTTATGCAAAAAATAATTGCAGAACATGAAGGTCCCTGGAAGAAATCCATTTCAGAAGTGCTTGGTTATAGTACCATTCCTCTATATCGGTATTTCGTTATTGAGAACCCAATAGATACCCTGATTTTAGATGCCTTAAAATGGCAAGTAAAAGACGTTGATATTGTATTGTCGAATGGATTTCGTTTTTGTCCACCGCGTACCACACCCGACCATACGGGCCAGATTCCCATTACCAATGGATTTTTGTTTGATATGTTGCCCGTAGATAGCACAGTTAGAACTGCCGAAGTAACGGGCAAGCAGTTACAGGATTGGATGGAAAAGGAATTGAACAATGTGTTTGCCAAGGATGCTTCTAAACGCTTTGGAGGTTGGGTAATTAAGTTTAAGGGAATGACCTTAAAGTTTAAGGCTTATGAAGAAATGGGTAAACGAGTTCAGGAATTGTTGGTAAACGGACAAGCCATTCAGGCCGATAAAACCTATAAAATTTGTGCTTGCGAACGCGATGGTGATCCTGAAGATATGCTATGTAGAATCAAGGGAGTTAAAAACGGAACCAATACGCCATACACCTTACATTCTACATTAAAGGCCTACTTAAAAGCAAATTCTCCGGTCACTCCTACTCCACCCAAATCAGCCATTGTGCTCGACGCACCGCAGGAATTGTTAAGCCAGGTATTTGGGGTTGATTATGAATTCAGGTAATAGTTTGAATAAAAAAAACAGAAAAACCATTTCATTAAAGGAATGGTTTTTTTATTGAATTAAGGGATTTATTACGACATCGAAATTTAGTGAATTGCTGATAAAGCAGTACCTATGGGCTTCCTGATGCAAATTAAATGCCATTTCTTTATCTGAATCCTTTGCCAACAGAACGCTTGGAAACAACTCAACTCGAATAAACTTCCCAGCACCAGTCTCACTTTCCACCATAATTCCCTTGGCATTATCGGAATATTCCACCACTACAATTCCTTTGTCGGAACACAGATGCAAATACCAAAGCATATGGCAAGAGCTAATTGAACACAGGAAAAGTTCCTCCGGATTCAACTTTTTCGAATCTCCTCGAAAATTTGGATCAGAGGAAAGCAATAAAGTTGGTTTTCCTTCCACAATCAATTCATGCGAACGCTCGTAGGATTTATAGGAACGTGTACCTTGGCCACTATTGCCTGTCCATTTTACACATGTGAAGTATTCATGCTCTTTCATTCTAAACCAGTTTACTAACTTCAAGTTTATCCGGACAATTCTCGAGCAACTGGTGAATTGGTTGCTTCAAAATTGGATGCTGAAAATTGGGGATTAATTCAGCCAAAGGAACAAGGCTAAACCTGCGTTGAGGCAAAAATGGATGTGGAACTTGCAGGTTTGGCAATTGAATTACTTGTTCATCAAATAATAAAATATCAATATCAATAATCCGAGCTTCCCATTTTTCCGTGCGAATTCTACCCATAGCTTGTTCTGTATTCAAACAAATTTCAAGAACCTGTTCGGCAGAACATTCAGAAGCACATAGCAAAACCTGATTCAAGAATTCGGGTTGATCTTGTTTTCCCCAGGCAGCAGTTTTATAGATTGAAGATTTCTTAAGGACAGCAACCCCATTCAACTCCAACAAATGAATCGCCTGATCCAATTGGGTTCGGGCATCTCCCAGGTTGGAGCCCAACAGGATGCAGATATTTTGGTTCATGCTGCAATGATAATCCGTTTTTTTCAATCGGCTATTTAAGGAATAACTAATGTTTTTTATCGGCATAACTGATAATTTGCAACATGAAATTGGGTTTCCTTCAACACAACTACACACGTATTTTAAGCCTTGGATTATTGATTTTTCTAAGTGCCTGTGAAAAAGACAATAGCTTACTGCTTGATGACCAAATCAATCAAAGCTTAGAATTCCCGGGCACATGGAATAGGGATTCTGTAATAGTAAATGAAAAAACTGGAAGCAATTGGGTTAATTTAGAAAAACTGGTTAACAATGGAACTTATCTGTTTAATACAGATAAGAAAAGTGGCATTTTGACCATTTCAGGAAATCAATATGCCATAACCTGGGCAACAAACAGCAATACAATTACCATTAGCGAACCCGATTGGTTGAATCAAAAGTACACCGTTAGCTCGCTAGCAGTTGGAAAAGTTAAGTTAAGCGGAACCGCAACCGGTGAAGAAGGAGAAAGTCTGGAGCGGATTCTCTACCTAAGTAAAAAATAGCTCCAGACTAGAAATAGGTGTTTGTTGCAAACACAAACTGCTCTATAAAAATCTTTTTGAATGCACTGATATTACTTTGCTCATAAAATACAAGCATTGCTTTTTTGTATTCAATGGGATCTATGGTTCTAAAAGAAATTGGACAATGGTGGTGATGCATCAAAAGAGCGTTGCTAATTATTCTGGCAGTACGCTTATTGCCATCATTGAAAGGCTGGATATAGGATATTAACAACAGAACCAACAAAGCTTTTTCAAAAACATTATTCCGTGAATTCACCAAATCACACATGTCTTTCATGGCTTCACGGATTTGAAATTCATTATCTAGCGGCCTGTAATTGGTACCCGTAATTCCAACCCTCCGGTTTCTAATGTTCCGATCTACTTTGAGTTCTTTGGTAAGCATGGAATGGATATCCTCAATGGCTGAAACCCGAAGCGGTTGGATATAATGTTCATGCTCGAAAATAAAATCCAACGCATCTTTGTGGTTGAGCAGCATTACTGCTTCATCTTTGGTTTTTCCTGAAGCTGTTTTTTGCTGCAACAACAAAAGCTCGGTTTCTAATAAGGAATAGGTATTGCCCTCAATTTGTGCAGACTTCCAACTCAAATCAATGGCCAATCGTTCAAATTCTTTTTGAAAATCATGCCTATTCAAACCTTGAACATTTCTCAGAAATCTTGATTGGGATTCATTAAGCAATTCCAATTCTGAAGGGGTAAATAAATCAATTTCGGCCAACTGAAATTTTATCAAATCAAAGTTGAATTGAACCTGTACTTTACGTTCATCCGGACCTTTAGAAAAATATTCATCCAAATTAATTGAGACCAATAAATCATGGCCTGGACGAAGTGAATAGCGAGTTCCCTTGCCATTTCCATAGGAAACCACATCTCCTTCTGCAACCCAATTGCCCAACAACCGCTTTAGGGTTGAATAGCCAATTTCTTCTTCTAGAATTGGATACAATTTTCCTGAGGATGCGCCTGGATTTTCTTTTAGGTAGTTGAAAACCTTCTTTCTAATATGTTGATTCTTTTGAGCCACAAAACAAATATAGCTCATTTTTCAACATAAAAACAACACAAAACTCACAAAAACCCCATTTCAACCAAAAAAAATGAGCCACAAATTACTTTAAGACCAACTAATAAAAACATTCGCTACGAAACAAAATACCTTGGTCTTGCAGATGCGTTAATCCTTTGCTCTTAATACTAAACAGCCTTAACCAAGCTCCTACTTTCCAATACAGAACTTGCTAAAGATATTGGCCAACAAATCATCGGTTGTAATATCTCCTGTAATTTCGCCCAAATGGAAAATGGCTTTTCGGATATCAAATGCCAACAATTCTCCACTTAAGCCAGAATGAGAAGCGGCAAGCACCGACTCCAAACTTTCCTTTGCAGCAGATAAGGCCTCAAAATGCCTGAGATTTGTAATTATCACATCATTTTTTACTTTATCTGAATGCACGATTGCCGCAAGTCGTTCTTCCAAACCTTTCAAACCCGTTCTGGTTTTTGAACTGATGGAAACACAATTCATTTCGTTGAACCATTCAGGTGCAGCACCCAAAATAAGATCAAGCTTATTGGCAACAGGAACCAATACGGCATTAATTCCATCAAAAGCCGCAAGTTCTTCCTGAAGCTGAACCTGAGAGGTAGTTGAGGCATCAAAAACATACAACACAATGCTGGCTTGTTGAATTCTTTCAAAGGTTTTCTCAATTCCAATGTTTTCAATCACATCTGAACTTCCCTTTCTAATTCCGGCAGTATCGGTCAAACGGAATTGAATTCCACCCATCACAAAACTTTCTTCAATAACATCACGCGTAGTACCTGCAATCTCACTTACTATAGCCCTATCATCATTCAACAAGGCATTGAGCAGAGTGCTTTTACCGGCATTGGGTTTACCTGCAATTACAGTTGGAATTCCATTTCGAATGGCATTTCCGTATTTAAAGGAATCAATCAACCCACCAAGTAATTCAATAATGTAGTGAACCAATTGGTTCAATGAACTTCTGTCGGCAAACTCAACATCTTCCTCCGAAAAATCCAATTCCAATTCAATGAGGGAGGCGAAATTCATAAGCTTTTCGCGCAGTTCAGAAATTTGCGAAGAAAAGCCTCCCCGCATTTGATTCATAGCTGTGCTATGGCTGGCATCACTGGCAGAAGCAATTAAATCTGCTACAGCTTCAGCCTGAGCTAAATCCAATTTTTTATTCAAAAAAGCCCGCAAAGTAAACTCTCCTGGCAAGGCCATGCGACACCCTTTTTTTATCAATGTTTCCAAAATGCGCTGCAAAATATAGGGCGAACCGTGTCCACTAAGTTCAATTGTGTTCTCACCTGTATAGCTTTTGGGTGCTTTAAAAACCGAAACCAAAACCTCATCCAAAACAGTTTCCTCATCCATAAACCGTCCAAAATGCAGGGTATGCCCCTCAGCTTGTTCCAGATTCTTTCCCTTAAAACAGGAGTTTACGATGGATATCGCCGATTTTCCACTTACGCGTATCACCCCAATTGCCCCAACACCTTGAGGTGTGGCAAGTGCACATATTGAATCATCAAACTGATTGCGGCTGTAGCTCATGATGCAAATATAGATTGACCTCTTCGATTCCTTTTACTATTTTGAACAAATGAAAACAATAGGCCTTCGAGTCGTAATAAAACAGCTTTATGCTGATTTGATAGGAAAAGATTCATACCGAGGTATTACTCAAACGTACGCTTGGTTAGCCAATCAATTTGGCCACTTTTCATTGGGTTTCTTAGTGGCTTGGGTTTTGAACTTATTCCTTAAGGATGCCCCAACTTCGGCTATTTCATCGGTGCTATTTTGGTTGATTTTTGAAAGCTACAATGTGTTTGAATCGGTGTATTTGAAAGCCCGAAAAAATCCATTTGTTTTCAAACCCCAGCTTGGCAACCTAGTTTACGATACCTTAACTGATTTGATTTATTTTTGGCTGGGTGCATTAATTTTTTACCTACCTGTTCGTTCGGGTGATTCCATTTTTTGGCTGTTAATTCCTTTTGGAATCTACCTTTCTATTGCCTTTTGGTTTTGGTACAGGATAAAAATCTACCTTCAGGAAGGCTTTTTGCCATTCCAATTTCGATTGAGTCAGTGGCGAGGAAAGTTTGTTTCACCTATTGAAAAAGACCAAATCGAACTTTTCAATTCAAGCACAGATTGCCTGCATTTGCTTATTTCGGGTCCAATTAATTCAGGTAAAACTTCTCTTGCAATCGGACTAGCTTCAGAAGCTGCCTTGCAAAAAAAGACTGTCTTTTACACCACCCTTTTCCGCTTGAGTGGTGATCTTGCCCTTAAAAACGACACGAAAAGTCAAACCGGACTTTGGACAAGAAGATCTGCCGATTTCCTTATTGTAGATGATACCAATCCGGATGGCTTAAATTGGGTAGATCTTGAAAGATTTGGTGAACTATTACAGAATTCCGGCGAGGTCCCAGAGCTTAACTCTAAAAAAGTGATTTGGATACTGAATGAAAACGACCTAGAGGCTTGGAAATCCAAGTTGAAGTCAATAGGTATTCAAACTTCGAAAACATTTTCTTGTCGTTTAAAATAAAAACGCAAGCCATTTCATAAAATCAGCAATTTCAAAACTTGGATGTAAATCAGCAAAAAATACACCCAATTTCCCTAAACTTTGCGGAGCCATGAATCCAATTAAACTCCAAATTGAGGGAATTAATGCTGAACCACTTCGAGAACAATTAAAATCGGATGGATTGGATAATCCGTTTTACTCCCTTACAAATTCCAAAGATCAAGCGGATATCCTATTGTTAATTGGAAAAGGCATTGAATCCACCTTTCCTGAATCGGTTTGCAAAAAACAATTCCTTACGAATGAGGACCAAATCAACAATCAGGATTTTATTGGGATACCCAGTTATGAACCTGATATGCTTTATCCCTTCCTTGACCAATGGTTAAAACGGGAATGGTTTGAACGCAAACTCGCAAAAACTGAATGCCAAAGAAAAGAAGCCGAGGAGCGTTTTGGAATTTTTGTTTCCAACAATTCAGACATTGTAACATTGTTGAATGAACAGGGAGAAATTATGTACCAAAGCTCCTCCATTCAGCAAAAAATGGGCTATTCCCAAAATGAATTAAAAGGTTGTAAATTGGTTGAGATAATTCATCCTGATGATTTGAACCATGTTTTATCTGCCCTTCAAGAAGCGACAAATGAGGAAGGCATTTCAAGGCGAATTGAATTCAGGCTAAAAGATAAAAATGGCAACTATTTGTACTTGGAAGCTGTAGGAAATAACCAATTGCGAAACCCGCTTATTCGAGCTTTCATTGTTCATTCGCACGATATCTCGAATCGCAAAAAAGAAGAAGCAGAAAAGAATTTGATGATTCAGCAGCTCATCCACCAAAACAGCGATTTGAAACAGTTCGCCTTCATTACCACACATAATTTAAGGGCCCCGCTAACCAATTTACAAGCCATTTTGGAACTATCGGAACAAGGAGAACCCTTAACAGGTGAGTTGGAAATGGGCCTTAAACAATCCATTAAAAACCTTGAAGAAACCGTATCCGACCTCGTTAAAATTTTATTTATCAAGGAAAAAAGCAAACCTGAATTGAAATGGATTCCGCTTTCCGGTTTGCTAGAAAAGAGTTTAGTTAAACTCCAGAAAACCTTTGAGCAAACCAAGGCTGAAATCTCTTACAATGGCGTGGCCGGAATGCAAATTTATTGCAATCCCATTGTGCTTCAGGAAATCATAGAACAATTGCTGCACAATAGTTTGCAATTCACGAAATCGGATACAAATCCAAGCATACGGTTTAGTTACCAGGAGGGTGAAACCGAATCAGTGCTTAGCATTAGCGATAACGGAACAGGTTTTGATGCCGAGCGTTTGAAGGATCGCGTTTTTGGCTTTTATCAAAAATTTCACCGGAATAAAGGAGGCAAAGGATTAGGCTTATTTTTTGCCCAAGAACAAGCGAAGTCCTGCAACTCCTTGATTGAAGTTACAAGCAAGGAAGGGAAAGGAAGCATTTTTTCTATTCGGATTCAGCATCCAAAATACAAGTAGTTGAATTTATTTAGTCTTATTGGTTGATGAGCATGCTCCCTAAAAAATCAAAACAATTACCAATTCACTTCAATTCTTACCTGTAATTTGCAAATCGCTTTAACTCAAGTCAATCATTCTCATGAACCTTCGGTTATTCTATATTCTTCTGATCCTTTCAGGCTTTAACAAATTATCTGGCCAAATTATTGGTCAGTTAAAAACGATTTCGTCTTTTAAATCGGTCTATGTAGATGCTCGCAGAGTTGATTTTTGGATGCCTGAAGGAATTCCCAAAAACACAAAATTATCGGTTTTGTATATGCACGATGGCCAAATGCTTTTCGACTCTACCCAAACCTGGAATCACCAGGAATGGAAAGTTGATGAAGGCATAACTAACCTATTTAAAGCAGGAAAAATTCCTGCGATTTTGGTTGTTGCCATTTGGAACAATGGGGCCAAACGCCATTTTGAATATATGCCAGAACTTGCTTTGAAACAAAACCTAAGTCATGCCGAACAAGACACTTTACTTAACCTATTGCATCTTCAACGTGGCAGAGGTGGAAACGATAGCACAGGCTTTCTAGCTGAGGCCTACCTTAACTTCATCACCAAAGAACTCATGCCTTATGTGAGTAAAAATTATTCGATCAAAAAAGGCAAAGAAAATACCTTGATTATGGGTTCAAGCATGGGCGGCATAATTTCGTTGTATGCGCTTTGCAGGTATCCGGCAGTATTTGGAAAATCGGCTTCGCTTTCTATGCACTGGCCCATTTTGTTCAACTCAAATACCGTATATCCGGAAGCCTTTCTTAAATACCTTCGTACCCAATTGCCCGATCCATCTAAAGGAAATAAAATCTATATCGACTCAGGCACTGAAACTTTGGATGCATTGTACCCAAAATGGCTAAAACGAAGCACACAATTACTCGATGATTTGGGATATCCAGACGGACAATATCGAACCAAAATTTTTGAAGCAGAGGACCATTCCGAAAAATCCTGGTCGAAACGATTTCCCAAAACTTTGGAGTTTTTACTTCAAAATCATTGAAAAAGCCCATATAACTCAGTTTTTTTTCTGATTCAGGTCATAGGCCTCAGCAGCCATGCTTACTAGTTTTATTCCTTGAAAACCAAGGAGTCAAACCAATGAATAAGACCAGCCAGGAACGCATTATGGACGGCAACGAAGCCGCCGCATACATTGCCTACAAAACCAATGAAGTTTGTGCCATTTATCCCATTACGCCCTCTTCAGCAATGGGTGAACACTGCGACGAATGGGCCGCAGCAGGAAAGACCAATATTTTTGGACAAGTACCCAAAATCATCGAGATGCAAAGTGAAGCCGGCGCTGCTGGTGCAGTTCACGGCTCAATTCAAGGTGGTGCATTATCCTCTACCTTTACTTGCTCGCAGGGCTTATTGCTCATGATTCCCAATATGTATAAAATTGCCGGTGAACATACGCCGGCGGTATTTCATATTGCGGCAAGGGCATTGGCCACGCATGCACTTTCCATTTTTGGCGACCATTCGGATGTAATGGCTGTTCGTCAAACCGGTTGGGCCATGTTGTTTGGCAAAAACGCCCAAGAGGCCATGGATATGGCATTGATTGCCCAAGCTGCAACTTTAAAATCAAAAATTCCATTCCTCAATATTTTTGATGGATTCAGAACCTCGCATGAATTAAGTAAGGTTTCTATTATTCCGGATGAAATCATTCAGGAGATGTTAGACATGGAGGATGTGTTAACTCATCGCAAAAGAGCCATGTCGCCCGATAATCCTAGCATTCGTGGCACTGCTCAAAATCCGGATGTGTTTTTCCAAAGTCGCGAAGCCGGAAATCCATACTATATCAACTTGCCTCAAATCATTGAAAAAATGATGGACAAATTTGCCGAATTAACTGGCAGGCAGTATCATCCCGTTGAATACTATGGTGCAGAAGACGCAGAAGACGTTTTAGTAATCATGGGTTCTGGTGCCAATACCGTGCACGAAATGGTGGATTACATGAACGAAGCAGGAGCCAAAACAGGTTGCCTTTACATTCGCATGTTCCGACCATTTGATGCCGAGCGTGTATTAAAAGCTCTTCCTAAATCTGCTAAGCGCATTGCTGTACTCGACCGTTGCAAGGAGCCCGGTGCACAAGGTGAGCCTTTGTACATGGATCTTAGAGAGGCACTAAGAAATCATCCGCAAATTGCCGATTTGTTTATGGTGGGTGGTAGATATGGACTTGCTTCCAAGGAATTTGATGCAGGCATGGTTAAGGCTTTGTTTGAAAACCTGAACAAGAAAACAATTCCCCACTCCTTCTCCATTGGTATTGACGATGATGTAACCAAACTGAGTATTGATTGGGATAGAGAATTTAGCTTGGAAGATCGGCATTTGTTCCGTGGCTTGTTTTATGGTTTAGGAGCAGATGGAACTGTGAGCGCAAACAAAAACTCCATCAAGATTATTGGTGAAAGCACCGACAACCATGTGCAAGGTTATTTTGTGTATGATTCAAAGAAATCGGGTTCAATGACTGTTTCTCATTTACGTTTTGATAAACACCCGATTCGCTCTGCCTATTTGGTAAATAAGGCTAATTTTATCGCTTGTCACCAATTCAATTTTATTCGCAAATATCCCATTCTTAAACATGCCGAACGGAATTCCATTTTGCTCTTGAATGCTCCTTACGAGGCTTCAGAAGTTTGGCAACATATTCCCGGAAAAACACAACAAGAAATTCTCGACAAAAACATTCGCTTGTATGTGATTGATGCAGGAAAGGTAGCTCGCGAAAACGGCATGGCCGGACGCGTAAACACCATTCTTCAAACCTGCTTCTTTGCAATTTCTGGCGTATTGGAAAAAGATTTTGCGATTCAAAAAATCAAAGACGCAATCAAAAAATCGTACTCGGATAAAGGTGATGCAGTAGTTGCCAAAAACTATGCAGCAGTTGATCAGGCATTGGCCAATTTGCATGCCATAGACACCTCTGGTCTAGTTGCTGGTAATCTGGAAATGGACCGATTGGTTCAGGGAGATGCACCAGATTTTGTGCAGGACATTCTCAGCAAAATCATGGCTTTTGAGGGCGATGAACTTCCTGTTAGTTCATTCCCTGTTGATGGAACTTATCCGGTTGCAACTACCAAATGGGAAAAACGAAACCTGGCAACAGAAATTCCGGTTTGGGATGCTGCCGGATGCTCGCAATGTGGCAAATGCTTCATCATTTGTCCGCATGCCGCAATACGTGCCAAAGTTTACGACAAAACCTTGCTGGCTAATGCTCCGGAAACGTTCAAACATACTGACCCAATTGGCAAAGAATTCAACAAAGAGACCGAGGCTTATTCGCTTCAGGTTGCTGTTGAAGATTGTACCGGTTGTAATCTTTGTGTGGAGTTTTGTCCGGTTGAATCAAAATTAAACCCGGGCCAAAAAGTGCTTCACATGCACAACCAACTCGAGTTAAAAGATACCGAAAAAGCCAATTGGGAATTCTTCTTAGATATTCCGGAAATGGACCGTTCACGTGCCAATGTAAAAACCGTAAAAGGTTCGCAATTCCTGGAACCATTGTTTGAATTCTCCGGCGCTTGCTCGGGTTGTGGCGAAACTCCCTACTTGAAATTACTTACTCAATTGTATGGCGACCGAATGTTAGTTGCCAATGCTACCGGTTGCTCATCCATTTATGGTGCAAACCTACCAACCACTCCATGGTCTTGTAATGAAGATGGTAAAGGTCCGGCTTGGGCAAACTCCTTGTTTGAAGACAATGCTGAATTTGGATTGGGAATTAAATTGGCCTACGAGCGGAAAACCGAATTTGCCAAAGCATTATTGAGACAATTGCCCTACACAGAATTGGTTGAAAAAATTCTCAACAACAAACAAGAATCGGAAGCAGAGATTGCCCAACAACGCGTGCACGTAGATGAACTCAAACAAAAAATTGCAGACAGCAAAGACATCAACCACAGGCAGCTTGTTGTTTTAGCCGACCATTTTGTGAAGAAATCGCATTGGATTATTGGCGGTGATGGTTGGGCTTATGACATTGGTTTCAGCGGACTTGACCATGTGCTTTCAAGCGGTGAAAATGTAAACATTTTGGTTTTAGATACTGAAGTTTACTCCAATACCGGAGGTCAAAAATCCAAATCTACTCCTATCGGTGCAAGTGCCAAATTCAGTGTAAATGGAAAAACATCAGGCAAAAAAGACCTGGCCATGCAAGCCATTGCCCATGGATCTGCGTATGTAGCACAAATTGCCTTGGGCGCAAACGATATGCATGCATTGAAGGCAATTCAGGAAGCTGAAGCATTTGATGGCCCATCTATCGTAATTGCTTACAGCCATTGTATTGCGCACGGTTATGATATGTCGCAAGGAGCAAATCACCAGCAGCATGCGGTAAAATCAGGTTACTGGCCTTTGTTTAGGTACAATCCTTCCAAAGAACGCGGAGAACGATTTGTTATCGACAGCAAAGACCCTGTTGAAACTGCGAAAGAGTTCATGGCAGCGGAAACTCGCTTTAGCATTCTCAAAAAACAAAATCCGGAACATGCTCAGGAATTTGTAGATGCCGCACAAGAAGGTATTGACGAGCATTGGATGAAATTAAAGACCTTAAAGGATTTGTAGTAAAGAAGGCAGGGAGCCTTTCTTTAGCGCTCCTTGCCTTTACTTATTTTCCTTAAACTCGGATTACACAATTGAACTTCGTCATGAGGGCCAGAACGCCAAAGAAATTGGCT
>JAKLJI010000035.1 GCA_023151275.1 Bacteroidia bacterium | reverse complement strand
AAGCCCAACTTATTTGCACACTGGCAACAAACAACTTGGTTTTGCTATCCATTCACTAGGAAGCGTTATTCTTAAAAGGTAAAGACATTACTGAAGAGCCCTCGTCAAAGGACGAGGCAAGCTGTGTGATGCGAGAGTATCAAGCACGGTTCTGTGAGAACGTAGGGGTGAAAGTCCCCTGCGTTACTCGATTGGCAGCTGGTGTTCTTGTCCACCGTCTTTGTATACCATTGTCAGTGTTGAGTTTCTGTGTCATTGTCTGTTTACTTTTTTGTCTGTCTGTGTTGGGTTGTGCGTTGAGTTTTTTATTATTTTAAAGCGTGGGAGAAAAAATTTTGAAATTCTTCTCTCGGGTGGCAAAGGTGGAAGCTCTTTTGCAATTTTTGGCCTGTGTGTTGGCTTGTGTGAATTGCAAATGTGCTTACACCTGTGCGTTGGCTATTCTGCTTCTTGTCCATTTAGTACCAGTTTAAAGTCTTCCATTAAAAAGTCAGGTGTTTTAGATAGAATGAATTCATCTTGCAGGAATGCATAGTTTATAAAAAACATCCAGTTATCAAATGTTGTCGGGAAAGATAAAGTTGAATTGATATATTCATTTATCATTCTGTTTCTATTTAGCTTAAAAAGCTTCTTGCCAACTTCTGGTTTGTCATTCAGGTAGTTTACAATTTCACCGTCCAGATTTTCCAAGTTAAAGCGTAGTCTTAATTTATTCCTCAACATTGCTTCCCACTTTTTGGCTTTGTAGTGATGATATGAGATGTCGTCAAACAGTGCTTTTAATGCTTGGTCGTTGGTCTCAAGTGTTGCGTAAATTCCATTTAACATTCGGCTTTCTTCTGTCAAGTCAGCCCAGTCAGGTTTGCATTTATATCTCATCAAGTGGTCAACCTCGTGCCAGCCTTCTGAAAGGGTGGTTCTGAACTGAATTTCGAAAGTGTTGTCAATAAGTTCGTAGTCTCTACTGGCTCTTGCTAATTCTTGAAAAATGCCGTTTTGTTCTTCAGGCATTCTACAAACCATATTTTTTCTAAGCGGTTTAAATTCTTCTGCTTTAGGAGTGTCATATTCTAAATCAATTACATCAAAAAGTTTTTTACACAGGTCAACAACGATTTTAAGGTCATCACTGAAATAAGTTGTAATTCTAAAACCAACTAAATCCTGCATTTTCTTCTCGTCTGCGGAATAGCTTTTCCTTGTGAACTTTTCCTTTATTGATGTTGGCTCTTTTACTCTTGAAAACAGGCGGAACAACAAACCAGTCCTGGAAAGTTCTTGAACGAGTTGGGCTTTTAATCGTCTTTCAATTAATTCTAAAGATTGGTCAATCATAACTAAACGGTTCTGTATTTTTCATTATAATGGGCTATTCCTGTTCTTGTTAGGAAACTCAGGTCTCCGTTTAATTGAATGTATCCATCTTTTTCAAGTTTATGGATTGATTTGCTTACAGTCTTAAAATCATAATCTGATAGCTCATTTTTAATATGTGATAATTGTCTGTGTCGTGGTTTCGGGCTTCCTTTTTTGAAATACATATCGAGTATTTCCTTTTCAATGTTTACTTCTTCAACTTCTTGTGCTGCTTCGCATTCATAAACTTTGTTTATAAAGTCGTTATCATCAATACAGCCGTAAACTGTGAAATAGCAGTCGGAATACGCTTCACCATTTGTAATGAGTTCACAGTTATAAAAATGGCAATTAACGAATGATGAGTTTCTAAAGGCGGTCAATGAAAATTCGCAGTCTTTAAAAGTGCATCCCGTGAAGATTGTTGATTCAAATTGATTTTCTTTTGTAAAAGAATAACCCTCTAAACGAAAGTCATAAAGAGTTGCAAGTTTGTAATCTCTGACAATTTGATTTTTAAAATCAATATCAATCTTGAAAAAGAATTGTGGGTCGTAGTTAAAAGGGAATTGATTAAATACTTCCCATAGTTTCTCTTTATTCTCTTTCGGTTGAACTTGAAATGCCTGAACTGCAAGCAAAGCAAACATCTGCGTGATGTTGTCATAAAACTTTTGGTTGTATTTCAAATACTTTCCAAGTGTAAGGTTTTCGGCAATCAATGTTCCTAAAACAAATTCATTTACAATACCAATCTTGCCAGATTCTTTTCTATCAAGAAAGGCGTGGTTGGAAAGTATATCAGCCAACTGGTCTGTTCTTGGTCTTTCTTGTGGGATGTATTTTCTTTTAGTTTCTTCAAGAATATCCTTGTTGTATTCAGTTATAAGCTCTTTTATGAATTCTTTTGTCTCTGCTTTTGTGTCCCATTCTGTAAAAAAACGAACAAGTTTTCTAAAAATTCTAAGCTGAGTTTCAGGCTCAATCGGCAGCCTTTGGCGAATTTGCTCTCTTGTTAGTAAAAATTCAAAATATCTGCTAACAATCGATTGACTACCAACAATCATTTCTTTTAATTCATCAATATTTACATAGCGTAGATAGGTTAGTAGAACTGGGTTTGCAATTTGTTCTACGGGGAAATTATTTGACTGAATTACTTCCAATCTTTCTTTATGTAACCAATCTTCAATTCTCGGCTCTGATATGGTAACCTTTGCAAGTGTGTAATTAATATCTCGGTCAATCATCCAATTATGAAATTCTTCACTATTGAAAATTGCTGTCTTGCGTGAGGTGATAATAATTTTTGCGTTTTCCGTTAATAATTCCACAATTGTCGAAAGCATACTTTCAACTTGTTCAAACTGGTTTGAGGAAAATGAAAAGTCCTTTGCAATCAATTCATCAAAACCGTCAATTATAAGCGGAATTCTTCCGCTTTTGATTTGATGTATAACCAAATTTGAATCTACACGATTTGAAAACTGTTCTTCAATTTCAAATTGTAGTATGTGCTTGAAAATTTTAGCACTTCTATCTCTTGAAAGCTCTGTAAAAAATGGAAGTTTAAAACTTGGAACGGAAATGAACTCTTGCAAAATTTCATAAGCAGTACAGGTTTTTCCATAACCAGCAGCAGCCTCAATGATTATCAATAAAGGACCTTTGTGTTCATTGATTTGTTTTACAACTCTACCAACAAGTGAGTTTCCATCATCTTCCGCACCAATTGAAACTGTTTGGGTTACATCTTGGTCAAGACTGTATTCCGTGTAATCGTATGAACTTCGGATGTATTGATATTTGGCTTGTTCAGGAAGGTTATTCATTAACTTCTGAACGAAATTCTCATACCTTTTTTTGAGATTAAATATTACACCGTCAGCCTTAAAGAAGTCTTTAAATAAGGTGTCTTCTGCCTCTTCAATGGATTTGAACTCTCTAAGCTTTACAGCATAACCACCTTTTGAATATTCAGCTTGAAGCTTTTCTGCTTCTTCATCCGTTCCGGTTTTTACAATGTCCGCACCGTTGTAAATACTCTTTGTGAAAAGGTAAACTCGGGTTTGTTTACTCTTTCTCGGCTCATAGCCGTATCGAGTATACAGTTCGTCTAGTTGATTTATAAATGGCTCACTCATTTGCATAATTTTAAACGGTTTCCACTTCCTCCTTCACGCCCCAAACCTCTCTGATTTTGTCTTTTATTTTCTGCTCAAATACTTCTATTAAGCGTTTGCTGGCATTTACCCATTGTAGTTCTTCTTCTATCGCTTTTACGATGGTTAACTGTTCTTCAAGTGAAGGCAATGGAACATTAATGTCTCTTATATAATCTCTCGTTACACCTTTAACTGTTGCTCCGTGTCCATCCCTTTCAATTTTATCTGCTATTGAAAGTAAATAAAAGTATGCGTAACGCTTATTTATTTGTTCTTCATCAAACAAAAGTGCGGTCAAGTCCTGATTAAGGGCTGTTGGCTTTTTGACGAATGCCATTTTCCCTAATGATACCCTTGTAACCAATACTAAAGTATCTTCTGGAATTATGCTTGTTGAGCATTCTTTGACAGCCTTTCCAGTGATTTTCCTTATGGAATCCTCAATAAACATTGGACTGTTGGCAAAGTCTGAACAAGTTATCCAATCAATATTTCCGTTTTCCCAATAGCTTGAATTGTCCTTTGAAGGTGTGCTACCACCAACCAATTTTGTAATTGAACCCAACTCCACCATTTCCCAATCGGGGTTTATTTTAATGGTGGGTTTGTAGTTGTTTACTATTTGCTTGGCTCCGTCTATTATTTTTTGATAGCCCTCTATTTCGGCTACTATTTGCTGTTGTATTTCAAGCGGTGGGAGTGGGATTTCTATCTGAGCAAGATTCTTTCTGCTAATTCTATCACGGCTCGCACCTGTAATGTAATTTTTAAGTTGCGTGTAATAAACATCTGATTTAGTATATGCAACAAATAGTTCAGGAAGCATTTTTGACTTATCGAATCGAATAATTGTACAATCTACAGCGGTAATCATTCGCTGATTTGTACTTGGTATCAAACAAGCTCTTCCTACCGGGTCTGGCAACCTTGAAACAAGAACGTCACCAGAAAATATTTCAGTACAGTTTAAGCGATTAAATGTTTCTTCAGATATAAACCTAGATTTATCCGTCTTATCTAAATATTCGCCAATACCAACATTTCCCGTTTGTACAAGACGAATACCATTTGGCGATTGGTCTTTTGATTCTATCCAATCTCCATCTGTAAATAGTTCAGATATACTCTCAATAGTTACCCATCCATATTCTGAATCTGTTTTGCTGTCAGACTTGTATCTGTCGCCTGTTAGCAGAATATCTTTTGTAGCTAAAATTAGTTCTTTATCTACTATTGTTGCCAAACTCGGTAATTCTTCAAACGCTTTGTCATTACTCAAACATTCTTTGTATGATTCTAAAGTTTGCAAAGCCAAAGGCAAATCGTTTTTGTCAATTTCCCTGCGTTGTGCTCCAAGGTCAAAGCCATCGCTTTCAATTTTTAAAAACAAAATGTGTTGGCTTTTCTTTGCAAGTTTTTTATCTAAAATGAGAATGGATGTTTTTACGCCACTGTAGGGATTAAAACAACCTGCGGGCAAACTAATCACAGCGATTAAACTATCCTGCACCAGCATTTTCCGCAATTGCTTGTATGCGGTTTGGCTGGTGGCTACAATGCCGTTGGGCACAACAATGCCTGCCCGTCCGTTGCTATTCAGATGTTCGACAATGTAATCGGTAAACAATACTTCGGCTTTGTTGGCTTGTACGCCAAACTTCTTGTGTGGCCGTATGCCGCCTTTTGGTGTCATAAAGGGCGGGTTTGCCAAAATCACATCAAAGGTTTCCTGCCAACGGTCTTCACTACTCAAAGTGTCGTATTCGTGTATTTGTGGAGTGGCAAAGCCGTGTAAATACATATTGGCTAAACTCAAGCGAACCATATCGGGGCTGATATCGTAACCCACAAAATTGGTAGCGAGTTTTTTTCTGTCGTCTGGCTTTAATTTATCGCCTAATCGTTTTTCGGTGTTTTGGTTTAAGATGTGTTTATATGCACTCAATAAGAAACCAGCCGTTCCGCAAGCAGGGTCAAGCACGGTTTCGTTTTTCTGTGGGTTTACACAAGCCGTAACAAAATCAATAATGTGTCGTGGAGTTCTGAACTGTCCTGCATCGCCTTGGCTTCCCATTACACTCAACAGGTATTCAAAAGCATCGCCCAATTTTTCGCTGTGGCTGTATTCAAACTCGTTGATGTGTTTTAGAAAGAGTTTCAATGTGGCAGGGTCACGGTAGGGCAGGTAAGCATTTTTAAAAATGTTGCGGAACAGTTCGGGAATATTCGGATTAGTGTTCAGTTTTTCCAATGCTTCGCTGTATAGTGAAAGCATATCCTGTCCGCTCAATGATGGGTCAAACAGTTTTCGCCAACCGTATTTGGCATATTCACCTGTAAAGAACTTGGCTTTGCCTTTGAATTTCTCAACGGCTTCCTTATCCATATCGTCCATAAACTTATAGATAAGAGCCAGCGTAATTTGCTCAATTTGGCTTTTCGGGTCGGGCACTTTACCTACCAGTACATCACGGCAATCGTCAATATTTTTCTTTGTTATGTTATCAAGCATACTTTTTCAGATAAGCATTTAAAATTGACAATTCCATTTGATTAGCATTATTCAAACCTATAGCATTTATTCTTTTAGCTAATTGGTAGACCCCCCAAATGGCTAATTCTTTAGGGTTTGTATTTTCGTCTGGGTTAAAAACCACCTCAATGCTCATGTCTCTGCATTCAGATTTTAAAATTCCAATAAGTTTATCTAAATCGTTTTTTGTCATAGCTAAGCAGATAAAAATTTATTCAACGGAACGTAGGTTTTAACATAGTAGGGCAGCTTGCTTCTCATTTCATCTGGCACACGGTTAAAATCTTCCACGTTAAAAGTTGGGTTGTGATACAATTCTGTAAAATCTTGTTGGTCTATAATTTCTCTTACACTTGGGTCGGTGATGTAGGCGTAAAAGAAATAGCGTAAACCTTGCAAATCGTTGATGTCGGCAACATTGTTGGTGCTGATGAATTTTTCAAATTCGTCACTCAACAAATCGTCTTTGCCTTTTATCTGATTTCCGAAATAAATGAGTTCCAACAATTCACGCCAACCAATTTTGCGGTCAATTTTCAACGACCTGCGAAGCTTTTCCAAATCAAAATATTCTTCGGGTTTGTTATCGTATTTCTCTTTGGCTCTTGCTGTGGCAACTTCAACATCGCCCGCTTCCATCAGTTGCTTTATTTCTTCATCGGTTTTTACTTTCTCTTCAAACTGCTGAAAAAACATTCGATCAACTTTCATTCCTGTGTAATCAACTTGTTGTTCATTCAAAGAAGTGATCTCGTCATTGTCAGTGTATTCGTATCCGTCACGCTTTGGCTTCAAATTATTGTCGTCAACGGTTGGGAAATCATCGCCTTGCTCAAAGTTTTTCGGCAGTTTCAATACTTGGTCGTATTGATATTTTTCTTCAAAGTACTCGCAAGTGGCAAAGAAGTCAAATAGCTTGAAAGTTGCTTTATCAATTGAAATGGTTTCTGTTTCTCCCAATTCATTTTTGAATTTATGTTCAAAGGTGTGAACACGGGTTCCACGGCCTTTAATCTGAATAAATTCAGTTGGCGAAAAAATGGGTCGCATCAAAGCCAAATTCAAAATGTTGGGGCAGTCCCAACCTGTGGTCATCATTCCTACGGTAACACAAACCCTTGCTTTGCTGGTTTTGTATGATTCCAGAATTTCATTGTCCTTGGCAAAATTGCTAAAACCTAATAATTTATCGTTGCTGTAATC
The DNA here is from genome assembly GCA_023151275.1 of Bacteroidia bacterium. GTDB lineage: Bacteria > Bacteroidota > Bacteroidia > UKL13-3 > UKL13-3 > CAISCU01. Next base: position 23,449 of record JAKLJI010000035.1, on the reverse strand, counting down.
AACCGTCATTTGCTGACTGTTTTGCACATTAGAAGTTACCTGAACGGCAAAGTCACTTTGATACTTGCCAGGGAAAAATTGATGTGCATATTCATTTAGCAATTGAGCCAATTTTGCAGCGTGGTTTTGTGAAACGGCAAATACCAAACTCTTTCCAAATTCTCCTGTGATTGGGTCTTTCAGTCCGTTTTCAATAAATGTTTTGCAAAACACACGGTTGGTTTCATCGCTGAAAAATTTCCGTTCAAAGTGATTTTGTTTGTATTTCACTTCTTCCAAAACATCTTCCTGCTCGCTGGTGGCAACTGTAACCATTACGCCATAACCTTGCTCAGAAAGTAGTTTGGTGGTAACATCGGTTCTTGCATCCACCACAATCGGCTGTCGCAAATAGCCATCTTTAGCACCGTCCACAAGCGTATAACGATACGTTGGAATGCCACTCTCACAACCGAAGGTTGTGTATGTATCGAGCAACATTCTTCGTTCTAATTCTCGTGGGTCTTCAATGTTATCGGTGTCAAGATGTTTTAAATAGTCCTTTGGCGTGGCTGTCAAACCCAATTTGTAGCCTAAGAAATATTCAAACAATGCTCGGCTGTTACCGCCGCCCAAAAGTCGGTGCGATTCGTCTGAAATAATTAAATCAAAGTCGGTCGGTGAAAATAGTTTTTTGTATTTGTTATTCACCATCAATGATTGGATGGTGGTAACAACGATTTCCGCTTTTCTCCAGTCGTTGCGTTTCTCTTTGTAAACAACTGTTGTCAGGTCGTTTTTCAGATAATTGATAAAGTCTTTTCTTGCTTGTTCTTCCAATTCCAAACGGTCAACCAAAAACAAAACTCGTCTTGCGTTACCTGTTCTGTAAAACAATTTAATGATGGCAGCAGATGTCAGCGTTTTGCCAGTTCCTGTTGCCATTTCAAGCAAGAAACGTTTTTTGCCTTCGCTCACTGCTTTCTGAACGGCTTGTATTGCTTCAACTTGGTAATATCTTAGGAATCGAAGTTTTAAATTGAAGATTAAATCTTTCTTTTTCTGCTCGTCCTGAAACTCCGGTATTTGTTTGTAGTTCGAAAGTTGAGTCAATACAACATAGTCGGCATTTACTTCTTCGCTTACTAATTTGTTCGGGTCGGGATTGAACTCATAATATTGTTTAATGGATTCCAGTGTCGGGAATACCTGAATTTGTTCAGGATTTCCAGTTTCAATGTTCCATAAGTAATGCAGTGTCCCATTGGAAAGAATTACAAACTTTACTTTCTGCGATTTGGCATAATTTCTTGCTTGTTCTTTTCCAACAAGCGGATTCAAACTTTCTTTTTTTGCTTCTCCGTTTTTAGAATTTTCAAAGTCCTCACCTAAATCGTCCATTTTGATGGAAGATTCAAGTTTAATAGTCGCTTTACCTTTGTCCGTGTCAAAGAAACGCCAGCCTGCTTCTTCAAGCAGTTTGTTAATCTTAATCCTTGCCTTTGCTTCTTTTTCAGCCATCTAGTTCAATTCAAATTTTAGTCGGTTAAAATACGATTTTTCACCCTTATTGTCCGTCTGTGGCGGGTGGGAGAATTGGCTCTTTTGCAAGCTTGGGATTGTGCGTTGGCTTGTACGGCTTGCAAATGTGCCAATTGTGCGTTGGCTGAATTTCAAAATTTTTTGTGCGGTGGGGAAAAAATAAAAAACATAGGGTCGGTCAGCGTGTCGGTTTAGAGGCTGTCCGTTTGTAATATCGTTTCTATGTCTTTGGTCACCTGTCAAAATGGTTTACTTTTTTCTGTTTCTGTCACTCGGTTGTTTCTCGTGTCGTTGTCTTAATACACTTGCTGCCAACTTATTTATTTACGCAACTCAGTTGCGTAAATGGTTCTTATATGCGCCACAAAGTACCTCTTTTGCCGAATTTTTGCAATGAGAACAATGCCGGTTTATTGCTTATTGGGTTCCTGAAGGATTCCTTTTAGCTTTTTTACTTGATTGAATCGTTACCTAGTGGTGAATTGCCAATGGGGGCGGCGGGAGTTTGAGTGTTAGTGTGAGTTTTGAGTGTGAGTTTTGAGGGGGAGTGTGAGGGCTTGAGTGTGAGTTTTGAGTTTGTGTTTGTGTTTGAGTGTGAGGGTGAGTATTGAGGGGTAAAGGCCTAGGGACAGCAGCGGTACCCCACAGGCTGCCAAACAGCTACTGTGTGTGCGAGGAGGCGACCACAGGAAGCCACCACAGCCACTACAGTAGCTAGCTTTGGCAGACGAGGAGTACAAGCGGATGGCCCTGCAAGGCCCCAAAAAATAAAAATTCTCATTCCTTGCTGATTTTCTCGTTTCTGCCGCTGCCTGCTTCCCCTTTGGGCGGCTTGGGCATTAATTAGATTGTTCATTCTTGTTTTGCTTGCCTTGGTGGCGGGCGAATTTATTTCAGCTGTTTTTGCCTTATGTTTTCCTTGCTTTTCTTCATATTGCGGCTGCATGAGCATTGGATTCCGAATTGAGCAATACCTTGCGGCGAAGGGCTTTCAGGCTTTTCCCTTTCAGCAGGAGGCCTGGTTAAACTGGGAACAGGGTAAAAGTGGCCTGGTGAATGCTCCTACCGGTAGCGGAAAAACCTTTTCGCTGGCTTTGCCTTTGCTGGCAGATATGCTCGAAAATCCTCGCCCGGGTTTAAAGGCTATTTGGATTACTCCCATTCGGGCTTTGAGTCAGGATTTGGAAAAGGCCATTCGCGAGGCGGCCGATGCTATGGGCGCTAACCTGGATATTGCCTTGCGCACAGGGGATACCAGCTCCAAAGAAAAGGCCAGGCAGCGCAAAAAGGCTCCCGATTTTTTAATTACCACGCCCGAAAGTTTGCATATTATGCTTTGCTTGAAGGGTTATCCGGCTTTGTTTTCTTCGCTTAAAACCGTTGTAATCGACGAATGGCATGAGCTTTTAGGGAGCAAAAGGGGCGTGCAAACCGAATTGGCTTTGTCGCGACTAAAGGGCTTGAATCCGGGTTTGCAAACCTGGGGTATTAGCGCCACCATTGGCAATTTAGAACAAGCTATGGATGTGCTGCTGGCAGGTGAGGAGGGTGTTTTGGTGCGTGCCGAGCACAAGAAAGAAATTCGTTTGCAATCGCTTTTGCCTGAACATATTGATTTATTGCCTTGGGCCGGCCATTTGGGCATTAAGCTGGCCGAGGATGTTATTCCTTTGTTTAAGGAGGAGCAAAGCACCTTGGTGTTTACCAATACGCGCTCGCAAACCGAAATCTGGTACCGGGTGCTTTTGGAGAAAGAGCCCGAATTGTCGGGTTTGCTGGCCATGCACCACGGTTCTTTGGATACAGAAACCCGTTCCTGGGTAGAGGCAGCTTTGCACCGGGGTAGTTTGCGTGCCGTGGTTTGTACCTCAAGCCTGGATTTGGGGGTAGATTTTAGGCCGGTAGAACAGGTGGTTCAGATTGGGAGTCCAAAAGGAATTGCCCGTTTTTTGCAAAGAGCCGGGCGCAGCGGCCATCAACCGGGTGCCGCCTCTTTGATTTGGTTTGTGCCCACCCATGCTTTGGAATTGATAGAGGCCAGTTGCTTGCGCAAGGCCATGGAAGAGGGGATTATGGAATCGCGGGAGCCTGTTATCCGTGCTTTTGATGTGTTGATTCAGTATTTGGTGACGCTGGCAGTTGGAGAGGGTTTTGACCCGCAACAGATAAAACAGGAAGTAAGCAAAACCTTTTGTTTTCGCAGTTTGGATGATGCCGAATGGGAGAAATTGTTTTTCTTTTTGGTGAATGGAGGAAAAACACTTGCTGCTTACGATGAATTTTCGCGGCTGGAATTGGTTGAGGGCGTGTACAAGGTGATGAGCCGGAAACTGGCTTTGCGGCATCGCTTAAGCATTGGCACCATTGTTTCTGACCCGGTAATACGGATTAAGCAATTGAATGGAAAAAGCCTGGGCAGTGTAGAGGAATACTTTATATCGAGTCTGAAACCGGGTGATTTGTTCTGGTTTTCGGGTCTGTGCCTGGAGTTGATTCAGGTAAAAGAAATGACAGCTTTGGTGCGCAAAAGCAATCAGATGAAAGGCAAGGTTCCAAGCTGGGCAGGAGGGAGGATGCCTTTATCGGGCAAGCTAAGCAGACTATTGCGACGGGAATTGGATGCTTGGAAAAATGGCCATTTAAAGCCCGATTTGGAAATGAATTGTCTGCAACCTTTGTTAGAAAAACAAGCAGAGGTGTCGGCAGTTCCTTCAGACGATGAGTTGTTGATAGAGCGCTACGAAGATGAGGATGGGCATCACTTGTTTTTTTATCCCTTTGAAGGCAGATTGGTTCATGAAGGTTTGGGAGGATTGATTGCTTACCGTATTGGGCAATGGTGTCCCATCTCGTTTTCTTTGGCCATGAATGATTATGGGTTTGAATTGTTGTCGGATCAACCCATTCCCTTGGAAGAAGCCTTGGAAACCAATGTACTTGGAACGGAGGAATTGAGCTTTGATTTGTTGAACAGCATGAATGGTTTGGAGATGGCCCGAAGGAAGTTTCGGGATATTTCTGCAATTTCAGGGCTTGTATTTCAGGGCTTTCCGGGAAAACCAATCCAGAACAAACACCTGCAAGCATCCTCTGGTCTGTTTTTTGATGTCTTTAGGGAAAACGAGCCCGACCATTTGCTTTTGCAGCAGGCCTACGAAGAAGTATTGCAAAATCAGATGGAAGAAGGCAGGATGCGGGAGGCATTGGAGCGGATTGGACAAGCGCGGTTGCGGATAGTGGAATTGAACGAACCGAGTCCATTTTGTTTCCCCATCATGGTAGATAGACTGAGGGAGCGGATGAGTTTTGAAAGTCTGGAGGACCGCATTATGCGTTTGCAGCGCTCGGATTCGGAAGCGTTGAAAACTAAAGCGAAAGCCAAACGGAGATAATTTGTATTTTTGAGCAATTTACGTACAAGTAACCTAATAGAAATAGCAATGAAAAAGTTGATTTCAGCCCTGTTGATGCTAGCCAGTTTGCAGGGATTTGCGCAGAAGAGTAAAGTAGAATCTGCGGCACTTTACCTGAGAAATGGCGAAATTGAAGACGCCAAGAAAAGCATTGATGAAGCGGTTCTTCACGAGGATACCAAAGCCGACCCAAAAGCCTGGTTTTATTTAACTGCGGTTTACGATACCATTTACCGCAATCCGGCGTATGCGGCTTTGGCAGGAACTGATTTGGTTGATAAGTTTTTCAACGGTTGCAAAAAGTGTATCGAATACGATGCAAAGTCTCGCTACTCTTACTATTGCAAAGACCAAGCCATTATCAATGCGGCTTTTATGCTGTACAACAAGGCTTACAACGCCAATGATGCCAAGGATTATGCCTCGGCAATCAAGTATTATCAGAATACCTTGGAGGTTATTCCTTACGACAAAAACGAGGATTTGAAGAAGAATAATCTTTCTGAAAACAATATTTACCTCTACATGGCTTATGCTGCGGTTCAAGGTGAAGACAAGCCCAAAGCCAAGCAATACCTGCAAAAGCTTATCGACCTAAACTACCAGGATCATTTGATTCACATGCAAATGGTAAACATTTACCTGGAAGAGAAAGATACCACCACCGCTTTGCAGTACATGGACAAAGCCAGAAGCTTGTTCCCACAAGAAAAAGACCTGATCAATCAGGAGTTGAATATTTATTTGGCACAAGGCAAAATGGATGTGTTGATTGAAAAATTGAACTCGGCTTTGGAGGTAAATTCAGAAGACAAAACCTTGTTGTATGTACGTGGTAACGTATTCGATAATTTTGCCAACGATTATTTGAAGAAGTCGAAACACGACCGCGATACCAGCAGCACCTTGAAGCGCAAGGCTCAAACCGAGAAAGTGCCTGCTAAAAAACAGGCCTTGAACAATGCAGCTAACAATTTCACCAAGAGCTCTGCAACCAACCTGAACAAATCGAAAGAATTTGCAGCCAAAGCTGAAGTGGATTATTTGAAAGTGGTTGAATTGGATCCGGATTACATTGATGCCTATTTCAACCTGGGTGCTATGAACAACAACCGCAGCACCGAAATTGTGGAGCAAATCAACAATATCCAAGCCAATACTCAGGCAGAATACGACAAAAAGTATAAGCCTTTGAAACAGCGTCAGGATTCGATTTTGAATGTATCGTTGGGCTATTTCAAACGTGCTTTGGAAATTGCCGAAACAAAATCGGAGGATACCAAAGAATCGAAAGCTGAGAAAAAAGCGTATTTGAACGATATTCTATTCTCGATGCAGCAGGTGTATGCGAACCTGGGTGATGAGAAGAAAACCATTGAAATGAAAAAGCGCAGGGAAGAGTTGTAATTCCTTTCGATATCCGCGTAAAAAAAGCCATCTCTAGGAATAGGGGTGGTTTTTTTTATTCAGCTATGGCTATGGCTTTTGGCTATGGCTGGTTTTGGATTTGTGCAAAGGGCCTAGAAATTCAAATCTTACGTGAAATCAAAAGCTATCTCAAATGGCATTGGCTTTTAGCTATGGCTATGGCTGGTTTTGGATATCCGTAATGGGCGAATGGCCCAGAAATTCAAATCTTACGTGAAATAAAAAGCTATCTCAAATGGCAATGGCTTTTGGCTATGGCTATGGCTGGTTTTGGATATCTGCGAAGAGCAATTTCAAATCGTTCGTGTAATCAAAAATTACCTCAAATGGCTATGGCTTTTAGCTATGGCTATGGCTGGTTTTGGATATTTGCAAAGGGCGAATGGGATAGAATTTCCAATCGTTCGTGTAATCAAAAACTATCGCAAATTTCAATGGTTTGCATAATGCCACCCCTGGTGGGGTTATTATTGGAAATTATTATCGTAATGCCACCTACAATAGTGGCACCCCTGACGGGGTTTAAGGGCAGAAGTCGGTTTTGGATTCAAATCGTTTATAAAATCGAAATCTATTGCCATCAATACACAAATTTCAAGTTGTTCATGAAATTCAAAGCCAATAGCAAATGGCCAAGAATTTCAAATCGTTCATGAAATCAAAAGCTATCGCCAATAGCCATCGCCATAGCCGGTTTTTTTTAAATCGTACGTAAAATTCATATCCAATGGCAAATGACCCAGAATTTCCAATCGTTCACGAAATCAAAAAGCCATCGCCAATAGCCATCGCCATAGCCGGTTTTTTCAAATCGTTCGTAAAATTCAAAGCCAATGGCAAATGGCTAAGGGCAAATGGCCAAGAATTTCAAATCGTTCATGAAATCAAAAAGCTTTCGCCTATTGCCATCGCCATAGCCGTTTTTTCAAATCGTTCATGAAATTCAACCCTAATTACCTGCAAATTGGCTTAACCATTTGTTAGTTCCACCGCATAGCCAGATTGCTTGAAATCCCGATTCTTTCAATATTCTGGCTCCCTCAGCCGACCTTCCCCCGCCTTTGCCACAAACCGTTACGAATTGAACATCTTTGTCGAGTAATGCGCTTCTTTCCTTCAAATCCGAAAGCGCCAGGTTCATTGCTATTGGAATATGGGATTGTTCATATTCCTCTTTGCTCCTGACGTCGATAAGTTGAATTTTTTGGTTATTTTGAATTGCCAGTTTTACTTCATTCACTTCGATGCATTCTCTATTCGTTTTGATTTGCTCTGGCATGCGTATTTTGATGATTAGGGAGGAGGCCAGGGTGATGAAACCAATTAAAAGTATTGCATAATCAATTCCGAAAAGGTCGGCTGTTAGCCCCGATATAATGGCTCCAAAGGCATAGCCAAGATCTCGCCATAAGCGAAATGTGCCAATGCTTTCAGCGCGTTGTTTCGGACTTGTGGCCTGGGCAATGGTTGACAAAAAAGTGGGGTAAACCAATGCAGTTCCTAATCCCAATGCTGTGGATATGGCGGCAAGGACATAAAAATTAGTACTGAACGGAATCAGTAAAATAGACAAGCCCTGCAAAAGCATTCCCCAAAATAGCATGGCTTTTTTGGAATAATGGTCGGACATTTTGCCGGTAAAAAGTTGGGCAAATCCCCAAACCGTTGGATAAATTGCTGTAATTATGCCTATATGTTGGTTGTTGAAATTCAAGCCAACTAACAAGATGGGAAGTAAACCCCAAATCATTCCATCGTTTAAGTTATTGACAAGTCCGGCCTGAGTTACTGCACTTAATGTTTTGTTTTTGAGGGTAGTTTCCAAGAAAACATGCTCGAGTTGCACATAATTGTCGTCACCACTTTCCTTCTGGACAAAAACACGGGTATCTTTTACCCATAAAGCGGTTAATGAAAAGCCAACCAAGGAAATAAATATTCCGATGTAAAATGGATAGGGGGTAATGCCGTAGGTATTGGCAACTAGTCCGGTGAGGAAGGCTACCAAACCAACAGCGAAGTAACCTGCAAACTCATTTAATCCCATTGCGAATCCGCGGTCTTTTTCTCCAACCAGGTCAATTTTCATAACCACGGTGCTGCTCCAGGTTAAGCCTTGACTAATTCCTAATAGGACATTGGCAAGAATTACCCATGTCCAGCCAGATGCGTAAATAAGTATAAAAGGAATGGGCACAGCTAGTCCCCAGCCAATTAAAAGCAAGTTCTTCCGACCAATTTTATTGGCCAGTTTTCCGGTGAAGTAATTTGCTATGGCTTTGGTAATTCCAAAAGCGGTAATGAAGGAGAGGATTGCCGTTTTTGAAGCAACACCAAATTCCAATTCGGCAAATTGAGGAAAAATGGTTCGCTCCATGCCAATCATACCACCCACAAAGGCGTTTACCAAAACCAAGATACTGAACTGCTTCCAGTTTTCTTTGAGTCCGAGTTTTATGATTTCAGCCATGAATGCCAAGAGTGATTTAGGCAAATGTCGTTGGCCTTTGAATTTTGGATTGTTACAAATGTTACATTGGGTGGAATTTTGGAAGGCTATGGCTATTGGCTATAGCGATGGCTGGTTTTAGATATCTGCAATGGGCGATCTAATCGTTCGTGTAATCAAAAATTATCGCAAATGGCAATGGCTTTTAGCTATGGCTTTGGCCTATTTTTGGATACCTGCAAAGGGCAAATAGCCAGCAATTTCAAATTGTTCACGAAATAAAAAGCTATCACAAGTGGCTATGGCTATTGGCTATAGCGAAGGCCAATTTTTGGATATCTGCAAAGGTCAATTGGCCAGGAATTTCAAATTGTTTACGAAATCAAAAGATAGCCAAGAAATTCAAATCGTTCCTGAAATCAAAAAGCCAATGACAAATGGCCAAGAAATTCGAATCGTTTACGAAATCAAAAAGCTATCGCCAAAAGGCATAGCCAGCAGTTTTCAATCGTTCACGAAATTCAAAGCCAATTGCAAAGGGCCAAGGGCAAAAGGCCTACAATTTCAAATCGTTCACGAAATCAAAAAGCCAAAGCCAAAAAAGGCCGCCCAAAGGGCGGCCTTTTCAAGTTTTGATCGGATTTGCTTATTCAGAATAGGCTTCAAATTCTACTTTGAATTCTACACGGCGGTTTTTGGCTTTGCCCGCTGTGGTTGAATTGTCGGCAACAGGTTGTGTATCTCCAAACCCTTCCGATTTCACCCGATTTGGGTCAATTCCTTTTGCAACCAAATAGGCCAAAACGCTTGCAGCTCTTCCTTTTGATAAAGTTAGATTAGACTCCGCTTTTCCAACATTATCGGTATGTCCGGCAATGAATAATTTGTATTCCGGATTGTCTTTCATGATTTTCACAACCTTGTCCAAAATAATATTCGAGCTTGGCTTTAGGGTTGTTTTTCCGGTTTCAAACTGAACGCCTTGTAAAGCTTGTTCAAATACTTTCTTAACTGCTGCTTTGATTTCAGGACAACCGTTGTTACTGGCAGGGCCGGCCACTTTTGGACACTTGTCTTTATTGTCTTGAATGCCATCACCATCCGTATCTGCACAACCGTTGAATTGAGGCAATCCGGCCTTTTTCGGACATTCATCTTTTGCATCTTCAATTCCGTCGCCATCTGTATCCGGACAACCTTCAAATTTGCTCAAACCTGCCACTTTTGGACATTTGTCTTCGCTATCTTGGATACCATCGTTATCAGAATCCGGGCAACCGTTAAACTTAGCTAAGCCAGCTACTTCCGGACATTTGTCTTCGCTGTCTTGCACCCCGTCTTTATCCGAATCGGGGCAACCTGCAAATTGCTCCAAACCAGCAAGGGTAGGACATTTATCCAGGTTGTCTGCAATTCCATCTTTGTCGCCATCTACAATGCAGCCTGTTTTATCAACCAATGCACCTTTTGGCGTATTTGGGCATTTGTCGCGATTGTCGCCTACACCGTCACCATCGGCATCTTTCATCTTTCCGATTAAGAAGTTCAGGCCAATGGAATGGTTCCAATATTGATCCCAGGTATAGCGCTGGTGTTTGAAACTGCCTTCAATTTGGTCGTTGTTTGTCCAACCGTAATGGCTTTGAATATTCAAATACACACGGTCTTCCATTTTGATATTAAGACCCACACCAGCAGGAACGGTAAGTTCAGTCATGCGTTCTTTGCCAAAATCATTGGGAGTATTGATTTTATGTGAACGAGTTCCAACACCTAATAGAATATAAGGTGTAAAGCGGGCATTGTCTTTTCCCAAAAATTTGAAACGGGCAGTTACATCAGCAGAGATAAACCGAGAATAAAATGCATTTGCAGTATTGGTGAAATGTCCCCAATTTCCATAATTCACAGCCAAGTTTGCATCAAAATACCTATCGAGGTAGCGTGATGCGGATACGCCCAAATAGCCGGGAGATTTCTCTTCAATGCCCATTCCATTGGCCTTTAACAGGCGTTGTGTGCTGAGGTCGAATTTTAGGAAACCATTTCCCAAATCTCCGTAATACTCAGAGAAACCAAGGTTTACGCCCAGCGACCATTTGTAATCTGCCGTTTGGGCAAACAAGTTGCCGGCACTCAACAAAGCTCCCAAGGCAACAAGTTGTAATTTTTTAATCATAAAAGCACTCGTTTAGTTGTCGGAAAATAGAATTTATTTTAAGAATTTCCACTTGTCAAAATCAGGCTTTTTTGAATTTTACGCACAGTGTCTGTTTTGGTGCTTTCTTTATTTTCGCAGATATTACAACCGATTTGTTAAGCATCGTAATCATTGGAAGTGGAAAACTCGCCACCGGACTTGCCGGGGCAATCGCAAAAACGGATTGCGAGCTGCTTGGGATTTGGTCGAGAAACACCAAAAAAGGGGAGTTGTTGGCCAAGCAATTTCAAGTGTCTTTTTTCAGGCAATTGGCTGAACTTCCCCTCAATGCCGATTTGTATTTACTGGCCGTAAGCGATAATGCCATTTCCGAGGTGGCTCAGGCTTTGCCAGCAGTTACAGGAATTGTTTGTCATTGTTCGGGTGGTAGGCCTTTGGATGATTTGAAGGGCCTTCATGAAACAGGAGTGCTTTGGCCCATTCAAAGTTTTACAGGTGGAAGCGAAATTGATTTTTCAGGAATACCCTTGGCAATTGAGTCGGAATCGGAAGAAAACCTGCGCATACTCGAAGCATTTGCCGACCGCATTTCTCACAAGGTATTCCGCACCAATTCCGAGCAACGTCCAAACCTCCATCTTGCGGCTGTTTTGGTGAATAATTTCCCCAATTTGCTTTATACTCTTGCCAATGATTTTCTGAGAAATCATGGCGAAGACCTGAGCTTATTCCTCCCATTGATGCAGGAAAGCATAAGCAGGCTCAATCATTCGGCTCCCGACCAGGTTCAAACCGGTCCGGCTATCCGCAGAGATTCGGCAACTATCCAAAAACACCTGGACTTGCTTGCAGAATATCCTAATTTGTCGGAACTTTATGCATTAATGACCCGTTTAATTCAGCAGCGATTTGATCATGGAAATGCGTAAATTATTGCTTCTTCTTTTGTTGAGTCTTCCTTTTGGGGCCTTTGCAACCCGCATTTTGGTGCCAATGGATAATGACCAGCGGAATCACCTGAAAGCCTATGGAATCACCTATTGGATATTAAAAAATAATGGCGAGGTGGATTGGCTCCTCAATTACCGTGGGGGAAGCTTTATGTGCCTTTATTCCGACCAAATTGAAAAAGAATGCAAGATTCGAGGTGTAACCTATGAATTAATTAGTGAAGGTCAGGTAAGTGAAATTTTGCTTGAAATAGCCAAGCCAGATGTGAATATGGAGTTGGTTAAGCTACTCAAAGCCCCAAAAATTGCGGTGTATTCGCCCAAAACCAAACAGCCCTGGGATGATGCCGTTACCTTGGTGTTAACCTATGCAGAAATACCTTACGAAGTAGTTTTTGATGATGAGGTATTAAATGGAAAATTGCCTTTGTACGATTGGCTGCACTTGCACCACGAAGATTTCACCGGACAGTACGGCAAGTTCTATCAGTCGTTTGGAAGCAGCGCCTGGTATCAGGCCGAAGTACGGGAAAATGAGATGATGGCAGCTCTTCATGGCTTTCGGAAGGTGTCGGAACTAAAATTGGCGGTGGCAAAAAAAATCAGGGATTTTGTGCTGGGCGGCGGATTCATGTTTGCCATGTGTTCTGCAACAGATACCTGGGATATTGCACTTGCAGCAGATGGCTTGGATATTTGTGAAACCCCTTACGATGGAGACCCGGCAGACTGGACAGCAGATCGTAAGTTGGATTTTAGCAAAGGATTTGCCTTCAAAGATTATAAGCTGTACTTAGACCCTTTCATTTATGAGCATAGTTATATTGATGCCATGCAAGGCTCGAGGCCGGTAACCGAGCAAAATGACGTGTTTAGCTTGTTTGAATTTTCGGCCAAATGGGATATGGTTCCTACCATGTTGAACCAAAATCACACCTCAACCGTAAAAGGCTTTTGGGGACAAACCACCGCATTCCGCAAGCAGTTTATTAAAAGCGAAGTGACTGTTTTGGCTGAAAACAAACAGTTGTCGGAAGCCAGGTATATTCATGGTAGTGCAGGAAAGGGTACCTGGACTTTTTATGGGGGACATGACCCAGAAGATTATCAGCATCAGGTAGGAGAACCACCCACCGATTTGAATTTGCATCCCAATTCGCCGGGATATCGCCTCATATTAAACAATGTCTTGTTTCCATCAGCCCAAAAGAAAAAACAAAAAACATGAGAAAAGGAATTTTCCTGATTGTACTGATGATCATCATCGGACTTTCATGCAAGAAAGCCAGCGAATTGACGCAGTTTGACATGAACTACGAAAGCAAGGTTAGCATTCCATCCTCGGTTGGGGTGAATTTGCCGGTTAATTTTCCAACCCCGGATATCACCTCCAACAGTGAATCTCAGTTTTCAGGAAAAAATACCAGCAAGGATTTGATTGATAAGATTGCCTTGAAGTCGATCAAATTGAGTATCACAACACCTGAGAGTGGAAATTTCGATTTTTTGAAGTCGATTGAAGTTTACCTGAAGGCGGATGGATTGGACCCGGTAATGATAGCCTCAAAAACGTCGATTCCGGATGGATTGGGAAAGGTTTTGGAATTGGAAACCTCTGGTGCAGATATCAAAGAGTTTATCAAAAAAGATAAGTTTAAGCTGGATGTAAAAACGGTAACAGATAAACTCATTACCCAAGATCATGAGTTAAAAATAAATGCAGTTTTCTTTGTTGATGCAAAGATTTTGGGCTTGTAAAGTGGAAAAGATTGGGTTTAGTTAAGCCTCGCTATTCAGTGGAGTTCCGGATTTTGATTTCATCCGGCACTCCCTAAAACCAGAAATGTCAAAATAAAGGGTTGATTACCTGTTAAACAGCAGGCGCATTCCTTTTTTAGCTTCATCAAAACGTCCTTTTTCGTAAACCGGATGTCCGTTTACGAAGGTCATTTCTATGGAAGACTTAAACTCATGCCCTTCAAACGGACTCCAACCGCATTTGTACAGCACATTTGATTTATTAACTAAGGTTGATTTTTTCGGGTCAACTAGCACCAAGTCGGCATAAAAACCTTCGCGAATAAAACCACGACGATCGATTTCAAACAAGATGGCCACGTTGTGACACATCTTCTCAACGATTTTTTCCAGGCTGATTTTGCCTTGATGGTAGAAATCGAGCATGGCCATTAAGCTGTGTTGCACCAAAGGACCGCCACTTGGAGCAGTGAAATAAGTGCCCGCTTTTTCTTCAAGGGTATGCGGTGCGTGGTCTGTCGCAATTACGTCGATGCGATTATCCAGAACGGCTTCAAAAATTGCAGCGCGGTCTGAAGCGGTTTTTACGGCAGGATTCCATTTTATCAACGAGCCTTTGCTCGCATAATCTGCGTCGGAAAACCACAAGTGGTGTACACAAGCTTCGGCCGTAATTTTCTTTTCAATTAATGGGATATCGTTTCTAAACAATTCTAGTTCTTTGGCTGTGCTAATGTGTAGAATATGCAGGCGAGTACCGTGTTTTTTGGCCAGGTTTACAGCATAAGAAGATGAACTGTAACAGGCTTCTGCACTACGAATGAGCGGATGCATTTCCATGGGCACTGCCTCACCATACTTTTCGCGAAAAGCAGCCGCATTTTTTTTAATCATGGGGTCGTCTTCACAGTGGGTGGCAATTAATGTTTTCACCTCAGCGAAGATTCGGTTTAAGGCTTGTTCGTTGTCGACGAGCATATCGCCTGTGCTTGAACCCATGAAAATTTTTACTCCGCAAATTTTTCGCTCATCCACCTTCAATAACTCCTCCAGGTTCGTATTTGTTGTGCCCATGAAAAAGCTGTAATTGGCTAAACTTACCTCTGAAGCTCTGGAGTACTTTTGTTCAAGCAAATCAAGGGTGGTAGCCGATGGAGAGGTGTTGGGCATTTCCATGTAGGATGTAACCCCACCGGCCACTGCGGCTTTCGCCTCTGTATAAATTTCACCCTTGTGGGTAAGTCCGGGCTCACGAAAATGAACTTGATCGTCAATAACACCAGGCAATAATAATAGTCCTGCTGCATCAATTACTCGGTCGGCGGGCATTGAAATTCCTTGAGGTTCAATTTTTTCGATGAAACTACCTTTGATTAAAACATCGGCATGGAAGGTTTTACCCTCGTTTACCAGGGTGGCATTTTTTATGAGAAGAGTTTGCATGGTGCACAAATGTAAAAGGCTTTCCTTTTCACTTGTTCACATTCTTTGTCAAATAAGTCGGTTGCCTTTGGGTACTTCCGATTCAACGGTAGCCAAAACAATTCCACCCTGTCCATCGTCGAATCCTGTGAGAAGAAATTGGCTTTCAAAACCGGCCACAATCCGAGTTGGGATATTTAATACCCCAATGATTTGCTTGCCCACTAAATCCTCCGGTTTGTAGCGTTTGGTAAGCTGAGCACTGGTTTGTTTGATGCCCATCGGACCAAAATCAACCCAAATTTTGTAGGCTGGTTTTCGAGCTTGGGGAAACTCTTGAACCTCCACAATGGTGCCGCAATGCAAAGAAACTTGTTCAAACAAAGAGAAATCAATGGTCGCTTCCATAACAGACAATATATTTGCGCAAAATATGAAATACGATTTTATTGTAATAGGTGGAGGAATAGTGGGTTTGGCAAGTGCCTGGAAACTCATCAGCAAAAAGCCCGAATTGCGCATTGCGGTGCTTGAAAAGGAGTCGAGTTTGGCAGCCCATCAAACAGGAAACAATAGCGGGGTTATTCACTCGGGTATTTACTACAAACCCGGAAGTTTAAAAGCCAAGAACTGCATCAACGGATATCGGGAGATTCTTGATTTTTGCATCACCCATGACATTCCACATGAGTTGTGTGGTAAAGTAATAGTAGCTACCAGTATGGAAGAAATTCCTGAATTGGAAAAGTTGTACAAGCGCGGACTGGAAAACGGTTTGGATAAAATCAAAATGCTGAGTGCAGAAGAAACACGGGATATTGAACCACATGTAAAAGCCGTTCAGTCGATTCATGTGCCCTATACCGGTATAATAGATTATTCAGCGGTTTGTGAGAAACTAGCCCAACTTGCACAAGCCAAAGGTGTTGAGATACTTACAGGTCAAAAAGTTGAGAAAATTGTCTCCTTAAAACTCGGAGTTCAAATTCAAACCGAAAACAGAAGTTTTGAAGCCAAGAATTACGTAAACTGCGCCGGACTTTATTCCGATAAAATTGCTGAGTTATCGGGGCAGAAGATCGACACGCGCATCATTCCATTCCGGGGCGAATATTATTATATCAGACCCGAAAAACGCAGCTTGGTTAAGCATTTGATTTATCCGGTACCTGATCCTAATTTTCCATTTTTAGGCGTACACTTTACCCGCATGATTGGAGGAGGCGTTGAGGCCGGACCAAATGCGGTTTTTGCATTCAAACGTGAGGGTTATTACCGCTCGGATGTGGATTTAATTGAAATGGCTGAATCACTTGCCTGGCCTGGATTTAGAAAGGTTATGGGCAAATATTGGAAAACCGGATTGGGTGAATTTTACCGCAGTTTTTCTAAGCCAGCTTTCACCAAAGCCTTGCAGCGACTTGTTCCAGAAATTTCGGAAAATGATTTGGTGCCAGCATCAGCAGGAGTTCGCGCTCAGGCCTGCGATAAATTTGGTGGATTACTAGATGATTTTAAAATCATTGAAGAAGCCCATGCTATTCATGTGTTAAATGCGCCAAGTCCTGCCGCCACCTCCAGCCTTTCTATTGGAAATACCATTGCCGAAATTGCCCTAAAACACCATTGATGTTTAGCTCTGAGACCCAACTGCGCGTGCGATATGCCGAAACCGACCAAATGGGTTACGTGTATTATGGCAACTACGCAGCCTTTTATGAAGTAGGCCGGGTTGAATCCTTGCGGCAAATAGGTTTAAGCTACAAACTGTTGGAAGATTCCGGTATCATGATGCCTGTATTGGAATTGAAGTGTAAATATATCCAACCTGCCAGGTACGATGATTTGTTAACGATTATTACCCGAATTCCCGAACTTCCCAAAGTGCGTTGTCGATTTGAATACGAAATCAGGAATCAGGAAGGGAATTTGTTGAACCAGGGAGAGACCACCTTGGTTTTTATTGATATGAAAACCAATCGACCAAAAGCTTGCCCTGCACTTTTGGAAGAGAAATTAATTCCTTTTTTTGAGGTATGAAAAAGGCCCCATTTCTGCATTCCGCTCCGGTAAAGTGGCTTTATCACAAAGCTTCCTCTATGTCGATGCCCGGCACCAAGGAGGTAACCTTGTATGCAGTCTTGGAATTCTTCATTCGCAAGCTCAATCAAAGCGATATCAATACACGTGCTTCGGCATTGTCGTTTACCTTTTTTTTGGCGCTATTTCCTACAGTAATTTTTTTCTTTACCCTTATTGCTTACTTGCCCTTATCGGTATCGCATGATGAAATTCTGTTTTTCATCAAAGAAGCGATTCCAATCAATGTGTATGAAACCATACGGGAAACGCTGGAAGATATTTTAAAGAATCAGCGTGGAGGTCTGCTATCCATCGGTTTCTTCTCGGCCATGTATTTCTCAACCAATGGCTTTCACAGCTTGATGGTGCAACTGAATAAATTCAGCCATTTTCCGGATACTCGTCCCTTTTGGAAGCAACGACTGGTTGCCATTGGCATGGCTTTTTTTATTACCTTTTTGATTTTGTTTTCGGTATTGGTTTTAACAACCGGAACTTTGGTATTAAGTTACCTCAATAAAGTAAAGTACTTTCCATCGCAAATAATTCCCTTTCTCATCTCCAGTTTTACCTTTTTGGTGGTAGGAATTATTGTATTGGGATTGGTTGGTGCCATCTATTATTTCGCTCCATCCAGGCAGCGCAAATGGCGCTTTTTCTCAGCTGGAGCGGTATTTGCAACTGTTGTTACCTTGATTACAACCTATGGTTTTTCGCAGTATGTAAACCATTTCAATTCCTACAATAAAGTATATGGTTCCATTGGAGTGCTAATCGTAATTATGATGCTCATTTACATCAATACCTTTATTCTATTATTAGGTTATGAGTTGAATGTGGCCATTGATTTAGCCATCAATCAGGAAAGAAAGAATCAGGCCAGAAGAAACAAGGGCGATAATAAAATCGTGTTTTTGGATTCGGTAACTGAAGATGAATCCTAAATCGGTTTCGTGTCAGGTTTTGGAGATATTTTTACAAGACGAAAACTTTTTGGCAAGCACTACAATTACCTTTGAAGAATAATTACATCATGGATTTACTCGAGCAACAAAGTATGCGCAAGGTTTTGCGCGTTGGCGGCGTTCCTGAACATTTTAACCTGGCTTGGCATTTGGCCATTGAAAATGGCCAGTTTCTTGAAAAGGGAATTGAAATTGAGTGGAGAGATGTTCCAGGTGGCACCGGCGCCATGTGTAAGCTGCTTCGCGATGGAGAACTCGACATGGCCATTGCTCTAACCGAAGGTGTAGTTGCCGATATTATGCAGGGAAATCCGGCCAAGATTGTTCAATTCTATGTGAATTCGCCTTTGCGTTGGGGAATTTTCACATCAGGCCAAAACACAGATTTGACCATGGATAATTTGCAGGGTTGCAAGTATGCCATTAGTCGCTACAAATCGGGTTCGCACTTGATGGCTTATGTAAATGCCCGTAACCTTAACCTCACAATTGCTCAGGAAGATTTTGTGTTGGTGGGCAATTTGGAAGGCGCCAGAAAATCGCTTGCCGCCAATGAAAGCCAATTGTTCATGTGGGAAAAATTCACCACTAAACCTTATGCCGATTCAGGAGAATTTAGGTTTCTGGGCGAGTGTCGCACTCCATGGCCTTGCTTTGCAGTAGTAGCAAGCGACGAATTGATTGAGACCCAACCTGAATTGCTTAATCAGGTTTTGGATATCATCAACCAGAGCTGTTACGAATTGAAGTTTAATGAAAAGGAAGCCACCAAAATGGTTGCCTGGAGGTATCAGTTGAAAGAGGAAGATGCCCGTTCCTGGTTTCAGGAATTGGAGTATGCCTACAGTCCTGAAATTGATGAAATTCAATTCATGGATATCTTAAACGACTTAAAATCACTGGGAATCATCGACCGAATTCCGCAGTTGGAAGAAATTTGCTATTCCCGGCATTTGAGTGAAAACCTTGTCTAAAAATCGGGGTTAATCTGTGGGAATTGTGGATTTCCACAGCGGATAAATCTTTAGTTTCGCTTTTTGATTTTGTGTAAGGAAGATGGAAGAAAATAAAGATGAATCCGTAAATCCGGAGTCGGGAAAAGACCAAAACCAGGAATACCATATTACTTCGGTAAATGGACTTTACCAGAACTGGTTTCTGGATTATGCTTCGTATGTTATTTTAGAACGTGCGGTTCCTGCCATTGAAGATGGTTTGAAACCTGTACAGCGCAGGATTTTGCATTCCATGCGCGAGATGGATGATGGTCGGTTCAACAAAGTGGCCAATATCATCGGTCAAACCATGCAATACCATCCACATGGTGATGCCGCCATTGGCGATGCCATGGTAAATTTAGGTCAGAAAGACCTGATGATTGAAACCCAGGGTAACTGGGGCGATGTGCGCACGGGAGATTCGGCAGCCGCTCCGCGTTATATCGAGGCTCGTTTGTCGAAATTTGCCTTAGAAGTTGCCTTCAACAAACAAACCACCGAATGGCAAAACTCTTATGATGGACGTAAAAAAGAACCTGTAGCCCTTCCAATGAAATTCCCTTTGCTGCTGGCTCAGGGTGTGGAAGGAATTGCGGTTGGATTGGCAACCAAGGTGTTGCCACACAACTTTTGTGAATTGTTGCAAGCCAGCATAGATTACCTGAAAGGAAAACCCTTCGAACTCTATCCCGATTTTCAAACTGCCGGATTGGTTGATATTGGGAATTACAACCAAGGCAAAAAAGGCGGTAAGGTTCGTGTTCGGGCACGTATTGAAGAATCCCAGCGCAAGTCGTTGTTGATTAAAGATGTGCCTTATGGCGTAACCACCATTCAACTAATCGATTCCATTATTAAAGCCAACGATAGTGGAAAAATCAAGATTAAAAAGGTAATCGACAATACCGCAAAGGACGTTGAGATTGAGGTGCAACTGGCACCCGGTGTTTCTCCGGATAAAACCATTGATGCCTTGTATGCCTTTACAGACTGTGAGGTGAGCATTTCGCCCAATGCCTGTGTAATTGTAAACGATAGGCCCATGTTTCTTGGGGTTGATGAATTGCTGAAGTTATCAACCGAACGCACCAAGGAATTGCTGAAGCAGGAATTGGAAATCAAGCTGCGCGAATTGGAAGAAAGCTGGCACAACAGTTCATTGGAGAAGATTTTCATTGAAAACCGCATTTACCGCGATATTGAAGAGTGCGAAACCTTTGAAGATGTAATTGATACCATTTGGCGCGGCATGAACAAATTCAGAAAATTGTTCCGCCGTGACCTTACCGAAGACGATATTCTTCGCTTAACCGAGATTAAAATCAAGCGTATCTCCAAGTACGATAGCTTTAAGGCTGATGAATACATCAAAGGCTTGGAAGCCCAAATGGAACAGGTGAAGTACGACCTTGAGAACCTGAAGGCATTTGCGGTAAAATACTTCGAGAACCTGTTGAAGAAATACGGCAAAGGACGTGAACGTAAAACCGAAATCCGCGTATTTGATACCATCGATTCTAAAACCGTTGCCATTGCAAACCAGAAATTGTATGCCAATAGAGCAGAAGGCTTTGTAGGTTATGGTTTGAAGAAAGACGAGTTTATCAACGATTGTTCGGATATCGACGATATAATCGTCTTTCGCCGTGATGGTAAAATGCTGGTTAGCAAGGTTCAGGAAAAAGCCTTTATGGGCAAAGACATTATCCATGTGGATGTGTTTAGAAAGAATGATGAACGCCGTATTTACAACCTGGTGTATCTGGATGGAAAGAGCAGGATAAGTTATGCTAAACGCTTCTCGGTTACAGGCATCACCCGCGATAAAGAGTACGATTTAACCCAAGGAACGCCGGGATCGCGGATTCTTTACTTCACTGCAAATCCTGCAGGTGAAGCGGAGATTGTTGGGGTAACCTTGAGTCCGTTGAGTCATGCCCGCAAATTGAGTTTCGACTTCGACTTTGCAAGCTTGGCCGTAAAAGGAAGAGGTGTACAGGGAAATATTGTCAGTAAGTACCTAGTCAAATCAATCAAGCTCAAGCAGAAAGGCATTTCAACCTTAGGTGGAATTGATATTTGGTACGATGATGCCATTGGCCGCATCAATACCAATGAACATGGCAATTACCTGGGCAATTTCTCGGGAGAAGATTTGATTCTATCGGTTTATAAAGATGGCACCTATGAGTTGAGCAATTTTGATTTGTCGAATCACTTCGATTATCAGCAATTGCTTCTGATTGTGAAATTCAAACCACAGCGCCCTTTGTGCGTAATTTATTACGATGCCAAAGCCAAGTATTTTTACATCAAACGCTTCTTGATTGAAACTCAGACCTTAAACAAGCGCTTTGCTTGCATTACAGAGGAAAAAGGAAACTATATCCTGTTGGTAACCGACCACAAAGAGCCGAAAATCAACCTGGTTACAGGAAAAGGCAAAACCTTGAAAGAGGAAGAAGTGAACCTGAATGAATTGATTGAAGTGAAAGGGTGGAAGGCCATTGGTAACAAGTTTGCAGGAACCGATTTGAGCAAAATTCAACTCCTTGAAGAGGAAGTGGAAGAAGAGGTGATTGACGATATCGAAAAAGAAGAGCAAGAGAAGATTCGCAAACTGCTTGAAGATGATTCCGACTCATTTGACTCGAAAGGAAAAAGGGGGAAATCATCTGGTAATCCGGAACAACCTAAACTCTTTTAATGAAAAATCCCGGTTTACAAGCTGCATTTAATTTGCCTTGGTTTACCGGGATTTTTTGCATTCTGTTTTTTGTTCAGTCCTGCCGTCAAGACCGGAGAATAGTGGTTTTGGACGCCAAACCTTATTCAATCTGTGAACAAGATTTTGCGGATTCATTAAAGTTGTATGAGGTTTGGTTTGATCGGATTGAATTGCCATTGGATACCCTTGATTATTATTCCTGGAAACTAATGCTAGAGTTTGAGCCATCTGCCAGAGAAAGGAGTTTGAAAGCGGCCTTATGCCTTACTCCACAACCTGAAATTGCGGAGCTACTATTGAAGGAGTGCAAGCTTGAACTTGCCCAACGAAAAAGTTTGGAAGGATTTGTGCGTTTAGCCAAGCAGGATATTGGTTATGCCGGCTTGTTTGCAGAAAACAGCGAGGATGTAAGCCAGAATTCAACCAGTTATCCCGAATTTGATTCCACAGCCAGTTTGCAAGAAATAGCCGCCTTGCTTGGTCTAAAAAAGCGGCTCTTCGGCTTTAGTTACTTGAACTCGGTAAGTTCTTTCGTTCAACTGATAGGTAAGGATAAATTCAGTCCAGACAAAATGTGGTTTCGTTTGGTTCAGGTAGATGGAGATTCCATTTCATCGGCGGAGCTTATTTCTGCGCAAGGAACAGAAAATGTAAGGGTTTTGGCAAAACTCAACCATGCCAAGCAATTGATTTATTACCTCCATCCGGCAAAGCCTGATACCTTTAATGGACATTTGCTAAACAGTCCTGAACTCTGGCTGGGAGATAGATTTACAGGCAAATTCAAGCAGTAATGGGTATGAAGTTAATTTCAATTGCCTTACTAATTTGCTTGTTTACGGGATGCCTGTATCCGGAAAGTTATTTCGAGATTCAAGCAGACAGGTTGCCTGTTTGGGCCATTTGCAATGCCGATTCAGTGAGAAATTACCAGCTTCATGTGGCCGACAACTACCAATTTTTGGCGCAGCGTTATCTGGTAAAAGCAAATGAAAAGGGGATACCTGCTTCGAAAAAAATCATTTACCTCAAAAAATCACTTTCCTTGTATCCCGAGCGCGAAATCTACTTTCTATTGGGTGTTGAATTGATTAACCAAGGCAGATGTTCAGAAGCATTGAATGTATTCCAATTTTTGGTTTCCGAAAAAAATGGATATCAATCCAAAGATCCGGTGCATCAGCTAATGTTGCGCTACCTGAACCGAAAGGACGAGCCTACTTCCTTTAGTGAAGATGAAAAAAACTTGCTAAAGCAATGGATAAAAAACGATATTCACAATTAGAATGGCTAAAAAGATAAGTATTCGTAATTGGCTTTTTTTGAGTGAAAGGGAAACGGATTTCAATACCCGACTTTTTCTTTTAGGAGCCTTTATTATTGCTGTTTCCAATTGGCTTGGCTTAATTAACAATGTATTTCTTGGGCTTGATGCCCGACTTATTCTGGTTAATATTCTATTTGCGCTAACATCAACCTTGCTGTTGATTTTTGTTCGAAAAAAGGCAAAAGCAAATGCCACGTCTGGCATCTTTTTGATTTTAATTTCAGCGGTTTCATTAATGATTTTTTGG